>NZ_CP061378.1:0-1318000 GCF_015624485.1 Bradyrhizobium genosp. L
ATGACGAACACGGAACAGGATCGCTGGTCGCGGGTGAAGGGACGGTTGCGGACGACTGTCGGCGAGGACGTCTATTCGAGCTGGTTTGCGCGGATGGACCTGGAGAGCGTGCACGACGAGAGCGTCCGCCTCTCGGTTCCGACCCGGTTCCTGAAGAGCTGGATCCAGGCGCACTACACCGATCGCGTGCTCGCCTGCTGGCAGGCCGAGATGCCCGAAGTGCACCGCATCGATCTGACCGTGCGTTCTGCGATCCGTCCGGTGGCGCCCGTCAAGGAAGCCCCTGCCGCGGTCGAAGCGCGCCCGGTGGCGCGCACCGACGGACGCCCGGCGCCGGAACTGCGCTCGTTTGCGACCGCGCCGGTCTCCGCCAATCATGATGCGCTCGGCGGCTCGCCGCTCGACCCGCGCCTGACCTTCGCAAGCTTCGTCGTCGGCCGTTCCAATACGCTGGCGCATGCGGCCGCGCGCCAGGTCGCGGAAGGACGCCGCGGCGATCCCGTGATGTTCAACCCGCTCTACATCCATGCCGGCGTCGGCCTCGGCAAAACGCATCTGTTGCAGGCCGTGACCTGGGCCGGCAATTCCGGCACCGAGCGCAAGGTGCTGTATCTCACCGCGGAAAAATTCATGTACGGCTTCGTCGCCGCGCTGAAGACGCAGACGGCGCTGGCATTCAAGGAAGCGCTGCGCGGCATCGACGTGCTCGTGATCGACGACCTGCAATTCCTGCAGGGCAAGTCGACGCAGGCCGAGTTCTGCCACACGCTGAACGCGCTGATCGATGCCGGCCGTCAGGTCGTGATCGCGGCCGACCGCCCGCCGTCGGATCTGGAGAGCCTCGATGACCGCGTGCGCTCGCGGCTCGCCGGCGGCCTCGTGGTCGAAATGGGCTCGCTCGGCGAGGAACTGCGGCTCGGCATCCTCAAGTCGCGCGTGGCCGCGGCCCGTGCCCACCATGCGACCTTCGAAGTGCCGGAGGAGGTGCTCGACTATCTGGCGCGCACCATCACCCATAACGGCCGCGACCTCGAAGGCGCGATCAACCGCCTGCTGGCGCATTCCAAGCTCAACAACCAGCCGGTCACCCTGGAGATGGCCGAGCGCGAGGTGCGCGACCTGATCCGCCCGCAGGAACCGAAGCGGATCAAGATCGAGGACATCCAGCGCGTGGTGGCGCGGCAATACAATGTCAGCCGCTCCGACCTGCTGTCGTCCCGCCGCACCGCCAACGTGGTGCGTCCGCGCCAGGTTGCGATGTACCTGGCGAAGACGCTGACCCTGCGCTCGCTGCCGGAGATCGGCCGGCGCTTCGGCGGCCGCGACCACACCACGGTGCTGCACGCCGTGCGCAAGATTGAGGCACTGGTCGCCAAGGACATCGCGCTCTCGGAAGAGGTCGAATCGCTGAAACGCCAGTTGCAGGAATAAGCCTGCCGCGCAAGATCGCCTGCGCCATCGCCCGCTCCCTTTGCATTGGGGCGGGCGAATGCTTTTTCAGGTCCAAAACGTGGGGGAACGGCCGCCGTTTCCCTTGCGCCGGCCCGCCATCCGCGCCACCTTGCGGTCCCCCCGTGGGTTTGATCAAATCCGATATTGATCCGGCTTTTCGGGTTTCAACGCCGCGGTGCTGCCATCAACGGCCGCCCGGCTCTTCCTCTGAGGGATCTGGCGGGTATTGCAATGAAGGTCACCGTCGAGCGCGCGCAACTCTTGAAATCGCTGGGTCACGTCCATCGCGTGGTCGAGCGCCGCAACACCATCCCGATCCTCGGTAACGTCTTGATCCGTGCCGCGGGCAGCGAGCTGTCGCTGAAGGCGACCGACCTCGACCTCGAGGTGACGGAGACGCTGGCCGCGGAAACCGGAACCGCCGGCTCGACCACCGTGCCCGCGCACATGTTCTACGACATCGTCCGCAAATTGCCCGACGGCTCGCAAATCGTGCTGGAGGCCGACGGCGACCGCTCGGTGCTCGCGGTGCGCGCCGGCCGCTCCCGCTTCACGCTGCAGACGCTGCCGGAGAGCGATTTCCCGGATCTCGCCGCTGGCGAGATGACGCATTCGTTTGCGCTGCCGGCCTCCGACATCAAGCGGCTGATCGATCGCACCCAGTTTGCGATCTCGACCGAAGAGACCCGCTACTATCTCAACGGCATCTATCTGCACGCGGCCGGCAGTGCCAAGGCGGCGACCCTGCGCGGCGTCGCCACCGACGGCCACCGCCTGGCGCAGATCGACCTCACGCTGCCGAAGGGCGCGACCGGCATGCCCGGCGTGATCGTGCCGCGCAAGACGGTCGGCGAGGTGCAGCGGCTGATCGAGGGCGACGCCGAGGAGATCCAGATCGAGCTGTCGCAGGGCAAGATCCGCTTCACGCTCGGCCATGTGGTGCTGACCTCGAAGCTGATCGACGGCACCTTCCCGGATTACGGCCGGGTCATCCCGCAAAACAACGACAAGGAACTGGTCGTCGACAAGAAGGATTTCGAGGCCGCGGTCGATCGCGTCTCCACCATCTCCTCCGAACGCGGCCGCGCAGTAAAGCTCGCTTTGTCCGCAGGCAAGCTGGTGCTCTCGGTCACCAACCCGGATAGCGGCAGCGCCACCGAGGAGATCGAGGTCGAATACGCCTCCGACGCCCTCGATATCGGCTTCAACTCGCGCTATCTGCTCGACATCGCCGCCCAGATCGAAGGCGAAGTCGCGGTGCTGCGGCTCGCCGACCCCGGCTCGCCGACCCTTGTGCAGGACAAGGACCACAAGGGCGCGCTCTACGTGCTGATGCCGATGCGGGTGTGATCGCATCTTCTCCTTGTCTGCGTCGTCACTAGATTGCGTCATGGCCGGGCTCGTCCCGGCCATCCACGTCTTGGCCGCAAGCAGGCGTGAGTGTCCGGCAATGACAGAGCAACCATGACCCCGTCCCGCATTCACCGCCTGTCGCTGACGCATTTCCGCAACTACCGGGCGGCGGCGCTGCAGGTCGCGGGTGATCTGGTGGTGCTGGTGGGCCCGAACGGCGCCGGCAAGACCAATTGCCTGGAGGCGATCTCCTTCCTGTCGCCGGGCCGCGGTCTGCGCCGGGCGACGCTGGAGGACATCGCCGACAATCAGGGCAACGGCTCCTGGGCGGTGTCGGCGGAGGTCGAGGGGGCGCTCGGGCTCGCGACACTCGGCACCGGCATCGATGCGCCGACCGGCGAGACGAACGGCAATTCCAGGCGCTGCCGGATCGACCGCGAGCCGGTGGGCTCCGCCACCGCATTCGGCGACCATTTGCGTATGGTCTGGCTGACGCCGTCGATGGACGGCCTGTTCATGGGCGCGGCGTCCGAACGGCGGCGCTTCTTCGATCGCCTGGTGCTGGCGATCGATTCCGAGCATTCCAGCCGGGTCTCGGCGCTGGAGCGCTCGCTGCGCTCGCGCAACCGGCTGCTCGAGGTGCGCAATTACGACGACCATTGGTGTGGCGCGATCGAACGCGAGACCGCAGAGCTTGCGGTCGCGGTCGCGGCCTTACGCGGCCAGACCGCGGCGAAACTCGCGGTGATGCTGCGCGAGCGCGGCGCGGCCTCGGCGTTCCCATCCGCCGAGATCGCGCTCGACGGCTGGATGGAGAATGCGCTGCTCGGTGAGCCCGCGACCGCGGTCGAGGACCGCTACCGCGAGATCCTGCGCACGAGCCGCCCACGCGACGCCGCCGCCGGCCGCACGCTCGACGGTCCGCATCTGACCGATTTGCAGGTGGTCTACGCGCCGAAGCACATGCCGGCGCGCGATGCCTCGACCGGCGAGCAGAAGGCTCTTCTGATCGGCCTGGTGCTGGCGCACGCCACGATGGTGGCGGAGATGACCGGCATCGTGCCGCTGCTGCTGCTCGACGAGGTCGTCGCCCATCTCGATCCCGCCAGGCGCAAGGCGCTGTTCGTGGAACTCGGCAAGCTCGGCGCGCAGGTCTGGATGACCGGTGCGGATCCCGCCGGTTTCGTCGACATCGGCCCAACCGGCGAGATTTTCGACGTCGAATCCGGCCGCGCCACACGGCGCAGCTGAAGCCGCGCGAGGGCCGTCCGAACGGCTGCGGATCCGGCTTCGAATCAAGCATTTCCGACGCCTCGGAATCGGCCTTTTGCGGCCTTGAAACAGGGCTAAAAAATCCTATTTATTCAATAGTTTGTGGATACAGACTTTGCGCTAGGCGCAACCCCTCTTTCATGGCACAAATAGCGTAATCAGCGCCTCATATTGCGCAGCTGATTCGGGACATCCTCGAAGGCCTCACATGACAGAACCTGCCCGGCAGACTCCTGCCGAACCTGAGCATCCCATTCCGGTCGAATATGGCGCGGAATCGATCCGGGTGCTGAAGGGCCTCGATGCCGTGCGCAAGCGGCCGGGCATGTATATCGGCGACACCGATGACGGCTCCGGCCTGCACCACATGGTCTACGAAGTCGTCGACAACGCCATCGACGAGGCGTTGGCGGGCCATGCGAGCCGCGTGCTCGTCACCCTCAACGCCGACAACTCCGTCACCGTGTACGACGACGGCCGCGGCATCCCGGTCGACATCCACAAGGGCGAAGGCATCTCGGCGGCCGAGGTCATCATGACCCAGCTCCATGCCGGCGGAAAATTCGACCAGAATTCCTACAAGGTCTCCGGCGGCCTGCACGGCGTCGGCGTCTCCGTCGTCAACGCGCTGTCGAGCAAGCTCGAGCTGCGGGTCTGGCGCGACGACAAGGAGCACTACATCGAATTCGCCCATGGCGATGCGGTCGCACCGCTGAAAGTGGTCGGCGACGGCCACGGCAAACGCGGCACCGAGGTCACCTTCCACGCCTCCACCGAGACCTTCAAGAACATCGAATACGACTTTGCGACGCTGGAGCATCGGCTGCGCGAGCTCGCCTTCCTCAATTCCGGCGTCAACATCGTGCTCTCCGACATGCGCCACGCGGTCGAGAAGCGCGAGGAGATGCACTATTCCGGCGGCGTCGAGGAGTTCGTCAAATATCTCGACCGCAACAAGAAAGCGATCGTGCCGGCGCCGATCATGGTGCGTTCGGAGGCCAACGGCATCGGCGTCGAGGCCGCGCTGTGGTGGAACGACAGCTACCACGAGAACGTGCTGTGCTTCACCAACAACATCCCGCAGCGGGACGGCGGCACCCATCTGGCCGGCTTCCGCGGCGCGCTGACGCGCCAGGTCAACGGCTATGCCGAGGCCAATGCCAAGAAGGAAAAGATCGCGCTGACCGGCGACGACTGCCGCGAAGGCCTCACCGCGGTGCTGTCGGTCAAGGTGCCCGACCCGAAGTTCTCGTCGCAGACCAAGGACAAGCTGGTGTCCTCGGAAGTGCGCCCGGTGGTCGAGAACGTCCTCAACGAGGCGCTGGCCGCCTGGTTCGAGGAGAACCCGAAGGAAGCCAAGGAGATCGTCGGCAAGGTGATCCAGGCCGCGGCGGCGCGCGAGGCTGCCCGCAAGGCGCGCGAACTGACGCGGAAAAATCCGCTCAGCGTCTCCTCGCTGCCCGGCAAGCTCGCCGACTGCCAGGAGAAGGATCCGGCCAAATCCGAATTGTTCATCGTCGAGGGTGACTCGGCCGGCGGCAGCGCCAAGCAGGGCCGCAACCGCGAGTTCCAGGCGGTGCTGCCGCTGCGTGGCAAGATCCTCAATGTCGAGCGCGTGCGTCCCGACAAGATGCTGTCGAGCGAGCAGATCGGCACGCTGATCACCGCGCTCGGCACCGGCATCAGCGACGATTTCGCAGTCGACAAGCTGCGCTATCACAAGATCATCGTGATGACCGACGCCGACGTCGACGGCGCCCATATCCGCACGCTGCTGCTGACGTTCTTCTACCGTCAAATGCGGGCGATCATCGATGGCGGCTTCCTCTATATCGCCCAGCCGCCGCTCTACAAGGTTTCGCGCGGCAAGTCCGAGCAGTACCTGAAGGACGAGCGCGCGCTCGAGGACTATCTGATCTCGACGGGGCTCGACGAATGCGTGTTCAAACCGGCCTCCGGCGACGACCGCTCCGGCCGGGATCTGCTGTCGCTGGTCGAGGAAGCCCGCATCATTCGCTCCGTGCTGCGCAACATGCACAGCCGGTACAATCGCGCGGTGATCGAGCAGGCGGCGATCGCAGGCGTGCTGAGCCCGAAGATCACCGGCGACGTCGCCACCGCGAAATCGGCAGCCGACTACATTGCCATGCGGCTGGACGCACTGGCCGACGAGGTGGAACGCGGCTGGGTTGGCGACTTCATCGAAGGCCACGGCTTCCAGTTCGAGCGCACGGTGCGCGGCGTCAAGGAAGTCGCAGTGATCGACGACGCGTTCCTTGGCTCGGCGGATGCACGCAAGCTCGACGAATATGCCAAGAAGCTGCAGGAAATTTACGCGCGGGCCGGCAAGCTTCGGCGCAAGGATGCAGAGCAGGCCATCCATGGCCCGATTGATCTTTTCGAGGCTGTGACCGATGCCGCCCGCAAGGGCGTCTCGCTGCAGCGCTACAAGGGCCTCGGCGAGATGAATCCGGAGCAGCTCTGGCAGACCACGCTCGATACCAATGCCCGTTCGCTGCTCCAGGTGAAGGTCAAGGAGGTCGACGAGGCCGACGATATCTTCACCAAACTGATGGGCGACGTGGTAGAACCGCGCCGCGACTTCATCCAGGAACACTCGCTCAGCGCCACCATCGATATCTAAGGGGCCTTTCTCCGCGTGCCGCCGATCCAGTACATCGTAGAAGGCGGCCGCCGGCTCTCCGGCACCATCGAGCCGTCCGGCAACAAGAATTCCGCGTTGCCGATCATCGCCGCGGCGCTGTTGACCGAGCACCCGGTGACGCTGACCAATGTGCCGCGGATCCGCGACACCGAGACCCTGGTCGAGCTGTGCCGTTCGGTCGGCGCGAGCGCCGAATGGACCGAGCGCAACACGCTGCAGATCCACGCCAGGGAGATCCGCGCCGCCGATCTCGATCCCGATCTGTGCGCACGCATCCGTGCCTCGATCCTGCTGGCGGGGCCGCTGCTCGCGCGCTGCGGTGAGGTGGCCTTGCCGCCGCCCGGCGGCGATGTGATCGGCCGGCGACGTCTCGATACGCATTTCCTCGCCTTCGAGCAGCTCGGCGCCACCGTGACCGCGACCCACCGGCTCGAATTCCGCGCCTCGCGGCTGAAGGGCGCCGACGTGTTCCTCGACGAGCCCAGCGTCACCGCGACCGAGAACGCGCTGGTGGCCGCCGTGGCCGCCCGCGGCACCACCTATCTGCGCAACGCGGCCTCCGAACCACATGTGCAGGACCTCGCGAATTTCCTGGTCGCGCTCGGTGCCAAGATCGAGGGCATCGGCACCAACACCATCACCATTCACGGGCCGGCGACGCTCGGCGGGACGACCTTCGCGATCCAGCCCGATCATATCGAGGTCGGCTCGCTGATCGGCCTTGCCGCGGTGACGCGCTCGCCGCTGCGCATTGCCCGCGCCGGCGTCGAGCACCTGCGCTCGATCCGGATGGGTTTTGAGCGGCTCGGCATCGTCTGCGGCGTCGAGGGCGACGATCTCGTCGTGCCGTCGAACCAGACCATGAAGATCCACGACGATTTCGGCGGCCACGTACCGAAGCTCGAGGATCAGCCCTGGCCGGCCTTCCCGGCGGACCTGATGTCGATCGCGATCGTCACCGCGACGCAGTGCGACGGCGTCATCCTCATGTTCGAGAAGATGTTCGAATCGCGGATGTTCTTCGTCGACAAGCTCATTGCAATGGGCGGCCGCATCGTGCTGTGCGACCCGCATCGCGCCATCGTCGCTGGTCCGAGCCGCCTGCGCGGCGCGCCGATGACCTCGCCCGATATCCGCGCCGGCATGGCAATGCTGCTCGCTGCTGTCTGCGCCGAGGGCACCTCCACGATCAACAATGCCGACCAGATCGAGCGCGGCTACGAGCGGATCGAAGAGCGGCTGAACGCGCTCGGCGCCAAGATCAAGCGAGTCCCGGCGCGAGCTTGATCGCCTGCGGCAGCTTGATTGCCTGCGGCAGCTTGGCCATGCTTTTGGCCGGCTTGCCGTGCTAAGCATCTCGCCATGACCTCCATCGGCAAGATCGCCCCGGCCGCGACGCGCGCGGCGGCCGTCCCTCGCAATCTGCTCGCGGCCGAGCTTGCGGAAACGCTGAAGCTCGCGGTGCCGCTGGCGCTGACCCAGCTCGGGCAGATCGCGATGATGACGACCGATCTCGCCTTCATCGGACGCCTCGGCAGCGAGACCGTCGCCGCCGCGGCGCTGGCGCACACCGTGTATTTCGTCAGCTTCACCATCGGCATGGGGATGGTCTCGGCGGTCTCGCCATTGGCCGCGCAGGCCTTCGGCGCCCGCGACCCGCATATGATGCGGCGCGCGCTGCGGGTCGGGCTCTGGGTCGCCTTCCTGATGGTGCTGCCGCTGATGGTGTTGCCATTCCAAGGCGAGCGCATCCTGCTCGCGCTCGGCCAGGCCCCGCTCACCGCGCATCTCGCGCAGCAATATCTGTTTGGCCTCGCCTGGGGAATCCTCCCCGCGCTGTGGTTCATCGCGCTGCGCGGTTTCATGAGTGCGGTGAACCGGCCGGAGCCGGTGCTGTGGATCACGCTTGCGGCAATTCCCGCCAATGCGCTGATGGTCTATCTCTTGCTCTACGGCAAATGGGGCATGCCCGAGCTCGGCCTGTTCGGCGCCGGGCTTGCGACCACGCTGGTCAATCTCGGCACCTTCCTCGCCGGCGCATGGTTTTGCGCAGAGCGTCGGCCATTCCGCAAATATCATGTGTTCAGCCGCATCTGGCGCATCGACTGGCCGCTGATGGGCAAACTGGTCGGCGTCGGCGCGCCGATCGCGATCGCCTTTCTGCTGGAGTATGGGTTGTTCGGCGCAGCCGGCCTCTTGATGGGGCTGATCAGCACCACGGCGCTCGCGGCACATCAGATCGCGCTGCAGATCGCGGCGATCCTGTTCATGGTGCCGTTCGGCGTCAGCATGGCGGCGACCGTGCGGGTCGGCCACGCGGTCGGCCGCCGCGACGCCGACGCGGTCCGCCGCGCCGGCTATGTCGCGGTTGCGCTGAGCGGCATCTTCATGAGCGTCATGACGCTCGCGGTGATCCTGGCACGTTTCGAGATCGCCGCGCTGTTCCTCGGCGAGGCCTCCGACACCACGGCGCAGCTCACCGCGACCTTGCTTTTGATCGGCGCGACCTTCTTCATCGCCGACGGCGTCCAGACCACCAGCGCCGGCGCGCTGCGTGGCATGAACGACACCAAGGTGCCACTGCTGTTCGCCACCATCAGCTACTGGCTGGTCGGATTCGCCTCGGCCTACGCGCTCGCCTTCTGGCTCAAGCTCGATGCCGCTGGTGTCTGGATCGGGCTGTCGCTCGGGACCGCGGTCTATGCCGCCCTCCTGATCTTGCGTTTCCGTTTGCTGGCGCGCAGATTGCGTCGATGAAGGTCGACGAAGTCACACCGAAGACGGATTCCAGCGCCCTGCTCGCAGGCGCCCAGTTCATCGATGCGTTCCGCATCGAGACCGCGCAGCCCGATCTCGACGCCCGGCGCGCAACCGAGGCGATGGTTGCGAGGCAGGCACGCTGGATCAAACTGTTGACCAGGCTGCGCAACATCCTGGTCACGCCGTTCGGCCTGAAAACGTCGGGCGCCGAACCGGGCGTGTCGCGCGACATGATCGGATTATTCCCGGTCGTCAGCGAAACGCCGGAGCGGCTGGTGGCGGGCTTCAATGACAAGCATCTGGACTTCCGGCTGGTGGTCGATGTCGATGCCGCGGGCACCGGCCGCAATGTCACGGCGACCACGCTGGTGCTGACCCACAACTGGCTCGGACGCGCCTATCTCGCTGTGATCGCGCCGTTTCACCGCCTGATCGTGCCGTCGATGCTGCGCAAGATCGCGGATTAGCTCGGCCGAACGCAAATCACGCCGCGCTCTTCGGTGCGGCATCCGCGACGATCTTCTCCGATGCCTCCTCGCTGGTGCACCAATTGTCGTGGCAGCGCTTGAGGTCGTTGAGGTTCTGTCGCATCTGCTCGAGCGAGAAGCCGAGCGCGAAGAAGCGCTCCATGGCATCGACCGGGAGGCCACGGGTCAGGCCCTCGCTGCGCACGGCGGCGACCTCGTCGCTATAGGCGTGCAGCGCCGCCTCGACCGGCGCCATGTCAGCCGTGCCGGTACCGGCGCGCAAGGAGGTCGCGACCGTCTTCATGTAGGTGACGATCGCATTGCTGACATCCGCCAGCGGCCGCGCCAGCCGGGTCTGGATATCGGCCGGGAGCGGTGTGACGGAGGCCCGTCCGATCATCACGACGTCGTGCCGCAGCCGCTGGATCGTCCGCAGCAATGGACCGGTCTCCGGCCCGGACGACAGATGCATCGAACGCTCGCGCTCGGCCTCCATGCCGGTCGTGTGCAGATTGGTCACGGCCGTGCCGATGCCGTCCTGGATCCGATGCAGCGCGTCGTTGTCGAGGCCTCGGGTCAGGCCGGCCAGCAGCTCGGCGAACGCGGCCGCGAGCAGCTCCAGCAGCTTCGATCCATTGACCCGGATCTGGCTGACCGCGCGCGACGGCAGCACCAGGAACGAGATCGCAAGCCCGGTGAGCGCCCCGACCGTGACCTCCAGCACGCGGTCGATTGCGGAATCCAGCGGATTGGATTGATGCATGGTCGGCAGCAGCAGCACGATCACCGCCGTCACCGTCGCCGAGTTCAGGCTGGGATTGAGCGAGGCGATGAAGGCCAGCGGCACGATCGCCAGCACCAGCAGCGCCAAGAGGCTGCCTTCGCCGGAATGCGGAATCAGCACGGCGATCGCGCCGCCATAGATGGCGCCGCCGATGGTGCCGAGCATGTAATCGCGCGTCGCCTTCAGCGAGCGGCCGACGCTCATCTGGGTCACGATCAACGAGGTCAGCACCGCCCAGAGCGGTAACATGAGATGAAACGCGACCGCGATCGCATAGGCCGCCACCCCCGAGGCCGCGATCCGGACCGCCAGCGCCAGCTGCGTCTTGCGGGCCCAAAGTCTGTCGAACATGCGTTTTGCGAAGGTGCTCATGCAGCGTGATCCGGAATTAATCGGGTGCCCCGTGTTAAACCATTGCGAGCATGGCTGCTGCCCGCGGCGGCAAGTCGGCTTGAACGGGTGCACCGTCCCGCCTACCCTGCGCCGCAAAATTGAGGAAACACGATGGCCCACGAAACCGCAACGCTCGCCGCCTATGTCGCCGGCCTGAAATATCAGGACATCCCGCCCGAGGTGCCGGAACGCGCCAAGGTGCTGACGCTGGATTTCCTCGGTAGCGCCATCCGCGCCCGCCGCGATGCGGAATCGACGCCCTCGCTGATGAAGATGCTGGAGGCCTTGGCGCTGGACGGCAAGGGCGAGGCCACCGTGTTCGGCGATGCGAAGACCTGGACGCCTGCGGTGGCGGCGCTGCTCAACGGCGCGCTTGGCCATTCGCTGGATTTCGACGACACCCATGCCGATTCCTCGCTGCATCCGAGTGCACCGGTGGTGCCCGCCGCGTTCGCGGTCGGCGAGATGGTTGGCGCCTCCGGCCGCGACGTGTTGACTGCGATCGTGGCCGGCTACGAGGTGTGCTGCCGGCTCGGCAACGCGCTCGACCCGACCTCGCATTACGCCCGCGGCTTCCACCCGACCGCGACCGCAGGCACCTATGGCGCGGCGGCAGCGGCCGCCAAGCTGTTCGAGCTCTCGGAAGCGCAGATCGTCTCGGCGTTCGGCGTCTCCGGCAGCCAGGCCGCCGGTTCGCTGCAATTCCTTGTCAACGGCGCCTGGAACAAGCGCTACCAGGTCGGCGCCGCCGCGATGAACGGCGTGATCGCGGCGACCCTGGCGCGCAACGATTTCGTCGGCTCGAGCGAGGCGGTCGAGGGCAAGCACGGCCTGCTGGTCGGCTACAGCGACGATGCGCATCCCGACAAGGCGGTGGCCGGTCTCGGCTCGACGTATGAAACGATGAAGATCGGCGTCAAACCGTATCCGAGCTGCCGCTACACCCATGCCGCGATCGACGCCCTGATCGCGATGCGCCGCGAGCACAATCTGACGCCGGACCAGATCCGGAAGGTCGAGATCGGCCTGCACCGCAACGGCATCACGCTGACCGGCGATGCCGCTACCAAGCGCCACCCGACTTCAGTGGTCGGCGGCCAGTTCTCGATGTTCTTCACCGGCGCGATCGCACTCGACCAGGGCCATTTCGGCTGGGACGATTATGAGCGCCTGGGCGACAAGGCGATCGACGCGCTCGCCGACAAGTTCGACGTGGTGCAGGATGATCGGTTGGAGAAGGGCCGCACCCACCCGTTCGGCGCCCGCGTCTCCATCACCACCGACGATGGCACCCATGAACGCCTCTATGCCGACCCCTCGGGTGAGCCGACCTCGTTCCCCGACGCGCAGGCGATGCAGCAGAAATTCCTGACGCTGGCCCGTCCGGTGCTCGACAAGCGCGCCGACCAGCTCGCGGATGCGATCCTCTCGCTGGAGCGATTCGATCGCGTGGAGAAGGCGACGCAGCTGGGACGGCAGTAGTTCAATGCTGTCGTCCCGGCGAAGGCCGGGACCCATACGCCGCGGCCCGTGTTGTGAACGGGACTCGTCGTTCCAACATCGCACAACAAGTTGCATTTGTGGTTATGGGTCCCGGCCTGCGCCGGGACGACACTGCGCTAATTGCGCTGCTTCCCGCTGCACGCGGCACTCTCAATTGCTTCCGGCAAGCTTCGCCTTGCCCGAGGTCGCGGCGACGACGTCGCGGACCAGGTCGAACACGCCGTCGGCTTCCGGCGGTGCGTTGGGCGAGCGTCCGAGGCGGACGATGACGAGGCGCTGCGACGGCACGATCACGACATATTGCCCGATCGTGCCCTTGGCGAAAAAGGCATCGCGCGGCCAGCCGCGGGCGACGCGATACGATGCGCCAAAGCTGTCGCCGAGATCGGTCCAGAAGCCGGCGCTGTAGCCGACCCAGGCGTTTGGCGTCGGCGATGCGGAATATGTCACCCAGCCTTCGGGCAGGATGCGCTTGCCGCCGGCCACGCCGTCATCAAGATAGAGCTGGCCGAAGCGCGCCCAGTCGCGCGCGCTTGCCATCATCTGGCTCGAACCTTCCGGCGTTCCCGCGGCATCGAACTGCATCACGACATTGCGCATGCCGAGCGGATCGAACAATTCGCGACGCGCGAAGCGCATCACGTCGGCGGCATGGCCGCCGGTTGCGTTGCGGATCAGATGCGAGAGGATGATGAAATTGCCGTCATGGTAATTCCAGACGCGACCGGGCGCGCTCTCCAGCGGAAAGCTTTCGGCGAAGGCCGCCATGTCGGATTCCATGAACTTCATCCGGTTGACCGGCTCCAGCGCCGAGCCCAGCGACGCCTGCAGCGAGCTGCCGAGCGCGAGCCCCGCGGTATGGCGCAGCAGATGATCGACCGTGATCGCGTGGCGCGGATCGGCGGGATCCTGCCAGGCCGCGATCGGCACCGGCTGATCGCGCGTGAGCTTGCCGTCGCGCACCAGGATTCCGATCAGTGCCGAGATCACCGATTTGGTCGCGGAGAAGCCGAGCAGCGGCGTGTCGGTACCGATGCCGTCGGCGTAGCGCTCGGCGACGATGCGGCCATCCTTCATCACCACAACAGCGCGGGTGTGACGGAACGGCGGCTCTGCCGGCTCGGCGAACGCGCGATCGAGCGCGGCGGCGAGTTGCGGGCTTCGCGGCGCGACCTCCGCGGGGCCGGCGATCTCGGGCAGCAGCGCGGGCTGCGGCGTCGCGGGCGACAACGGGCCATCGGCAAATGCCTCGCCATGATCGAGCGTGCAGCCGAGCCCGTCGCGATAGACCGCATGGCTGCGGCCGAGGCCGAACAGTGTGACGGTGACGTCCCTGGCGTTGCGATCGACGTCGGTGCGCATCGCCCAGGTGATCAGGCCAGCTCCCGGCATCGCCTCCATGGTCTCGGTGAGATTGCGCGTCGGCTCCAGCCCGCTGACGAAGGTCTCGGAGCAGAGGATGTTGGCGACGAAGCCGGTCGCCACTTTCGGCACGTCGTGGGCGCGAGCGGCAGACCACGCCAGCGCACCGAGCGCTGAGGTGGCGGCAAGGATGAGAATGAGCTTTCGACGGGTCACGGTGTCCTCCGGCATGGCGCGATGGGCGCGTGGCCGGAGGAAGCAGGACCGGGGCGGGAGCGCTCGCCGGATTTCGAAATCGGGCTGGTCGAAGCTTGGACGGGGCTCGCCGAATCTGAAATTGTCCAGCGATCCCAATGATCAAGCCCGCAAGCTGGGACGTTCGCCTCGTGCGGTGAGCACTTCGCTCAGGCTCCCTCCCCCCTTGCGGGGGAGGGTTGGGGAGAGGGGTGAGCCCCGCGCGAGATGATTGTTGGAACGGCTGCTTTGCAGTTCGCGCCGCGTCGTCGAACGCAATTGAGACCGCCCGAGGAGTACCCCTCTCCCTAACCCTCCCCCACAAGGGGGGAGGGAACCCTGCCGCCTGTGAGTCCCTCACGTCGTCGCCGATACTCCGTCGGCGTCACACCTGTCGTCGCCTTGAAGGCGCGGTTGAAGGGGCCGAGGGACTGGAAACCGGCGTCCATGGCGATGGTGATAACGGGGACTTCGGCCTGCGTGGGATCGGCGAGCGCGGCCTTCGCTTCCTCGATGCGGTGGTTGTTGAGGAAGACGTTGAAGTTGCGATAGCCCAGCCGCTGGTTGATCAGCCGGCGCAGCCGGTATTCCGGGATCTTCAGCCGGGTCGCCAGCGTGCCGATGGTGATGTTGTCATGGCGGTAGATGCGTTCATCCGCCATCAGCCGCGTCAGGGCGTCGACCAGTCGCTGGTCGGCCACCTCCTCGGCCGCGACCGGCTCGGCCGGCGCGACAATTTCGGCTGGCGCGGCGAACAGGTCGGCACCGTCGACGCGCATCATGGCCCTGGCGATCGCGGCGACGATGCCGGCCAACGCCGCGGCGTTGAGCGTGTTGGCCCAGTCCGATGCGATGCCGCTGCCGGCGATCGCGATCTGGAGCAGCGCGTTCAGACCGCCATAAAGTGCGGACGCGGCGACGATGAAGACGCGGACGCGACGGCGCCGCTCGACGAGATCCGCCGACCATGACGCGATGGTTTGCGTCACGGCCAGCGCGATGAAGACCAGCACCAGCAGATTGACTGCGACGATCGCAGTTCGTGCATGGCCGCCGGGCGCGAACCACAGGCAATTGACGAAGCTGAATGCGACAACCGCGATCCAGACCAGGCCATGCCACCAGCGCAGGGTGAAGGCATCATCGAACAGCGCACGGGTGAACAGCCAGAACACCACGATGTTGCCGGTGGAGAGCGCGATCAGCGGCGCGTGCCAGGCTGCGATCGCCGGTGTCGCGCCGATCGAGAAGGTCACCGCATGCGCCGCCGAGCCGAGCGCGAAGGCCGTGGCGAGCCGGCCCGTGAGCACGTTGCGGAAATCGGAGTAGAGCGTGGCCGCAAGCACCAGCAGCAGCGCCACGGTGGCACTGCGCAGGCAGAGTTCGGTTGCGGCCAATGTCATCGAGCCGAACAATCGTCGGTCAGCCGGGGTTTTTCAAGGCTGATCGCGCCGCCAGCGTTCGCGCTGCGTCACCCAGATATCGACAATGTCGCCCTCGAGCTCGCCCGGGCCCTCATTCACCGCGCCGAGCCGCCGCGCCACCGCCTGCGAGGCGACGTTGACCGGATCGATGCAATGGATGATGCGGTCGACCGTGAAATTGGCAAACACATGGTCGATTGCGGCACGGGCCGCTTCCACCGCATAGCCGCGGCCGCGATACGCCTTGGCGATGCCCCAGCCGACCTCGAAACCCGGCCAGCCCGGCGGACAATAAGGACCGACACGGCCGATGTAGCGGCCGGAGGATTTCTCTTCGACCGCGAACATGCCGAAGCCGTGCAGCGCCCAGTGGCCGGCGATGACGGCCGCATTGCGCCAGCCCTTCAGCTCCGACGTGACCGGCTGATGATCGGGCGTGATGAAGCGTGCAGTCTCGGGATCGGACAGCATCGCGGTGTTGTCAGCGACATCAGATGCGCGCCACGGCCGCAGGATCAGCCGCGCGGTCTCGATCACGGGACCGTCGACTGTCAGCAGTCGTGCGCCGGGCTTGATCAGAGAAACCATCGACATCCCCGGTTTCCAGGATTGCTCTCTGTCGTCCTGGCCTAGTGCGCAATTGCGCACGGGGGCCGGGACCCATTACCACAGGAGCACGTTGTCGGGCTGGCTGTGGCCCCAGCCTTCGTAACACAAACATTTGTGGTTATGGGTCCCCGCCTTCGCCAGGACGACGAATGAGGTATGATCGATGCAAACCTCGAAGGAGTCATACCATGAGCTGGCAGCCCTCGACCGATCCCGAACTCGGCGATCCCACAACCTGCGATGCGCTGGAGCTGATCATCGTGCCGCGCACCCGCGATCTCGGCGATGGCTTTGCGGTGCGCCGCGCGCTGCCGCATGGCAAGCGGCAGATGGTCGGGCCTTTCATCTTCTTCGACCATTTCGGGCCGGTGCAGTATCTCGCCGGCAAGGGCATGGACGTGCGGCCGCATCCGCATATCGGGCTTGCCACCGTCACCTACCTGTTCGACGGCAGCATCATGCATCGCGACAGCGAGGGCAATGTGCAGGAGATCCAGCCCGGCGCGATGAACCTGATGACCGCTGGCCGCGGCATCGCGCATTCCGAGCGCACCCCCGACGTCAAGCGCCGCGACGGCCAGACCATGCTCGGCCTGCAAAGCTGGATCGCGCTGCCGGCGGGCAAGGAAGAGATCGCGCCGTCGTTCCAGCACTACGCCGCAGGCGACCTGCCCATGATCACCGAGCGCGACTTCACTGCGCGCGTGATCGCGGGCTCCGCCTTCGGCATCGCCTCGCCGGTCTCCATGGTGTCGCCCTGGTTCTACACCGAGGTGACGGCGCAGGCCGGCACAAGCGTGCCGCTCGATCCCGATCATGAGGAGCGCGCGATCTATCTGGTCGACGGCGAGGTCGAGATCGCGAACGAACGTTATGAGGGGCCGCGGCTCCTGATCTTCCGGCCGGGCGACCGCATCACCGTCAAGACATTACGGCCGACCCGGATGATGTTCCTGGGCGGCGACGCGCTGGAAGGGCCGCGCCACATCTGGTGGAATTTCGTCTCCTCTTCCAAGGAGCGGATCGAGCAGGCCAAACAGGACTGGAAAACCGGGCGATTTGCCGCGGTTCCGCAGGAACACGAGTTCATTCCGCTGCCGGAGTGAGCTATCTCCTGATCAGGCTCTCTGCCGCCCGCGCGAGATGTGCGGGCGCGCTGCGTTTTCGAAAGATCATGTCATGACTGCGATGCTCTCCAGCGACTTGCCCCTGCCCCGGATCGGCCGCGGCAAGGTGCGCGATATCTATGCCGTCGGCGAGGACCGCGTGCTGCTCTTGACCACCGACCGCATCTCGGCGTTCGACGTGGTGATGGCGGAGACCATCCCGATGAAGGGCGCGGTGCTGACCCAGATCAGCGCCTGGTGGTTTCGGCAGCTCGAAGGCACCGTGCCGCATCACATGATCAGCGCCGATGCCGACGAGATCATCCGCGCGGTGCCCGAGTTGAAGAACCATCGCACCGATATCCTGGGCCGTGCGATGCTGTGCAAGCGGACCACCGTATTCCCGATCGAATGCGTGATCCGCGGCTATATCTCCGGCTCGGCGTGGAAGGAATACGCCGCCGAGGGCACGCTCGCCGGCGAGAGGCTGCCGGCGGGACTGGTGGAGAGCGAGAAGCTCGCGCCCGCGATCTTCAGCCCGGCGACCAAGGCCGAGACCGGCCATGACGAGAACATCACGGTGGCCCGCGTGCGCGAGATCGTCGGTGCCGACGTCGCCGCGACGCTGGAGAAGATGGCGCGCGATGTCTATGGCTACGGCGAGCAGACCAGCCGCGCCCGCGGCATCATCATCGCCGACACCAAATTCGAATTCGGCCGCGACAAGGACGGCCGCATCATCCTGATCGACGAGGTGATGACGCCGGACAGTTCGCGCTTCTGGGCGCTCGACGCCTACAGACCCGGCCGACCGCAGCCAAGCTTCGACAAGCAGCCGCTGCGCGACTATCTCGACACCGAGCGCAAAGCCGGCCGCTGGAACGGCGACGCGCCGGCCCCGGCGCTGCCGGCGAGCGTGGTGGACGCGACCAGCAAGCGGTATCTGGAAGCGTTCCGGCGGGTGACGGGAAGCGAGCTGAAAGTTTAACGCTATCGTAGCGTCGGGTGGGCAAGGGAGCACAGCGACGTGCCCACCATCCATGGCGTGCTCGCGATGGTGGGCACGCTGCGCTTTGCCCACCCGGAATTGCGCGCGAGGTGACGGCATTGCGCCGAACTCACCTCTGATCCACTCTCTGGGCAGAACAACAACACCCAGGGAGCGCCCCATGTCCGAACCTGATGCCGTGCTCATCGAGCGCGACGGCCCGATCACCATCGTCTCCATCAACCGTCCGCATTGCCGCAACGCCGTCGACGGCTTAACCGCGCGCAAATTGTATGACGCGTTCCTTGCCTTCGATGCCGACGCCAGTACGTCGGTCGCCGTGTTCACCGGCACCGGCGGCACCTTCTGCGCCGGCGCCGACCTGAAGGCGGTGGCGGCTGGCGATCCCGAGAAGAAGCGCGAGCTCGGCGGTCACACCACGATCGCGCCGATGGGACCGAGCCGGCTGCGGTTGACAAAGCCTGTGATCGCCGCGGTCGAGGGTTTTGCGGTCGCCGGCGGCATGGAGCTCGCGTTGTGGGCCGACATGCGCCTCGTCGCCGAAGATGCGACCTTCGGCGTGTTCTGCCGCCGCTTCGGGGTGCCGCTGATCGACCTCGGCACCATCCGCCTGCCGCGGCTGATCGGCCATTCGCAGGCGATCGATCTGATCCTCACCGGGCGTCCGGTCGCAGGTCCCGAGGCGCACCGCATCGGGCTCGCCAACCGGCTGGTGCCGAAGGGCGAGACACGCGCGCACGCGATCGCGCTGGCAAAAGACATCGCGCGCTTCCCGCAAAACTGCATGCGCGCCGATCGGCTGTCGGCGCTGCGGCAGTGGGATCTCGAGGAGGAAGACGCGATCAAAAACGAGATGCGCGGCGGTCTCGACGTGATCGCGTCGGGTGAGACGCTGTCGGGCGCGACACGCTTTGCATCCGGCGTCGGCCGCCACGGCGCGTTCGGCAATGAGGCCGGCAACGGCTGAGTTCCCTCGATCACGGCTCGCCCTCGCGGGAGCAATCAAGGGCGACGACGCGTCGTGGAACCGCGCCGTGCGCGTGTTGAGAATGCGTTTCGCAAAAATCCTGTTGTCGCTTGGTGCCGTGGTCGTCTACGACTGTGGCGACATTTTCAGGACTCCTTTTTGTGATCAGTCGTTCGTTCTATGTCGGCTCGCGGGCGCGGCGAGCCGTCAATGATATTCTGGGCGGGGGCGCGGCGAGCGTCCTCAGCATCACATTCGGCCTCTCTTACGCGTTGCTCATCTTCGCCGGCCCGCTGTCGCCCTATCTGTCGTACGGCGTCGCCGCGACCTTCATCTCGTCCGCGGTGCTCGCGACCTTCATTGCGCTTGGCAGCTCACTGCCTTTCGCAATCGGCGGACCGGACAGTTCCACCGCTGCGGTGACGGGACTCCTGACCGCCTCGCTCGCCGAGCGGATCAGCGCAGCCAACCCCTCCGCACCGCTGCTCGCGCCGGTGCTGATCACGCTCGGGCTCTCGACCATCGTCACGGGCCTCGTGATGTGCGGCCTTGGCCTGACGCGAATGGGCCGTGCGATCCGTTATGTCCCCTACCCCGTGGTCGGCGGATTCCTCGGCGCGACCGGATTGCTGATCGTGCTCGGCGCGATCAGGGTGATCACCGGCCACACCGTGCAGTTGAGCACGGCGCCGCTGTTTGAGAACATCATCACCGCCTCCGAACTGAGTGCAGCCGGCGCCATGGCGCTGGTGCTGTACCTGACCTGGCATCGATCGAGAACCCCGCTCGGCCTCCCGATCATCCTGATCGGCGGCGTCATCGTCGCGCATCTTGCGTTCTGGATCATCGGCCTCACGCCCGAGGAGGCCCAGGCCACCGGCTGGACGTTCCAGTCGCCGCCGACCTCGACTTTCATGCTGCCCTGGCATGTCGAGGAACTGGCGCGCTACCCGTGGCCGATGGTTCCCGACCTGCTCGGCAACCTGATCGCGGTCGTCTTCGTGACCGCCGCCTCGACCCTGTTCAACACCACCGGCGTCGAGGTGGCCGTGCACCGTGAGGCCAACCTGGAGCGCGAGCTCAACGTCACTGGCTTTGCCAATATCCTGACCGGCGCGCTGGCTGGTTATGCCGGCTGCACTTCGATCAGCCGCACCATCCTCAACTTCTCCAGCGGCGGACGCGGTCGCCTGTCCGGATTGACGGTGGCCGCAGCGTCGCTGCTGATGCTCGCCGTGGCGCCGGATTTGCTGGGCTTCATGCCGAAATTCGTGCTCGGCGGCCTGCTGCTCTATCTCGGCGCCGACCAGCTGCACAAATGGATCATCGAGTCGCGCAAGCGGCTGTCGCAGACCGAATATCTGTCGCTGCTGGCGATCATCGCCATCATCGTGATCTGGGGATTCGTGCCGGGCATCCTGATCGGCATCATCATCGGCTGTGCAACCTTTGCACTCAGCGCGTCACGAGTCGAGGCGATCAAATACAGTTTCGACGGCTCGGAGTATCGCTCGTCGCTCGACCGCTCGCGCGACGACCAGGAGGTGCTGCTGGCGCATGGCGGCCAGATCCGCGGGCTCAATCTGCAGAGCTATCTGTTCTTCGGCTCCGCCAACCGGCTGTATCAGCACGTCAAGGCGCTGTTGCAGCGGCATCCCGAGTGCCGCTATCTGCTGTTCGACTTCAAGCTCGTCACCGGCATCGATTCCTCGGCCGCCTACAGTTTCGCCCAGATCAAGCGCAGCGCGCATGACGTCGGCGTCGAGCTGGTGCTGGTGCATCTGCCTTCGGCCGCCGAGAAGGTGCTGCGCTCCGGCGACTTCATCGCCGAGGGCGTCACTGTGATCGGGGAGCTCGATCACGCCCTGGAATGGTGCGAGAACGAGATCATCTCCCAGCATCAGGGGCGCGCCCAGGAAGAGGCCGACCTGCACGGCTGGTTCACGCGGATCCTCGGCAGCGAGCGCGATGCCGACGAGCTGATCCGCCGCTGCCAGCGCATCGAGGTCGACGCCGGCGAGATCATCGTGCGCGCCGGCGATGCCGCCGATTCCATGCTTTTCATCCTCGACGGCCGCGTCGGCGTCATGGTGCCCGCCGAAGACGAGCGTTCCACACGGGTGCGCAGCCTCGGCCGCTACACCACGATCGGCGAGATGGGCCTGGTCTCGCATTCACCGCGCAGCGCGACGATCCAGGCCGAGGTGGCAAGCGTGCTCTATGTGCTCAACACCCATCAGTTCACGGCGATCAAGGACGAAGATCCCGAGCTCAGCCACAAGCTGCTGACGTACTTCGTCTCCGTGATGGCCGAACGGCTCACCTTCGCCAGCCGGACGATTGCGGTGCTGCGAAGGTAACGACCGCGTAGCCCGGATGCAGCGAAGCGTAATCCGGACTACGAGATCATCACAGCAAACCGCGGCTCGCGGTCGCTTCCAATTCATCCATCAGCGCCTTGTCCTGATAGCGCGCGAGCGAGAGGCTGCGGGCAAATTCCGGGACGGGCGTGCCGGCGACGGCGCGGGCGCACAGATCGCCCGTCGCGCAGGCGCCCATGGTGCCGTAGCCGGAGAGCGCGGCCGCCAGGAAAACGCCCGGCGTTGCCGCCGCGCCGATCAGCGGCCAGTTCTCCTTCGTCATCGGATAATAGCCACCGTAATGCACGCGATCGCGCGGCAGCGCGCCGAGGTAGCGCGCGAGCTTCGGCTGCAGCCGGCTCGCCGCGCGCAGCACCACTTCGGGGAAATAGGGATTGAGCTCCGGCTCGCGCAGCGGCGCGGTCGTGGTCTCTTCATTGAACGCCCAGCCGAGCTTGATCCACTCGCCCTGATCGCCGCCGTCGGGCCGGCAATGGATGCTGCCCGGCATCGGCTGCAACAGACCGGCGAATTCCGGCGCCGCGGCGAGCGCCTCGCGCTCGTCGTCGGACCAGGCCAGCGTCTGGCCGTCGAGATCGATCGCAAACGGCATCGCCCGATCAACGGCGCGGTTGCGGTCGGCGAAGGCGATCTTCTGTTGCAGCACGTTGACGATCGGCAGCGCTTCGCCATGCATCGCCGCGACCTGCGCGGCGAACGGCCCTGCGGCATTGACGATGATGTCGGCCTTGATGCTCTGCCTCGTCCCATCGGCCAGCACATCGACGGTGAAGCGGTCAGCCTTGGCGATGCCGACGACCTTGGCCTGCTGAAACTGCGCGCCGAGCGGCCGTATCGTCTCCAGCATGTATTGGCCGAGCTGCTGGCCGCTGATATCGCCGGCCCGACGGATGTGCAGGGCGGTGGCGACCTCGTTGTCGAACGCCGGGTAATGCTTCTGGATCAACTCGCGGCCGAGCAGCACGTCGACGCCGTCGGGCGCGCTCTGCCAATCCGCCGACAGCGGCGGCTGGTAGCCGCGGCTCGATCCTTCGTGCAGGCGGATCAGCTTCGCGGCCTGCGCGCCATAGCCGGCGTGCAATTGCTGCAGCAGCGCCTCGGGCCGCGCCTCGCGCGTGACGAGAAGATAGCCGCGCCGCGTCATGTGGATGCGATTGTCAGTCGCCCGCGCGATCTGCTCCATCAGGTCGGTGGAGTGGTTGGTGAAGTCGGCCATAGTCGGATGCGGCCACCAGTTGCGGTAGTTCTCGCCCGACTGTGCCGAGGTCAGCGCCATCGGCTGCCCTTCGTCGACGATCAGGACGCGCGAACGCTTGTGCTGGACCGCGAGATAATAGGCCGTGGCGATGCCGACGATGCCGGCACCGATCACCAGGATGTCGACGTCATTGCTTTTCACACGCACACTCCTGCATCCCGCGGGACGCCAACGATTGTCTCACTGGATATTGTCTCATCGGACATTGTCTCATCGAACCTGATCAGCTTTCCGCAGTCGCATCGCGCACGGCCTGGCGCTGCGCCGAGCGCAGCGTCTTCTGCGTCTCCTCGATATGCTCGCGGAGCAGGCGGACGGCCTTCTTCGCCTCGCCATCGCGGCACAGTTCGAGCAGCCGGTAATGCTCGCGCTGCGGCCGCTCCTTGCCGGTCGCCTGCGACACCAGCGCCCGCGTGAAGCGACTGACATGGCCGTAATTCGCCTCGATCATGCTGAGCAGGCGCGGACGATTGCACGGCGCGTAAAGCGTGGCGTGGAATTTCCAGTTGAAGGCGCCCCATTGCGCCGGATCGGGCTCCGCGTCGTAGGCGCGCAGGATTTTGGTCGCTGCGTCGAGATCGATCTCGCCCATCGCGGGGATCGCCAGCCGCAGCGCATGGCATTCCAGCGCGACGCGGATTTCGAGCAGCTCGATCACCTCGTCGATCGACAGATCGGAGACGACCGCACCGCGATTGGGCTGGATCGTCACGAAGCCCTCGACTTCCAACTGCCGCAGCGCTTCGCGCACCGGAATGCGGCTGGTCCCGAACCGCTCCGCCAGTTCGTCCTGGCGCAATTGCGATCCGGGCACCAGTTCGCCCGAGCTGATCGCACGCCGCAGCGCCTCGCGCACGGCGTCGGGCGCGGAGCCGTGCGCGCCGACCCCTCGGCTGCCTGTCGCGGTTCCAGGTCCCATCCGGTTTCTCTCCCTGCGTGGCACGGGCCATGAGCATCCAATACGTAACCAATTGTATAAAATCGATTTGCCGATTATGCAATGCTGTGTATAAAATCGATCATTATCGTATCCATTCCTTGCCGACATCCGGAGCATCTCGATGAGCCAATCTACCAAGCGGTTGATTTACCTGGCTTTTATGGCCACGCTGGCAGTATTACCGGCGCGCGCTCAGTCGCCCGGCGGCACGCTGGCAAAGATCCGTGATCTCGGCGCAATCACGCTCGGGCACCGCGACGTCTCGGTGCCGTTCTCCTATCTCGACGACAACCAGAAGCCGGTCGGCTTCGCGATGGACCTCTGCGCCAAGATCGTCGACGCCGTGAAGACCGAGCTCAAGCTGCCGGCGCTGCAGACCAGATTGCAGCCGATCCAGCTCTCGACCCAGATCCCGCTGATCGAGAACGGCACCATCGACATCGTCTGCGGCCCCGCCACCAACACGCTGGAGCGGCAGAAGGTGGTCGCCTTCAGCGACACCATCTTCGTCTCCAGCATCCGCGCCGTGGTGCGCAAGGATGCGCCGATCAAGACCTTCGAGGACCTCAAGGACCGGCCGGTCTCGTTGACCTCGGGCTCGACCTCGATCGGGCTCTTGAGCGCGCGCGCCCAGGAGAAGAATTTCCAGACCAAGAACATCCTGACGCCGGATCACGGCGCATCGTTCCTGGCGTTGACCACCGGGCGCAGCGAAGCCTTCATCATGGACGACATCCTGCTCGCGAGCCTGATCGCCAACAGCACCAACCCGTCCGATTGGCGCATCATCGACGACAGCCTGCGCACCGAGCCCTACGGCCTGATCATCCGCAAGGGCGATCCGGAGTTCAAGGCGCTGGTCGACAAGAGGCTGACCGCGATGATGAAGGGCGGTGAATTCCAGGAGCTTTACACAAAATGGTTCATGCGGCCGATCCCGCCGAAGAACGTGAACCTGAATTTTCCAATGACCGCGCCGCTGAAGGACGCCGTCGCCAATCCGAACGACAAGGGCGTGTGACGGCCGGTCGACGGCGCGCTTGATGCCGCGCATGCGAGGGAACGCGTGGTTGTTGCGGCAAAAATTGCCGGTTCCCGTTAACGAGCCGTTAGGCAGGAACCGAAATCGAGGCAGAAGCGATAGGGCTTTGTAGCGTTGATCCGGCTCGAATAGCGCGTGCCCAATGGGAGACGCAGCCATGTCAGCGCCCAATTTCAAGGCCCGCGGCCGCACGTTGCTGACCGCCAAGGTCATCTTCAACTTCGGCCAGTCGACCATCGATTGCGTCGTGCGACGGATCAGCGACGACGGAGCGACGGTCGAGTTGGAGAGCGGGCTCGGCATCCCCGAGCACTTTCAGCTCTCGATCCCGAGCGAAGGCGCGGTCCTCCCCTGCAGGCTGGCGTGGCAATCGGAACGGCAGATCGGGGTCACCTTCGAGACATTGCAAGCCGCTGACGATACGGCCGGTGCCAAACAGAATGAACCGGCCGAACGCGGCGGCGACCATGTCGTGCGCAGCCAGATGCTTGCGCTGCGCGCGGCGCTCGATCAGGTGCCGCTCGGCATCGTCCTGCTCGATTCGAGGCTGAACGCCCGTTTTATCAACCGTGCATTCCGGCGGATGTGGGCGCTGTCGGACGCGGTCGCCGACCGGCACCCGTCCTTTGCCGCGCTGATCTTCCACGGCCGCGACACCGGCGCCTATGACATCCCTGCGGACCGGATCGAAGCTTATGTCGCCGAACGCATCGAGCGCATCACCAGGAATGAGAGTTTTCAGCTCGATCTGCGCCGCACCAAGGGCGATGTCATTCGCATGCAGTGCACGCCGCTGCCCGACGGTGGCCGGATGCTGAGCTACATGGAGGTGACCGATATCGTGCGTCAGGCCGACGAATTGAGGGCGCTGCGGGACGCGCTGGAAACCGTCCAGGATGGCGTGCTGCTGCTCGATGGCGATCTCAGGTCGCGATTCATGAACCAGAAGGTGCGGCAGTTCTGGGAGATCGACGAACCGGAAGCGGCGACCCGCCCGTCCTATGCCTCGCTGATCACCCGCACCCGGCGGGCGGTCGATCCGCACGCATCTGCCAAGGAGCTCGCCGGCTTTGCCGCCAAACGTATCGCCGAGGTGAAGGCAGGCGATCATGTCCGCGAGTTGCAGACCCCCGACGGCCGCCGTCTGCGCGCGCATTGCACCACCATGACCGGCGGCGGTCGCATGATCACCTATTACGACGTCACTGATCTGATCCGGAACGCCGAGCAGCTCGAACGGCTCGCAACGACCGACCCGCTCACCGGTCTGTTCAACCGGCGGCACTTCCTGGAGATGCTGGACGCCGAGTGGAGTCGCTTCCAGCGCTACTATCGCGCGGTGTCGGTGCTGATGGTGGACATCGATCATTTCAAGGACGTCAACGACCGCTACGGACATGCCGTCGGCGACGAGGCGATCAAGGCCATGGCCGGCGCGTGTCTGCATGGCAAACGGAAGTCCGACATCGTCGGCCGGGTCGGCGGCGAGGAATTCGCCATCGTCTTGCCGGAGACGAACCTGTCGCGCGCCAGGATCGTCGCGGAGCGTGTTCGCAAGCGGATCGCCGGACAAGCGCTGCAAGCGCGCGATGCACCGTTCCGGATCACCGCGAGCATCGGGATCGCCGAGGCCTCGGTCAGCATGCCCGGCACGGAAGCGCTGATGATCGCTGCCGATCAGGCGCTTTATCAGGCCAAGGCGCAGGGCCGGAATTGCTGCGTGTGCTGGTCGCCGCCAGCCCCGGCAAGGCTGGCCGCCGAGTAGCGTATCGACGGTGCCGCGCCCGGAAGATCGCCGTCCGGCCGAAGCCGAACGACGCGATCGGATCGGGCTAAACCCCCGCCATCATCACGTATTTGATCTCGACATATTCATCCATGCCGTGGCGCGAGCCTTCGCGGCCGAGGCCGCTCTCCTTGACGCCGCCGAACGGCGCGACCTCGGTCGTGATCAGGCCGGTATTGACGCCGACCATGCCCGACTCCAGTGCTTCCGCGACGCGCCAGACCCGGCCGATGTCGCGGGAGTAGAAGTAGGAGGCAAGGCCGAACGGCGAGTCGTTGCAGAGCGCGATCACCTCGGCCTCGTCCTTGAAGCGGAACACCGGCGCCAGGGGCCCGAACGTCTCCTCATGCGCGACCAGCGCGTCCGGCTTCACATTGGCAAGCACGGTCGGCTCGAAGAACGAGCCGCCGAGCGCATGGCGCTTGCCGCCGGTGACGATCTTGGCGCCGCCCTTGACGGCATCGGCGATGTGCTTCTCGACCTTGAGCACGGCGTCCATGTTGATCAGCGGACCCTGCACCACGCCCTGCTCCGTACCGTCGCCGATCTTCATCGCCGCGACCTTCTTCGAGAGCTTGTCGACGAACGCGTCGTAGATCTTGTCCTGAGCATACAGACGATTCGCGCAAACGCAGGTCTGGCCCATGTTGCGATATTTCGAGACGATGGCGCCTTCGACCGCGGCATCGATGTCGGCATCGTCGAACACCACGAAGGGCGCATTGCCGCCGAGCTCGAGCCCGAGCTTCTTCACGCCGACCGCGGCCTGCTCGAACAGGATCTTGCCGACTTCAGTGGATCCGGTGAAGCCGACGAAGCGCACCGCGGGATGCTCGCACAGCACCTTGCCGATCGCCGACGAATTGCCGGTCAGGATGTTGAACACGCCTTTCGGCACGCCGGCCTTCTCGGCCAGCGCGACCAACGCCAGCGCGGTGAGCGGGGTTTCGTTGGCGGGCTTGAGCACCACGGTGCAGCCGGCCGCGAGCGCCGGCGATACTTTTCGGGTGATCATCGAGCACGGGAAATTCCACGGCGTGATGGCGCCGCAGACCCCGATCGGCTGGCGGATCGCCAACAGCCGCGCATCCGGCCGCTGCGTCGGGATGGTCTCGCCATAGACGCGGCGCGCCTCTTCGGCGAAGAATTCGACATAGGCGCCGCCGATATCGATCTCGCCGAGCGCTTCCGTCAGCGGCTTGCCCTGCTCGGAGGTCAGGATCAGCGCGAGGTCCTCGCGGTTGGCGACGATCAGGTCGAACCATTTGCGCAAGATGTTGGAACGCTGCTTGGCGGTCAGCTTGGCCCAGGCCGGAAACGCGCGCTCGGCGGCTTCGACGGCCTGCGTCGTCTCCGCGGTGCTCATGACCGGGACTTTGGCCAGTTCCACGCCGTTGACCGGATTGGTCACGGAGCGCTGTGGCGTGCCGACCCAGGCGCCGTCGATATAGCAGCGGTCGCGCAACAGCGACGGATCCTTGAGGCGGTCGTGGAGAGAGGATGTGGATTGTGCAGCGCGTGCGGCGACGGGCGGGGTCATGAGCGTGCTCCTCGATTTTTTGGAGGGATTTTCGCCAGCCTATATAGGCCGAAACTCGGGGAGATGCATGAGCCGCGACGCGCGTCTGGTGGTGCGCAAATGCGACGCTCTCGGCATTCCGGGCGGCTCGAACAGCCGAACCCGGAACGACGACCAGAATTCACACCGCCCCGCCGCTCATATATGTCTCGCGGCGCCCGATCATCCGTTCGGCCGCGGCCTTGGCATCCGCCTTGGTGGAGGTCGCGCAAGTGCGGTATTCGAGATCGGGCTGCGCCGCCGTATCACGGCGGCCGAACCAGGACTTCGGGCCGGTGTGCAGCAGCGAAAGCGCCTGCGCCACATTGTCGACCGCTTCGAACGAGTGCAGCGCGCCGGTACCTGCGTAGCGGACTTCGTAGAGGCCCGGGCTGATCGGCGCCTCGATATTCTCGCCACGGCCCGACCGCGGATAGCGCTTCCACTCACTCCAGGTCGAAATCATTGCTGCGTCCCCGCAAGCCTCAAATCATGACGATCTTGGTCAAATCGTCCCGAACAGGCTGCACGCTTTGTGCAGCGATGTGAATGCGTTAATTGAAAAAACCGGATAAGGAAATCAATCTGCCGATCACGCTATCGCGCTTGTTCCCGACCGTCCCCACGGCTTGCGTGACATCCACCGTAAAATCTGCGCGCGTGGTTTACGTCGGGTGCCCGCGGGTCCTGCGCAAGGCCCTCCCGCTCTGTTCTTCACGACATCGCGACATCATCGCCATCAGCGCGGTGCTTGCCGGGCTGCAAAAGCCGGAGGATGATCCCACCACAACAATAATCCACCGGAGGAACCCCCAATGCAAAGCAAGGCCCAGATCGACCAGGTGCTGCAGCAGAAGAGCGAGGCCAAGGAGATTCCCGGCGTCGTCGCGATCGCGGCGACCGGCAAGGACGTGATCTACCAGGGCGCGTTCGGCAAACGCGACCTTTCCAAGAGCGATCCGATGACGCTGGACAGCGTGTACTGGATCGCCTCGATGACCAAGGCCGTGACATCGGCCGGCGCGATGCAGCTCGTCGAGCAGGGCAAGCTGTCGCTCGACGAGCCGATCGGCAAGCTGTTGCCCGACCTCGCCGCGCCGCAGGTGCTGGACGGTTTCGACGCCGGCGGCGAACCGAAGCTGCGGCCCGCAAAGTCACCGATCACGCTGCGCAAGCTGATGACCCACACCGCCGGCTTCGCCTACGACATGTGGGACGCCAACCTCGGCAAATATCTCGAGAAGACCGGCACGCCCGGCATCATCACCTGCCTCAACGCCGCGCTGAAGACGCCGATCATGACCGATCCCGGCACGCGCTGGGAATACGGCACCAATATCGACTTCGTCGGCAAGGCGGTGGAAGCCGCATCCGGCAAGAAGCTCGATGCTTACCTGCGCGACAACATGTTCGCGCCGCTCGGCATGAACGAGACCGGTTTCAAGATCTCGGACGACATGCGCAAGCGGCTGGTCGGCATGCATGCCCGCGGCGAAGACGGCACGCTGGCCGCCATCCCGTTCGAGCTGGAGCAGAACCCCGAATTCCACATGGGCGGCGGCGGGCTGTACTCGACCGCGAGCGACTACATCAAATTCTGCCAGATGATCCTCAACAAGGGCAAAGGCAACGGCAATCAGGTGCTGAAGGCCGAGACCGTCGCGACCATGGGGCAGAATCATATCGGCGACCTCACCGTCGACAAGATGCCGACGGCGGCGCCGATGTACACCAATGACGTCGATCTCTATCCCGACATGATCAAGAAGTGGGGGCTGAGCTTCCTGATCAACACCGCCAAGACGCCGGAAGGCCGCAGCCCGGGCAGCCTCGCCTGGGCTGGCCTCGCCAACACCTATTACTGGATCGATCCGGCGCGCGACGTCTGCGGCGTGATCCTGACCCAGCTGCTACCATTCGCCGACAAGCACAGCCTGGAAGCTTTCGCCGGCTTCGAGCGCGGCATCTATGCCGGGCTGGACGCCGGCAGCGGGCAGAAGGCGGCTTGAACGTCACCTCGCCCCGCTTGCGGGGAGAGGTCGGAACGCATCGCCAGATGCGTTCCGGGTGAGGGGGAGCCTCCGCGAATCCAGCCCTTGCCGTTGATGCGGAGACAGCCCCTCACCCCAACCCTCTCCCCGTAAGAACGGGGAGAGGGAGCCAACGCATTGCGGCCGGATGACCTCGCCATAGGTCGGGCCTGTCCCGCCAGCGCCAAACGACTAAGATCGCGCATCAAGCGCGGCGATGCGACCACGAGGGAGGACGAACTTGGCACCCAAGAGCTTGGCACCCAAGGCAGACAGCTACGTTTGCGGCATTTCCGATACGCCGCTGCTCGGCGAAACCATCGGCCGCAGTCTCGATCGCGCCCGTGCGCGCTGGGGCGACCGCGAGGCGCTGGTCTCGCCGAGCCACAATGTGCGCTGGACCTGGAATGAGTTTGCCGAGCGCGTCGAAGCACTGGCGGCGGGCTTTCTGGCGCTCGGCCTGCAACGCGGCGAGCGGATCGGCATCTGGTCGCTGAACCGGCCGGAATGGACGCTGACGCAGTTCGCTGCCGCGAAGGCCGGCCTGATCCTCGTCACGATCAATCCGGCGTACCGCCTGAGCGAGTTGGAATTCGCGCTCGGCAAGGTCGGCTGCGCCGCGATCGTGACCGCCACCGCGTTCAAGACCTCGGCCTATATGGAGATGCTGAACACGCTGCTGCCGGAGCTGGCGAGCGCGGAGCCCGGCCATCTGCAATCGAGGCGGCTGCCGCAATTGCGTGCCGTGATCCAGATCGGCGGGCCGGCCGCGCCGGGCACCATTCCGTTCGATGCGGTCGCGCAGATGGGTGGCGCGCGCCATCGCGAGCAGTTGCTCGCGCTCGGCGAAAGCCTGCAATTCGACGACCCCGTCAACATCCAGTTCACCAGCGGCACCACGGGCTCGCCGAAGGGCGTGACGCTGACCCACCACAACATCCTCAACAACGGTTATTTCACCGGACGCGCCATGCGCCTGACCGAGCAGGACCGCATCTGCATCCCGGTGCCCCTCTATCACTGCTTCGGCATGGTGATGGGCAACCTTGCCTCGGTGACGCTCGGCACCACCATGGTCTATCCCGGCGAGGGCTTCGATCCCTTGGCGACGCTGACCACGGTGGCGCAGGAGAAATGCACCACGCTGTACGGCGTGCCGACCATGTTCATCGCCGAGCTCGATCATCCCGAGTTCAAGCGGTTCGACCTGTCGTCGCTGCGCACCGGCATCATGGCCGGCGCGCCATGCCCGATCGAGGTGATGAAGCGCGTCAACACCGAGATGAACATGCGCGAGGTGACGATCGCCTACGGCATGACCGAAACCAGCCCGGTGAGTTTCCAGAGCGCGACCGACGATCCCCTGGAACGTCGCGTCTCCACCGTCGGCCGCATCCATCCACATGTCGAGGTCAAGGTCGTCGACCTCGACGGCAGAGTGATGCCGCGCGGCGAACGCGGCGAGCTCTGCACCCGCGGCTACAGCGTGATGCTCGGCTATTGGGACGAGAAGGAAAAGACCGGCGATGTGCTCGACGCCAACGGCTGGATGCACACCGGCGACCTCGCCGTGATCGACGACGAGGGCTATTGCAACATCGTCGGACGCATCAAGGACATGGTGATCCGCGGCGGCGAGAATCTGTATCCGCGCGAGATCGAGGAATTCCTGTATCGGCATCCGAAGATCCAGGACGTGCAGATCTTCGGTGTCGCGGACGACCGCTATGGCGAGGAATTGTGCGCCTGGGTGCGGGTGCGCGCCGGCGAGACGCTGACCGAAGACGAGGTGCGCGGCTTCTGCCAGGGCCAGATCGCCCACAACAAGATCCCGCGCTATGTCGAGTTCGTCGAGGAATTCCCGATGACGGTGACCGGGAAGATCCAGAAATTCGTGATGCGGGACAAGGTCGAGCAACGGCTGGGGCTGAAGGCCGCGAAGACGGCGTGAGGGTGCGCACGATATCTCAACATCGTCATGCCCGGGCTTGTCCCGGGCATCCACGTCTTCGTCCGCGAGAAAGGCGTGGATGGCCGGGTCAAGCCCGGCCATGACGGCGAAAGCTGCGCCTTAGACCAACAGCCCCTTCCCCGTCGCCAGCTCCTTCAGCGACACCAATGGCCTTGCGCCGATGTGCTGAATCACCTCTGCCGCCGCCAGCGCGCCGAGGCGGCCGGCATTCTCGTAGCCGAGGTTGCGGACCAGGCCGACCAGGAAGCCGGCGGCGAACAGGTCGCCGGCGCCGGTGGTGTCGACGAGCTTGTCGATCGGAGACGCCGGTGCCGACGTCACGCCATCCTTCGACACCACGACGCAACCCTTCTCGCTGCGGGTGACGACGCCGAGTTTCGTATCCTTGCCGAACTGCTTCAGCGCACCCTCGAAATCCGAGGTCTGGTACAGCGAGTGCAGCTCCGCCTCGTTGGAGAACACCACGTCGACGATGCCCTTGCGCATCAAATCGAGGAATTCATCCCGATAGCGATCGACGCAGAACGAATCCGACAGCGTCAGCGCGACCTGGCGGCCAGCACCGTGGGCGATCGTCGCGGCCTTGACGAAAGCGTCCTTGGCGTTCTTCGGGTCCCAGAGATAGCCTTCGAGATAGAGGATGCCGGCGGCTTCAATCTGCGCCGGATCGATGTCGTCGGGCGTCAGGTCCTGAGCGGCGCCGAGATAGGTGTTCATGGTGCGCTCGCCGTCCGGCGTCACCAGGATATAACAGCAGCCGGTCGCAGGCCCCGCGGCGGCGGGCCTGGTATCGAAGGTCACGCCGGCGGCGCGGATATCGTGGACATAGAGCTTGCCGATCTGGTCGTCCTTGACCTTGCCGACATAGGCCGCGCGCGCGCCGAGATTGCCGACACCGACGATGGTGTTGGCGGCCGAGCCGCCCGACATCTCGGTCGCCTTGGCGGTCTCCTTGCCCATGTCGCTGTAGATCGCGGTGGCGCGTGCCTCGTCGATCAGCTGCATCGACCCCTTGGCCATGCCGTGGCGGCCCAAAAAGGCCTCGTCGGTCTGCACCAGCACGTCGAAGATCGCATTGCCGATCCCGAGAACGTCATATTTTGCGTCAGCCATTGACCTGCCCTGTGTTCACAAACGGCTGCGGCCTATCACGTTAGCCCTAGCACCAGCAAGCCGACCTGGAGGCCAATCCCCTCATCCTGAGGTGCTCGCCTCTTCGGCGAGCCTCGAAGGATGAACGGCCCGGCTGGTGGCCGTCGACCCTTCGAGGCTCGCTACGCGAGCACCTCAGGATGACGGGTTTGGGAGGGCGCTGCTACTGGAAGCAACACGAGCGGCTGCTATACAGGCCAGATGATCCGCTCCTTCCTTACGGTTTCCTCGGGCACGCTGGCATCTCGCCTGCTTGGCTTCGTGCGCGATTCCGTGATTGCGGCGCTGCTCGGGGCGGGGCCGGTGGCGGATGCGTTCCTGGCGGCGTTTCAGCTCGTCAACGTTGTGCGGCGACTGCTGGCGGAGGGCGGGCTGAACGCTGCCCTGGTGCCGGCATGGCTGAAGCTTCGCGACGCCGATGGCGAGGCTGCCGCGACCGCGTTTGCCGGACGCGTGCTTGGCACCGTCAGCGCGGCGGTCATCGTGGCGGCGCTCGTGATCGGCGTCGCGATGCCGCTGGTGATCGCTCTGGTCGCACCGGGCTTCGTCGGCCGCGACACGCTGCAATTCGCAGTCGACGATGCCCGCCTGATGCTGCCTTACCTCGCCTTCGCCGGCCCGGTCACGGTGATGATGGGACTGCTCAATGCACAGGGGCGCTTCGCGCTGACGGCGTTCTCGCCATTGCTGTTCAACATCGCGCTGATCGCCGTGATGGCGGTACTGCTGATGCGGCAGCAGGATCCGGTGTGGGCCGCGCTCGTCATGGCGGCGACCATCGGCGTCGCCGGCTTGCTGCAACTCTCGATGCTGGCGCTGCGCGGCGCCAGGCTCGCTTCGCCGCTGCGCGTTTCCCTCGATCCCGAGATGCGCGGCTTCCTCGGCCGCGCGGTGCCCGGCATGGTCGCAAGCAGCGGGCCCCAATGGCTGATGGTGGCAGGCGCGGTGATCGCATCGACCTCGCCGTCGGCGGTGTCCTGGCTCTATTTCGCCAATCGCCTGCTGGAATTGCCGCTCGGCATCGTCGGTGTCGCGATGGGCACGGTGCTGATCCCGGAGATGACGCGCGCGGTGCAGGGTGGCGCGCCCACCGCGATCGCGCATGCCGAATCGCGCGGGCTCGAGCTCGCGGTCGGGCTGGCGCTACCGGCAACCCTCGGCCTGATCGTGCTGAGCACACCGATCGTGCGCATGCTGTTCGAGCATGGCGCGTTCACGGCCGCGGACACCGCGGCGACCGCGCACGCGCTAATCTGGTTGACGCTGGCGCTGCCGGCGCATGTGCTGGTGAAGGCCTTGTCGCCGGCATTTTTTGCCCGCGAGGACACGCTGACCCCGCTGTTTGCGACGCTGAAGGCCGTCGTGGTGGCGATCGCGGCCGCCTTCCTGCTGGGCCACCTCTTCGGTGCCAACGGCATCGCGGCCGGCATCGCGCTCGGCGCCTGGAGCAACGCGGTGGCGCTGATCCGCAAGGGTGCCTCGTCGTTCGGCTTTGCGATCGACGCCGATGCCCGCCGCCGGTTGCCGCGAATCCTTGCGGCGGCACTCGCGATGGGCGCTGCGCTGTGGCTGGCGTCGTGCATCCTGCCGGCGACAGGCACACACCGCTTTGTACAGGCGGCATCCCTCCTCGTGCTGATCGCGGCCGGCATCGCGGCTTACGGGCTGTTTTTACAGCTCTTCGGCGTCATGGGCTGGCGCGAGGCGGTTAACGCGATCAAACACGGCCGCTCCGCCTGACTTGCGCACACCGGGCTTAAGTGGCAAACGACGCGGCCGGAGCCTTTATCCGTTCCGATGGAATCGGGGCGGGGCTCCGGACTCTCGGTTCGACGCGTTTTCTTTACGCGAACCGGTGCCCACTTCGCTCGAAAACGCTCTTAAGCAGCCATTTCCGGGAATCTCGACCATGGCGTTCGTTCAACGGGTTTTCTCAGGCGTCCAGCCGACGGGCAATCTGCACCTCGGCAACTATCTCGGCGCCATCGTCAACTTCGTGAAGATGCAGCAGACGCATAACTGCGTCTATTGCGTCGTCGATATGCACGCGATCACGCAAGGGGTCGAGGTCTGGGGCGGCCCGGCTGAGCTGGCGCGCAACACCCGCGAGGTCACCGCGGCCTTCATCGCCGCGGGCATCGATGCCAGGAAGCACATCGTGTTCAACCAGAGCCAGGTCGCCGGCCATGCCGAGCTGACCTGGCTCTTCAATTGCGTCGCGCGGATCGGCTGGCTGAACCGCATGACCCAGTTCAAGGAGAAAGCCGGCAAGGACCGCGAGAACGCGTCGGTCGGTCTCTACGACTATCCGGTGCTGATGGCCGCCGACATCCTTCTGTACCGCGCCACCCATGTGCCGGTCGGCGAGGACCAGAAGCAGCACCTGGAGCTGTCGCGCGACATCGCGCAGAAGTTCAACAACGACTTCGTCGATTCGATCCGCGGCCACGGCTTCGAGGACGGCCTGTTTTTCCCGCAGCCCGAGCCGCTGATCACGGGGCCGGCGACGCGGGTGATGAGCCTGCGCGACGGCACCAAGAAGATGTCGAAATCGGATGCGTCGGACAATTCGCGCATCAACCTCACCGACGACGCCGAGACCATCGCGCAGAAGATCCGTCGGGCCAAGACCGATCCGGAGCCGCTGCCGTCGGAGGAGAAGGGCCTCGAGCCGCGCCCCGAGGCCGACAATTTGGTCGGCATCTACGCGGCGCTCGCCGGCACCACCAAGCAGGCGGTGCTGAGCCAGTTCGGCGGCGGCCAATTCTCCACCTTCAAGAACGCGCTGGTCGAGGTTTGCGTCGCGAAACTGGCACCGATTGCCGCCGAGATGAAGAAGCTGATGGCCGACCCCGGCCATGTCGACGCGATCCTGATCGACGGCGCCAACCGCGCCCGCGTGATCGCCGACGAGACCATGCGCACGGCCAAGGACATCGTCGGCTTCATCCGCCCGCGCTGACCCACGCGCAAGAACTGCGGCTCCCTCTCCCAAACGGAGAGGGAGTATGGCAGCATGCGCCCTGTTTGAGCATCGTGGGCCAGCACCGGGACATGCATGACCACCCAGCGACGCAGCTATGAGACGGGCCACAAGCCGAAGTGCCTCGTCATCGTCGACGACACCGCCGAATGGGACCGCGCGGTCTACTACGCCAGCCGCTGGGCGATCCGCGTCGACGGCGGCGTGGTGATGCTGCGGGTGATCGAGACCGAGGACCAGAACCAGCAATGGCTTGGGGTCGCCGACATCATGCGCGCGGAGGCCGAGGAAGCCGCCAATGAGGCGCTCGACCGAGCCTCGGGCCGCGCCAACGGGATCGCCGCGATCACCCCGGAACGGGTGATCCGGGAGGGGGACCCGACCGAGCAGATCCTCGACGTGATCGACAAGGACGTCGACATCGCCATGCTGGTGCTGGCCGCCAATCCGGGCCCCGAGGGGCCGGGGCCGATCATCACCACCATGGCCAAGACCATCGGGGCTTTCCCAATCCCGGTCACCATCGTACCGGGCGGCCTGACCGATTCCGAGGTCGACGCCCTGTCCTAGAGCATGCGGAAGGGGCGGGAACCGCAGTTTTGCGGCTTGATCGATGGCTTTTTAGTTGCCATTTGAGAGGGGGAACCAACGCGCCGGCCTTGAACCGGCGACGCCGGAGACAACAGATGTTCATTCAGACCGAAGCTACGCCTAATCCCGCCACCTTGAAGTTCATTCCCGGCCGCCTGGTGCTCGACACCGGCACCATGGAATTTTCGTCGCCGGAGTCTGCCGCGCGCTCGCCGCTGGCCGAACGGCTGTTCGCAGTCGCCGGCGTCACCGGCGTGTTCTACGGCGCCGACTTCATCACCGTGACCAAGGCGGACGGCGACTGGCAGCACCTCAAGCCCGCGATCCTCGGCGCCATCATGGAGCACTACATGTCCGGCGCGCCGCTGCTCGCCGACGGTACGGCGTCCAGCGATGCCGCGAGCGACGAGGAAGGCGAATTCTTCAGCGAGGAGGACGCCGAGACCGTCGAGCAGATCAAGGACCTGATCGAGACCCGCGTGCGTCCCGCGGTCGCCAATGACGGCGGCGACATCACCTTCCGCGGCTTCAAGGACGGGATCGTCTATCTCAATATGAAGGGCTCGTGCGCCGGCTGCCCGTCGTCGACGGCAACCTTGCAGCACGGCATCCAGAACCTGCTCCGGCATTTTGTCCCGGACGTGCAGGAAGTCCGACCGATGTAACCCACGTAGGGTGGGCAAAGGCGCGCTTGCGTCGCGCCCACCCTCAGGAGCACGGCAAGCGATGGTGGGCACGCTGCGCTTTGCCCACCCTACGAGAGGGGACGAGCGGTGAAGCGGCGAACGGACATCGACGGTGGTCCTTCATTCGCTACTGCCTATTCGCCATTCGCCCCATGCTGATCCTCGCCATCGACACCGCGCTCGACGCCTGCTCCGCGGCCGTGCTCGACACCACGGCCGGCAAGCCGCTCGCCGCGGAGTCCCAGCCGATGCCGCGCGGTCATGCCGAGGCGCTGATGCCGCTGATCGGCCGCGTGATGAAGCAAAGCGGCATCGCGTTTGCCGGCCTCGACCGCATCGCCGTCACCACCGGCCCCGGCAGCTTCACCGGCCTGCGCGTCGGCCTTTCGGCGGCGCGCGGCATCGCGCTCGCCGCGGACAAGCCGGTGGTTGGTCTGACGACACTTGCCGCCTACGCCGCGCCCGTGGTCGCCGAGAACAGAGAGCACCCGATCCTGTCGGCGATCGATGCCCGGCACGATCATGTCTATTTCCAGCTGGTCGGCGGCGACGGCAGCCCGATGCTCAAGCCGAAAGTGGCGCCGATCGCGGAGGCGCTCGAGGCTGCGCAGTACGGCGCACTGCATCTGGTCGGCAATGCCGCAAACATCCTGGCCGAGCGTTGGCCCACGGACGCTGTGCCGCCACTCAATGTCGAGATGCAGCCCGCACCCGACATCATCTGGGTCGCCTGGGTCGGCGCCGCCGTCGATCCCGTGAGCGCGCCGCCGCGGCCGTTCTATCTGCGCGCACCGGATGCGAAGCCGCCGAGGGATCGGCTTGCGGTCAGCGCGCCGCCATCGACATGATCGCCTTGATCTCACGATGGTGGAGCGGCGGCACGCCCGCGGTCGAGCCGGCATCGCTGCGCGACGCCAGCCGCCTCGCGCAACTGCACGGCGCCTCGTTTCACCGCGGCTGGGGCGAAGGCGAGTTCGAGACGATGCTCGCCGAGCGCAACACGCTGGTGCATCGCCTGCGGCTGGGGCGCAAGGTGATCGGCTTCGCGGTGTCGCGCATGGCGGCTGACGAAGCCGAGATCCTGTCGATCGCGATCGATGCCGGCCAGCGCGGGCGCGGGCTGTCGCGCAACCTGCTGTTGACCCATCTCGGCCATCTTGCCGGCCGCGGCATCCGCACCATCTTCCTCGAAGTGGAAGAGAACAATCAGCCGGCGCGACGGCTCTACGAAAAGGCCGGATTCGGCGTGATCGGCCGCCGCGAGCGCTACTACAAGCAGCCCGGCGGGGAACATTTGAACGCGCTTCTGATGCGGCGCGACTTGTCGTAATATCCGCGTGGTGGCAGAACAGCGCCCGCTCCGCCACCCAAGGTTCTGATGTCCATGACCACGGTTAAAATCCCGCCTGCGCAGAAGAATACCGGCATCGAGGCGCGCTGCGCCGCGACCGGCATGCGCATGACCGAGCAGCGCCGCGTGATCGCGCGCGTGCTCGCGGAATCCATGGATCACCCTGACGTCGAGGAATTGTACCGTCGCTGTGTCGCGGTCGACGACAAGATCTCGATCTCGACCGTTTACCGCACCGTCAAGCTGTTCGAGGATGCCGGCATCATCGAGCGCCACGATTTCCGCGAGGGCCGCGCGCGCTACGAGCAGATGCCGGAGAGCCACCACGACCATCTGATCAATCTGCGCGACGGCAAGGTGATCGAGTTCACCTCCGAGGAGATCGAGAAGCTGCAGGCCGAGATCGCGCGCAAGCTTGGCTACAAGCTGGTCGATCACCGGCTGGAGCTATACTGCGTGCCGCTGGACGAAGAGGGCAAATAGCCCGCGCCGTCATTCCGGGCTCGCGCGGAGCCTGTCATCGGGCGCGCGTTTGCGCGCCCCGTTTGTGCGCTCCGGAATGACCGGGAGGGAATGGGCCGGGAACGGCTGGATTTTCGTCCCCTTTGGCTATATCTGAGCCCTCGGCGCCCTGATGGCGCCGTTCCCTTATGCACGATCCGGGTTCCATGACGACGCCGCGCAAGCTGCACATCAAGTCCTATGGCTGCCAGATGAATGTCTACGATGCCCAGCGCATGGTGGACACGCTTGGCGCCGAGGGCTTTGTCGAGACGGCGAACGCGGATGACGCGGACCTGGTGATCCTCAACACCTGCCACATCCGCGAGAAGGCGTCCGAGAAGGTCTATTCCGAACTCGGCCGGCTGCGCGTCGCCAAGGAAGAGGCCGCGCGCCAGGGCCGCGACATGAAGATCGCCGTCGCCGGCTGCGTCGCGCAGGCGGAAGGCGAAGAGATCATCCATCGCGCACCGACCGTCGACATCGTGGTCGGCCCGCAGAGCTATCATCACCTGCCGCAACTGCTGAAGCAGGCCAAGCAAGGCGGCCGGGCGCTGGAAACCGAATTTCCCGTCGACGACAAGTTCGGCTTCCTGCCGCAGCCGAGGCCGGACGCGATCCGCGCGCGCGGCATTTCGGCCTTCGTCACGGTGCAGGAAGGCTGCGACAAGTTCTGCACTTTCTGCGTGGTGCCGTATACGCGCGGCGCCGAAGTCTCGCGTCCGGTCACCAAGATCATCGACGACGTGATGCAGCTCGTCGACAACGGCGTGCGCGAGATCACGCTGATCGGACAGAACGTCAACGCCTATCACGGCGAAGGCCCCGACGGTCACGCCTGGCCGCTCGGCAAGCTGCTGCAGCGGCTTGCCGAGATCCCCGGCGTCGTGCGGCTGCGCTATTCGACCAGCCATCCGCGCGATGTCGACGACGCGCTGATCGCGGCGCATCGCGATTTGCCTGCGCTGATGCCGTTCGTGCACCTGCCGGTGCAGTCGGGATCGGACCGGATCCTTGCAGCCATGAACCGCAAACATACCGCCGATGACTACCGGCGCGTCATCGACCGATTCCGCGCCGCGCGGCAAGACATTGCTTTTTCATCGGATTTTATCGTCGGCTTCCCCGGGGAGACTAGGGAAGAATTTTCCGCCACCCTCGCGCTTGTCACGCAAATCGGCTACGCTGCGGCCTATTCATTCAAATATTCGCCACGGCCGGGCACGCCGGCGGCGGAGATGCGGGAGACGGTGTCAGCAGCTGAGATGGACGAGCGCTTGGGGCGGCTTCAGGGACTGATCGACAGCCAGCAATCGGCCTTCAACCGGGCTGCGATCGGCGCAACGGTGGACGTGCTGTTCGAGCGCGCCGCGCGCAATCCCGGCCAGATCGTCGGCCGCACCGCCTATCTGCAGCCCGCCCACGTGATGGCCGCGCCTGACATCGTTGGAAAAATCCTGCCGGTGCGGATCGACAGCCTCGAGCGCTACAGCCTGAAGGGCGAGCTCGCGACGGCATCCGCGCCCGACATCATTTCGCAGACCATTGGAGCCTGAAATCCTTGCCCAAAAGCGCATCGGATTCGCCTTCGCTCGCTCCCAGCCGCAAACTCGACATGCAAACCCCACCTGAGACCCAGGTCGTCATCGATTTCGACGACAACCGCGCCGCGTCCGCGCTGGTCGGTCCTTACGGGCAGAATCTGGCGCTGATCGAGCGGCGGCTCGGCGTCGTGGTCGATTCCCGCGGCAACCACGTCACCATCGCCGGCTCGCGCGACGGCTGCGATGCGGCGCGACGCGTGCTGGAAACACTCTATGCGCAGGCCGTTCAGGGCCACGATCTCGACCAGGGCGAGGTCGACGGCGCGATCCGCGCCGTGCTTGCACAGGGATCGCTGTTCGAATTCGACAACAAGACCGCCAAGCCGACCTTCGAGACCATCAATTTGCGCAAGCGTCCGGTGCGTGCGCGCACCGCCGCGCAGGATTCCTATATCCGCGCGCTGAAGCGGCACGAGCTGACATTCGGTATCGGCCCCGCCGGCACCGGCAAGACCTGGCTCGCCGTCGCCTATGCCGCGCAACTGTTCGAGCGCAAGGAAGTCGACCGCATCATCCTGACGCGGCCCGCGGTCGAGGCCGGCGAGCGGCTCGGCTTCCTGCCTGGCGACCTCAAGGAAAAGGTCGATCCCTATCTGCGTCCGATCTACGATGCGCTGTACGATCTGATGGATGCGCGCGTCGTCGAACGCGCGCTGCAGGGCAACGAGATCGAGATCGCGCCGCTCGCCTTCATGCGCGGCCGCACCCTGACCAATGCCGTCATCATCCTCGACGAGGCGCAGAACACCACGACGATGCAGATGAAGATGTTCCTGACCCGTCTCGGCGAGAACAGCCGGATGATCGTCACCGGCGACCCTTCCCAGATCGACCTGCCAAACGGACAGACATCGGGGCTCGCCGAGGCGGTGAAGCTGCTCAACGGCGTCGAGGGCATCGCGCAGGTGCATTTCAAGGCCGAGGACGTCGTCCGCCACGAACTGGTGGCGCGCATCGTCGCCGCCTATGAGGGATTGCCGCAAAAGCCGGCAAACGCCAAATCGTGAGACCAACAGCTCCGGCCACGAGCCCGCGCGATGCGGGCTCTCGCCACAACGCAGATTTTGGAACGACCTTGTCCAACCTTCCCGCAACCGAGGTGCTCGTCACCGCCGAAGTCTGGCAGACCGAGCCCGACTCCGAGGCGGTGATCCATCGCGCCATCGAGGCGGCCGCCGCGACCGTCGATGCCGACGTGGCCGACGCCGAGCTTGCGATCATGCTGACCGACGACACCGGCATCCGCACCCTCAACGCCAACTGGCGCAACATCGACAAGCCGACCAACGTGCTGTCGTTTCCCGCGCTGCAGCCGGAGGGCGACGGGAGCGACGACGATGCGCCGCGCATGCTCGGCGACATCGCGATCGCCTATCAGACGACGCGGCGCGAAGCCGACGAAGAGCAGAAACCGTTCGAGCATCATTTGAGCCATCTTGCGGTGCACGGCTTCCTGCATCTGATCGGCTACGACCACGAGAATGACGGCGATGCCGAGGACATGGAAAACCTCGAGCGCGAGATCCTCAACTCCCTCGGCATTCCCGACCCCTATGCGGATCGGACCGACTGACATGCCGGACTCCGAACCAACCCATGACAATCCGCGCAACGTGAGCAACCTGCCCGCCGTGGTGCATGAGGGCGAGGTGCAGCGGCCCGCCGCCGAAGGCTGGCTGGTGCGCGCGATCCGCACGCTGTTCGGCTGGAAGGCCGGCTCGGTGCGCGACGATCTCCAGGTCGTGCTCGACGCCTCGACGCCCGACGATGTCGGCTTTTCGGCGATCGAGCGCACCATGCTGCGCAACATCCTGTCGCTCAACGAGCGGCGGATCGCCGACGTCATGATCCACCGCGCCGACATCGTCGCGGTCAAGCGCGACATCCCGCTCGGCGAGTTGATGAGCCTGTTCGAGAGCGCGGCGCATTCGAGGCTGGTGGTCTACAACGAGACTCTCGACGATCCCGAAGGCATGGTGCACATCCGCGACCTGCTCGCCTTCATGACCGCGCGCGCACGGGTCACCGAGGCGACCAAGACGCGGCGCAAGAAGCCGTTCCCGGCCGGGCTCGACTTGCGCACGGTCGATCTCGCGCTGCCGCTGTCGGACGCCAACATCATCCGCAAGCTGCTCTACATTCCGCCCTCGATGCGGGCGATCGACCTGTTGGCGCAGATGCAGGCCTCGCGCATCCATCTCGCGCTGGTGGTCGACGAATATGGCGGCACCGACGGCCTGGTCTCGATCGAGGACATCGTCGAGCAGATCGTCGGCGAGATCGATGACGAGCACGATTCCGACGAGCCGCCGGCGATCGTCCGCCAGGCCGACAATTCCTTCATCGCCGACGCCCGCGCCAGCCTCGACGACGTGCGCACGGTGATCGGCGAGGATTTCGTCACCGGCGAGGCCGGCGAGGAGGTCGAGACGCTGGGCGGCTATCTCGTCTCGTTCGTCGGCCGCCTGCCGGTGCGCGGCGAGGTGATCTCGGGACCGGGCAATTTCGAGGTCGAGGTGCTCGACGCCGATCCGCGACGGGTCAAGCGGCTGCGCATCACGACACGCAAGGAGCGGCCGGCGCCGCGCAAGGAGCGGGAGAAGGAACGCGAGCGCCGCCGCGAGCAGGCGCCTGATTCCGGCAGCCCCCAGGCCAATGATAATCAGGCCAATGACAACACGCCGCCGCCGTCAGGCGATGGAGCCGGACAGCCGTGAAGCTCTCCGACCAGCTCCGCGCGGCCGGGCTTGCGATCATCCTGACCTGGGGATGGAAGCGCGCCGCGATCGCGCTGCTTGCCGGCGCCCTGTCGGCGCTGGCGATGGCGCCGTTCAACGCCTGGCCGGTGCTGTTCCTGACCTTTCCGATCGCGGTGTGGCTGATCGACGGCGCCGCGGCCGGGCGCTGGCACGGCGTGCCGGCGGCTGCGCTGTCCGGCTTCTGGTTCGGTCTCGGCTATTTCGTGCCGGGACTGTACTGGATCGGCTACGCGTTCTTCGTCGATGCGGACACCTTCGCCTGGCTGACGCCGTTCGCGGTGCTCGGCCTGCCGGCCTATCTTGCGCTGTTCACCGCCTTCGGCTTCGCGCTGGCGCGGCTGATCTGGCCGCGCGATGTCTCGCGCGTGCTGGCGCTCGCGGTCAGCCTGACGATCGCGGAATGGCTGCGCGGTCATGTCCTGACCGGCTTTCCCTGGAATGTGTTCGGTTACGCGCTGAGCGAGCCGCTCGCTTTGGCACAAACCGCATCCCTCGTCGGGCTGTGGGGCATGACATTCCTCGCGGTCGCGATCTTCGCCAGCCCCGCGGTGCTGATCGACGGCACGTCGCGCGGCCGCAAGCCCTGGCTTGCGCCGGTGACGGCGGTCGCGGTGCTGGCAGCGATGCTGGCGTTCGGCGCGATCCGATTGTCGCTGCTGCCGACCAGCATGGTCGCCGGCGTCAAGCTGCGCATCATGCAGCCCGACCTGCAGCAGGACGCCAAGTTCAACTACGCCGCCAAGGCGGCGGTGATGCAGAAATATCTCACCTTGTCGGATCGTTCGTCCGGGCCGCACTCCACCGGCGTCAGCGATGCCACAATTCTGATCTGGCCGGAATCGGCGTTTCCATTCTTCCTGACGCGGGAAGCCGACGCGATGGCGCAGATTGCCGATCTCTTGCCCAAGGGAACCGTGCTGATCACGGGCTCGGTGCGCGCGCCCGATCTGCCGGCGGGCGTTCGCATCACGCGAGCCTATAATTCTATCTATCTGATCGATCACGATGGCAGCGTGCTGTCGGTCTACGACAAGCTGCATCTGGTGCCGTTCGGCGAGTATCTGCCGTTCCAGGACTGGATGGAAAAGCTCGGCTTCCAGAATCTCACCAAGGTGGTGGGCGGCTTCATTCCGGGCACGATCCGCAAGCCGATCGACGTGCCGAACGCACCGTCCGCGCTGCCCCTGATCTGCTACGAGGCGATCTTCCCCGGCAATGTCGTCAGTCGCGACGACCGCCCCGGCTGGATCATCAACGTCACCAATGACGGCTGGTTCGGCATCTCGACCGGTCCCTACCAGCATCTGCAGCAAGCCCGCATGCGCTCGATCGAAGAGGGCTTGCCGCTGGTGCGCGCCGCAAATACGGGTGTTTCCGCCGTGATCGATCCGGTGGGACGAATTGTGGCGCGATTGGGTCTCGGCATCGAGGGCGTGCTCGACGCCGGCCTGCCGTCGGCCATCGCGCCGACGATCTATGCGCGCATTGGCAATGTCCCCGCCGCCGCAATTGTGATAGTTGCCCTCGCAATCGTGCTGCGGCGCCGTTTTGTCAGGCGAAAAGCCTGACGACTGCATATTGCCGGTTGTCGTCCGAACCCGAAATAACGTCGAAATTTACCTCAGCGCGATTCCACCTGTTGACAGATTGACCGTGCACTTCGCATTGTACGGGTCCGTGCGAAATCAGAAGTCCAGTCAGCCACTTTGCGCAAATTATCCGCATTTCGTCCCGATCCTCCCTGCAGGATTTGACGGCACCCGCGCCTGAGGCATACTCCGCTTCCAACTTGCCTCACCCCCGGGCGCGCACAATCCTAGGAGAGTTGGAGATGTCGACCAAAGCGCCCAACCCTGTTGACAAATATGTCGGCAGCCGCGTCCGCATGCGACGCATCATGCTGGGCATGAGTCAGGAGAAGCTGGGAGAAGCGCTGGGATTGACATTCCAGCAGGTGCAAAAATACGAAAAGGGCACCAACCGCGTCGGCGCCAGCCGGCTGCAGCAGATCTCCGAGATCCTGCAGGTGCCGGTCTCCTTCCTGTTCGACGGCGGCCCGAGCGGCGTCAAGACCGCGGACGGTTTTGGCGAGGGCGCGTCGCCGGCCTACGTCTCCGATTTCCTGGCAACCGCCGAGGGCCTGGCGCTGACCCGCGCCTTCACCCGCATCAACGACGCCAAGCTCCGCCGCAGCATCGTCGAGCTGGTCGAGCAGATCGCCGCACGGGAAGCCTCCGACCAGGTCTGAGGCAGCCATATCCCGTTTGAGGGATCGCAAAATCTGGAATATGTCATTGCGGCGACGCGCACATGATCGAGGTCATGGCGCGATGGCGCGCGCGTCGCGTTATGGCGTGCGTAAAATGAGAAGCGACATCACGGACGGCGACAACGATCATGGCAAACAACCGGTTTGAAGCCGCGGCAATTCTCGACGGCATCCGCCGCTGGGTCGAGATCGAATCTCCGACCGAGCGGCCGGACCAGGTCAACAGGCTCGCCGACCTCGTCGTCTCGGATTATCGCGACCTGCCGGCGACCGTCGAGCGGGTCGCCGGTCGCGACGGCTGCGGCGATCATCTGGTGGTGCGCTCGTCATGGGGTCAGCAGGCTCCGGGCATCCTGGTGCTGAGCCATCTCGATACAGTGCATCCGATGGGGTTCATCGAACGGCTGCCATTCAAGGTCGAAGGTGATAGCGCGTTCGGCCCCGGCATCTACGACATGAAGGGCGGCGCCTATCTCGCCTATCACGCATTCCGGCAGATCTGCGCCGATGATGCGCGGACGCCGCTCGGCATCACGCATCTTTATGTGTCCGATGAGGAGATCGGCAGCCCGACCTCGCGGGCGCTGATCGAGGCGGAGGGGCGCAAGGCCAAATATGTGCTGGTGACCGAGCCCGCGCGCGACGGCGGCAAGATCGTCACCGGGCGCAAGGGCGTGGCGCGCTTCGACGTCGCCATCAAGGGCGTCCCGGCGCATTCGGGCACCCGTCCGGAGGACGGCCGCAGCGCGATCAACGAGCTCGGCAATGTGATCCAGACCCTGGCGGCGATGAACGACCTCAAGCGCGGCATCAGCGTCAATGTCGGCGTCGTGAAAGGCGGCACCAAGCCCAACGTGATCGCGGAGGAAGCCACCGCCGAGGTGGATCTGCGCGTGCCGACCCTGGCCGACGCCGACGAATTTGTCGCGAAGATCCTCGGACTGAGGTCGCGCACCGAGGGCGTCACCGTCAAAGTCACGGGCGAGCTGAACCGTCCGCCCTACGAGAAGAGCAACGCCGGCGCGGCGCTGTTCGAGCACGCGAAGGAGCTTGCCGCCGAGCTCGGCTTCGATCTCGTCGACGTCTTCACCGGCGGCGGCTCCGACGGCAATTTCACCGCGCCGCACACCGCAACCCTCGACGGCCTCGGTGTCGACGGCAAGGGCGCGCATACCCACTACGAGCAGCTCTATGTCTCGTCGCTCGAGCCGCGCGCGCGGCTGCTGTACCGGCTGTACCAGACGCTGCGATGACACCGGCACCGCGCGACACCGGCGATCGGGAGCAACCGGACGATGGCGCGCCGGCACATGCCGGCGGCTCGTTCTTCGGACGGCGCAAGGGCCACAAGCTGCGATCGCATCAGGCCGACCTGATCGACAATCTGCTGCCGCATCTGGCGGTCGACATCGCGGCGAGCGCGCCTGCGCGCCTGAGCGAATTGTTCGACGACGGCATCGCGGAGGTCAGGCTCGAGATCGGTTTCGGCGGCGGCGAGCACCTGATCGCGGAAGCGCAGGCGTTTCCGAACACCGGCTTCATCGGCTGCGAGCCCTACGTCAACGGCATGGCCAAGATCCTGACCCGGATCGAGGCCAACAATATCGGCAATGTCAGGCTGTTCGCCGGCGACGCCGCCGAGCTTTTGGCCTGGGCGCCGGCACGCGCATTGGCGCGCATCGACTTGATCCATCCCGATCCCTGGCCGAAGCGGCGGCACTGGAAGCGGCGCTTCGTGCAGGATGCGACGGTCGCCGCGATGGCGCGGATTCTGAAGGCTGGCGGCGAGTTTCGCTTCGTCAGCGACATCGACGACTACTGCGCCTGGACGCTCGCGCATCTGATGCGTTCGCCGGATTTCGCCTGGCTCGCCGAGCGCGCCGGCGATTGGCAGCTTCCGTGGCCCGACTACACGATGACGCGCTATGGCGCCAAGGCCGAGCGTGAAGGGCGGAAGGCGGCGTATCTGCGATTTCGGCGAACCGTCTAGCCTCGTCATTCCGGGGCTCGCGAAGCGAGAGCCCGGAATCCATCGCACCGCAGGCGCAAGCAGAGAAATGGATTCCGGGCTCGCGCCAAGTGGCGCGCCCCGGAATGACGGAGACCTACCGCGACTTCCAGAAGTCCACGACGCGCTGTGCGGTCGACGGCATCAGGCGGGTGAAATTGACCCGCGCACCTTCGATATCGGCGGGAGAGACGCTCCGGTTCGGCCCGATCCGCATCAGGATCAGCGTGCGCACCGTCGGCCATTCCAGACCGATCGTCTTGCCCGCGATCAGGATCGGATCGTAGCGGTCGCCATCGATCAGGCGGTCGAGACTTGCGATCTTGACGCCGGTCATCAGGGCGAGCGCCGCAACGGCCTCCTCGTACTTGAATGCCTTGGCGAAGTTGAGTAACGCGCCTTCGGTCAATTGACCGGCGCGATGCAACGCCATCACCGTGCGTTGTGCTAGCGCAAAGTCGCGACGATTCTCGACATGCTGGGTTGCACCGGTGATTTCGTGCATCGCGTCGCTGATCGCGGCCTGGCGCTCGGGCTTGGCCATGGTGAGCAGGCGGCGGCGCACCACGTCGATCGAGCCCGCCAGCAGATTCTTCAGATGCTCGGGCGGAAGGTCCTCGCGCCGGCCGATCCTGAGCGTCAGCACGCCGTCCTGCCCGGCGCGCCGGATCAGCGCGGCAAAGCCATCGTCGGAGAATGCGGCGCCCGCATTGCCGGCCGCGCATCTGATCACATCGCGATCGCCGCGGTGGACGATGACATCGGTCAGCGCCGTCGAGAGCTTCGGTCGCTCGGCCATCGCGAGCAGATGACCCTGCCCCTTGGCATTGGCGATCTCGATCAGCACCGGCTCGGGGATGACAAGGGATTGCCGCAGCAGCGGGCCGGCGATCGCGAGATCGTCCTCGCGCGCAAGCTGGCCCACGAGACGGCGCGGCGCATTGGCGAGCGGCGCGAGCCGCTCGGCGAGATCGACGCGCGCGGCCAGCTCGGCATGCGGAACCAGGCTGGTCAGCACACCGTCGAACAGATCGACGTGATCGGCGCGGAAGTTCGCCGCGCCCTGCAGGAACAGCTCGCTGACGCGCCGCGCCGCCTCCGCGCGCCGCCTGGGGTCGCCGCGGCGAACGATGTCATCGAGTTCCGGAATCAGCGCGGGGGCTGTCGTCATAAGCCTGTCCAAACCGGCGTTTGGTGCCGATTTGCCGCAATCTAAGGTCCGGTTCGTAAACGGACTGTTAGATCGATTCTCTGCGGCGAGGCGCCGCAAAATCACCCCCGCCCGGGCCGGAAGCCCTTGCCGGACCCACCCAAAAGGGCTATATCCGGCGCAACTTATGGTATCTCATACGATCGCGTAGGAGAGTGGGCCCCCCGGGACCCGCTCTTTTTTATTACCCGAGGGGACCCAGCCAGGCCGGGCTCCGTTTGGGTAGCGTTAGCGGCCTCTTAAGGCCGAGCGAGCAACACGACAGACCGCCCTTGACGCTGGATATGACCGAACCGACCGCCACGTCCGTGGACACCGACCTGCTTTCCGAGCCGCGCCTCGTCGTCGAGCCCGGGGTCGCGGCGCGCGTCGCCGCGGTCGCCGTCCCGGTGCTGCAAGGCATGGGCTATCGGCTGGTGCGCATCAAGGTCTCGGGCGATGCCGGCTGCACGGTGCAGATCATGGCGGAGCGGCCCGACGGCTCGATGCAGCTCGAGGATTGCGAGGCGATCTCGCGCGCGCTGTCGCCGGTGCTCGATGTCGCCGATCCGATCGAGCGCGCCTACCGGCTGGAGATCTCGTCGCCCGGCATCGACCGCCCGCTGGTGCGCCGCTCCGATTTCGAGCGCTACACCGGCCACCTCGTGAAGATCGAGATGGCGGTCGCGCATCAGGGCCGCAAACGCTTCCGCGGTACGCTCGCCGGCGTCGAGGATCCTGCGGTACGCCTCAAGCGCGACGACCCGCGCGCGGACGAGGATGCCGAGGTTCTCCTGGTCATGGAGGACATTTCGGACGCGCGGCTGGTGCTGACCGACGAGCTGATCGAGGAATCGATGCGCCGCGGCAAGGCCGCCGAGCGCGATCTGCGCCGCGAGCTCGGGCTCGCGCCGCCGCAGCCGGCACACGCCAGGAAGAGCGACCCCGCCAAGAGCCAGAAACCGAAGCCGAAGCCCGGCGACAAGCCGGCTCCGACCAACACGAAGAAGCATCGCCTCGCCGCCGAACGCGCGCGCCGCGGCGAGATCGATCCATTCGAAGGAGACTAAGCCATGGCAGTCAGCGCCAACAAACTCGAACTGCTGCAGATCGCAGACGCAGTTGCGCGCGAAAAGTCGATCGACCGCTCCATCGTGATCGCGGCGATGGAAGACGCCATCGCCAAGGCGGCGCGCGCCCGCTACGGCAGCGAGACCGACGTCCATGCCGAGATCGACGCCAAGAAGGGTGAGCTCCGCCTGACCCGCCACATGCTGGTGGTCGAAATCGTCGAGAACGCCTCGAACCAGATTTCGCTGGTCGATGCGCAGCGCGCCAATCCGGGCGCCCAGGTCGGCGACACCATCGCCGACACGCTGCCGCCGCTGGAATATGGCCGCATCGCCGCGCAGTCCGCCAAGCAGGTGATCGTGCAGAAGGTGCGCGAGGCCGAGCGCGACCGCCAGTACCAGGAATTCAAGGACCGCATTGGCGACATCGTCAACGGCATCGTCAAGCGCGTCGAATATGGCAGCGTGATCGTCGATCTCGGCCGCGGCGAAGCCATCGTGCGCCGCGACGAGATGCTGCCGCGCGAGGTGTTCCGCAACGGCGACCGCGTCCGCGCTTATATCTTCGACGTCCGGCGCGAGACCCGCGGCCCCCAGATCTTCCTTTCGCGCACCCATCCGCAGTTCATGGCGAAGCTGTTCGCGCAGGAAGTGCCGGAGATCTACGACGGCATCGTCGAGATCAAGGCGGTCGCCCGCGATCCCGGCTCGCGCGCCAAGATCGGCGTGATCTCGCGCGATTCCTCGGTCGACCCGGTCGGCGCCTGCGTCGGCATGCGCGGCTCGCGCGTGCAGGCCGTGGTCAACGAGCTGCAGGGCGAGAAGATCGACATCATCCCGTGGTCGCCCGACATCGCGACCTTCGTCGTCAACGCGCTGGCGCCGGCTGAAGTCGCCAAGGTCGTGATCGACGAAGACCGCGAGCGCATCGAGGTCGTGGTGCCCGACACCAACAATCAGCTGTCGCTGGCGATCGGCCGCCGCGGCCAGAACGTGCGCCTCGCCTCGCAGCTCACCGGCTGGGATATCGACATCCTGACCGAGCAGGAAGAGTCGGAGCGCCGTCAGGCCGACTTCGAGAATTCCACCCGCGTGTTCATGGAAGCGCTCAATGTCGACGAGGTCGTCGGCCAATTGCTCGCCTCCGAGGGCTTCACCTCGGTCGAGGAGCTCGCGATGGTCGACGTCAAGGAGCTTGCCGGCATCGAAGGCTTCGACGAGGAGACCGCGACCGAGCTGCAGACCCGCGCCCGCGAATATCTCGAGCAGCTCGAGGCGGAACTCGAGGCGAAGCGCAAGGAGCTCGGCGTCGAGGACGACATGAAGACCGTGCCCGGCGTGACCGGCAAGATGATGGTGAAGCTCGGCGAGAACGACGTGAAGACGGTCGAGGACCTCGCCGGCTGCGCCACCGACGATCTGGTCGGCTGGACCGAGCGCAAGGAGGGCGGCGAGCCGACCAAGCATGCCGGGTTCCTCGATGGCATCGAGATCTCGCGCGACGAGGCCGAGGGCGTGATCATGCAGGCCCGCCTCAAGGCCGGTTGGATCACGGAGGCCGACCTCGCCAAGCCGGCCGAGGAAGAGACCGAGGCCGCCGAAGAACCTGCGGCGTAAGGAGATGGCGCACGGATGCTCGCATCAGCTGACCCCGATCTCGACGATGGGCCGCGGACACAGAAGTCCGCGACCACGCGGATGTGCGCGGTCAGCCGCGAGGTCCGTCCGATCGACGAACTGATCCGTTTCGTCGTCGCCCCCACCGGCGAGGTCGTTCCGGACCTCAAGCGCAAGCTGCCGGGCCGCGGATTATGGGTTTCCGCATCGCGGCGAAGCGTTGCGGAAGCGGTCCGTCGTCACCAATTCAGCAAGGGATTCAAGCGCGATGTCCGCGTCGCGCCGACCCTTCCCACCGACACCGAGACCCTTCTGGTGCGCAGCGTCACCGAGGCCCTGGCGATGGCCGCCAAGGCCGGACAGGTGGTCGCGGGCTTCGGCAAGGTCGAGGACGCACTCAACCGGAGCGAAACCGCAGCCCTGATCCACGCTTCCGACGGCGCACCCGACGGAATCCGCAAATTGGACGCGATCCTGCGGCAAAGAGACGAAAAACGTGGTGAATCGCGGGTAATCGCCGTCGTCAATGTTTTGACCTCGGAAGAATTGGATTTGGCACTTGGGCGGTCAAATGTGATACATGCTGCGCTGCTCGCGGGCCCGGCGAGCAAGACGTTCCTGTCGCGCTGCCAGATGCTGGTCCGATACCGGATGGCCGACGACGACAAGACCGCCGACGCGGCCAGAAATTCCAGAGCCTGAGCCGGAGAAGGCGGACGCCGCCTTTGCACGGATCATGCTCAGCAAAAGACGACGTTGATGGATTTGTGCGGAAAGCGCACAGCGAAAACGAGATTAGGACTGCTGAATGGTTGATACCAAGACCCCTGGCGACAAGACTCTGAGTGTCCCGAGCAAGACGTTGTCGCTGAAGCCGCGCGTCGAGACGGGCACCGTGCGCCAGAGCTTCAGCCACGGCCGGACCAAGCAGGTCGTGGTCGAGAAGCGAGGCAAGCGTCGCGTTGGCGGCGACGGCCCGGAGACCCACGCACCGGAACCCGTGGTTGCAAAGCCTGCGGCGCCCGCGCCGCGGCCTCCGGCTGGTCGGCCCTCCGGCCCGCCTCCCAGCCAGCAGCGCAACACCCGCTCGGGCGTGGTGTTGCCGACCCTGACCGAAGACGAACGTTCCGCGCGCGCCAGCGCCCTTGCGGATGCACGGCAGCGCGACGTCGAAGAACGCCGCCAGGCCGAAGAGGAAGCCAAGCGTCGCGCCATTCGCGAGGAAGCCGAGAAGGTCGAGCGCGAAGCCGCCGAAGCTCGCCGCAAATCCGAAGACGAGCGCCATCGCCACGAAGAAGAAACCAAGCGCAAGGCTGAGGTCGAAGCTAAGCGACGCTTCGGCGAAGGCGAGGCCAAGCCCGGAGCCGCGCCGGCCGCAGCACCGGCGAGGCCCGCAACCTCGTCAGCCGCCCCCTCGCGCCCCGCGACGTCTGCTCCGGGACGCCCCGGGACGTCCGCCCCGGCCCGCACGACAACGACGACCCCCGGACGCACTCCGGCTATGGCGCCGCGCGCGCCGGGCGTTGCGGCTGAGGCGTCGGACGAGGATGAAGGTCCGCGTCTGGTGCGTCGCCCCGGCGGTGCGATCCGCCCCGTGGCAGCGCCGAAGACCACCCAAAAGCCCGGTCCGCAGAAGGAACGCGGCCGTCTGACCTTGACCACCGCGCTGAACGCCGACGACGTGCGCGAGCGTTCGATCGCCTCGTTCCGCCGCCGCACCCAGCGCCTGAAGGGCCATGCCTCGAACGAGCCGAAGGAAAAGCTGATCCGCGAAGTCACGATCCCGGAGGCGATCACGATCCAGGAGCTCGCCAACCGCATGTCGGAGCGCGCGGTGGACGTCATCCGCATGCTGATGAAGCAGGGCGCGATGCACAAGATCACCGACGTGATCGACGCCGACACCGCGCAGCTGATCGCCGAGGAGCTTGGCCACTCGGTCAAGCGCGTCGCCGCATCCGACGTGGAAGAGGGCCTGTTCGACGTCGTCGAGGATTCGACCGATACCGAGCCGCGTTCTCCCGTGGTCACCGTGATGGGCCACGTCGACCACGGCAAGACCTCGCTGCTCGATGCGCTGCGTCACGCCAACGTGGTGTCGGGCGAAGCCGGCGGCATCACCCAGCATATCGGCGCCTATCAGGTGCTTTCGCCCGAGAGCGGCACCAAGATCACCTTCATCGACACGCCCGGCCACGCCGCGTTCACCGCGATGCGCGCCCGCGGCGCCAAGGTCACCGACATCGTCGTGCTGGTGGTCGCCGCCGATGACGGCGTGATGCCGCAGACGATCGAGGCGATCAACCACGCCAAGGCGGCCAGGGTGCCGATGATCGTGGCGATCAACAAGATCGACAAGCCCGATGCCCGGCCGGAGCGCGTGCGCACCGAGCTGCTGCAGCACGAGGTGCAGGTCGAATCGCTCGGCGGCGACGTGGTCGACGTCGAGGTCTCGGCGAAGAACAAGACCAATCTCGACCGGCTGCTCGAGATGATCGCGCTGCAGGCCGAGATCCTCGACCTGAAGACCAATTCGGAGCGTCCGGCGGAAGGCACCGTGATCGAGGCCAAGCTCGATCGCGGCCGCGGTCCGGTCGCGACCGTGCTGGTGCAGCGCGGCACGCTGCGGATCGGCGACATCATCGTCGCCGGCGCCGAGATGGGCCGCGTCCGCGCGCTGATCTCCGACCAGGGCGAAAATCTCGAGGAGGCCGGCCCGTCCGTGCCGGTCGAGGTGCTCGGCTTCAACGGTCCGCCGGAAGCCGGCGACCGCCTCGCGGTGGTCGAGAACGAAGCCCGCGCCCGCCAGGTCACGAGCTACCGCGCGCACCAGAAGCGCGAGAACGCCGCCGCCTCGATCTCCGGCATGCGCGGCTCGCTCGAGCAGATGATGTCGCAGCTCAAGACCGCGGGCCGCAAGGAGTTCCCGCTGATCGTGAAGGCCGACGTGCAGGGCTCGCTGGAAGCGATCCTGGGCTCGCTGGAGAAGCTCGGCACCGAGGAAGTCGCCGCCCGCATCCTGCATGCCGGCGTCGGCGGCATCTCGGAGTCCGACGTCACGCTGGCGGAAGGCTTCAACGCCGCGATCATCGGCTTCTCGGTCCGCGCCAACAAGGAAGCGGCCGCCGCGGCCAAGCGCAACGGCATCGAGATCCGCTACTACAACATCATCTACGATCTCGTGGACGACATCAAAAAGGCGATGTCCGGCCTGCTCGCGCCGACGCTGCGCGAGACCATGCTCGGCAACGCGCAGATCCTGGAAGTGTTCAACATTTCCAAGGTCGGCAAGGTCGCCGGCTGCCGCGTCACCGACGGCACCGTGGAACGCGGCGCCAATGTGCGCCTGATCCGCGACAACGTCGTGGTGCACGAAGGCAAGCTGTCGACGCTGAAGCGCTTCAAGGACGAAGTGAAGGAAGTGGTCGCCGGCCAGGAGTGCGGCATGGCATTCGAGAACTACGGCGACATGCGTGTCGGCGACGTGATCGAGTGCTACCGCATCGAGACGATCCAGCGCTCTCTGTAAGTCCAAATCTTACGAAGCGCAGATCTTACTAAGCGTTGGGTCCATTTAACTGACACATGCGACGGCGTGGCCGGACTTCGTTCCGGCCACCCGCGCATTGCCTGAATTGAAAGCTAGGACATTGATGCCCGCGGGCTGCGCCTGCGGGCGCGACGGTTTTGGGAAAAGGTCATGCCCCGTCAAAAGAAAAGTTCCGCCCCTGGCGGCTCACAACGTCAGCTGCGCGTCGGCGAAACGGTTCGCCATGCGGTTGCCGACATTCTGTCGCAAGGTGACGTCCACGATCCGGATCTCGAAGGCCACATCATCACCGTTCCCGAGGTGCGCATGTCGCCGGACCTGAAGCTCGCGACGATCTACGTGATGCCGCTCGGCGGACGCGACACCGACGCCGTCATTGCCGCGCTCGACCGCAACAAGAAATTCCTGCGCGGAGAGATCGCGCATCGCGTCAACCTGAAATTTGCGCCCGACATCCGCTTCCGCGTCGACGAGCGGTTCGACGAGGCGGCGCGCATCGAGAAGCTTTTGCGGACACCTGCGGTGCAGCGCGACCTGACACCCGATACGGACGACGAGTGAAATGACTGTGATGACGACCAACAGCGTTGCCGACGCGAAGGATATCGACGCGCGCGACGCTGACCGCGAAGCCGTTCCCGCGCCGCGCGCCGAGGAGCCGCGCCGCACCAACAACGATCCGCGCCACAAGCAGGGCAAGCAGAACCAGCAGCCGCGCCGCGACAAACGCGACGTCCATGGCTGGGTGGTGCTCGACAAGCCGATCGGCATGACCTCCACCCATGCGGTCGCCGTGCTCAAGCGCCTGTTCCAGGCCAAGCGCGCCGGCCACGCCGGCACGCTCGATCCGCTCGCCTCCGGCGGCCTGCCGATCGCGCTCGGCGAGGCCACCAAGACGGTGCCGTTCGTGATGGACGGCCGCAAGCGCTACCGCTTCACGGTGTGCTGGGGTGAGGAGCGCGACACCGACGACACCGAGGGACGGGTGACCAAGACCAGCGAGGTCCGGCCAAGCGCGGACCAGATCCGCGAGCTGCTGCCCCGCTTCACCGGAACCATCGAGCAAATCCCGCCGCAATATTCGGCGATCAAGGTGCAGGGCGAGCGCGCCTATGACCTGGCGCGCGACGGCGAGACCGTGGAACTGAAACCCCGCCCGGTTGAAATTCACGAATTAACCCTTGTAGAACATGGGGATAACGGCCAATCCGTATTCGAGGCCGAGTGCGGCAAGGGAACTTATGTCCGGGCGCTCGCCCGCGACATGGGCCGGCTTCTGGGCTGTTTCGGCCATATCTGCGCCCTGCGGCGGACCCTGGTCGGTCCGTTTACGGAAGCGGACATGATTCCGCTGGAACAGTTGGAGGCTTTATGCAATAGAGCCGCGTCTGGCGAGGGCAGCCTCGCCGACGCGCTTTTGCCCGTTGAGACCGCGCTGGACGACATCCCGGCACTGGCCGTCACACGGGCTGATGCGGCAAGGCTCCACAGGGGCCAGGCCGTTTTGTTGCGCGGACGGGATGCGCCCAATAGTAGCGGCACAGTCTATGTCACGGTGGCAGGCCGTCTTTTGGCGCTTGCCGAACTTGGCAATGGCGAACTCATCCCCAAGCGCGTGTTCAACCTGAACGGACTGACTGCCAGTTCCGCTCGCAACAACGAAAGTAACTGACGATGTCGATTACCGCCGAACGCAAAGCGGAAGTCATCAAGACGAATGCCAACAAGGCCGGCGACACCGGCTCGCCCGAGGTTCAGGTCGCGATCCTGTCGGAACGCATCAACAACCTGACCGAGCACTTCAAGTCCCACGTCAAGGACAACCATTCCCGCCGTGGCCTGCTGAAGCTGGTGTCGACGCGCCGCTCCTTGCTTGACTACATCAAGCGCAAGGACGAGGCGCGCTACAAGGCGCTGCTCGAGAAGCACAACATCCGTCGTTGATATTGAGAAGCACGCGCGCGGGGTTCGCGCGCGTTTTCGTATGGTCTTCCGGGAAAGCGGACTTTCGAATTGTCGAAAGATGACCATGCGCTACTAGCGTTCAGCAGCAATCCGGCCGCTGGACGGGGCAAGATGCCCAGATGACCGAAAGGATGGACGCCATCCGAAATTCAAAGACCATGGCAGGATCGCCGGATACTGACTGCCTGTTTGCGTCAGTGCCCAGCCGTCTTGCGCATGGTCTTTGCGTTTTACGGCGCCATGCTTTCGAGAAACCATGAAAGAAGACCGAAATGTTCAATACGCATTCCGTCGAGATCGACTGGGGTGGACGTCCCCTCAAACTTGAGACCGGCAAGATCGCCCGCCAGGCCGACGGCGCCGTGATGGCGACCTATGGCGAGACCGTGGTGCTCGCCACCGTCGTCGCGGCGAAGGCGCCGCGCGAGGGCGTCGACTTCCTGCCGCTCACGGTCGACTACCAGGAGAAGACCTACGCCGCGGGCCGCATCCCCGGCGGCTATTTCAAGCGCGAGGGCCGTCCGACCGAGAAGGAGACGCTGGTCTCCCGCCTGATCGACCGTCCGATCCGTCCGCTGTTCGTCGACGGCTGGCGCAACGAGACCCAGGTGATCGTCACCGTGCTCTCGCACGACATGGAGAACGATCCGGATATCGTGGCGCTGGTGGCCTCCTCCGCCGCGCTGACGTTGTCGGGCGCGCCCTTCAAGGGCCCGATCGGTGCCGCCCGCGTCGGTTTCGCCAATGACGAGTTCATCCTCAATCCGACGCTGGACGAGATGACCGAGACCCAGCTCGACCTGGTCGTCGCCGGCACCGCCGACGCCGTGCTGATGGTCGAATCGGAAGCCAAGGAGCTCAACGAGGACGTGATGCTCGGCGCGGTCATGTTCGGCCATCGCCACTTCCAGCCGGTGATCAAGGCGATCATCGAGCTCGCCGAGAAGGCCGCCAAGGAGCCGCGCGAGGTCACCACGATCGACAATTCGGAGATCGAAAAGGAGATGCTCGGCATCGCCGAGCAGGATCTCCGCAAGGCCTATGCGATCCCGGTCAAGCAGGAGCGCTATGCCGCGGTCGGCGCCGTCAAGGAAAAGGTGCTGGCGCACTTCTTCCCGGAAGGCCAGGAGCCGAAATACGACAAGCTGCGCGTCGCCGGCGTGTTCAAGGAGCTGGAAGCCAAGATCGTTCGCTGGAACATCCTCGACACCGGCAAGCGCATCGACGGCCGCGACGTCAAGACCGTGCGCAACATCCTCGCCGAGGTCGGCGTGCTGCCGCGCGCCCACGGCTCGGCGCTGTTCACCCGCGGTGAGACCCAGGCGATGGTCGTGACCACGCTCGGCACCGGCGAGGACGAGCAGTACATCGACGCGCTGTCGGGGACGTACAAGGAAACGTTCCTGCTGCACTACAACTTCCCGCCCTACTCGGTCGGTGAGACGGGCCGCCTCGGCGGCACCAAGCGCCGCGAGATCGGCCACGGCAAGCTCGCCTGGCGTGCGATCCATCCGGTGCTGCCGCCGCATCACGAATTCCCCTACACCGTGCGCGTCGTTTCCGAGGTCACCGAGTCGAACGGCTCGTCCTCGATGGCGTCGGTGTGCGGCGCCTCGCTGTCGCTGATGGACGCCGGCGTGCCGCTGAAGCGGCCGACCGCGGGTATCGCGATGGGCCTGATCCTCGAGGACAAGCGCTTCGCGGTGCTCTCGGACATCCTCGGCGACGAGGATCATCTCGGCGACATGGACTTCAAGGTCGCCGGCACCGAGCAGGGCATCACCTCGCTGCAGATGGACATCAAGATCGAGGGCATCACCGAGGAGATCATGAAGGTTGCGCTTGGCCAGGCCAAGGAAGGGCGCATCCACATCCTCGGCGAGATGTCCAAGGCCCTGACCGCGGCCCGCGCCGAGCTCGGCGAATATGCGCCGCGCATCGAGACCTTCAAGATTGCCACCGACAAGATCCGCGAAGTGATCGGCACCGGCGGCAAGGTGATCCGCGAGATCGTCGAGAAGACCGGCGCCAAGGTCAACATCGAGGACGACGGCACCGTGAAGGTCGCCTCCAACGACGGCGAGGCGATGAAGGCCGCGATCAAGTGGATCAAGTCGATCGCCTCCGATCCGGAGATCGGCCAGATCTATGAGGGCACCGTCGTCAAGGTGATGGAGTTCGGCGCTTTCGTGAACTTCTTCGGCGCCAAGGACGGCCTCGTCCACATCAGCCAGCTCGCGGCCAGCCGCGTGCAGAAGACCTCCGACGTCGTCAAGGAAGGCGACAAGGTCAAAGTCAAGCTGCTCGGCTTCGACGACCGCGGCAAGACCCGGCTGTCGATGAAGGCGGTCGATCAGGCCACCGGCGAGGATCTCGAGGCCAAGCAGAAGACCGAGGCCCCGGCGCCGCGCGAAGCCGCCGGCGAGTAGGGCCTGACGGCAATCCGATCGTTGCGAAAGGGCGGCCGTATGGCCGCCCTTTTTTGCTAAAGCGCGATGAGATCGGGTTGAATCGTCATCGCGCTTTAGCTCTTTGTTTGAGCATGATCTTTTCGGAAAACCGCTTCACACTTTTCCGGATCATGCTCTAGTCTAGCGGCGAATGCCGCAGAGAGCTCGGATGCGTAGCCCGGATGTAGCGAAGCGCAATCCGGGGAACGACGAAGACGCGGAGAAAACTTCCCGGATTTCGCTTCGCTGCATCCGGGCTACAGGCTGAGGAGCAGCTTAACCCGGAACAACGCGCGGATCGATGTCCTGCGTGTAGTCGACGCCGTCGATGCCGAAGCCGAACAGGCGGAGGAACTGGCTCTTGTGCTCGTCCAGGTCCGCGAACTCGGCGAGCGTTTCGGTGGTCAGCAGTGGCCACCGCCGCAACATCTCGGTCTGGACTTCAGGCGAAAGCTCCCAGTCGTCCATCCTGATGCGCTGTTCGTCGTCGAGCGCGACATCCTTGCCGAGACGAGTCCGGAACAGGCGATCGATCTGCTCGATGCAGCCCTCATGCAGGCCGAGCTCCTTCATCACCTTGAAAAGCATGGTGCCGTAGAGCGGCACCGCGGGGATCGCCGAGCTTGCCTGGGTGACCACGGCCTTCAGCGCCACGACACGGGCAGCTTCGGGGCCGAGCCGACTGCGGATCGCTTCCGCCTTGCGGTCGAGATCGACCTTGGCGCGCCCGAGCGTGCCGTTCCAGTAGATCGGCCAGGTCAGCTCGCTGCCGATATAGGTGTAGTTGAGCGTCCGGAAGCCAGGCGCCAGCACGCCGGCGTCCGCAAGCTGGTCGATCCAGCGCTGCCAGTCCTCACCGCCCATCACCGCGACCGTAGCCGCAGTTTGATCCTCGCTCGCCGGCTCCAGCGTCGTCTGGAAGACCTCGCCGGTTTCGGTATCGAGCGTCTTGATCTCGACGGGGGCGCCCAGCGGCTTGATGACCGAGCGATGGGTCTTGCCGGTGACCGGATCGGTGCGGACCGGAGCCGCCATGCTGTAGACCAGCAGGTCGAGCTGCCCGAATTTCTCGCGCACGCGCTCGATGAAGGTCGTCTTCAGCTCGTCGGAGAAGGCGTCGCCTTCCAGCGTAACTGGCGCGCGTCCGATCTTTTGCGCCTCGATCTCGAAGGCGCGATTGTTGTACCAGCCGGCGCTCGCCGTCCTGGTCGCCGTGGGCTCGCGCTCCAGCGAGACGCCGATCGTATCCGCCCCACCGGCGAAGGTCGCGACGATGCGGCTCGCGAGCCCGTAACCGGTCGAGCAGCCCAACACGGCGACGCGCTTCGGGCAGTCGGCGACGGGGCCCTGCTTGAGAACGTAGGCGATCTGTTCGCGGACATTGGTGGCGCAACCGACCGGGTGTGCCGTCGTGCAGATGAAGCCTCGCACGCGCGGTTCGATAATCATGCCAACCCCATTCCAGATCGTTTGCCAGATCGTTTGCCAGATCGTTTGCCAGATCGTTGCAATGTCGCCATGCGCGGCCTGCCGGCCTCCATCAGCTGCGGAGAGGCGAAAACGAAATCACGCATCGAGCCGCTTGAACACCAGCGTGGCGTTGGTGCCGCCGAAACCGAACGAATTCGACAGCACGGTGCCGAGCTTGGCGTTGTCGATGCGCTTGCGCACGATCGGCATGTCGGCGAAGGCAGGATCGAGCTCGGTGATATGCGCGCTCTCGCAGACGAAGCCGTTGTTGAGCATCAGGAGCGAATAGATCGCCTCCTGCACGCCGGTGGCGCCGAGCGAATGACCGGTCAGCGCCTTGGTCGCCGAGATCGGCGGGCACTTCTCGCCGGTGCCGAACACCCTGCGGATCGCCTCGATCTCCGGCGGGTCGCCGGCCGGCGTCGAGGTGGCGTGCGGATTGATGTAGTCGATCGGCGTTTTCACCGTCTCGATCGCCATGCGCATGCAGCGCTCGGCGCCCTCGCCTGACGGCGCGACCATGTCGTAACCGTCGGAGGTTGCGCCGTAACCGACGATCTCGCCGTAAATCCGTGCGCCGCGCGCCTTGGCGTGCTCGAGCTCTTCCAGCACCACGACGCCGGCGCCGCCGGCGATCACGAAGCCGTCGCGGCTGATGTCGTAGGGACGCGAGGCGGTCGACGGCGTATCGTTGTATTTCGAGGACATCGCGCCCATGGCGTCGAACAACACCGACAGCGTCCAGTCGAGTTCCTCGCAACCGCCGGCGAAGATGATGTCCTGCTTGCCGATCTGGATCGTCTCATAGGCATTGCCGATGCAATGGTTCGACGTCGCGCAGGCCGACGAGATCGAGTAGTTGACGCCCTTGATCTTGAACCAGGTGGCGAGCGTCGCCGACGCGGTCGAGGACATGCCCTTCGGCACCGCGAACGGACCGACGCGCTTCGGGCCCTTGGCGCGCGCGATGTCGGCGGCTTCCACCAGCGTCCGCGTCGACGGCCCGCCGGATCCCATGATGATGCCGGTGCGGATGTTGGAGACTTCGTTCTCCTCGAGCCCGGAGTCGCGGATCGCCTGTTCCATCGCGACGTGATTCCAGGCCGCGCCTTCGGCGAGAAAGCGCATCGCGCGGCGATCGATCAATTCGGAAGGATTGAGCGTCGGCGCGCCGTGCACCTGCGAGCGAAAGCCAAGCTCGGCGGCCTTCTCCGCACGCGAAATGCCGGACTTCGCCTCGTAGAGGCTCGCAAGCACTTCCTGGGTGTTGTTACCGATGGACGAGACGATGCCCATCCCCGTGATGACAACCCGCCTCATGTTCGCCTCGCCCTGCCTTTATGTTGTCGCATGATGATCCCGCTCAGGACGGCGCCGTGCCCTGCTTGAACAACCCGACCTTCAAGTCCTTGGCGCGATAAATAATCTCGTCGTCCATGGAAAGCCACCCGTCGGCGATTCCAAGCACGAGCTTTGACTTCATCACGCGCTTGATGTCGATGTTGTACACAACCTTGCGCACGTGCGGCAGCACCTGGCCCGAGAACTTCAGCTCACCGAGCCCGAGCGCGCGGCCGCGACCTTCGCCACCGATCCAGCCGAGATAAAAGCCGACCATTTGCCACATGGCGTCGAGGCCGAGGCAGCCCGGCATCACCGGGTCGTTCTTGAAATGGCAGCCGAAGAACCAGAGATCCGGCTTCACTTCCAGCTCGGCGCGCACCAAGCCCTTGCCGAACTCGCCGCCGGTCTCGGAAATCTGGCTGATGCGATCGAACATGAGCATCGGCGGCAGCGGCAATTGCGCATTGCCGGGGCCGAACAGCTCTCCCCGGCCGCAAGCCAGCAGGTCCTCGTATTCATAACCGCCGCGGCGATCCAGCATCCTGTTCTAACCTCTCCAATGTCCCGATGAAGCGCTTGGGCTTGAACCGGACCGTTATCCTCCCACGGGAACTAACGTTTCCCGCCGCTCGGCGCTAGCTGGGCACACTACCGGCATTGATCCCTGCCGAAAGCGCATATGTGGTCCGCGGGACCACTAACATAGGCCCAACCGGGCGGCAAAGCGGCATTCAGGTGATAAATTACCGCCGCTGCATAGGTTTCTGCGCTACCTTGGATTCGTTCTAGTTGCGAAAAACTTGCATCTGGTGGCCATCCTTTTTATATCTATCGGGAATATTGCCTGAGTTAGGTGCATAGAGTGGACATGAGCGACGAAGTACCGGTTTCGAACGATGACGCCGTCCACCCGGCTGCCCGGGGTGCCGGACACCCGGCCCTGACCGGCTGCCCGTGGCATGACGTCAACGAGATGTTGCAGGCTGCCGGCCTGCGGCCGACCCGTCAGCGCATGGCGCTGGGCTGGCTGCTGTTCGGCAAGGGCGCCCGCCATCTGACCGCGGAAATGCTGTACGAGGAAGCCACGCTGGCCAAGGTTCCGGTGTCGCTCGCGACCGTCTACAACACCCTCAACCAGCTCACCGATGCAGGCCTGCTGCGCCAGGTCAGCGTCGACGGCACCAAGACCTATTTCGACACCAACGTGTCGGCCCATCACCACTTCTATCTCGAGCACAATCACGAGCTGGTCGACATCCACGACACTAACATGATGCTGTCGAAGATGCCCGACGTACCGGAGGGCTTCGAGATCTCCCGCGTCGACATGGTGGTGCGGCTGCGCAAGAAGCGCTGAGGCGATTGAAGCTGATGCAGGATTGTCAATGGCCGGGCTCGTCCCGGCCATTGTCGTTTGGATTGGTCGTCAATCCACCTTCTCGTCGGCGTAGACGCCCCACAGCCGCTGCTGCTCGATCCAGCCGTCGAACCCGATGCCTGAGACCCGGCACCAGTTGTTGGCGCATTTCCTGACCTGCGCGACCACGCCGGCCTGCAGCCGCGCCGCGATGGCGCTGGTGGCGTCGGGGCGGTCGTAGAGCGAGGCGAGATCGTCCTTGTTCTTCATGGTGACGACCGCGGTGCGGCGACCGGACAACAGGGAGTGGTAGACCCAGCCCTCGGCGCCCTCGGAATCGCGGACCCGCCGCCAGTTCTCGAATTCGGCGGTAATCTCCACCGGCAGGCCGGAGCGGGTGTAGACCCAGGCGACGTCGTTGTCCTTGGTCGGACCGGCCCGGACGTTCACATGGTCGGATTTCAGGCTGACATAGCGCGGGATCGGCAGTCCGCTGGTGGTCGGGCTGGGATCCTTGGCGGAATGCCCGGGCATGATCGATGCGCTCAGCATGCTCCCGACCAGCGCCACCAACGAGCCGAAACGCCAGAACGCCACCACCATCAACTCGTCTCCTGTCGAGATGCCCGGCCCGCATTCGGCGCGCCGCAAAGCCAAACCCGCGCCTGAATGTCAGGCCCCCGTGCCGCCGCCCGCCGGCGCGCTTCGCGATGCCCGAGGGGTTCTTGTCTTGGCCCGGCCTTCTGCTAGAGAGGACGGAACGCCTTGAGAACCAGAACGCCCCGAATTTCCCTCAGGCCGAACGCCGGGTAGATATCGGGGAACCCTAGGAAACGCGAAGGAAACGCCGGGACAGCGCGGCTTTCTGCAGTGTCGAACAACCGGGTTAATGAGGCCTGAAGGCTTTGCGCTTTGGCAAAGCCGAACGCCTCATGAGAGCAGGACATGTCGGTAAAGAAAAAGCCTCTCGTCGTCGTCACCCGCAAGCTGCCGGACTCGATCGAGACCCGGATGCGCGAGCTGTTCGACGCCAGACTGAACCTCGACGACACGCCGATGACCACGGAGCAGATCGCCGAGGCGGTGAAGACCGCCGACGTGCTGGTGCCGACGGTCACCGACATGATCCGCGAGGACGTGATCAACCAGCCCGACTGCCGGCTGAAGATGATCGCCAATTTCGGCAATGGCGTCGACAATATCGACGTCGCGGCGGCGCACGCCCGCGGCATCACGGTGACCAACACCCCGAAGGTGCTGACCGAGGACACCGCCGACATGACCATGGCGCTGATCCTCGCGGTGCCCAGACGGATGATCGAGGGCGCCTCGATCCTGACCGAAGGCAAGCAGCATTGGGCCGGCTGGTCGCCGACCTGGATGCTCGGCCACCGCATCGGCGGCAAACGGCTCGGCATCATCGGCATGGGCCGGATCGGCCAGGCGGTGGCGCGCCGCGCCCGCGCCTTCGGCTTGCAAATCCACTATCACAACCGCCGCCCGGTGGCGCCCAAGATCGCCGACGAGCTCGGGGCGACCTATTGGGAAAGCCTCGACCAGATGCTGGCGCGGATGGACATCATCTCGGTGAACTGCCCGCACACGCCGGCGACCTATCATCTGCTTTCGGCGCGGCGGCTCAAGCTGATCCGCAAGGAGGCCTATATCGTCAACACCGCGCGCGGCGAGGTGATCGACGAGGACACGCTGATCAAGCTGATCGAAGCCGGCGATGTCGGCGGCGCCGGCCTCGACGTCTATGAGCACGAGCCGGCGGTGAACCCGAAGCTGGTGCGGCTCGCAAAAGCCGGCAAGGTGACGCTGCTGCCGCATATGGGCTCGGCTACCATCGAAGGCCGCGTCGAGATGGGCGAGAAGGTGATCATCAACATCAGAACCTTCCTCGACGCCCACAAGCCGCCGGACCGCGTGCTGCCGAGCATGTTGTGACCCTGTAGCTCGCAGTTGAGGGGCGCACTGCAAAAATATCGAAAAACAACCCCATGCAAAGGAGCCCAGGGGCTGCCGAGGCATACTATAACACCGCCATCGGTGTCGCCCCTGCGAAGACCGGACCCATAGCTACAGGGCTTCGTTGTTGCGAGGGCTGTGGCCTCAGCTCAGCAAGACAATTTGCATTCGTGGTTATGGGTCCCGGCTTTCGCCGGGACGACGACGTGGAGAGACCTTGTCTTCCCTTTTCCGTCCCGCCTGCTTGCGCCAGTCGGCGACGAACGCCACGAAGGCGGCGAGCGCGGGCGGCGGCTGGCGGCGGCTCGGGTAATAGAGGAACGGCCCGTCGAACGGCGGGCACCAGTCGTCCAACACGCTGACCAGCGCGCCGGATTTCACGCCGTAGCGGACATAGCCTTCGAACGTTGCCCAATAGCCGACACCGTCGTGAGCCGCGCGCAAGGCGAGGCCGAGATAGGTCGCGATCAGCTTGGCCGGCGGCGAGACCTTGACCACGCGGCCGTTCTTCTCGAACTCCCAATCGAAGATCGCGCCACTGCCGAAACGGGTGCGGATGCAGGCGTGCTTCAGCAGATCCTTCGGGTGCATCGGCCGGCCATGTTTGGCGACATAGTCGCGCGAGGCCACGATCGCGTAGCGCTGCGGCGCCCCGAGCGACACCGCGATCATGTCCTGCGCCAGGTGCTCGCCGTAGCGGACACCGGCGTCGAACCCTTGAGCGACGATGTCGACGAACGCGCTTTCGGCGACGATCTCGAGATCGACCTGCGGGTATTTGGCGAGAAACGGCCCGATCATCGGCGCCAGCACGAGATCGATCGCCGGCGGCGGCGCGTTGATGCGGAGCCGGCCGGACGGCTCGGCGCGCAAGCCGCGCACCTGGTTGAGCGCATCGCCGACATCGTCGATTGCAGGCGCGACGCGGGCGAGCAAGAGTTCGCCGGCTTCGGTCAACGCGACGCTACGGGTGGTGCGGTTCATCAGGCGGACGCCGAGCCGCTCCTCCATGTCGCGCAGGCGCTGGCTGAGGCTCGAGACCGAGACGCGGCTCTCCAGCGCCGCACGCCGGAAATTGCGCGTGCGCGCCACCGCCACGAAGGCATCGAGGTCGCGGAGATCGAAATCCTGCATTGTTCGATATAGTGAACAAGCCATTCTTGATTGTCCAGCTTATCGAAATTGCCGAGGCGGCCCATATCAGCGGCGCCATTTCGCGGTGAAAGTCGCCGCGTTGCACGAGGAGCACCATCATGGACACACGCAAGCTCGGTTCCACCGGCCCGACCGTTTCGGCCATCGGCCTCGGCGCCATGGGCATGTCCGACTTCTACGGTCCCACCGACCGCAGCGAGAGCATCAGTACCATCCATGCAGCGCTCGATGCCGGCATCACCTTGATCGATACCGGCGACTTCTACGGCATGGGCCACAACGAGATGCTGATCGGGGAAGCGCTGAAGGGAGGAAAACGCGACCAGGTGCAGATCAGCGTCAAGTTCGGCGCGCTGCGCGACCCCAACCGCGGCTTCCTCGGCTATGACAGCCGGCCGGCCGCGATGAAGAACTTCGTCGCCTATTCGCTGCAGCGGCTCGGCACCGACCATATCGACATCTACCGCCCGGCGCGGCTCGATCCCAACGTACAGATCGAGGACACGGTCGGCGCCATGGCCGACATGATCAAGTTAGGCTGGATCCGGCATATCGGGCTCTCAGAGGTCGGCTCGGACACGATCCGCCGTGCGCACAAGGTGCATCCGATCGCCGACCTCCAGATCGAATACTCACTGATCTCGCGCGGCATCGAGAGCGACATCCTGAAAACCTGCCGCGAGCTCGGCATCGGCATCACGGCATATGGCGTGCTGGCGCGCGGCCTGATCAGCGGCCATTGGTCGAAGGATCGTGGGGAAGCAAAGGATTTCCGCCTGCTGAGCCCGCGCTTCCAGGCTGAAAACATCGACGCCAATCTCGCGCTGGCAGATCGTCTCCGCATCATCGCCGCGGAGGTCGGTGCCTCGCCGGCGCAGGTCGCGATCGCCTGGGTCGCGGCGCAGGGCGACGACATCGTGCCGCTGGTCGGCGCACGGCGGCGCGAGCGGCTGACGGAGGCACTCGGCGCACGCGACGTAAAACTGAGCGACGCGCATCTCGCCGCATTGGCCAAGGCATTCCCGCCCGGCGCCGCCTCGGGCGGACGCTATCCGGACGAGCACTTGAAGCACATGGACAGCGAGAAGCCGGCAAGGGCTTCGTGAGCTTACGGGTATCCGCTCAGATCGGTGATGCCGGGAGTATCACCATTGAGCGGGTTCTGCGGATCGCGCGCGTAGCGCAGGGTCTCGAAGCGCATCGCGCGCGCATCGACCATCAGGAGGCGCCCGACCAGGCCGTCGCCGAAGCCGACGATCTCGCGGATCGCCTCCAGCGCCATCATCGATCCCAAGACGCCGGCGAGCGCGCCCATCACACCGGCCTCGGCGCAGGCCGGCACGGTGCCCGGCGGCGGCGCCTCCGGAAACAGGCAGCGATAGGTCGGATTGAACGCGCCGTCCGCGTTCCTCTCATGCGCGCGGATCGTGGTCAGCGAGCCGTCGAACTGGCCGAGCGCGGCGGTAATCAGCGGCCGCTTCGCCAGGAAGCAGGCGTCCGAGACCAGATAGCGGGTCTCGAAATTGTCGGAGCCGTCGAGCACCAGATCGTAATTCGCGATCAGCGCCAGCGCATTCGCGGCATTGAGCCGCAACGGATGCGCCTCGAACACCACATGCGGGTTCAATTCACGGATCTGCGCCGCCGCGCTGTCGACCTTGCGCTTGCCGATATCGGACGTGCCGTGGACGATCTGGCGCTGCAAATTTGACAGCGACACGATATCGTCATCAATCACGCCGAGCCGGCCGATACCGGCGGCCGCCAGATACATCAAGACCGGCGCGCCGAGCCCGCCGGCGCCGATCACCAGCACGGAGGCCTTCTTCAGCGCGTTCTGGCCTGGGCCGCCGACCTCGCGCAGCACGATGTGGCGGGCATAGCGTTCGAGCTCTTCGGCACTCAGCATCATGATGTCCTAAGGCGCTGTTCCCTGAACCCACGCGCCGTTGTTGCCGACCAAGCAGATGTGCTTAATTGCGTCCACGTCAATGCTTTCGGTCATTCCCATTTGCTTGCGGATTTGTCATGAGATCGGTGCTTTCGGCAACATTGATGATCGCGGCCGTCGGCGCCGCGCAGGCCCAGATGACGCCGCCGTCGACGGTCGGCGCCAAGCCGAAGGTTGTGACGACCGTTCCGGTGCGTCCTGCGCTGCAGAAGCCGGAGGACACGGCGAACGCGATGGCGCAGGCCGAACGGTTGGCGCTGCAATCGGATCTCGCCTGGGTCGGCGAATATAACGGCGCCATCACGGGCGACGTCAGCGAGCGCATGGTCAATGCGATCAAGGAATTCCAGAAGAACAAAGGCGGCAAGCCGACCGGAGTCTTGAACCCACAGGAGCGCGGTGCGCTCGCCGACACCGCGCGGAAGCGGCAGGACAATGTCGGCTGGAAGATCGTCACCGAGCCCGCCACCGGCGCGCGGCTGGGCATTCCGACCAAGCTGGTGCCGCAGCTCACCAGCGACGCCTCCGGCGCCAAATGGAGCTCGCCGACCGGCACCATCCAGGTGCAGCTTGCGCGGCGCAAGGAGGCCAATCCGACCTCGGCAAAACTCGCCGAGCAGGAGAAGAAGGAGCCGGCCGGCCGCACCATCGACTACACCGTGGTAAAGCCGGATTTCTTCGTGCTGTCCGGCTTGCAGGGGCTGAAGAAGTTTTATTTGCGCGGCACCTTCAAGGGCGACGAGGTGCGCGTGCTTACCATCCTCTACGACCAGGCGACGCAAAACACCGTCGAGCCGGTCGTGATCGCGATGTCGAGCGCATTCAACGCCTTTCCATCCGGCGTCGTGGCCGGCCCGCCGCCGCGCAAGACCGTGGAATATGCCTCCGGCGTCGTGGTCAGCGATGACGGTGCCATCGCCACCGATCGCGTCGCCACCGACGACTGCATCGCGCTGACGATCCCGGGCTACGGCAATGCCGACCGGGTCGCCGAGGACAAGGAGCACGATCTCGCGCTGCTGCGCATCTACGGCGCGCGCGGCCTGAAGCCGCTCGCTATCGGCGCCACCGCGACGCAGACCACGCTCGACATCACCGGCATCGCCGATCCGCAGAACCAGGGCGGCGGCGCGGCCGCGACCAGCGTGAAGGCCTCGGTCGCGCAGCTCGGCGGCGGAGACGCGGCATTGTCGCCGGCGCCGGCAGTCGGCTTTTCCGGCGCAGCCGCGCTCGACGGCAGCGGCAAGTTCGCCGGCATCGCGGTGCTGAAGCCCGTGATCGTCGCCGGCCCCGCAGGCGCTGCGCCTCCCGCACAAGCATCTTTGGTGTCGGCGGAGACGGTGCGCGATTTCCTCAAGGCGCATGGCGTCAACGCGTCAGGCGGATCGGCAGACGCCAAGGCCGCTGTCGTCCGCGTGATCTGCGTCAGGAAGTAACGGGTTCGCGTGTCCCGGACGCGGTGCAGCGTGCAACGAGTCTTTTTCCCCTCGTCGTCCCTGCGAAAGCAGGGACCCATAACCACAGGGCTCGCTTGTTAAAGAAGGCTGTGGCCCCAGCGTCGCACAACAACGACCTTCGGTGGCTATGGGTCCCTGCTTTCGCAGGGACGACATCGAGTATGTTGCGTTATCGAGAGTCGTACATTCCCATCCTCTCAGCAGCATCACCTCAACGCAAACCTGACCCCCGCGCGCGCCAGGCCACCCGCGATCCCCACCGGCGTGCCGTCGGCGCGCCAGCACGCGGCGCCCGACATCGTGCCGTCGGCGTGGAACTGGATCCCGTTCATGCCGCCGGCAACCGTCGCCACCACTTGCACCTTGTGGCCCTTCGCGGTGAGCGCGCCGCGGACGGTTTCCGGCACCGCCTGCTCGACCTCGAGCGCATTGCCCTCGGTCCAGACCCTGGGCGCCTCGACCGCCTCCTGCAGGCTCATGCCGTGATCGATCAGGTTGATCAGCGCCTGCATCGCGCTCGGAAAGATGCGTTTTCCTCCGGGCAGCCCGAGTGCGTAGGCCAATCTGCCGTCGCGCAGCGCCATCATCGGCGACATCGAGGTGGTGACGCGCTTGCCGGCGGCGAGCGACAGCGCGTGCCCGGGCCGCGGATCGAACAGGTTCATGTAATTGTTGGGCACCGTGCCGAGGCCCGGGATCAGGATCTTGGCGCCGAACAGATTGTTGATGGTCTGCGTGGTCGCGACCACGTTGCCCATCGCATCCGCCGCGGTCATGTGCGTGGTATGCGCACTCTCGAGCTGCGTGACGCCGGCGCCCCAGGCCTGGGCGCGCGCGGGATCGATGGCGCGGCGCCGCTCCTCGGCATAGGCTTTCGAGGTCAGCCGCTCGACCGGGACATTGATGTAGGCGGGATCGCCGCTCGCGGCCGCGCGGTCGGCGAAGGCGATCTTCAGCACCTCGGCAAGCAGATGAACCGTCTCGGCGGTGCCGAAGCCGAGCCGCGCGACGTCGTAGCCTTCGAGGATGTTGAGCATCTCTGCGATGTGCACGCCGGACGCGGCCGGCGGCGGCGGACCCAGGATGTCCCAGCCGCGATAGGTGCAGCGGATCGGCTGCCGCTCGACGGTTTTGTAAGTGGCGAGATCCTCGCGCGCGATGAAGCCGCCGTTCTTCGCCATGTAGTCGACGAGGATGTCGCCGAGCGGCCCCTGATACAGCGCGTTGTCGCCATGCTCGGCGATGTATCTCAGTGTCTCGGCGTATTCCGCCTGCACCACGCGCTCGCCGGGCTTCAGCGGCGTGCCGTTGGGCAAATAGATCGCTGCGATCGGCTTGTCCTTGAGCATCTCCTCGGCGCCGTCGGTGATGCATTCGTGCAGATAAGGCGTCGCCGCGTAGCCGCGCGCGGCATGCTTGATCGCCGGCTGCATCACATCAGTGAGGCTCATGGTGCCGAACCGGCGCAGCGTCTCGCACCAGGCTTTCAGCGAGCCCGGCACCGCGACCGCCTTCGGCCCGTTCAGATTCTCGTTGCCGACGGTGTCGAACACGTCATGCGCCGAACCCGGCTTCGAGGTGTAGGTATCCGGCCGCACCGCCTTCGGCACCGTGCTCTGGCCGTCGATGAAGCGGTGACTGCCGTTGGCGAGCCGGATATGCGCCATGCCGCCGCCGATGATGCCGACCATCATCGGCTCGACCACGGTCAGCGTGAACAACGTTGCGATCGCCGCATCGATCGCATTGCCGCCGGCCGCAAGCATCTCGGCGCCCGCGCTTGATGCCAGCGGATGGTTGCTCACCACCATGCCCCGGCTCGAGGTCGCCGGCTGCTTCTCGCACTGAAAGCTGGTTGCTGCGCGCTCGCGCCAATTGCCGCTCATGATCGCTCACTCCCTTGTTGTTATTTTTGGCACTTTCACTTTTGGCACTTCGGGCACCAAAACGTCGAACGGCCGTTCTGGGTGAAGCGCTTGACGATACCGCCGCAGCCCTTGGTTTTGCAGATCTCGCCTTCGCGGTCGTAGACCTGGAACGAATGCTGGAAATAGCCGAGATCGCCATTGGTCAGCCTGTGATCGCTGATCGATGAGCCGCCGGCCTTGATCGCCTGATTGAGCACCGCATGGATCGCATCGACCAAATGCCGCGCGTGGTCGGTGGGCTCGCCCTTTTTGGTCGCGAGCGTGGCGGCCAATCGCCGCGGCGACAGGTGAGCGCGAAACAGCGCTTCGCAGACATAGATGTTGCCAAGCCCCGCCACCACGCGCTGGTCGAGCAGCGCCGCCTTCAGGCTGGTCTTCTTGTTGTGGCAAGCGCGCGCCAGCATCGCGGCGTCGAACTCATTGCCGAGCGGCTCGGGCCCGAGATCCTTCAGCAAAGGCTCGTCCTCAAGCGCGTTGCGGGCGATGATCTTCATGTAGCCGAAGCGGCGCGGATCGTTGAAGACGACGGCGGCGCCCGACGACATGTGGAACACGACATGATCATGCGCGCGATCGTCGCTGCGCGGATGATGGAATTGGCCGGGCGTCGCGCCACCCTCCTTGTGCACGCGGAACGAGCCCGACATGCCCAGATGCATCAGCAGCACGTCACCGGAGGTCAGATCCGCCATCAGATATTTGGCGCGGCGGCCGAGCCCGGTGACGGTCTGGCCTTCGAGACGGGCGATAAAGTCTTTTTGAAAGGGAAACCGCAGATCCTTGCGCCGGGCCTCTGCTTTGACGATTTTCGAGCCCTCCATGGCCGGCTGCAGGCCGCGGCGGACGGTCTCGACTTCGGGTAATTCCGGCATGGAGGCATTCACCTTTTGGAAGTGACGTGATAGCGCCATTGCGGCCGCCGCGCTATGGTCCGGCCGCGCGGAGTACAGTGAATGGATCGGCCGGATCAGACCACCCATTTCGGCTTCAGGGACGTGCCCCTGGGCGAGAAGCAGACGCTGGTGAACGACGTGTTTCACAGCGTGGCGTCGCGCTATGATTTGATGAACGATTTGATGTCGGGGGGGCTGCACCGGCTCTGGAAGGACATCATGATCACGGCGCTGGATCCGCCGAAGGGCGACCGGCCGTTCGCGCTGCTCGATGTCGCCGGCGGCACCGGCGACATCGCCTTCCGCGCCGCGAAGGCCTCGGGCAGCGGCTTCCACGCCACCGTCTGCGACATCAACGGCGACATGCTCGCGGTCGGCCGCGAGCGCGCCGCCAAGCGACACCTCGACGGCCGCGTGTCGTTCGTCGAGGGCAACGCCGAAGCGCTCGCCTTCGCCGACCGCTCGTTCGACGCCTACACGATCGCGTTCGGCATCCGCAACGTGCCGCAGATCGATCTCGCGCTACGCGAGGCCTATCGCGTGCTCAGGCCCGGCAGCCGTTTCCTGTGCCTGGAGTTCTCCACCGTCGACGTGCCCGGCCTCGACCGGATCTACGATCTGTTTTCCTTCAAGGTGATCCCGCCGCTCGGACGTGCCGTCACCGGCGATGCCGAGTCCTATCAGTATCTCGTCGAGTCGATCCGCAAATTCCCGCGGCCGAGCGCGTTCGCCGAGATGATCGGCGCCGCCGGCTTTGCCCGCGTGAAGTGGCAGAGCCTCTCCGGCGGCATCGTGGCGCTGCATACGGGCTGGCGTTTGTGATCTCTGCACTGACCCACATCGCGCGCCTCGCCCGCGCCGGTCTCGTGTTTGCGCGCGAGGGCGTGTTCGGCGTCGTCGATCCCTCGCTGGTGCCGCCGCCCGGGCAGCTCGCGCTGAAAATGGCGCGGCTGATCGAGCGTCCCGGCGCCAAGTCCGGCCCGCGGCTGTCGCGCGCGCTGACCCGGCTCGGCCCCGCCTATCTCAAGCTCGGCCAGTTCCTCGCCACCCGTCCCGACGTGGTCGGCGTCGCGATGGCGCGCGACCTCGAAGCCTTGCAGGACCGCCTGCCGCCGTTCTCGCAACAAGAGGCGGAGGCCGTGATCGCGCAATCGCTGGAGCGGCCGCTGTCGCAGGCATTCGCCAGTCTCGGTCCACCGGTGGCGGCGGCCTCGATCGCACAGGTGCATCGCGGCGAGGTCGAGCGCGACGGCGTGCGCCGCCAGGTTGCGGTCAAGGTGCTCAGGCCCAATGTCGCATCGCGCTTCCGCCGCGACCTCAGCGATTTCTTCTTCGTCGCGCACAAGGCCGAGGCGTACTCCGCCGAAGCACGCCGCCTGCGGCTGATCGAGGTCATCAACACCATGTCGCGCTCGGTCGCGATGGAGATGGACCTGCGGCTGGAAGCGGCCGCGCTGTCCGAGATGGCCGAGAACACTCGCGACGATCCGGACTTCCGCGTGCCGACGGTGGACTGGGACCGCACCACCCACAACGTGCTGACGATGGAGTGGATCGACGGCATCGCGCTGAACGACCACGCCCGGCTCGAGCAGGCCAAGGTCGACCTGCCCGATCTCGGCCGCAAGGTGATCCAGAGCTTCCTGCGCCACGCGCTGCGCGACGGCTTCTTCCACGCCGACATGCATCCGGGCAATCTGTTCCTCGACGAGGCCGGCCGGCTCGTTGCCGTGGATTTCGGCATCATGGGGCGGCTCGGCCTGAAGGAGCGGCGCTTCCTCGCGGAAATCCTGCTCGGCTTCATCACTCGCGACTATCGCCGCGTCGCCGAAGTGCATTTCGAGGCCGGCTACGTGCCCGGCCACCATTCGGTGGAGAATTTCGCGCAAGCCATCCGCGCCATCGGCGAGCCGATCCACAACCGCACCGCCGAGGAGATCTCGATGGCGCGGCTGTTGACGCTGCTGCTCGAGGTCACCGGCCTGTTCGACATGCAGACCCGGCCCGAGCTGATCCTGTTGCAGAAGACCATGGTGGTGGTCGAAGGGGTGGCGCGCGGCTTCGATCCCAAGCTCGACATCTGGAAGATCGCCGATCCCGTGGTGCGGGAATGGATCACGCAGAATCTCGGCCCGGCCGGCCGCATCCAGAGCGCGCTGTCGGGCGCCGGCGAGCTCGGCCGCGTGATCGCCAGCCTGCCGGCGATCGCCAATCGCGCCGTGACCGTGCTCGAGCAGTTGGAGACCATGACCCGCGAGGGCCATATGCTGTCGTCGGATACCATCGAGGAAATGGCCCGCGCCGAAGCCAAGAAGGAGCGGCTGCAGACCGTCGGCCTGTGGGTGATTGCCGTCGCCCTGATCGGGATCTTCTTCGCGATCCGCGGCATCTGAATGTGATTGCAATGCATGCACCATATGATAGCGTTGCTATCATATCTGGGGCTATGCCATGGCCAGCCTGACCATCCGCAAACTCGACGACACCCTGAAGGCCTATTTGCGGCTGCGCTCCGCCAGGAACGGACGCTCGGTCGAGGAGGAGATCCGGGTGATCCTCCGCGAGCTCGCGGAGGGCCGTGGCGAGGCCGCGGAGGCGCTTGCCACTGGCCCTAGCGAAGCTCCCACGGCTGCTCCACGGCCCGTCAGCGCCGCCGGCGAGCCCCGCGTCACCCTGATCATCGGCGGCGGGATCGCGGCCTACAAGGCGCTGGACCTGATCCGGCGGCTCAAGGAACGGCACATCCAGGTCCGCTGCGTGCTGACCAAGGCGGCCCAGCAATTCGTCACGCCATTGGCGGCCAGTGCGCTGTCGCATGAGCGGGTCTACACCGACCTGTTCGACGCCGAGAGCGAGTTCGATGCCGGCCATATCCGGCTGGCGCGGGAGTGCGACCTGATCGTGGTGGCGCCGACGACCGCCGACCTGATGGCCAAGATGGCGCAAGGCCATGCCGACGACCTCGCCAGCGCCATCCTGCTGGCGGCCAACCGGCCGATCCTGCTGGCGCCGGCGATGAACCCGTTGATGTGGAACAATCCCGCCACCCGCCGCAACGTGCTGCAGCTCCGCCGCGACGGCGTCCATACCGTCGGGCCCAATGCCGGCGAGATGGCGGAGGCGGGCGAGGCCGGCGTCGGACGGATGGCCGAGCCTGTCGAGATCGCCGCCGCCGCGGACCGCATGCTGCGGCCGCCGAAGCCGCGTCCCCTCGCCGGCAAGCGCGTGCTGGTCACCGCCGGACCGACCCATGAGGCGATCGACCCGGTGCGCTACATCGCCAACCGCTCCTCGGGCAAACAAGGTTTCGCGATCGCCGCCGCGGCGCAGGCGGCGGGCGCCGACGTCGTGCTGGTCACCGGCCCCGTCGAGCTCGACGATCCCTTGGGCATCTCCGTGATGCGGGTGGAATCGGCACGCGACATGCTGCACCGGGTCGAGGCCGCGCTGCCGATCGACGTCGCGATCTTCGCCGCCGCGGTCGCCGACTGGCGCGTCGCCAGCGAAGGCACGCAGAAGCTGAAGAAGAGCTCGGCCGGCATGCCGCCGCTGCAACTGGTCGAGAATCCCGACATTCTGGCGACGATCTCCAAGCTGAAGGAGAAGCGGCCGCCGCTGGTGATCGGCTTCGCCGCCGAGACCGAGCATCTGATCGAGAACGCCAAGGCGAAATTCGCGCGCAAGGGCTGCGACTGGATCGTCGCCAACGACGTCTCGCATGCAACCGGTGTGATGGGCGGCGACCGCAACACGGTCCATCTGCTGGCGCGCGAGGGCAAGGACGTCACCGTCGATTCATGGCCGGTCATGACCAAGGAAGAGGTCGCGGCCGCTTTGGTGTCGCGGATCGCACGAACCGTGGGGACTGCATCGTGAGCGCCACCATCAAGGTCGAAGTCCACCAGCTGCCGCACGGCTACGATCTGTTGCTGCCGGCCTATCAGACCGCAGACGCCGCCGGGCTCGATCTCTTGGCCGCGGTGCCGCGCTCGGCGCCGGTCCTGCTGCTGCCGGGCCGCTACGAGATGGTTCCGACCGGGCTGACGATTGCGCTGCCGCCGGGCTACGAGGCGCAGGTGCGGCCGCGCTCCGGGCTCGCCGCCAAATACGGCATCACCGTGCTGAACTCGCCCGGCACCATCGACGCCGACTATCGCGGCGAGATCAACGTGCTCTTGATCAATCACGGCCAGTCGGCATTTTCGATCCGGCGCGGCGAGCGCATCGCGCAGATGGTGATCGCGCCGGTGACAAGGGCCGAGCTGGTTCCGGTCGACGTGCTGTCGTCGACCGACCGCGGCAGTGGCGGCTTCGGTTCGACCGGCCGCTAGCTTCCGCGAAATTACGGAGTCATTTCGCGTAAAATTCGCAGCATCGGGTGCATTTTTTCACAGCGGATTCTGCGTTCACGATCTGGACTCTTACTCGCTGACTCCCGTTGGGACTATTCTGACCTGATTCGAGCACGACGGGGGGTTTTCGTCGGGCTATCTGGTCCTGCTTGGGCATGATCCCGCGCCAACGTCACGCGTTGTTCCGCGGGAAACCGGTTTTCATCGTTCCGGATCATCATGCCCAGGTGTTGTGCGTTCTGGGGCAACATATGTCGGGCGTAGTCGCGGCAATGCGTCGAACCCTGCTGTCATGCACCTCACTGGCGCGCGACGGCATGATCGCGTTCGCCACCACCGCAGCGCTGTCGGCCAGCTCCGCCTTCGCGGCCGACGGGCTGTTGGCGCAGGCGATGTCCGACCATTTCGGTCTCAACCACCAGGAAGTCGCGGTGCTCGCGACCTCGCTGGCGCTGGTCGGCTTCTCCGCCGTCGCCGCGATCCTGTTGATGCGGACCCGGGTGCGCGCGACCCGGAGCGACGAGCGGCTGCGCGCCGAAATATCCGACCTGCAGGCACAGACCGACCGGCTCCGCGCACTGCTGTTCGTCGAGCCGCAGGTGCTGATCTCCTGGGCCGCCGGCGACAACCGTCCGCAGATCTCGGGCGACATCTCGCTGGTGATGTCGCAGGAGAGCTCGCCGCAACGCATCCTCGCCTTCGGAACCTGGCTGCCGCCCGAGCCGGCGCTGCAGATGGATCATGCCGTCGACGCGCTGCGCGAGAAGGGCGAAGCCTTCCTGCTCAATCTCTCGACCTCGGCGGGGCGCGCCATCGAGGCGATGGGCCGCGCCATCGGCGGACAGGCCATCGTGCGGATCCGCGAGCTCGGCGGGCTGCGCCGCGAACTCGCCGAATCCAATCTGCGCCACAAGACGCTGCAGGAAGAAACCGAGCTGCTGCGCGACTTCGCCGCCGCGGCGCCGTGGCCGATCTGGGCCAAGAGCCTCGAAGGCCATCTGCGCTATGCCAATACGGCCTATCTGCGCGCCACCGAAGGCCGCAGCGTGGCTGATGCGATCCACCGCAACCTCGAACTGCTCGAGAGCGAGCAGCGCACCGAGCTTGCCCGCGCGCTCAACGACAATGCGAGCTATGCCGCCCGCCTGCCGATCGTCGTCAAGGGCGAGCGTCGCTTTTACGACGTGCAGGCGCTGAAGCTTGGTGCCGGCAGCGCCGGCATCGCGATCGACGCCAGCGAGGCGGCGCAGCTGCGCGCGGCGATCACGCGGATGGTCGAGGCGCATCGCCGTACGCTCGATCAATTGTCCTCGGGCGTCGCCGTGTTCGACGCCGACCGCCGGCTCGCCTTCTACAACGAATCCTACCGGCGGCTATGGGGCCTCGACCAGGCTTTCCTCGACAGCAACCCCGACGATTCCAGCGTGCTCGACCGGCTGCGCGCCAACCGCAAGCTGCCGGAGCAGCCCGACTTCCGCGCCTGGAAGGCCAAGCTGCACGAGGCCTATCGCGCGGTCGAGTCCGAAACCAACACCTGGTTCCTGCCGGACGGCCGCGCGCTCAGCGTCGTCACCACGCCGAATCTCGAAGGCGGCGTCACCTATCTGTTCGACAATGTCACCGAGAGCCTCGACCTCGCCCGCCGCTACGACCGGCTGACCCGGGTGCAGCGCGAGACCCTCGATAATCTCGGCGAAGCGGTCGCGGTGTTCGGCAGCAATGGCCGCGCCGAATTGTTCAATCCGCCGTTCGCCAAGATGTGGAAGCTGGCGCCGGACGCACTGCAGGGCGAACCGCATATCGAAGCGGTGGAGGCGCTGTGCAGGCCGCTGTTCGATGACGCGCTGACCTGGCGGACGCTCCGCGAATCGATCACCACGATCGAGAACCGCGCCCAGGTCGCGCTCAAGCTGGAGCGCAAGGACGGCAGCGTGCTGAACTGCATGACCGTGCCGCTGCCCGACGGCAAGACCTTGCTGGCGTTCCAGGACATCACCGACACCGAGAACGTCGAGCGCGCGCTGCGCGAGCGCAACGAGGCGCTGGAGACCGCCGACCAGATGAAGGTGGATTTCGTCCACCACGTCTCCTACGAGCTGCGCGCGCCGCTCACCACCATCATCGGCTTCGCGCATTTCCTCAGCGATCCCGCGACCGGACCGCTGACGCCGAAGCAGGCCGAATATCTCGACTACGTCACCAAATCGACCAATGCGCTGCTGGCGCTGACCAACAACATCCTCGATCTCGCCACCATCGATGCCGGCGCGATGAAGCTCGAGCTCGGCCCGGTCAATATCGGCCAGGCGATCGAGGCTGCCGCCGAAGGCATCCAGGACCGGCTGGCGACCGACCGCATCGCGCTCAAGGTCGACATCGAGCCCAATATCGGCGGCTTCGTCGGCGACGAGCGCCGGGTGGTGCAGGTGTTGTATAACCTGCTCGCCAACGCCGTCGGCTTCTCGCCGCATGATGCCACGGTCGCGATCAGCGCGCGGCGCAACGAGCACAGCGTGGTGTTCACGGTCACCGATTCCGGCCCCGGCATTCCGCCCGAGATGAAGGACAAGGTGTTCGACTGGTTCGAGAGCCATTCCCACGGCTCGCGTCACCGCGGCGCGGGCCTCGGCCTCTCGCTGGTGCGCTCCTTCGTCGAACTGCATGGAGGACGGGTGCGGGTCGATTCCGTGGTCGGCAAGGGCACCACCGTGACCTGCGACTTTCCCGTCGACCAGACCGCGCATCGCAACGCCGCGGAATGAACGCACCCTCGACATTCTCGGTGCCGCTCGCGAACGAAGTCGCGACGGCGCAGCTGATGGCCGATCTCGCGCTGCTGATCGGCGCCGGCGACGCCATCACGCTGTCCGGCGATCTCGGCGCCGGCAAGACCGCCGCCGCCCGCGCGCTGATCCGCTATCTCGCCGACGACGCCGCGCTGGAAGTGCCGAGCCCGACATTCACGCTGGCGCAAACCTACGAGTTGCCGTCGTTTCCGCTTGTCCATGCCGACCTCTACCGGATCAACGACGCCAGCGAACTCGAGGAGATCGGGCTGTCGCCGCTGCCCGACGACATCGTGGCGCTGATCGAATGGCCGGAGCGTGCGCCTGACGCGATGCCCCAGGACCGCATCGACATCGCCTTCAGCCATCGCCCGGCGCTGGGCTCGACCGCGCGCGCCGCCGAGATCACCGGCCATGGCAAGGCGGCGGCGAAGGTCGCGCGGCTGCTGGCGCTGCGCCAATTCCTGGAGCGCGCGGGCTTTCTCGGCGCGCAGCGCCAGCGCATGCCCGGCGATGCCTCGACCCGCTCCTATGCGCGGCTGCGCACCGATGACGGCAGCGTCATCCTGATGAACTCGCCGCGGCGCCCGGACGGCCCGGCGATCTACCACGGCAGGTCCTACAGCGCGGCGGTGCACCTTGCCGAGGATGTCCGGCCGTTCGTTGCGATCGGCAACGGCCTGCGCCAGCACGGCTTCTCGGCGCCTGCGATCCGCCACACCGATCTCGACGCCGGATTCCTGATCACCGAGGATTTCGGCCACGAAGGCGTGGTCGAGGGCGATCCGCCGCAGCCGATCGTCGATCGCTACGAAGCCGCGACCGACATGCTGGCGGCGCTGCATCGCGAGGCGCTGCCGGACACGCTGCCGGTGCCGTCGGATGCGAACTACGACATCCCGGTGTTCGATATCGACGCCTGGCTGATCGAGATCGGCCTGATGCTCGAATGGTATCTGCCGGACCGCGGCGCGCCGCCGAGCGAGGATCTCCGCACCGAATTCCTGGGGATGTGGCGGGGGCTGCTGGAAAAGCCGGCCGCGGCCGCGCAGACCTGGGTGATCCGCGACTTCCATTCGCCGAACATCATCTGGCTCACCGAGCGCACCGGTATCCTTCGCGTCGGCATCATCGACTTCCAGGACGCGCTGCTCGGACCTGCGGCCTATGACGTGGTGTCGTTGCTGCAGGATGCGCGGATCGACGTGCCCGAGCAGCTCGAACTGGCGCTGCTGACCCGTTACATCAAGGCGCGTCGCGACACCGACCAACACTTCGATCCGGCAGAATTCGCGGAGCTCTACGCGATCATGTCGGCACAGCGGAACACCCGCCTGCTCGGCACCTTCGCCCGGCTCAACCGGCGCGACGGCAAGCCGCAATATCTCAAGCACCAGCCGCGGATCTGGACCTATCTCAACCGCTCGCTGGCGCATCCGGCACTTGCGGCCGTCCGCGACTGGTATGCTGCCAACGTCCCTCCCCCGTTACCGTAGGTTTACCGGTTGTTAGCCGTGGACCGTTTAGGCTGGAACCTGGCCCTACGAGAGACGGCCGGATCTGGAGCGAGGCCATATGGCGGCGGCGGAACGACGCAGGGGCGATCGTGTCACGTTTGAGCGTGGCATCCCGGCGCACATGATGGGCATCGACGGCACCTGGCGCCGCGATTGCATCATGGAGGACGTCTCCGAGATGGGCGCCAAGCTCTCGGTCGAGGGCTCGGTCGTGGGCCTGAACCTGAAGGAATTTTTCCTGCTGCTGTCGTCCACAGGATTGGCCTATCGCCGCTGCGAGCTGGCATGGGTCAATGGCGACCAGATCGGTGTCAATTTTCTCAAACAGGGCGACAAGAAGAAAAAGTCTGCCAGACGCGGCGCGCAGGTCGACGTCTAGATTTTCGCCGTCTTACGGCCGTCATGTCCAATGACTATCGCGTCGGGTTAATGTGCGTGCCGAATCGCCGTGATAGGATCGGCGCCGAGAGATGATGATCGAGAATATCCGGAAGATGTCCGTCACCCCTCACAAAGCCATGGTGCTCGCTGCGGGCCTCGGTGTGCGCATGCGCCCGCTGACCAACACGATGCCCAAGCCGCTGGTGAGCGTGGCCGGCCAGCCGCTGCTCGACCACGTGCTCGACAAGCTCGCCGGCGCCGGCGTCACGGAAGCCGTCGTCAACGTGCATTATCTGCCCGACCAGATCATCGAGCACGTCAAGACCCGCAGCCGCCCACGCGTGATCATCTCCGACGAGCGCGACCAGGTGCTCGGCACCGGTGGCGCGGTCGTGAAGGCGCTGCCGCTGCTCGGCAACGCGCCGTTCTTCCATCTCAACGCCGACACGATGTGGATCGACGGGGTGCGCTCCAATTTGGCGCGGCTCGCGGAAACCTTCGATCCGGCGCGGATGGACATTCTGCTGTTGATGGCGCCGACGGCCTCCAGCATCGGCTATAACGGCCGCGGCGACTACACGATGCTGCCCGACGGCGCGCTGCGCAAGCGCCGGGAGCACCAGGTGGTGCCGTTCGTCTATGCCGGCGCCGCGATCATGTCGCCGTCGCTGTTCGCCGATGCCCCGGCCGGCGAGTTCTCGCTGACCAAGATGTTCGACCGCGCCAACGATCAGGAACGGCTGTTCGGCCTGCGCCTCGACGGCGTCTGGATGCATGTCGGAACCCCCGACGCGATCCAGGCCGCGGAAGAGGCGTATCTGGAGAGCGTGGCGTAAGCACTGCCGCCACCAAGCCGGTCGTCGTACCCCGCGAAAGCGGGGTACCCAGTACGCCGCGGCCTATCCATTCAAGCACTCCTGCCTCTGGAATACTGGGTCACCCGCTTTCGCGGGTGACGACAGTGGGAATGGCGGCGACAGTGGGGAACGGGGACGGCGTCCCGCCTACCCATGACCTTGCAGCCCTCACTCCCTATATTGGCGCCTGATTCCGAATCAGGCTGGCCATGCGTGTTTTCAGCGTTCCCGTCTCAGCACCGTTCCTGCGCACCGTCATCGCGGCGCTGGTCGACGGCCGGCTGGTTGCGGGATTCGAGGCGCGTAACGATCCGGCAAGGCTCGCCAACGCCACGCTCTATTTGCCGACCCGCCGCGCCGGGCGGCTGGCGCGCGAGATTTTTCTCGACGTGCTCGATGCCGATGCCGCGGTGCTGCCGCGCATCGTCGCGCTCGGCGATATCGATGAGGACGAACTGGCTTTCGCCGACCAATCGGACGCGGTCGGCGGCGCGACGCCATTGGAGATTCCGCCACGGCTCGGCGAGCTCGAGCGCCGCCTGACGCTGGCGCATCTGGTCGCGGCCTGGGCCAGGACACCGGTGTCCTCTCCGCTGGTGGTCGGCGGCCCCGCCTCGACCTTGCAGCTCGCCGGTGATCTGGCCCGATTGATGGACGACATGGTGACGCGCGGCGTCGACTGGCGCGCGCTCGATCGCCTGGTGCCGGACCAGCTCGACCAATACTGGCAGCACTCGCTCGAATTCCTGCGCATCGCGCGCGACGCCTGGCCGAACTACCTGAAGGAAATCGGCCGCATCGAGCCGGCAGCACGCCGTGATCTGCTGATCGAGGCGGAGGCGGCGCGGCTCACCGCGCATCGCGCGGGACCGGTGATCGCGGCGGGCTCGACCGGCTCGATGCCGGCCACCGCAAAGTTCCTGCACGCGGTGGCGAAGCTTGCGAACGGAGCGGTGGTGCTGCCCGGGCTCGACACCGATCTCGACGAGGAATCGTGGGACACGATCGGCGGCGAGCGCAATGACGACGGTCGTTTCTCCGTGCCGCCCTCGTCGAACCATCCGCAATACGCGATGCATGCGCTGCTCGATCGCTTCGGCATCAGGCGCCGCGACGTCGAGAGCCTGGCTGTGTCAGCACCGCTCGGCCGCGAGGTGCTGGTATCCGAGACGATGCGCCCGTCGACCGCGACGGCGCAGTGGCACGACCGGCTGGAGCGGCCGGAAATCGCCGCGCGGATTTCCGCCGGGATGACCAACCTCAGCGTGGTCGCGGCGCCCAATCCGGAGATGGAGGCGCTGGCGATCGCGGTCGCGATGCGCGAGGCGCGGCATCTCGGCAAGTCGGCCGCGCTGGTGACGCCGGATCGCGCGCTGGCGCGCCGGGTGATGGCCTCGCTGACGCGCTGGAAGCTGGAATTCGACGATTCCGGCGGCGATGCGCTGATGGAGACCGCACCCGGCGTGTTCGCCCGCCTCGCCGCGGAAGCGGTGGCCAGGGGGCTGGAGCCGCCGACCTTGCTTGCGCTGCTCAAGCATCCGCTGTTCCGGCTCGGCGGCCCGCATGGCGCGCTGAAGCGCGCGATCGAGGTGCTGGAGATCGCACTGCTGCGCGGCACCCGGCCGCAACCGGGAACCGGCGGCCTCGCGGGCGATTTCGCGCGCTTCCGCGCCGAGCTTGTGAAGCTCAACAGCGGCGAGACCTCGTCACTGCACAAGGCCGAGCAACGCGCGCGACTGCGTGACAATGATCTCAACGAAGCCGGAGCGCTGATCCCAAAACTACAGGCCGCGCTGGCGCCGCTCGAAGGCATGGCGTCGTCAAAGCCGCATGATTTCGCCGAGCTGGCATCGCGGCATCGCGAGGCGCTGATCGCGCTGTCCTGCGACCAGCGTGGCGTTGCCGTCGTGTTCGAGGAGCGCGCCGGCGCGGCGCTGGCGTCGGGTTTCGACGAATTGCTGGCCAAGCAGCAGCCGAGCGGGCTGATGACGCCGCTCGCCGACTACGCGGACGTGTTCCAGACCGCATTCGCCGAGCGCATGGTGCGGCGCCCGGAATCGGCGCGCGCGCAGCTCAACATTTTCGGCCAGCTCGAGGCGCGTCTCACCGAATCCGATCGCGTCATCCTCGGCGGGTTGGTCGAGGGCGTCTGGCCGCCGGCGCCGCGGATCGATCCGTGGCTGAGCCGGCCGATGCGGCACGAACTCGGGCTCGATCTACCGGAACGGCGCATCGGCCTGTCCGCACATGACTTCGCGCAGCTGCTCGGCCATGACGAGGTGATCCTCAGCCACGCCGCAAAGGTCGGCGGCGCGCCGGCCGTCGCTTCGCGCTTCCTGCACCGGCTGGAAGCCGTCGCCGGGGAAGCACGCTGGAAGGCCGCGAAAGCCGCCGGCGAAATCTACGTGCAATATGCCGCCGAGCTCGACCGGCCCGACAAGGTCGAGCCGATCGCGCAGCCGGAGCCGCGGCCGCCGCGCGAGGCGCGGCCGCTGAAGATGTCGGTCACCGCGATCGAGGATTGGCTGCGCGATCCCTACACGATCTATGCGCGCTATATCCTGAGACTCGATCCGCTCGATCCCGTCGACATGCCGCTGTCGGCGGCCGACCGCGGCTCGGCGATCCATGAGGCGCTCGGCGAATTCACGCAGGCCTATGCCGACGCGCTGCCTGACGACATCAGAGGCACGCTGCGCGAGATCGGCGGCAAACATTTTGCGCCGCTGATGGAGCGGCCCGAGGCACGCGCGCTGTGGTGGCCGCGCTTCCAGCGCATCGCGGCGTGGTTCGCCGAATGGGAGCAGGCACGGCGCGGCAACATCGACGCCATCAAGGCCGAGATCCGCGGCGAGATCGGCATCCCGCTCGACGATGCGAGATCGTTCATCCTCTCGGCGCGCGCCGACCGCATCGAGCGGCGGCAGGACGGTAGCTTTGCGCTGCTCGACTACAAGACCGGCCAGCCGCCGACCGGCAAGCAGGTGCGAATGGGCCTGTCGCCGCAGCTCACGCTGGAAGCCGCGATCCTGCGCGAGGGCGGCTTTGCCGAGATTCCAGCCGATTCCTCGGTCGGCGAGCTGATCTATGTCAGGCTGAGCGGCAACAATCCGCCGGGCGAGCAGCGTTCCCTTGAATTGAAGATCCGCCCCAACGACACGCCGCAGCGGCCGGATGAAGCCGCCGACGCCGCGCGGCTCAAGCTGGAGGCGCTGATCCGCGCCTTCGACAATGAGGAGCAGGCCTACACCTCGCTGAACCTGTCGATGTGGTCCAACCGCTACGGCGCCTATGACGATCTCGCGCGGATCAAGGAATGGTCCGCGGCCGGCGGCCTGGGGATCGAGGAATGGTGAAGGCGCCCCGTCCCATTCCCTCTGCGGTGCGCGACGCGCAGGCCCGCGCCTCCGATCCGAAGGCGTCGACCTTCGTGTCGGCCAACGCCGGCTCCGGCAAGACCCACGTGCTGGTGCAGCGCGTGATCCGCCTGCTGCTGTCAGGGGTGCCGCCGGAAAAGATCCTCTGCATCACCTTCACCAAGGCCGCAGCCGCCAACATGGCCGAGCGCGTGTTCACGACGCTCGGCCAATGGGTGACGCTCGACGACGATGCGCTCAATACCGCGATCCGCGAGGCCGGCATCGCGCATCCGTCCGCCAGCCTCCGCCGCGAGGCGCGAAAGCTGTTCGCCTGCGCGCTGGAGACGCCGGGTGGGTTGAAGGTGCAAACGATCCACGCGCTGTGCACGCGGCTGCTGCAACAATTCCCGTTCGAGGCCAATGTGCCGGCACGCTTTGCCGTGCTCGACGACCGCGACCAGAACGAGATGATGGAGCGCGCCAACCTGGCCGTGTTCCTGGAGGCCTCGCGCAGTCCCGACAGCCCGATCGGTCGTGCGTTGATGACGGCGATGGCGAGCGCCGCCGACGTCACCTTCAAGGAGGTGGTGCGCGAAGCCTGCCTCAGCCGCGATCATTTCATGGCCTGGACCGATACCGCCGGCAGCGCGACCGCGGCTGCCGCGCAGGTGTCGGCCGCGCTCGGCGTTTCGCCCGACGACCGCATCGAGGATGTCGAGCGCGACATCGTCGATGGACCCTATCTCAGGCACTCCGGCTGGGAAGAGATCGCGACCGTCCTCGACACCGGCAGCAAATCCGACCAGGACCAGGCCGCACGGCTGCGCGAGGCGCTGGTGTTTACCGGGGCTGCCCAGGTCGATGCCTATCTCGCCGTGTTCCTGACCGATACCGATCGCACGCCGCGCAAATCGGTGGTGACGAAGAAATTCTGCGACAACAATCCGGCGATCGGCCGGCTGTTCGAAGCCGAGAGCCGCCGCATCCTGCCGCTGATCGAGCGACGCCGCGCGGTGGTTGCGCGCGACCGCACCGAGGCGCTGATCCATATCGCGACCGCAGCGGCGGCACATTACCGCCGCGAGAAGCTGGAGCGCGGGCTGCTCGATTATGACGATCTGATCGACAAGACGCTGGCGATGCTCGACCGCGTTTCCTCCGGCTGGGTGCACTACAAGCTCGACCGCGGCGTCGATCACGTCTTGATCGACGAGGCCCAGGACACCAGCCCGCGGCAATGGGACATCGTCGCGCATATCATCTCTGAATTCACCGCCGGCGCCGGCGCGCGCGACGGCCTGGTGCGCACGGTGTTCGCGGTCGGCGACGAGAAGCAGTCGATCTTCTCGTTCCAGGGTGCCGCCCCCCGTGAATTCGACCTGCGCCGGCGCGAGCTGAAGCGGCGGTTCGAGGAGGCCGGGCTGAAATTCGATCCGGTGTCGTTCACCTATTCGTTCCGCTCCGGCCCGGTGATCCTGCATTCGGTCGACCACGTCTTCCGCGAGCAGGAAATCTTCCGCAGCATCCATGCGGTGGAGAACGGCTATCCGATCCACAATGCGATGACCGATGCCGGCCCGAGCCTGATCGAGCTCTGGGATCTCGCCGAGGCTGACGACCGTCAGGACATTGAGGGCTGGCGCGCGCCGTTCGACGGCGTGGCGATGACGAGCCCGGAGGTGAAGCTGGCGCGGCGCATCCAGGCCGAGATCAAGCGCCTCGTCACCAGCGGAACCATGACCGGCAGCGAGGCCGCGCGGCGGCCGCTGCGCTATGGCGACATGCTGATCCTGGTGCGGCGGCGCGGCAATGCGTTCGACGCCGTGATCCAGGCGCTGAAGCATGCCGGCATCCCGGTCGCCGGCGCCGACCGTCTCAAGCTGACCGAGCACATCGCGATCATCGACCTGATGAACCTCGCCGACGCGCTGCTGCTGCCGCAGGACGACCTCGCGTTGGCGGTGGCGCTGAAGAGCCCGCTGTTCGGCCTCGACGATGACGATCTGTTCAAGCTGGCATGGGAACGACGGGGATCACTGCGCCAGGCATTGGTCGCACAAGCGCCAACCAATGAGCGCTTTGCGGCTGCCCTGCACCGTCTCGAGCAATGCGAGCGCCGCTTTACGCAGGAGACGCCGTTCGCCTTCTACGCCTGGCTGCTCGGCGGCGACGGCGGACGGGCGCGAATCCTGCGGCGGCTCGGCCACGAGGCCAACGATGCGCTCGACGAATTCCTGGAGCTGGCGCTGAGCTATGAGCGCAAGGCGCCGGCCTCGCTGCAGGGCTTTGTGGCCTGGCTGCGCGCCGCCGACACCGAGGTGAAGCGCGACATGGAGATCTCGCGCGACGAGGTCCGCGTCATGACCGTGCACGGCGCCAAGGGCCTCGAGGCATCGGTCGTCTTCCTGGTCGACACCACGACCTCGCCGTCGGACACCCAGCGGCTGCGGCTGATCCATCTGCCGCAGGGCAATGCCGCGCCGCATGCGCCCGGCGTCGTGGTGTGGGCCGGCAAGAAAGCCGAGGACCCGCCCAGCGTCGCCGATGCGCGCAAGGCGATGCTTGGCGATACCGAGGACGAGTATCGCCGGCTGCTCTATGTCGCGATGACGCGCGCCGCCGATCGGCTCGTGGTCGGCGGCTGCATGCCGGGCAACATGAACACCGTGCGGAAATCCTCCTGGTACGACCTGATCACCAAGGGTCTCGCGACCTCCGGGCTCAAGCTCGAGGAGCTGGAAACGCCGGGTGGCAAGGTGATGCGCTATTCGCGCGCGGACGACGTTGCCGACCGCACCGGCGCGGCCGCCGCGGCGACAGCCGAGCCGCTCGCGCTGCCGCCATGGCTGCACGCGCCAGCAGCGCCCGAATCATCCGCCGCAAGCGTGCTGCGCCCGTCCGATCCCGCCGATGACGACGGCCATCACGTGCGGACAGGCGAATCGGTGCTGCTGCGCGCCCGCGCCCTGCAGCGCGGCACGCTGGTGCATCGCCTGCTGCAGTCGCTGCCCGACGTCGCCCTGGAGCGACGGCTCGGCGCCGCGCTCGGTTACCTCGCGCGCAATGCCGACGGCTGGAGCGAAGACGAGCGGGCGGCGCTGGCCCGGCAGGTGGTTGCGCTCACCGTCGATCTGCGTTTTGCGCCGGTGTTTGCCCCGGGCAGCCGCGCCGAGGTCTCGATCGTGGGACGGCTGGAGCGGCCGGGCCAGCCGAAGGTCGTGGTCTCCGGCCAGATCGACCGGCTGGTGGTCACGCCGACGGAGGTCCTGATCGTCGATTTCAAGACCAACCACGCCCCGCCCAAGACCGCGGCCGAGGCGCCGAAAGCCTATGTCCGCCAGCTCGCGCTGTACCGCGCGCTGCTGGCCAAGCTTTATCCCCAAAGGATCATCCACGCCGCCCTGCTGTGGACCGAAACCCCTGAAATGATGGAGATTTCGGCCCCCGCGCTGGACGCCGAGCTGGCATAAGGTCAGGTCGGCGTGAGCGAGCTTGACCCGGCAAGGGGGCATTCATACGTTTGCCCCATGCTCCCCGGGCGCGATTCTCCGCTGCGCCCTTTTGTCTCAACCGTACGAGGTATTCCCATGGCCGTTGGCAAGGTTTCTGACGCCGATTTCGAAGCCGAAGTGCTCAAGGCGACCGGGCCGGTGGTCGTTGACTTCTGGGCCGAGTGGTGCGGCCCCTGCCGCATGATCGCACCCGCGCTCGATGAGATCTCCGGCGCGATGGGCGATAAGGTCAAGATCGTGAAGCTCAACGTCGACGAGAGCCCGAAGACGGCGTCGAAATACGGCGTGATGTCGATCCCGACCCTGATGATCTTCAAGGGCGGCGAGATGGCCTCCCGCCAGGTCGGCGCCGCGCCGAAGGCGAAGCTGCAGCAGTGGATCACCGCTGCGGTCTGATCCCGCTTCGAATGAGCTGATTTGCGAAACGGCCGGCGACAAGTCGGCCGTTTTGTTTTGCGTGTGCTCGTCATGGCCGGGCTTGACCCGGCCATCCATCCGCTTCGGAAAAACTTCCTGCGAAGATTGATGGACACGCGGGTCAAGCCCGCGTGTGACGAATCCTGGACCGTCGGACTACCTGATCCATCCCGTCGCCAGCGCCGATGCGAGTTCGGCCTGGCCGTGCTGCCGCGCCAGTGCGGCCATCGCTTCATGGTCGTAGGGGATATGCCGGAAGGTGACGTCCCAGTCACCATCGACCTGTTCGAGAATGGCATAGCGCGCGTCGGGCGAGCCGGCCTCGACGACATGCGGATGCGGTTTGCCGGCGCGATAGCCGGGCGAGCCGACGCTGCCGGGATTGACGATCAGCCTGTTGTCGCGGAGCCGCACCGCGCGGGCGATGTGGGTGTGAGCGCAGAGGATCAGCGATTGCGTTACGCCCGCCGCCTTCGCCTCGATCGATTCCAGCGGGGGCATCAAGACCTCGCCACCAGGCAGCACCGTGTCGAGCCAGTAGGTCTCGTCATCTTGCGGCGTCGCGTGGCAGAGGAAAACCTGGTCGCGATACACTAAGGTTGCCGGCAGCGTACGCAGCCAGTCGAGCTGCCCAGGTTCGAGTTGCGTGTAGGTCAACCGCTCCCAGGAGCCCATCTTCTCATGCGGCCGGTCGATCAGGTAACGATCGTGATTGCCGAGCAGATGAACCGCATCGAGCTCCATCAGCATATCGATCGTCGGCCGCGCGTCGAGCGGGCCGCTCAGCATGTCGCCGAGATCGACGATGTCGGAAATGCCCTGCGCGCGAATGTCCGACAGCACGGCTTCAAGCGCGAGGTGATTGCCGTGGATATCGGCGATGGCCGCGAAACGCATCGTCGTTCGTTCCTCCAGGCTCGTGCCCCGGACGCAGCGCAGCACACAGTGATGCGCTGCTGGCCCGGGGCCTATGCGGCTTCAAGTGAGGTCCCGGCACTGCGGAGCAGCACTTCGTGCCGCACCGCGTCCGGGACACGAGAGATGTTATGCAGGCGGCGTGCCGTTTGCCGCAAGCACCGGGCCGGCCAGATACAGCGAGCCGGTGATCAGGATGCGCGGCGGCAATTCGTAGGCGAGCATCGCCAGCCGCTGCAGCGCGGCCTCGACGCCGGGTGCGATCTCGACGCGCATGCCGAGCGCGCGGGCGGCATCGGCGAGCCGATCCGGCGGCATGCCGTTGTCGCGGCCGGGCACGGGGACCGCGATGATATGCCGCGTCAGCCCGGCGAAATTGGCGAGGAAGGCCCTCGCATCCTTGTTGCCCATCATGCCTGTGATCACGACCAGCGGCCGCGACACCCGCTCCTCGAGATCGCCGAGCGCCGCCGCCGCGACGCGACCGCCTTCGGCGTTGTGCCCGCCATCGAGCCAGACCTCAGAGCCCTGCGGCCCCTGGCTGACCAGCGTGCCGGAGGCCAGCCGCTGCATCCGCGCCGGCCACTCCGCATTGACGATACCGGCTTCATAGGCGGACATGCTGAGCCTGAAGGCGTCGATCGCGCGCAAGGTCGCGATCGCAAGCCCCGCATTGTCGAACTGATGCCGGCCGAACAGTTTTGGCGCGGCGAGATCCAACAGGCCGCGCTCGTCCTGATAGACCAGCCGGCCGCGCTCGACACCGACATGCCATTGCTGGCCGGCGGCGTGCAGCGGCGCGCGCATCGCCTTGGCTTGCGCCTCGACCACCGCCATCGCATCGGGCGCCTGCTCGGCGGAGATCACGGGGACGTTGCGCTTGATGATCGCAGCCTTCTCGCCGGCGATCGCGGTCAGGGTGTCACCGAGGAACTCCATGTGATCCATGCTGACCGGCGTGATCACGGCGGCGAGCGGCGTCTCGACCACATTGGTGGAATCCAGCCGGCCGCCGAGGCCGACCTCGAGCAGCGCGACATCGGCCTCGTGTTTTGCGAACAGGCAGAACGCGACCGCAGTCTCCATCTCGAAGATGGTGACGGGATGGCCGGCGTTGACGCGCTCGCAATCCGCGAAAGTGGCGCGCAGCTCATCGTCGCCGACGAGCTTGCCGCCGCCGACGGCCGCTAACCGGTAGCACTCGTTGATCCGCACCAGATAGGGCGAGGTGAAGACGTGCACGCGCAGGCCCGCCGCTTCCAGGATCGCGCGCAGATAGGCGATCGTCGAGCCCTTGCCGTTGGTGCCGGCGACATGGATCACCGGCGGCAGCTTGCGCTCGGGATGGTCGAGCCGCGCCATCAGGCCGAGCATGCGATCGAGGCTGAGATCGATGCGCTTCGGGTGCAACGCCGAGATCCGCGCGATCAACGCCTCGAGCGAGGGCTGCGATGGGACGGCGCTTGCGGTCACGCGTGCGGCGCGGCCGGCACCGTTTCCGGCGCAATGACGATCTGGGCCGGCTCGGTAACGGCGGCCGTGGGTTTCGTCGCGCCCTCGAGCGCCGGCGATTTGGTGAACAGGCGGCACAGCCGCGCCAAGGTCGCCTTCATGTCGTGGCGATGCACGACCATGTCGACCATGCCGTGCTCGCGCAGATATTCGGCACGCTGGAAACCCTCGGGCAGCTTCTCGCGGATGGTCTGCTCGATCACGCGCGCGCCGGCAAAGCCGATCAGCGCGCCGGGTTCGGCGATCTGAACGTCGCCGAGCATGGCGTAGGATGCGGTGACGCCGCCGGTGGTCGGATTGGTCAGCACGACGATATAGGGCTGCTTGGCCTCGCGCAGCATCTGCACGCCGACCGTGGTGCGCGGCATCTGCATCAGCGACAGGATGCCTTCCTGCATCCGGGCGCCACCGGATGCCGCAAACACGATGAAGGGCGACTTCTTCTCGACCGCGAGCTCGAGCCCGCGCACCATCGCCTCGCCCGCTGCCATGCCGAGCGAGCCGCCCATGAAGTCGAAATCCTGCACCGCGACCACCACGCCGGCGCCCTCGAGCTTGCCGTAGCCGACCTTGATCGCATCGTTCAGCCCGGTCTTGGCGCGGGCATCCTTGATGCGGTCGACATATTTGCGCTCGTCGCGGAATTTCAGCGGATCAGGCGTGACCTCGGGCAGCGCGATGTCGAACCAGGTCTCGTTGTCGAAGATCGACTTCAGCCGCGCCACCGCGCCCATGCGCATGTGGTAATTCGAGCCGGGGATCACGAACTGGTTGGCCTCGACGTCCTTGTAGAACACCAGCTGTCCGGAATCCGGGCACTTGATCCAGAGATTCTCCGGCGTCTCGCGGCGCAGGATGTTGCGGATCTTGGGCCGGACAACGTTGGTGAGCCAATTCATGGTTCGCTCCGACATGCGGGTCGGTCCCGCATCGATGGCATATATGGCGGGCCGGCGAGAGGCCGGCAAGCCGCCGTTCGCGGCCTTGTTGCCGCAAATTATGGCTTATTCAGCGGCCTGTCTGGCGCCCCGGACGCCCTGGGCCAGTGCGGCCGCCAGGTCCGCCACCGCGGTCACGGTCCTGGCCGTGGCGCGTCCCTCGGCGTCGAGCGCGCCCTTGAGGGCATCGACCAGCGCGGTGCCGACCACCGAGCCGTTGGCCCGTTCCGCGATCGCCCGCGCCGCCTCCGGCGTGCGGATGCCGAAGCCGACACAGATCGGCAGCTCGGTGTGGCGCTTGATGCGGGCCACGGCCTCGCCGACCACCTTCGAATCGGCCGCCGCGCTGCCGGTGATGCCGGTGACCGCGACGTAATAGACAAATCCCGAGGTGTTGGCGAGCACCGCCGGCAGGCGCTTGTCGTCGGTGGTCGGCGTCGCCAGGCGGATGAAGTTCAACCCGGCCTTCATCGCGGGGATGCAGAGCTCGGTGTCTTCTTCCGGCGGCAGGTCGACGATGATCAGGCCATCGACGCCGGCGGCTTTCGCATCGGCCAAAAACGTGTCGACGCCGTAGATATAGATCGGATTGTAGTAGCCCATCAGCACGATCGGCGTCGCGTTGTCGTCCTTGCGGAAGTCGCGGACCAGTTGCAGCGTCTTCCGCAGCGTCATGCCGCCTTTCAGCGCGCGCAGGCCCGCGGCCTGGATCGACGGACCGTCGGCCATCGGATCGGTGAACGGCATGCCGAGCTCGATGATATCGGCACCGGCCTTCGGCAGCGCCCTGATGATGTCGAGCGACGTCTTCAGGTCGGGATCGCCGGCCATCACGAAGGTGACGAAGGCGGAGCGGCCTTGCTGCTTGAGTTCGGCAAAGCGTGCGTCGATACGGGTGGTCACTTCTTCCTGCCCTTCAAGATGTCGCCGACCTGCGGCACGTCCTTGTCGCCGCGGCCGGAGAGGTTGACCACCATCAGGTGATCCCTCGGCCGCTTCGGCGCGAGCTCCGACAGTTTGGCGATGGCGTGCGCGGATTCCAGTGCGGGGATGATGCCCTCGAGACGCGACAGCAGCTGGAAGGCGGCCAGCGCCTCCTCGTCGGTCGCCGACAGATACGTCACGCGGCCGGTCTCGTGCAGCCAGGCATGCTCGGGACCGATGCCGGGATAATCGAGGCCGGCCGAGATCGAGTGTGCTTCCTCGATCTGGCCGTCGGCATCCATCAACAAATAGGTGCGATTGCCATGCAGCACGCCGGGGCGGCCGCCCGCGAGCGACGCCGCGTGCAACTGCGTCAGCCCGTGGCCTGCTGCCTCGACGCCAAAGATCTCGACCGAGGGATCGTCGAGGAACGGATGAAACAGACCCATCGCATTGGAGCCGCCGCCGATGCAGGCGACCAGCGAATCCGGCAGGCGGCCTTCGGCCTCCTGCATCTGCCGGCGCGTCTCGTCGCCTATCACCGACTGGAAGTCGCGCACCATCATCGGATAGGGATGCGGGCCCGCGACCGTGCCGATGCAGTAGAACGTGTTGTGCACGTTGGTGACCCAGTCGCGCAGCGCGTCGTTCATCGCGTCCTTCAGCGTGCGCGCGCCCGATTGCACCGGCACCACCTTGGCGCCGAGCATCTCCATCCGGATCACGTTCGGCTGCTGCCGCTCGACGTCGACGGCGCCCATATAGACCACGCATTCGAGGCCGAAGCGCGCGCACAGCGTCGCCGTCGCCACGCCATGCTGGCCGGCGCCGGTCTCGGCGATGATGCGCTTCTTGCCCATGCGGCGCGCGACCATGATTTGGCCGAGCACGTTGTTGACCTTGTGCGAGCCGGTGTGATTGAGCTCCTCGCGCTTCAGATAGATCTTTGCGCCGCCGAGGTGCTCGGTGAGCCGCTCGGCGAAATACAGCGGCGAGGGCCGGCCGACATAGTCCTTCAGGTAGCCGTTCATCTCGGCCTGGAACGACGGATCGGCCTTGGTCTCGGCATAGGCCTTTTCCAGATCGAGGATCAGCGGCATCAGCGTCTCGGCGACGAAGCGTCCGCCGAAGATGCCGAAATGCCCGCGCTCGTCGGGACCGCTGCGGAAGGAATTGGGCAGGTTTTGATTCATCGAACCGCCAGTTCTGGTGTGAATTCTTGGGCTGCGCGCGCGGCGCGAACGAAGGCGCGGATCAATTCGGGATCCTTGACGCCGGGGGCGCGCTCGACGCCCGACGAGACGTCGACGCCGCCGGCGCGGGTGACGCGGATGGCCTCGGCGACATTATCGGCATGCAGCCCGCCCGAGACCATGTAGGGCAACGCCAGATCGAGATTTTCCAGGACGTGCCAATCGAATGTCGCGCCGAGCCCGCCCGGCCGCGTCGCATCCTTTGGCGCGCGGGCGTCGAACAGGATGCGGTCGGCGACGCTGGCATAGCCGGCCAGCGCCGCGAGATCGGCGGCGGTCTCGACCGGCAGCGCCTTCATCAGCGGGAGAGCGAATTTCTGCTTGATGTCACGCAGCCGCGCGGTGGTTTCCTTGCCGTGCAACTGCAAGATATCGGGCCGCAGCGTCTCCATGATGTTTTCGATCGTCGCATCGTCGGCGTCGACAGTCAGCGCCACCTTCACCGCCCGCCCCTTCGCGTGGCGGCCGAGGTCGCGCGCGACCTCGAGGGTGATATGCCGGGGGGACGGCGGGAAGAACACGAACCCGACCATGTCGGCGCCGGCCTCGAGCGCGACGTCGAGCGTCTCGCGCGTGGACAGGCCGCAGATTTTGACAAGCAGGGACATGGTCTCTCAGACGGCGTCTGTTCGAATGGCTTTTCAGGCGGCTGGAGCCAAGGCTGCGCCCCGCTCCGACGGGGCGGGTTCTACAACGTCGCGCCCTGCTTGTCTCGCCCGTTGGGCCCGTAAAAGCCGAGCTGGGCCGGCGCCGGCCGGCGCTGTGCGTCGTCCCGGGAGCTCGCAGCCCGGAGGTCGGCGAGCTCGGCGCGGACGTGGCGGGCGTCAGCCTCGTGCTGCCGGGCGGCGCGGCGCCAGCGCCCTTGCCGGAGCCAGGTCGCCATGCCGCCCGCGATGACGCCCAGGATCGCGGAGGTGATGATGACGACGAACAGGGGCAGCGTCGCGGCAATCAGCGGTGTCGTCGAATTGAAGGGATCGAACGAGACCGTCACGAAGTGACGGTTGGCAACCGCGAAGATGATGAAGATCAGCGCGAGCGGGATGACGACCACTGCCGTGAGAAACTTTCGCATGACCATCTCTCAAGTCAGATCGAGAAAGCGCGGGCACACGGTCCGCAGCAACTGACGTCGTCTCTTACGCGTCAGCCTCTACGCATCGGCTTTGGGCGCATCGGCATGGGCCGCTTCCGCCTCACCGCCTTCGCGGTTGAGACGCTCGCGCATTTCCTTGCCGGTCTTGAAGAACGGCACGCTCTTCTGATCGACCGGCACATGCTCGCCGGTGCGCGGATTGCGGCCGGCCCGCGCCGGGCGATGCTTCACCGAAAATGCGCCGAAACCTCTGAGCTCGACACGGTCGCCGCGCGCCAGCGCCGCGACAATCTCATCGAGAATCGCGTTCACAATATTCTCGACATCCCGCTGATAAAGATGCGGGTTGTGCTCGGCGATACGCTGAACAAGTTCGGATTTGATCATCGAAAATGGGATCCCGGCTCTTGCGGAAGTCCATTTCCGTGAAAATACACTGCACTGTCAAGACGCTAAATCGATTTAGGGCGCCGCGAAATGACGTGACAAATAGCCCGATTGGGGCATCCGCTGATTCCCGCCCAGCGGGAATTCCGCGATGGCCACGCCTTTCGCGTCGATCAATTGGTTCCGGCGGGGGTCCACAGCGCCAGCATGCCGTCGAGCCCGAACCGGTCGACCGCCGAGGCCATGCCGCCCTGCTCGATCCGGCGCGCAATGGCCTCGAGGCCGAAGGCATCGAGCGTGATCGAGGCCGCCGTGCGCAAGAAAGTGAGGTCGCCGAAGCGCGGATTGAGCTTGTAATTGTGGACCGGCAGTTCGCTCGGGATCTTCTTCTCCGCGACCAGCCAGGCGATCGCGGTCTTCTCGTCACCCAGTTGATCGATCAGCTTGAGATCGACCGCCTGCCGGCCGGTGAAGACGCGCCCATCGGCGACCTTCTCCAGCAACGCGTCGTCCATGCCGCGCCGCGTTTTCACCAATCCACGGAACCATGCATAGGAATCCTTGACCAGCGAATCGATCGCGTCATGCGCTTCCGGGCTGGTCGGTTCAAAGCCGTTCGGCGCCGCTTTCAACGGCGAGGATTTGATCTCCTCCATCTTCACGCCGACGGTCTTGAGCAGCTCGGAAACGTTCGGAAACTGGAAGAGCACGCCGATCGAGCCGACCAGCGAGGTCTGCTGCGCGACGATGTGATCGGCGGCGATCGCCGTGATGTAGCCGCCCGAGGCGGCGAGGCCGTCGACGACCACGACCAGCGGCTTCTTCGCCTTCAGCTGCGCCAGCGAGTCATAGAGCTGCTCGGAGCCTGCGGTGGTGCCACCCGGCGAATTGATGTGCACGATGACGGCCGCGTAGTTCGACTTCTCGAGCCGCTCGAGCGCCTCGACGCGCTCCTGGTCGCTGCGGATCAGCCCCTCGATATTGATGCGCGCGATCGCGTTCGAGGTCGCGAATGCCCCGCGTCCGCCCGACGCGATCAGGCCGACGCCGAGGATCGCCGCGATCGCGACCAGCGCGGCGGTGACGCGCCAGAACGTCAGCTTGCGCCTGATACGGCGGCGATCGACGATCACGTCTGAATCCAGCGACATCGAATTTCTCCAGGAATAATGGGCGCGTTTTGCAGTCGCAGCGTCACTATCAACTTAGCCAGATACATCAATTGCGATGCAATATGAAGAAAACAAGGCCCGCACCTCCCCTTGAAAAGGGTCGCTTTGCTCGTCAGAGCAAAGCGGGTGGGGATCCGCTCTCTCCTCACAGAGCCGCGTCCGTGGCTGACCCCCGACCTTCCCCCTTTCAGGGGAAAGGCGAAGACAGTTTGGCTCCATCCCGGCTACCGGCCACACACCAACGAAAAAGGCCCCGACTTTCGTCGGGGCCTTGATCGCGCGATTGAGCGAACGCTTACTTGTCGGTGCCGCGGTTCTTCAGCGCGGTGCCGAGGATGTCGCCGAGCGTCGCACCCGAATCGGAGGAGCCGTACTGCGCGATGGCTTCCTTCTCTTCCGCGACTTCCAGCGCCTTGATCGAGACCTGCACCTTGCGGGCCTTCTTGTCGAACTGGATGACGCGGGCATCGACCTTCTCGCCGACGGCAAACCGTTCGGCGCGCTGGTCGTTGCGATCACGGGCCAGCTCGGACCGCTTGATGAAGGTGGTGAACTCGGTGCCGGAGATCCGGACCTCGATGCCGCTTTCCTTCACCTCGAGCACTTCGCAGGTTACGACCGCGCCCTTCTTGACGTCGCCCGGCTCCGCGAAGGGGTCGCCTTCGAGCTGCTTGACGCCGAGCGAGATGCGCTCCTTCTCGACATCGACATCGAGCACCACGGCCTTGACCATGTCGCCCTTCTTGAAGTTGTCGATGACCTGCTCGCCCGGAAGCTTCCAGTCGAGGTCGGAAAGATGGACCATGCCGTCGACGTCGCCGTCGAGACCCAGGAACAGACCGAACTCGGTCTTGTTCTTGACTTCGCCCTCGACCGTGGAGCCGACCGGGAACTTCTCGACGAAGACCTCCCAGGGATTGCGCATGGTCTGCTTGAGGCCGAGCGAGATGCGGCGCTTGACCGAATCCACTTCGAGCACCTGCACCTCGACTTCCTGCGAGGTCGACACGATCTTGCCGGGGTGCATGTTCTTCTTGGTCCACGACATCTCGGAGACGTGGATCAGGCCTTCGATGCCCGGCTCGAGCTCGACGAACGCGCCGTAGTCGGTGATGTTGGTGACGCGGCCGGTGAAGCGGGCACCCAGCGGGTACTTGGCTTCGATGCCCTGCCACGGATCATCCAGCAGCTGCTTCATGCCGAGCGAGATGCGGTGCGTCTCGTGGTTGATCTTGATGATCTTGACCTTCACGGTCTGGCCGATCGTCAGCACCTCGGTCGGGTGGTTGACGCGCCGCCAGGCGATGTCGGTGACGTGCAGCAGGCCGTCGATGCCGCCGAGATCAACGAACGCACCGTAATCGGTGATGTTCTTGACCACGCCGTCGATCACCTGGCCCTCTTCGAGGTTCTGCACCAGCTCCTGGCGCTGCTCGGCGCGGGTCTCTTCGAGAACCGTGCGGCGCGACACCACGATGTTGCCGCGGCGGCGGTCCATCTTGAGGATCTGGAACGGCTGCGAGTTGTTCATCAGCGGCGCGACGTCGCGGATCGGACGGATGTCGACCTGCGAGCGCGGCAGGAAGGCGACCGCGCCGTCGAGGTCGACGGTGAAGCCGCCCTTGACCTGGTTGAAGATGACGCCGTTGACCTTTTCGTTGTTCTGGAACGCCTTCTCGAGCTTGCCCCAGCTCTCCTCGCGGCGCGCCTTGTCGCGCGACAGCACGGCTTCGCCGAGCGCATTCTCGATCCGGTCGAGGAACACCTCGACGGTGTCGCCGACCTTCAGGTCGCTATCACGGCCGGGGCCGGCGAATTCGCGCAGCGCGACGCGGCCCTCGGTCTTCAGGCCGACGTCGATGACGGCCATGTCCTTCTCGATCGCAACAACCTTGCCTTTGATGACCGAGCTTTCCTGCAGATTGCCGCCGGCAAAGGACTCATCAAGCATCGCCGCGAAATCGTCGCGGGTCGGATTATAGGAAGCAGCAGAATTCGAAACCATTTGTTCTCCAGATGCGGGATCTCGCCGGCCGTTCGGGTTGATGGGCGCACCACGCGTGAAGTGTCAGGGTCCGCAAACCCTGACGACCGCTCGTTGCGGGAGGCGCAACAGCGGGCCGGCAGCAGGACTGCACGTTCGGTACGTTTTGATGATCCGGACCTGAAACGAAGTATCGACTTCAAGACCTGGGAGCGGGCGTTCCTCCAGATGCGGCAAGGGTTAAGACCCAACACCGGCCCGCTTCAGACACAGCCTCGACAGGGTCGATGGTTGGTCCGGACGGCGCTGATATAGCCCCGGGCCCCCATTTCGGCAAGCAGAAACGGCCGATTTACGGGCGATTAAGGCTCCCGGAGCCCTGGTCACCATCCGGAAACCCATAATGGCAACGCCGCATTGACCGCGCTGCCTGAAATGCCCCGCGGATGAAGGGGTCGGAACCAGCCCTTAAGCTGCTCGGGACACGATGGCCCGGTCAAAAACGGGGAGACGAACCAATGAAAAACGTTGTGATGCTGGCTGTGACCGCGATCGTGGCCGCGACGCTCGGAAATGCCCTTGCCGCGATGCCCGGCGCTGTTACGACCGAGCAAGTTGCATCGGCGGACACGGTGCAGCCGGTTCTGAGCATGGCCGACCAGGAACTGCCGTTCGACCGCTACTGGTCGAAGAACTGATCCAAAGATCAATCCGGATCCGGAGCGCGATGGCCTTGCCATCGCGCTCTTTTTTACGCCGTCCAGAGCTCAGCGCTTTTTCAGCGCTTGGCGCGAGCCGCCTCGACGATGGCGATGGCGGCGCGGACGCCGGCCTCGATGTCGAGATTGGAATTGTCCAGCGTGAGGGCGTCCGCCGCCGGCCGCAATGGCGCGATCGCCCGGTTCTTGTCGCGCTCGTCGCGCTTGATGATGTCGGCCAGCACCGCCGCTTCGTCAGCATCCTCGCCGCGGGCGCGGGCCTCCAGCGTACGCCGGCGCGCCCGTACTTCGGGATCGGCAATCACAAAGATCTTCACGTCGGCATCCGGGCAGATCACGGTGCCGATGTCGCGGCCGTCGAGCACCGCGCCCGGCGGATCGGCCGCGAACTGGCGCTGAAAATTGATCAGAACCTCGCGCACCTTCGGGATTGCCGAGACCACGGAGGCGGCATCGCCGACCTTCTGGGTCTTCAGCACCGGATTGCCGAACTTTTCCGGATCGAGCTCCAGCGCCGCAGCCACCGCCAGCACCTCATTGTTGAGATCGGCACCGGCCTCGATCATCGCATAAGCCACCGCGCGATAGATCACGCCGGTGTCGAGATGGCGATACCCATAGTGATGTGCGAGCCGCTTGCCGAGCGTGCCCTTGCCCGAGGCCGCGGGTCCGTCGATGGCGATAATCATGTCGTCCTATATGTCGGTTTGTGCGAGGCCGCGGGCCCGCCGCAGCGGCCGCTCCTCGGTGAAGATGTTGCGGGAGGCGAATTCCGCGGGACTACTGAAAGTCAGGAATTCGCGCATCGCGTCGGTTGGAGATGTCACAGTAAACCATGGCCTGTCCAGCCGACGCGCGGGCCCGCCCACCCACGGCGGTACACGCCCGAGTCGGCGCTGCTTTGCGAGATATTCGGCGATGCCACCGACCAGGGCATCGAGCCTGGTATCGCCCGTGAGCCTCGGCTCTTCCTGAATGATGGCATAGCGATCCTGATCGCTCAGCGCCAGGTCGAAGCTATCCACAAATCCGGCCAACGCAACATCCTGCGGCGAGCCGCCCAGGATGCTGTCAACCGCCGCTGCGAGGGTATTCGGGCGCATCTGCGGCTCCTCCGCGATTCATATTTTTCAGCAGGAATCGCTGCTTCTCCGATGACGCGGCGCTAACCGGAAAATATCGACCCAGCAAAGCGATCGCATCCTCGACAGTCGTGACACCCGCCACCTGCATCAGGTTGAGGATGTCCAAACGCTCGGTCTCGCCACGGACCGGGTCCATGATCCGGAATGCTTTTAGCTTCAGCGCCAATAGATACTCCGCCGAAGGGACGGACACCACGAGCCCCGCCGAAGTCCCATCGCGCGGAAACGTCCCAAACTCGAGGTGATCGGCAGCGTGATCAGCTAGCCCACTTAGGTGAAGCGCGACTCCGTCGTTGAACCAATCGTCCCGCCAGCCATTGTCTCCTCCGATGTCCGTCACAACCCTCGCCAACCATTCCGGCAGCGGATGTTCCAGTTTGGATACATCGACATCTTCGGTGGCAACGCGAAAGTTGCTTGCCAACATCAACGCCGAGCCGCCATAGACCGCGATCTGCAGCCTGGTTCCGGCCTGCGCCGCGGCGCGCCCGATTCGATCGAAGGCGTCAAGCAGCGCGTCGCGGCCGAAGGCTGCTGTCATCGCGCGAGCCTCATGCGAAATCAGCTCCAAGCGAGCGCATCATCGGGATGAAATCCGGAAAACTGGTGGCGATGAACGCGGTGTCGTCGACCTTGACCGGTCGATCGGCGGCGCAGCCCATCACCAGCGCGGACATCGCGATGCGATGGTCCATGTGGGTGGCGACGAGGCCGCCACCGGGAACATGGCCGCGGCCCTCGACGATCAGATCGTCGCCGGATACCTCGACCTTGACGCCGTTGACGCGCAGCATGTCGGCGGTGGCTTCGAGACGATCGGATTCCTTCACGCGCAGCTCCTTGAGCCCGCGCATGATCGTGGTGCCTTCGGCGTAGGCGGCGGCGACCGCCAGCACCAGATATTCGTCGATCATCGACGGCGCGCGCTCCGGCGGCACCTCGACGCCCCTGAGCTTCGAGGCACGCACCCGCAATTGCGCCATCGGCTCACCGGCATCGCCGCGCACCGCACTCTCCTCGATCGCGGCGCCCATCTCGCGCAGCGTGGCGAACAGGCCGGTGCGCAGCGGATTGGTCATCACGTCGGAGAACAGGACATCGGAGCCTTCGACGATCAGCGCCGCGACGATCGGGAATGCGGCCGACGACGGATCGGCCGGCACCACGACATTGGCGCCGTGCAGCTCGGGCTCGCCCTCGAGCGTGATCCTGCGGCCGTGGCTGCCTTCTTTCGCCGACGTGATGTCGGCGCCAAAATGCTTCAGCATCAGCTCGGTATGATCGCGGCTCGCCTCCTGCTCGATCACCGTCGTGGTGCCGGGGGCCGACAGGCCCGCCAGCAGCACGGCGGACTTGATCTGGGCCGAGGCGACTGGGGTCTTGTAGGTGAGCGGCACAGGATAACGGGCGCCATGCAGGGTCAGCGGCAGCCGGCCGCCCTCGCCGATGTCGCTGGTCCGGGCGCCCATCAGCTCCAGGGGATCGAGGATGCGGCGCATCGGCCGCGTGCGCAGCGAGGCGTCGCCGTCGAACGTGGCCACGATCGGGCAGCCGGCGACCGCCCCCATCACCAGCCGGCAACCGGTGCCGGAATTGCCAAAATCGAGCGCTGCGGCGGGTTGGGCAAAGCCGCCGACCCCGACGCCGGACACCGACCAGGCGAACGGAGCGGTTCGCTCCACCTTGGCGCCCAGCGCGCGCATGGATTTGGCGGTGTTGAGCACGTCCTCGCCTTCCAGCAGGCCGGAAATGCGGGTTTCGCCGACCGCAAGCGCCCCCAGGATCAGGGCGCGGTGGGAAATCGACTTGTCGCCGGGGACGCGGACCTTGCCGGCCAGGGGGCCGCAGGCGCGGGATTCCAGCGGGGTTGGGGTGTCAGAATGGGCCAATATGGTGTCCTCTCGCGCCGCGGCAGGTATCACATAGGCAACACCGCGTCACGCGCCCGTCAAATGCCCGCAAACCGCTATTGACAGGTGCTTCTCAACTAGCCAAGTGAAGCACCGCTTTTCAGGAAATTCTGGGATTACCACGTGGCCAAGTCCGAGCTCGGAACCAAACGCATTTGCCCGACCACGGGCAAGAAGTTCTACGACCTCAATAAGAATCCGGTGATTTCGCCCTACACCGGCGAGGTGGTGCCGATCGCGCCGGTCGCCCCGCCGCGGGGCCGCGCCGCCTCCACCGTCAGTTCGCCGGCGACCGCAGCCGAAATGCCGGAGGCGGCCGAGAGCGAAGAGACGGTCTCGCTCGAGGAAGCCGATGCCGAGGAGAACACCGGCAAGGTCAAGGCCGTGGTTCCCGAATCCGAGGACGATATCGAGGTCGACGAGACCATCGAGGACGATGATGACGACGATTCGACCTTCATCGCCGACGAAGAAGAGGGCGATGAGGACGTCACCGACATCATTGGTGACGTCGGCGGCGACGAAGAGACTTGAGATCGGCGCCGATCTGTGGTGAAGGGTGCATCCTCGCGAGTCGCCTAGGGCTCGCGGGCCGGGAGTGATCCCCAGGATCATCCCGAAGACTTACGGGGCCATAGCTCAGCTGGGAGAGCGCTTGCATGGCATGCAAGAGGTCGGCGGTTCGATCCCGCCTGGCTCCACCACGCTTCGCCCCTTCGGGCTACGCGTGGCGCAGCCGCGTGTAGCCCGAAGGGGCGAAGCGTGGTGTCCGGCGTAGCCCGAAGGGCGAAGACGGACGGGTCAAGAGCTGCATCCTGATGACCAACCGCGCGGATGCGAATGTGGTACGTCTACATCATCCGCAGCATCAATTTCCCCGATCAGGAATACATCGGCGCCACTGAAGACCTGAAGCGGCGGCTTCCCGAGCACAACGCCGGCAAATCCGCGCACACATCAAAGTTCAGGCCGTGGCGACTCGTCTGGTACTGCGCATTCCCAGACAAGTACAAAGCTCTGGCATTCGAGAAATACCTGAAGAGCCACTCAGGCCGCGCTTTCACCAAGAAGCGCCTCTAACCGCCGCCTACTCCCCCAGCACCGCATTCAGCCGGTCGCGCAGCGCCACGATCTCGTCCTTCATCGCCAGCAACTCGCCGACCGAGCAGGCAGATGCCGCGAGAATCGACTGCGGCACGGCCTTGGCCTTTTCCCGCAGCGCGTGCCCCTGGGCAGTCAGCGCGATCAGCATCACCCGCTCGTCTGCGGTGCTGCGGGTGCGCTTGACCAGATCGGCGGCTTCCAGCCGCTTGAGCAGCGGCGTCAGCGTGCCGGAATCCAGGAACAGGCGTTCGCCGAGATCCTTCACCGGCACGTCGTCGCGCTCCCACAGCGCCAGCATGACCAGATATTGCGGATAGGTCAGGCCGAGCCGGTCCAGAAGCGGCTTGTAGACCCGGTTGAAGGCGTGCGCGGTCGAATAGACCGCAAAGCAGATCTGGTTATCGAGCCGCAGCGCCTGGTCGGCCGCCGTCTGTTTCCTGACCATGATTCCCATCGAATCGATCTCGTTTCCGGGTCATTCTGGGCTCTCGGGACCGCGGATTCAATTGCGAACAATTAAATGTGAGGCCGCATAATTCATATTGTGTACAATATAGTTTTGCGCAATACATGCTCCGTCGAATTCAAACCCGAAGTTCGAACCCCTGGGAGATCACCATGCCTGTGAACGTGCTCTACAAGACCAGTGCCAAGGCAACCGGCGGCCGCGACGGCCATGCGGCAACCCTCGACGGCGCACTCGACGTCAAGCTCGCGACCCCGAAGGAGCTCGGTGGCGGCGGCGGCGCCGGCAACAATCCGGAGCAGCTGTTCGCAGCCGGCTATGCCGCCTGCTTCATCGGCGCGATGAAGTTCGTGGCCTCCCAGGGTGGTCCCAAGGTTCCCGCCGACACCTCGGTGACATCAACCGTCGGCATCGGCCCGCGTTCGGAAGGCGGCTTCGGCCTCGCCGTCGAGCTCGCGGTTTCCCTGCCCGGCCTGCCCCGCGCCGAGGCCGAAGCGCTGGTCGAGAAGGCCCACCATGTGTGCCCGTATTCCAACGCCACCCGCGGCAATGTCGACGTCAAGCTGACCGTCGTCTAAATTGAGCCTCAACCAATGGTCCGCCGCGCAACGTGGCGGACCATTTTGCTTTCAGACGCCGGTTCGCATGGGCCTGCGCACACGGGGGCATTGCTGCCCCGGCTGAAGACCGTTAGCTCTGGGACCTCATTTTTCGAACCCAAGAGCGAAGGTTGTTTTCCATGAATACCCCAGCGGCGACGGGCGCGATGACCGGACTGCGCGTGATTGATCTGACGCGCGTGCTCGGCGGCCCGTATTGCACGCAGATCCTTGCCGACCATGGCGCCGACGTGATCAAGGTCGAGCCGCCGGCCGGCGACGAAGTGCGCGACTGGGGCCCTCCCTTCCATGAGGAGGACGCGGCCTATTTCGTCGGCATCAACCGCAACAAGCGCTCGATCGGCCTCGACCTCGCCTCCGAGGGCGGCCGCGCCGTGCTAATGAAGATGCTCGAGACCGCCGACGTCTTGATCGAGAATTTCAAGCCGGGCACGCTCGACAAATGGGGCATCGGCAACGAGGTGCTGCGCGCAAGATTTCCGCGCCTCGTGCATTGCCGGATCTCCGGCTTCGGTGCCGACGGCCCGCGCGGCGGCAATCCCGGCTATGACGCGATCATCCAGGCGATGACCGGCATGATCGCGGCGACCGGCTCGCCGGAGAGCGGTCCGATGCGGATCGGCGTCCCGTTGGTCGACATCACCACCGGGCTTTATGCGGCGATCGGCATCCTGATGGCGCTGTCGGAGCGGCAACGCTCGGGCCTCGGCCAGTTCCTCGAGACCACTCTGTACGAGACAGGTTTGGCGATCATGCATCCGCACACCGCGAACTATTTCATGCATGGCAAGCCGCCGTCGCTCACCGGCAACGAGCATCCGAACCTCGTCCCTTACGCGATCTTCCCGACCAAGACCGACAACATCTTCATCGGCGTCGGCAATGACGGCACCTTCCGCAAGCTCGCGAAGGAGATCGGAAAGCCGGAGCTCGGCACCGATCCGCGCTTTGCCCGCAACAAGGACCGCATCGCCAACCGCGATGCGCTGCGTGTCGAGCTCGCCGCGGTATTCAGTCAGCACGAGGCCGAGCCGCTGTGCAACCGGCTGCTCGCTGCCGGACTGCCGGCCGGACCGGTGCAGAAGATCGACCAGGCGCTGACCAACCCGCATACCATCCATCGCGGCGACATCATCGAGAAGGATTGGTACAAGGGCGTCGCTTCGCCGGTTCGCATGGAACGCACCAAGCCGAACCTGCGCCGCACACCGCCGAAGTTCAGCCAGCACACGGCCGAAGTGCTCGGCGAGTTCGGTTACACCATCGACGAGATCAACGGCCTGGTTGAGAAAGGCGCGGTCTGCGGTCCCGCGCGCAAGCGCTAGCCACCCCCGCAATCTTACGGGGCCGATGCGGTGCAACGTCGCGCCTGACGTTGCATCGCGCGCTGCCGACTGAACGGCTTCACCTTTTTTACCGCTTTCCCCGGAGCATCCTTCCCCCCTACGATTGGGTGGCTTATAGGGTCATTTGGCCGTCATCCGGCGCTGCTAGGCGCAACAACACTTCGATGACAGGTCCCAAGGGGAGGGTTTTTGATGGCTTTTCGGCACTTTGGCGCTGCGGCGGCGGTCGCGGTTACGCTGGCTTTCGGCGCTACGCCCGCGCTCGCGGCGACGGAGATCCAGTGGTGGCACGCGATGACCGGCGCCAATAACGACGTCATCGTCAAGCTCGCCAACGACTTCAATGCCTCGCAGAGCGACTACAAAGTCATCCCGACCTACAAGGGCGGTTACGCCGACACCATGAACGCCGGCATCGCCGCGTTCCGCGCCGGCAACGCACCGGCCATCATGCAGGTGTTCGAGGTCGGCACCGCGACCATGATGGCCGCCACCGGCGCCGTCAAACCGGTCTACAAGCTGATGGCCGATGCCGGCGAGAAGTTCGATCCCAACAACTACCTGCCTGCGATCACCGGCTACTACTCGACCTCGAAGGGCGAGATGCTGTCGTTCCCTTTCAACTCGTCGTCGACGGTGATGTGGGTCAATCTCGATGCGCTGAAGAAGGCCAACATCGCCGAGATTCCGAAGACCTGGCCGGACGTGTTCGAGGACGGCAAGAAGCTGAAGGCCGCCGGCTACACCACCTGCGGCTTCTCCGGCTCCTGGGTGACCTGGGTCAATCTCGAGCAGCTCTCGGCCTGGCACAACGTGCCGCTCGCCAGCAAGGCCAACGGCCTCGACGGCTTCGACACCGTGCTCGAGTTCAACGGCCCGCTGCAGGTCAAGCATCTCGAGAACCTGGTCGAGCTGCAGAAGGAGAAGATCTACGACTACGCCGGCCGCACCAACACCGGCGAAGGCCGCTTCACCTCGGGCGAATGCCCGATCTACATCACCTCCTCGGCGTTCTTCGGCAACGTCAAGGCGCAGGCCAAGTTCAACTTCACCGCGGCGCCGATGCCGTATTATCCCGACGTCAAGGGCGCGCCGCAGAACTCGATCATCGGTGGCGCCTCGCTGTGGGTGATGGGCGGCAAGTCGGCCGAGGAATACAAGGGCGTCGCCAAATTCCTGACCTTCCTGTCGGACACCGACCGCCAAGTCTGGATCCACAAGGCCTCGGGCTACCTGCCGATCACCAAGGCGGCCTACGCCAAAGCCAAGGAAGAGGGCTTCTACAAGGACCAGCCCTATCTCGAGACCCCGCTGCTCGAACTGACCAACAAGCCGCCGACCGAGAATTCCCGCGGCCTGCGTCTCGGCAACATGGTGCAGCTGCGCGACATGTGGTCGGAGGAGATCGAGCAGGCGCTGGCCGGCAAGAAGACCGCCAAGCAGGCGCTCGACGCCGCCGTCGAAAAGGGCAACGTGATGCTGCGGCAGTTTGAAAAGACCGCCGTCCACTGACATGATGCCTTGAGACGACCTTCGTTGAGACGATAGACCGGCAGGCCGCATCCCGCGGCCTGCCAATTTCCCCGAGATCATGCAAAAGCAAGCGATCTTCCAGTCAAAGCTGCTGCCTTACGCGCTGGTTGCTCCGCAGCTTGCGATCGTCCTGATCTTTTTCTACTGGCCGGCCGCGCAGGCGGTGATCCAGTCCTTCCTGCTGCAGGACGCCTTCGGCCTCTCCACCACCTTCGTCTGGTTCGAGAACTATCTCGAACTGTTCAAGGACCCCGCCTATTTCGCCACGATCGTCAGGACTTTCTTCTTCTCGTTCGCGATCGCGGTCTCTTCACTTTCCTTCGCACTCCTGCTCGCCGTGATGGCCGACAAGCCGCTGCGCGGCTCGACGCTCTATCGCACGCTCCTGATCTGGCCCTACGCGGTCGCGCCACCGGTGGTCGGCGTGCTCTGGGTATTCATGCTGCACCCCTCGCTCGGCGTGCTCGCGCGCTATCTGCGCGCCATGGGCGTCGATTGGAATCCGCTGCTCAACGGCGACCAGGCGGCGATGCTGATCATCCTTGCTGCGGCCTGGAAGCAGATCTCCTACAATTTCCTGTTCTTCCTCGCAGGCCTGCAGAGCATCCCGAAGAGCGTGATCGAGGCCGCCGCGATCGACGGCGCTCGTCCGATGCGGCGGTTCTGGACCGTGATCTTCCCGCTGCTGTCGCCGACCATCTTCTTCCTGTTGGTCGTCAACATCGTCTACGCCTTCTTCGACACCTTCGGCATCATCGATACCATGACCCGCGGCGGCCCCGGCAAGGCGACCGAGACGCTGGTCTACAAGGTCTATAGCGACGGCCTGCTCGGCGGCAATCTCGGCTCCTCGGCGGCGCAATCCGTCATCCTGATGGTCATCGTCATCGTGCTGACCGGCATCCAGTTCCGCTTCGTCGAGCGCAAGGTGACCTACTGATGGTCGAGGAAGAGGGCTTTCAGCGTTATCTGGCTCACGCCATATTGTGGATCGGGATCGCGATCGTCGCCTTCCCGGTCTATCTCGCGATCGTCGCCTCGACCCAGGACAATGCCGTCATCGCCAACGGCCAGATGTCGCTGTTGCCCGGCGGCCATTTCCTCGAGACCTACTACCAGACGCTGTTCGTCGGCACGAGCGGTTCGACCCGCGAGCCGGTGCTCAACATGATGCTGAACTCGCTGATCATGGCGCTGGCGATTGCGATCGGCAAGATCGCGATCTCGATCATCTCGGCCTATGCGATCGTGTATTTCCGCTTTCCGTTCCGGATGCCGATCTTCTGGATCATCTTCCTCACCTTGATGCTGCCGGTCGAGGTGCGCATCTATCCGACCTACAAGATCGTCGCCGATCTGCATCTGCTCGACAGCTATGCCGGCCTGTCGCTGCCGCTGATTGCGTCCGCCACCGCGACGCTGCTGTTCCGGCAGTTCTTCATGACCGTGCCGGATGAGTTGCTGGAGGCGTCGAGGATCGATGGCGCCGGACCGTTCCGCTTCTTCTGGGATACGCTGTTGCCGCTGTCGCGCACCAACATGGCGGCGCTGTTCGTGATCCTGTTCATCCTCGGCTGGAATCAGTACCTCTGGCCGCTGTTGATCACCACGCGTGACGACATGCAGACCATCCAGGTCGGCATCCGCAAGATGATCACCACCACCGACGCGCTGACCGAATGGCCGGTGGTGATGGCGACCGCGCTGCTCGCGATGCTGCCGCCGGTGTTCGTCGTCGTCGCGATGCAGAAACTGTTCGTGCGTGGATTGGTGGAGACGGAAAAGTAGCCCATGGCAAACGTCACGCTGCGCAGCGTCCGCAAGACCTATCCCGGCGGCTTCGAGGCCATCAAGGGCGTCGATGTCGATGTCGGCGACGGCCAGTTCTGCGTGCTGGTCGGCCCCTCCGGCTGCGGCAAGTCCACACTGCTGCGCATGGTCGCGGGGCTCGAGACCATCACCGGCGGCGAGATCGACATCGGCGGCCGCATCGTCAATGCGGTCGAGCCGGCCGATCGCGACATCGCGATGGTGTTCCAGAACTACGCGCTCTATCCGCATATGAGCGTCTTCAACAACATGGCCTACGGCCTGCGCAATCGCGGCATGGCCGAACCCGAGATCAAGACCCGGGTCGAGGAGGCCGCGCGCGTGCTCGAGCTCGCGCCGATGCTGGAGCGCAAGCCGCGCCAGCTCTCCGGCGGCCAGCGCCAGCGCGTCGCGATGGGCCGCGCCATCGTGCGCCAGCCAAAAGTGTTCCTGTTCGACGAGCCGCTGTCCAACCTCGACGCCAAGCTGCGCATCGCGATGCGGGTCGAGATCCGCAAATTGCAGCGCCGGCTCAACACCACATCGATCTACGTCACCCACGACCAGCTGGAGGCGATGACGCTCGCGGATATCCTGGTGGTGATGAATGGCGGCCAGGTCGAGCAGATCGGCAACCCGCTTGAGATCTATCAGCGGCCGGCGACCACCTTCGTCGCCTCCTTCATCGGCGCGCCGCCGATGAATCTGATGCCGCTGCGCTCGGACGAGCTGACGTCGCAGATCGCAGCCGCCGATGGTGCCGGCATCGTCGGCATCCGCCCGGAGGATTTTGTCATCACCGGCGAGAGTGTTCCCGGCGGCGTCGCGCTGGGCCTGACCGTCGAGGCGATCGAGCATGTCGGCGCCGAGACCTTCGTCTATGGCAGCCGCCAGCGCGACGAAAAGGGCGTGGCTGCCAACCCCGGCGAGCTGCCGCCGGGCGAGGTGATCGTCCGGGTTCCCGGCATCAGCGGCCCCGCCATCGGCGAGCGGATCCGGGCGGTCGCCCCACGCGACAAGCTGCATCTTTTTACCGCCGATGGCCGCCAGCGGGTGGGGTCATAACCGATCTGGAAGGATTCGGCGCCATGCTCCGGCCAGAGGGGCATTTGCGCTGGTTTCAGAGCGGCTTGAACGCTATCCAGACCACCCCATATCCTTCACTGACCGGAGGGCCAGACGGCCCGCCGGTTGCATGGGGCGCCGCAAGGGCCCCTCAAAGTCGCTTCGAGAGGACTTTGTAATGTCTCGTGTTCCATCGTTGTCCAGTCCGTTCCTTCTGGGATTCGACGAGATCGAGCGTGCGCTCGACCGCGTCGTGAAGGGCGCTGACGGCTATCCTCCCTACAATATCGAGCGGTGCGATCGCACCAATGGGCAGCCCGAGCGGCTCCGCATCACACTCGCGGTGGCTGGCTTCACCCGTGACCAACTCGATGTAACCATTGAGGAAAATCAGCTCGTCATTCGCGGCCGCCAGCAGGATGACAAGGCCCGGCAATACATCCATCGCGGCATCGCCGCACGCCACTTCCAGCGCACCTTCGTGCTGGCGGAGGGGATGCAGGTGCTGGGCGCGGACCTGAAGAACGGGCTGTTGTCGATCGACCTCGCCAGGCCAGAACCTGAACGGGTCGTTAAGACAATCGCTATCAATGAGCACGAATAATAGAAACCTGGAGCGGACTCGACCGCTTGTCTGACTGAGGAGTCGAGACCATGAGCGAAGCCAATATCATCTTCGAATCCGAGACCGTCACGCCGGAAGTGCTGGCCCATCTGGGCGAGGGCCATATTGCCTATGTCAAGCAGGTCCGTTCCGAGGACGTGCCGGATCTCTTCCCGCAAGCCCCGAGCCTCGAGCCGGGCCTGAAGCTGTTCGCGCTGCACGCCGCCGACGGCACGCCGATCATGCTGACCGACAGCAAGGAAGCCGCGATCGCGAACGCCTGGAGCAACGAGCTACAGGCCGTCAGCGTCCACTGACGCAAAGCTGAATTCAGCATCCGCGAATTCTGATGCGCGGGCATGCCTCGATGGTCGAGGCGGCCCGCGCATTTTTTCTGACCGCAGCTTGCGAAAGCCTACAGCCGCCCGAATTTGTACGAGGCCTGGAGGAAGCCGCCATAGCGCTCCGTGCTGACCGGCAGCGACTGGCAGGGACAGGGCGTGCCGAACAGATTGGTGTTGGCGCTCGGCGCCCACATCGCCCAATAGCGACCGCCGGCACCGACGTTGAAGGCGTCGGTGACCGCGTAGGACAGGATCGCTTCGACCTGGACGCCCTGGCCGGCACCGGTCTCCGGCGAAAGCGTGTTGGAGACGTCGGTTCGCAGCAGATGATTGTCGATGCCGCGAAACGCGACGTACGGCAGGTAGGCGGCATCGGCGGTGAGCTTCAGCCGGTCGGCGAGCGTGACGACGCCGTTGACGCCGATGCGAAGCGAATACCATTTGTCGTTCTCGGTGATCCCGAGCGTCGAATTGGAAATGGCCGGCACGCAGTCGGAGAACTGATTGGCGATCTGACGGCAGCCATAGGCCGACTTGTTCTCTTCGTAATAGTTGAACCCGATGAAGCCGCCGACATTGGCGCTTCGCCCGCGAAACAGCGAATAGCCGGCGTCGAACGTGCCATAGGCAAGGTCGCCGCTGAGGGTCGATTGCGTGTTCGAATAGGGCACCGTCAGACCGAAGATGCCCCAATCTTCGTCATGCATGTTGCCCGACAGGATCTTGCCGCCGCCGGCAAAGCCTTTCACGAAGATGTTCGACGCCGTGTCGATGCGGCCGAACAATTCCCCGGTCGCTGCGGTGCTGTCATAGGTCAGGCGCGATACCAGGAGCCCCGGCATCGTCGCGGAGTCTCTGGTGCCGAGATCTTTCTGGAAGCGGCCGGAGCTGTACCAGACACGGCCGCCGATCTCGACTTCGGCCTCCGGAATGACGGGCGCGTCGGTCGTTCCCCTCAGATGATAGTCGGGCTCGGGAGACTGCCATCGCGCATCGATGTCCTGGCCGAACTTGTAGTTCAGGCCGACCTTCACGGTTTGAAAATTCTGGCTGACATTGCTCGTGGTGCTTGCGGTCGGCAGATAGCCGAAAGGCGATGGCGGCAACACCTGCAGGAAGCTCGTCGGCGTGGCCATGCCGACGTCGCCGAACTTCGCATAGTCGTATTCCAGCCGGAACGACCAGGCGGGCGTCAGCGCCCGCTCGACGCCGGCGCCGGCCGTCCAGCCCCATCGCATGCCGTCGAGGCTGGTCACCGCATAGGGCAGCACACCGTTGGTGGTGCTGTCGATCTTCTCGTCGAGCCAGGCGATGCCGCCCTTGACGTAGAGCAACGTGCGTCCACCCGTGCCCGCCGCGTAACCCAGCCGGCCGGTGAAGCTGCCGCCGCTGTCCGGCCGGACGCGGCAATTCGCCGAGATGAAGTACCCCGATGATGCGAAACAGGTGCCGCTGCCATTGCCGCCGATGAACTCGGCGTCCGCCTCGACACCGAGCACGAAGCCATTGTTGGGAACCTGCCAATTGTAGCCGATCTGGCCGCCGCCGGAAGCCGTGGGCGTCCGCACGCTGCCACCATAGATCGATGCACCCGCCGGATCGGAAAAGGATGAGTTCCCCAAACCGGCGCCGACATGACCGCCGAGATAGAAGCCGGTCCATGACCACAGCACTGGCGGTGCTCGGTAGACATCGGGCATGTCGGCGGCGATTGCGAAGCCGGGAACGAATGCGAGAGCGAATGCCGCCACCGAAACCATTTTCATTGGACACAACCCGAACTTGCTGCCGGACCTCACCGCCAGCAAAATGGGATGGAATGCTTAAGAAAGGCTGAGCATTCAAGATTGGCTAACCCTGATTTTTAAGCCGCCATTAGGCATAAGGGTGCGGCTACCTCCCGGCCGGCATCGATGACGTGAGGATTGGCGTCATGCACATCTGCACCTCGCCCGGCACATTGTAGGTGCGCATGACAGTGCGGGTATCGCGCATGCCGCAGGCCTCGCGTTGCACCACGAGCATCCAGAGTGCGTGGCCAGCCTCTCGCACCAGGGTGCGCCGTACCTGCTTTCGCGATACCGATGCATCCGAGTCCGATTGCGCAGAATCGAACTCCCGCAGTTTGGCGAGGGCCTGTTCCAGCGCCCGTCCCATGCGCCCGAGCGCGGACGCCTTCTCCTCGGCGAGTTCGTACGCAAGAACGTCGATGGGCGTGCGCAACAGGCGGGGGTCGAGGGACATCGATCATTCCCTGAGGTCGTATGGACAACGATACGGCCTTGGAATCTTCCAGCGCGACCAGGCGATGTCAATGCGCCGAGGTCAGCCGCGCGCGGATATCCGGTTTCAGAACCTTGCCGACCTTGGAGCGCGGCAGATCGCTCCAGACTTCGATCTGCTTCGGCGTCTTGATGCTGCCGATCTGCTGCTTGACGAAGGCGGCGAGTGCCGTCGCATCGATCGTGTGGCCGGCGCGGGGCTGCACCACGGCGACGATGCGTTCGCCCCATTTGTCGTCGGGTAGCCCGATCACGGCGCAATCCTGCACCGCCTCATGGGCGCGCAGTGCGTTCTCGACCTCGATCGAGTAGACGTTGAAACCGCCGGTGATGATCATGTCCTTGGCGCGGTCGACGATATAGAGATAGCCGTCGGCATCGATGTAGCCGACGTCACCGGTGTGGTGCCAGCCATGCGCCGAGGCCTCGGCGGTGGCCTGCGGGTTCTTGTAGTAGCCTTCCATCACCAGCGAGCCGCGCACCACGATCTCGCCGCGCGTGCCTGTGGGCAAGAGCCTGCCGTCGCCATCCATGATGCCGGCCTGCACCAGCGGACTGATCCGACCGGCCGACGATAGCCGCTGCATCGCGATCGAACCGTCGGGATTGTAGTGCTCGGCGGGCGCCATCGTCGAAATCATCATCGGCGCCTCGGTCTGGCCGAACAGCTGCGCCATCGGGCCGATCCGCTTCAGCGCCTCCGCCAACCGCGTCGCCGAGATCGGCGCCGCGCCGTACCAGAAGCATTGCAGCCAGCTCAGCTCGGCCGCATCGAGCCTGGGATGATCGAGCAGCATGTAGATCACGGTCGGCGGCAGGAAGGTGTGGGTGACGCGATAGCGCGCGATCAGGTCGAGGAACTCGCCGATATCCGGATGATGCATGATCACGATGCGGCCACCGAGCGTCATGACCGGAAAGCACAGCACGCCGGCAGCATGGGTCAGCGGCGCCAGCGCGAGATAGACCGGGCGGCCCTTGAACGGATAGCCCATCAAGGTCAGCGCGGTCATCGCCTCGATGTTGCGCCCCGACAGCATCACGCCCTTGGGCTTGCCGGTGGTACCGCCGGTGCCCGGGATCATTGCGAGATCGTCGATCGGCTCGCGTTGGTAAGGCTCGTCGACGAGGCCGGACAGCCAACGATCGAACGACGGCGCGAACGGCAGCTCTCGATCCAGGCAAACCAGTGTCCGCAGCTTCGACAGGTCTTGCTTCACAGCTTCGACCATCGGCGCAAAGCTCGAATGAAACAGCAGCAGGCTGCAATCGAATGCATCGAGGATGAACTTGTTCTCGGTCGCCTCGTTGCGCGGATTGATCGGGCACCACACCGCGGCGGCACGCGAGATCCCGAACACACAGGCAAATGCGAGCGGATCATTGCCGGAGAGGATCGCGACTTTCTCGCCGGGCGCGATGCCGGAGCGGTCGAGCCCGCGCGCGATCCGATAGCTCAGTCGCTGCACCTCGCCATAGCTGAGGTCGCGGCCGTCCATGGTGAGACAAGGGGAATCTGCGCCGAGCGAGGCACCCTTGTCGAGGTAGTCGATGAACCGCATGGTCGACCCCGAAGCTGGCTGCGGGTGACGGGGGCTGGCGCGTCACCCGCAGCGAAGGCGTTTCCGAGCGAAGCCGCTATCGGTTCGCGTGACGAAAACGCAACGAAAGGAGAATTCCTGGCCCCGATTTTCATCGGGGCTCAAGCTCAGTCTTGCACGGTCAGGATCGGCTTGCTGACGAGTCCGAAACTGCGCAACTGCCCGAGCAGTTCGTGATGGCCGAACGCCTGGCAGCCGGAGGCGAAGCCCACGCGCTTCGGCGGCTGCTGCAGCAGGTGCGCCGCGGCATAGGCCTGCATCAGGCCGGTCTGCTTGTAGTTGCTGTTGCCGTTGATGACGCAATGCGCGCGCCCGAGCGGGCCGGAGGCATGCACCGAATCCATCGACTTGTTGACGCGCGGGTTCTCACGCGGTGGCATGGTGTTCATCACGCCGGCGGCGGTCTGCGCCAGCGCGGCGTAGCGCTCGTCGGGCTTCATGTCCTTGGTCGCCTCCAATGCAGCGGCGACGATCTGGGGCACAGCCTGCATCAGCCCGCGATTGAAGACGCCGCCCAGCACCTTCACGTTGGCCACGCGCGGATCGCGCTTGAACCACACCGGGTGCGAGGTGCCGCCCCAGGGCAGCGCCAGCGCCAGCTCATGCTGGCCGGGGATGGCGAGGTTGTAGAGGCCGGCATCGGGCTGATGCTCGACATATTTGTTCTGCTCCAGGTAGTAGGCCTTGGCCATCGCGGCGTTGACCAGGATGGTCTGCGTCGAGGCGATGGTCGGGCTGCCGCCCCAGAACACGGCGATATCAAGCGTATCGAGGCCGGGCGTCTCCAGGCACAGCTGCGCCGCGATCTCGCCGGTGGTGTACATCTGGGCAATGCCCGGCGCCAGCAGCAGGCCGGCATTGGCGAACTTCGTGCCCCACTCCTGCTCGAGCGTGATCAGCCAGTCCTGCTCGCCGGTCGTATCGGTGTAGTGGCATTTGGAAGCCAGGCAGGCCTGCACCACCTCGCCGCCGAACTTGGCGAAAGGGCCCACGGTGTTGAGCACCACCGAGGCGCCTTTGAACAATTCGGTCAGCGCGGCCACGGTGTGCGGCACCTTCACCACCTCGTAATCGGCGGTCTCGATGCCGGCCACGTTCGACTTCATCGCGGCGTCGAGCTTCTCGGCGCTGCGGCCGGCGGCGATGAAGGGGATGTTGTACTCACGCAGATATTCGCAGACCAGCCGGCCGGTGTAGCCGGACGCGCCGTAGACGATGACGGGCTTCTTCTCGCTCATGGCGATCCTCCAGAATGATTGTTGTTTGTGGCTTGCCGCTCACATGCCCATGCCGCCATCGACCGGCAGGCCGATGCCGGTGATGAAGCGCGCATCGTTCGAGCACAGGAACACCGCGGCGTCGGCGATGTCGCTGACCTCGGCGAGGCGGCCGAGCGGCGTCTGCTCCACCACTGAGCCGACCGCGGCATTGACGTCGGGCGCAAGCCCGATGCTGACGATGTCGTTGGCGAGTTGCAGGCCCATGTCGGTCGGGATCAGGCCGGGATAGATGCAGTTGACGCGCACGCCGAAGCCGAGCTTGCCGGCTTCCATCGCCGCGACCCGCGTCATGCGGTCGACCGCGGATTTGGTACCCGAATAGACTGCGATGCTGGGGAAGGCGATCGTCGCCGCCACCGATGCGATGTTGACGACCGCGCCGCCCTTGCCGGCGAGCCCGTTCGGCCGCATCGCGCGGAAGGCGTGCTTCATGCCGAGCACGGTGCCGACGATGTTGACGTCGCACATCCGCCGCGCATCCTCGGCCTTGATCTCGCTGACCAGCGAGGTGATCTCGATGCCGGCATTGTTGATCAGGATGTCGTAGCCGCCGAGCGTGTCGACGGTGGCGGCAACCGCGCGCTCCCACTGCGCATCGTCGGTGACGTCGAGCTTGACGAAGCCGGTCTTCACCCCGGCCTTGGCGATCTCCGCCGCGCTGGCCTTGCCGGCATCATCGAGAATGTCGCCGATCATGACCGCGGCGCCGGAGCGCGCCAGCGCCTGTGCGATGGCCGCGCCAATCCCCCTTGCGCCGCCGGTGACCAGGGCTTTCCTGCCTTCGAGGCTCTTCCCACTCATGACGTCATCCTCCCTTGCTGGTGATTTTGATTGATGCTGGCAGCAGGTGCCGGGGGACTGCGCGCGCCTGGCGCGATGGCAGCCGGATCCGGTTTCGGCGGAGCGCGGCATTGGCGCTCCGGCGATGCAATTCCTCCCTGATTGGCGTCTTGACGACTGTCCAAATTTGTTTCGGCAACCCTCGTCCAGAAACTTGACACTTGTCAAGCCAAGATTTGACAAGTGTCAAAGACAATGGTTGTGAGGGGTGGAGCGCAGCGCGCGTTCGACGCGGTATAAGTCGGTCAAAGAAAGAGACGGAGGCACGGCACGAGATGGCGCGGCAAGCGACAGGAACGGCCCAACGCGTGGCCGTGGCGGCCGAGGAGCTGCGCGACGAGAAATTCAACGCGCGCCGGCTCGAGCTCGCGGAGGCCGCGCTGGAGACGCTCGGCGAACTCGGCTTCGCACGCACCAGCCTGCGCGAGATCGCGCAGAACTCCGCGTTCACGCACGGCGTGTTTCATTATTATTTCAGCGACAAGCTCGACCTGATCTGCTGCTGCGTCCGCCACTACAAGGCGAAATGCGTGACGCGCTACGACGAGGTGGTGATTTCGGCGCAGAGCCGCGACGAACTGACCGAAGGCTTTCTCGCCAAGCTTGCGGAAACGCTTCAGGGTGAAGCCAGCATGCACCGGCTCTGGTACGATCTGCGCGCGCAGGCGATGTTCGAGCCGGCGTTCCGCAAGGACGTGCTCGAGATCGACAAGAGCCTGGAAGCGATGATCTGGCGCATCGCCTCGCGCTACGCCGAGCTCGGCGGCAAGCGGCCGGCGACATCGCCTGCCGCGCTCTACGCGCTGCTCGACGGCCTGTTCCAGAGCGCACTGCTCAGGCACCTCGCAAACGACGCGAAGGCTGTACCGGATCTGCTCGATGAAGTGCGGCGGCTACTGCCGACGATCTGCTGAGTCGACCGCGATAGCTTCGTAGCCCGGATGAAGCGCAGCGAAATCCGGGATTCGCGCCGACTGCAAGATCCCCCGGATTAATTTGGATTGCGCCGCAGATATTCCCGCTTCAATCGCGCGATTTCCTCGGGAGCATTGAGGAGCTCCAATGCTTTGGGCGTCAGCGGACCGCTGGTGCATGGTCCCAACACAGCGTCGATTCGACCTCGGTAGATGATCTGTTTGCTGTCAAAGTCCACTACCTCCTCTGGCTCCGCGAGGTCATTCCGATATGCACCGACAACCAAGGTTTCACCAAGCGGCCAACGCAATGTGTCCTCCCTGCCCTCGCACGTGCCATCACACCAATACTCCTTGATGATGAAGGCCTTCCGATCGGTGGGAGCGGTGAACAGCCGTCCCTTCAGCATCTCAACACGATCAAGAACGATCAGGCTGGTCGGGGAATTAGTCCTGCGAAGGTCGGATAGCAGTCGCGCGGAAGCGACACGTCCACGAATGATGATCGGCGTGTGCTCCAATAATTCGAGCGTCGCTCGAGCTTCCGTATCGAGACGTTCCTTTTCAACCGAAACATGGTCGGCATCGGGAGACCGTTGCCAAGAGGTTGGCAACGGTAAAGCGCAAGACAGCGCCTCCACCTTTCCGGGACAGACAAATCCGACGAGTAAACAAACAACAACCATCAAGCGGCAGGTGATCATTCAAAAAACCGCGTAGCGTCGGCCCGGTCACACAATTTCTTGAGTGCTTCGGCACTTCTCGTAGATACAAGTCTACCACGGGCGGCCGAGCACCCGCAAAACCGTTGCGAACGCTTACGCCGCGCTCGCCGGCGGCAGCGCCAGCACCGAGTAGATTGACTGGGCGTCGCGGGAGGCGCGCAGCTTCTTGGCGACGTCCAGGTCGCGCAGCAGGCGGGCGATGCGCGCCAGCGCCTTGAGATGGTCGGCGCCGGCGCCTTCGGGCGCCAGCAGCAGGAAGATCAGGTCGACCGGCTGGCCGTCCATCGCCTCGAAATCGATCGGGCGCTCGAGGCGGGCGAACAGGCCGAACAGCTTCTCGAGCTTGGGCAGCTTGCCGTGCGGAATGGCGACGCCATAGCCGACCGCGGTGGTGCCGAGCTTCTCGCGCTGCAGCAGCACTTCAAAAATCGCACGCTCGTTCTGCCCGGTCAGCGCGGCCGCGCGCGCGGCGAGCTCCTGCAGCGCCTGCTTCTTGCTGATGACTTTCAAAGCGGGGAGAATCGCCTCGGGTGCGACCAGATCGGTAATCGGCATGGGACGTTCCGAGGTGAATGAGACCGCCAGATTGGGAAATAGGCTTTACGCCGGTGTCGTCAAGAAGATGAGGTGGGATGCGGGTCTGGCCCGGGTCCGGTTGGCAGACCTTCTACTTTCAGGGCGGCTTCTACCCCAACGCATCGGCGGTGCCAACACCGGCGAAACCCTGTTCCGCCGCCTTATTTCTTGCGGCGGCGGACCATAAGCAGGGCCGGCTTCCGAGGTCAATGCCATCTGCCAACTATCCTCAGGGGCCGACTGCCGGGGGGTCGACCCAGCCGACATTGCCGTCCGTCCGGCGGTAAATGATGTTCACCCGGCCGCTGCCGCCATGCTGGAATACCAGGCAGGAGGCGCCGCTCAGGTCGAGCTCCATGACGGCCTCGCTGACTGACAGCCGCTTCAGCGCGGTGGTTGCCTCCGCAATGATCACCGGGCTGTATTCGGCGACCTCGTCGTCGTTCTCGGGCGCCTCGATGACGTAGCTCGGCGCGTCCAAGCCTGCACTGCTGAGGCCTGCGCCGTTCAACTCGGCAAGGGCTGCGGTCGCGACATGGGCCTTGCGGGCCGAACGATCCTTGAGCCGGCTCTTGTAGCGGCGCAGTCGCTTCTCGATCATCAACAGCGCGGCATCGGCGCTGGCATAAGCGTCGGTGGCATTGCTGTCGGCTTCCAGCGTGACGCCGGAATCCAGATGCAGCGCGCAATCGGTGCGGAAGCCGAAGCCATCCTTGCTCAGCGTGATGTGACCGGAATAGTTGCCATCAAAATACTTCCGCAGGACTTCCTCGGTGCGTTCGCTGACGCGGTCGCGAAGCGCCTCGCCGATGCTGATGCTCTTTCCCGAGATTCGAAGGGTCATTTGATGCCTCGATTGCTGGTGCCTCGATCACTCTCCTGGCCGGAGCATGATGGTTTCTGAAATTCCGTCTGACCTTCCTTTCTAGATCACGCTTCACCGCGAAAATTTCAGATTATTCCGATTTGGCGCGAACGCAACGACGGCATAAGCGCACGCGGCGTTTCGGCGCGTCGTGCCCAAAAAGTGACCTAAACTGCAGCCTTGTCGCGCGACCGGTCGGGGGAGGAGGCAGGAGCCGAAAGGGCATTACCGAGCATGCTCTGTTTGTCACGGCGGCGCTGCACCGAAGAGGGTATCCGCATCGCCTCGCGATATTTCGCGACGGTGCGGCGGGCAATATCAATGCCGGAGGCGCGCAAACGTTCCACGATCGTGTCGTCGGACAGGATCGCCGACGGCGCTTCGCCGTCGATCAACTGCTTGATGTGATGGCGCACCGCTTCGGCCGAATGCGCCTCGCCGCCATCGGCGGAGGCGATCGAGGCGGTGAAAAAATACTTCAATTCAAAACTGCCGCGATTGGTCGCCATGTACTTGTTGGCGGTGACGCGCGACACCGTCGATTCATGCATCTGGATCGCGTCCGCCACCGCCTTGAGATTGAGCGGCCTCAGATGCGCGACACCATGGGTGAAGAAGCCGTCCTGCTGGCGCACGATCTCGGTCGCCACTTTCAGGATGGTGCGGGCGCGCTGGTCGAGCGCGCGCACCAGCCAGGTCGCGTTCTGCAGGGCGTCGGTGAAATAGGACTTGTCACCGTCCTTGCGGATCGTCTTCGACAGTTCAGTGTAGTAGGTCTGGTTGACCAGCACACGCGGCAGGGTGTCGCTGTTGAGCTCGACATGCCAGCCGCCGTCCGGACCCGGCCGCACATAGACGTCCGGCACCATGGTTTGCGTGCGCGAGGTGCCGAACTTCAGCCCGGGCTTCGGATCGAGCCTGCGGATCTCGGCGATCATGTCGGTGATGTCTTCATCGTCGACGCCGCAGAGCTTTCGCAAGCCGGCGATGTCGCGCCGCGCCAGCAAATCGAGATGCTCGACCAGCGCCTGCATCGCGGGATCGTAGCGGTTCTGTTCGCGCAGCTGGATCGCCAGGCACTCGCTCAGATTTCGTGCACAGACGCCGGGCGGATCGAAGGTCTGCAGCACCGCGACGACCTCTTCGACGGCAGCCTGCGACGCGCCGAGCCGCTCGGCAGCCTGGCCGAGATCGACCGGCAAATAGCCGGCATCGTCGACGAGGTCGATCAGATACTGCCCGATCATGCGCTGCGCCGGCGCGGAGAAGGCGACTGCGAGCTGCTCGGCGAGGTGGTCGGCCAGCGTCACCTCGGCGGCGACGAAGGCTTCGAGATTGTATTCGTCGTCACTGGAGGCGCCGCCGCCCCACTCGGTGTAGACCGAGGGCGCCGCGTCCTGGGCGGCGTGCGCGGCGGCCTCCGCCGGCTCCTCGGTGAAGACATTGTCGAGGCGGGTGTCGAGCGTCTGCTCGATCTCGGCGCGGCTGCCGAGGTCGCGGTTCATCCATTCTTCCTGGCCGGGCTCAAAGCCTTCGCCGGCGGAACCGGTGGCCATGTCGGCGTGGTCGCCGCCGTCATAATCGCTGCCGGACGCGTCCGAATCGGCGTAGTCGGCCCGCTCCGCGGCGGGTTCCCCGGCCACCGGCAGCTCGGGGCCGTCAGCTGCCCGCTCCAGCAGCGGATTGCGCTCGAGCTCCTCCTCGACAAAGGCCGACAGATCGAGGTTCGACAGTTGCAGCAGCTTGATCGCCTGCATCAGTTGCGGCGTCATCACCAGCGACTGCGACTGGCGGAACTCTAGTCTTTGCGTCAGTGCCATGGAGGCAAGATCGATTCCAAAAGTTGGCTCGATTCTTGCTTATATTAGTCCGCAGCCCTTGTATACGCCTTGACGGATCAGAAATTTGGGCTAGAGGCGGAATTCCTCGCCAAGGTAAAGCCTGCGTACATCCGGATCATTAACGATCTCTTCCGGACTTCCCTCAGTCAAGATCTCACCAGCATAGACGATATAGGCGCGATCGGTGAGGCCGAGCGTTTCGCGGACATTGTGGTCGGTGATCAGCACGCCGATGCCGCGGTTGGTGAGGTGGCGCACGAGGTCCTGAATGTCGCCGACCGCGATCGGGTCGATGCCGGCGAACGGCTCGTCGAGCAGCATGTAATTCGGCCGCGTCGCCAGCGCGCGCGCAATCTCGACACGGCGGCGCTCGCCGCCGGACAGCGCGATCGACGGGCTTTTTCTCAAGCGTGTGATGTTGAATTCGTCGAGCAGCGAGTCGAGCTCGTGCTCGCGTTTCTTCTTCGAGGGCTCGACCACCTCGAGCACCGCGCGGATGTTCTGCTCCACCGACAGGCCACGGAAGATCGAGGCTTCCTGCGGCAGATAGCCGATGCCGAGGCGGGCGCGCTGATACATCGGCAGCTTGGTGACGTCGTGGCCGTCGAGCTCGATGGCACCGCGATCGGCCTTGATCAGCCCGGTGATCATGTAGAACACGGTGGTCTTGCCGGCGCCGTTCGGGCCGAGCAGGCCGACCGCCTCGCCGCGGCGCACATAGATGCTGACGCCGCGCACCACCTGGCGGCTGCCAAAGCTCTTTTCCACGCTATGCACAGCCAGATAGCCGGGACGCCCGATCAATTGCGGCGCGGCGGCGCCGGTGCCCTTGGGGCGCCTGGCGGGCTTGGCGCGTGCGGGCGCCGGAGCAGGCTGCGGGCGCAGCTCGACGCTGGGAACCGGGGCGGCGCGTGCCATCGGCGGTGCGTCGCGCACCGGGCTCGCCAGCATCTCGCCGAAGGAGTCACCAAGCGTCGTGATGTCGTCGTGGGAGCGCGCAAAGCCGGCACTGCGTTTCGCAGGGCGCCGACGGAACATGCCGAGAAAATCCACCATCCCCGCTTCGCTTCAGCCTCTCACGGTGATCCCCGCGACCATGCCTGCGGATCGATCGATTCGCACGCCAAGTCACTTTGCACGCCAAGCCACGCGTATGGTCCGGAAAACTGGATGCCGGCTTCCGGACCGGTCGCGCTCAAACACCACGGCAAGGCGCGGGTGCCGCGCCTCGAATGAATGGATGCCCCCGACCCCGCCCGCAATCGCGATCCTCTCGTGAGGCTCATCGCCGGGCCGGGCGTCTCCGCTAGATACAGCCTCGCGCCGCGCGCTTCAACCTCGCGCTGGCAAATTATTATGTAACCGATTGAAATATATGGATTTACTTTGATTTCACCGGGCTTGGGGCGGGCGCTACGGCTGGTGCGGTGCTGCAATCCTTTCCCTGATTGACCGATGCCGACACCCTTCCGCTGCCGTTATCAGATTCGACCTTCGACACGCCGGTCGTCATATCGACCCGCAGGCGGTCGCCGCGCACCGTATTGCTGCACTGGGTCAGCACCACACCTCCGAGCATCGTGATCAAATTGGTCTTGGTATCGAATATCGCGGTCTCGCCGGTGACGGTTTGATCCTTCTGGGTGACGACGACATTGCCACGCGCCTCCAGCCGTTTGATCGAGGAGCTGGTGCCCGCGGGACCCGATGTCGCCGACGGCATCGGTGTCGCTGACGGCATCGGTGTTGCCGAAGGCATCGGCGGCGCCCTCGCATCCTTGGTACCCGCCGGCGCCTGCTTGGTGCCCGCAGGCGGCGATGAGGACCCGGCGGCGCTCCCTTCGTAGAACACGACCAGGATCTTCGACGTCATGGTGGTGTCGCCCTGCGTCACCTTCACATTGCCGGAAAACGTCGCCTCTTTCTTCTTGTCGCGCATTTCGAGCACGGCGGCCTCGATCTGCACCGGCTCGTCGCGGTTCTGGACGAAGCCCTGCATGGCGTTCGGCACCGACGATGCGCTCTGCGCGTGAGTCTTTTCGCAAGCCAGCAGTGTGAGGACGAATATCGCAGCAGCGGCGAGTCGCATCGTCGTTCCCGAACCATTCGTGGTCATGATCCGAAGCACGCCGCCCGTCCTATTTCGGCTTGCTGCCGGGAAGCAGCGGCAGCGGCCCGCTCGGCGCAGAGCCGGGCGCGGCGGGCGTGCCGCAGCCGCCTTTTCCGGCTTGTGGGCCTGGCTTGGCGTCCTTCTGAGTCTGGATGAACAGGCCTTGCACCTTGCCATTATCGGACTCGACGCGGGAAACGCCGGTGGTCATGTCGACCAGCAGGCGGTCGCCGCGCAGCACGTTCTGGCACTGCGTCAGCACCACGCCGCCGATCATGGTGATGAGATTGGTCTTGGTGTCGAAGATCGCGGTCTCGCCGGTGACGACCTGATCCTTCTGGGTGACGACGACGTTGCCCTTCGCCTCCAGCCGCTTGATCGACGATGCGCCGCCGGGGCCTGGCGTCGCCGATTGCATCGGTGCGGCGGCCTTCGCACCTTTCGCGTTGGCGTTGGCGGGCTGCGCCTGGCCGGAGCTCGATTCATAGAACACCACGAGCGTCTTCGACGTCATCGTGGTGTCGCCCTGCACGACTTTGACGTCGCCGAAGAAGGTCGCCTCCTTCTTCTTGTCGCGCATTTCCAGCGAGGCGGCCTCGATCTGGATCGGCTGGTCGTGGTTCTGGGTAAAGCCCTGCATCGCGTTGGGCACGCCGCTCATCGAGCCCTGCGCGACCACGGCGCCTGCGGCGAACAGCGCGAGCACGAAGGCGGCAATGGCCGAACCACGCGGAGAAAAGCGCATCATCGAAATCATTTCGGGTTGGCTGATTTGCGCCCCTTTGGAGCGGGCGGCGGTGGAGGCGGCGCGGGCTCGGCGGGCGGGCTGTTGTCGCCGAGATGGTTCAGATGCATCACGACCGTACCCTCGAATCGCACGAGCTCGCCGCCATTGTAGATGCGGATCCGGTCCGACGTCAGCGTACCGTCGAGCAGCTTGACGTCGACATGCTCGTCCGACGTAACGGTGTTCTTGTTCATGTCGACGAAGGCCTGCGTCAACCGCGCTTCATAGCCCGTCGATGATTGCAGGAAGATATCCTTGCGCAGATCCAGGAGCTGCTTCTTCTGGTCGAAGAACCCGGTGCGTCCATCCATCGTCACGATCGACCCGTCCCCCTGCGCCACCTTGGCGCGGATGGTTTTCAGCTCGACATGATCAGGATCGGTGACGTCCTGGATCGCGGCCTTGGCCCACATCTCATAGGGCCGTCCATCGGCCGAGAAGCCGGCAGTATGCGGCGATTCCATCGTGATCTTGGTACCGGACACCACCATGTTGTCCATGTCGACGGGCAGCTTGGCGATCACTTCCTTGAACGGATTGAACACCGAGATGTAAAAGATCACACCGAGCGACACTGCCACGGCCGCGGGCACCGCGACGCGCAGGAACCGGACCATGCGGCTGTGGCGCGCGGCCGCGGCAAAGCGCGCCTCGAGGCCCGTCACATAGGCTGGATTGTGGATCGAATTCACCTGAGCTCCAACTCACCGCCGCTCAAAGCGCGGCGCGAAATTGCCGCTCATTCTACCCGGTGCCGTCCAAATATGCAGCCCGGACCTGGCGTCGCGCCCCCTGTAGCCGACCACGCGTGAACAGTTTGGCCGAAACGGGGCGGAACGGCCGCCCCGAACATGAAATCACCCCGTTCAGGAATGGGCGAAAATGTCCTCTTCCTCCCAGCCGTCGAGGTCGAGCCGGGCGCGGGCGGGCAGGAATTCGAAGCAGGCTTTGGCGAGGTCGGTGCGGCCCTCGCGCGCCAGCATGGCATCGAGCTTCTCGCGCAAGGCATGCAGATGCAGCACGTCGGAGGCGGCATAGGCGAGCTGTGCTTCGCTGAGGCCGGCCGCGCCCCAGTCGCTCGACTGCTGCTGCTTCGACAATTCGATGTTGAGGACTTCCCGCACCAGGTCCTTCAGGCCGTGTCGATCGGTATAGGTGCGCGCCATGCGCGAGGCGATCTTGGTGCAGTAGATCGGCGTCGGCATGACCCCGAGAGTATTGAAGAGCACCGCGACATCGAACCGCGCGAAATGGAAGATCTTGGTGACGCCGGGATTGCCGAGCAGCGCCTTGAGATTCGGCGCGTCGGCGTGTCCCTTCGGAATCTGCACCACGTCGGCGGTGCCGTCGCCGTTGGACAGCTGCACCACGCAGAGCCGGTCGCGATGCGGATTGAGCCCCATGGTCTCGGTGTCGATGGCAACGGAGTCAGTATAGCGGGACAGATCGGGCAGATCGCCACGATGCAGGCGAATGGTCATGAAATAAGAGCCTCGGATATCGGATCGATTCGAGCGACACTAGCCTCCAAACGCCCGCGAGGCGAGCGGATAGGCGGCCTGCGGAACCCGTGACGCGGGTTTTCCGCGGCACCCTGATCCCGCGCGGCCTGTTGCATTTCGATCACGCCGGCGAGCCAAAGTTGCAAGGCGGGATGACCGGACGCCGCGCAATTCCCATATTTCGAACCGGGCCATTGTGCCGCTTCCGATTGCCGTTTCCCGCTTTTGTTTGCGCTTCGCCGCCGATGCAATCGGCGGCCGCGATCCCTATCTCTGCCCAGCCGCTCGAACACCGTTCTCATCACCACGAATGGGCCTCATGTCCGAACAGACCATCGCCGCGCCGATCGACGAGCCTGAGGCGCGCGGCTTTTCGCGCTATCAGTCGTTCCTGATCGCGCTGCTCGCGTTCACCCAGTTCACCCTGATTCTCGACTTCATCATCATGTCGCCGCTCGGCGCCATCCTGATGCCCGCGCTCAACATCACGGCCGGGCAGTTCGGCGTCGCCGTGTCGGCCTACGCCTTCGCCGCTGGCTTCTCCGGCATCCTCGCCGCCGGCTTCGCCGACCGCTTCGACCGCAAGCGCCTGCTGCTGTTTTTCTATGTCGGCTTCACGCTCGGCACCGTGCTCTGCGCGCTGGCGCAGAATTTCCACGTGCTGCTGCTGGGGCGGATCGTCACCGGCCTGTTCGGCGGCGTGATCGGCTCGGTGGTGCTCGCGATCGTCACCGACCTGTTCCCGCTGCAGCTGCGCGGCCGGGTGATGGGCTTCATCCAGACCGCGTTCGCGGCGAGCCAGGTGCTCGGCGTCCCCGCCGGCCTGTTCCTCGCCAATCACTGGAACTGGCACATCTGCTTCGTGGCCATCGTCGGGCTCTCGACCGCGGCGATCATCACCATCGCCTTCGCCATGCAGCCGGTCGACGGACATCTCAAGCTGCAGCACGACCGCAATCCGTTCCGCCACCTGGCCTCGACTGTGGGCGACAAGCGCTACATCCTGGCCTTCGTCGTCACCACGCTGCTGGCGACCGGCGGCTTCATGCTGATGCCGTTCGGCAGCGCCTTCACCGTGCACAATCTCGGCATCGACATCGTCCACTTGCCGACCATCTATCTGGTCTCCGGCCTGTTCAGCATTGTCATGGGGCCGCTGATCGGCCGCGCCAGCGACGCGTTCGGCAAATATCCGACCTTCGTGTTCGGCTGCACGGTGTCGGTGATCATGGTCTCGATCTACACCCATCTCGGCCACGTCTCGTTACTCACCGCGATCGTGGTCAATGTGCTGATGTTCGTCGGCATCTTCTCGCGCATGATCCCCTCGCAGGCGCTGATGTCGGCGATCCCCGACGCCAGCCAGCGCGGCGCGTTCAGCGCGGTCTCGGCCTCGGTGCAACAGCTCTCCGGCGGCCTCGGCTCGGTGGTCGCAGCCGCGATCGTGGCGGAGAATCCGGACGGCTCGCTGCTGCATTTCGACCGCATCGGCTACGTCGTCGTGACGACGACGATCATCTCCATCATCGCGATGTACTTTGTGCAGAAGCAAGTGGCGAAGCGGCAGGGCAAGTGGATGGTGTGAGGGACGCTGGGCTCGCCACGTGATATGTTGATACGCCGAATGAGTGACGGTGAATCACGTGGTGACACAGCCTTGCCTTATCGAAGTTGCGATCGAGCCCAAGTGGAAGGCCGATCGCGAAAAGCTCGACATTGCGCTGGCCGCGCTTGTCGCGGAGGACCCGTCCTTCCGGGTATCGACCGACCCTGAGTCGGGCCAGACCATCCTCAAAGGCGTCGGCGAACTGCATCTCGACGGCAAGATCGACTTACTCAAGCGCGTCTACGGCCTCGATGTTCGTCTCGGCGCGCCGCAGGTCGCGTTCCGCGAACGCATTACGAAGCGCATCGAGCACAGCTTCACGCACAAGAGGGTCGTCGGACCTCGGGGAGTTTTTGCTTCGGTCACCCTCGTCGTCGAACCGAACGAGCCGGGCCAAGGATACGTGTTCGAATCGAAGATCGTCGGCGACGCGGTGCCGGCTGAATACATGCCCGGTGTCGAGAAAGGTCTGCAGAGCGTGCTGCCCTCGGGCGTGATCGCCGGCTTCCCGGTGGTCGACGTCAAGGTGCAGTTGGTCGACGGCAAGTACCATGACGTCGACTCGTCGGTGGCGGCCTTCGAGATCGCCTCGCGCGCCTGCTTCCGCGAGGCGTTGCAGCTAGCCAAGCCGGTCCTGCTCGAACCGATCATGAAGGTCGAGGTAATGACACCGAGCGATGGCCTGGCTCCGGTGTTGCGCGACCTGAGCCTTCGCCGCGCCAGGACTTTGGATCACAGCGTCCGCAGCGATGGCGTCGTCATCACGGCGATGGTGCCGCTCATGAACATGTTGGGCTACACGAACGGCCTGCATGCGGTGAGCCAGGGCCGCGCAACCTTCACGATGCAGTTCGATCACTACGCGCCGCCGTCGCCAAATGATGATGATCCGCCGTTTGGTCCTGCGGTAGGGATGCGCGCGTGACGGCCGCATTGCGCGCTCGAATGTAGCGCGGCCGCAGTCGCAATCCCTCCCACGAAAGCTGAGCGATTTTACGCGTTTGCAAAGGGAGTGGTTCCCAAGAAAAAATACGCACATGGTCTTATCAATGTTGAACCGATAGCGGATAAAGCGCCTTTGACGATTGCACCCTTAGACTGCGGATGATTGCGATGAGATTAGGCGCCCTTAGCGTGTTGAATGTCTTCTTTCTCGCCACGGCCATCGTCACGCTTGCGCTGCGGCCGGCGCCGGCCCAGATGGTCGCGCCGCGCGTGCAAACATTCTGTACCCCGCTAGACGGTCTAGAACAGAAGGTGGATGAGAAAACATGTCTTGCGCAATTCGCCGACGTTGCCAGCCGAGACGGTCGCGCCCTAACGCTGAAATTGAAGAACGGAAAGACCAAGGTGCTGAACGACGCTAGACAATGTGAGGACCCCGACAAAGAAGGTGAGTGCTTCACATACCGGCTGGAGGGTTACATCGAGGATCGACAATTCATCGTGTCCGTCACGCCTTACGAGTGCGCATATGTGCTGCTGGTGGACCGCCGGACTGGCAAGGAAACCCAATTGGGCGGATGGCCCGAATTGTCTCCGAGCAAGAAGCGGTTCGCGGTCAGCGCGTCCTTCGTGGCAGGAGAGTGCAGTCCCGATTACGGCCTTGCCATCTACTCCCTATCCAGCGATCCGCCGCAGCTTGAGTGGCACTTCACGCAGGACAGCGATTACGACGACTACATTGTTGACCGTTGGGACGGCGAAAATCGCGTACGGCTGAAGGTGAACGCCAACGGAAAGGAATCGACGACCGAGCTGAAACTGACCGCGCGCGGATGGCAGCTCAAATTGGCGAATGGCAAATTCAGTTCTGGCGTTGCGGCCTCGGCTACCCGTTCGGCGCCGGCACCCCAGTCCGCCAATCCCGCAGGGCCGATCGGTCGCTGACAAGCGCGCGGGAAAAAAGTCCACTGAAGTGCACAGGGCGGATTAACCGAAGGCGTAATCCGCCACCTCACGCAATCGCCGGCGGGTTACGGCCGCGCCGAACCACCCCACGAAGATTCAGCGATTTCAATCGCTTGCAAAAGGGTGTGGTGCCCAGGAAAGGACTCGAACCTTCACGGCCGTTAAGCCACTGGCACCTGAAGCCAGCGCGTCTACCAATTCCACCACCTGGGCGTGGGCGCGTTACTAATGGATTGGTCGCGCGCTTGTCAAATTCGCGATTGGAAAATCAAATACGCTGTACAGGCGTGGGCCTTTGGCGTATCGCCAAACGGCTAAACCCCGTCAATCGTTCTCGAATCCGGCAGGAATCAACCCCATGGCATCGAACCTGGACACCACAGTCACGGTCTTCGGCGGATCGGGGTTTCTGGGGCGGAATGTGGTGCGGGCGCTGTGCAAGCGCGATTACCGGGTTCGCGTCGCGGTGCGGCGGCCCGAGCTCGCCTTCCATCTGCAGCCGCTCGGCCGGGTCGGCCAGATCCATGCCGTGCAGGCCAATGTGCGCTACCCGGCCTCGGTCGAGGCCGCGCTGCGCGATTCGCATGCCGCGATCAATCTGGTCGGCATTCTGGCCGAGAGCGGCGGGCAGACCTTTGAGGCCGTCCAGGTGAAGGGCGCCGAGACCATCGCCAAGGCGGCGACATCAGCCGGCGCCCGGATGGTGCATGTCTCGGCGATCGGCGCCGACGAGAACTCGCTCGCGCATTATTTCCGTGCCAAGGCCGCCGGCGAGGCGGCGGTCAAGGCCGCGGCGCTGGACGCCACCATCATGCGGCCGTCGCTGCTGTTCGGACCGGAGGATCAGTTCACCAACCGCTTTGCCGCGCTGGCGCGGCTGTCGCCGGTGCTGCCGCTGGTCGGCGGCGGGGCTGGCAAGGTGCAGCCGGCCTATGTCGCCGACGTCGCCGACGCCATTGCCGATGCCGTGGACGGCAAGGCCAAGGCCGGCGCGACCTACGAGCTCGGCGGCCCGGAAGTGCTGACCATGCGCGAGGTGATGCAGATCATCTGCGAGATCACCCAGCGCGACCGCATGCTGGCGCCGCTGCCGTTCGCCCTCGCCAAATTCCAGGCGCTGTTCCTGCAGTTCGCGCCCGCCCCGTTCACGCTGACGGGAGACCAGGTCGCGATGCTGCGCACCGACAATGTGGTGTCGGAGGCCGCGACGGCCGCCGGGCTGACTTTTGCCGGCCTCGGCATCACGCCGGACTCGATGGAAGCGATCGCCCCGCAATATCTCTGGCGCTTCCGCGCGACCGGGCAATTCCAGAAGAAGAGCGCGTAGGCGCCCTATCTTGTCGGGTGGGCAAAGCGGAGCGTGCCCACCTTCACGAGCACGCCGCAGATGGTGGGCACGCTTCGCTTTGCCCACCCTACGATTCCGGAATTCGTCCTACCGCCCCATCGCCAGCGCGATCAGGCCGAGGGTGCCGACGATCACGCGCCACCAGGCGAAGAAGGTGAAGCCGCGGCGGGTGACGAAGTTGAGGAACGCGCGCACCACGATCAGCGCGGTGATGAACGAGACCACGAAGCCGACCGCGATGACGCTGAGATTGTCGGTCGAGAAGTCGCCGCGGTTCTTATAGAAATCATAGGCAAACGCGCCGACCATGGTCGGGATCGCGAGGAAGAACGAGAACTCCGCCGCCGAGCGCTTGTCGGCGCCGAGCAGCATCGCGGCAACGATGCTGGCACCGGAGCGCGACACGCCGGGAATCATCGCGAGGCACTGCGCGACGCCGATCCAGAAATACATCAAGAGCGGGAAACGCGTCGCATCGTCCTCATAGACCTTGAGGTCGAGCTGATCGACCCACAGCAGCACGGCGCCGCCGACGATCAGCGAGAAGCACACCACCCACGGATTGAACAGGAATTCCTTGATGTATTTGCCGGCGATCAAGCCGATCACCACCGCGGGCAGGAACGCCACCAGCACGCCGATCACGAAGCGGCGGTCCTCGGCGTTGGAGAACATGCCGAGTGCGATCCGCCACAGTTTGGCGAAATAGAGCACGAGGATCGCAAGGATCGCGCCGAGCTGAATCAGGATCGCAAAGCTCTTCCAGAAATCGCCTTCGCCGAGATTGAAGAAGCGTTCCGCAAGCAGGAGATGGCCCGTCGAAGAAACCGGCAGGAACTCGGTGACGCCCTCGACAATGCCGAGAATCACCGCCCGCACCATATCCGTCATCATGATTGGCCTGTCCCCTGTGGAAAACCGCGCTCTTCTCGCCTATTCGCCCATCTGCTGCAATCGCAAAAAAACGGCAAACAGTGGGTTGCCTCGTCGATTTGCTGAGCTATAGCGTTTTTGTGACCCGCACCTTCCGCGGGGATAGCTACCGGTTCGCGTGCTGACGCGACATACAGACCAATCGAGGCTGGTTCGGCCAAGTCGCGGGTTCAAGTCACGGGTTCAGGTCACAGGCCCAGGCCGCAAAGGTTGATGGTTTCTTAAGCGCCGCTGACTACCAAGGGTTTCATGTATACGCTGTATCATCATCCGTTCTGTCCGCATTCGCGATTCATCCGGCTCGTGCTTGGCGAGTACGGCCTCGATCTTCGCCTTGTGGAGGAGCGGGTCTGGGAGCGGCGCGAGGCGTTTTTGGCGCTCAATCCGGCGGCCAACACGCCGGTGCTGATCGCGGAAGGATTTCCGCCCGTTCCGGGCGCACCGGTGATCGCCGAATATGTCGACGAGGCGCATGGGGTTGATGCCGGCGAACGTCGGCTGCTGCCGACCTCGATGGCGGAGCGCGTCGAGGTGCGGCGGCTGATGGCCTGGTTCAACGAAAAATTCTTCGAGGAAGCGTCGAACCCGCTGGTGACCGAGCGGATCTACAAGCGCTTCATGAGCGAGGACAATGGCGGTGGACCGCCGGCCCCCGACATCATGCGCGCCGCCAAGGTCAATGTGCGCTATCATCTGACCTATATCGGCTGGCTGGCGAAGACGCGGAACTATCTCGCCGGCGACCGGCTGACCTATGCGGATCTCGCCGCCGCGGCGCATCTCTCGGCGATCGACTATCTGGGCGACGTGCCATGGAGCGAGGACGACGCGGCAAAGGCGTGGTACGCGCGGGTGAAATCCCGCCCGTCGTTCCGCCCGCTGCTCAGCGAATGGCTGGCGGGGGTGCCGGCGTCGCGGACCTATGTGGACCTCGACTTCTGAACCCGGCAGTTAGGCTCTCGCCCGCTGATCTGAAGGCTGCGCTGACGCGCGAGGCACGTGCGCTCGGGTTTGACGCGATCGGCGTCACCGCTCCGGATGCGATCGCACAGGCCGGAAAATACTTCCTCGAATTCCTCGACGGTGGCGGCCATGGCGAGATGGACTGGCTCGCCAACAGTCCGGAACGCCGCACCGATCCGCGCGCGCTGTGGGGCGGTGTTCGCTCGATCATCATGCTCGGCGTCAATTACGGGCCCGACGACAATCCGCTGGAGATTCTTGCGCGCCGGTCGCATGGCGCGATCTCGGTCTATGCGCAGGGCGACGACTATCACGACGTCATCAAGAAGCGGCTGAAGATCCTGGCGCGCTGGCTCGCCGCTGAGAGCGGCGACGATGTGAAAGTATTCGTCGACACCGCGGCCGTGATGGAGAAGCCGCTCGCGCAGGCCGCCGGCATCGGCTGGCAGGGCAAGCACACCAACCTCGTCTCGCGCGCATTCGGCTCATGGCTGTTTCTCGGCGCGATCTATTCCGCGACCGAGCTGCCGCGCGATGGCGCCGAAGCCGATCATTGCGGCAGCTGCCGCGCCTGCCAGGACGTCTGCCCGACGGCGGCATTCCCCGCGCCCTACAAGCTCGATGCGCGGCGCTGCATCTCGTATCTGACGATCGAGAACAAGGGCCCGATCCCGCACGAATTCCGCAAGAGCATCGGCAATCGCATCTATGGCTGCGATGATTGCCTCGCCGTGTGTCCGTGGAACAAGTTCGCGCAAGAGGGCCGCGAGCAGAAGCTCGCCGCACGCGATGCATTGCGCGCGCCTGCGCTCGCCGATCTCGCGCGGCTCGACGATGCCGCCTTCCGCACGCTGTTTGCGAAGTCGCCGGTCAAGCGCATCGGCCGTAACAATTTCATCCGCAATGTGCTGATCGCGATCGGCAACTCCGGCGACGCGCGTCTTGCTGCCGAAGCACGCCGACTGCTCGACGATGCGAACCCGGTGGTGCGGGGTGCGGCGGTGTGGGCGTTGTCGCAGCTGATCGCGCGCGAAGAGCTCGCCGTGCTCGCGTCACGGGCCGGCGGCGAACCTGACGTCACCGTCCAGCAGGAGTGGCGCGCGGCCGCCGCCCCTTGATTTCATCGCGCCGTTCCCGTCATGGTCGCGCGCCATGACAAACCAGCCTTTCTTCACCCGGCACGGCGACGGCTTCATGCCGACGGCTGTCGCCAACGGTCCCTGGAGCCCGGAATCGATGCACGGCCGCGTCGTGATCGGCCTGCTCGGCTTCGTCATCGAGGAGCGCCACGGCTCCGACGATTTCGTGCCGGCGCGGCTGACCGTCGACATGTTCCGGCTGCCCAACATCACGACGCCGGTCGAGGTGACGACCAAGCTCGTGCGCGACGGCCTACGCATCAAGGTGGTCGAGGCCGAATTCCTGTCCGGCGGCACCAGCATGGCGCGCGCCTCGTGCCAATTATTGCGCAAGACGGAAAACGCGCCGGGCAATGTCTGGTCGCCGCCGAACTGGAAGGTGCCGGCGCCCGCGGACATTCCGAAGCCGACCGATCCGAAGCTCGGCATGAACGGCAAATGGGAGACGCGCCCCATTGCAGGCCACATGGGTTCGCTCGGGGAGCGCCGGCTCTGGATGAGCGAGGTGCGCGAGCTGGTCGAAGGCGTCACGATGACGCCGTTCGTCCATGTCGCGACCGGTGCGGATTTCGCCAGCCCCTTTGCCAATGCCGGCGACCGGGGGCTCGGTTACATCAACAGCGACGTCACGATCTATCTGCATCGTTTGCCGGTGTCGAACTGGGTCGGCTTCGAGGTCGTCAACCACCACGCCACCGACGGCATCGCGATCGGCGAATGCTGGCTCTATGACGAGCAGGGTCCGATCGGCACCTCGACGGTCGCAGCGCTGGCGCAGCGCAAGCCGATGGCCAATCCGCCGCCGCCGTAATTGTCGTCATTCCGGGGCGCGCGGAGCGCGAGCCCGGAATGACGAGCTAGGCCAAATGCCGCTTCATCTCCGGCCGCGCCCGCAACTCGGCGCCCTGCTTGCCGACGATCTTGGCGATCCGCTCCGACGCAAAATTCAGATCGACGAACGCCGGCGCGGTGTTGGCGACCTCGTGATACTCCGTGACCTTGCCGTCGCGCAGCCGCATGATCGCAACACCTTCGAACATCGCACGGGCGCCCTTCGCCTCCGGCAATGTCGAGCGATAGCTGAACGTGTAGCGCGCGTAGAGCGTCTCGCCGTTCGAGACGGGATCGTGCATGTCCCAGCGGAAGTCGGTCGCCGTGCGGTAGAACCAGTCGTCGATCATCTCGGCGATTCTCGCATGGCCCTTGAACGCGCCGTAGAACACATCGTGGTAGACGCCGTCCTCGGTGAACAGGTCGGCAAAGGCGTTGCCGTTGCGCTGCTCGACCGCGTCGCAGAACGCGCGCAGCATTGTTGTCGTTTCCATCGGCACGTCTCCCAGCGCGTGTGGCCCATCCTTCGAGGCTCGCTTCGCGAGCGCCTCAGGATGACGTCTTTCCGTAGCCGTCACCCTGAGGTGGCTGCTTCTTCAGCGGCCCTCGAAGGGCGGCGGCGTGGCTAAATCTCCGCCACCGCGGCGATGATGCGCGCGATGTCCTGCGGGCGCGAGAGGCGGTGGTCGCCGTCCTGGATCATGGTTAGCACCACATCCTCGGCCGGCAGCCGGTGCACCAGCGCGAACGCGTGTTTCCACGGCACGTCGGGGTCCTGCGCTCCCTGCAGGATGCGCACCGGGCAGCCGACATCGATCTTGCTGCCGAGCAAGAGATGATTGCGGCCCTCCTCGATCAGCTGACGAGTGATCGGATAGGGCGAGCCGTCGCCGTACTCCGACGGCCGCAGCCAGATGCCTTTGGTTTCGATCTCGGCGCGGATCTCGGGCGGAAATCCCTTCCACATCAGCTCTTCGGTGAAATCGGGCGCCGGAGCGATCAGCACCAGGCCGGCGAGCGAAGCGCTGCCGCGGCGCTTCGCAATCTCGCGCGCCAGGAGCAGCGCCATCCAGCCGCCCATCGAGGAGCCGATCACCACCTGCGGGCCGCTGCAAAACTGCGAAAACACCGCGACGCTCTCCTCGAGCCAGCGGCCGATCGTGCCATCGGCGAATTCGCCGCCGGATTCGCCATGGCCGGAATAATCGAACCGCACCGAGCTGCGGCCGTGCGCGGCGGCCCAGTCGTCGAGCGCGATCGCCTTGGTGCCCTTCATGTCGGACTTGAAGCCGCCGAGCCAGAAGATGCCCGGCGCGCCACTTGCGCCGCCAGGACCACCGCCCGAGCGAGCGCGCACCGCGATCCGGCGGCGGCCCTCGCCCTCGCCGACCTCGATGAAGGCGGGTTCCTGCCCGGCTGCGGCGGTTTGGCTCATGGTTCGGTCACTCGCGTGTCAGAGATCTGGTTTTCGATCGTCTGATGGCATCGGTCAACGGCGCGCGTCCCGCCTTGCGGACCACGCAGCCCTGTCCTATGTGCCGGGCGTGGCTAAAATGCCTCGCATTTGACGGTTTTGCCGCATAGAAAGCGAGTTCGCTTGCCCCTAGCAGCGTCTTGCTTCAAAATAACCGCCTTCCCTTTCACAACTTTGGAGAGATACCCATTCGCCGTCCCAACAGAGCCCCGCCCACAGTCGCCAAGGATGGGCCGCGCACCAATGACGAGATTCGCAACGCACAGATTCAGCTGATCGATGCGGAGGGTGCCAACAGAGGCACCGTCGAAACCATGTTGGCCATCAAGATGGCCATGGAAGCCGGCATGGACCTCGTCGAGATTTCGCCGAACGTCAGTCCTCCGGTCTGCAAGATCATGGACTACGGCAAATACAAATATTCCGCGCAGAAGAAGGCCGCCGAAGCGCGCAAGAAGCAGAAGGTCGTCGAGATCAAGGAGATCAAGCTCCGCCCGATGATCGACGATCACGACTATGACGTGAAGATGCGCGCCATGCAGCGCTTCTTCGAGGAAGGCGACAAGGTCAAGATCACCTTGCGCTACCGCGGTCGTGAGATGGCGCACCAGGAGATCGGCACCAAGCTGCTGGACAAGGTGAAGGCCGACGTCGCCGAGTACGCCAAGGTCGAGCAGGACGCGCGATTCGAAGGCCGCCAGGTCGTCATGGTGCTGGCGCCGCGCTGAGGTTCGATTAGTCGCTTTGCCTGAAGGAACGGCCCGTCAGACCACCTGACGGGCTATTTCTTTTTCGTAGCCGGATTACGCTTCGCTCCATCCGGGCTACGGGCCCAAATCCCCGCTTCCAGCGTTGCAAAACGGCCAATCCTCTGTCATAAGCCCGGCTTCGCCGCCCGGCTGATCAAGGGCTGCCGAGGCGACGTCTGGTGCAGGTTCTCTCCAATTCGGGAAAAACCTCAGCACTTCCAACGCTCTAACGAGCATTTTAGCCGACCGAACGCCTCTTTGGGCGATATTCGCGTTGGTCATAGGAGAGCCAAATGCCCAAGTTGAAGACCAAATCGGGCGCTAAAAAGCGCTTCAAGGTGACGGCCACTGGCAAAGTCATGCACGCCCAGCGGGGCAAGCGCCACGGCATGATCAAGCGGACCAAGAAGCAGATCCGTCAGCTCCGCGGCACCCGCGTGCTGTTCAAGACCGACGGCGACAACGTCAAGAAGTACTTCTTGCCGAACGCCTGATCGCACACCGCTTGAACCCTCGTCGCTTACGCGGCGTTCCGTCACCACTTCATAGATCTCAAGGATTTCAGTCATGTCTCGCGTCAAACGCGGTGTGACCGCTCACGCCAAGCACAAGAAAGTCTACAAGGCCGCCAAGGGCTATTACGGCCGCCGCAAGAACACGATCCGCACTGCCAAGCAGGCGGTCGAAAAGGCCGGCCAGTACGCCTTCCGCGACCGCAAGCGCAAGAAGCGCACCTTCCGCGCGCTCTGGATCCAGCGCATCAACGCCGCGGTTCGTCCGTTCGGCATGACCTACAGCGTGTTCATCAACGGCCTGTCGAAGTCGGGCATCGTCGTCGACCGCAAGGTGCTGTCGGATCTCGCGATTGCCGAACCGGCGGCGTTCCAGGCCATCGCCGAGAAGGCCAAGGCCGCGCTGGCGGCCTGAGCCCTGGGCGATCAGCGGGCCTTCGGGCTCGCTTTCAGCGAATCTTGCGAATAGCGCTGCGACAGCTCTGCCCGGCAGAATGCCGTGAACGAGCGGTACATCGTGCCGCTCTGATTGGCGTATTTGGCGTCACAGCGCGCGAGCCCGGCCGCATAGGCCTTCTTCTGCGTTGCCCCGAGGCCGGACAGGAAGTCCGCCTCGCATTTCTTCTCGACGGCGGCGCCCAGCAGAACGTCGCCGCTCGCGCCGAATTCGCAATCCTTGAAGACCTTCATCGCGGCCGAGCATCCGCTCGTCGCGTTGATGGCCGCGATGATCTCGTCCTGCGTCATCGACGTGTCCATGCAGACCGCCGCGAGTGCGGGACCGCCACCAAGCAACAGAATGACGGCCAGCCCGGTCGCCGGGAGACCAAAGCGCATCGCGCCCTCCTCGATCGAATGCATCTTGGTCATGCCCTCGCATGAGGGGGTTCGACCCAGCCCGTCATCCGCCCGAAATGACCGGCTTTTTGCTTGACGTTATAGGCTTCGGGCGGCGACAACCCAGCCAAATTTTGGCGCCAGGGAAATGACCGTGTCCGACCTCGCAACGCTCGAAACATCCATCCTCGACCAGATCGCCGCCGCTTCCGACGAGGCCGCCCTCGAGGCGGTCCGCGTCGCAGCCCTCGGCAAGAAGGGTTCGATCTCGGCACTGCTTGCGACCCTCGGCAAGATGTCGCCGGACGAGCGCAAGACCGAAGGCGCCAGGATCAACCTCGCCAAGGACGCGGTGACGCAGGCGCTCACCGCGCGGCGCGATGTGCTGAAGGCCGCCGCGCTCGATGCCCGCCTCGCCTCCGAGACCATCGACGTCACGCTGCCGCTGCGCGCCACGCCGGCCGAGACCGGCCGCATCCATCCGCTGAGCCAGACCTGGGACGAACTCACCACGATCTTCGCCGATATGGGATTTGCGGTCGCCGAAGGTCCCGACATCGAGACCGACGACTACAACTTCACCAAGCTGAACTTCCCGGTCGGCCATCCCGCCCGCGAGATGCACGACACCTTCTTCTTCAACCCGAAGGAGGACGGCTCGCGCATGCTGTTGCGCACCCACACCTCGCCGGTGCAGGTGCGCACCATGCTGAGCCAGAAGCCGCCGATCCGCGTGATCTGCCCCGGCCGCACCTACCGTATCGATTCCGATGCGACGCACACGCCGCAGTTCCATCAGGTCGAGGGCCTCGTCATCGACAAGGGTTCGCATCTCGGCCACCTCAAATGGATCCTGCACGAGTTCTGCAAGGCGTTCTTCGAGGTCGACCACATCAACATGCGCTTCCGTCCCTCGTTCTTCCCGTTCACCGAGCCGTCGCTCGAGGTCGACATCCAGTGCCGCCGCGACAAGGGCGAGATCCGCTTCGGTGAGGGCGAGGACTGGATGGAGATCCTCGGCTGCGGCATGGTGCACCCGAACGTGCTGCGCGCCTGCGGCATCGATCCCGACGTCTACCAGGGCTTCGCCTGGGGCATGGGCATCGACCGCATCGCGATGCTGAAATACGGCATCGCCGACCTGCGCCAGCTGTTCGAGAACGACATCCGCTGGCTCAATCACTACGGCTTCAAGCCGCTGGATACCCCGACCATCGCGGGAGGGTTGAGCTCGTGAGCGAGCCGCTCAACCACACTTGCACGGGGACTCCATCCGTTCCCTCCCCCCTTGCGGGGGAGGGTCAGGGAGAGGGGTGGCCGCGGGCGCTGAACCCGGTCACCAACCCGCACATCTCCGCGAGTCCTTCTTGCCTAAATGTCGCTGACGCACCGCGCAACGCGGCATCGTTCCGCGCAAGCGGCGTACCCCTCTCCCCAACCCTCCCCCGCAAGGGGGGAGGGAGCCCGGCCGCCTGCGCAAGCGGCATAGAGAACAACACCAAAATCCGAGGCATGCAGCCATGAAGTTCACCCTCTCCTGGCTGAAGGAACATCTCGAGACCGACGAGCCGCTGAACAGGCTCGCCGACAAGCTCACCATGATCGGGCTCGAGGTCGAGAGCATCGAGGACAAGGCGAAGCTGCTGGCGCCGTTCACCATTGCGCGGGTAATCTCGGCCGAGCAGCATCCGAATGCCGATCGGCTGCACGTCTGCATGGTCGACACCGGCGATGGCGGGGCGCCGGTGCAGGTGGTGTGCGGCGCGCCGAATGCGCGGGCCGGGCTGGTCAGCGTGTTCTCTCCGCCCGGCACCTACATCCCCGGCAAGGACATCACGCTCGGCGTCGGCACCATCCGCGGCGTCGAGAGCCGCGGCATGCTGTGCTCGGCCGCCGAATTGCAGATCTCCGAGGATCACGACGGCATCATGGAGCTGCCGGCCGATGCGCCTGTCGGCAAGGGTTATGCCGCATGGGCCAAGCTCGGCGATCCCGTGATCGAGATCAATCTGACGCCGAACCGGCAGGACTGCACCGGCGTGCATGGCATCGCGCGCGATCTCTCCGCCGCCGACATGGGCAAGTTCAAGGACCCCGGCATCAAGCAGATCAAGGGCGAATTCCCCTGCCCGGTGCAGGTGACGGTGGAAGACCCGACACTCTGCCCCGGCTTCGCGCTGCGGCTGGTGCGCGGGGTGAAGAACGGGCCGTCGCCGGAATGGTTGCAGCAACGTCTCACCTCGATCGGGCTGCGTCCGATCAACGCGCTGGTCGACATCACCAACTTCATGACCTACGACCGCGCCCGTCCGCTGCACGTGTTCGACGCCAAGAAGGTGAAGGGCAACCTCACCGTCCGTCGCGCCAAGGATGGCGAGAGCCTGCTCGCGCTCGACGGCCGCACCTATACGCTCGACGGCAATATCTGCGTGATCGCGGACGAGCACGGCGTCGAATCGCTCGCCGGCATCATGGGCGGCGAGGCCTCGGGCTGCGACGAGAACACCACCGACGTGCTGATCGAGTCCGCGCTGTGGAATGAGATCAACATCGCGCAGACCGGCCGCAAGCTCGGCATCAATTCCGATGCGCGGTATCGCTTCGAGCGCGGCGTCGATCCGGCCTTCATGGTGCCCGGGCTCGAGCTTGCGACGAAGATGGTGCTCGATCTCTGCGGCGGCACGGCGTCCGAGAACGTCGTGGTCGGAAAGCAGTTCGGCGAGGATCGCGTGATCGATTTTCCGCTGACCGAGGTCAAGCGACTGGCCGGCATCGAGGTGCCGCTGGTCGAGGCCAAGCTGATCCTCTCCCGGCTCGGCTTCATGCTGGCCGGTAACGGCCCGGTGGTGAAGATCGCGATCCCATCCTGGCGCACCGACGTCGAGGGCAAGGCCGACATCGTCGAAGAGATCGTGCGCATGGTCGGCGTCGACAAGGTGCCGATGACGCCGTTCGACCGCGGCGAGGAGCCGCGCAAGCCGGTACTGACGCCGATGCAGCAGCGCACCCGCCGCGCCAAGCGCGCGCTGGCCGCGCGCGGCATGGTGGAAGCCGTGACCTACTCGTTCATCACCAATGACGCGGCAAAGCTGTTCGGCGGCGGCCAGGCCGAGCTGGTGCTGGCGAACCCGATCGCAGCCGACCTCTCCGACATGCGGCCGAGCCTGCTGCCCGGCCTCGTCGCCACCGCGCAGGCCAACATCAACCGCGGCACGTCCGATCTCGCGCTGTTCGAGGTCGGCCAGGTGTTCCGCGGCGATCGTCCGCAGGATCAGCTCGTCGCCGCCTCCGGCGTGCGCCATGGCTATGCCTCCTCGAACGGGCTTGGCCGGCACTGGACGGGATCGACGACCGCGGATGCGATGGATGCCAAGGCCGACGCCTTCGCCGTGCTGGCCGCAGCCGGCGCACCGATGCAGGCGCTCCAGATCGTGCCGGGCGGCCCGGCCTGGCTGCATCCCGGGCGTTCCGGCACCATCCAGATCGGCCCGCAGAACGTGCTCGGGTATTTTGGCGAGCTGCATCCGCGCACCGCCGAGGCGCTTCGCGTCGACGGTCCGATGATCGTGTTCGAAGTGATCCTCGAGCGCATCCCGGAAGCCAAGCAACGGGTGACCCGCGCCAAGCCGGTGCTGGAGCTCTCCGCCTTCCAGCCGGTGTCGCGCGACTTTGCCTTCATCGTCGACCGCAGCGTCAAGGCCGGCGACATCGTCCGCGCGGCGCAGAACGTCGACAAGAAGCTGATCACCGACGTGACCGTGTTCGATCTCTACGAAGGCAAGGGCATCGATCCCGACAAGAAATCGATCGCGATCGCCGTGGCGATCCAGCCGCGCGACAAGACGATGACCGACCAGGAGATCGACGCTATCGCCGCGAAGATCGTCGCCGAGGTGACGAAGAAGACCGGGGGCACGTTGCGGGGGTGATGGAATGGAGCACTACTGTCTCCGTCACCCTGAGAGAATGTGACTCAGTGGCCGTCCAACAGATCCAGTGTCGTCCCTGCGAAAGCAGGGACCTATAGCCACCGAAGGTTACTGTTGCGCGATGCTGGATCCACGAATCCCCTTCTTGCCATCCGCCGCGGAGTATGGGTCCCTGCTTTCGCAGGGACGACACTGAATCTGTTGCGCAGCCGCCGCATTACACATCTCCCTTCCCATGACCTCCCTCACCCTCATCCCCGCCGACATCTCGACCAGCATCGCGCTCGCGATCTGCGCGATCGCCTTTGTCTCCGGCACGGCGCGCGGCTTCTCCGGATTCGGCTCGGCGCTGATCTTCATGCCGCTGGCGAGCAGCGTTGCGGCGCCGCGGCTGGTGGCGGCGCTGCTGCTGATCATCGACTTCGTCGCGGCGACGCCGCTGCTGCCGAACGCCTGGACCCATGCCGACCGCAAGGCGACCGCGGTCATGGTCGCCGGCGCGCTGGTCGGCGTTCCCGTCGGCACCTATTTCCTCACCGTGCTGGAGCCCGTCACCACGCGCTGGATCATCTCCTGCTTCGTCGCCGCCCTGCTCGTGCTGCTGCTGTCGGGCTGGCGCTATCACGGCAAGGATCACGCCGCGCTGTCGGTCGGCGTCGGCGGCCTGTCCGGCTTCTGCAGCGGGCTCGCACAGACCGGCGGCCCGCCGATCGTGGCCTATTGGCTGGGGCGCCCGATCTCGTCGGTGATCTCGCGCGCCAACATCGTGCTGTTCTTCGGCGCCTCGGATTTCTTCTCGCTGGTCAGCTACTGGTTCACAGGATTGATCACGCTCGACTCGGCCAAGTTCGCGCTGATCGTCGGCCCGGTCTATGCCATCGGCGTCTGGTTCGGCGCCGCGCTGTTCGGCAAGGCGAGCGAAAGCGTCTTCCGCGCGATCTGCTATGCGCTGATCGCGGCCGCCGTCATCGTCGGCCTCCCCGCGCTTGATGGCGTCCTGCGCGGCGGCTAGGGTTCGCCCTCAATCCGCGAAGAATTTTGGGAGGGACCGATGATCGATCGCCGCAACGCTTTGAAACTGGCGCTCGGCGGCGCCGCGATGCTCGCGACACCGGCCGTGCTCGCACAAGCCACAAAGCCGCGGACCCGCATCGTGTTTCTCGGCACCAAGGGCGGCCCGCGTGTCGGCATCGGCGCGTCCAATCCCGCCAACCTCGTCGTGGTCAACGACATGCCATTCGTGATCGATTGCGGCATGGGCGTCGGCCGGCAACTGGTCAAGGCCGGCGTGCCGATCCCTTCGGTGAAATACATCTTCATCAGCCACCACCATTCCGATCACAATCTCGAATACGGCAATCTGTTCTACAACGCCTGGGCCGCCGGGCTTTCGACGCCGATCCATTCCTTCGGCCCCAAAGGCATCGAGGCGATGACGAAAGCCTATTGGGAGTTGAACAAGTTCGACGTCGAGACCAGGATCGCGGACGAAGGCCGCCCCGACCCGCGCAAGCTGCTGATCGCGAAAGACGTCACCGATGACGGCGTGGTGCTGAAGACACCAGACGTCACCGTCACCGCGTTCCGCACCCCGCATCCGCCCATAACAGACAACTTCGCCTACAAGTTCGAGACGCCCGACGGGGTCATCGTGTTCTCCAGCGACACCGCCTACAACCCGAAGCTCGCCGAGTTCGCCAAGGGCGCCGACGTGCTCGTGCACGAATGCCTCTATGTCCCCGCGGTCGACCGCCTGGTCGCCAAGACCAAGAACGGCGCGACGCTGAAAAAGCACCTGCTCGACAGCCACACCTCCACCGAAGACGTCGGCCGCATCGCCGCGGCCGCCGGCGTGAAGACGCTGGTGCTGAGCCATCTCGTCCCCGGCGATGATCCAGAAGTCACCGACGACGACTGGACGCGGGACGTGAAGAAGAATTTCTCCGGCCGCATCGTGGTGGCAAAGGACCTGATGGAGCTGAAACTGCCGGTGTGAGTGAGGAAACCAGCAGCGGCAGGGCTTCTCCCCGGGGGCGTACTGCCAAAATATGGAAAACAACCCCATGCAAAGGTGCCGGCGGCTGCCGGCGTGCGAATGCATGCCCTCGCGGTCGCAACACATTCGATGTCGTCCTGGCGAAAGCCTGGATCCATTACCCCAACTGTTAGCCGCTGCGCGACGCTGGGGCCACGATCCCGTCTACAACCCAACCCTGTGGTTATGGGTCCTGGCTTTCGCCAGGACGACGCCACTGATGCGGTAGCGTTCGGACCTATGCGGCGATCAATTCAACGGTCCCGCGGCATGAGACCGCCGCCGCCGTGGCTTGGTCGCTGGCACGGGTTCCGGCGCCGCCTCACGCAGGCCGCCGATCCGGCGCAGCGCGGCGTCGGCGGCGCGTTCGCCGCTGTCCCAGGCGCCGTCGACGGTGCCCCATAGCGTCTCATGGGTGGCTTCGCCGGCGAGATAGAGGCAGCCGATCGGCTCGCTCAAAACCCTGCGCGAGGCCTGCGCGCCGGGCACTGCGGCCGACATCGCGCCGAGAATATAGGGCTGCGCGTTCCAGCGCGTGGCGCTGGTCTTTTTCACGGCGCTGCCGGCTTCGCTGCCATAGAGCTTGGTCAGCCATTCGACCGCGAACGCCGACATCGCCTTTTCGCCCTGCGCCGACAGATCGCGGCCGAAAGAACCCGCGACGTCGATCGTGCACAGCGACGAGCCCGCGATGTTGCCATAGAACAGCGCGGTCCTGGTCGAATCGCTCTGCTCGATGATGACGTCGTCACGCGACAGGCCGAGCGGATTGCCGGGCATCTGCAGCGCGATGCGATCGTAGCTGCCGAGCGACAGTTTCGCAGCCGCATCGATCGCGCGCTTCGGGATCTCCGGTGCGAATTTGATGTTGCCGCTCACGAGCACATTGCTCGACATGGTGATGATGGCGGCGCGCGCGGTGATCTTGCCCGCTTGCGTCTCGACCACCACGTCGCGGTTGCTCCAGACGATGCGCTGCGCCGGCGTCGACAGCGCCAGCGGCAGCTGCTCGCCGAGCTTGGCGACCAGCGTGCCGAGCCCCTGGCGGCAGGCGATCGCGCTGTTGCGGTCCTGCGCGCGGACCTTGTCGACGGCGGAGACGTCCTTCAGGTCCTTGCCGCTGAAGCCGGCGCCAAGCAAAAATTCCGCAGCACCGGCCCAGTCGCCGAGATCCTTCGGCATCGCGGCGGCGCAGGCGATATCGGCCCGGCGCGAAGCGTCGTCGATGGCGCGGTTGGCACGCACCAGGGCTGCGAGAAACTCCTCGGTCTCGCCGGGGCGAGCATAGCGCCGGCCGATGCGGATCTTCTGGCCCGCAGGCGTCGTGACGATGTCGAGGCCGGCCGTGCGCGCCAACCGGATCATCGGATTGGTGTCGGGATTGTGCATCCAGCGCGCCCCGCGATCGAACGGCACCTCGAAACCGGTTGCATCGGTCTGGCAGCGTCCGCCGATCTGGCTGGATGCTTCCAGCACGATCACCTTGCGATTGGCGGCGGCGATCCGTCGCGCCGCAGCAATCCCCGCGGCACCGGCGCCGATCACGACGATGTCGGCCTCGCGCGGCAGCGGCGCGGCAAAGCCCCGGGCACCCATGGCAGGCAGCAGCGCGAGTCCAGCGGACGCCGACAGGAAATCGCGGCGGGTCACTGGCATGGCAAGTTGTTCGGCATGGTTTCCGGGGACTTGAAGAGAATGGGAACGCTTCGCGAACTGTGCCGCATCTCACCGACCGCAGCAACCGCCATGGTAAATCAATCATGTTTGATCCAGCGCATGCATGAACCAAATTGCAACGGCTTGCGACCATCATTAGGTGAAGGGAAGCGGTCGTAGAACCGCTTGGGGGGAATCCATGGGCATCATGCTCGATACCGTCGGTCAGTGGATCGCGGGCTATTTGTCGAAGGAAGTGCCCGGCTACGAGCCGTTCACGCCGAGCGATCCGGACCATCTGCGCGGCATCGTCCAGGAAGGCGATGTGCTGCTGGTCGAGGGCAACAACCGGATTTCCGGCATCATCAAATACCTCACGCAGTCGACCTGGTCGCACGCCGCGCTCTATGTCGGGCCGATCGATGGCGCGTTCGAGCCCGATGGCGAGCAGCATGTGCTGATCGAGGCCAATATCGGCGAAGGCGTCACCTCCGCGCCGCTGTCGAAATACCTCACCTATCACACCCGGCTGTGCCGGCCGGTCGGCCTGTCCTACGAGGACCGCACCACGGTTTGCCGCTACGCGATCAACCGCATCGGCTTCGGCTACGACACCAAGAACATCGTCGATCTGGCGCGCTATCTGTTTCCGCTGCCGATTCCGCAGCGCTGGCGCCGCCGCATGATCGCCTTCGGTTCCGGCGATCCGACCAAGATCATCTGCTCGGCGCTGATCGCGCAGGCCTTCGATGCCGTGCGCTATCCGATCCTGCCAAAGATCACCCGCGCCGCCAGCCGCAAGGCGCGCCGCGAGATCCTGCACATCCGCGATTCCTCGCTGTACATGCCGCGCGACTTCGACATCTCGCCCTATTTCGAAATCGTCAAACCCACCATCGTGCACGGATTCGACTACACCGCGCTGCACTGGGCCGACAAGCAGAAGCCGCTCCAGGAGGTGGCGGGCGAATTCGCCGTGTTTCCAGAAGACAAGTCGCCGCCGCTTGTTCCTGAAGCGATTGACGAAGAGGCGCCGCTTCCGGTTGCAGAAGTGATCGACGAGGAGCCGGCGCTGGCGTAGCCCGGATGAAGCGAAGCGCGATCCCTTTACCTCGCCCCGCTTGCGGGGAGAGGTCGGATCGCATGCAGCGGAGCGGAATGTGATCCGGGTGAGGGGGTACCGGTCGATCCGAACGGTTTGCTAGCGGAAAGAGCCCCTCACCCCACCCTCTCCCCGCAAGAGCGGGGCGAGGGAGAAGAAAGACTACGCGGCCTTCGCCTTGGTGCCGCTGGGCAACCCGGCACGCGCCAGCCCGCCATAGAGCGCTTCGTTCGGCATCTCGGATTTCAGGATCTCGCGCACCGCGACCAGCCGGTCGAGATCGATACCGGTCGGAAATCCCTTGCTCTCGCACAGGAACACGAGATCCTCGAACACGACATTGCCGGTCGCGCCCGGCGCGAACGGACAGCCGCCGAGGCCGCCGAGCGAACCGTCAAGCACACGGGCACCTTCGTCGAGCGCTGCGGACGCATTCGCGATGCCCATGCCGCGGGTGTCGTGCAGGTGGACGCAGACCGGCTTCGCGCCGGCGATTCTGACCGCCCCCTTCGTCAGCTCTCCGACCTGCTTCGGCCCGGCATAGCCGACGGTATCGGCAATCGCGACCATGTCGACGCCGACTTCATAGAGCTTCTCGGTAAGGCGCAGCACCTCCGTCGGATCGACCGCACCGATGATCGAGCAACCCAGCGCCATCGAGATCCCCACATTCACAAGCGGCTTGTGCGCGCTGGCGTCACGCAGCTCGCAGAGCCGCCTGACGTTCTCGATCGCGGAGTCGCGTGAGCGGTTGGCATTGGCCTGGCTGTGCTCCTCGGTGGCGGAGACCACGGTGGCGACTTCCGCGACACCGGAGGCCAGCGCCTCGTTGACGCCGCGCTCGTTCAACGTCAGCGCGATGCCGTGCGCGCCGGGCAGCGCGGCAATGGTGGCGACGACATCGCGGACATCGACGAATTGCGGAAAGGTCTTCGCCGGCAGGAACGAGCCGACCTCGAAATGCCGGACGCCGGCGGCGTGCTCGTCGCGCACCCAGCGCTGCTTCGCCCTGGTCGAGGGGTAGGTCTTCACCAGTTGCAGACCGTCGCGCAGGCCGACTTCGCGCAGGCTCACTCGGTCGGGCGGGTAGATATCGTGGATGCGGGTCATGTCGGCCTCACGCAGCGTTTCCGGTTGATGAGATTTTTTGTTGCTCGAGCTCGGCGCGGACATCGTCGGTATCGGCGCCGAGTGCCGGCACCTTCACGTCCTCACCGAGATTGCTTCCATTCCATTCGATCGGCAGCGCCGGGACACGGAATGGCTTGCCGTCGGCGTTGACATTGTTGACCAGGCCGCCCGGGCGCAGCACATGCGGGTCCTGCAACAGGTCCTCGGGGCGGTTGATCGGCGAGAAGCAGATGTTGAGCGCATCGAGCCGCGCCGACAGATCCGCCACGTTCCAGCCCTTGATCACCTCGGCAACCCGCGGAATGATCCGGTCGCGCGCCATGATGCGGTCGGTGGTGGTGCGCAGCGTCGGATCGTCGGAAAATTCCTGCAGGCCGAATTCGCGGCAGAAGCTCTGCCAATGACCTTCGGTGACGACACCGATGAAGATGCGGTCGCCGCCGGCGGCGTCGAAAATGTCGTAGATCGGCCAGGCGTGCTCGCGCTCGGGCATCGAGCGCGGCTTGCGCCCGGTCATCTCATACTCGACCATGTGCTGGGCGACCAGGAACAGGCAATTCTCGAACAGGCCGATGCGGATGTCCGCGCCGTCCTTGTTGCCGCCGCGCTTCTGGTAGAGCGCGGCAAGGATCGAGATCACGCCGAACATGCCGCCCATGATGTCGTTGGCCGAGGAGCCGACGCGCTGCGGCTTGTCGCGGGTGCCGGTCATCGCGGCGAGGCCCGACATCATCTGCACGACTTCATCCAGCGCCGGGCGATGGTCGTAGGGGCCGGACAGGAAGCCCTTGAGGCCGGCGACGATCAGGTCGGGATATTTCTGGCGCAGCTGCTCGGTGCCAAAGCCCTGCTTGTCGAGCTGGCCGTCGCGAAAATTCTCCAGGAACACGTCGGCGGTCGCGAGCAGCCGATCCATGGTGTCGCGATCCTCGGGGTGAGCGAAATCGAGCACGACGCTGCGCTTGCCGCGGTTGAACAGCGGGAAGAACGAGACGCCCATGCCGCCGAGCGAGCGGGTCTTGTCGCCGGCGGGCGGCTCGACCTTGATCACCTCGGCGCCGAGTTGCGCCAGGATCATGCCGCAGGTCGGCCCCATCACCATGTGGGTCATCTCGACGACCCTCACGCCTTCCAGCGGCAGTCCGCTGCCCGTCATCGGTTGCTCCGTGCTCATTGCGCTCTTGTTTGGCATTGGCTCAGGCTAGGCTTCCACACGCTATCTGAAAAATATAATCTGTCGAATAGTGTATTCGTGGTTCTAGAACGCTGGACCCTCATGGATTCGCGCCAGCTACGCTATTTCATCGCGGTCTACGAGCAGCGCAACCTGTCGCGGGCCGCGGACCAGGCCAATGTCGCGCAATCCGCGCTGAGCCATCATATCGCGAATCTCGAGGCGGAATTTGCAACCCCGCTATTCGAGCGCAAGCCGCGCGGCATGGAACCGACCGCGGCCGGCGAACGGCTCTATGAGCATGCCCGCATCATCCTGCGCGCGATGGCGGCGGCCGAGCGCGAGATCAAGGAAGGCGGCAGCGAGATCGCCGGTGACATCTCGATCGGCATGGCCAATTCCGGAATGAAGGCGATCGGCGTGCCGCTGATGCGCACGGTGCTCGCGAAATATCCGAACCTGAAGCTGTCGCTGACCGAGAGCCTCTCCGGCGCGACACTGCTGCATCTGTTGAGCTCCGAGGTCGATCTCGCGCTGGTCTACAATCCGCCCTCGGAGAAGGACCTGATCGCCGAGCCGGTGCTGGAGGAGCAGATGTTCTGCGTCGGCACCGAAAAGCTGATCGGCAAGAAGCGGCCGATCCCGTTCGAGGAGGTGGCGCGGCTGCCGCTGATCCTGCTGCGGCACGGGCTGTCGGCCCGCGCGCTACTCGACGACCCCGTGCCGCTGAAGCGGCTGGAGGCCAGCGCCATCATGCACCTGAACTCGACCAGCGGCATGATCGGCGCGCTGACCGCGGGCCTGGGCTGCACGATCGCGACCACGCATTTCGTCAGCGAACCATTGCGGGCCGGAAAGCTGGTGGCGCGCGAGGTGATCGAGCCGAAGCTGACGCGCACGCTCTACCTCTGCCGCCTGCGCAACCGGCCGATGACCTATGTGATGGAGGAGATGTGCCGGCTGATCCGCGCCCTGATCGCCGAACAGGTCGGCCGCCGCGCCTGGGAGGCGACGTTGTTGATCTGATATCGAAAAGTTCGAACGATCCCTTCGATATGTTCGTCTGGATTTCTGGCTTGGCGCTGCCAAGCATCGCGCGACCAGCACGCCTTCGCAAGAAAGGCGGCCAATTCACCTTCCGGGGAGGACATGATGAGCGCCGTCGAACTCGGCTCGGTTGCCGTTTCTGCCGTATCGACAAGCGGCCCCGACGAGATCTCGCGGCGGCTCGAGGCGCTGCCGGCCTCGGGCTATGTCTGGCGGCTGGTGATCCTGCTGTCACTCGGCGGTTGCTTCGAGATCTACGATCTGTTCTTCACCGGCTACATCGCACCGGGTCTCGCCCGCAGCGGGCTGATGACCACGACGACCCAGGCCTTTTTCGGCTTCTCCGGCATCGGCGCCTTCGTCGCCGCGACCTTCGCCGGCCTGTTCGTCGGCACTTTCTTCCTCGGCTTCCTCGCCGACCGCTTCGGGCGCAAGGCGGTCTTCACCTGCTCGCTGCTGTTCTACAGCGTGGCGTCGGTGATCATGGCCTGCCAGACCACACCCGGCGGCCTGTTGCTGTGGCGTTTCATCGCCGGAATCGGGATCGGCATCGAGGTCATCACCATCGACGCCTACATCACCGAGCTGGTGCCGAGCTGGATGCGCGGGCGCGCGTTTGCGATCAACCAGGCCGTGATGCTGACGGCGGTGCCTGTCGTCGCGGCGCTGTCGTGGTGGCTGGTGCCGCTGACACCTCAAGGCATCGACGGCTGGCGCTGGGTGGTGCTGATCGGCGCCGCCGCCAGCATGGTGATCTGGGTGCTGCGGCTCTATGTGCCGGAAAGCCCGCTCTGGCTGGCCCGCCACGGCCACGCCATCGAGGCCGACAGGATCATGCGGTTGCTCGAGGCCACCGCGGACACGGCAAACGCGCGTCCGACGGCATCCATTGCCATCACACCGGCGCAGGCGCCGGTCCAGGTGTCGGGCTATGCCGACCTGTTCAGGCCGCCCTATGCCTCACTGGTCGTGCTGTTCATGATCTTCAATCTCTGCCAGGCCTTCGGCTTCTACGGCTTCTCCAACTGGGTCCCGGCCCTGCTGGTCGAGAAGGGCATCACCGTCACCAAGAGCCTGCAATACTCCTTCATCATCGCGATCGCCTATCCGCTCGCGCCGCTGCTCGCTGCAATCTTTGCCGACCGCTTCGAGCGCAAATCGATCATCTGCGGCGCAGCCGCGGCAACCATCGTCTTCGGCCTCGCTTTCTCGCAGTTCACCGAGCCGGCGCTTCTGATCGCAAGCGGCGTGCTGGTGACCGCCGCCAATATGACGATCTCCTACGCTTATCACGCCTACCAGACCGAGGTGTTCCCGACCGCGATCCGGGCCCGCGCCGCGGGACTGGTCTATTCGATGAGCCGGCTCAGCGCGACCTTCTCCGGCTTCATCGTCGCCTTCATGCTGAAGCAGGCCGGCGTCGTCGGGGTGTTCGGCCTGATCACCGCGGCGCTCGTCGTGGTGATCGTCACGATCGGGATCTGGGGGCCCAACGTGCGCGGCAAGCCGCTCGACGCTTGATCGCGAAAGCGGCCCTTGCCGAAGCCATAATGGGTGGCTACCTCTCGCAAGAACTTTCTCGAGAGGTAACCCGCTCATGCTCGACGCCGCCGTCAAGGCGCTATCGCAAATCCTGTCGCCGCCGATGCGCTCGATCCTGTGGCGCTCGATCGGGCTTGCGCTGGTGCTGATATCAGTGCTGGCGATCGGGTTGCAGCGGCTGCTGAGCTGGTTCGCCGACAGTGGCGAGGTCTGGGCCGAGGGCATGCTCGGCCCCAACTTCCATTCCACGCTGCACATCCTGTCGTGGGTGATCTCGATCGCCGCCGGCCTCGGCGTCGTGCTCGGCGGCATCTTCCTGATGCCCGCGATCACCTCGCTGGTGGCGAGCCTGTTCGTCGACGACGTCGCCGACATCGTCGAGCGCGAACACTATCCGGCCGAACGGCCCGGCGTGGCGTTGCCGTTCACCCGGGCGACGATCGAAGGCGTCAAGACCGCGCTGCTGACGCTGCTGGTCTATCTTGTCGCACTGCCGTTCGTGCTGTTCGCAGGCGCCGGCTTCATCATCTTCTTCCTCGCCACCGCATGGCTGTTGGGACGGGAATATTTCGAACTCGCCGCGATGCGGTTCCGCTCGCCGGAAGATGCCAAGGCGATGCGCCGCGAGCATGCGGCGACCGTGTTCACCGCGGGCCTGTTCATCGCGGCGTTCGTTTCGATCCCGATCGTGAATCTGGCGACGCCGCTGTTCGGCATGGCCTTCATGGTCCACATGCACAAGCGGCTGTCCGGCCCGCGGCGAGAGCTGCTGGAGCCCGCGCCGCGGCAGGGCGTCCCGATGCGATAACGTCAGGGGACGGCGGCATCCCGCTTCGGCAGCAGGCCCCTCAGGCTGAACGGCGTCGGCGACAACGGGCCAGGCGGCGCACGTCCGATCAACGCGACCAGGACCAGCGCTACGATCGCGACCCAGAAGCACAGCCAGAAGCCATCGATATAGGCGAGGACGTTCGCCTCGCGCTGCACCCGCGCGGCGAGCGTGCCGACCGCCCGCCCCATCGCCGCCCCCATGCCACGGCCGGAAAATTCGTCCGCCAGCCGCTGCAACAATTGCCTGACATCGACGTCGCCGCTCTGCACATGCAGCCCGAGGTAGGCGGAGTGGATCTGCTCGCGGACCCGCAGCCAGGTGCCCATCAGCGCGATGCCGATCTCGGCGCCGCCGAGCCGGCAGATCTGGATATAGGCCGCAAACGCCGTCGCGCGCGACGGATCGACGTTCGACAGGGCGAGGATGATGATCGGCAGCAGCGCGAACGCCTGCCCGACCGACATCAGCAGAACCATGCCGATGAAATCCTCCCCCGCCCAGACATGGCTGAGCTGCGTGCCCCAGAGATTGGCGGCCGCGAAGGCTGCGAGGCCGAGCACGATCATGATGCGCGGATCAAGATGGCGAAGCAGCACGATCGAGATCGGCACCAGCACGAACATCGGCAGCGCGCCGTAGGTCAGGAGCAGCGCGCCGGACTGCTCCGGCCGCAACGCCGTGATGACGCCGAGGAAATTCGGCACCAGCGAGGAGTTCGACAGACTGGTCAGCGTGTACAGGACGATGACGATCAGCGCGAGCCCGGCATTGCGCGAGAACACGACATTGAAGTGCGCCCAGGGCCGGCTCGCCAGCATCTCGTTGATCATGAAGGCGACGATCAAAAGCCCGCCGGAGATCAGCAGTGCCATCACCGTGCCGGATTCCAGCCAGTCGAGCCGGTTGCCCTGGTCCAGCCCGGCATAGACCATGGCGACGCCGGCGCCGAGCAGTAGCATGCCGCCCCAATCGGCGTGGTGCAGCAGCTCGCGATTGACCGGCTCGCTCGGGGTGCCGAGATACACCATCAGGCCCATCAGCGGCGCGACCACGACGCTCTGCCAGTAAAGCCACGGCCAACCGAGATGCTGGACATAGAGGCCGACCAGCGAGCTCGAGGAATCCAGCGCGAAGCCGACGCGGATCGCGTAGAGCGAAATCGCCGGAAGCCACCAGCGGATCGGCAGGTTGCGCAGGATGATCATCAGCGTCGCCGGCACGAAGGTACCCAGCAGCATGCCATGCGCGATGCTGAGCACCATCAGCGTCGGGTAGTCGTGCACGAACGGGATCACGAACGACACCACGGCATAGACCAGGCTCGGAATCGCCAGCACGCGTCGCAGGCCGAACACGGTCGCAAGCCACGCCACGGCCGGCGCGACGAAGATCTGCGATCCGATCGCGGCGGTCGACAACCAGGCGCCTTCGTCGAAGGTGAGCGAGAATGCGCCACGCAGGTCAGGCAATCCGACGGTGGTCAGACGGCTGTCGAAATTCGCCAGGAACGCGCCGAGCAGCACCGCGGCGACGGCAAACAGCGGCTGTGGCGCGACCTCGCCGCGCGAGATCGGACTGCGGTTGCGATCGTCACTTTCCGGCATCCGCGACGACCTCGCCGGTGTTGATGTTGGTGACGACAGACATGCCCGGCAGCAGGCGCTCGAGCAGCGGCTGGTTCTTGTCGAACTGGATGCGCACCGGGATACGCTGCACCACCTTGGTGAAATTGCCGGTGGCGTTGTCGGGCGGCAGCAGCGCGAATTGCGATCCGCTCGCCGGCGCGATTCGCTCGACGATGCCGCGCAGCCTCTGGCCCGGGAAAGAATCGACTGATATCTCGACCGGCTGGCCGGGCTTGACCCGCGTCAGCTGGGTCTCTTTGTAATTCGCGATGACGTAGACGTTCGGCAGCGGCACGACATTGATCAAATTGGTGCCGATGTTGACATAGTCGCCCGGCTGCACCTGGCGTTCGCCGGTGACACCGTCGAACGGCGCGACGATCCTGGTGTAGCCGAGCTTGAGCTTCACCGCATTGAGCTGCGCCTTGGCGCCGTCGACATCGGCGCCGCGCTGCTTCTTGGTGCCCTGCAACACCTCGAGCTGGTGGCGTTGCGCGGCAATCACCGCGCGGCTGGCGCGGACGTCGGCCTGCGCCTTGGCATAGGCCGCGGTCGCCTGCTCGAGCCGTTGCCGCGTACCCGCCTCGGTCTGCGACAACGATTGCTGGCGTTCCTGCTCCTGGCGGGCTTCGGTCTCCTGCGCCTCCGCGGACAGCCGCGACGCCTCGGCCTGCGCGATCGTGGCATATTGCAGCTCGACCTGGTTGTTGAGATTGTCGAGCGCGGCCTGCGCGCCGACCACGCCGGCATCGGCCTGGGCGACCTGCGCCTGATAGTCGGCGGGATCGATCTGCACCAGGAGATCGCCGGCCTTGACGCGCTGGAAGTCGGTGACGCCGACGGTGAGGACTTCGCCGGAGACACGGCTGGAGAGCTGGGTCAGTTCGGCGCGCACATAGGCATCATTGGTGCTCTGGATGGTGGCGCTGCCGACCCAGAGATCCCAACGCGTCGTCGCCACCACGACGAAGACAAGCGCGACGAGCGCGGCGAACAGCGGGATGGAGAACCGGCGCCAGAAGCCCGCTGTCGCGGACAACGGTTGCGCTGGTGCGGTCGCCTGGCCGGCGGGTGGCGGACCATTTTGAACCTGCTCAGTCACACGACACTCCCAATCACCGCTCCGCAACACCAGGCGAGGCTATTCACCCATGATGACGATCATGCCTCAGACGGTCTTCTCCGGCCACCGGCAAAGATCGTTGATCAGACACACATCGCAGCGCGGCCCGCGCGCGAGGCAGGTGTAGCGTCCATGCAGGATCAGCCAGTGATGGGCGTGCAGCATGAACTCGCTCGGGATCACCTTCTCCAGGCCCAACTCGACCTCGAGCGGCGTCTTGCCGGGCGCGAGCCCGGTGCGGTTGCCGACACGAAACACGTGGGTGTCGACCGCCATCGTATGCTCACCGAACGCCATGTTGAGCACGACGTTCGCGGTCTTGCGCCCGGCGCCGGGCAACGACTCGAGCTCGGCCCGCGTGCGCGGTACCTCGCCGCCGAATTCGGCGAGCAGCTTCTCGGAGAGCGCGATGACGTTTTTGGCCTTATTGCGATAGAGGCCGATGGTCTTGATGTAGTCGCGCACCGTGTCCTCGCCGAGCGCGATCATCTTCTCCGGCGTGTCGGCGACCGCAAACAGCGCCCGCGTCGCCCTGTTGACGCCGGCGTCGGTTGCCTGCGCCGACAGCACCACCGCGACCAGCAGCGTGTAGGGGTTGAGATGCTCGAGCTCGCCCTTCGGCTCGGGATTGGCTTTGCGGAACCGGCTGAAGGCCTCGTAGACCTCCGCAGCGGTCCACGGCTTCGGCTTCGCCATCTTCTTGGCGGCGACCTTCGGCGCCGCCTTGACCGCTTTCTTGGTCGCTTTCTTGGCCGCTTTCGCGGATTTTGTCTTTGGCGCGGACCGAACGCTTGATGGCTTGGCGCGTTGCGATTTGGCGCGTTGAGCGCGGATGATTTTGGCCATGGACGGGATATACTGATACGTCATGACCGCAGGCAATGATTTTGATCCCGCCGATGGCGCCGCAGCCGAGCCGACGATTTTCTCGGCATTGCTGACGCCGCACCGCTCGCTCAACCGCACCGGCTTCGTGGTGCTGATGACGGTCGTGACCGCGGTCAGCTTCATCGCCGGCGCGGTGTTCTGGTGGCTGGGCGCCTGGCCGATCTTCGGCTTCTTCGGCCTCGACGTGCTGGTGATCTATTGGGCCTTCAAGGTCAATTTCCGCACCGCCAAAGCGAGCGAGGAAATCACCGTGACCCCCTCGGAGCTTCGGGTGCGCCGGGTCAGCCATCGCGGCCATGTGGTGGAATGGGTGCTCAATCCGCTCTGGGTGCAGTTCGAGCAGATCGCGCACCAGGAATTCGGCATCGAGCGGCTTTATCTGGTCTCGCGCGGTCGCCGGGTCAGCGTCGGCAGCTTCCTGGGTCCCGACGAAAAGGCAAGTTTTTCCAAAGCCTTGACGGCAGCGTTGAATACCGCCAAGCGCGGCCCGACTTATAATCCAATCTACTAAGGCTGTTGTCAGAAATCGGGTGGTTTGGATGCGCGATGGCTCCTAAATCAGACACCATGATGACACTCGCCATACACGATCAGCGCCTGGCCAAGCCGGGCCCCCAGCACGCCGCGCTGCGCGACTATGACTCGGTGCGGCGTGCGATCGCCTTCATCTCGGAGCACTGGCGCACGCAGCCGACCATCGAAGCGATGGCCGATGCCGCCGCCGTCACCCCGGATGAGTTGCATCACCTGTTTCGCCGCTGGGCCGGGCTGACGCCGAAAGCCTTCATGCAGGCGCTGACGCTGGACCACGCCAAGAACCTGTTACGCGATTCCGCGAGCGTGCTCGACGCCGCGCTGGATTCGGGCCTTTCGGGACCGGGACGGCTGCACGACCTGTTCGTCACCCATGAGGCGATGTCGCCGGGCGAATGGAAGAACGGCGGCGCCGGCATGACCTTGCGCTACGGCTTCCATCCCTCGCCGTTCGGCACCGCGATCGTGATTGCGAGCGGACGCGGGTTGGCCGGCCTCGCCTTCGCCGACCCGGGCGACGAGCAGACCGCGTTTGCCGACATGACGCGGCGCTGGCCGAATGCGACCTATGTCGAGGACACCAGCGGCACCGCCGGACTGGCGCAGCGCATCTTCGACACCAAATTATGGCGCGCCGACCAGCCGCTGCGCGTGGTGCTGATCGGCACCGATTTCGAGGTGCGGGTGTGGGAAACGCTGCTCAAGGTCCCGATGGGCCGCGCGGTCAGCTATTCCGACATCGCCTGCAACATCAGGAGCCCGAAAGCCTCGCGCGCGGTCGGCGCCGCCGTTGGCCGCAACCCGGTGTCGTTCGTGGTGCCTTGCCATCGCGCACTCGGCAAGAGCGGCGCACTGACCGGCTACCACTGGGGCATCACCCGCAAGCAGGCGATGCTCGGCTGGGAAGCCGGGCAGGTGGGTTTGCATTGATTGTCGTTACGTAGGGTGGGCAAAGCGCAGCGTGCCCACCACTTCCAGCGCGGCTCGTGATGGTGGGCACGCTTCGCTTTGCCCACCCTACGATCTCAAGCGCGTCGGCTACCCCGCGAGATCCACCTTCGACGCCACGGTCGAATCCGCATTCAGCCGGTAGACCACCGGCGCGCCGGTGGCGAGTTCGCGCTTGAGGATCTGCTCGGGCGACAACTTCTCCAGCACCATGATCAGCGCGCGCAGCGAATTGCCGTGGGCGGCGATCAATGTGCGCTGGCCGCGCAGCACGCCGGGCAAAATCTCCTGCACGTAATAGGGCAGCGTGCGCGCCAGCGTATCCTTCAGGCTCTCGCCGCCGGGCGGCGGCACGTCGTAGGAGCGCCGCCAGACCAGCACCTGATCCTCGCCCCATTTCTTGCGGGCATCGTCCTTGTTGAGACCCGAGAGATCGCCATAGTCGCGCTCATTGAGCGCGAGATTCTTCGTCGTCGGCAATCCGGTCTGGCCGATCTGCTCCAGCATCAGCTTCAGCGTGTGCTGCGCGCGCGTGAGGTCGGAGGTGAAGGCAACGTCGAACGAAAGGCCTTGCGCCTTCAGCTTGCGGCCGGCGTCGTTGGCCTCCGCGACGCCCTGCTCGGTGAGATCGGGGTCCTTCCACCCGGTGAACAGGTTCTTCAGATTCCATTCGCTTTGGCCGTGCCGCACCAGCACAAGAAGACGATCGCTCATTCCAAAGTTTCCGTTCTTGCTTCAGATGGATTTATTCGCTCAGCCCGAGCACATCGGTCATCGAGTACATGCCGGGCTTCTTGCCATGCGCCCACAGCGCCGCCTTCAGCGCGCCCTGCGCGAACAGCGCGCGATCCTCGGCATGATGCGAGAGCGTGATGCGCTCGGAGGGACCGGCGAAGATCACGCTGTGATCGCCGGCCGCGGTGCCGCCGCGCAGCGAGGCAAAGCCGATATCGCCGGCACGTCGCGCGCCGGTCAGGCCGTCGCGGCCGCGCGCGGAGCGTTCCGCCAGCGCGATCTGGCGTCCGGCGGCGGCGGCTTCGCCGAGCATCAGGGCGGTGCCCGAGGGCGCATCGATCTTGGACTTGTGGTGCATCTCCAGTATCTCGATGTCGAAGCTCTGGTCGAGCGACTGCGCGACCCGCTTGACCAGCGCCGCCAGCAGATTGACGCCGAGGCTCATGTTACCCGACTTCACCACGATGGCACGGTTGGTGACGCTCCGGATCACCGCATCGTCGGACTGCGACAGACCGGTGGTGCCGATGACATGGACGAGACCGCGCTCGGCCGCAATCGCGACATTGGCGATGGTCGCCGCCGGCACGGTGAAATCCAGGATGCCGTCGGCATTGGCCGACATCGACCACAGATCGGCCGACAGCGCGACGCCAATGGCCGGCAGGCCCGCCAGCACGCCGGCGTCCTTGCCGAGCAGCTCCGAGCCGGGCGCCTCCAGCGCGCCGACCACGACCGCTCCCGGGGTTTCGGAAATCACCCGCGTCAGCGTGCGGCCCATCCGGCCGCCGGCTCCCGCAACAATCAGACGCATGTCAGCCATGGCTCATCTCTCGGCTCACCCCTTCCCGCCGTATAGCGGGCGATGGCTGTTCCGGCAACCGAAGCGGCCCGGCTACGGGCTGTCGTGGCCCTCGATGATGATGAGGTCGGCGATCGAATGCGGCTGCCGCACCTTGATGTTGGCCTGGTATTCCGGCGAGTTGTAACAAGCCATCGCGGTCTCGTAATCGGGAAACTCGATCACGACATTGCGCGAACGGCTCTGGCCTTCCGGGTTGGTGAACCTGCCGCCGCGGACGATGAACTTGCCGCCGAATTTCTGGAAGATGGCCGGGTTGGCCGCCGCATAGGGCTTGTAGCCGTCCTCATTCTGCACGTCGACGCGCGCGATCCAGTATCCCTTCGCCATTTCTTTTCTCCCTCTTTGTTGTCTAACCTAGCGCTTGCGCGATCTCGGCGTGGATGGCCTCGGCTACCGCCTTCGGATCGGCAGCCTCCACGATCGGTCGCCCCACCACAAGATAGTCGGCACCCGCGGCGATCGCACGCCCCGGCGTCATGATGCGCTTCTGGTCGCCGGTGGCGGAACCCGCGGGGCGAATGCCCGGCGTCACCAGATTCATCTCCCGGCCAATGATCCCGCGCAACGCCGTCGCCTCTTCCGGCGAACTGACGATGCCGTCGACGCCGAGCGCCTGCGCCTGCCTGGCGCGCGCCTCGACGAGGGCGGCGACGCCGAGGCCGTAGCCCGCCGCCTGCAGATCGTTGTCGTCGTAGGAGGTCAGCACGGTGACCGCGAGGATCTTCAGCGAGGAGCCCGCACGGGCCTCGACCGCGGCCTTCATGGTCTGCGGATAGGCATGCACGGTGAGGAAGGTCGCGCCAAGCGCCGCGACGCTCTCGACGCCGCGCGCGACGGTGTTGCCGATGTCGTGCAGCTTGAGATCGAGGAACACCTTCTTGCCGCTGCCTGCAAGCTGCTTCGCCATCGCGAGGCCGCCGGCATAACCGAGCTGATAGCCGATCTTGTAGAAGGTCACGCTGTCGCCGAGCCGGTCGATCATGGCCTCCGCCGCCGTGACGGACGGCAGATCGAGCGCCACGATCAAGCGGTCTTTCGGAGCGATCTTCGCTGCGGTCCTGGCTGGCTGCATGTCACCTCACATCATGCGTTGGGAATGATCGATCAACTGCCGCAGCAGCGCGGCCATCGCCTCGACGTCGGCTGGATGCTTCAGACGATCCATGTCGTCATAGGCCTGCTCGGCGTGGGACAGCGCGAGCTGGTTCGGAATCACATTGGCGCGGCAGGCGGACAGGATGAGCCGCAGCGCGGCCAGCGCGCGGGTGCCGCCGAGCCGGTTGCCGGAGGCGGCGGCGAGCGCGAAGACGCGGTCGTAAAACACCTGGCCGCGGACCTCGTGCGGGTCCTGCACCCGGCTGATCCAGTCGATCGTGTTCTTGACCAGCGCCGGCACCGAGGAATTGTACTCCGGTGTCACGAACAGCACGCCGTGATGGGCGCCGATCATCCGCTTGAGGTTGACGGCGTGCTGCGGCACGCCGGATTTGACCTGCAGGTCGCCGTCATAGATCGGCAGCGGAAAATCGCCGAGCGAGATCCGGCTGACGTCGGCGCCCAGCTGCGCGAGTTCCTGCGCAAGCACGGCCGACAGCTTCGCATTGAGCGAGCCGGTGCGGAGCGATCCCGGGATGACGAGGATTTTCAGCGCGGACATCTATGCATCGCGGTTGTCGGGCCAGTGCCCAGCGCGACGGCGCAAGGCGCGTTTCAGCCCTTGCGATACACCCAGACCCGGGCCGGCGGAAGGTTCATCCAGATCCGCTCGGAGGCCTCTGTGGACACGCCGGGTAACGATTTCGGAATCGGGGGCGCGACCGAATAGGTGAACTGAACGAACGGGGCGCCGGGCGCCAGCGCCAGGAACGCATCGCGGATCAGCTTCAGGCGCGTCAGCATCGGCTTGGTGACAAGCGGCAAGCCGGAGACGACGGCCGATGCAGGCGCCTTCATGACGTCCCACAGCGTGTCCCGAAGCCGGTAGGCGTCGCCCTGCACCACCCTGGCCTGCGGGTAGCGCTCGCGCAGCAAGGCGCAGAAGCCGGGATTGTATTCGACCAGGACGAGCCGCTTCTGATCGACGCCGTGCTCGATCAGTGCGTTGGTGATCGCCCCGGTGCCCGGTCCAAGTTCGACGACCGGTCCTTCCGCTTCCGCATCGACATAGTGTGCCATGGTGCGCGCGAGCAGCCGGCCCGACGGCATCACCGCGCCCATATGCAGCGGCTTCTCGATCCATGATCGGAGAAATCGGACCTCGTCGTCGAGACGGAGGGGCTTCTTCGACGCACGCACGGACGATTGCAGGGGCATGTCGCTACCAGGCGGGACCGCACAATCGAGCGGTTGTCAGAAAACGGTCACAAAGACGTATAGGGCGCAGCCGTTACGGTCAAGCATCACGACCACTACTGGGCCGTGCGGTTTCCGAAGAAGTCCTTGACCTTGGAGAAGAAACCGGCCGCCTCGGGCTGGGTTGCACCGGACGACAGCTTTTCGAACTCCATCAGCAATTCTTGCTGTTTCTTGGTGAGATTTTGCGGCGTTTCGACCATGACCTGGACATACATGTCGCCGGTCTGGCGCGAGCGCAGCACCGGCATGCCCTTTGATGCGATGCGGAATCGCTTACCCGACTGGGTGCCCGACGGCACCTTCACCTTGGTCTTGCCCTTGTCGATGGTCGGCACCTCGAACTCGCCGCCGAGCGCTGCCGTCACCATCGAGATCGGAACGCGGCAATGCAGGTCGGCGCCGTCGCGCTGGAAGAACTGGTGTGTGGTCAGCGACAGGAAGATGTAGAGATCGCCGGGCGGGCCGCCGCGGACACCGGCCTCGCCTTCGCCGGCGAGACGGATGCGGGTGCCGTCCTCGACGCCCTGGGGAATGTTGACCGACAGCGTGCGCTCGCGCGTCACCCGGCCGGAACCGGCGCAGGAGCCGCAGGCATCCTCGATCATCTGGCCGCGGCCCTGGCAGCCGGGGCAGGTACGCTCCAGCGTGAAGAAGCCCTGGGCCTGCCGGATGCGGCCGGCGCCGCCGCAATGCGCGCAGGTCTTCGGCTTGGTGCCGGCCTTGGCGCCGGTGCCCGAGCAACCCTCGCAGGTCACCGAGACCGGGATCTCGATCTGCGCGGTCTTGCTCTGGAACGCGTCCTCGAGCGTGATCTCCATGTTGTAGCGCAGGTCGGCGCCGCGCTCGCGGCCGCCGCTGCGACGCTGCCCGGCCATGCCGAACAGGTCCTCGAAAATGTCGGAGAAGGAGGAGGCGAAGCCGGCGCCGAATCCAGGACCGCCGCCGCCCATGCCCTGCTCGAAGGCGGCATGGCCGAAGCGGTCATAGGCGGCGCGCTTGTCGCCGTCCTTCAGCACTTCATAGGCTTCGTTGATTTCCTTGAAGCGGATCTCGCTCGAGGCATCGCCGGGATTCTTGTCCGGGTGCCACTTCATCGCGAGCTTGCGGAAAGCTGCCTTCAGCTTGGTCTCGTCCGCATTCCGTTCGACCTCGAGGGTCTCGTAATAGCAGCGCTTGGTGGACATCCATCAATTCCGTCGGCAGTTCATCGCGATCGGCCCGGATCGCGCCCGTTCAACAAAGATGTAGTCATCGGCTTAAAGAAAAATGACCCCCACTCCATCGAGACGCCAGGCGTGCTCTTTGGGGTGAGGGCCATGATCCGATCCGCGCCTAAGCAGACTTCTTGTTGTTCTTGTCGTCGTCGACCTCGGTGAACTCCGCGTCGACGACGTCATCCTTGGCAGCGTCCTTGGCCGCATCGGCCTCGGCCTGCTGCTTGTACATGGCCTCGCCGAGCTTCATCGAGGCCTGTGCCAGCGTGTTGGTCTTGGCCTTGATCGCCTCGGCGTCGTCGCCCTTCAGCGCTTCCTTGAGGTCGCTGACGGCGTCCTCGATGGCGCGGCGCTCGGTCTCGGCGATCTTCGAGCCGTGCTCGGCGAGCGCCTTCTCGGTCGAGTGCACTAGGCCGTCGGCATGGTTCTTGGCGTCGACCGCCTCGCGGCGTTTCTTGTCCTCGGCCGCATTGGCCTCGGCGTCCTTGACCATCTTGTCGATGTCGGCTTCCGACAGGCCGCCGGACGCCTGGATCCTGATCTGCTGTTCCTTGCCGGTCGCCTTGTCCTTGGCCGAGACGTTGACGATGCCGTTGGCGTCGATGTCGAAGGTCACCTCGATCTGCGGCATGCCGCGCGGCGCCGGCGGAATGCCCATCAGGTCGAACTGGCCGAGCATCTTGTTGTCGGCCGCCATCTCGCGCTCGCCCTGGAAGACCCGGATGGTGACGGCGCCCTGATTGTCTTCGGCGGTCGAGAACACCTGGCTCTTCTTGGTCGGGATCGTGGTGTTGCGGTCGATGATGCGGGTGAACACGCCGCCCAGCGTCTCGATGCCCAGCGACAGCGGGGTGACGTCGAGCAGCAGCACGTCCTTGACGTCGCCCTGCAGCACACCGGCCTGGATCGCGGCACCGATCGCGACGACCTCATCCGGGTTGACGCCCTTGTGCGGCTCCTTGCCGAAGAACTGCTTCACGACTTCCTGGATCTTCGGCATGCGGGTCATGCCGCCGACCAGCACCACTTCGCCGATCTCGCCGGCGGTGAGGCCGGCATCCTTCAGCGCCTTGCGGCAGGGCTCGATGGTCTTCTCGACGAGATCGGCCACCAGCGCCTCGAACTTGGCGCGAGTCAGCTTCATCGTCAGATGCTTCGGACCGGTCTGGTCGGCCGTGATGAACGGCAAATTGATCTCGGTCTGCGTGGTCGAGGACAGCTCGATCTTGGCCTTCTCCGCAGCTTCCTTGAGACGCTGCAAAGCGAGCTTGTCGTTGCGCAGGTTGATGCCCTGCTCCTTCTGGAACTCGTCGGCGAGATAGCCGACCAGGCGCATGTCGAAATCCTCGCCGCCGAGGAAGGTGTCGCCGTTGGTCGACTTCACCTCGAACACGCCGTCACCGATTTCCAGGATCGAGACGTCGAAGGTGCCGCCGCCGAGATCGTACACCGCGATCGTGCCGGTCTTCGACTTGTCGAGACCGTAGGCGAGCGCGGCAGCGGTCGGCTCGTTGATGATGCGCAGCACTTCGAGGCCGGCGATCTTGCCGGCGTCCTTGGTGGCCTGACGCTGGGCGTCGTTGAAATAAGCGGGAACCGTGATGACGGCCTGATCGACCTTCTGGCCGAGATGCGCCTCAGCGGTCTCCTTCATCTTCTGCAGGATGAAGGCCGAGACCTGCGAGGGCGAATAGGTCTTGCCGTCGGCTTCGACCCAGGCGTCGCCGTTCGATGCCTTGACGATCTTGTAGGGGACGAGCTTCTTGTCCTTCTCGACCATCGGGTCGTCGTAGCGGCGGCCGATCAGGCGCTTCACTGCGAAGAACGTACGCTCGGGATTGGTCACCGCCTGGCGCTTCGCCGGCTGGCCGACGAGGCGCTCGCCATCGTCAGTGAAAGCAACGATCGACGGTGTCGTTCGCATGCCTTCTGCGTTCTCGATCACCTTGGCGTTTTTGCCATCCATGACGGCGACGCACGAATTCGTCGTGCCGAGGTCGATCCCAATGACCTTACCCATGATGTTCATATCCTTGTTGCTGCGGCAGGTTGGTTGGGCCCTGACGGCGCTCCGTACCGAACCCCCAGACGATCACATACTCGCGATATTGCGGTGGTGAGCCTGATATAGGAGAGAGGGTCCCGCCCGCAAGGACTGGACGCAACGTTGAGGCCTGAAAAGACTGACGTTTGAAAGATTGTGTCAGCTCCGCCTCCGCGCTGTTTCAGGCTCTCAACAAGTTAACAAATCGGCAATGATGGCGGCGGCCGATCGATCGAGATCCGACGATCGGTTGTTGAGTGAACGCTCACAAAGCTCCCGCACAAGCCGGAGATGCCATCGCGCGCAGACGCGCTATTTGGCCGCTGCCGGCCGCGACCATCACGTGACCCCATTCCCCGAAACAGCGGGAAATACCGCAGCGGACCGTGCCTGACCGGCGAAAAGCCGGGGGAATCCGGGCGGTGCGGCAGGAACGATGCCGGGGTCAGCCCTGTTGCAAGGCCATCAAAACCGCTAAAAGCGGGCCGACTGACGAGGCTCGCCCCGCCTTCGTCAGACCCCTTGAGCGGGCCTCCAAGCAAATCCGGTAGATCCCTCCATGTCGCCATCTCGAGTTCTCGCTGCGGTTGCCTTGCTGTTTGCCACCACCTGCTCCGCCTTCGCGGCCGACGTGGTGTTTCCGCCGGGCGCGCATGTCGGGATGAAGCCGCTGGTCGGGCTCGTCCGCGCCAAGTCGTTCATCGGCTTCGAGACCGAGGACCAGGGCGTCAAAGTGCTGGTCGCCGACCTGCCCCAGCCGGCCTATGGCGAGGTCGTCAGCGCCTTCAAGGCCAATCCCGCCGGCGCCGGCAACATCAAGCCGGAGAGCCTCGAGACCCCGGCCGGCCTTGCCTATTACACCGTGGAGAGCGCGCGCGACGGCGCGACCAATGTGCGGCGCTATTCCATGATCCTGCCCGGCCCGAGCTTCTCGGGCTATGTCGCGGTGCAGGTGCCGGAGAACGCCGCCAAGATCTATACCGACGATGCGGTGCGGCAGATGTTTGCCACCGCCGAGATCCGCAACGAGGTGCCGGTCGACGAGCAGCTCGGCATGATGCCGTTCAAGATCACCGAGCTCAGCGACTTCAAGAACGTCCGCATGCTGGCGCCCGGCGCGGCGCTGATGCTCGCCGACGGCGACGAGAAGACCGGCTTCGAAACCAAGCCGTTCATCCTGCTCGGCGTGATCGGCTCGGCACCGGCGTCGCCGGACGATCGCGGCCGCTTCGCCCAGCAGATCGCCACCACGATCCCCGGCGTGCGCGACGGTCGGATCACCATGTCCGAACCGATCCGGATCGACGGCCAGGCCGGCTACGAGACGCGGATCGATGCGACCAGCGGCAAGGACAACACGCCCGTCACCATCGTGCAGTGGCTGCGGTTCGGCTCGCAATCCTCGATGCGGATCATCGGCAGCTCGCCGCGCACCGATTGGGAGAAGGCGTTCCCACGCTTCCGCGCGGTGCGCGACGGCATCCAGCCGCGCGGCTGACCGCGTTTTCCGCAAAGCCGACCGAAAAATCGGACTTCCGCAGCCCGACGAACGGAACTAGCCTCCTCGCGCGATTTCACGCAAAGAGCGAGGAGGGGCGCGATGTTGGATCGGCGACGGATTGTTGCAGGGCTCGGTGTAGCGGCACTGGCGACCCTGGTTCCACACCAGCTGTGGGCCGCGATCAAGCCCGACGACGCCTCCGCGCTGCTGGTGATCGACGTTCAGAACTGTTTCCTGCCCGGCGGCAGCCTCGCGGTGAAGGAAGGCGATCAGGTGGTGCCGATCATCAACCGGATCGCCAAGAGCTTCGGCAATGTGGTGATGACGCAGGACTGGCACACGCCCGACCACGTCTCCTTCGCCTCGGCCCATTCCGGCAAGAAGCCGTTCGAGACCATCGACCTGCCTTATGGCAAGCAGGTGCTGTGGCCCGACCACTGCGTGCAGGGCACCGACGGCGCCTCGCTGTCGAAGGATCTCACGATCCCGCAGGCCGAGCTGATCATCCGCAAGGGTTTTCACAAGGACGTCGACAGCTACTCGGCTTTCACCGAGGCCGACGGCAAGACCACAACGGGCCTTGCCGCCTACCTGAAGGCGCGCAAGGTCGAGCGCGTATTCGTCGCCGGCCTGGCCACGGATTTCTGCGTCGCCTGGACCGCGCTCGACGCCCGCAAGGCCGGCTTCGAGACCTATGTGGTGGAAGATGCCTGCCGCGGCATCGACACCCAGGGTTCGCTCGCCAAAGCCTGGGCCGACATGGCCAAGGCCGGCGTCAAGCGAATCCAGTCGTCGGATATCGCGTAAGGCGAGCCGCCGAGGCCTCAGGCCGTGAAGTCGGTGGCCGGGGCAGCCTTGGCGCCGCCCTTGGAGACGCCGACCAGGGCCGGGCGCAGGATGCGCTCGCCGATCATGTAGCCGGCCTGCATGACCTGAACCACGGTGCCCGACGGCACCGACGTATCAGGCACTTCGAACATCGCCTGCTGGAAGTTCGGATCGAATTTTTCGCCGATCGGATCGAATTTCTTGACGCCGTTCTTTTCCAGCGCGTTGAGCAGCGAGCGTTCGGTCAGTTCGACGCCCTCGATCAGCGCCTTCAGGCCGGGATCCGCGGCTTCCTTAGTTTCCGCCGGCACCGCATCGAGCGCGCGCTGCAGATTGTCGGCGATATCGAGCACGTCGCGGGCAAAGCCGGTGATGCCGTAGGTCTTGGCATCGGCGACCTCGCGGCGGGTGCGCTGCCGCAGGTTCTCCATCTCGGCCAGCGTGCGCAGCGTCCTGTCGCGCGCCTCGGCGAGTTCCTTGGTCAGGGCCTCGGCCGATCCCACTTCGGGATCGTCGGGCATGATGTAGGGCTTCGAGACCACCGGCTCGCCGCTCTGCGCCGAATTCTCGGAATTGTCGTTGGCCCGGTTCGGATCGGTCATGGCGTGCCTTCTCGAAAACTCGCGTCTGTTCAAATCTTGGGGATTGGCTGCCCGGGATATCGTGCTTTGGGCGGCGAAAATCAAGCGTCAGTTGACGTTCCGAGGGCCACAGGCCGCCACCTCGCCCGAACAAAGCGCTTCAAATGGAAGCAAATGACGGTCCTCAGCCGCCCAGCAATTTGCTGACGATGCGCGCGGCGTAATCGACCGTCGGGATCACCCGCGCATAATTCAGCCGGGTCGGGCCGATCACGCCGAGCACCCCGACGATCCGCCCCTGCGCATCGCTGTAGGGCGCGATGATGGTCGAGGAACCCGACAGCGAGAACAGCTTGTTCTCCGAGCCGATGAAGATCCGCACCCCCTCGCCGCCTTCGGCGCGGCCGAGCAGATCGATCACGCCGCGCTTGGTCTCGAGATCGTCGAACAGCGACTTGATGCGCTCGAGATCCTCCAGCGCATGCAGATCCTCCAGCAGATTGGCGTGTCCGCGCACGATCAGCTGGCGATCCTCGCTCTCGCCGCCCGACCAGCTCGCGATGCCGGCCGCGATGACCTTTTGCGTGAGCTGATCGAGCTCGGCGCGGTTCAGCCCCAACGCCGCTTCGAGCTCGAGGCGCGCCTCGGCCAGCGTGCGGCCGCGGATCCGCGCATTGAGGAAGTTGGTCGCTTCGGTCAATGCCGACGACGGCACACCCGGCGGCAGCGCCAGCACCCGGTTTTCGACCTGGCCGTCTTCGCCGACCAGCACCACCAGTGCCCGTTCCGGCTCCAGCCGCACGAATTCGAGGTGCTTCAGCCGTGGGTTCGATTTCGGCGTCATCACGACCGCGGCCGCCCGGGTGAGGCCCGACAGCCGCGTCAGCGCCTCGCCGAGCGCAGCCTCGACGGTCTGCGCACGGCCGACGGCGGCAAGCTGGGTCTGGATCGATTGCCGTTCGGCTTCGGTGAGATCGCCGACCTGCATCAGCGCATCGACGAAGAAGCGCAGCCCGAGTTCGGTCGGCAGCCGGCCTGCCGAGGTGTGCGGCGCGTAGATCAGCCCGAGTTGCTCGAGATCCGACATCACATTGCGCACCGAGGCCGGCGACAACGGCAGCGCGATCAGGCGCGAGATGTTGCGCGAGCCGACCGGCTCGCCGGTGGCCAGGTAGCTTTCCACGATTTGACGAAAAATGTCGCGCGAACGCTCGTTGAGCTGGGCCAGCCCGGCATATGGCGTGATCAGGCTAATCGGATCGTGCTGGACCAAACTTCGCTCCCTCGACCGCCCATCTCGTCTGGGCATGATCCTTCGGAAAACCGCGTCACACTTTTCCGGATCATGCCCTAATCTGTCGATCCGCCAGCCCGGTGACAAGCTCGCTTTCGACCCTCCGATACCGGGTCAAAACCCCTTGCCGCGGCCCGTTCCCGCTCCTACAAGCGCGGCCAGCCATTTCTCTCGGATTTTCGGAGGTTTCCATGCGGCCAAGCCGCCGTGCGCCCGATCAACTGCGCCCCATCACGCTGGAGCGCGGCGTGGTCAAATATGCCGAGGGTTCCTGCATGGTGAAATTCGGCGACACCCATGTGCTCGTCACCGCCACGCTGGAAGAACGGCTGCCGCCGTGGCTGAAGGGCCAGGGCCGCGGCTGGGTCACCGCCGAATACGGCATGCTGCCGCGCGCCACCCTGGAACGCACCCGCCGCGAGGCCTCGGCCGGCAAGCAGGGCGGCCGCACGGTCGAGATCCAGCGCCTGATCGGCCGCTCGCTGCGTGCCGCAGTCGATCTCGAAGCGCTCGGCGAGCGCCAGATCACCGTCGATTGCGACGTGATCCAGGCCGATGGCGGCACCCGCACCGCCTCGATCACCGGTGCCTGGGTGGCGCTGGCCGACTGCATCAGTTGGATGAAGACCCGCAACATGCTGAAGGCCAACGTGTTGCGCGACAACGTGGCGGCGATCTCCTGCGGCATCTATCAGGGCACGCCGGTGCTCGACCTGGATTATGCCGAGGATTCCGAGGCCGACACCGACGCCAATTTCGTCATGACCGGCGACGGCCGCATCATCGAGGTGCAGGGCACCGCCGAGAAGACGCCGTTCTCGGAAAGCGAATTTTTGGCGTTGATGGCGCTGGCGCGCAAAGGTGTCGCGCGCCTCGTCGACTTGCAAAAGATCGCGGTCGCGTAGACACATTGGTCATGCACCGCCGAATCACCGGAAGGCTCGTGATCGCCACCCACAATCCCGGCAAGCTCGCCGAGATGCGGGAACTGCTGGCGCCGCACGGGGTGGAAGCGGTATCGGCCGGTGAGCTCGGCCTCGCCGAGCCCGAAGAGACCGGCGGCAGCTTTCGCGCCAATGCGGCGATCAAGGCGATCGCGGCAGCGAAGGCCACCGGACTGCCGGCCTTTGCCGATGATTCCGGCCTCGTGGTCGATGCGCTCGACGGTGCGCCCGGCATCTATTCGGCGCGCTGGGCCGGCGAAGCCAAGGATTTCATGGCGGCGATGACGCGGATCGAGCGCCTGTTGCAGGAGCGCGGCGCCACCACCCCCGACAAGCGCAAAGCGCACTTCGTCTCGGCATTGTGCGTGGCCTGGTTCGACGATCACCTCGAAGAGGTCGAAGCCCGGGTCGATGGAACTTTGGTCTGGCCGCCGCGCGGCACTGCCGGCTTCGGCTATGATCCGGCCTTCCTGCCGGACGGCCATACGCGGACCTTCGGCGAGATGACCAGCGTCGAGAAGCACGGCCTGCCGCCGCACGGGCTCGGCCTGTCGCACCGCGCCCGCGCCTTCGTGAAGCTTGCGGAGATCTGCCTTGAGCAACGCTGAGCGAGGAGCCTTCGGCGTCTATGTGCACTGGCCGTTCTGCCTGTCGAAATGCCCGTATTGCGATTTCAACAGCCATGTCCGGCATGCGCCGATCGATGAGCCGCGCTTCGTGCGCGCCTTCGCGCGCGAGATCGAGACCACCGCGGCGCGGGTGCCGGGGCGTGAAGTGTCCTCGATCTTCCTCGGCGGCGGCACGCCGTCGCTGATGCAGCCTGCGACCGTCGGCGCGGTGCTCGATGCGATCGGCAGGCACTGGTCGGTGGCGCGCGACGTCGAGGTCACGCTCGAGGCCAATCCGACCAGCGTCGAGGCCACGCGTTTTCGCGGCTACCGCACGGCCGGCGTCAACCGCGTCTCGCTCGGCGTGCAGGCGCTCGATGATGCCTCGCTGAAGGCGCTCGGGCGGCTGCACACCGCACGCGAGGCGCTGGATGCGGTCGCGATCGCGCGGGGCGCGTTCGATCGCTATTCCTTCGACCTGATCTACGCCCGCCCGGACCAGACGCCGCAGATGTGGTCCGATGAACTGAAACTGGCGATCTCGGAAGCGGCCGAGCATCTATCGCTCTACCAGCTCACCATCGAGGAAGGCACACCGTTCTTCGGCCTGCACGCCGCCGGCAAGCTCAAGACGCCGGATGAGGCGACGGCGCGGGCACTCTATGACGTGACGCAGGAGGTCTGCGCGCGCGAGGGGCTACCGGCCTACGAGATCTCCAATCACGCTCGCGCGGGCGCCGAGTGCCGGCACAATCTGGTCTACTGGCGCGGCGATGAATATGCCGGCATCGGCCCCGGTGCGCATGGCCGGCTCGACATCGATGGCGTCAGGCACGCAACCGCGACCGACAAGCGCCCCGAGGCATGGCTATCGAAGGTCGAGGAACGCGGCCACGGCGTCATGACCGACGATTGCCTCAACAGCGAGGAACGCGCCGACGAATTTCTGCTGATGGGGCTGCGGCTCGCCGAAGGCATCGATCCCAAACGTTACACTGAGCTTGCCGGCCGCGCGCTCGATCCGCACCGCATCGCCATGCTGCGCGAGGAAGGTGCGATTGCGGTCGATGCCGACGGGCGGCTGCGCGTGACCAAGTCGGGCTTCCCGGTGCTCGACGCCGTCGTTGCGGATCTCGCGGCTTAAGCGCCAAAACTCTTCGGCGAGCCGGCGACCGGCGTCGCGCCGCCCGTTGCCACCTTCATGACGGCGAGCCCACGCTCGTTGGTACCGTCGGAGCGGAAGCGGAACAGGCCGTCGATGCCGGCGAAACCGGACGGATTGGTCAGCGTCTCCGGCGCGAAGCGTTGCGCGCCCTGCGTGCGCGCCAGCGCCGCCATCAGCGCGACTGCATCATAGGCCAGCGTCGACGTACGCACCGGCTCGCCGCCGAACTTGGCGCGGTAGCGATTGGAAAAATTGCGGAAGCCGGCCGGATCGGGCGCGGCATAGAGGCCGCCTTGCAGATTGGGGCTCGCGAACACCCGCGGATTGTCCCACAGCCCGGTGCCGAGCAGCTGGATATTGTGCAGGTTGGAGCCCGCCGCGGTCAGCGCGTCCGCGGTCGCGACCACCGACTCGCCGTCGTCGGCCAGCAGCAGCGCGTCGGCCTGGCCGAGCGCCTGCGCCACATTGCGCGCCGGTCCCGCACGGTCGGCGCCGTATTTCTCGAACGCGACGATGCGGCCGTTCTTGCGGCCGACCGCCTGCTTGAACGCGGCCTCGACCACGTTGCCATAGGCGTTGTCGGGCACCATCGCTGCGAACGACTTCTTTCCGATGCTCGACGAATAGTCGACGATGCGGTTGATGTCGGATTCCGGCAGGAAGCTCAGCAGATAGACGCCGCGGCCGGCCACGCTGGAATCGGTCGAGAACGCGATCAGCGAGGTTCCGCGCGGCCGCGTCAGCTGCGCGGCCGCCGGCACCGATCCCGCGAACAACGGCCCGAGGATGACCTCCGCGCCTTCCGCCAGCGCCTGCTGGGTGCCTTGCGCGGCGCCCTGCGGGTTGCCTCCGTCGTCCTTGATCAGCAGCTGGATGTTCGGGTTCTGGAATTCCGCCAGCGCCATTTCGGCCGCGTTCCGCATCGATTGCGCGGCGACGCCGGCATTGCCGGAGGCCGATAGCGGCAGGATCAGCCCGACCTTGACCTGCCCGGTGCCGACCGCCTGCGGCTGCTGCGGCGGGCCCGAAGGTCCGGCTTCGGGGGTAGAGAACTGGCTGAAGGTCTGCTGCACGCTGGAACAGGCCGACAGCAACGGTGCGCCCACGAGGAGGCCAAGCGCGGTCCGCCGGGTCGCGCCCGACGGCGGGGACTTGCGATGATGCGGGCCTGCCATCTCTCTCTTCTCTTGACCGACCGTGATCGGCCAGGACTCTACCGAGCCTCCATCCAGCTCTGATGAGGCGGGTGGATTTGGGCATATTGTCGGCGAATAGTTAACTAAAACAAAAGGATTATGACCTTGCGGCGCCGCCGCCGGGGCTCACGTTTCTTGCAGCTTCAGGCGCCCTTCGGCCAACACCCCTCCGGTGTGGCGCAATGACCGCCGCCCCTCTAGATTGGCATTATGCGCGCAAAAGCTAGTTCCCTTTACAGTCCCGATGCCGCTTCAAGCCGATCCTTTTCCATCGGCAGCCAGGTGCTGGCCGCGCCGAAGGCTACACCCGGGCTGCATCTGGTGGCGACCCCGATCGGCAATCTCGCCGACATCACCCTGCGCGCGCTGGAAACGCTGGCGGGCGTCGACGTCATCGCCTGCGAGGACACCCGAATTACGCGCCGCCTGACCGAGCGCTACGCGATATCGGCCGAGCTCGTGCCCTATCACGAGCACAATGCGGCGCTGGCGCGGCCGAAGATCCTGCAGCAGCTCGCCGACGGCGCCTCGATCGCGCTGGTCTCGGACGCCGGCACGCCGCTGATCTCGGATCCCGGCTTCAAGCTGGTGCGCGAGGCCTGCGCCGCCGGCTACAAGGTGATCGCGGTGCCCGGTGCGTCATCGGTGCTGACGGCGCTGTCGGTGGCGGCGCTGCCGACCGACCGCTTCTTCTTCGAAGGCTTCCTGCCGGCCAAGGAGCACGCGCGGCGCACCCGGCTTGCCGAGCTCGCCAGGATCGATGCGACGCTGGTGATGTTCGAATCCGGCAATCGCGTGCAGGACAGCCTGCGCGATCTCGCTGCGATCATGGCCGGGCGCAACGCTGCGATCTGCCGCGAGCTGACCAAGCTGCACGAGGAGATCACGCGCGGGCCCGTCGCCGAGTTGGCGGCGGCCGCGGACGCGCTGGAGACGCGCGGCGAGTTCGTGCTGGTGGTCGGGCCGCCGCCCGACGACGCCGGCGTGATGGACCAGGATGCGCTGGACGAATTGTTGCGCGCGCAGCTTGTGCGCGGCAGCGTCAAGGACGCGGTGGCCCATGCCGTCGAGCTCTCGGGCCGGTCGCGCCGCGAGGTCTATGCCCGCGCGCTCGAGCTGGCGAAGACGATCGGGAGCGGCAATGGCCAAGACTGAGGACGCCTCGCCCGAACGCGTCGCGGCGTTCCGCACCGGCCTCACCGCCGAGAGCCGGGCCGCCGCGCTTCTGATGGCCAAGGGCTACCGCATCCTCGCCAAGCGGTTTCGCACCCCCTATGGCGAGATCGACCTGGTGGCGCGCCGCCGCAACCTCATAGCCTTCGTCGAGGTCAAGGCCCGCGCCAATCTCGACGATGCCGCCTATGCGGTGACGCCGCGCCAGCAGCAACGCATCATCAATGCCGCCCAGGCCTGGCTGATGGCGCATCCCGAACACGCGGAATTTGATCTCCGATTCGACGTCGTGCTGATTGCGCCAAGGCGCCTGCCGCGCCATCTGTTAGCGGCATTCGACGCAAGCCCTTAGAAATACCTCCAGACCCCAAATACCTCCAGACGCCACGGGATATGCCTATGAAATTGAAGGTCGCCGTCCAGATGGATCCGATCGCGCGCATCAACATCCGCGGCGATTCCACCTTTGCCCTCCTGCTCGAGGCGCAAAAGCGCGGCCACGGCATTTCCTATTACACGCCCGACAAACTGTCGCTGCGCGGCGAGGAGCTGGTGGCGCCGGTGCAGATGCTCACCGTGCGCGACGAGGTCGGCGATCACTTCACGCTCGGCGAGCCGAAACGCGAGGCGCTCAACGGCTTCGACGTCGTGCTGCTGCGCCAGGACCCGCCGTTCGATCTCGCTTACATCACCTCGACGCATTTCCTCGAGCGCATCCATCCGAAAACGCTGGTCGTCAACGACCCCGCCAGCGTGCGCAACGCGCCGGAAAAGCTGTTCGTGATGAATTTCCCGCAGCTGATGCCGCCGACCCTGATCTCGCGCGACCTCGACGAGATCAACGCGTTCCGCGACCAACACGGCGCCGTCGTCATGAAGCCGTTGCACGGCCATGGCGGCGCCGCGGTGTTCCGCGTGATGCCGCAGGACATGAATTTCGGCTCGCTGTTCGACATGTTCTCGGTGACCTTCAGGGAGCCCTGGGTGATTCAGCGCTTCCTCCCCGAGGTGAGGCACGGCGACAAGCGCATCATCCTGGTCGACGGCGAGTTCGCCGGCGCCGTCAACCGCGTGCCGGCGGCCGATGACCTGCGCTCCAACATGGTGCGCGGCGGCGCGGCCGCGGCGACCGAGCTGTCCGAACGCGAGCGCGAGATCTGCGCCACCGTCGGGCCCGCGCTGCGCGAGCGCGGCCTGATGTTCGTCGGCATCGACGTGATCGACGGCAACCTCACCGAGATCAACGTGACCTCGCCGACCGGCATCCGCGCCATCCAGCGGCTCAATGGACCGGATGTTGCAGCCAAGGTCTGGGATGCCATCGAGGCCAAGCGCACCGCAAAATAAGCTTCCCTTATGCAACGCGCGCCGCAGTTGCAAATGAGATAGATTTCTCCTCCGCGCTTTCCTTGATTTGATTCCTCTTGCCAGCCTGTGCGGGCGGGCGCAGCATTCTTGTGCCTGCGACCAGTCATTGCGGCGGACTGTCGCAGGCAGCACGCGAAAAATAATCTCATAAAGATTGTGGAGGAAGACGTATGACACTCAATGTCTCACGACGATCCTTGCTCGCGCTCGGTGCCGGTCTCGGCGCCAGCACCATGCTCGGCGGCCCAGCTGTGGCGCGCGCGCCGAAGCTCGGCACCCAGACACCCTACTGGCACCGCTTCATTCTCGGCGACGCCGAAGTCACCGTCGTATCCGACGGACCGCTGCCGCTTGGTCCGCCCAAGGGCACCTTCATCGGCGTCCCCGATGATGAAGTGAAGAAGATGCTGTCCGACAACTTCCTGTCGCCGGACAACGTCGTGCTGGAGCAGAACTCGCCGATCGTCAACACCGGCGACAAACTGATCCTGTTCGATACCGGCATGGGCACCTCGCATCTGTTCGGGCCGACCACCGGCCGGCAGCAGAAGAGCATGGCGGAAGCCGGCATCAAGCCGGAGGACATCGATGCGGTGGTGCTGTCGCACGCCCATGTCGACCACATCGGCGGCATCGTCGATGCCAACGACAAGCCGCTGTTCCCGAACGCGCAATACTACATCGCCCAGAGCGATTTCGAATTCTGGACCGACGAAGGCAAGATGGGCAGCCCGCTGAAGGACTTCATCGTGCACGCCCGCAAGAACCTGCTGCCGGTGCGTGACCGTCTCGTGTTCTACAAGGACGGCCAGGAATTCCTGCCCGGCGTGCAGGCGATGGCGGCACCCGGCCACACCGTGGGTCACCACATGTTCATGGTGACGTCGGCCGGCAAATCGTTCGCCTTCCTCGGCGATCTCACCCATCACGCGGTGCTGCTGCTCGAAAAGCCGCTGATGGAATTCTCCTACGACACCGATCCGAAGCAGGCCGCGCAATCCCGGGTGAAGATGCTGACCATGCTAGCGGCCAACAAGACGCCGGTGATGTCCTATCACTTCGCCTGGCCCGGCTACGGCCACGTCGCCAAGACCGGCGAGGGATTCCACTATTATCCCGAGCCGATGCAGATGCTGCTGTAGAGCGTTTTCGAGCGAAGCGGATACCGGTTCGCGTGAAGAAAACGCGTCAAAACAAAAAGCTGGAGCTTCGGTTCTGATTCAATCAGAAGCGAAAATGCGCTAGAGTCTTTCCGACTTTGTCTGAATCGGGGATTCCCAAATCAGGTGAGCTCTGATTCAAGCTTCCTGCTGGGACGGAGGCCAGCAAGGATGGCGCGAGCATACTCACTGGATCTGCGTGAGCGTGTTGTTGGGTTGGTTGCAAGTGGCGAAACGTGCCGGGCGGTGGCGGAACTGTATGACGTCAGCGTTGCGAGCGTCGTGAAATGGTCGCAGCGGGCGCGAGCGACAGGCAGCGCGGCGGCCAGGCCGATGGGCGGCAGGCGGCCTTACCTGCTGGAAGGTGAGCGCGACTGGCTGCTGGCTCGGCTGACCGCGAAGCCTGATCTGACCCTGCACGCGCTGTTGGCGGAGCTTGGGGAGCGCGGCGTCGTAGTGTCCTGCGACACGCTCTGGCGATTCCTCAAGCGCCAAGGCATCAGCTTCAAAAAAAACCGTGTTCGCGACAGAGCAGGATCGTCCTGACATCGCGCGCCGCCGGGCCTGGTGGAGACGACACCAGTCGAAAATCGATCCTGCTCGTCTCGTCTTCATCGATGAGACCTGGGCAAAGACCAACATGGCCCGGACCCATGGCTGGTGGCGACGGGGCGCCCCTCTCAGGGCTCAGGTCCCGCACGGCCATTGGCGGACGATGACCTTCCTCGCAGCACTCCGGCACGACCGTATCGCGGCCCCCTGCGTCATCGACGGGCCGATCAACGGCGAGAGCTTCCGTGCCTATGTCGAGCAGTTGCTGGTGCCAACGCTCCAACCCGGCGACATTGTCGTCATGGACAATCTCGGCTCCCACAAGGGCCAAGCTATCCGCACGGCCATCCGCGCCGCGGGCGCCCGGCTCGTCTTCCTGCCGCCCTATAGCCCCGACCTCAATCCGATCGAGCAGGTCTTCGCAAAGCTCAAAATCCTGCTCCGCAAGGCTGAAGAACGCACCGTCGACGGCGTCTGGCGTCGCATTGGCAGTCTTCTCCAACACTTCACACCGCAAGAATGCGCAAACTACCTGCGCAACGCAGGATATGCTTCTGTCTAAATCGGAAAGGCTCTAGGCGCGATTTTTCGGGGGCGGCAGCCGTCGCCCCCGAATGTTCCTGTAATGTTCTTGCACCCAACGCCCCGTTCCGCTACCTTGGGTGGCGGCACTAAGAGGGGCAGCATGGTCGCGCGCGTTTCCACCGTCGCTTTCGAGGGGATCGAGGCCCGTGCGGTCGACGTGCAGGTGCAGGTCGCGCCCGGCCTGCCGGCGTTTGCGATCGTCGGCCTGCCGGACAAGGCGGTGTCGGAGGCGCGCGAGCGGGTGCGTTCGGCGCTGATCGCCTCCGGGCTCGCGCTGCCCGCCCGCCGCATCATCGTCAATCTCGCGCCTGCCGATCTGCCGAAGGAAGGCAGCCATTACGACCTGCCGATCGCGCTCGGGCTGATGGCCGCGATCGGGGCGATCCCGCCGGATGCGCTCAACGGCTTCACCGTGCTCGGCGAGCTCGGGCTCGACGGTTCGCTCGCGCCGGTCGCGGGCGTGCTGCCGGCCGCGATCGGCGCCAATTCACGCGACGAGGGACTGATCTGTCCGGCGGCCTGCGGGTCGGAGGCGGCGTGGGCGAGCCCGGACATCCAGATCATCGCCGCGAACTCGCTGATCCAGATCGCCAACCATTTCAAGGGCACGCAGCTGCTGTCGCGCCCGCAGCCGAAGGTGCGAGAGCAAAACGAGGCGCGCGAGGAGGCGCTGCTGGACCTGCGCGACATCAAGGGCCAGGAAAGCGCCAAGCGCGCGCTCGAGATTGCCGCCGCCGGCGGGCATCATTTGCTGATGATCGGCTCGCCCGGTGCCGGCAAGTCGATGCTGGCGGCGCGGCTGCCGTCGATCCTGCCGCCGCTGTCGCCGTCCGAGCTGCTCGGCATTAGGTAGCAAACTCACCTCCCAACGAAATCAATAGCTTGCACCCCGCGAGATCGGGGAAGCGTGCAGCAAGCCTGTGCGGACACTCGCGCTCACGAAAGATAAGGGATTGACCGTTATGATGGATGACATATCTTTGCTTCTAGCGGACCTCCGTAACCGACCGATGAGCGATCAGCAGAACTATTTGGCCGCAATTGAAGCGGAGGAAGCGCGTCTTCGTGCGCAGCGAGCGCAGATTGACGCGCGATTGGTGAAGCTTGCCAAATTCAAAGAGCTGGCTATTGAGCTGGGTATCACGCTTGATCTTGGCGCTTCTCAGCAGCCCCTAAAGGATGATCTGGCTTCTGCTTCAGGCCCGAAGCCCGAGGAGCCCGCATCAGCCTACAAGCCAAACTTCACCATGGAGACCGAGGAAAAGGCCCCTGAAAGCGAGAAAAAGGTCGCTTTTGACGGCACTTTCTCAGGCCTGATCGCCGCCTACCGCACTCATAAAGACTCGCCTTACCACAAGCTAAAGCACTCGGTCCGGCGAAACTATGATCAAGCCATCAATCGCCTAGACAAGGAAGTAGGCTCCGAAATGGTGGCTAGCTGGAACGCCGCTCGCGTTCAAGAAATGCATGACACTAGTTGGGCTGCGGACGGCAAGGTTTCGATGGGCCATTCGATGCTGGCAAAGCTCCGGCTACTTCTCAGTTTCGGTTCGGTAGTGCTGGATAGTGATGCGTGTACTCGACTGAGCACCATCATTGGGAATATGCGCTTTCCTCCGCCCCCTCCGCGGAAAGAAATCCTGACCTACCAGCATGCCCGCGCAATTCGCGCGACTGCTCACACTCAATTTAATTGGCCATCGATCGCACTAGCGCAAGCTCTACAATTCGAAATTCCCAAGCTTCGTCAGGTAGATATAATTGGCGAATGGGTCCCCTTGAGCGAAGCGGGGTCGGACGAGATCAACAACGGCTCCGAGAAATGGGTCGGCGGCCTCATGTGGTCTGACATAGACACTGAGAATTGGATTTTGCACCGGGAGAACCCGAACGCCCGCAAAGGTGAGACGGGGCTAATTCACACCGATTTAAAACGACTTTCCATGGTCATGGAGGAGATTAACCGTATTCCACCGTGGAGGCGAAGCGGTCCCATGGTCATGTGCGAATACTCGGGGAAGCCGTGGACGAATAATGAATTTCGACGGAAATGGCGCATTGTTGCGGATGCCGCCGGGTTGCCGAGCAACATTCAGATGGGCGACGGCGCGCGTGGCACCAACAAATCCCAAGCAAAGAGCATTGAAGTCTATGGCGACTCGGAGTAGGTTGCCGAGTGAAGGCCGGAGCCTTGCGGCTCCGGCTCCCATCGGGGGTGAGCTGGTGTGGGCGGCGGCTTTCCATCCAATCGCCCGGGGGTTCGATTCCCCTCACCTCCACCGCCTCCTCTACCTGCGCTAACAGGTAGAGTCGGAAGACCCCGTAAAGGGGTCGGAACGGGCCGTTCTCGTTTGCGCGGGGGCGGCTCGTTCTTTTTGTAGTCTACTCAATGCGCCCGATTCCGTCCAGCCAATAATGGCTTAGCGGTTAGTCAGAACGTTTATTCCGCTCGAACTGCCATCAGACGAAAATGAAACACCACCTTTTTCCAAAGCAGCTTTCATTGCCGTTAGATTGTTTCGGGTCGGCTCCCGCCGTCCGGCCTCAAAGTCCCGCACGGTCGAAACGCCCACGCTCGCTGCTTTTGCAAGCGCGTCTTGAGGCCAATTTAGCCATGCTCGCGCGGCTCGACACTGTTCCGGGGTCATTCGCGCAATATGATGACACGGAAGAATTTCGTCAAGGTCATCGATTTTCGTTGACGCCATTACTTTCAACGCTTATCAATGAGGTCAACGGAAAACGTTGGTCTCATGTCGCAACACTTCCTTCTCACGGCAAAGGCGAGGTCGCTAAGTTTAGCGAAGGTCGCCCGTTTGTCGGACGAGGAAGCCTACCAGACCTTCAAGCTGATCCGCTGGGCCGCCACTGACGGCGAGCCGGTTTGCCCCCGCTGCGGCTGTGTTGCTACCTACACCTACGCGACCCGCAAGCTGTTCAAGTGCAAGGGCTGCAATCACCAATTCAGCGTCACGTCTGGTACGATCTTCGCCAGCCGCAAGCTCCCGATCCGCGACTATCTTCTGGCAATCGCCATTTTCGTGAACGGCGCGAAGGGTCATGCCGCCCTGCAATTGAGCCGCGACCTGGATTGCCAGTACAAGACGGCTTTCGTGATGGCGCACAAAATCCGCGAAGCTCTCGCGTCAGAAGCAAACGGCGCGACCGTCTCTGGCGAAGTGGAAATTGATGGCGCATACTTCGGCGGTCACGTCCGCCCCGCCAACCGCCGCGTTGATCGCAAGGACCGTCGCCTTGCTCAGAACCAGACCGGCAAGCGCCGTGTGGTTGTCATCATGCGCGAGCGCGGCGGCCGGACGTTGCCCTTCGTTTTCAAGTCGGAAGATGCTTCGCTTGTTACTATCGCGACCCGCGTTGCTGCGGGCAGCGTCGTGCATGCTGATGAGGCTTCGCATTGGGACGCGCTGCATGCGCGTTTCCTGACGAAGCGGATCAATCACTCCGAAGCGTACTCGACCGAGGAGTCGAACACCAATCAGGCAGAGTCGTTCTTTTCCCGCCTACGGCGCGCTGAGATCGGCATCCATCATCATGTGGCCGGTCCATATTTGAACGCCTATGCAAGCGAAATGGCTTGGCGCGAGAACAGCCGTCGCGTCAGCAATGGCGAACAGTACCTGATGACGACGGACGCTGCTTTGCAGCATCCCGTTTCGCGCCAGTGGAAGGGGTATTGGCAGCGTGCTCTCAAGGGTTGAAATGTGACAAAAAATCGCATTCAGTCGCAAGCGAATCGAGCGCGATGTTATGCATTACCTTTTCATAGACGAGTCCGGCGAGCTTGGCCTTAGTGACGGGTCAAGCGAGTTTTTCCTTATTGCTGCTCTCTGCACGGAGAATTTAAAGGCGCTTGAAAAGAGGATATGGAAAGAAAAAGCAAAGCTAATCAACGATGGCTGGCCAAAAGATATTGAGATCAAAGGTACGTCGGTTTGGGGTTCTAAGCACAATCCTAAAATACCGAAGTCGATCAGCGATCGACGCGAAGACATCATGACCGAAATTCTCACTTCGATCTGTTCTGGTCCCAATAAAATCCACTATTCGATCGCAAAAAAGAAGCATCTTTCAAGCCACATCATGAAAGCAGAGTACGGCGTCGCGTACAATTTCTTGTGCGGCACGCTATTGTGCCGAGCATATCCAAGGCACTTTGCTGGGCCGCTTGAAATCGTTGTCGATCAGCGGAGTAAAGAAACTCATTCAAAGATGAAGTTCGATGGATATGTCGAAACCCGCTTAGTTGGCGACTGCCAACACGAGAAGGAGCTGACAATTTCCCACTCTGAGTCGCATGACGTAGCTGGGTTACAAGCCGTGGATTTTCTGTCGTGGGCTCTTTTTCGGAAGTATGAAAAGAAAGAGCCTAGGTTTGCAAATCTAATCAGCAAGAACGTCGGCTATCGTGACGATTGGTATTCATCAAAAAAATAAGGCTCGCCTAGGCGAGCCTTAAATTTGCTGGAACCCTCGGGCGGCCACGTCAAACGGGGCTTATCTCCTAAAAGACGCTACCTCGGGAATTACCCAACGCCAGCAACCTAAGACCGCGTATGGGTCGTATCAATATCAAAGCGGCCCTATTTCCGGATTAATTATTTCTCTGTCAAGAGGAACAATTTAACGGAAGTGCAAGGACTCTCAGGAGGTTGGAAGAAGTTCACGAGTTTGTGAAAGGAACTGATTCGTTCCAGTCGCATGGCTTTTCTCGGACTCACCTATCGATTTCCCACAGCATATACTGCCCCGGCCCCTGGTCGCACCGAACGGCCCCGTTGTCCCGCTGGATACGAAGCGCGACCCCGACCCGCTTTGTCATGAGCCGCAAAAGCCGCTGATCGCTCTTATCCAAGGCCCGCTCGACAAGTAGCTGTAGGGCGATATCCCGCGTCGTAAGCGGCTCTGCGGCCTGCCTGAGAACACTCAGAATGATCCGGGACATCTGGCCCCGGTTGCTCCAATCCTTCGGCGGCCGGAAGGCCTTGGCCTTGATGGTCTCAACCCGGTAGTCCGGATCGAATTGAAGGATGGTCGCGTCTAGGCTTTCGAGGTCTAGGACCATCTTTCGCAGGGCTTCGTGGGTATTCTCGATATCGCCCGCCAACCTGGCCCGCTTCTCGACGAGGCCGCTCAATACAAAACTGTTCATGGCTGCATCTCCCGTGATGGCGGGAGTGTAAGCAAATCAGGTAGCATAGCCGACAGGTGGCTTGGTGAGTTTGCTACCTAATGCCGGAGCTGCTCGAAGTCTCGATGATCGCGTCGGTCGCCGGCGAGATCCGCGACGGCGCGCTGACGGCGCGGCGTCCGTTCCGCAGCCCGCACCATTCCGCCAGCATGGCCGCGCTGACCGGCGGCGGCATGCGCGCAAAACCCGGCGAGATCTCGCTGGCGCATCAGGGCGTGCTGTTCCTCGATGAATTGCCGGAGTTCGATCCGCGCGTGCTGGATTCGTTGCGCCAGCCGCTGGAGAATGGCGAGGTTTCGGTGAGCCGGGCCAACCACCGGGTCACCTATCCGGCGCGCTTCATGCTGGTCGCGGCGATGAACCCGTGCCGCTGCGGCCGCGCCTATGAGCCCGGCTATTCCTGCAAGCGCGGTCAGCTCGACCGCTGCACCGCCGATTACCAGATGCGGATCTCCGGTCCGCTGATGGACCGCATCGATCTCAGGATCGAGGTGCCGGCCGTGACCGCCGCCGACCTGATCCTGCCCCCGCCGGCAGAGGGATCGGCCGAGGTCGCCGCCCGCGTCGCGGCAGCACGCAACATCCAGCTCGCGCGTTACGCGGCGGCCGGCATGCCGCATGTCCGCACCAATGCGGAAGCACCGAGCGCGCTGCTCGAGACCATCGCGCGCCCCGACGCGCATGGCCAAAAACTGTTGCGCGAGGCCGCCGACACCATGCACCTCACCGCGCGCGGCTATCACCGCGTGCTGCGGGTGGCGCGCACGCTCGCCGATCTCGACGGCGCCGAGACGATCGGCCGGCTGCACCTCGCCGAAGCGCTGTCCTATCGTGCATTGGCCGACGATCTGCGCCGCGCGGCCTGATCTGAGACCATCCAGAGCCGAAGCTGTTGTCTCGATTCGTGCCGGAATCGGCCGCGCGTCAACGCCACAGTAACCACTCCCGTTTACGCTCCGCAAACCATAAGCGCCGCGATCCGCGGGACGCTTGGGTCGAGCGAGTTGGTGTCATGTTGCGTTTCAAGATTCTGGCTTCGGTGGTCCCCCTTGCCGTGGCCGCAGTGTTTGCCCGCGTCGAATTCCTGCCGGGACAGCGGCCCTGCATCGAGGTCGGCGACGCGACCTTGCAGATCGCATCGATCCCGTGGTTTGCCGACCTCCATGTCGCCTTCACTGACGATCCCCGCCTCGCCACCGTGCGCGTCCAGGTCACCGACAATGCCGAGACCGCCGACTTCACCGTGATCGACGACGTCGACGATGCCGAAGCCGGCGCCTGCGAGAGCAACGGCGTGCCGCAGCTGATCGCGATCTCCGGCAGCCCGTCGACGTCCGATCCGATCATCTATCTCTCGCATGACGACGGTCCGTCCGACTACCGCGTGTTCGTGCAGTCGAAGACGTTTTCGGTCCGCGAGGCGGCGGCCCTGATCGTCAGTGCCCGCGGCGGCCAACGCCGCATCGAGGCGGCGTCGCTGCCGTCAAGCGCACCCCTCCGCGCCCCGGTCGTGGCGCAGTTGACGCTTCGTTAACCCTGTTCGCAGGGCGGCGCGAAACAGCCACCAACCTCAAGCACTTTGCAAGGTGGCCGGACGCATCGTCGCCGGCAGATTCAAGCTGTCAGGGCCGCTATTGATGGGGCGTATTTTCCGGATCAAGTTGCGCCTGCGCCGCTTCATGCGGCGCCATCCCAGGATTACCTCGGCCGTCCGTTCCTTCATGATCTTCTCGGCCGCGTTCGGCGGCGCGTTCGGATTCATCTCGGGCGCCCTCTCCGAACACAGCGGCTACGACCCCAATGCGTTCGCGATCGGGGTCAGCTTCCTGTTCGCGCTGGCCTGCCTCTGGATCGTGACGCTCGGCATCCGCCTGCGGCTGCTGCGGACCAAGCTGCGCACCATCGCCACCCATAACGAGGCGATGGCGGACCGCAATTGGGAACTGCAGGAAGCCGAGCAGCGCGCCAGCACGCTGTTCGAGGCGCAGGGCGACCTGATCGTGCTGCGCGACCTCGAGGGCCGCATCACCTACGCCAACGACGCCTATTGCGAACTGGCGCAGGTCTCGCGCGACGATCTGATCGACAGCACCGCAACGCTGAAGATCCTCGAACAGGGCAGCAGCGCGCTCGAATCCAGCGGCACGCGGGTCTACGACCAGAAGATCGAGGGACCGCTCGGCCCGCGCTGGATCGCCTGGCGCGAGGGCCTGGTGCGCAACGACGCCGGCGCGCCGGCGGAGGTGCAGAGCGTCGGCCGCGACGTCACCGACCGCACCGAGAGCGAGCGGGCGCTGGCCGAGGCGCGCGACCAGGCCGACGCCGCCAACCGCGCCAAGTCGCGCTTCCTGGCGATGGCGAGCCACGAGATCCGCACGCCGCTGAACGGCATCATCGGCATGAGCGGGCTGTTGATGGATACACAGCTGACGCCGGAGCAGACCACCTATGTCAAGGCGGTCAAGACCTCCGGCGACGCGCTGCTCGCGCTGATCGAGGAGCTGCTCGACTATTCCAAGATCGAGGCCGGCAAGATTGATCTCGAGCACCGTGCCTTCGCGCTGCCGGGCATGATCGAGGAGATCACCGAATTGCTGGCCCCGCGCGCGCAGGCCAAGGGCATCGAGGTTGCCGCCTATGTCGACGAGCGGCTGCCCTTGCAGGTGATCGGCGACGCTGCGCGGCTGCGCCAGGTGCTGCTCAACCTCGCCGGCAACGCCATCAAGTTCACCGCGACCGGCGGCGTGGCGCTGATCGTCGAGCCCGGCATCTGGCCGAACGAGATCAGCTTCCTGGTGCGCGACACCGGCATCGGCATCCCGCCGGATGCGCAGCAGAGAATTTTCCGCGAGTTCGAGCAGGCCGACCAGGGAATCGCGCGCAGCTATGGCGGCACCGGCCTCGGCCTGTCGATCAGCGACCGCATCGTCAAGCGGATGGGCGGCCGTATCGCGCTGGCGAGCACGCCCGGCGCCGGCTCGACCTTCGAAGTGTCGATCCCGCTCGCCGCTGACGACACCGGCGAGGCCAACAGTTTTGCCGCGCCCGATCTCGCGAGGCAGTCGATCATGCTGGTGGTGCCGCACAGCATCGAGGCCTCGCTGATCGCGCGGCGGCTGCAACGCTGGGGCGCGCACACCTGCATCGTGTCGGATCCCGAGGTCGCCGCGGCGCTGCTGCCGGAGCGCACCTGGCACGCGGTGCTGATCGACCACGCCCTCGGTGCGCCGGCGATGGAGGTATTCGCCGCGGCCGCGCGCAGCCATGCGACCCACCGCATCGTGATGTTCACCCCGGCGACGCGGCAGGACCTGTTGGCGTCCGCAACGCCGCTGTTCACCGGCTACCTGGTCAAGCCGTTGCGCGCCTCCTCGCTCGCCGCGCGCCTCACCGCCTCGCCCGAAGTCGCAGCGCCGAGCCTTGCGATCGAGGCGCTCGCCGAGGCCGAGCCGACAGCCCCGGCGACGACGGCGCGGGACAAGGGGTTCTCGATCCTGGTGGCCGAGGACAACGAGATCAACGCGCTGTTGATGCGCTCGCTGCTGTCGCGGCTCGGCCATACCGTGGTCGTCACCATCGACGGCGAGCAGGCGATGGAATCCTGGCTGTCGGCGCAATCGGCCGGCACGCCCTACGACCTCGTGCTGATGGATATCCAGATGCCGCGCCTCAACGGCATCGAGACCACCAAGCGCATCCGTGCGCATGAGTCCGCCGAGCCCGGCCGCCGGACCCCGATCCTGGCGCTGACCGCCAACACGCTGGTGGAAGACCGCTACGCCTGCTTCGAGGCCGGCATGGATGGTTTCCTGATCAAGCCGCTCGACCGCGAGAAGCTGGAACAGGCGCTCGCGGGCCTCGCCGCGTCGCGGCATATCGCGGCGTAGGCTGAATTGTAGGGTGGGCAAAGCGCAGCGTGCCCACCATCACGAGCACGCCGGGGAGGGTGGGCACGGCGCAAGTGCGCCTTTGCCCACCCTACGGATCTGGGTGATGCGGCCCGACAGCTACAGCCGCCGCAGCGCCACCGATTGCACCACGTGGTCGGCGCCCTTCTTCAGGATCAGCGTCGCGCGCGGCCGGGTCGGCCGAATGTTGTCCTCGAGATTGGCGAGGTTGGTGCGCTCCCAGATCGCGATCGCGGTCGCGGTGGCTTCCTCGTCGGACAGCGGCGCATAGCGGTGGAAGTACGACCTCGGATCGGTAAACGCCGTGTCGCGCAGCGCCAGGAAGCGCTTGATGTACCACTGCCGCAGCGCGGCTTCCTCGGCATCGATGTAAACCGAGAAGTCGAAGAAGTCGGAGACGAACGGCACCGCCTTGCCGTCGCGCGGCAGCCGGCCGGCCTGCAGCACGTTGACGCCTTCGACGATCAGGATGTCGGGCTGGTCGATCTCGACCCATTTGTTCGGCACGATATCGTAGGTCAGATGCGAATAGACCGGCGCCCGGACCCGGCGGCGCCCGGCCTTGATGTCGCTGAGGAACGACAGCAGCGTCGGCAGGTCATAGCTTTCCGGAAAGCCCTTGCGCTGCATGATGCCCTGGCGCTCGAGCACGGCGTTGGGAAACAGGAAACCGTCGGTCGTGATCAAATCGACTTTCGGCCGCGGCGACCAGCGGGCGAGCATGGCCTGCAGCACGCGCGCGGTGGTCGACTTGCCGACCGCGACCGAACCCGCAACGCCGATGATGTAGGGCATCTTGCGGTCGCGGATGTTGAGGAACTGGCGCTGCGAATAATACAGCCGCTGGGTCGCATCGACATAGATCGAGAGCAGCCGCGACAGCGGCAGATAGATGTCCTCGACCTCCTGCAAGTCGAGGCGGTCGTGCATCGAGCGCAGCCGGTCGAACTCGCCGGGCTCCAGCGTCATCGGCGTGTCGTCGCGCAGATGCGACCACTGCTGACGTGTGAAGACGCGGTAGGGATTGTATTGCTGATCTGGTGCCCGAATGTCCATGAGACCGCCCCTTGATCAATCGCGCTTGCGCGCCGCCTTCTCTTCCAGTCCGGACATCGCGGTGCGCTTCTCCAGCGCCGCCTCGACATCCTCCAGTTTCACGCCGCGTGACTTCAGCAGAACCAGCAGATGAAACACCAGATCCGCGCTCTCGGCGATGAGGTGATCGCGGTCATTCTCGACCGCGGCGATCACGGTCTCGACCGCCTCCTCGCCCAGCTTCTTGGCGCAATGCTCCGCGCCCTTGTCGAGCAGCTTGCGGGTATAGGACGCCTCGCCGCCCGACACAGCGCGGGCATCGATGGTGGCGGCCAGATCGTGGACCGTGAAACGCGACATCAACTCAACTCACGCAAGAGCGCCGGCACCGCCCCGGTGCCATCCCCAAAATGGGGATTAGCATTTTTGTGACAAGGAGTCCCCGATCTCGCGCTAGGGATCCAGCCGCATCGGCAGGCCCGAGCGCACCATGTGATCCTTGGCTTGGCGGATGGTAAATTCCCCGAAGTGGAAGATCGAGGCGGCGAGCACGCCGGTGGCGTGACCCTCGCGGACGCCGTCGACCAGGTGGTCGAGATTACCGACGCCGCCGGACGCGATGACCGGTACGGGAACACTGTCGGCGATCGCCCGGGTCAGCGGCAGGTCAAAGCCCTGCCGCGTGCCGTCGCGGTCCATCGAAGTCAGCAGTATCTCGCCGGCGCCGAGCGCGACCACTTCCTGGGCATATTCGATGGCGTCGATGCCCGTGGCATTACGTCCACCATGGGTGAAGATTTCCCAGCGGTCCGAGCCGCCGGGGCGCTTGACCCGCTTGGCGTCGATCGCGACCACGATGCATTGCTCGCCATATTTTTCGGCGGCTTCCTTGACGAACTCGCGACGGCTGACCGCCGCCGAATTGATCGAAACCTTGTCGGCGCCGGAGCGCAGCAGGGTCTTGATGTCGTCGACGGTGCGGACGCCGCCGCCGACCGTCAGCGGCATGAAGCAGGCTTCCGCGGTCCGCCGCACCACGTCCAGCATGATGCCGCGGTTCTCGTGGGTTGCGGTGATGTCGAGGAAGGTGAGCTCGTCGGCGCCGGCGGCATCATAGGCGATCGCGGCTTCGACCGGATCGCCGGCGTCGCGCAGATCGACGAAGTTGACGCCCTTGACCACGCGCCCGTCCTTGACGTCGAGACAGGGGATCACGCGAACCTTGAACATGTTTCTCTCCTAGGCCGCGCTACGGATCAGCTTGAGCGCGGCGGCCGGATCGAGCCGGCCGTCGTAGAGCGCGCGGCCGACGATGGCGCCAGCGAGCTTCTTCGCGCGCGGCTCCAGCAAGGCCTTGACGTCGTCGATCGAGGCGAAGCCGCCGGAGGCGATCACCGGAATCGAGATGCGCTCGGCCAAGGCGATCGTGGCATCTAGATTGAGGCCCTTGAGCAGGCCATCGCGGGCGATATCGGTGAAGATGATCGCGGTGACACCGGCATCTTCAAAACGTTGCGCGATCTCGAGCGCGGTGACGTGCGAGGTCTCGGCCCAGCCCTCGACCGCGACCTTGCCGTCGCGGGCATCGAGCCCGACCGCGACGCGGCCGGGGAATTTCTTCGCCGCGCCCTTCACCAGTTCCGGATCGCGCACCGCGGCGGTCCCGATGATGACGCGCGTGATGCCCTTGTCGAGCCAGGCCTCGATGGTCTTGAGGTCGCGGATACCGCCGCCGAGCTGAACGGGCATGGTGACGGCGTTGAGCATCGCCTCGACCGCCTGCGCGTTCATCGGCTTGCCGGCGAAAGCGCCGTCGAGGTCGACAATATGGAGATATTCGAATCCCTGCGCGGCGAAGGCGCGGGCCTGCGCCGCCGGATCGAGATTGAACACGGTGGCGCGCGCCATGTCGCCCTGCTCGAGGCGCACGCACTGGCCGTTCTTCAGGTCAACCGCTGGAAAGAGGATCACGGCTTCCACTTCAAGAAGTTCGAGATCAGGGCCAAGCCGAAACGCTGGCTCTTCTCGGGGTGAAACTGGGTGCCGATCGCGGTGTCCTTCCCGACGATCGCAGTCACCGGCCCGCCATAGTCGGCGCGCGCCAGCACGTCCGCCTCATTGGCGGCGTTGAGGTGATAGGAGTGCACGAAATAGGCGTGGCGGCCCTTCGGCCCGAGCGGCAGCCGCTCCAGCACCGGGTGCTCGCGGACGGGATCGAGCGTATTCCACCCCATGTGCGGGACCTTGAGGTTTTCGTCGCGCGGTTCGATCTTCACGACGTCACCGCCGATCCAGTCGAAGCCTTCGGTGATGACATGCTCCTTGCCGCGCGTCGCCATCAGCTGCATGCCGACGCAGATGCCGAAGAACGGCCGTGCCTTGACCCTGACCGCTTCGGTGAGCGCCTCCAGCATGCCGTCGACCGCATCGACGCCGCGGCGGCAATCGGCAAAGGCGCCGACGCCGGGCAGCACGATGCGATCGGCGCGATACACCGCATCAGGATCGCGCGTCACCTTGATGGCCTGCGGATCTTCCATGCTGCGCGCGGCGCGCTCGAAGGCTTTTGCCGCCGAATGCAGATTGCCGGAGCCGTAATCGATGATGGCAACGGTCATCGCGATCCTCCTGGCTCTGGAAACAATCCGATGATGCCGCCTTGCGGCAGCGGCGGGGCCTTCGAGAACGGTTGGCCCGGAACATTTCGGGTCGGCGGCGGCGCGCCGCGATCGACCGACCATTGGTCGTTGACGACGCCGCGGTGACGTGCGGTCCAGCGATCGAAGAAGCGGCGCTCGGCGGCTTCCTCGTCATCGGCCACGACGATGTCGAGCTGGCGCCATTTGCGCCGCGACAACGTCCAGCGCTGCAGGCTCGCGGCCTCGAACCCGAGCAACAGCATCAGCACGAGGTCGACGAGGAAAACCGCTCCACCGCCAAGGCCGAGCTTCACCAGTGCGAAGTCGACCGCGAAGGTGAGGACGAGCCAGCCGAGCAGCGCCAGCCAGAGCCGGTGCCAGGCGAGCCAGATCACGCCGGTCACCGCGGCCCAGAAATGGAAGCCGTCACGTACGAAAGCGAATTTGTCGGTCGCCGCGAGATCGGCGCCGTTCCCCAAGGGGGCATGCACTGTGTAGACCGGCATCGGAAACTCCGCCGAGATGAGGAGACGTCAGCCGCCGAGCTGACCCTTCGTCGAGGGCACTTCGCCCTGGGCGCGCGGATCGATCGCGACCGCCGTCCGGAGCGCCCTCGCCAGACCCTTGAAGCAGGATTCGGCGATATGATGGCTGTTCTCGCCATATAGGGTCTCGACGTGGAGAGTCACGCCGGCGTTCATCGCAAAGGCGTTGAACCACTCGCGCACCAGCTCGGTGTCGAACTCGCCGATCTTGTCGCGCGGGAAGTCGGCCTTGAACACCAGCACCGGACGCCCCGAAATGTCGATCACGATCCGCGACAGCGTCTCGTCCATCGGCATGTGGATCGAGGCGTAACGGGTGATGCCGGCCATGTTGCCGAGCGCCTGCTTCACGGCCTGGCCGAGCGCAATTCCGACGTCTTCGGTGGTGTGGTGGTAATCGACATGGAGATCGCCATCCGCCTTCACCGTGATGTCGATGCGGGAATGCCGGGCCAGGAGATCGAGCATATGATCGAAGAAGCCGATCCCGGTCGAAACCGTGGATACGCCCTTCCCGTCGAGGTTGACCGTCACCTCGATGTCGGTCTCCTTGGTCTTGCGCTTGATGGTCGCCGTGCGCATGAAAATCGAGCTCTCTCGTGCCGAAAACGCAAATCCTCTAATCGCCGGCCTTTTAACAGGCCGATGTCACCTTCGCTACTGCGGGATGACGCCAAATTGCCCCGACTTGCGGCCATGGTGACCAAAATGGCCCGCAAAGACCCCCTGGATTGTAACCCCCTGCCGGACCGCCTAAATCAGCCCGGACAAGAGGTAACTTATGCAAGCATCCCAAAATGAGCTGCCGGTCTGGCATGGCACCACGATCTGCACCGTCCGCAAGGGCGGCAGGGTGGTGATCGGCGGCGACGGCCAGGTCTCGATCGGCCAGACCGTGATCAAGGCCAATGCCAAGAAGGTCCGCCGGATCGGCAAGGGCGACGTGATCGGCGGTTTTGCCGGCGCCACCGCCGACGCCTTCACCTTGTTCGAGCGCCTCGAGGGCAAGCTCGAGCAATATCCGGGGCAATTGACCCGGGCCTGCGTCGAGCTCGCCAAGGACTGGCGCACCGACCGCTATTTGCGCCGGCTGGAGGCGATGATGATCGTCGCTGACAAGGATGTCTCGCTGGTGCTGACCGGTACCGGCGACGTGCTGGAGCCTGAAAGTGGCGTGATGGCGATCGGCTCCGGCGGCAATTATGCGCTGGCCGCCGCGCGTGCACTTATCGACACCGACAAGGACGCCGAGACCATCGTGCGCCGCGCGCTCGATATCGCGGCCGATATCTGCGTCTACACCAACCGCAACGTGACGATCGAGTCGATCGGCGGCTGAGCATGGCCGGCCCCTATCATTTCCGTCCGATGACCAGCGACGACCTGCCGCAGATCCAGCGCTGGCTGGCGCTGCCGCATGTCCGGGAGTGGTGGGGCGACCCGGCCGAGCAATATGCGCTGGTCAGCGGCGATCTCGAGGAGCCGGCGATGGACCAGTTCATCGTCGCGACCGCAACCGGCGAGTTCGGCTACATCCAATGTTACGACCTGACGACGTGGAATTCCGGCTTCGGCGTCCAGCCCGAGGGCACGCGCGGCATCGATCTGTTCATCGGCGAGCCCGGCATGATCGAGCATGGTCACGGCGCCGCGCTGATCCGCGCCTTCGTCGACGCGCGGCTGGCGCAGGGCGCCCCACGAATTGTCTCCGACCCCGACCCGACCAACGCACGCGCGGTGCGCGCCTATGAGAAAGCGGGTTTCCAGAGGGCAGGCATCGTCGACACGCCTGACGGGCCGGCGTTGCTGATGGTCCGCGACGCATGACACCAACGTCGCAGGCGCGAAACCGCGCTTGCCGAGATAGTTCTTTCAACCTAGCTAGAGCCAATGACCGACTTCTCCCCCCGTGAAATAGTTTCCGAACTCGACCGCTTCATCGTCGGCCAGGGCGACGCCAAGCGGGCCGTCTCTATCGCCTTGCGCAACCGCTGGCGGCGGCTGCAGCTGTCCGGTTCCCTGCGCGAGGAGGTTCTGCCCAAGAACATCCTGATGATCGGGCCGACCGGCGTCGGCAAGACCGAGATCGCGCGCCGGCTGGCCAAGCTTGCGGCTGCGCCGTTCCTCAAGGTCGAGGCCACCAAATTCACCGAGGTCGGCTATGTCGGCCGCGACGTCGAGCAGATCATCCGCGATCTCGTCGAGGTCGCGATCGCCCAGGTGCGCGAGCGCAAGCGCAAGGACGTCCAGGCCCGCGCCCAGCTTGCCGCCGAGGAGCGCGTGCTGGATGCGCTGGTCGGTCCCGGATCGAGCCCGGCGACGCGGGAGTCGTTTCGCAAGAAGCTGCGCGCCGGCGAGCTCAACGACAAGGAAATCGAGATCGAGACGCAATCGTCCGGGAGCGGCATGCCGATGTTCGAGATCCCCGGCATGCCCGGCGCCCAGATGGGCGCGATCTCGCTCGGCGACATCTTCGGCAAGATGGGCGGGCGCAGCAAGACCCGCCGCCTCACCGTCGAAGGCTCGCACGAGATCCTGGTCAACGAGGAATCCGACAAGCTGCTCGACACCGATCAATTGGTGCTGGAGGCGATCAGCGCGGTCGAGAACAACGGCATCGTGTTCCTTGACGAGATCGACAAGATCTGCGTGCGCGAGAACCGCCATGGTGGCGACGTCTCGCGCGAGGGCGTGCAGCGCGACCTGCTGCCGTTGATCGAGGGCACCACGGTCTCGACCAAGCATGGCGCGGTCAAGACCGACCACATCCTGTTCATTGCCTCCGGCGCGTTCCACATCGCAAAACCGTCGGACCTTTTGCCGGAATTGCAGGGCCGCCTGCCGATCCGCGTCGAGCTGCAGGCGCTGACCCGCGACGACATGCGCAGGATTTTGACCGAGCCCGAGGCGTCGCTGATCAAGCAATATGTCGCGCTGCTGAAGACCGAGGGCGTGACGCTCGATATCACCGACGGCGCGATCGATGCGCTCGCCGACATCGCGGTCGCCGTCAATTCGACGGTCGAGAACATCGGCGCAAGGCGGTTGCAGACCGTGATGGAGCGGGTGCTGGACGAGATCTCCTTCACTGCACCGGACCGCCACGGCGAGACCATCCAGGTCGACGCCGACTATGTGACGAAGCACGTCGGTGACCTCGCCAAGAACGCCGATCTGAGCCGGTTCATCCTGTAGGGGTTGCGGCTAACCTCGCGCACGTCGGACGCGCACATACAGCGCGCCGCCGCCGCCATGGCCGATACTTGCCTCCTCGAAGCCGACCACCAGCGCGCGGAATTCCGGCAGGCTGAGCCATTCCGGCACCTGACGGCGCAACACGCCGCGCTCGGCGGACTCGCCGCCAACCTTGCCCTTGCCGGTGATGACGAGCACGAAGGTGAGCCCGTCATGATGCGCGCGTTGTAGGAAGCCGAACAGCACCCGGTGCGCACGCGTCTGCGTCATGCCATGGAGATCGAGCCGCGCATCGATGTCCTGCCTGCCGCGCGACAGCTTTGCGCGCTCGCGGCGGCCGATCGGTGCCAGCGGCGGCAGCTGCGGGCGTGGGGTCGGCACGACCTTGACCGGCGCCGCCGGCTTGACTGGAACGGGTTTTGCCAAGGCGTGATGCGGCACAGGCTCGGGCGGAGCCGCATGGGCTTTCGCGGGTGAAGATCGCTTGCGCAGTGGCTTGACCTGTTTCGCCACGCTCTCCCAGAGCGCGCGCTCCTCTTCACTCAGCGTGCGCTTGCGCCGCGATGGAGCGGAGAGATCGGGAATCGGCGCTGGACGTTTCATCTGTAACGGTGATGTCGCGCGCGTCGCGTGCGCCGCTTCTCCGGTTGCTGCGGAATGTCGGGACGCGCGGCCGGCAGCGGCACCGGTTCTGCCACAGGCGCAGCCTGCGCGACAGGGGTCGGCGCCGCGGGAGCGGCAACTGCGGGAGCATCCTTCGTCGCCGGATCCCTTGGCGCCGAACCCTTGGTCTCAGCATTCTTGGCGACGTTCTTGGCGACATCTTTGGTCCCGCTCTTGGCGACTGTCGCCGCAGGCGCCTCTGGAGGCTTCGCCGCCGTCTTGTCCGGTTGCGGATCGGTCTGCGGAAACAGCTTCGCGATCTTCGCCGACGGCCGTTCGTCCGGGATCGGCAGCTTGTGACCGCGCGCGACGGGATCGATCCCCTTGGGCACCAGCATGACGAACTGCGCATTGTGCCGCAGCCGGCCCGACACCTTTCCGGCATCCGCGCCGGCGCCGAAATAGAGATCGGCGCGCGCAGGACCCACGATGGCGGAGCCCGTGTCCTGCGCGATCATCAGCCGGTGGAACGGCGTCTTCGATTGTTCGGATTCGATCGGCAGCTCGCCCGCGATGAAGAACGGCGTGCCGTAGACATGCAGCGCCTTGTCGACCGCGATCGAGCGGCCCGGCGTCAGCGGCACGCCCTGCGCGCCGACCGCCTCGTCCTTGTCGGACAGCGACACCTCGCGGAAGAAGACATAGGCGCGGTTCTGCCGCCGCAGCTCCTTGGCGCCATCAGGGTTCTGGTCCATCCATTCCCTGATCTTCTGCATCGACATCTGATCTTTCGGGATGATGCCGCGATCGATCAGGATGCGGCCGACCGGCGTGTAGGGATAGCCATTATGCGCATCATAGTTGATCCGCACCGTGCCGCCGTCGGTCAGCTTGATCCGCGCCGAACCCTGGATCTGCGCGAACAAGAGATCGGTCTGGCTCTTCAGCCAGCAGATTTCGAGCCCACGGCCGGCGATCGCGCCATCCTCGATCTGGGCCCGGTCGTAATAGGGCACGAGCTTGCGGCGGCCGATCTTGCGATAGACCGGACCGCTGTTGGGCAGACCGACGGAGGCTTGCGTCTTGCCGCGCACGAACAGATTGGATGGGCGGCGATAGACCGGGACGTTGTAGACATCGGTCTGCGTCCGCGACCCATCGAGCACCGGCTCGTAATAGCCGGTGACGAAACCGGCATCCTCGCCGAGCCGCGAAATCTTCAGCGGCACGAAATTCTGCTCGAAAAAGTCCTTTGCCTTCGCGCTGTCGGCGAGTTCGTGCTCTCTGGCAGCCCGGCAGGGATCGCGCAGCGAGCTGCCGAGCGCCTTGGCTTCCGCCGGCAGGCCGTGCTCGGCCGCGATCGGCTTGCAGCTCGTGCGGAAGGCCTTGTAGGCCGCGAGGTGGTCGTCGTCGCTCCAGCCGGCGACAGTGGCCCAGCTTAGCGGCTCGTACTGGCTGCCGCTGACCTGCAACGGCAAATCCAGCTTGGGATAGGGGGTCTGGCGCGCATGCTCATGCACCGGCGCGTGGCGGCTTCGGTAGCGCGCGGCGATCGCCGCCGTGGAGCAAACAACCGCCAGCGCGCAACACGCTACCGCGAGGCGTCCATAGCTGAGGTGCTTAGTGAGCGCTTCCAGTGCCAACCAGCTTCCAGTTCGGATCGCGGGAGCTCGAGTCGCGGGCAAAGGTCCAGACGTCAGTGATGTCGGCAACCTTGTCCGGGCTGCCGTCGACGATCGTTCCCGTCTTGTCGCGCGTGACCGAGATCATCTGCGAGACGAAGCGGACGGTGAGCTGCGCCACGCGGTCGCGGGTCTCCGCGCTGACGATCTCGGCCTTGTCGATCGACACGAACCGGGTCTCGGTCTTCTGCTCGTGCTTCTCGCGATCCTTGATTGCGGACTCGAAGCTTTCATACACCTCGGTCGACAACAAATCCCTAAGCGCGCGACGATCGCCGTTGGCGAAGGCCAGCACGATCATCTCGTAGGCCGAGCGGGCGCCGGACAGGAAATGCCGTGGGTCGAACGCGGAATCCTGGGCGGCGATCGCGTCGAGACCCTGCGCCAGGGCGGTGCCGGGCTCGGCGACGCCTTTCCAGCGCTCGGACGGTTCGACCGGCTCGGCGGGAGCGGCCGAGGCCGGCTGATCGATCACCGATCCCGGCATCGGGACGACGTTATTGTCCTGGCCGCGCTGCACGACGTTGGGCGCCGCGCGATCATAGGGCGGCCGCTCGCTTCCCGTGCGCTGTCCGAGCACGCTGCGCAGGCGCAGGAAGATGAACACGGCCAGCGCCAGGAAGATGATGGTGTAGATATCCACGTCGAATTCGCTTTCTGGTCTCTGCCGGCAACGGGCCGGTCATCCAAGTGTTCCGGGGTCAAGTATTCCCGGTCAAGCGTTCCCGGTGAGGAACGGCAGAGATTACATCACCGATTGAGTCCGCAGCATGTAGGCATGAAACTATGCCCGGCCAATGGCGCTTTTTGGCACGGGCAAGTGTAGCGCGTTTTGACCGTGGGGGGAAACCCGTTCCTGCCTGGAAATCGCGCATATTCAATAATTTAGGAAGTCATTAAGGGGTTGGCGCGGCCGCCTTTGCGCCCCTCCGCGCGCGAATCCGGCGAACTCTGCCGCTTCCTTTGGCGCGTCGTCCTTGTCGACTGCGCTCGCCCTATGATAGCCACTCGCCCGGCATTCCCGACACCTTTGACGCGTGCCGTCGGACATCCCGTCCATCGAGCGTCGCTTCAGGAGACATTTCATGACCAACGGCAACGGCGCGCCTGTCGAGCAGGCCCCTCCCCAGCTCAACGTGCTGGCGCAGTACACCAAGGATTTGTCGTTCGAGAACCCGAACGCGCCGTCCTCTCTCGGCCCGCAGCAGCAACAGCCGGCGATCAACATCCAGATCAACGTTGCCGCCAACAACCTCGCCGAAAACGAGTTCGAGGTGATCCTGTCGATCGAGGGCAAGGCCGAGACCGCCGGCAAGGTGATGTTCAGCTTCGACCTCGCCTATGCCGGCGTGTTCCGGGTCGTCAATGTGCCGAAGGAAAACCTGCACCCGCTGATCATGATCGAGTGCCCGCGGCTGCTGTTCCCGTTCGCCCGCGAGATCGTCGCGACCTCGGTCCGCGACGGCGGCTTCCCGCCCTTGATGCTGGATCCGGTCGATTTCGTCAGCCTCTACCGCCAGAACATGGAACGGCAAGCCGCTGCCCAGGCCGTGTCCGGCGCCAAGCCGAGCTGATCTCGGGGCGCAGGGAAGGTTCAACCCGTTACCCTAGCTAAGGCCAGTTGCCGACCAGCTCGGTGTCGTCGCCCGCGTATGCGGGCGATCCAGTATTCCAGAGACGTCGGCGATAAACGGAGGGGCCTCGGCGTACTGGGTCGCCCGGTCAAGCCGGGCGATGACACCGGTAATGAGGAATCAAACGGCCGGGGCTGCTGACGGCGCGGGCTGCGGCAAATAGTCGTTCCAGATCGGCTTGTCGCCGAGGGTGCCGACAAAGTCGCGGTGGGCTTCGCGATCGGCGTCGCTGATCCGCGCCAACAATGGGGTCGCACGCTGCCGCCGCGGTGTGTCGCCAAAGCTGCCGGCGCGCGCATCTGCCGCTTCCGACGCCAGGATCAGCTGCGACTGCCGCGCCCCGATCAGGTCGATATAGACCTCGGCCAGCAGCTCGGCGTCGAGCAGCGCGCCGTGCTTGGTGCGGCGGGAATTGTCGATCGCATAGCGCGAGCAGAGATCGTCGAGCCTGTTCGACACGCCGGGATGCTTGCGCCGCGCCAGCAGCAGCGTGTCGACCAGCCGGTCCTTCGGGATCGCCCGCCGCTTGATGCGGTCGAGCTCGGCATTGATGAAGCTGATGTCGAAGGACGCGTTGTGGATCACCAGCGGCGTGTCGCCGATGAAAGCCAGAAACTCGTCCACGACCTCGGTGAACAGCGGCTTGCTGGCCAGGAACTCGGTCGACAGCCCGTGCACGGCGAACGCTTCCGCCGGCATGTCGCGCTCGGGATTGATGTAGACGTGATAGGTCTGCCCCGTCGGCATGCGGTTATACATCTCGACACAGCCGATCTCGACCAGCCGGTCGCCGCGCAGCGGGTCGAGGCCAGTGGTTTCGGTATCGAGAACGATTTCGCGCATGAGAGCAAGGGATCCGGAAGCGGGCGAATCAGGCGCGCCGCTCCGGCATCTTAACAACCTCGGCCAGAATGTCGCGGATGCGCGCCCGCACCGGATCAAGTCCGTGCGAGGTATCCACGATGAAATCGGCGCGCTTGCGCTTTTCGGCGTCCGGCATCTGCTTGGCGATGATGGCGTCGAGCGTTGCGGCATCCATGGTGCCGCGCTCCAGCACGCGCTCGCGTTGCAGTTCCGGCGAAGTGGTCACGACGACAACCGCGTCGACACGCTTTTCACCACCGGTCTCGAACAGCAGAGGAATATCGAGCACGACAACGGGCGCGCCGGCTGTCTCCGCATCGGCAAAGAACTTTTGCCGCGACGCGCCCAGCATCGGGTGCACGATTCCCTCGAGCTGCTTCATCGCCGCGGCGTCGCCCACCACGCGCGCCGAAAGTCTCGCCCGATCGACCTTGCCGTCCATGGTGGTCCCGGGAAACGCGGCCTCGATCGCCGGCGCTGCTTCGCCCTCGTAGAGCTGATGCACGGCCGCATCGGCGTCATAGACCGGCACGCCAGCCTCCATGAACAATTTCGCGGTGGTGGATTTCCCCATCCCGATCGAGCCAGTCAGGCCAAGGATCATCATCGGATCGGTTCTCTCATACGGCGAGCAGTGCCTCGCGGCGCAGGAATGCGAGCAGCGACAATAGCGGCAGGCCGAGGATGGTGAAATGGTCACCCTCGATACGCTCGAACAGGTGCACGCCAAGCCCCTCGAGCTGATAGGCGCCGACGCTGGTCGTCACCGCATCGCCGGCCTGGCCGAGATAGGCCTCGATCTCGCTGCGACCGAGCGGCCGCATGGTCATGCGGGCAATGCTGACATCCGCGAACTGGATCTTGCCGTTGCGCGCGACCGAGACGGCTGAATGCAGCTCATGCGTACGGCCCGCGAGCAGGCCGAGCTGCTCGGCCGCCTGCGCGCGGCCGGCTGGCTTGCTGAACATCTGCGGCCCCAGCGCCAGCGTCTGATCAGCACCGACGACGTACTGGCCGGGCTTCTGCCGCGAGACGGACAGCGCCTTCTCGCGCGCCAGCAGCGAAGCGATCTCGCCAGGTGAAGAAAGGCCGGAATCCCTCTGCACCGCGCGCTCGTCGATGTCAGCCGGCAGTGCCTCGAAATCGAGGCCGGCATTTTCCAGCAGCATCTTTCGCGCACGGCTTTGCGACGCCAGAATCAGCCGCTGTTGTCCGCGCCAGATGCTCATATTCTACAGGTCTTCCGACGGTCGCGCGCGCTGGCGGTCGTTATAGAGCTTCATCACCGCAGCCGCCGTCTCCTCGATCGAACGCCGTGTCACGTCCAGCAATGCCCAATTGAACTTGGCGCTCAGGCGTCGCGCAAAGGCGACCTCGTCGGCCACCGCCTGCTTGTCGATATAGGTCTCGTTGTCGCGGTCACCCATGGTGAGCAAACGATTTTGCCGAACCTGGATCAGACGCTCCGGCGTCGCATGCAGACTGACCACCAAGGGCTTCTTCAAGGTCTCGAGCTGGTGCGGCAGCGGAATGCCCGGCACCAGCGGCACGTTCGCGGTGCGAATGCCGCGGTTGGCGAGATAGATCGAGGTCGGTGTCTTGGAGGTGCGGGACACGCCGACCAGGACGACATCGGCCTCCTCGAGGCCTTCGACGTGCTGGCCGTCGTCATGCATCATCGTGAAGTTCAACGCATCGATGCGCGCAAAATATTCCGCATTGAGCACGTGCTGCGCACCGACCCGCCCGGTGGTCGCGGCACCCAGATACGCCTCGAACAATTGCATCACCGGCCCGATGATCGACAGGCTCGGAACGTTGATCTCGCGGCACTTCGCCTCGAGCCGGCCGACCAGATCCTTCTCCAGCAGCGTGAACAGCACGATGCCGGGCGATTCCTCGATCTCGTCGAGCACCCGATCGAGCTGTTTCTGGCTGCGCACCAGCGGGTACACATGCTCGACCGCAGTGACGTTGGCATATTGCGCGGCGACCGCGCGCGCCACGGTGATCAGCGTCTCGCCGGTCGAATCGGAGACCAGATGGAGATGAAAATAGTTGGAGGTGGTGGGCACCAGAACCCCTGTCTATCCTGTGAATCCCTGTGGAGGTCGGGGGTGAGAATCCGGGGCCGCGGGCCAGTTCCGGGATAACCCATCCTTTTCTTCACAGCACCCCGTAACGGGACAAGTCGACGTCATGAGAGGCGATGATAGTGAGTGGGTGTGGATTTGTCTCTTCATAAGCTGGCCACAGGCCAGCACAAGCAATTGAGTCAACCCAACGAATCCGGATACCCAGGCCGGGCGGCCAGAATGTTGAGGGATGTGAACAAGCTCTCAAGAGAGACTGGATCGCGTTGCATGAGTCAAATCCCCTGCCACTTAGACTCAAACCTAAGATTCTAAAATTATTAGGTTTAGGAAAGCCGAGCTTGCGGATATGTATCGGTCCCTCGCTTGCAAGGCCTTGCTCGCAACGTTGAGCTCGCCCGATCCGTTCCCCCGAAAGGCAATCCGCGATGTACGAGTGGATCAAGGCGCTGCACATCATTGCCGTCATCTCCTGGATGGCGGGGATGCTCTATCTGCCGCGCCTGTTCGTCTACCATTGCGAAGCCGAGATCGGCTCGAAGCAGTCCGAGACCTTCAAGGTCATGGAGCGGCGCCTGCTCAGGGCGATCATCAACCCGGCGATGGGCGTGACCTGGCTCGCCGGCCTTTACATGGTCTGGGAAAGGCAGTGGTACACGGCCGGCTGGTTTCACGCCAAATTGACGCTGGTGCTGATCATGTCGGGTATCCACGGCTTTTTATCGCGCTGTGTGAAGGACTTCGCTGCCGACCGGAATCAGCGCAGCCAGAAATTCTACCGTATTATCAATGAGGTGCCGACGCTGTTGATGATCCTGATCGTTATCCTGGTAGTGGTGAAGCCGTTTTAGCGACCTTGCGATGCCCAGGAAGCGTGCTTCAGTCCTTCTTGCGAAGCTTGGATCGATTTTCTATATAGGCGTTATCCCACCCCACGCAGGCGGATGTGGTCGCGTTCCGGTCTTTTTCTTGGACCGGCCGCCGCATCAGGTTTGAAGCCCCAACGGCACTTTCCTGGCTGAGACCTGCGGACCTTCCCTTGGCGTCCGCTTTTTCCAAAGCCACCTCGCACTCCCTTCCCTAGCTACTTCCTCACAGGACTACCCCAATGCGGGAAATCAAACTCCAGGACCTCAAATCGAAAACGCCGGCCGAGCTCGTCTCGTTCGCGGAAGAGAATGGGGTCGAGAACGCCAGCACCATGCGCAAGCAAGAGCTGATGTTCGCCATCCTCAAGCAGCTCGCGATTGCCGAGACCGACATTATCGGTGAAGGCGTCGTCGAGGTTCTGTCCGACGGCTTCGGCTTCCTTCGTTCACCCGATGCGAATTATCTGCCCGGCCCCGACGACATCTACGTTTCGCCCTCGCAGATCCGCCGCTTCGGCTTGCGCACCGGCGACACCATCGAAGGCCATATCCGCAGCCCGAAAGAAGGCGAACGCTATTTCGCGCTGCTCAAGGTCAACACGCTCAATTTCGAAGACCCGGAAAAGTCGAAGCACAAGGTCAATTTCGACAACCTCACGCCGCTGTTTCCCAATCAGCGTTTCCGCATGGAGCTTGAGGATTCGACCAAGAAAGACCTGTCTGCGCGCGTCATCGACATCGTCGCGCCGATCGGCAAGGGCCAGCGCGCGTTGATCGTCGCGCCGCCGCGCACCGGCAAGACGGTGCTGATGCAGAACATCGCGCACTCGATCACCGCCAATCATCCGGACTGCTATCTGATCGTGCTCCTGATCGACGAACGTCCGGAAGAAGTCACGGACATGCAGCGTTCGGTGAAGGGCGAGGTGGTGTCGTCGACCTTCGACGAACCGGCCGTGCGCCACGTCCAGGTTGCCGAGATGGTGATCGAGAAGGCCAAGCGCCTGGTCGAGCACGGCCGCGACGTCGTGATCCTGCTCGATTCGATCACCCGCCTCGGCCGCGCCTACAACACGGTGGTGCCGTCATCCGGCAAGGTCTTGACCGGCGGCGTCGACGCCAACGCCCTGCAGCGCCCGAAGCGCTTCTTCGGCGCCGCGCGCAACATCGAGGAGGGCGGTTCGCTGACGATCATCGCGACCGCGTTGGTCGATACCGGCAGCCGAATGGACGAAGTCATCTTCGAAGAGTTCAAGGGCACCGGTAACTCGGAACTGATCCTCGACCGCAAGGTCTCCGACAAGCGGACCTTCCCGGCGATCGACATCGCCCGCTCCGGAACCCGCAAGGAGGAGCTCATCACCGATCCGCAGGTCCTCAAGAAGATGTACGTCCTGCGCCGCATCCTCAATCCGATGGGCACCATGGACGCGATCGACTTCCTGCTCGACAAGCTCCGCAATACGAAGAGCAACTCGGAGTTCTTCGACTCGATGAATACCTGAGGCCGCAGCCCAGGACCGAACAGGGCGCTCCGCTGCAACGGGGCGCCTTTTTCATGCTGCGGCTTTGCTGCAGAAGGGTGCAGCATGAGGCCGGAGCTCGTAAACACTTTATTTACTATGTAACGTACTGATATGATTTAAACATCTTGATCGCTAGCGTGAAGTCTGATGTCGAGCCCCGCAGCCTCGCAACATAATTGCTGCGCGAATGCTGCGGCGGACGATCGCGTATGTTGCAATGCAATATAAGACTAATCGCGGGACTGAGGGAAACGGCGTTGCCTTTGCAACGGCGCAAGACCTAATAGGACATGCATCCGCGCGACCAAACCATCTTCGCTCTGTCCTCCGGGCGTCCGCCAAGCGCGATTGCCATTGTCAGACTGTCTGGCCCAATGGCCGAGTCGGTCATTGAGGGCCTTGCCGGCAAAGCGCCGACCCCGCGGATGGCGACGCGGGTGCTGCTCCGCGATTTGAACCGTCAGCCGATCGACGACGCGGTCGTGCTGTGGTTTCCAGGGCCGGCCAGCGCCACCGGTGAGGACGTCGCCGAGTTTCACGTCCATGGCGGCCGCGCAGTGCTGGCGGCGGTGTTCGCCGCGTTGGCCGCCTTCGCGAATGTGCGGCCGGCCGAGCCTGGCGAGTTCACGCGCCGGGCGTTCGAGAACGGCAAGCTCGACCTGACCGAAGCCGAAGGCCTCGACGACCTGATCCACGCCGATACCGACCGTCAGCGGCGCCAGGCGCTGCGCCAGCTGAAGGGCCTGCTCGGCGACCGCGCCCGCGACTGGCGCGAGCGGATCATTGCGGCTTCGGCGCTGATCGAGGCCGGCATCGATTTCTCCGACGAAGGCGATGTCTCCGCTGAGTTGATCACGCCGGCGCTGGCGAAGATCGAATCGCTCCGCGACGAGATCCAGACCGTTCTATCAGCTCAGGGCCAAGGCGAGCGGCTGCGCGACGGTCTCGTCGTCGCCATCGCCGGGCCGCCGAATGTCGGCAAGTCGACCCTGATCAACCAGCTTGCCCGACGCGAGGTCGCGATCGTCTCGCCGCATGCCGGCACCACGCGCGACGTGATCGAGGTGCAGCTCGACCTCGACGGCTATCCAGTCACGGTGATCGACACCGCCGGAATCCGGGAGACCGACGATCCGGTTGAGCAGGAGGGGGTTCGCCGTGCTCGCGCGCGCGCCGCGGAGGCGGACCTGGTGCTGTGGCTGGCCGACGGTATCGATCGCAAAGTGAGGTATGACAGTGCTACCCCGACCTGGCTGGTGCGGAACAAGATCGATCTCGGCACGGTTTTGGCTGGTTCAGGCGAGGGCGGTCATCCCGAATTCAGGGTATCGGCAGCTCGCGGCGATGGGATTCCGGAACTGATCGCTGCGCTTGTCAGCTTCGCCCATGATTATTTCGGTACCAGCGAGGGAGGCTTGATCAGCCGAACGCGTCAGCGGGTTTTGCTCCAGGCGACAGTCGAGGCGCTTCGGGGGAGCATCGACGTGGCCGGGCAGGGCGAGGAGCTCGCGGCCGAGGAACTCCGGCGGGCTGCCTATGCACTCGGTCGTCTGCTCGGGCGGGTCGATGTCGAGGACATCCTCGACGTCATCTTCCGGGAGTTCTGCATAGGGAAGTAGCGCGGCTGTTTCACGTGAAACAGCGGTTCGGGGTTCCGACTCGGCCCTCGTTTCACGTGAAACAATTCCCGACGGGTGATGCAGGCTATGTTTCACGTGAAACAAGCTTTGTCCCCTCATTGCGCGTGAGGCGAACCAGTCCATATCTGCGGCAAGCCTCCAACTTCGTTCTTCCGGCTTTCATCACTCCGCGATAGAAGTCCCGCCATGATCTCCCGGGCCAATTCATTTGACGTCATCGTCATCGGCGGCGGCCATGCCGGCTGCGAGGCCGCGAGTGCGGCTGCCCGGATGGGCGCAAAGACCGCTCTGGTCACCCATCGTTTTTCGACCGTCGGTGCGATGTCCTGCAATCCCGCCATCGGCGGGCTCGGCAAGGGCCATCTGGTGCGGGAGGTCGATGCTCTGGACGGCCTGATGGGCCGGGTCGCCGATGCCGGAGGCATCCAGTTCCGCATGCTGAACCGCCGGAAGGGTCCCGCGGTCCGTGGACCCCGCGCTCAGGCCGATCGCAAGCTTTATGCCGCCGCGATGCAGGCGGCGATCTCGGAGACCCTAAATCTCAGTGTGATCGAGGGTGAGGCCGATGAGCTGATCGTCGCGGACGGTCACGTCACCGGTATTCGCCTCGGCGATGGCCGCGAGCTTCGTTCGGGTGCGGTGGTGATTACGACCGGCACCTTCCTGCGTGGTCTGATCCATCTCGGTGGGAAGAACTGGCCGGCGGGCCGGGTCGGTGAAGCGCCGGCGATAGGCCTGTCTGCCTCGTTCGAGCGGGCCGGCTTTACCCTCGGCCGGCTCAAGACCGGCACGCCGCCCCGGCTGGACGGGACCACGATCGACTGGTCCGCGGTCGAAATGCAGCCCGGTGACGAGCCGCCGGAGCCGTTTTCGGTCATGACCGATCGGATTACGACCCCGCAGATCCAGTGCGGCATCACCCGGACCACGCCTGCGACCCATGAGGTGATCCGGGCCAACGTGCATCGCTCGCCGATGTATTCCGGCCAGATCAAGAGCTCCGGGCCGCGCTATTGCCCCTCGATCGAGGACAAGATCGTCCGCTTCGGCGACCGTGACGGCCATCAGATCTTCCTGGAGCCGGAAGGGCTGGACGACAGCACGGTCTATCCGAACGGCATCTCCACATCGCTGCCGGAGGAAGTTCAGCTCGCGATCCTCGCCAGCATCCCCGGCCTCGAGCGGGTGAAGATGGTCCGGCCGGGCTACGCGATCGAGTATGACCATGTCGACCCGCGCGAGCTCGATCCGACCTTGGAGACCAAGCGCCTGCGTGGCCTGTTCCTGGCCGGCCAGATCAACGGCACCACAGGCTACGAAGAGGCCGCCGGGCAGGGTGTTGTTGCGGGGCTCAATGCAGCATTGGCGTCCGGCGGAGCCGATCCGATCGTGTTCGACCGCGCCGACGGCTATCTCGGCGTGATGATCGACGACCTCGTGACCCGCGGGATCACCGAGCCCTATCGCATGTTCACCTCGCGCGCCGAATATCGGTTGACGCTGCGGGCGGACAACGCCGACCAGCGCTTGACCGACAAGGGCATTGCGCTCGGTTGCGTGGGCACGGCCCGCGCGGAGCGGCATCGGACCAAGATGACCGCCCTCGAAACCGCCAAGACGCTGGCAAAGTCGCTCGCGATCACCCCGAACCAAGCCGCGAAGCATGGGCTGTCGCTCAACCGCGATGGCCACCGCCGCTCGGCCTTCGAGCTGCTGGCCTATCCGGAGATCGAGTGGCCCGCGGTCCAGGCGATCTGGCCCGAATTATCGGCCGTCGCGCCTGCAATCGCCGTGCATCTTGAGATCGATGCCAAATACGATGTCTATCTGAAGCGCCAGACCGCCGACGTCGACGCCTTCCGCCGTGACGAGGGCCTGGTGCTGACCGATATCGACTATGCCGATGTGCCCGGCCTCTCCAACGAAGCCCGCGCCAAGCTGGAAAAGGCGCAGCCTCGGACCGTTGGGCAGGCTGGCCGTATCGACGGCATGACGCCGGCGGCGCTGGGCATCCTGGCAGCTTATCTGCGCCGTGAGGCGCGACGGAAGACGGCGAAGGCCTCCGCATAACGTTTCACGTGAAACAATGGCGGCCTCGATGGCCGTCATTGCGAGGAGAGATGGATTGCTTCGCTTCGCTCGCAATGACGAGCCATCAATGGCACCATGGGAATGACTTCATCCGCGCAAACCACAGCCTCGGGGATCTCCGCCGCCGATAAGGCGGCAGCCCTGGCCCTCACGCCTGTTTCACGTGAAACGGAAGCCCGGCTCGATCGCTATGTCGCCCTCCTCCTAGAGTGGCAGGCAAAGACCAACCTCGTCGCGCCATCGACCTTACCGAATCTCTGGACCCGCCATATCTCCGATTCGCTGCAGCTTCTGAGCCTCGCTCCGTCAGCCAAATCCTGGGTCGACCTCGGCAGCGGTGGCGGCTTCCCGGGTGTCGTGCTGGCCTGCGCGCTGGCCGAGGTGCCGGGGACGCGGATCCATCTGGTTGAGCGAATCGCCAAGAAGGCGGCATTCTTGCGTGAGGCGATCCGCGTGACGGGCGCGCCGGGGACGGTGCATCTCGCTGATATCGGGGATACTGTGGATAGAATCGCAGGCTCCATCGATTGCGTCACCGCGCGGGCGCTGGCTCCGTTACATCAACTGATCGGTTTTGCGGAGCCGTGGGTCAGAAAGGGCGCGAAGGCGCTGTTTTTGAAGGGTCAAGATGTAGAGGCCGAATTGACCGAGGCCACTAAATATTGGAAAATCTCGCCAGAGCTACATTCCAGCCGGACCGGCGGACAGGGCTGGATCGTCGAACTCGGGTCAATCGAGCGGCGCTAGGGGACCCCGCAACAGCAAATGGTATTTTGGTATGACTGTGATGGACGAGGTTTATCAAGAGGATAGGGCGCAACAGGCGCCGGGCCATCCACGCATCCTGGCGCTCGCCAATCAGAAGGGTGGCGTCGGCAAGACCACCACAGCGATCAATCTTGGTACGGCACTCGCGGCGATTGGCGAGCGCGTCCTGGTCGTCGATCTCGATCCGCAGGGCAATGCCTCGACTGGCCTTGGCATCGATCGCCGCAACCGCAACTGCTCGACTTATGACGTGTTGATCGGCGAAGCCCCGCTGCGCGATGCCGTGGTCGCGACAGCGGTGCCGCGGCTGCACATCGCGGCCTCGACCATGGATCTCTCCGGCCTCGAGCTCGAGCTCGGCACCACGCCCGGCCGCGCCTTCCGGCTGCGCGATGCGATCGCCGGCCTCAACAACAACGTCTCGCCTGACAACGACTACACCTATGTGCTGATCGACTGCCCGCCGTCGCTCAATCTGCTGACCGTGAATGCGATGGCCGCGTCGGATGCGATCCTGGTGCCGCTGCAATGCGAGTTTTTCGCGCTCGAAGGTCTGTCGCAATTGCTGCAGACCGTGGAGCAGGTGCGCTCGACGCTGAATCCGAATTTGTCGATCCACGGCATCGTGCTGACCATGTTCGACTCGCGCAACAATTTGTCCAACCAGGTGGTCGCCGACGTGCGCCAGTTCATGGGCGCTAAGGTCTACAACACCATGATCCCGCGCAACGTGCGGATCTCGGAGGCGCCGTCCTACGGCAAGCCGGTCCTGGTCTACGACCTCAAATGCGTCGGCAGCGAAGCCTATCTCAAGCTTGCCACCGAAGTGATCCAGCGCGAGCGCGAGCTGCGCGCGCATTGACGACGATGCGTAGGATGGGGGGAGCGCAGCGATACCCATCTCGGCATCCCGTAAAGATGGCGATGGGTTTCGCTGCGCTCTACCCATCCTACGATTCTCAAGTTCAAGTCTGGAGTACTGCGCGTGAATCCAAGGGAGCTCGCAACAATGGCCGATGAAGCGCGTTCGCGACTGGGGCGCGGGCTGGCAAGCCTGATCGGAGACGTCGGCGGCGAAGCGGCCGCGCATGTCGAGCGGCCGCGCAACCAGCGCAAGGTGCCGATCGAATTCCTGAAGGCCAATCCGCGTAACCCGCGGCGTACCTTTGCCGATGCCGAGCTCGGCGAGCTCGCCGAATCGATCAAGCAGCGCGGCGTGATCCAGCCGATCGTGGTGCGCGCCATCAAGGGCGCGCAGGACCGTTTCGAGATCATCGCAGGCGAGCGACGCTGGCGTGCCTCGCAGCTCGCCGGCCTGCACGAAGTGCCGATCGTGCCGATCGAGGTCACGGATTCGGACGCGCTCGAGATCATGATCATCGAGAACGTCCAGCGCGAAGACCTCAACGCGATGGAGGAGGCGCAGGGCTATCACGCACTCGCCGACGAGTTCAAACGCAGCCAGGAGGACATCGCCAAGATCGTCGGCAAGAGCCGCAGCCATGTCGCCAACATGATGCGGCTGACCAAATTGCCGAGCGAAGTCCAGGCGCTGATCTCCAAGGGCGATCTCTCCGCCGGCCATGCCCGCGCGCTGATCGGCGTGCCGGATCCGCTGGCGGCCGCCAAGCGCATCGTCGCCGAGGGCCTCAACGTCCGCCAGGCCGAGGCGCTGGCGCATGAGGAGGGCGTGCCGGAGCGCAAGCCGCAGAAGGCGCGCAGCACAGCCAAGGCGCAAGCCAAGGACGCCGACACCGTCGCGCTGGAGAAGCGGGTCAGCGACGCGCTCGGCCTCACCGTCACCGTCAGCCACCGCGATCCCGGCGGCACCGTCCAGATCAGCTACCGCAACCTCGAGCAGCTCGACGAGGTGGTGCGGCGGCTCGAGGGTGGTTAGTCACCGTCGTCATTGCGAGCGGAGCGAAGCAATCCATCCGTCCACGTGTGCGGAAGCATGGATTGCTTCGTCGCTTCGCTCCTCGCAATGACGGATCGACCAAGGTCGACGTCTATCCCCTTCGCTTCGCATTCGCCGCGATCGACAGCAGCGCGCGCTGTCCGATCACGGCCGCGAGCGAGGCCTGCTTGCGCATGTCGAGGGCTGCGGTCGCGAGCAGCTCGATCACCGTCACCAGCCGCGGCGCGCTGAAATTGCGCAGCGCAATCTCGACCGCCGGCTTGCGCGAGAAATGCAGTCGCGGAAATCCGCCTTCGAGCACGGCCGAGGCCGGCGTGCCCTCGGCGATCGCGAGCGCCGATTTGTGCAGCCACGCCGCCTGGCGCTGCGCGGCCGAGATGATCACGCCGGGGTAAGTGCCGGCGACCATGGCTTTCGCAAACTCGCTCTCGACCAGCGCGGCGTTGCCGGCAAACGCGCCGTCGACGATCGGATCGAGCTTCAGTTCGGAGGCGTCGGAGACCACAGTCATCACGTCGTCGAGCGTGATCTCGCCCTTGCCATGGGCGAACAGCGCGAGCTTGCGCAGCTCGTTGCGCGAGGCCTGGCGGTCGCCGCCGAGCAGCGACATCAGCACGGCGCGCGCATCCGATGCGAGCCGCAGGTTGGAGACGCGCAGCTCGTCCTCGATCAGTTTGGTCAGGTCGCGCTCGGTGTCGGGATAGCAGCCGATCGCCACCGCATTTTTCGCCCGCTCGCAGATCTTGCGCAGCGGCGATTCCGCCCTGAGCTCGCCGGCTTCGATCACGATGCGGCAATCCTTCAGCGCAATCTCGCTGAGCGTCTCGACGCCGCTTGCGAAATTGCGCGAGCCGGCGCGGACGCGGATGGCGCGGCGGCCGCCGAACAGCGGCACGGTCATGGCCTCGTCGACCAGCCGCGACGGCTCGGCGGCAAGCTCGTCGCCGTCAAGCCGCACCAGCGAGAACGGATCGTTGGGATCGTCGACCGCGGAGGCCATCAGCGCCTCGGCGCGCTCACGCACCAGGCCGGCGTCGGGGCCATAGAGCAGGATGATCGGCCGGCCGGCATCGGGCCGGGCGAGGAAGCTGTCGATCTCTTTTCCGCGCAGCGCGACCAATGCGGTGATCAGGTCCCGGTGGCGAAGAAGGAGGCCAGCCGGGTCTGGATGTTGTCGGCGATTTCCTGCGCGGCGCGGTCCTCGGCATCGCGGAAGGCGCGGGAGCGGGCGAAGCGCTGGTAGGAGCCGGGCATGTCGTAGGACACCCGCGAGAAGGTGGTGCCGGTCATGACCGACTTGTTGGACGCGATCTCGATCAGGTTGAACTGGGCGTCGATGCCGTAATTCTCGCTGGTCGGCAGTCCGGTGGACTGGTCGACCATCAGCGAGGAGCGGCTGGTGTTGAACTTCAGCACCAGCTTGTGGGTCGGCGCCATGCCGGTGGCGTTGCCGTAGAGCTTGAAGGCGAGCGCGTTGCGGACCTCGACGCCGACGCGGGCCTCGCGTGAGGCGTTGGCCTTCTCGACCGGCGGCACCTCGACGCCCATCAGCTTGTCGCGCAGGCCGGGCGTGCCGTCGGTATGCTCGGCATACATGGGCTGGAAGCAGCCGGCCGTCAGCGCGGCCAAGGCAGCCACGGCCAAGAGCCGGGCAGCGATCCTGATCCTAGCCGACAACATTGACGATCCTCATGGGCACCACGATCACCTTGCGGACGGGCTTGCCGCCCAAAGCGAGTTTTACCGTATCGAGCGCCAAAACGGCAGCCTCTATATCCGCATTTTGGGCGATGCGTGGCACAGTAACATCACCCCGCTTTTTACCGTTGACCTGGACCACCAGGGTCACGCTGTCTTCGACCAGCAAATCGCGTTCGATTTGGGGCCAATCGGCCTCCGAAACCAGCCCGTCTTGGCCCAGGACGGTCCAGCACTCCTCGGCCAGATGCGGCATCATCGGCGAAAACAGTTGAACGAGGATGACCGCGGCTTCCTTGACCGCCCAGGCCAGATCCGGCGCAGGCTTCTGATCCTTGGCCAGCACCTCGGCCAGCGCATTGGCGAACTCGCGGATATGGGCCAGACACACGTTGAAATGCAGCCGCTCGATCCCGGACGACACCTTGTCCAGCGCGCCGTGGGCGGCCTTGCGCAGGGCCAAAGCCTCCGGTCCGAAGCTGGCCGGCCGGGCCGCCGGAGCGGACTTGGCGATTTCGGCTGATTCATTCACCAGCCGCCACAGCCGCTGCACGAAGCGCGCGGCACCCTGCACCCGTTCGTCGCTCCAGATCACGTCGCGGTCGGGCGGCGAGTCCGACAGCATGAACCAGCGCGCGACGTCGGCGCCGTAGCTCGCGATGATGTCGTCGGGGTCGACGGTGTTCTTCTTCGACTTCGACATCTTCTCGATCGGGCCGATCTCGATCTCCTCGCCGGTCGCCATCAGCACCGCGCGGCGGCCGTTGCCGCCGACCTCGACCTTGACCTCGGCCGGCGTCACCCAGGTGCCGTCAGCCTTCTGATAGGTCTCGTGTACCACCATGCCCTGGGTGAACATGCCGGCAAACGGCTCCTTCATGTCGATATGGCCGGTGGCCTGCATCGCGCGGGTGAAGAAGCGGCTGTAGAGCAGATGCAGGATCGCGTGCTCGACGCCGCCGATATACTGATCGACCGGCATCATCCGGTTGGCGATCGCGGGCGTCGTCGGCGCGGTCGCGTTCCAGGGATCGGTGAAGCGCGCGAAGTACCAGGACGAGTCCACAAAGGTGTCCATCGTGTCGGTTTCGCGCACTGCCTTGGCCCCGCATTGCGGGCAGCTGACGTGCTTCCAGGTCGGGTGATGGTCGAGCGCGTTGCCTGGCCTGTCGAAGCTGACGTCCTCCGGCAGCACCACCGGCAATTGGTCGTCGGGCACCGGCACCACGTCGCACTTCGGACAATGGATCACCGGGATCGGGCAGCCCCAATAGCGCTGGCGCGAGATGCCCCAGTCGCGCAGGCGGAAATTGACCTGCCGCTCGGCGACCGGCGCATTGCCGCGCAGCTCACCCTCCAGGCGCTTTGCGACCTCTTCCTTGGCCGCGTCGATCGTCATGCCGTCGAGGAAGCGCGAATTGATCATGCGGCCGTCGCCGTCATAGGCGACATCGGTGATGACGAAGCTCTTCGGATCCTGGCCCTCGGGGCAGACCACCGGCGTGACGCCGAGCGCGTATTTGTTGACGAAGTCGAGGTCGCGCTGGTCGTGGCCCGGGCAGCCGAAGATCGCGCCGGTGCCGTATTCCATCAGCACGAAGTTCGCGACGTAAACCGGCAGCTTCCAGCTCGGGTCGAACGGATGGATCGCCTTGATGCCGGTGTCAAAACCCTGCTTCTCGGCGGTGTCGATGATTTCCTGCGCGGTGCCGATCTTCTTGATGTCGGCGATGAACTCGGCAAGCTTCGGGTTCTTTGCGCTAGCTGCCTGCGCCAGCGGATGATCGGCCGAGATCGCCATGAATTTGGCGCCGAATAGCGTGTCCGGCCGCGTCGTGAAGATCTTCAGTTCGTTCTCGCCGGCCGGCGTGGTTGCGGGATCCAGCGCGAAGCGGATCAGCAGGCCCTCCGAGCGGCCGATCCAGTTGCGCTGCATCAGCCGCACCTTGTCGGGCCAGCGGTCCAGCCCGTCGAGCGCGTCCAGCAATTCCTGCGCGTACTTCGTGATCTTGAAGACCCACTGGCTCATCTCGCGCTGTTCGACCACAGCACCCGATCGCCAGCCGCGGCCGTCGATCACCTGCTCGTTGGCGAGCACGGTCATGTCGACCGGATCCCAGTTCAGCTTGCGCTTCTCGCGCTCGGCGAGGCCGGCGGCGAGCATGTCCAAAAACATCTTCTGCTGATGCTTGTAGTAGCTGGGGTCGCAGGTCGCGAATTCGCGTGACCAGTCCAGCGACAGCCCGATCGACTTGAGCTGCTTCTTCATCGCGGCGATGTTGTCGTAGGTCCAGGCCTTCGGCGCCACCTTGCGCTCGATCGCGGCATTCTCCGCCGGCAGGCCGAATGCGTCCCAGCCCATCGGGTGCAGCACGTTGAACCCCTTGGCGCGCATGAAGCGCGCCAGCACGTCGCCCAGCGTATAGTTGCGGACATGCCCGATATGGATGCGTCCCGACGGATACGGGAACATCTCGAGCACGTAGTATTTCGGCCGCTTGTCGTCGTTCTTGGAGGCGAAGATCGCCTTCTTGTCCCAGGCGGCTTGCCAGCGGGGCTCGGATTCACGGGCGTTGTAGCGTTCGGCGGTCATTGAAATCGCAGGCTTTTGGGTGGTTTTCGGGTCCCAACGGGGACGGCGGACTAGGCCACAGAAACGCCCGTGGGGTCAACGGCTTGGGGCCTGCGAAGGTGGGTGAGTTGCACCGAGCCTGCCACGCCCGGTCGGGCCGGACCCCTCCGGTGTCGTCACCCGCGCAGGCGGGTGACCCAGTATGCCAGAGGCAGCAGTGCTTGAGCCGAGGGGCCGCGGCGTACTGGGTCGCCCGGTCGAGCCGGGCGATGACAGCCCCATATGTGGTTTCAACCGGTAGTCCGCGGCCACCTTTGCATGGGGTTGTTTTCGATATTTTTGGCAGTGCGCCCCTGCCCGCAAGGGGAGGGAGGTCGGTCGGTAACAGTTCAGCTCGCCAGCGCCATGCCGGCTTCGTCCATCATTTTCACGAAGCCATGTTCGACCACGGCATTCCTCCCGCGATGCTTTGCGGCATAGAGGGCGGCGTCGGCGGCTTCGATCAGATCGCCGGGGCGCTGGGTGTCGTTCGGCTTTGTGGTGGCGACGCCGACGCTGACGGTGACGATGTTGTGGCTCGACGTGCAATGCGGCACGGCGAGGCCGAGGATGGCGGTGCGCACCGTCTCGCCGATCGCAAGCGCGTGGGCGGTATCGGTGTTCGGCAGCAGCAGGCAGAATTCCTCGCCGCCATAGCGGCCGGCGAAGCCCATGCCGTCGGCGGCGATTCCGGCCAGCGTCGCGCCGATCTTGCTGAGGCAGGCGTCGCCTTCGGGGTGGCCATAGGTGTCGTTGTAGAGCTTGAAATGATCGACATCGATCATCAGCAGCGACAGCGCGCAGTCATATTGCAAGGCGCGCATCCATTCGAAGTCGAGCCGGCTCTGGAAGCCGCGGCGGTTGGCAAGCCCCGACAGCGCGTCGATCGACGCCATCACGGTGAGGCGATCGTTGGACGCCATCAGCTCGCGCTCGCGCTGGCTGAGCTGGGCGGCCATCGCGTTGAAGGCGCGCGCCAGCGGCACGAATTCGGCGGGCAGCTTGTTCTTGGCGACGCGCGCGGCCCAGTCGCCCTCGCCGAACCGCCGCGCCATGCCGGTCATCAGCTCGATCGGATGGATCACCAGCCGCTCGGCGCCGACCAGGGCACCCAGCAGGACGAACAGGCAGACGAAGCCGAGCTGCAGGAAGGCGGTGCGGATCTCGCGGTTGATCGCGGCCGTCACCTTGGCTTCATCCATGCTCACGATCAGCCGCGACTGGGTGCCGGCGATCTTCGCGAAGCTCAGCGTGCGCTGTGCGCCGTCGGAGGCGGTGAACGACACCGAGCCGGACGGTTCGTCATAGCTCAGCGCCTTCTCCGCAATCGCCGACATCAGGGGAATGGTGTCGAGCGAGCGGCCGATCAGGCTGGCATGGTCCGATGGTGCGGCGATCACCACGCCGGTACTGTCGACCAGCACCGCCGACATGCCGGGTTGGCCACCGAGATTGGCCATGATCTGCGACAGCCAGTCGATGTTGATGCCGGCGACGACGACGGCATCCAGCTCCGGATTGATCGCGGCCAGCGGATAGGCGGCCATCATCATCGGCCGGCCATTGGTCTTGCCGCGCAGATAGTCGCTGAACACGAAGCCGCGCGTCTCCTGCGCCTTCTTGAAATAGTCGCGGTCGCCGATATCCAAGCCAACCTGGAGATTGAGAGTGGAGCACTGCACCAGCCCGTCCCGGGAGACGAACATGATGCTGCGGATCCAGGGCAGGATGGTCGGCAGACTGGCGCGCAGCACCTCGCAGCTCCGTGCAATGCCGCCGGAGGCGCGGATATAGGCCGCCGATTTCAGCATGGTCTCGACCGAGGACACCACCTCGCGCTGGGTCTCGGCGGCGCGGCTGGTCAGATTGGCATAGCCCTCCGCGGCCTGCGCGATCTGCTTGGCGCGGGAATCCTCCAGCGTGCGGACGCGGTCGAGCATCAAGGGCGCGACCAGCATCAGGGCAAGCAACGCCAGCCGGGCACGAATGCCCAGAAGCTTCTTGAGTTTGACCCGATTGCGATTGAAAGTCACACCCGACATTCCCTTGCCCGGGCGCCAAGGTAGGACCAAGGGCTTCAAAAAGCCTTTCCCGAATTTGGTAAAATTCGAGCCAAGCCCGCCATCTGTCAGAGAACGGCACAAGCATGACGAAAAGCCAAACCGCGCCGTTATCGGCTGATTCACCAAGCGGCCTCGCCGCCGTGACACAGGAGATCGCGCGCGCCTGCAAGGAAGCGCGGCGCGATCCCGCCTCGGTGACGCTGATCGCGGTGTCGAAGACCTTCGCTGCCGACGCGATTTCGCCCATTATTGCCGCCGGACAGCGCGTATTCGGCGAAAATCGCGTGCAGGAGGCCAAGGCTAAGTGGCCGGAATTGACCCAGGCTACGCCGGGACTGCTGCTGCATCTGATCGGGCCGCTGCAGTCGAACAAGGCCAAGGAGGCGGTCGCGCTGTTCGATGCGATCCATTCCGTCGATCGCACCAGCATTTGCGAAGCGTTAGCCAAGGAAATCAAATCTCAGGGCAAGCAGCCGGAACTGTTCGTCCAGATCAATACCGGCGAGGAGCCGCAGAAGGCCGGCGTTGCGCCGCAGGACGCAGATAGCTTCATCGCCGCGTGCCGCGACAAGTATGGTCTGACGATTTCAGGCTTGATGTGCATCCCGCCGGTCGACGATGCGCCGGCCCCGCATTTCGCGCTCTGCGCCAAGATCGCCGCGCGCAACGGGCTGCGGAATTTGTCGATGGGGATGAGCGCGGATTTCGCGGTCGCGATCGCGATGGGCGCGACGCATGTGCGGGTCGGCTCGGCGATTTTTGGGACGCGGCCGAAGGTGCATATTTAACAGTCGTCCCGGCCTAGTGCGCAGTTGCGCACGGGGGCCGGGACCCATTACCACAAGATCGAGTTGTTGGAATGAGCTGCGGCCACAGCTCTGCAAACCAATTTGCGTTGGTGGTTATGGGTCCCGGCCTGCGCCGGGACGACACCGAATTTGTAGCGAGCGCTTACCTTACGCGAACCGCACCGACACTTTTCCGATCGCGCCGAAATCCGCGGCGAAGGCATCACCCGCAGCAATCGGCAGTGGCGGGTGGCAGGTGCCTGTCGTGACGACCTCCCCTGCCCGCAGCGTGATGCCGAGTTCGCGCAATTCGTTGGCGCACCAGGCGAGCGCGACACGGGGATCGCCGAGCACGTTCTTGCCGTGACCGATATAGCGCTCGCCGCGCAGCGTGATGACAGGGCGCTCCTCGACCAGATCGATCGCTCGCCAGTCGGCGGACGTTGCGGGTCCGAGCACGAACAGATGCGCGCAGGCGTTGTCGGCGATCAGCTGCGCCTCGCCGGCGGCGGTGAATTCGGCGAAGCGCGAGTCCGGAATTTCGATCGCCGGATGCAGCGTGGCGACGGCGTCGAGCACTTCGTTTACGCTGTAGGCGGAGGTGCGCGGCGGCAAGTCGCGCGCCATGCGGAAGCAGAATTCCGGCTCGCCGACGCGCATCTCGTTGCCATGCATGGGCGCCGTGCCGCCGTCGGCGATCACGGTCTCGGCGAGGATGCGTCCGGCCAAGGGACCTGCGACGTTGATGTGCTTCTGGCCGGCAGCGCTGGTTGCGGCGATCTTCCAGCCGAACAGTTTTTCCCGTGAGGTCTTTTCCAGCGCCGCCTGTACGGCGTAGCCCTCGGCGCGGTCGCGCGGCCGGATCGCTGCATCGAGCGCGCCGAGCTTGGTGCCGGCGCGCCAGTGATCATTGAGCTCTTGCGAGGCGGCGGAAATCTGGTTGGCATCGAGCATGTTTCGCTCCCGGGAATTTTCTTGGTTGGGCACGGTATCAGCATCAACGGCCGTGTTGGCACGAGAGAAGATGGATGGCCTGCGATCTACCCGATCACGATCTTGGTCCGCGGCCCCATCCGCCGCAACAACCGCAGCATCGAGGTTGGCGTCATCGAGACGCAGCCGGCGGTCGGCGAGAAATTCGCTCGCGCCAGATGCAGGAACACCGCGCTGCCGCGCCCGGCGATGCGCGGTCGCGCGTTGTGGTCGATCTCGACGATGAAATCGTAAAGGTGGTCTTGGCGCGTCAGGTGATCGCCGGCTTGCGCCTCGCCGAGGCGGATCGGCTGGTTGTAATGGCGGTCGGCGGGGTCCTCGCACCAGCCGTCTTCGGGGCGGATCGGCCGGGTCGGCAGCAAGGTCTTTGGCCGCGGAAAACGGTCGGCGCGCCACCACAGGCGGAGCGGATGGAAGCTGCCGCGCGGGGTGCCGCCATCGCCCTCGCGCTTGTTGGCGAGGATGCCGCCACGCCCGAGTGCCACCGGCACAGTCCAGCCATCTGCCGTGAGCCAGCCCCGGCGGGGGTCGCCGGCAGCGCGGTGCACGCGGATCAAAGAGAGCGGGCGATCACGTGAATCTGTCGTATAAGTGACTGAAATAGCTGACTTTCCTTTGAGAATCATTCCAATCCAAACTTGCCTTCGCACCCTTGGTTGTTCTATTCGGCGGGATTACAGGACATTCACCTCCCGCCGGCCGATTCTGGAGTAGACTGCCCCGCCTTGTGAATCGGTAACAATCGCCTACCTGAACTCATATCTACACAAGGTGTGTCTCGCTAAGTCTCGGCCATGAGCGCTGTCCGCTTCTGACCATCCCGCCCCCGAAGGATTGTAACCTATGGCCAATGCCCGCAAGATCTTGATCGTGGATGACGATACCGATCTGCGCGATACGCTGGTCGAGCAGCTCTCGCTGCACGAGGAATTCGAAGCTTCCGCCGTCGATACCGGCGCCAAGGGCGCCAGCGCCGCCAAAGCCAATTCTCCCGATCTGGTCCTGATGGATGTCGGCCTGCCCGATACCGACGGCCGCGAGGTGGTCCGCTCCCTGCGCAAGGGCGGCTTCAAGGCCCCGATCATCATGCTGACCGGGCACGACACCGATTCCGATACCATTCTGGGCCTGGAATCCGGCGCCAACGACTATGTGGCCAAGCCCTTCCGGTTCGCGGTGCTGCTCGCCCGCATCCGGGCGCAACTTCGCCAGCACGAAGCCAGCGAGGACGCGGTGTTCTCGGTCGGCCCCTACTCGTTCCGGCCGGGCTCCAAGATGCTGACCGCGGCCAACGCCCGGAAGGTGCGGCTGACCGAGAAGGAGACCGCGATCCTGCGCTTCCTGTACCGCGCCGGCCAGATGCCGGTGTCGCGCGAGACCCTGCTGCAGGAGGTCTGGGGCTACAATTCCGGTGTGACCACCCACACACTCGAGACCCACATTTACCGTCTTCGCCAGAAGATCGAGAAGGACGCCGCCAACCCGGAAATCCTGGTCACGGAAGCCGGTGGCTACAAGCTGGTGCCGTGATACGCTTTGCGCTCAACGATTCGTGAAATCGAGGCGCACCCCGGTCACCGGCCCTGAATGTCGATCGATGATGACGTAGCCCTGCTCGAGCGGGTCCCGACAATGCGTCTGTTGGGCGAAGGCTCGCTGCGCATGCTGGCGATCGGCTCCGAGCAACGCGATTTCAATGAAGGTGACGTGCTGTTTGCCGCCGGCGATGTCGCCGACGCCGGCTATATCGTGCAGCGCGGCACCTTCCGGGTCGAGGAAGGCGGCGCCGAGATCGTCGCCGGCCCCGGCGCACTGATCGGCGAGCTCGCGCTGATCGTGGCGATGAAGCGGCCGTCGACCGCAACCGCGCTGGAGCGCGCCTCCGTCATCCGTGTCGCCCGCAGCCTGTTCCAGCGCGTGCTGGAAAGCGACCCCGCCGCCGCGCGACGCCTGCGCGACGAGCTCGCGCTGCGGACTAGTCAGCTCGCGAGCGATATTCTGATGGCGGGCGCGAAGCTGAGCACGTGACGACTTGTTCGTCCCGGACAAGCGAGCACAGCGAGCGCGATCCGGAACCCATACGCCGCGGCCGCTCTTTGGGCACGCGGGTCGACGGCTTTGCCAGTTTCCGAGCCCTGTGGTGATGGGTCCCGGCCTTCGCCGGGACGACAGTGGACTACACCTCCAGCACCGCGGTCACCGGCACATGGTCCGACGGGCGCTCCCAGCTGCGGGCGTCGCGGGTGATCTTGAAGTCGCTGACGTGATCCCTCAGCGCGCGTGACACCCAGATGTGATCGAGCCTGCGGCCGCGGTCGCCGACGGTCCAGTCGGCGGCGCGGTAGCTCCACCATGTGTAGACCTTTTCCGACATCGGGATCCTTTCGCGCGCGATGTCGAACCATTCGCCATGGGCCTGGGCTGCGAGCAGCTTCTCGGTCTCGACCGGCGTGTGCGAGACGACCTTCAAGAGCTGCTTGTGCGACCACACGTCGTTCTCATGCGGCGCGACGTTGAGGTCGCCGACCAGGATATGGCGGTCGTCGCCGCGCGGATGCAGCGGCTCGCAACTCTTCATCTCGTCGAGGAATTGCAGCTTGTGCTCGAACTTCGGATTGAGCGCGGGATCGGGAATGTCGCCGCCGGCCGGCACGTAGAAATTATGCAGCACCAGCGGCTTTGCGAGCTCGGCCTTGGCGCCGAACGAGACCGAGATGTGGCGCGAATCGATCTTGTCGCAGAACGTCCTGATGTCGGTGGTCTCGAACGGCAGGCGTGAGACGATGGCGACGCCGTGATAGCCCTTCTGTCCGTTCAGCGCGACATGCTCATAGCCGAGCCGCTTGAAGCGCTTCAGCGGAAAGGCATCGTCGATGCATTTGGTCTCCTGCAGGCACAGCACGTCCGGCCGCGCGCTCTTCAGGAATTTGGCGACGATGTCGATGCGCAGGCGCACCGAGTTGATGTTCCAGGTGGTGACGGAGAACCGCATGAGAGCTGCGTCTTAGCACGGTTCTCGGCGGCGGATGATGCTTTGTCCACAGGCGGGATTTCGTAGGGTGGGTTAGCCAAAGGCGTAACCCACCACCTGTCCGCGCGAGAAACGGTGGGTTACGCTTCGCTAACCCACCCTACGGGACCGTCAGCCCGGCGATGTCCCGGGATAGGTCGTGAAATCGATCTTGAACAGCGCCGGGTCGGGCTTCTGCGTCACGTCGAGATTGTAGACCGCGACCGTGGTGTCGTAGCCTTGCGGATCGGTGACGGTCCATTGCTTGAGCTTGCCGTCCTTGGCGCCGATCATCAGCATCAGGCGCGAGGTGCCGACCAGCGCCTGCTTCTCCTCGATCGTGATGCTGACGAACACGTCGTCCGCGGTGACACTGACGACGTTGGTGTCCTTCATCAGGTCGATGCGGTCGGACAGCAGATAGCGCAGCGGCGTCTGCGACAGCGGATAGATGTCCTGCGTCGCCAGCCTGCGGTCGCGCACGGCCACCGACGAGCCGTCGGCGATGATCTCGACCGGGCTCGGATCGTCATATTCGAAACGCACCTTGCCCGGCTTCTGGATGTAGAAATCGCCCTTGGTCTTGCTGCCGTCGGGCCCGACCTGCACGAAATTGCCGACCAGGGTCTGCAGCGACGACAAATAGCTCGAGACCTTTGCGGCCTGCGCCTTCTGGTTGGCGTCGAAGGTCTGGAAGATGCTGGCGGGCACGTTGCGGCGCGGATCGGGAATCACCGGGTTCGGCTCCGGCTGGGTCGCGCTGGTCGTCGCCGGACCCTTGTCTTGCGCGGCATCCTTCTTCGGTGCGGATTTGGGCGCGGGTTTTACCGGCGGCGCGTTCTGCGCCGTGGCGGCACCGGCGAGCGCGGCGGAAACGAGGAGTGCCAGTGCGTAACGCGTGCCGCGGTGAGTGAGGTGATTTGCCATCAGATATATCAGATCTCTGTTCGACGCTCGTCCCGCTCGATTGAGACTTTATCCCGCCTCTTCCGAGGGAGATATGGTTTTTCCGTGATGATCCGGATCAGAACTGGCCTTCCTCTTCCGCGACCAGGATCTCGCGCTTACCGGCGTGATTCGCCGGGCCGACGATGCCTTCCAGTTCCATCCGCTCCATCAGCGAGGCGGCGCGGTTATAGCCGATCTGCAGCCGGCGCTGAATGTAGGAGGTCGAGGCTTTGCGGTCGCGCTTGACGATCGCAACCGCCTGCGTGAACAGATCGCCGCCGCCATCGCCACCCATGCCCGTGGCATCGAATACCGCACCGCCATCTTCGTCGGTCGGTTCTTCCGCGGTGACGGCTTCGAGATATTCCGGCTGACCTTGCGTCTTGAGGTGACGCACCACCTTCTCGACTTCTTCATCCGATGCGAAGGGACCGTGCACGCGGCTGATGCGGCCGCCGCCGGCCATGTAGAGCATGTCGCCCTGGCCAAGCAGCTGCTCGGCACCCATTTCGCCCAGGATGGTGCGGCTGTCGATCTTCGACGTCACCTGGAAGGCGATGCGGGTCGGGAAGTTCGCCTTGATGGTGCCGGTGATGACGTCGACCGAGGGACGTTGCGTCGCGAGGATCACGTGGAGTCCGGCGGCGCGCGCCATCTGCGCAAGGCGCTGCACCGCGCCTTCGATGTCCTTGCCGGCGACCATCATCAGATCGGCCATCTCGTCGACGATGATCACGATGTAGGGCAGCGGCTCGAGGTCGAGCTTCTCTTCCTCGTAGATCGCCTTGCCACTCTCCTTGTCGAAGCCGGTGTGCACCGTGCGCGTCAGCTCCTCGCCCTTGCCCTTGGCTTCGACGAGGCGCTGGTTGTAGCCGTCGATGTTGCGGACGCCGAGCTTGGCCATCCGCTTGTAGCGCTCTTCCATCTCGCGCACGGCCCACTTCAGCGCCACCACCGCCTTCTTCGGATCGGTGACGACCGGCGTCAGCAGATGCGGGATGCCGTCATAGACGGAAAGTTCGAGCATCTTCGGATCGACCATGATCAGGCGGCACTGATCCGGCCGCAGCCGGTAGACCAGGCTCAGGATCATGGTGTTGATCGCGACCGATTTGCCGGAGCCGGTGGTGCCGGCGATCAGCATATGCGGCGTGCGGGCAAGGTCGATGATCACGGGGTCGCCGCCGATGGTCTTGCCGAGACAGAGTGGCAGCTTCGCCACCGATTCGGTGCTCTCCTTGGCGACCAGCAGCTCGCGCAGGTAGACCTTCTCACGATGCGCGTTCGGCAGCTCGATGCCGATCGCGTTGCGGCCGGCGACTACGGCGACGCGGGCCGACAGCGCGCTCATCGAGCGCGCGATGTCGTCGGACAGGCCGATCACGCGCGACGATTTGATGCCGGGCGCGGGCTCCAATTCGTACAACGTCACGACCGGGCCGGGATTGGCTTTGACGATCTCGCCGCGCACGCCGAAATCCTGCAGCACGCCTTCGAGCGAACGCGAATTGGCTTCCAGCTCAGCCTTGTTGAGCGGCTGGCGATCGCTCGCCTTCGGCGCGCTGAGCACGGAGACCGACGGTAGCTCGAACTTGTCGGAATTCTTCTTCTTCGGTTTCGGCTCGGCCTTCTTGCGCGGGGCGCGGGCGACCGGGGCTTCGTCCTCCTCGTCGTCGTCTTCGTCCTCGCCGCCGCGGTCGAAGGCCTCGGGCTCGTCTTCGTCGTCGTGATCCTCGCCCGCCGGCGCGATCGAGGGCGCGGCGCGGCCGCCGCCGATATTGGGCTCCTGGCGCTCGAAGGCGCTCGCGCGGCCCTGCGCTGCGCTCGACACCAGCGATTTGTAGGCGGTGGTGAACAGCCAGCCGAGCCGCGCTTTCGCGCTCATTAGCGCGTGGAACAGCCAGCCCAGCGAGACCGAGCCGCGGTCCTTGTCCTCGTCTTCGACGAACGGTTCGTCGTCATCGGCAATCGGCGTCAGTTCGTCGTCCTGCTCCTCGGCGCCCCAGCCGCAGGCGAACAGGAAGCAAGCCGTCATCGCGATGAACAGCACGAGGCCGAGCACGACGCGATAGATGAAGCCGGGCGGCCCGAACACGACGGCTGGCGCGCGCACCAGCGCATCGCCGACCACGCCACCGAGCCCGGTCGGCAGCGGCCACGCCGTGTTGTGTGGCCAGCAGCTGGCAAAGCCCGCCGCGATCACCGTGGTGAGGATCCAGCAGCCGAGCCGCAGTGCCTCGCGGTCGAACGGGCGATGCGTCAGCATCCGCCAGCCCCACACCGCGACGGGCAGGATCAGCATGATGGCGCCGAGCCCAAGGATCTGCATTAGGAGGTCGGCGCCGATCGCGCCGGGATAGCCGAGCACGTTGCGGATCGCGCGCGAGGTGGCGTGGCTGAGCGAGGGATCCTGCACCGACCAGGTCATCATCGCCGCGGCAATGACCCCGGACAGCGCGATCAGGCCGAGCCCGGTGAGTTCGCGCAAGCGCCGCGCTAGCGCCTCGCGCATGGAGTGCGGCAGATGGCCGACCAGGGGGATGACTCGTTCGATCGCTGGCATGCTCAATCTTCGCGCTTGCCGATTAACCCAGGGTTTCGACCAGCCGATGCAACGCCTCGGCTGTGGATTCGCTGTCGGAGACGAGCGCAAGGCGGATATAGCCCGCGCCCGGATTGGAACCGTCGTTCTGCACGCGCGCCAGATAGCTGCCGGGAATCACCCGCACGCCGGCGTCGCGATAGAGCCTGACCGCGGCCTCCTCGTCGCCGCCGCGATCGGAGACGTCGAGCCAGACGCAGAAGCCGCCGGCCGGCCGCTTGTAGCCGTAGCGGCTGCCGAGGATCTGGTCGGCGAAATCGAACTTGATGCGATAGAGCCTGCGATTCTCCTCGACATGCGCCTCGTCGCTATAGGCGGCAACCGCGACGTGCTGCAGCGGCACCGGCACCTGGGGTGCGGCGACATTGCGCAGCTCGTGGTAGGCGGCGAGAAACTTCTTGTCGCCGGCAGCAAAGCCGATCCGCATGCCCGGCAGGTTCGAGCGCTTCGACAGCGACTGGAACACGACGACGTTGGCGAAGTCGGGCCCGGCGTATTTCAGCATGCTGCCCGGCGCCTCGCGGGTGTAGATCTCCGAATAACACTCGTCGCTCAGGATGATGAAGCCGTGGCGGTCGGCGAGCTGTTTCAGGCGCGCGAAGTAAGCCGGCGTGGCGACCGCGCCTTGCGGATTGGCAGGCGAGGCAATGAAGAAGGCAACGGTGCGCGCCAGCATCGCCTCGTCGATCGCATCGAGGTCGGGCAGGAAGCCGTTGGCGAGCGTGGTCGGCAGATAGATCTGCTCGCAGCCGGCGGCGCGGGCGCCGGCGCCATAGGCGGGATAGAACGGATTCGGCATCAGGATCGCCGGCCGCCCCTTGCGCGGGGCGACGTAGCGGGCGGCCGCGATCGCGGCGAATACCAGCCCCTCGCGGCTGCCGTTGAGCACCAGGATCTCGCTCTCCGGATCGACCGGCCGCGGCAGGTGGAATCGGTGTCCGAGCCAGGTCGCGACCGCACGACGGAACGGCTCGATGCCCTTGGCGATCGGATAGCGGCCGAAATCGGCGGTGTGCTTGGCCAGCACCGGCCCGACGAAATCAGGCACCGGATGCTGGGGTTCACCCAAGGACAGCGTAATCAATGGCTTAGCCGGCTGATACGGCGCCAGCAGCTCGGTCGTGCGCAGGAACGGGGAACGCTCGGCCTGCCCGGCGGATGCGACATTGCCGGCGCCCTGCGCCACGCCGGATGAGGCGGTCATTGCCATGTTCGAGATGCCAGCACTTTCACTGCGGTCGGGGTGGGAGAGCCGAACCGTAAACCGATCAAATCACCATAGATAGGGCGAGGTTAAGACGCGATTAACCATCGAGGGTGGGGCGGCTCGGCGGACGCCAGGAGGCTATTTTACCGGCCACGACGTGGATCGCGGTCACCGCCGCGCCGCAATGTTCCCGATCTTGATCCCGAAAACCATTGCAACCGGGTGGAGACATCAATGACTGCGATCGGTCGGCCGTTTTGGGCGATGCTTGTGGTGCTGCCATTGCTGGCCGCGTGCTCGCCTGCGCCGAACAATGCGGTTCAAGGCAATTCCGTTCAGTACGATCTGCCGATGATGGCGTCGGCAAGGCAGGCCGATGCGTCGCCGCGGCAGTTGACGGCGATCACGCATCGCTACACGCTCCGGGTCCCCAGCGCTGACCTCGAAGCGATCCAGCAGAAGCATTTGGCTGAATGCGCCAAGTTCGGCTGCACGATCCTCAGCACATCGATCGACCGCGCCAACGAAGGCCGGATCAGCGCCCGCACGTCGCTGCGCATCAAGCCGGAAGCCTTTGAGGCCCTTGCCGCCGTGCTCGCCGCACCGCCCGCGCGCGTCATCATGCATGCGCAATCGGCGGAAGACCTGACGATGCCCATCGTCGATACCGAACGGCGGCTCGAGACCAAAACCATGTTACGCGACCGCCTCACGGCGATGCTGCGCGACCAGACCACCAAGACGGCGGCCGACCTCATCACGATCGAGAAGGAGTTGGCGCAGGCGCAAAGCGACATAGAGGCCATCACGGCCCAGCGCGACGCCATACGTACCCGCACCGATACGATACGGGTCGAAATTTCCTATTTCGGTGTCACCGGGCTGGTCGGCGGCGCCGACCTGTCGCCGATCACCCAGGCGTTCAGCACCATCAGCCAGACAGCGGCGAACTCCGCCGCCTGGCTGATTTCGTTCCTCGCGGCCGCGGTGCCCTGGCTACCGGTGATCGCGCTGGTCTGGTGGCTTGCACGCCGCGGCCTGCGGCGGTGGAGGTCGCGCGCGGCGCCGTAGCCTGGCCATGACGACCTCAATGCGCCGGCAGCTTCTCGAACGACGGCTTGCCGTCGGGCAGATGATGGAAGGTCTGCTTGTCGCAGGTGTAGATCGTCAGCTGCGGGGTGAACACACTGGGGTCGTCGAAGGTGCCGACCTTCAGGATGGTGGCGGGCAGGCCCGGCACCTTGGTCACCAGATGCGTGCCGCATTCCGGGCAGAACTCGCGGGTGACGGCGCGCTCGAGATCGGTGCGGGCGAACTGCTTCGGCTCGCTTGCGGTGTATCTGAAGCCCGCGACCGGCATCGCCATGAACAGGTTCGGTCCGCCGCCGGTGATGTACTGGCATTCGCGGCACAGGCACTGCGCCGCCATCATCGGTTCGCCCTCGGCCTGGTAGCGCACCTTGCCGCAATAGCATCCGCCTTCGACCTTCATGACGTCCTCCCGGTTTTGTTGATTTGGCTGTCGTTCTACGATGGCAGGCCTTTCCGATATTATTTTCTCAAGCGGAGAAAAAAGAAAGGGGCTCCAACTTGCGCTGGAGCCCCTCAACGGTCCGGGCATTGCCGGGTATGTGCCCGGGCCGTAGTTCTGGACCTGGCGCCGGAGGGCGCCAAGTCCCGGGAGAACTCACATGTTGTAGGCGCGCTCGGTATGCTCGGTGATGTCGAGGCCTTCACGCTCGGTCTCGACATTGGCGCGCAGGCCGACGATCACGTCGACGATCTTGTAGAGGATCGCCGAACCGATGCCGGACCACACCAGCGTGGTGCAGACGCCCCAGCACTGCGAGATCATCTGCGCCGCGAAGTCGTAGTCGGCGACCTTCGGCGGGATCGCAGTGTAGTCGATGATGCCCGCACCGCCGAGTGCCGGGTTGACCAGGATGCCGGTGCCGAGCGCGCCGATGATGCCGCCGACGCAGTGGACGCCGAACACGTCGAGCGAGTCGTCATAGCCGAGCGCGTTCTTCACGACGGTGCAGAAGAACAGGCAGACCACGCCGACCACGAGGCCGAGCACGATGGCGCCCATCGGACCGGAGTATCCGGCCGCCGGCGTCACCGCGACGAGGCCCGCGACCGCACCCGAGAGCGCGCCGAGCAGCGAGGGATGGCCCTTGATGATCCACTCCGCGAACATCCAGGCCAGCGCCGCCGCGGCGGTCGCCACGAAGGAGTTGGTCATGGCGAGCGCGGCGCCGCCATTGGCTTCGAGGTTGGAGCCGGCGTTGAAGCCGAACCAGCCGACCCAGAGCAGCGAGGCGCCGATCATGGTCATGGTCAGCGAGTGCGGAGCCATCAGCTCCTTGCCGTAGCCGGTGCGCTTGCCGATCAGGAGCGCGCCGACCAGGCCGGCGATGCCGGCGTTGATGTGCACGACGGTGCCGCCGGCGAAGTCGATGGCGCCCTTCTTGAAGATCCAGCCGGCGTCGGCGTTGATCTCGTCGAGCTTGGCCTGCGCCGCGGTCTTGGCCGCGCCGTCAGCCGCAGCGGCGAGCGCCTTGGCGGCATCCTGGATCGCGTCCGGGCCCGGCCAGTACCAGACCATGTGCGCGATCGGGAAGTAGATCAGCGTGACCCAGAGCGGGATGAACAGCGCGATCGCCGCGAACTTCATGCGCTCGGCAAAGGCGCCGACGATCAGGGCGGGGGTGATCGCCGCGAAGGTCATCTGGAAGCACATATAGACCAGCTCGGAGATGTTGGCGTCGACCGAGAAGGTCGCCGCCTTCGAGTCCGTCGTGATGCCCATCAGGAAGGCCTTGGAGAAGCCGCCGATGAAGTCGGAGCCGCCGGTGAAGGCGAGGCTGTAGCCGTAGAGGGCCCACAGCACGGTGACCATGCAGACGGTGTAGAACACCTGCGCCAGCACCGAGAGCATGTTCTTGGAACGGACCAGGCCGCCATAGAACAGCGCGAGGCCGGGGATCGTCATCAGCAGAACCAGCACCGTCGAGGTCAGCATCCAGGCGTTGTCGCCCTTGTTGACGGTAGGTTCGGCGTAGGCTGCGTTCGCGGCGAACATGCCGATTGCGAGGGCCGCCAGTCCCGCGCCGTAGGGACGCTTGAACGTCATGTTATTTTACTCCTGAGGTCTCTTTAGGTTTGAGCGCGAAATCAGAGGGCCGCGGCATCCGCCTCGCCGGTGCGGATGCGCACCGCATGCTCGAGGCTGATGACGAAGATCTTGCCGTCACCGATCTGTCCGGTCTTGGCGGCTGAGGTGATGGCGTCGATGGTCTTGTCGACCTGGTCGGAGGCGACTGCGACCTCGATCTTGATCTTGGGCAGGAAGCTCACGGCATATTCGGCGCCGCGATAGATTTCGGTGTGGCCCTTCTGACGGCCGTAGCCTTTGACTTCCGTCACCGTGAGACCGTGAACGCCAATGGCGGTCAGGGCGTCACGGACCTCTTCGAGCTTGAATGGCTTAATGATCGCCATAACAATTTTCATGAGTCCTATCCCCGCTTGGGCCCGGCGCGAACGTGACACCGGGAGATTGCGACTGAGAACCACCACGCGGAGAACTTCCACTACGCGGGCACAGCCGGGACCCTTAGAATCAAATGCCGTGCCAGACGGCCGGATTTCGCTAATGGATTATGAATCCGGACCTTTTCCCGCTTTGCGGGAGGAGGCTGCCGCTGCGCTATTCCGTCGCGCCTAAATTTTGATCAGGTCTGTTCAAAACGAGAGCACGTCAGGCTCCGGACACAATGGTGCCCAGAGCAGCGGCAGGTTTACGGTAACGCGGTAGTCTCACTGCGGAGTTCCGGCATTGCGCTTTCGCGCGCAATGACGGTGCTTACTGCAGCGCCTCGCCGTGCTGCGAGATGTCGAGGCCCTCGAGTTCCTGCTGCAACGAAACCCGCAGCGGCACGAAGACGCTGACCAGCTTGAGCAGCACGAAGGTCACGCCGCCGCACCAGACCAGCGTGACGGCGACGCCGTAGAACTGGATCAGAAGCTGCTTCGGGTTGCCTTCGAGCAGGCCCGAGGTGCCGCCGATCGCGGCGGCCGCAAAAATGCCGGCGAGCAGCGTGCCGGTCATGCCGCCGATGCCGTGCACGCCGAACACGTCGAGCGAGTCGTCATATTTGAAGCGATGCTTCAGCCAGGTGCAGGCCCAGTAGCAGACCAGGCCGGCGATGATGCCGATGATGACGCCGTGCCACGGCGCGACATAGCCGGATGCCGGCGTGATGGTGCCGAGGCCGGCGACCGCGCCCGAGATCATGCCGAGCACCGACGGCTTGCGGCGCTTGGCCCATTCGATCGCGCCCCAGGTCAGCGCACCCGCGCATGCGGCCAGATGGGTGGCGATGATCGCCATCACCGCACGCGAATTGGCTGCCAGCGCCGAGCCGCCGTTGAAGCCGAACCAGCCGACCCACAGCAGCCCGGTGCCGACCACGGCGAGCGACAGGTCGAACGGCGACAGGTTGTCGCTGCCATAGCCGTGGCGATTGCCCATCACCTTGGCGGCGACCAGGCCGCTGACGCCGGCAGAGAGATGCACGACGAGGCCGCCGGCGAAATCCAGCACGCCGAGCTGGCCGAGGAAGCCGCCGCCCCAAACCCAATGCGCCAACGGCACATAGCCGAACACGAACCAGCCGATCGAGAACAAGAGATAGGCGGAGAACCGCATGCGGTCGGCGACCGAGCCCGCCACCAGCGCCACCGTGATGATCGCGAACGTCATCTGGTACAGCATGAACAGCGCTTCGGGGATGGTCTTGGCGAGCGGGTTGACGCTGTCCGTCGTCATGCCCGCCAGGAACCAGCGGTCGAACCCGCCGAGCCAGGGACCGTCGCCGACGAAGCTCAGCGAATAGCCGAAGGTGACCCAGAGGATCGAGATGATGGCGACCGCGGAGAGGCTCTGCGCCATCGTCGCCAGCACGTTCTTCTTGCGCACCATGCCGGAGTAGAACAGCGCCAGCCCGGGGATCGTCATCATCAGCACCAGCGCGGTGGCGACGATCATCCAGGCGGTGTCGGCGGTGTTGATGCTACCCGAGTCCTGCGCGAAAGCCGGCTGACCCAGCGCGAACAGCATTGCAGCAGTGATCGGCGCAGCCAATAGCGCTGCGCGAAGAGCTCGTGCCCCCATCGTCATTCCCCGGCGTGTTGTCGTGTGGGTCGCGCCCGGCCTCGTTGCCGGCGGCGATTCGCGAATTGAAGTGTTCAGAGCGCGTCGCGGTCGGTCTCGCCGGTGCGGATGCGCAAGGCGTGGTCGATCGGCGTAACGAAGATCTTGCCGTCGCCGATCTGGCCGGTGCGCGCGTGCTGGGTGATGACCGCGACCGCCCGGTCGGCGACGTCGGAATCGACGGCGATCTCGATCCGCAGCTTCGGCAGGAAGTTCACGACATATTCGGCGCCGCGATAGATCTCGGTGTGGCCCTTCTGGCGGCCATAGCCCTTGACCTCGGTCACCGTCATGCCGTGGACGCCGATCGCGGTCAGCGCCTGGCGCACCTCATCGAGCTTGAACGGTTTGATGATCGCGACGACGAGTTTCATGGTTCAGGCCTTCATTTCCTTGAGGTATTTCCGCGTGCGCCCGCGTCACGAGCAGGCTGGCTGCCGCCCCGCAGCCGCCATTCCGCGTTCGCTAAATCTGGCATCTTTCTGGGCAAATGGCACAAAAAAGTTGCAGGTTGAAGCGGAAAACATGCGCAGCGGGTGAGCCCCCTCCCTATACGGAACGAAAAGCCTCGGCCAGAATGCGGTTTTCCCACCCGGCCAGCGGCCCCGCTGGCTCGTTTTCGCCACCGTCCGCGTGGCGCGCGTGCCCAGAGGAAACAAAAATGTCGAACCGAAACTGGTTTTATGCATCCGAAGGCCAGCAGAAGGGGCCCCTGCCGGAGGGCCAACTCCGCGACCTGATCGCTCGCGGCATGGTGCGATCAGACACGCTGGTGTGGACCGAGGGCATGGCGGGCTGGCAGAAGGCCGGCGAGATTCCCGGCCTCGTCCCCAGCGCAGGCGCGCCGCCGGTTTTTCCGCCGCAGGCCGCAGGCGGGCCGCCACAGGTAGTGGCCTCCGGAAGCTATAGCGGCGGGCCGCTGTCGATCGATTTCGGTATCTGGGACTTCACCTGGCGCAGCATCGTGTTTGCGATCGCGAGCTGCTTCGTCATTCCGCTGCCTTGGATGCTGGTCTGGTATCTCAAATGGCTGATCCCGCACGTGCGCGTGCCCGGGCGGCCGAACCTCAGCTTCGAGGGCACCGCGATGACGGTCGTGCCTTGGTTCTTCGGCGCGATCGTGCTGTTCGTCGTAGTGCGGCTGCTCGATATCCAGGTGCTCAACATCCTGGTCTTCCTGGCCGAGATCGCGCTGTACTGGCTGTTCTTCAAATGGGTGATCGCGAACCTCGCGTCTAACGGGCAGCCGCTCGGCTTGAGTTTCGTCGGCACGCCGTGGGCGCTGCTGGGCTGGACCCTGTTGTCCGTCGTCTCATTCATCACGATCATCGGCTGGGCGTGGGTCTACGCCGCCGCGACCCGATGGTTCTGCCGCAACATCGAGGGCACGCGGCATGAGGTGATCTTTAACGGCAGCGGATTGGAGCTGCTTTGGCGTGCGATCGTCGCCGCGATCGCCGCCGCCTTCATCATCCCGATCCCGTGGGTCTATCGCTGGCTGTGGCAGTGGTTTGCGTCGCAGACCGTGCTGGTCGAGCGCGGTTCGCAGCCGGGCGTGTAAGCCCTATGTCTTGCGCTCGCGCACCGAGCCCTCTTGCGCGACCGAGGCCACCAGTGTGCCGTCGGGCTTGAAGATCAGGCCGCGGGTCAGGCCGCGGCCTGACTGCGCGCTCGGCGAATCCTGCGCGTAGAGCAGCCATTCGTCGGCGCGGAACGGGCGGTGAAACCACATCGCGTGGTCGAGGCTCGCCGGCATCATGCGCTTGTCGAACAGCGTGCGGCCGTAGCGCGCCATCACGGCATCGAGCAGCGAGAAGTCGGACGCATAGGCCAGCGCGCACATGTGCAGGGCCGGATCGTCGGGCAGTTTTGCGGCGGTGCGGATCCAGACATGGATGCGACCGTCCTCGATCTGTTGGCCGAAATAGCGGCCGAGCTCGACCGGGCGCAGCTCGATCGGCCGGTCGCTCTCGTAGTAGCGGCGGATGAACTCCGGCATCTCCTTGAACATCGGTTGCTTCGACACTTCCTCGGCCGTGAGCTTCTCCGGCGGCGGCACGTCGGGCATCTTGTCCTGATGGTCGAACGCGCCCTGCTCCTCGGCGTGGAACGAGACCATGATCGAGAAGATCGCGTTGCCGTGCTGGATCGCGGTGACGCGGCGGGTCGAGTAGCTCTTGCCGTCGCGCAGCCGCTCGACCTGGTAGATGATCGGGACCTGGGGATCGCCGGGCAGGATGAAATAGCAATGCAGCGAATGCGGCAGCCGGCCCTCGACGGTGCGGCACGCCGCCACCATCGCCTGCCCGATCACCTGGCCGCCGAACACCCGTTGCCAGCTCGTCTTCGGGCTGTTGCCGCGGAACAAATTCACCTCGAGCTGCTCGAGATCGAGGATGGACAGCAGGTCGATCAGGCTTTTGGACATGGAAACGCTTTCTTTCGTCATTCCGGGGCGCGCGAAGCGCGAGCCCGGAATCCATCTATCCACGGAACATGCGGCCTGATGGATTCCGGGCTCACGCTGCGCGTGCCCCGGAATGACGATCGGGCTTGTTTCCCACCCTGTTTCGCCCAGCTATTATCAGGTAGCAAGCACAGTCTGAGAGCGTCACGGACTAAGGAAACGGCATGCCGGCACAGCGAAGTATTGTGATCTGCGGAGGCGCGTTTGCCGGGCTCGCGCTGGCGGTGGCGCTGCGCCAGGGGCTCGGGCCCGATATCGGCGTGATCGTGGCCGATCCGGCGCTGAGCCTGCGCCCGAGCCGCGATCCACGCGCCACCGCGATCGTCGCCGCCTGCCGGCGGCTGTTCGAGACCCTCGGGGTCTGGGGACAGGTGGCGCCATCAGCGCAGCCGATCACGGACATGGTGGTGACCGACTCCAAGCTGGAGGACGCCACGCGCCCGGTGTTCCTGACCTTCGCCGGCAATGTCGAGCCCGGCGAGCCGTTCGCGCATATGGTCGAGAACCGCTATCTGATCGATGCGCTGGCAACGCGAGCCGAAGCCGAAGGCGTCGAGTTGCGCGCCACCGCGGTGTCGAGCTTCGATGCGCGTCCCGACGGTGTCAGCGTGACCCTGGCCGACGGCAGCGTAATCGATGCGAGCCTGTTGGTCGCCGCCGACGGCGCGCGTTCGAAACTGCGCGAGCGCGCCGGCATTGCGACCCACGGCTGGGACTATGACCAATCCGGCATCGTGGTCACCGTCGGCCATGAGCGCGCGCACAACGGCCGCGCCGAGGAACACTTTTTGCCCGCGGGCCCGTTCGCGATCCTGCCGCTGACCGGCAATCGCTCCTCGCTGGTGTGGACCGAGACACGCAAGGATGCCGCGCGCATCACGGCGCTCGGCGACGACGAATTCCATGCCGAGCTCGAGCAGCGCTTCGGCCTGCATCTCGGCGAGATCAAGCCGCTCGACAAGCCGCGCGCGTTCCCGCTCGGCTATTTCGTGGCGCGCTCCTTCGTCGCCGAACGGCTGGCGCTGATCGGCGACGCCGCGCATGTGATCCATCCGATCGCAGGGCAGGGGCTCAATATGGGCCTGAAGGATGTCGCGGCGCTTGCCGAGGTCGTGGTCGACGCGGCGCGGCTCGGCATGGATCTCGGCCAGTCCGACGTGCTCGAGCGCTACCAGCGCTGGCGGCGCTTCGACACGATGGCGATGGGCGTGGCGACCAATTCGCTGAACTTCCTGTTCTCCAATGAATCGACGCTGCTGCGCACCGTGCGCGACATCGGCCTCGGCCTCGTCGACCGCACCCCGCCGCTGAAGGAGATGTTCATCCGCCAGGCCGCGGGGCTGTCGGGCGAGGTGCCGCGGCTGTTGAAGGGCGAGGCTTTATAGGATTTCGTCGTCTTGCATCCGGGCTACGGCGCTCCGATAAAACCCGCCACGGCGTCGATCATATCCGGATCCAGCGGCCGCTCCGGCTGATTGTAGCTCGCCTTGTCGTCCGCCTCGTCGGTCACGTCGACCAGCACGTGATTCATCTCCGGCAGCCACAGTGACTTGGCCGCGATGTCGGCGGCGGTCAGCGCGAGGAAATCGAGCCGCGCCAGTTGACGGTCGCGGCCGCCGGCGACGACCAGCACCGGCCCCGTGATGGTCTTCAGGGGATCGACCGGATCCTCGGTGAAGGCCGAGGCGATGCCGGGCTGCATCGCGGGCGCGATCGCAAGGCCCGCCGGCGGCGGGTCGACGATCTGCCCGGCCATGATGGCATCGATCGCCTTGCCGATCGGTTCGAACTTGTCGGAAGGCAGCTGCTTCTCGAGCTGCGCCTTCACCAGATCGCCCTGCTTGCGCGCCGCGGTCGCCAGCAGCACCAGCCGGTCGACCGGGGCGCGCTGCGCGGCGAGGATCGCAACCAGCCCGCCCTCGCTGTGCCCGACCAGCGCGAGCCGGGAGAATTTGCCGCTGCCGCGCAGATATTCGACCAGTGCAGCCGCGTCGTCGACGAAGTCCTTGAAGCGGAAATCCTCCGGACGGCCGAATTCCTTCTTCCAGCCGCCGGCGCCGCGCTTGTCGTAGCGCAGCGTCGCGATGCCGCGGCCGACCAGTTGCTCGGACAGTTTTTTCAGCGTCGCGGGCTTGAGCTGCGGGCCGTTGCCGTCATGGTCGGTCGACCCGGAGCCCGCGATCAGGAGCGCCACCGGCGGCTTTGCGACGTCGGGCGGGACCGTCAGCACCGCGTCGATCGGCCCGATGCGCACATGGTTCTCGTCGGCCGCCGCGCCCGTCAGCGAGGCGAGCAGCAGCAGCCATGCGACGAGCGCTCGGATCATGCCCTAGTCGATCTTTCTTGCCTCTTCCGGCAGCATGATCGGAATGCCGTCGCGGATCGGATAAGCGAGCTTGGCGGAGCGCGAGATCAACTCCTGCTTGGCCGCGTCGAACTCCAGCGGCCCCTTGGTGATCGGGCACACCAAAATCTCCAGCAGTTTTGGATCGGTGGTGCTTTCGAGATGGTCGGGCGTGGCATTCATCTGATGTCTCCGGCTCGCTCGTTCTCGTGTAGCACACTGCGAGGCGCGCCGTCAGTGCTTCACCATCCGCAACAATTCGTCGAGCGCGGCCTGCTGACGCGGCTTTGGCAGGGCCTGATCCGACAATGCGAAGCCGATGAACGCCCAATAGAGGATTTGCGCGCGGCCGCGCGCTACGTCTGCGCCAAATCCGGCGTGCCGGAGCAAGGTCTCGATATAGCCCAGCCGGCGCTGGTCGACCGCATGCACGGCGGCGCGCGCGGTGGGGTCGACGATGGCCCAGCTGCGCACCGCGCGTTCCAGCGCCAGCCGCGTCGAGAAGGCGCGGCGCAGCAGCAGTGCCAGCGCGTCCTCGCCCGACGGGATGGTCTCGAGCTGTGCGATCACCTGCTCGGCCATGACCTCGCGCCAATGCGCCAGGATCGCGTCGCGGTAGGCGGCGATGTCGGCGAAGTGCCAGTAGAAGCTGCCGCGCGAAACCCCCATCGCCTTGGCCAGCGGCTCGGCCTTCAGCGCCGTGAAGCCGTCTCGCGCCAGCGTCTTCAGGCCCTGGTCAAGCCAATCCTTTGCCGAGAGCTGTTCGGTCATGGTTCCCTGTTCCGCAGCCGCCACCATACACAAGTGTATTGACAGGCGCCAGCGGGTGGTGCCACAACCATACAGCACTGTATGGAGGTCGCGATGCATGATCTACTGCTGCAAGTTGCCGGAACCATCGCCATTGGCATCAGCCTGGCGCATGGCGTTCTCGGCGAGACCAAGGTGTTCGCGCGCGCCACGGTCGAGCCACCCCGGCTGCGCCTGCTGCTCCGCCTGGTCTGGCAGGCCGGCACTATCGCCTGGATCGCCGGCGGCGTGCTGCTGCTTGCAGCGCCCGCGATGGCGTCGGATCCGGCGCGGCACTGGATCGTGGCGACGTTCGCCGTCGTGTTCGGCTGCGCCGCGATCGCGAATGCCATCGCGACGCGCGGTCCCCATCTCGGCTGGATCGGCATGAGCGCCGTCGTTGCGCTCGCACTCGCCGGCTATTAGAGCGTTTTCGAGCGAAGTGGATACCGGTTCGCATGAAGAACGCGTCAAAACAAAAAGCTAGAGCTTCGGTTCTGATTCAATCAGAACCGAAAATGCTCTAGCGCTGCGGAGCATGCCATGGACGGCCGCATCTCTCTTCGCATCGCCAACGGCGTTGCCGATGTCAGGTTGAACCGCCCGGACAAGCTGAATGCCCTCGATCCGGCGATGTTCGCGGCGATCGCCGACGCCGGCGCGCGGCTGCGTGACGATCTCAGGGTCCGCGCGGTGGTGCTGTCCGGCGAGGGCAAGGCGTTCTGCGCCGGGCTCGACATGGACCGCATGGTCGCGACGACCGAAGGCGAATCGATCCTGCCGTTCGCCGATCTCGGCCAGCGGACCCACGGGATCGCCAACTTCGCGCAGCACCTGGTGTGGCTGTGGCGCGAGCTTCCCATGCCGGTCATTGCGGCGGTACATGGTGCGGCCATCGGCGGCGGCTTTCAGCTCGCGCTCGGCGCTGACCTGCGCTATGTCGCGCCCGGCACGCGGCTTGCGATCATCGAAGCCAAATGGGGCCTGGTGCCCGACATGGCCGGCACGCAACTGATGCGGCATCTCGCCCGCGAAGATGTCATCCGTGAGCTGACCTACACCGCCCGCATCTTCTCCGCCGAGGAGGCGCTCGCCTACGGCTTCGTGAGCCGGATCGTCGCCGATCCGCGCGAAGCGGCGCTCGCGACGGCGCGGAATATCACCGACCGCAGCCCGGATGCGATCCGTGCCGCCAAGCGGCTGCTCAATCTCGCGGTCGACTGCGACGCCGCGACCGGGCTCGCGGCCGAGACCGCCGCGCAGAAAGCCCTGCTCGGCACCCCCAATCACATCGAGGCGGTCAGGGCCAATCTCGAAAACCGCACACCGCAATGGAGCAGCACATGACGACGAGCCCGGGATTCGATCTGCCGCGTCTCGTCGCGACCAACGCCTCGGCGGCCTTCAACCGCCTCGCCGGCTTCGAAGTGGTCGCCGCGGGCGATGGCGCGGTCGAGGTGCATATGCGCTGGAATGGTGACTTCACCCAATATGCCGGCCATCTGCACGCCGGCGTAATCGCGGCCCTGCTCGACACCGCCTGCGGCTTTGCCGCGGCAAATGTCGTCGGCAATGTCGTCGCGTCACACTTCTCGATGAATTGCCTGAGGCCGGCGGTTGGTCGCCGCTTCATCGTCAAGGGCACCACGGTGCGGGCAGGCCGCAAGCAGGCGTTTGCCCGCGCCGAGCTGTTTGCCGAGAACGAAGCGGGCGAGGCCGTGCTGGTCGCAACCGGCGAAACGGTGCTGGTTCCACTCGGCGCTTGATCGGGCCGTTGCGGCACCCGGGGTGCGACATTTCCAAATTCTATGGGGTCATCAATTTCGCTGCGGATTCGGCTTACGCGCGGATAACCAACGTCAGCGAAACTTGCGGAAATTCATCGAGAAGAAAATCCAGTCGGCCTATTGATCGGAAAGAACAATCGTGGGCCGACGCAATGTTCCGTATTCTTACGTGCATTTCCGGTGAGCATGACTGGCGGCTGGTTCTGCTCGCCGGCCTGGTTTGCTTCGTCGCAAGCGTTGCTGCCGTCAATATCTTTCACCGCGCGACCGCCGTGCAGGCGCGAACGCGCCTGATCTGGATCGCGATCGCAGGCGCCGCGATCGGCTACGGCATCTGGGCGACCCATTTCATCGCCATGCTGGCCTATGAGCCGGGAGTCCCGACCGGGTACGGCATCATGCTGACCGGCCTGTCGCTCGCTGCGGCGATGACGCTGACATCCGCCGGCCTCGGCTTCGCCGCCGGCGAAGCCGGCCGCTGGCGCGCGCCGGTCGGCGGCGCGGTGATCGGGGCCGGCATCGCCAGCATGCATTATCTCGGCATGTGGGCACTCGAAGTGCCGGGCCGCGTGGCGTGGTCGATTGATCTGGTCTGCATCTCCATCGTGCTGGGCATGCTGTTCGGCTATGCCGCGCTTGCGGTCGCGGTCCGCTACCAGGATCGCTGGAGATCCGCGCTGGCCGCGTTGTTGCTGACGGTCGCGATCGTCTCGCATCACTTCACGGCGATGGGCGCGGTTCAGATCGTGCCGGATCCGTTGCTGGCGCCCGACGCGCTGTCGCTCTCGCCGGGGTTTCTCTCGGTCGTGATCGCCGGTGTCGCGCTGTCGGTACTCGGGATGAGCCTCGTCGGTGTGCTGGCGGATCGCCGTCTGGCGCTGCGCACGCTTCGCTTCGAGGAGATCATCAGCCAGCTCTCGTTGGCGCGCCAGCAGGTCGAGGCGTCGCAGAACGAGTTGCAGCAACAGAAGCTTCGGCTCGACACCGCCATCAACCATATGGGCGAAGGCCTCTGCATGTTCGATGCGGAAAAGCGGCTCGTCGTGTGCAACGATCGCTATGCTCGGATGTACCGGCTGCCGCCCGAGCTGCTAGTGCCCGGCACGCCGCATGGCGACATCATCCGGCATCGGATCGCGAACGGCATCCTCAAGGGCGACACCAGCAACACGGCCGCGACGCAGCTGCTGGCGACGCTGAACGCGCTGCCCGCCGCCGAGATCTCCAGCCGGGTCGACGAGCTTGCCGATGCCCGGCTGATCTGCGTCACCCGGCAGCCAATGGGTGACGGCGGCTGGGTGGCGACGCACCGCGATGTCACCGAGCAACGGCGCTCCGAGGCCAAGATCACCCACATGGCGCAGCACGACGCGCTGACCGATCTGCCGAACCGCGTGCTGCTCAGGGAGCGGATGGAGCAGGCGCTGTCCGCCATGCGGCGCGGCGGCCCGAGCCTTGCGGTGCTGATGCTCGACCTCGATCGGTTCAAGGAGGTCAACGACACGCTCGGCCACCCGGCCGGTGACGCGCTGCTGCAGGCGGTGGCGGCGCGGCTGCGCCGCTGCGTCAGCGAGACCACGCTGATCGCGCGTCTCGGCGGCGACGAGTTCGCGGTGATCGACTACGTCACCGATCCGGTCGCCGACGCAGGCGCGCTGGCCGAGCGGATCAGAAAGGCGCTCGGCGAGCCGGTCGACCTCGGCCATCATCGCCTGGCTACCGCGACCAGCATCGGCATTGCGATCGCGCCGCGCGACGGCGCCAATTCGGACGACATCCTGCGCAGCGCCGATCTGGCGCTCTACTCGGCCAAGAGCAGCGGGCGCGGCGCCTATCGCTTCTTCGAGCCGGAGCTCGATCGGCTGCTGCAGGCCCGGCGCAGCCTCGAGCGGGATATGCGTGGCGCGCTCGCCAATGGCGAGTTCGAGCTGCATTATCAGCCGTTCATCAACGTCGCGAGCGGCGAGACCTGCGGTTTCGAGGCGCTGCTGCGCTGGCATCATCCGGAACGCGGCGCCGTGTCGCCGGCGACGTTCATCCCGCTCGCGGAAGAGACCGGCCTGATCGTGCCGCTCGGCGAATGGGTGTTGCAAACCGCCTGCGCCGAAGCGGCCAAATGGCCCGACGACCTCAAGATCGCGGTCAACCTGTCGCCCGCCCAGTTCAGGAGCTCGGAACTGGTCCCGGTCATCATGCGCGCGCTGGCAAGCGCGGGAGTTGCTCCGCAGCGGCTCGAACTCGAGGTCACCGAGACCGCGATCATTCATGACAGCGAGGCGGTGTTCGAAGCCCTTGGTCGGTTGCACGAGCTCGGGGTGCGCATCGCGCTCGACGATTTCGGCACCGGCTATTCGTCGCTGAGCTTCCTGCAGAAGTTTCCGTTCGACAAGGTCAAGATCGACCGCAGCTTCGTGTCCGAACTGTCCGGGGCGACCGACGAGGCACGCAGGATTGCGCGTGCGGTGGTCCGGTTTGCCGTCAGCCTCGGCAAGACGACGACCGCCGAAGGCGTCGAGACCAGCGAGCAACTCGATATCCTGCGCGCCGACGCCTGCGTCGAGGTGCAGGGCTTCCATTTCAGCCCGGCAGTTCAAGGAGCGAAGGTCGCCCAGATGATCGGTGCGCGCGCCCCGGCAGCGCCGGCACAACGTCCGGCCGCGCGCCGCGCGCATGCAGGCGCGGCTTCCCACCCGCGCGCCGCGGTGGCGAATCGCGTCTCGTGAGGCGTAAGGCCGCAGCGAGCGCTAAAATGCAAATTGCGCACGGAGACTCAAGCAGTTTTCGTGATCGCTAGAATATCTCTAAGCCACGCAACGCATTGCGCCGGCTTGACTTCGCGATCACCTCCGCGTCCTTCGCTGGTGCGTTTTGCGCATGATCGAAACGGAGGGGAGATGCGCGTGAAGATCATCAAGTCTGCAATGCTTGCGTTGGCCATGCTGGGCCTTGCGGGCTCGGCCGCGCTTGCCGACGGCTACAAGACCTGCACCAAGCTCGACAAGGCGTCGTGGAAGCCGGCGACCGATGCCGAAGCCAAGGCGAAGGCTGATGGCTACGAGGTGCGCCGCTCCAAGGTCGAGGGCACCTGCTACGAGGTCTACGGCGTCAAGGACGGCAAGACCTACGAGCTGTTCTACAGCCCAGAAGATCTCAGCCTGAAGCACACCATCGCGAAGTGACGCCCGCGCGTGACGGCAGCGGCGCGGACAGCCTGCAGGTCTGGGACCTGCCGCTGCGGCTCTGGCACTGGGCGCTCGCCGTCCTGGTCTTGATCGCCTGGGTTACGCCCAGCACGCACGACCGGCTGCACCGGCTCGCCGGGTATGCCGTGATCGGACTGCTGGCGTTTCGGCTGATCTGGGGCTTTGCCGGCACGCGTTATTCACGCTTCGGCAGGATCGGCGTGCGCTTGCGCACAGCGCCGCGCTATATCCTTAATCTCCGCCGCGGCATCACCGGACGCTATATCGGGCTCAATCCGGCCGGCACCGCGATGATGGTCGCGCTGCTGCTGTCACTTTCGGTCTCGGCGATATCAGGCGCACTGTCGGTCACGGTGACGTTCTTCGGCGCCTGGTGGGTCGAGGACACCCATGCCTATGCATCGGACGCGGTCATCGCCCTCGTCGTGCTGCATGTGCTCGGCGTCGTCGCGATGGCAATGCTGCAGCGGCAGAATCTGGTGCGCGCGATGCTCACCGGGCGCAAGCAGCGACGTCATCGCTGAGCGCTATTGCACCGGCGGATCGCCGCTGGTGCGCTTCTTGGCGAGATCCATCTCGGTGATCGCGATCAGGATTTCGGCGCGGGTCTTGAGGTCCGGCGCCTCCAGCATCGCCTGCTTCTCGGCGGCGCCGTAGGGCGACATCATCGCCAGCGCGTTGACCAGCGCCTCGTTGGGCGCGGCCTCGATGCCGTCCCAGTCGACCTTCAGCTTGTTGGCTTCGAGGAAATCGGCGAGCACCTCGAGCAGCGCCTTGCGGTCGACCGCATCCTCGCCCTTGCGCGCGGTGAAATCGTCGCCGAAGGAGAAGAAGTCGACCTTGCACTGCCGGTACGCCGTCTGCACGGTCAATTCCTCGACCACCTTGAAGCGCGAGACGCCGGTGAGCTCGAGGATGTAACGGCCGTCGCCGGATTCGGCGAGCTGGGTGATGCGGCCGACGCAGCCGATCCGGAACAGCACTGGCACAGCCTCGTTCGGCGAATGCGTCACGTCGGGCTGGATCATGCCGATCAGGCGATGGCCGTCGCGCAATGCGTCGTCGATCATCGCGAGATAGCGCGGCTCGAAGATGTTGAGCGGCATCTGGCCGCGCGGCAGCAACAGCGCGCCGGGCAGCGGAAACACCGGGATCACCTCCGGCAGCTCGCCGGGCCCGCGATATTCGGCATTGATCGGCATCTGCGGTCCCGCTGCTGCGTCGGGCGTATTTTACGAGAACAGTATCGTCGACAACCGCTTGCGCCCCTCGACGGTTGCCTCATCGGTGCCGCCCCACGCCTCGAACAACTGCACCAGCTGCTTGCGCGCGCCGTCGTCGTTCCATTTGCGGTCGCGCTTGACGATGGCGAGCAGCTGCTCGGTCGCCTCGGCGCGCTTGCCCATCGCATTGAGCGCGGTCGCGAGATCGAATCGGGCCTGATGATCGAGCGGGTTTGCGGCGACTTTCTGTTCCAGCTCGCCGACCGGACCGACCGCCTCGGCCTGCTCGGCGAGATCGATCGCGGCCTGCACCGCCTTCACCGCGGCGTCGTTGCGTTTGGATTCCGGCACCATCTCCAGCGTCTGCTTGGCCTGCTCGACCGCGCCCGTCGTGACGTAGCATTTCGCAAGGCCGGCAAGTGCTGCGATGTTGGTCGCGTCATGCGCCAGCACCTCGGCGTAGATCTGCGCAGCAGTGGCGGCGTCGCCCTCGGCGAGCACGGCATCGGCCTCGGCCAGGATCTCGGCGAGGTTGGGCTCGCCGGCGGCCGGCACGCCCTTGGTGATCTTCTCGATGAAGGCGTTGACCTGGCTCTCCGGCACCGCGCCCATGAAGCCGTCGGCGGGCTGGCCGTTGACGAAGGCGATCACGGCCGGGATCGACTGGATGCCCATCTGGCCCGGGATCTGCGGGTGCTCGTCGATGTTCATCTTGACCAGCTTGACCCGGCCCTTGGCGTTGCGCACCGCCTTTTCCAGCATCGGCGTCAGCTGACGGCAGGGACCGCACCAAGGCGCCCAGAAGTCGATCATCACCGGCTGGCGGCGCGATTCCTCGATGACGTCCTTGACGAAGGTCTGGGTCGTCGTCTCCTTGATCAGATCGGGCGCTGGCTGCGGGGTCTCCGCGCCGCCCTGCTCGATTATCGTCACGTTGTCCCTCGCCTGGTCGTCTGAGGTCGAAAATCCCGGTGCGTTCTAGCACGCTCCGCGCGGCTGGTTCAGCCGTTCTGTCAGGCTAAATGGCGGTCGGCCAGCAAAATTCAATCGCTTGCGGCTCCGTCCTGTTCCATCGGGGATCGGGTGGACTGGGCCGCGCCGCGGCCGATCATCGCGGCCTGATCCAGTGGATGGAGGGACGCCGATGGCAAAGGCCTATTACTCAACCGTGTTCGAGCAGCCGGCCGCCGAGGTGTGGAAAATCATCCGCGATTTCAACAATTACCCGGTCTGGGTCCACGGCGCCGGGACCAGCGAGATCGAGGACGGCAAGTCCGGCGACAGCATCGGGGCGGTGCGCAACGTGCTCTACCGCGAGCGTCGGATCCGGCAGCGGCTGCTGGCGCAGTCCGATATCGAGCGCTTCCAGAGCTATGAATTCGCCGGCCCGCCGACCTTGCCGATGGCGGATTTTGTGGCCACCTTGCGGGTGACGCCGGTCATCGACGGCAACCGCGCCTTTGTCGAATGGTGGGCGACCTTCGATTGCGAGCCGAATAGCCGCGCCGAGCTGACCCGGACCTTGGCCTCCTGGTTCGAGACTTGGCTCGATTCGCTCCGCGACGCGATGGCGGCCTGAGCCCGGTTCCGGCTCCAGCCGTGCAAAGAAATCGTGACGCCACCGGGTTTCGGCTCATTTCGACGTCAATTTTTAAGGAAATCGCGCTATTTCGTCAGGTCCGGACCGCGCTCTTGTGTTGCATTCACGGGCAGCATTTGGCATAGGTCTGCCGTTGCCGGCGAGCGATCGCCGCCATCTCGGATGCGGGTGTAGCTCAGTGGTAGAGCACGACCTTGCCAAGGTCGGGGTCGAGGGTTCGAGCCCCTTCGCCCGCTCCAGATTTTTCTCGCTGACCGAGCTGACAGTCTGATGAAGGCCCGCACCTTTAAGGCGGGCTTTTTGTTTTTCAGGCGAGTGCGGCGATCTCCGCTTCGGGGTCGAGATGCACCGGCTGCCAGCCCAGCTCGTGCCGCGCCTTGGCGCCGCTGAGGCATTGATCCAGCGCATAGCCCCTGGCCCATTCACCGAGCTCGGCCGCGATCGCGTCGGTGGAGATGATCGCCGGCTGCTGCGGTCCGCCGAAGCGCCGTGCGAAGGCGCGTGCGATCGGTCCGATCGGGTAGCTCTCGATGGCGGCGCCGATATAGCTCGATCCGGCAGGTGCGCGCGCGAGGGCCAGCCCGTAGAGCGCAGCGAGATCGTCGCGATGCACCAACGGCCAGCGGACACGCTCGCTCGCGACGACGCGGATCGTGCGACGTTCGGATGCCTCCTGCGCAAAACGGCGGAACACGCCGCCGGCCGGCTCGAACACCATCGCGGGATGGATGACGACGCCGTGCACCGCTTGCGAGGCCAGGATGCGCTTGAGTTGCGGGACCATCCAGGCAAACGCAGGCAGCGGACGAAATGCCGTGGTCTCGGTCGCTGTGAGGTCGCCGGTCTGGCCGAATAGCCAGCAGCCGCCGGTCGTGATGAAGCGCACCTTGCGCGGTTGCGCCGCAAGCGCGGGTAACAGCGCGTCCAGCAGGCGGCATTCGATCGCGCCCATGTCGGACGCGAAGTCGCAGGCCATGTGGATGACGCCATCGACGTCCGGGAGACGGCCGACCCACGCCTCGGGCGATACGATGTCGCCGGCGATCGGCGTCGCGCCATGCGCGGCGAGCTGGGCAGCCGACCTCTCCGAGCGTGCCAGGGCAACGACATGATGACCGCGGGCGATCAGCTCGCGCACCACAGCTGTGCCGATCAAGCCGCTTCCGCCTGTGACGAATGTCCGCATGCTTCGGAATTCCCGTTGTGCCTCCACGTCTTGCGCGAGTCGTTTCGAACATGCAACCGTTCATCTCGCGCGAATATCTCGCTGCGACGCGCGCGATAACCTTAATGTCGCGCAAGCATCGCACACCGTCGGTGGCGGTTTCTGATTAACCGTCAGAACACGCCTTCGTAAAACTGATAGAAATCTATGTTGCTATCAGCATTGCGTAAGGGCACGAGATGCATGCCGTTGCATCGGCGATACGGCAGACAGTGCAGCAAATGTCAGTCAGTTGGGCGTCAGGCCAGGGTTTGAAGCGACGCGTGTCGGGTCTCGGCGTGGCGCTGTCCGTCATCGGTGCCATTGGCGGAATGACTGCTCCGGTGGTCGCGCAGATGCTGCCTTCCGACTCCGCTTATGCGCCGCGGCCGGCACCGAGCTTCTCCCCGATGTCCTACGCGCCGGTGACATACTCCGCGGCGCCCAGTGCCGATCCAGACGAGCGGCCCCGCACCAGGGTCTACATCACGACGCGGTCGCAACAGCGCGTTGCGCCGCAAGGCGGCGGCTTCTGCGTCAGGACCTGCGACGGCCGCTACTTTCCGATGTCGCGCGCAAGCGAAGAGGGAAGCGCCAAGATGTGCGAGGCGGTGTGTCCCGGTGCCGAGATGAAAGTCTATTCGGGCTTCGACATCGAGAATGCGACGACCGAGAAGGGTGACGCCTACAAGAAGCTCGCCAACGCGTTTCGCTTCCAGCGCGAGATCGTGCCGCAATGCTCCTGCGGTGCCAAGGCGATTTCGGGCCTCGCCGCGATCGCGATCGAGGACGACATCACCTTGCGGACCGGCGACATCGTCGCCGCCGATGACGGCTTCAAGATCGTTTCCGTCTCAGGCGAGCGCTCCAGCACGCGACGCAGCATCATGTTCAGGCCGCTGTCGAAGGCCAAGGTGCAGGCGCTCGGGTTGGCGCGCATCTCGTCCAGATAGGACATAGCGTTCTTTCACGATAGCGTTCTTCCCACGCGAATATAGCGCTTCTTTCCACGCGAATATTGCGCTGCAGCGCGCGGAATCATCTTCCCGAAGCGCGCGTGGATATCTTCCGAAACACGCCCGCACAAAATTTGGTCGCTCAATTTGTCTTGACCGCAGCGCAGCACGTTCACGCGGACTTCTCAGCCTCGCCGGATGTGCTACCATTTTGCCGTCTGACTGACCTCACAGACCGCCACAATTCCATCTCTCAGGGCGATCAAAATCAAGAACAGGCGAGCTGCAACGGCTTGCTCAGGGGAGTGACGCGATGAAATCTGCTTTCAATCGATCCATAATTGCGCTCGCGGCGATCGCGCTATTGGCGGGGACCACCTTCGCCCATGCGCAGGCGCAAACGGACAAGAACCGCGCGCTGAAGAAATATGAATCCGGCAACAAGGAATTCTGGACCCATCCACCGGATGACTGGTTCCTCGGCGACGAGACCGAGGCGCAGAAGGGCCTGGCGCCGCCGTCCGGTCCGCCGACCGGCGCTTCCGACGCCGAACTCGCCACCATGATGAAGAAGATCAAGCTGCCGCCGGGCTTCAAGATCGAGGTTTATGCCTCGAACGTGCTCGCCGCGCGCCAGATGGCCTGGGGCGACAAGGGCACGCTGTTCGTCGGCTCGTTCGGCCTCGGCAACGTCTATGCGATCAAGGACAACAACGGCAAGAAAGAGGTCAAGACCATCCTCAAGGGCCTCAACATGCCGACCGGGCTGGCCTTCAAGGACGGCGCACTCTACGTCATCGCGGTCGACAAGCTGATCCGCTACGACAACGCCGAGGCCAATCTCGACAAGCTCGGCGACGGCAAGGTGGTGTATGACGACATGCCGTCCTACGCGGCGCATGGCTGGAAGTACATCGCCGTCGACAAGGAAGGCTGGTTCTACATCCCGTTCGGCCCGCCCTTCAACATCGGCATCCCGCCGACCTCGGTGTCGCAGATCCGCCGCGTCGATCCCAAGACCGGTAACGCGGAGATCTGGGCGCTCGGCGTGCGCAACTCGGTCGGCGGTGACGTCGATCCGCGCACCGGCAAGTATTGGTTCACCGAGAATGCCCGCGACTGGATCAGCGACGATCTGCCGAGCGACAAGCTCAACATGATCAGCCATATCGGCGAGCACTTCGGCTATCCCTACTGCCACCAGGGCGACCTGCCGGATACCAAGTTCGCGATGGGTCACAAATGCTCGGAGTTCACCCCGCCGGTCTACAAGCTCGGCGCGCACGTGGCTCCGCTCGGCATGAAGTTCTATACCGGAGACCAGTTCCCGGCCTCCTACAAGAACTCGATCCTGATCGCCGAGCACGGCTCCTGGAACAGGCATAAGTACCAGGGCGGCCGCATCGTGAAGATCACCGCGAGCCCCGACGGCAAGAACGCCAAGCAGGAAATCTTCGCCGACGGCTGGATCGAGGGTGACCAGGGCTATCTCGGCCGTCCCGCCGACATCCTGCTCGACAAGGACGGCTCGATCCTCGTCGCCGACGACTGGGCCGGTGCGATCTATCGCATCAGCTACAGCAAGAAGTAACGGCTGAAGCATAGTGGGGCTGCGGTAGCCGATCAGGCCGCCGCAGCCCCACTTGCGAGCTACGACAGCCAAACGGAACAGACCTGTCATGCCCGGACTTGATCCGGGCATCCATCCCAACAAGAGTCCATTTTCAAACCTGATGGATTGCCGGGCCTACGCCGCGCCGGAGGGGGTTTCGGCCCCGCAGGCGGGTCGCGCCCGGCAATGACCGCCGGAGAAACTGACAATGCGCGTTGTGCCTCTCGGAATGCTTTTTGCGTCGGCGATCGCGCTGACTCCCTTCGCCCATGCCGCCGATACCGCCGCCGGCAAGGACAAGGCCCAGATCTGCGCCGGCTGTCACGGCGACAACGGCATCTCGCAGATGGAGAACATCCCCTCGCTCGCCGGCCAGCTCGACCAGTTCATTCAGTGGCAGCTGGTGTATTTCCGCGCCGGCGCGCGCAAGAACGAGCAGATGCAGCCGATCGTCGAGCAGCTCAACAACGACGACATCCGCAACCTCGGCGCCTATTTCGCGTCGCTCACCCCGTTCAAGGGCGCCAAGGACGACAATCCGGATCTGTCGGAAAAGGGCAAGCAGGCCGCCGCCGGCCGCCGCTGCGCCTCATGCCACGGTGATAACTTTGCCGGCAGCAAGGCGGCCGCCCGCATCGCCGGCCAGCGCGAGGAATATCTCGTCAAGGCGCTGCACGACTACAAGTCGGGCGCGCGCTCCGGCGGCGCCCAGGCCGCGATGGCCGATGTCGCCTATCCGCTCAGCGACGAAGAGATCACCGCGCTAGCGCATTATCTGTCGCATCTGTAGCCGCAAGATCGCTGTCGTCCCTGCGAAAGCAGGGACCCATAGCCACCGGCCTCAATTGTTTTGAAGAGATATCAACTCCGACCGCTTCAAATCGAGAAGCTGCGGAGTATGGGTCCCTGCTTTCGCAGGGACGACACTTGTTGCGTTGTGATCGATTGCGCTACGCCTGCCGCTGCTTCTCATACGCCTTGAGATGCGTGTAGGCGGTGCGCAGCTTGGTCACCGGGATCCTGGCGGCTTCGGCCCGCACGATCAGGTCGCCGATCACGTGGTCGGCCTCGACCGGCAGCCCGGCCTTGATGTCGCGGAACATCGAGGCGGTCATCGGCGAGCCCTCCGTGGTGAGCAGGCCGCGGGTACGCTGGAAGAACGGGCCGCCCGGCATGTGGCCGGCATCGGCGGCGATCGCGCTGCATTCGTCGAGGATGCCGAGCAGGAAATCGCGGCCGCCGGGCGCGGCCAGGATGTTGCCGACCGAGGTGCGCATCAGGCTGGTCGAGGCGGCGAGCGAGGCGAGGAACACCCACTTCTCCCACATGTCCTGCATCACGTGCTCGCTGGCGTTCGCGCCATTGATGGCGGAGAACGTCTCCGCGATCGCGCGCACCCGCTCCGAGGTGCCGCCGGCGCGTTCGCCGAAGCCCAGCGACTGCATCGGCTGCAGCTGCACCACTTCGCGCTGTTCGTTCAGCGTCGCCGCGATCGCGCAGAGCCCGCCGAGCACATGCTGGGCGCCGAATGTCTTGTCGAGCGCATCGAGGTGCAGCATGCCGTTGAGCAGCGGGATGATCGCGGTCTTGTCGCCGACGGCGGGCGCAAAGGACTTGATCGCATCTTCGAGGTCGAACGCCTTGCAGCTCAGCAGCACGACGTCGAATTTGTCCGAGAGCTTGTCGGCCTGTACGGCCGGCGGGTTCTTCAGCGTGACATCGCCGTTCGGGCTCTTGATCACGAGGCCTGCGGAGGCCAGCTCGGAGGCGCGGCGCGGGCGCACCAGGAAGGTGACGTCGCGACCGGCCTGAAGCAACCGGCCGCCGAAATAGCCGCCGATCGCGCCGGCACCGACTACGAGAACACGCATGGGAATTCGTCCTTCTTTGTTGTTGCCCGGGGAGTGGGCGAATAGCGAATGGAGCGTCGCGAATGAATGTGGTTGCTGCCGCGCTCTTCGCTACGCGCTATCCGCGATCCACTCATCTCACTTTCCCGACACCATTTCCTCGACTTCGCGGAGTTGCTCCTTGCCGAAGAAGATCTCCTTGCCGACGAAGAAGGTCGGCGAGCCGAATGCGCCGCGCTCGACGGCGGCTTGCGTGTATTCGATCAGCTTGGCCTTGACGTCTGCCTCCTGTGCGCGGGCGAACAGTCTCGCGGCGTCGAGGCCGGAGGCGGCAAGCGCCTTGCCGGCCACTTCGAGGTCGTCCATCTTCTTCGGCTCGACCCACATGTGGTGGAAGGCCGCCTCGATGTATTTTTCGAACACGCCCTCCATTTGCGCCGCGACCGCAGCCCGCATCAGGTTCAGCGTGTTGACCGGGAAAAACGGGTTCCAGACATAGGGCTTGACGTTGAACCGCTTGAGGAAGCGCTCGGTCTCGATCTTCATGAACTCGGGCTTGTTCTTGACACCGGCAAGCGTCTCAGCCGGCGACTTGTTGTTGGTGGCCTTGAAGATGCCGCCGAGCAGGACCGGCACATATTCGAATTTGGCGCCGCTGCGCTGCTCGATCGCCGGGATCGCCGCATGGCTGAGGAAGGCGTTGGGACTTCCGAAATCGAACAGGAATTGCACGGTCTTGCTCACGGCGGTCTCTCCCTCGGCTCGCTTGGCATGAACCTGCTGTCACAGGCCCAGCTTGTAGAATATGATAATCATCATGTGAGCCGTGGCCAATGATGTCAAATCACCGGCCCAACCTTCAGCGCATACGCCTTATTCCGGGACGCGGAGTCGAATGACGGCCGGCGAGTGCTATTCCGCCTGGTCGCTGTAGGCGAGCGCGATGGCGTGATCGCGGATGTCGGCCGGCCAGTCCGCGATCAGGGTCGCAAAGCGGCGCCGGTCGTGCGCGAACAGCGCGCGGATCGCCTCCTCGTAATGCGGCCTGTTGCCGGCCATGACAGTCATGAAGCGATAGGCGGCATCCTGGGCGAGGCGGGTGCGATCCTTGTCGCCGCTGTTGCGCCGGGCCTCGTCGATCAGTTTCCGGATCGCGACCGAGGCGCCGCCCTTCTGCTGCGCGAGCCAGTCCCAGTGTCGCGGCAGCAGCGTGATCTCGCGCGCGACGACGCCGAGCTTCGGCCGGCCGGGACCGCGCGGCGCAGCGGCGGCAGCGGGCTCATCCGCACCCTCGGGCTTCGGCAGGCGCTTCAGCACGTCGTCGAGCGAGCCGCGCAAATCGATCTCGACCAACGCGGAGGTGCGGCTGTTGAAGATCAGGATCGCGGCGTCCTTGCGGGCGTCGAGCAACTGCCTGGCCGCGCGCGCGACGTCGCGGAGCTCGCCGGCGGCGATGCGGTGCTCGCCCTCGAAGGCGACATAGGCGGGGTTCATCACGGGTCCCTTCAGTTGCGCGGCATATTGCCCGGGTAATTCTGAGCCATTGGCACGCGTTTGCCTCGACATTCCTGCGCGGGGCTGGCACCAAGCCCCGTTCGACCGCGCCGATACCCTGGGGGACGCCAATGCTGACGGTTCATCATCTCAACAATTCCCGCTCGCAGCGCGTGTTGTGGCTGCTCGAGGAATTGGGCGTGCCTTACGAGATCGTGCGCTACCAGCGGCAGCCCGACATGCGCGCGCCGAAGGAGCTGCGCGCGATCCATCCGCTTGGCAAATCCCCTGTGATCACCGACAATGGCAACACGATCGCGGAATCCGGCGCGATCATCGAGTACGTGATCGCCACCTACGGCAATGGCCGGCTGATCCCGCCCGCCGATACGCCGGCGCGGCTGCGCTACACCTATTGGCTGCACTATGCCGAGGGCTCGGCGATGACGCCGCTGCTCCTGAAGCTGTTGTTCACGCTGATGCCGAAGCGCGCGCCCGCGCTGCTGCGGCCGCTGGTGCGCAAGGTGTCCGGCCAGGCGCTGTCGACCTTGGTCACGCCGCAGCTCAAGCAGCACATGGCCTATTGGGAGGGCGAGCTCGGCAAGAGCGAGTGGTTCGCCGGCAACGAATTTTCCGGCGCCGACATCCAGATGAGCTTTCCGCTGGAAGCGGCGTCGGCGCGTGCCGGGCTCGAGGATGGCCATCCGAAATGCCTGGCGTTCCTGGAGCGCATCCACGCGCGGCCGGCCTATGCGCGGGCGCTGGAGAAGGGCGGGCCGTACCAGGTCGGACGCTGATTCCTGCTTCATCGCGGCAGCTCGACCAGCGGCAGCAGCCGCGAATCCGACAGCGCCGCGGTGCGATGCCCGATGCCGGCGAGATAGGCCTCCGCCACCGCGAAGGCGAGGAACGCGCCGCGGCTCTTCTGCCGGATCAGCATCGCGCGGTCCCAGCGCTCATTCTCGGGCCCGATCAGGAACGGGCCGCCTTCGCCCATGAACAGCAGATCGCCGCCGCTCTTGCGCAAATGCGGCAGCGTGTGCGCGACATAGCGGTCATAGGCCTCCGCGCCGGTGATCGGCGCCGGCGGGGCGAGCTCGGGGTTTTGCGAATAATCGGCGACCGCGCGGAAGCGCAGCAGATTGAGCATCACCACTTCGCCGGCGATCGCGCGCTGGGCAAAGGCGCGCCCGGCGTCCCAGGTCGGCTCGAGGTGGCAGGCGGCGTCCATGTTCGGTCTCGCGGGCTTTCAGTCAGGCGCTTGTTTTACCCGGGCATTATTGCGTTGTCAATAACACCCGGATATAAATGGCTAGTCGCGAAAGGACCCGCCATCATGAAGACCGAGACCCGAAAGCTTGCGATCGCCGACTACAAGAAGCGCCCGAGCGTCGCCGGCGTCTTCGCGATCCGTTGCCGCGCCGGTGGCGAGACCTGGGTTGGGTCCGCGCTCGATCTCGACAAAATCCAGAACCGCATCTGGTTCACGCTGCGGATGGGCGACCATCGCAACGTGGAGCTGCAGCGCGCGTGGTCCAAGCATGGCGCGGAAAGCCTTGTGCTCGAGACGCTGGAGCGCATTGAGGACGAGGAATTGGCTTACGTGCGCGACACGCTGCTCAAGGAGCGCGTGCAGCACTGGCGAACGATGCTGAACGCGTCAGCGGTTTAGCTAGTGAGGGACGCACGCTGTTCGGCCCCCTCTCCCCTTGTGGGCTACGGGAGCCCCGAAAGTGATTCCCCGGAGTTTGTGAATGTGATTCAAGGCCTTTCGACCTGTTTGGACGAGAGGCCTGCGATGTCTTTTGGCGATGTTCGGGTTGCGGAGCGGGCTGATTGGCTGATCGAGCGGGTGGCGACGGCGGGGACGCTGGTGCTACGCAAATTGGGGGAGACGCGCGCGGGCGAGAAGGCCGTGCATCGGTTTCTGTCTTCGCCCCATGTTTCGGTCGATCGGATTGTGGAAACGTTGGCCGGGCGGACTGCGGTTCAATGCGCCGGTCGCCGCATTCTGGCTGTCCAGGACACGACCGAGATCAATTTTGGCGGTCGTGACAAGAAGCGGCGGGGCTTCGGACCTGCCGGCGATGGCCAAACCCCTGGCTTCTTCATCCATCCAGTGATTGCCGTCGATATCGAAAGCGAAGCCGTGGTCGGTCTTGTCGATGCGGCGATCTGGACGCGGTCTGCGGATCGCGTCACGTCGCGCCGCAATCGCGCGATCGAGGATAAGGAATCGGCGCGTTGGCTGTTGGGCTGTCAGGCCACGGCAAGCGTGCTGTCCGATGCCGCCGAGGTGACAATGGTGGCCGATCGCGAAAGCGACATTTACCTGCTGTTTGCCCGCAAACCGGAGCGGCTCGATCTGATCGTGCGCGCCGGTCAGGATCGATCTTTGCTCGGTGGGGGAACGCTCTTTGGGGCGCTTGCCAGTGCTGAAGTGCTGAGCAGAAGCGAGGTCCGCGTGGCGCCGCGCGGGCCTGGTGACAAAGGGCGCGTCGCGACCGTCGAACTCCGCGCGGGCTCGGTGCACATCGCCCGCTCACAAAGTCTGGGGCAATCCGAGGCGGCCGGCAGCGTCGAACTCACCTTGGTGGAAGCACGAGAGGTCGATGCGCCGTCAGGCAAGACGCCGTTGTTGTGGCGCCTACTCACGACCCGCACCGTCACTTGTGCGACCGAGGCTGAACACGTCGTCCGCCTCTATCGCTTGCGCTGGCGCATCGAACAAGTCTTCCGCGCCCTCAAGAGCGACGGCTTGGCCCTCGACGACAGCCAAGTCGTCGACGCCGAGCGGATGTTTAATCTGACCGCCATCGCGCTCGCTGGCGCGATTCGGACGATCCAGCTTGTCGATGCCAGAGACGGCAGCCTCCGCCCGGCAACCGATGTCATTGACGAAAGCTTCGCCGTCGCGCTCGAGCACCTGTCAAAAAAGCTCGAGGGCAAAACGCTACGGCAGAAAAACCCGCATCCTATCGGCTCGCTTGCCTTCGTCTCATGGATCGCGGCCCGTCTCGGCGGATGGAATTGCTACTACAAGCCTCCAGGACCAAAGACCATGCGCGACGGCTGGAACCGCCTTGCCGCAACACTCGACGGCTATGCCCTTGCTACACAGTCACAAAATCCGGGAATCCCCTAGCCCCTTGTGGGAGAGGGTTGGAGGTGAGGGGTATCTCTCCATATGGCACACTGCATGGAGAGATACCCCTCACCCGGATCGCATTCCGCTGCGCTGCATGCGCTCCGGCCTCTCCCACAGGGGGAGAGGCGGAGCGGAGTACGCTCGCCTGCTTGTATCCAATCTCACGCATCCGCATGCAGCACGCGCCCGCGCGTTTCCGGCAGCGCATAGGCTGCGAGGAAGAACACGCCATACGCCGCGACCGCGAAGATCGCGATCGCATTGGCAAGCGTCGTCGTGGTCGAGAGCGCGCCGACCAGGTACGGAAACAGCGCGCCGACGCCGCGGCCGAAATTGTAGCAAAAGCCCTGGCCGGAGCCGCGCAGCCGCGTCGGATAGAGCTCGGTCAGGAAGGCACCCATGCCGGAGAAATAGCCTGAGGCGAAGAAGCCGAGCGGGAAGCCCAACACCCACAGCACTCCGTTGGATAGCGGCAATTGCGTATAGAGCAGCACGATCGCGATGGCGCCGAGCGAGAAGATCAGGAACAGATTGCGCCGGCCGATGCGGTCGGCGAGCCAGGCGCCGACGAGATAGCCGATGAACGAACCAACGATCAGGGTCGCGAGATAGCCCGTCGAGCTGACCACCGACAGATGGCGCTCGGTGGTGAGGAAGCGCGGCACCCAGAAGGTGATGGCGTAATAGCCGCCCTGCATGCCGGTGCCGACCAGCGACGCCAGCAGCGTGGTCTTCAGGATCGGCCCCTCGAAAATCTCCCACAGCGCGGCCGGGCCGCGGCCGGTCGCCTGCTGCTGCGCAAGGGTCGCGGCCGAGATCTCGGGCTCGGTGACGTAGCGGCGGAGGTAGAACACCAAGAGCGCCGGCAGCGCGCCGATCACGAACATCCAGCGCCAGGCATTTTCCGCCGGCAGATACGAGAACAGGATGGCCTGCGCCAGCACCGCGAGGCCCCAGCCGATCGCCCAGCCCGATTGCACCGAACCCACCGCGCGGCCGCGATATTGCGGCCGGATCGCCTCGCCGATCAGCACCGCGCCGGCCGCCCATTCGCCGCCGAAGCCGAGGCCGAGCAGCGCGCGGGCGATCAGGAGCTGGTCGAAATTCTGCACCACGGCGCAGACCAGCGAGAACACCGAGAACCAGATGATGGTGAGCTGCAGCGTCTTCACCCGCCCGATGCGGTCGGCGAGGTAGCCGCCGAGCCAGCCGCCGACGGCCGACGCCAACAGCGTCACGGTGCCCGCGAGCCCCGCGGTGCCGGGGTCGACATTCCACAGCTTGATGATGGTGCCGATGACCAGCGGATAGATCATGAAATCCATGCCGTCGAGCGTCCAGCCCGACGCGCAGGCCCAGAATGTGTGCCGCTCCTTCCCGTTCATGTCGCGATAGAAGGCGAGGAGGCTGGTGTCCTCGATCTCGGCGATCTCGATCGGCTTGGATTCGGCCGTGCTCATGCGCGTTCCCCCGGAAGAATTTTGTCTCCGGCAACTTAGCGCGATGCCGTGGGGTGGGCAAAGACGTTTGCGCCGTGCCCACCATCAGTCGCGTGCTCGTGGGGGTGGGCACGCTGTCGCTTTGCCCACCCTACGTTTTATTGCCCCGCGGCCTCGGACCCGCGGGTGCGCGGATCGGGCGCGCCGAGCAGCCCGTTCGGCGTGACCAGGATCGAGTTGGCGGAGGAATAGCCGAGCGGCTCGACCAGCGTGTGGCCCTTGGCTTTCAACCCGGCCAGCACCGCCTCGGGAAAGCCGCGCTCGATCCGGACCTCGTCGGGCAGCCATTGGTGATGCACGCGTGGGGCTGCGACCGCGGCGGCGATATCCATCTTGTAGTCGATCACGTCGACGATGATCTGCGTCACCGCCGAGATGATGCGGCTGCCGCCCGGCGTCCCCGTCACCAGCAGCGGCTTACCGTCCTTCAGCACGATGGTCGGCGCCATCGACGACAGCGGACGTTTTCCCGGGCCCGGCAAATTGGACTCGAAGCCGACCAGGCCGAAGGCGTTGGAGGCGCCGGGCGCCGCGGTGAAGTCGTCGAGCTCGTTGTTGAGGAGGACGCCGGTGCCCTCGGCGACGAGGCCGACGCCATATGGGAAGTTCAGCGTATAGGTGTTGCTGACGGCGTTGCCGCTGGAATCGACCACGGAGTAATGCGTGGTGTTGTCGCCCTCGTGCGGCGGCTTCGCGTTCCGCACATCGGTCCAGGGTGTTGCGTGGGTGAGATCGATGGTGGCGCGCTGCTTTGCGGCGTAATCCTTGGCGGTCAGCAATTGGGTCGGCGCGTCGACGAAGGCGGGATCGCCGAGATAGCGCGCGCGATCCGCATAGGCGCGCTTCATCGCCTCGATCATCAGGTGCAGCGAGGTCGCCGAGCCCTGCCGGATGTCGGACATCGGAAAACCCTCGAGGATGTTGAGGATCTCGATCAGCACGACGCCGCCCGACGACGGCTGCGGCATCGAGACGACGTCGTAGCCGCGATAGGTGCCGCGGATCGGCGTGCGGATCACCGCCTGATACGATTTCAAATCGTCGCGCGTGAAGATGCCGCCGGCGTCCTTGATGCCCTTGACGAGTTTCTCGGCGACCACGCCTTCGTAGAAGCCGCGCGGGCCTTGATCCGAAATGGCCGTCAGCACGGCCGCGAGATCACCCTGGATCAGCCGGTCGCCCTCGTGCAGCGGCGTGCCGTCGGCATGCGAGAACGTCTTGGCTGAATTCGGCCAGCGCGCCATCCGGCGATACATGTCGCCCAGCGTATCCGCGGTGTCGTCGGTGACGACAAAGCCGTCGCGCGCCAGATCGATCGCGGGCTTGAGGATCTGCGCCAGCGTGAATTTGCCGGAGCCGTATTTCTCCAGCGCCAGCGCGAGGCCGGCGACGGTGCCGGGCACGCCGATCGCGAGTGCCGAGTTGCGCGATTTGTCGGGATCGGGCTTGCCGTCGGCGCCCAGGTACATATCGCGAGTCGCGGCCTGCGGCGCGGTCTCGCGATAATCGATCGCGATGTCCTCGTTCGAGTGCGCGAGATGGATCACCATGAAGCCGCCGCCGCCGATGTTGCCGGCGCGCGGATAGGTCACCGCCATCGCGAAGCCGGTGGCGACCGCGGCATCGACCGCATTGCCGCCCTGGCGCAGGACATCGGCGCCGATCTGTGCGGCGAGCTTCTCCTGCGCCACCACCATGCCGTGTTCGGCGAAGATGCCGTGAACGGCGTCCGCAGAAGGCGGCGAATAGAAGCGGCGCTGCTCCTGGCTGAACGCCGGTGCGGACATGCCGACGACGAGGAGAGCGGCAAACAGCCGCCGCGATATCGTTGCAACAAGCGCCATCGAGAGCCTCGCTTCGTTCATCGCCGATACGACATTCGCCCAATGGGCTCATGCTATATGGGGATGGATCGGCGTGGCGAAACGCCCCGCTCGGGCGCATCGCTTGTGAAGGTGCCGAAGCAACCCTCCAGCGTCGTCCCGGCGAAAGCCGGGACCCATACCGCGTGATCTATCGAAGGTGCGCTGGGGTTAGTTATCTCTCACCAAGCAAGGTCGGTGGTTATGGGTCCCGGCTTTCGCCGGGACGACAAGTTGAGAGATCAATGCCGGAAATGCCTGGTGCCGGTGAACACCATGGCGATGTTGTGCTCGTCGGCGGCTTTGATCACCTCGTCGTCGCGCATCGAGCCGCCGGGCTGGATCACCGCGGTGGCGCCGGCTTCGATGCAGGCGAGCATGCCGTCGGCGAACGGGAAGAACGCGTCGGAGGCGACCACCGAGCCCTTTGTCAGCGGCTCCGCCAGCTTCAATTCGGCCGCCGCGTCCTGCGCCTTGCGCGCGGCGATGCGCGCGGAATCGACCCGGCTCATCTGGCCGGCGCCGATGCCCACGGTGGCGAGGTCCTTGGCGTAGATGATGGTGTTCGACTTGACGTGCTTGGCGACGCGGAAGGCGAATTTCAGATCGCGCATCTCGGCGTCGGTCGGTGCGCGACTGGTGGCGACCTTGAGGTCCATGCCTTCGACCACGGCGTTGTCGCGGCTTTGCACCAGGAGGCCGCCGGCGACCGTCTTGGCGGTGAGGCCCGTCGCGCGCGGGTTCGGCAGGCCGCCCGCAAGCAGCAGGCGCAGATTGCGCCGGCCGGCAATGATCGCGATCGCTTCTTCGGTGGCGTCGGGCGCGATGATCACCTCGGTGAAGATGCCGATGATGGCGCGCGCGGCTTCCGCATCCAGGGTGCGGTTGACCGCGATGATGCCGCCATAGGCCGAGGTGGAATCGCAGGCGAGTGCACGGGCGTAGGCGGTGGCGAGGTTCGGACCTTCGGCGACGCCGCAAGGGTTGGCGTGCTTGATGATGGCGCAGGCCGCGGTGCGGTTCGGGTCGAACTCGCTGACGCATTCATAGGCCGCATCGGTGTCGTTGATGTTGTTGTAGGACAACTCTTTGCCCTGTAGTTGCCGCGCGGTCGCGACGCCCTGCCGCTTCTCCGGCGTGGCGTAGAACGCCGCGGTCTGGTGCGGGTTCTCGCCGTAGCGCAGCGACTGGATCAATCTGCCGCCGAAGGCGCGGAAATCCGGTGCTGTGGTCTCGAGCTGCATGGCAAACCAGTTCGAGATCGCCGCGTCATAGGCCGCGGTGCGCGCGTAGGCCTTGGCGGCAAGCCGGCGGCGCAGGCCAAGCGAGGTCGCGCCCTTGTGGGCGGCGAGTTCGTCGAGCACGGCCTGATAGTCGTTGGCCTCGACGACGACCGCGACATCGTCATGGTTCTTGGCGGCGGCGCGGATCATCGCGGGGCCGCCGATATCGATGTTCTCGATGCACTCCTCGAAGCCGGCGCCTTTGTCGACGGTGGCCTCGAACGGATAGAGGTTGACGACCAGCAGATCGATCGGCGCGATGCCGTGCGCGGCCATCGCCGCCGCATGCTCCTTGTTGTCGCGGATCGCGAGCAGGCCGCCATGGACCTTCGGATGCAGCGTCTTGACCCGGCCGTCCATCATCTCCGGAAAGCCGGTCAGCTCGGACACGTCCTTGACCTTGAGCCCGGCCGCCGCGATCGCCTTCGCGGTACCGCCGGTCGAGACCAGCTCGACGCCATGGTCGGAGAGCGCCTTCGCGAAATCGATCAGTCCGGTCTTGTCGGAAACGGACAACAGAGCGCGGGTCACGCGGCGAAGCTGTTCGGTCATATCGGAAATCCCTGGCTGTTAAGGCAGCCGGGTAGCACGGTTTGGCGGGGTGTGAAACCGGTTCACGGCGTAGATTCCCGGGAATCTGTCCCGTCATCCTGCGAGCCCCCTGGGGACGGGGACGAGTTTTTGCGCGGTCTCTCCACCCCGTCGTCCTGGCGAAAGCCAGGACCCATAGCCACCGAATCTGATTGCGTGCGAGATCGTGGCCCCTGCGTCGTGCAACAACAAGCGGCTGGGGTAATGGGTCCTGGCTTTCGCCAGGACGACACCGAATGTTTGCGGAGCGCGTCGCCCTACAGCGGCAATTCCGGCTCGCGGCGGGCGTTGCGCCGCGCATTGGTGGCGGTCGCGGAGGTCGAGGAGCGCACGAAACTCCAGCGGATGGTGGCGGCCTGCCGCGCGTCCTGGCGGATCACGATCTGGGAGGTGCGGCGCGGGCCGTCATTGCCGGCGAGGAACACGCTGTCCTCGAGCTCGACCTTGTCTTCGACGGCCTCGAACGTCCAGACGTCGCGGTTGGGCAGCACCAGCATCACGCCGCGCGCGTCCGACAGCCGGCTCGCCTTCACCGACGGGTGCAGATGGAAGCGCAGCGCGAAGTCGGCATCGTGGCCCTTGAGGCGGCCGCCCGGCGCCGGCGACAGCTGGTCTTCGCCTTCCAGGCGGGTGCCGTCATGCGAGATCACCAGCACGCGGCGGTGGATCACGCCGAAGCGGGAGAGATAACCGTCATGCGAGGTGGTAAGCACGTCGGCGTCGGTGACTGCCTCGCGATAGTTTTCGACATTGCTGGGCCCTGAGGTGATCGGCGAGCCGCGCAGCAGCCGCTTCATCGCCGAGAGCTCGACGAACTGGCACGACGAGGCCTCGTGATAGGTCAGGGTCGAATGCGCCGCGGTGGAGCGGGCGAACGGCCGCCAATTGTCGCGCCCCGTCGTCGGCATGCCGCAATTGACGATGATGCGGCTTACCCCGGACGACAGCTCGAACGACAGGCAGCCGGCATGCGCATCCTGGCTGACGCTCGCCGGCGGCGGCGGACCGGTGTCGATGATCACGGCCGTATTGCCGGCGTCGAGCCGCTGGAAACCGGAATGCGGCATGCTCGACATCGGCACGCCGCGGGTGTCGTCATAGGCGAGCAGCGTCGCCACCAGATCGGACGGCGCGGTCGACATGCCGTTGAACAGCGCGAAGCTGCCGTCGCCATGGCGGAAGAAGCGCAGCATCGGCATCATGCGGTCGATGGCGTTGAGCAGCGCCGGCGGCGGGGCGATGTTCCGCGCAGCAAATGTCTGCCGCAGCGGCAAGAGATCGCTGAGCAGCTCGACCAGCGCGCCGGGATTGCGCGAGATGTGCCCGCCATCGGGCAGGATCTGGCGCTGCAATTCGTCGGAGAGCTTTCGCGAGGTGGTCTTGATGTTGCGCGCCTGGTTGGCGAGGCACAGCGAGGCGTAGCACAGCGCGATCAAGACCTGCAGCCGCGGCACGCCGTCATTGTCGAGCGTGGAGTAGCGCAGATATTTGATCTCGCGCGCCAGCCCGCGCAGATATTTGCGGTAGAATTTGCCGTCGGTGTCGCCGAGCACCAGCGGCGCCTGCGACAGCAGCGAGATCACCCGCCGCGCGCGCACATCGGCGCGACGCTCCAGCGGCCGCCTTCGTGCCTGGTTCGAGATCCAGTCGTCGACCAGCGAGCGGGCGTTGGCGCGGGTCAGCGCGGTGTCGGCGGCACGTAGATGGCGCAGCCAGCCGAAGCCCAGCAAGGCGGCCTCCCAATCCTCCGACGGCGGTTCCAGATCGAAGATCGAGCGGCCGTGGCAGGTGACGATCTTGCCGGCGAACACGAATCGTCCGGCGTAGATCTCGGCGGCGCGGGTGGCGTCGGCGGTCCGCAGGTCGTGCGGGGCGATGATCAGCCGGTCGGTGCGGCCGGGCCACAGCCGCGACAGCGCAACGGTGCCGCCGCTGGCGCGTGCAATCACGCTGCGGGCGAAGCGGCCAGCAATCAGCGTCGAGATGCGTCTGCTCTGAGCGACCGACACGCCTTACCTTGTGAGGGGATTCTGCACGAATCCCTATTTAATCCGGAAACGCGGCCAAGACACCCTCTTGATACCGCGCGAATCACCCTGGATGAGAAAACTCAAGTATAAATTCAGGAGTTACCCGTCGATTTAACCAGGCAACTTAACCAGCCTCGCGGCGTAAAATCCATCCAGGCCGCCCAGCCGCGGATCGGCATGGGGCAGATGGCAGGGCAGGGTGCGCAAATCACCGTCCGCGGTGATGATCTCCTCGAGGCCGGCGACCTCGCTTGTCTCGACCGGCGCACGGCGCAGGCTCGAATCGGCAGCGAGCAGCGCCGCGATCGCCTGCTCGCCTTCCTCCGGCTCCAGCGAGCAGGTGCAGTACACCAGCGTACCGCCGGGTTTCAGGAGCGTCGTCGCCTTCTGCAGCAGCCGCTTCTGCAGCGTCGACAGCGGCGCGATGTCGCCATCCTGGCGCAGCCAGGCCACATCGGGGTGACGGCGGATGGTGCCGGTCGAGGTGCAGGGCGCATCGATCAGGATACCGTCGAAGCTGCCGGCTTCGCCCGGCCATTCGGCGGCGTCGGCCACCACGGTCTCGGCCTGCAGCGCAAGTCGCGCGAAATTGTCGCGCAGGCGCGCCATTCGCGCCGGCGAGCGATCGAGCGCGGTGACGCGGGCGCCGGCCAGCGCGAGCTGCGCGGTCTTGCCGCCGGGCGCCGCGCAGAGGTCGGCGATCGCCTTGTCCTTGACGTCGCCGAACAGCCGCGCCGGCAGCGCGGCAGCGGCGTCCTGCACCCACCACTGGCCTTCGGCGAAGCCCGGCAGCATGGTCACGGAACCTTGCAGCAGCGTGCGCACCGTTCCGGTCGGCAGCGTCTCGCCATGCAGCCGGGTGGCCCATTGCGGCGCATCCGCTTTCACCGTGAGATCGAGCGACGGCTCATGGCTGAGCGCCAGCGCCATGTCGCGCGCGGTGGTTTCGCCGTAATGCGCGATCCAGCGCGCCAGCATCCAGGGCGGCAGGTCGAGCGTCTGCGACTTGACCTCGTCGATCAGCCCCTGGCCCTCGCGCGCGCAGCGGCGCAGCACCGCGTTGACCAGTCCGGCATATTTCGCGGCGCGCCGGTCCGATTGCACCAGCCGCACCGAGAGATCGACCGCGGCATGGTCGGGCACGTCCATCCAGAGGATCTGCGCCGCGCCGATCAGCAGTGCGCTTTGCGCGCGCGGTGCGTCGGTCGGAACGCCGCGATCGAGCAGGCGCGACAGCACATGGCCGAGCGTGCCGAGGCGGCGCAGGATGGTCGACACCAGCCGGCGCATCAGCGCACGGTCGCGATCGGGCAACGATTTCAGCCCGGGATGCGCGCCGGCGCCGTCGAGCTGGTCGTCGAGGGTGCGATGCTTGTGCAGCACGCCGTCGAGGATATCGGCCGCGATCCGGCGCGCCGCGAGACCGGGCACTTCTGTGGGAACTGCAAATCTTGAAGGAGGCATGGAGCGGAGATATCTCGAAAGGTGCTGAGTTACGTTCGGCTCATGCCTGTGAACTGGAAACACCTCTGGCATGCGAATATGCCAAATGTAAGAATCGCCCCGCGGGATTTCGTGCGAGAACTCGTGAACGTGATGTCGTCACTGCGCGAACACCGAGATACGCGAGGCGCAGCGGAAAGGTTTCGCCATGCCGGATCATTCGTCGGATAAATCTACGGCCGTTCGATCGCCATCGGAACCGGCGCCGCGCAAGCCGCTGACGCCGGCCGCGCAGCGCGCGCTCGCCGAGGCCGAGGCGCGGCGCAAGGCCGCAGAAGAGGCGGCCGCACAGAATGCCGCCGCGCGGCCGAAGGAATTTCAGGGACCGAAGGGTCCAGAACCGACGCGTTACGGCGATTGGGAGACCAAGGGCATCGCGTCGGATTTCTGAAGCGCTTGGCGGCGCTTGCCTGAGCCTCCGACTCAGGCCAGTCTGGGAATATGTCCCCATACGAGAGAATAAATACTCATGGCGCGGGACGTCCGCCCTTCCGCCGGTCGGTGTGGGGACGGCGCGTCTCGACGGCGCTGCCATGGGTTTTCGTTCTCGGCATCGCCGCCGGCAGCATGCTGCCGATCCGGCACTGGGTGCATTTGCCGCTGCCGCATTGGTCCGACAGCCGCTCGCAGGATGCCGACATGATCCGGCAGCGCACCGGCGGTTCGGGGCCCATGCGGTATTCGGTCGACGCGCTCCGGACGATCGATGGCGACACCTTCGAGGCGCGGGTGCATCTGGCGCCGGGGCCCGACCTGATCACGCATGTCCGGTTGCGCGGCATCGATGCGCCGGAGCTGAAGGCTTCGTGCGCGCAGGAGCTGCGGATGGCGCAGGCGGCGACCACGGCGCTCCGCGATCTGCTCGCGCAGGGCGATGTCGCCATCTACAACATCGGCCCCGACAAATATCAGGGACGCGTCGTCGCCGACGTCGCGACGAAGCGGACCGAGAACGTCTCGGCCGTGCTGCTCGCCGCGGGCCATGCGCGCGCCTACAACGGCGGGCATCGTTTCGGCTGGTGCACCAATGCCGCGCGCTAAAAATAAAGGCCGCGCGGATGCGCGGCCTTGGTCGTGCGAAGCTGTGATCCGGATCAGCGGGTCACGACGACAGTCGTGCCGACCGAGACGCGCGAATAGAGGTCGGTGATGTCGGCGTTCAGCATGCGGATGCAGCCGTAAGAGACGAAGCCGCCGACCGAGCCCGGCACATTGGTGCCGTGGATTGCGTATTCGCCGCCGGCGAGCGTCATCGCGGCCACGCCCATCGGGTTCGACGGCGAGCCGCCGGGGATCACATTCGGGATGCTCGGCTTGTCGCGCTTGACTTCGGCGGGCGGCGACCAGGCCGGGTTGCGGTACTTGCCGTCGATCCGGGTCGTACCGGCCCACTGCTTGCCGGACTTGCCGACGCCGACGGGGTAACGCACCGCATGGCCGGAATCGAGAATGAGATAGAGCCGCCGCTCGTTGGTCTTCACCACGATGGTGCCCGGCGAATAAGTGTCACCGCGCATGCCGACCATTTCCGGCCGCGCTTCGGCCGCAGACGACATCAAGACACCAGCCCCGATGGTGGCGGCCAATGCCACCGCAATCCTCAACGACATCAACCTTCTCCACTGCCCAACAGCCCCCTCGCGGGAGCCTCAAAAAACGAAGGTACAAGCCGGAAAAGCCCCGGACTTGCCGGTCTCACGCAATGTTAACCGCGTGTCTTAACCGGATGGTTTCCACGCCGGTTGTGGGACAAGCCCTGATGGTGGGAAGAAAGAAAATGTTGCGGTTAAAGTAAATGACTTGAAAACAACACTTGGCCACAAACGCGCCGCAAGGCCGCCTTGCCTCTGACAATCCTGTGAAGCGGCCGGCATCGCACTTCCCTCGTCATGGCCGGGCTTGACCCGGCCATCCACGTCTTTCTTCGCGGAAACGAAGACGTGGATGCCCGGGCCGAGCCCGGGCATGACGGCGATTTATCGCGTACCGCGATTGCTCTGTGACGTGACGGACGCGCTACGCCCCGGCACCCTTCTTGTTCTGCCTGTTGTGCACGAGGTCATCGACCACGGCGGGATCGGCCAGGGTCGAGGTGTCGCCGAGGCTGGACGGTTCGTCCTCGGCGATCTTGCGCAGGATGCGGCGCATGATCTTGCCGGAGCGGGTCTTCGGCAAGCCGGGCGCGAACTGGATCAGGTCCGGCGAGGCGATCGGGCCGATGTCCTTGCGGACCCAGGCCACCAGCTCCTTGCGCAGCGCCTCGCTCGGCTCGGTGCCCTTCATCAGGGTGACATAGGCGTAGATGCCCTGGCCCTTGATGTCGTGCGGATAGCCGACCACCGCGGCCTCCGACACCGCCTCATGCGCCACCAGCGAGCTCTCGACCTCGGCAGTGCCCATGCGGTGGCCGGAGACGTTGATGACGTCGTCGACGCGGCCGGTGATCCAGTAGTAGCCGTCGGCGTCGCGCCGGCAGCCGTCGCCGGTGAAGTACTTGTTCTTGTAGGTCGAGAAATAGGTCTGCTCGAAACGGGCATGGTCGCCATAGACCGTGCGCATCTGGCCCGGCCACGACTTCGTCAGGCAGAGATTGCCCGAGGTCTCGCCGTCGAGCGGCTTGCCGTCGGCGTCGACGATCTCGGGCACCACGCCGAAGAACGGCCGCGTCGCCGAGCCCGGTTTCAATTTTGTCGCGCCCGGCAGCGGCGTGATCAAAATGCCGCCAGTCTCGGTCTGCCACCAGGTGTCGACGATCGGGCAGCGCTCGTCGCCGATCACGCGGTGGTACCATTCCCAGGCCTCCGGGTTGATCGGCTCGCCGACCGAGCCGAGCAGCCGCAGCGATTTGCGCGAGGTCTTCTTCACGGGGTCGTCGCCCGACTGCATCAGCGCGCGGATCGCGGTCGGCGCGGTGTAGAAGATGTTGACCTTGTGCTTGTCGACCACGTTCCAGAACCTGGAATTGTCCGGATAGTTCGGCACACCCTCGAACATCAACGTGGTCGCGCCGTTGGCGAGCGGGCCGTACAGGATGTAGCTGTGGCCGGTAACCCAGCCGACGTCGGCGGTGCACCAGTAGATGTCGCCGTCGTGATAGTCGAAGACGTATTGATGCGTCATCGAGGCGAACACCAGATAGCCGGCGGAGGTGTGCAGCACGCCCTTCGGCGTCCCGGTCGAGCCTGAGGTGTAGAGGATGAACAGCGGATCCTCCGCATTCATCGGCTCGCACGGGCATTCGTTGGTGACCATCTCGGCGGCCTCGTGGTACCAGAGGTCGCGGGTCGGGTTCATGTCGATCTTGCCGCCGGTGCGCTTCACCACCACGACCCAGTCGACGCCGCCGGTCTTTTCGATGGCTGCGTCGACATTGGCCTTCAGCGGCACCTTCTTGCCGCCGCGCAGGCCTTCGTCGGCGGTGATGACGACCTTCGACTCGCAGTCCTTGATGCGCTGGGCGAGACTGTCCGGCGAGAAGCCGCCGAACACCACCGAATGGATCGCGCCGATCCGCGCGCAGGCCAGCATCGCGTAGGCGGCTTCCGGAATCATCGGCAGATAGATCGTGACGCGATCGCCTTTCTGCACATTCCGCGTGCGCAGGATGTTGGCCATCCTGCAGACTTCGTCGTGCAACTGCCGATAGGTGATGTGCTTGGACTCGGAGGGATCGTCGCCTTCCCAGATGATCGCGGTCTGGTCGCCGCGCGTCTCCAGATGGCGGTCGATGCAATTCCAGGCGACGTTGAGCTCGCCATCCTCGAACCATTTGATCGAGATGTTGCCGGGTGCGTAGGAGACGTTCTCGACCTTGCTGAAGGGCTTGATCCAGTCGACCCGCTTGGCCTGCTCCGCCCAGAATCCGTTCGGGTCCGACACCGAGCGCGCATACATCTCGCGATATTTGGCGTCATCGACATAGGCGCGCTTGGCCCAGTCGGCCGACACGTCGTAGATTTTATCGGACATCGTTTCCTCCACTCATTGCCGATCGCAAACGACGCGTCGGCAAGCGATCTTGATCATTGCCGAATTATGCGTCGCCGCGTTCCGGCCCGGCAAGGGAAAAGGACTGTCACTTTTCGTTAGGCAGAACCATCGAGCGCGCCCCGTCCGGCCTCGGCCCGTGATAAGACGCCTTGTCGCAACGCACCGACGAGAGAAGCTATGCTGCATCGCCTGCTCCGCGTCACTGGTCTCTTGGTCGTAGTCCTGTCGCTCGCAACGCCGCTGGCGCGTGCCCAGACCGCGGCACCTGCGCCTGCGCCCGACGCGCTGGCGGCGGCGAAGGAATTGGTCATCACGATGCATCTGGTCGACCAGTTCAAGGCGTTGATGCCGGCGATCCTGAAGAGCCTCAAGCCCGCGATCGTCCAGGGCCGCAGCGACGTCGACCATGACTACGACACGCTGACGCCGGTCCTGCTCGACGGCTTCCAGAAACGGTTCGACGAATTGTCCGACGCCATGGCGGTGATCTACGCCAGCAATTTCACGGCGGACGATCTCCACGCTTTGAGCGATTTCTACAAAAGCCCGGTCGGCAAGAAATTGCTCGAGAAGACGCCCATGGTGACGCAGCAGTCGATGCTCGCGGGCCAGAAGTTCGGCCAGTCGGTCGCCGCGGAATTGCGCCAAAGGATCGTCGAGGAACTGCGCAAGAAGGGCCACGATCTCTGACTTGATCCGGCGCCCCGTCGCGGTCTCAGGGCGCCGCGGCAACCGGCGGCCTCGGCCGGTTGCTTACCGGTTCCTTGCCGGTTCCTTGGATCAATTTCCGCTGGCGAGGCAGGTCCGCATCAAGGTTATTGGCCGAATAGCACCCATGATAGGTAATTAGAAACCGTCAATGACTGATTCGCGACTCGCAATGGAGGCCCGGACGCCCTAAATCGCCTTTCCGAGGCCGAACGGCCCGACCGGAACGAAGCCATAACAAGCGGCATTACCCGGAGAACAGAACAAGGCGTCTTGCGAAGATGATGGATCAGCAGAACATCGCGGCTGTGCGGCCCGTTTCCGCCGATCCTTCCGTCGCCTTGGCCAAGGCGCTGGGGCAATGGCCGCCCAAGCCGCCGCGCGCGAAACTTGAGCCCGCAAAGATCGGGCTCGCCGCGCCGGCCGCGATCAAGACCTCGGTCGAGGAGCTTGCGCGTGACCTCGGGTTGCGGCTCGGCGACCAGAACGAGCTGAACATCCGCCGCATCAAGCGCGGGAAGACCTATTCATTCGTTCGCGCCAACGGCTCGCGGATCCGGGACGCCCGCACCATCCGGCGGCTGCACGCGATGGCGGTTCCACCGGCCTATCGCCAGGTCCGCTATTCCAGTGATCCGAACACGCATCTCCAGGCGGTCGGCCGCGATGCCGCCGGCCGGCTGCAATACCGCTATCACGCCGATTGGGAGAAGGTCCGCGAGCAACGCAAGGCGCATCGCCTCGCCAAGCTGGTCGCCGCGCTGCCAAAAATCCGGCGCAAGATCTCGGCGTTTCTGTCCGGCGACGAGCCGACCCGCGAATTCGCGCTGTCGGCCGCGATCGAGCTGATCGCGCGTACCGCGATCCGGCCCGGCAACGAATCCTATGCCCGCCTCAACGGCACCCGCGGCGCCACCACGCTTTTGAAGTCGAACGTCACGCTGGAAGACGACAGCCTGGTGCTGACCTTCAAGGCCAAGGGCGGCAAGGCCGTGCGCAAGGAATGCGACGCGGCCAAGCTGGTGCGTGCGATCGGCATTCTGCGCGGCGTGCCCGGCAAGCGCATGTTCCAGTATTACGACCGCTCCGGCGTCGTCCGCGCCGCCTCGACCACGGCGGTGAACGCGTTCCTGCGCGAGATCGCCGGCATCAAGATCTCGCTGAAGGATTTCCGCACCCTGATGGCCTCGGCCGTTGTCGTGGAATCGCTGTCGCGGATCACGCCGGCGACCAGCCAGCGCGGCCGCAAGCGCCAAGTGCTGGACGCGATCCGCGCCGCCGCCGACCAGCTCTCCAACACGCCTGCGATCTGCCGCAAGAGCTACGTCCACGACACCATCGTCACTGCGTTCGAGGACGGCATTCTGGAGCGCTTTGCGGCGACCATGGGCGGCTACCGCACGCAGTCCAAGCGCGAGCAATTGCTGGCGCAGGTGGTGATGGCGGCGGGGGCTTAGGTTCCGCAAACTCCATCGTCGTCCCGGCGAAGGCCGGGACCCATTACCACAGGCGTGCGTTGTTAAAACACGCTGTGGCCACAGCTCATTCCGGCAATCAACATTTAGGGTAATGGGTCCCGGCCTTCGCCGGGACGACGAGAAGAGTTCGCAGGTCGCTTATAATCCGCCCATCTTGCAGACGTATTTCCATTCCTCCGCCGTCACCGGCTGCACCGAGAGCCGTGAATATTTCACCAGCGCCATGTCGGTAAGCTTCTTGTCGGCCTTGATCGCGGCCATCGTCACCGGCGTCTTCAAGGGCTTGTCGGCCTTGATGTCGACGCAGACGAACTTGCCGGTCTTGTCGGTCGGATCGGGATAGGCCTCCTTGACGATCTCGGCGATGCCGACGATCTCCTTGCCCTCGTTGGAATGATAGAAGAACGCCTTGTCGCCCTTCTTCATGTTGACGAGGTTCTGCCGCGCGGTGAAGTTGCGCACACCGGTCCAGGCTTCGCCCTTGGCGCCCTTGTCGACCTGCTGGTCCCACGACCAGACCGACGGTTCGGATTTCACCAGCCAGTAGTTCATCGCAACGTACCCCGTTCTCACACGTCAAAGCATGGCGATGTTACATTCACGCGGCTGCCCGCGACAAGCGCGGGCAACCGGCGCTGACGTTCACTGCTTCAGGTAGCGGTCGAAGAATTTGGCGATGTCGGTGAAGGCTTCCCTGGTCTCCGGCGCATCGACGTTGAACTGGTACTGCGCGTGGGACTGCCCCTCATAGACGTTGAGATCGGCGATGACGCCGGCGCGCTTGAGCTTGCGATGGGTGCGCACCGTGTTGCTGAGGAACAGGTCGCGCGTGCCTGACGTCAGGATGGTCGGCGGAAACCCCTTGAAGTCGCCGTAGATCGGCGAGATGTAGGGATTCTTCAGGTCCGCGCCGTTGGCGTAGAGTTTTGCGGCGCGGCCGAGCCAGCCGTCCCAGGTCACCAGGACATTGTCGGTCCATTCGTTGCTGGCGTAGCTGTCGCCGATCTTGTCGATATCGGCCCACGGCGTGCCCGGCGCGATCGCGGCGGGCAGCGGCAGCTTCTCGTCTTTCGCCCTCAGCACCATCGCGAGCGTCATCGCGCCGCCGGTCGAGGTGCCGAAGATCGCCAGCCGATGGTGCTCGTGCGATTTCAGCACCGCCTTCCAGACCGCCATCGCGTCGTCCATCGCGGCCGGATAGGGGAAGTCCGGCGGCATCCGGTAGTCGACCGAGATCACCTTGAAGCCGCCGATGCCGGCCATCATGACGGCTTCCGGCAACGCCGCCTCGCCGGGGCCGAACACATAGCCGCCGCCATGCACATGGATCAGCAGGCGGCGTCGGTTTTCCAGCGGCATCTTGCTCGGGGTGACGATGTAGCAATGCACGCCGGCGATCCTGGTCTCCTCGACCTTGACGCCGAGCTTTTGCTTCATCGCCGGCAGGCCCGCGATCGCGAGCTTGGCGCGGCGGTCGATCAGTTCCTTCCATTCCGCCGATGTTTTCGGGTCGGCGTTGAAATGCGGCGGATAGGGCGCGCCGATCATCGCCTGCATCTCGGGCGAGACGTCACTGGTGGGATTGCCGATCGATTTCAGCGGCGAGACCCGCTTGCCGTTCTCGGCATTGGCGGCCCCCTCGCTCTTGGCGAGCTCGTCGTAGGGCACCGCGGTCTGCGCGCGGGCCGCGCCACATGCGGCGACGGCGAATGCGATGCTGATGGAAACGATGGCGCGTTGCGGTTGACGCATCTTTACTCCCCTGAGATCCATTTTCGATTTGTTCGACCGGGATCCGGCGGTTCGCGCCACGCTAGAGCATTTTCGGTTCTGATTGAATCAGAACCAAAGCTCTAGCTTTTTTGTTTCGACGCGTTTTCTTCACGCGAACCGGCATCCACTTCGCTCGAAAACGCTTTAGTACAGCGCAGACAGGTCGTGAAGATCGGTCACCGCGCGACAGGGGTGCTTATTCTTCCGCCTTGAATGGCCGCGTCAGCAGACCTTCGATCGCGGCATCGATGGTCAGCCGGTTGCCGAGGATCGCCGCCACCGCGCGTGACACCGGCATGTCGACGTTGTTCGACGCGGCGAGCTCGATCAGGACCGGCGCGGTGAACGCACCTTCGGCGAGCTTGCCCGCGGGTGCGGGCTCGCCGCGACCGAGCGCAAGTCCGAGCGCAAAATTGCGCGATTGTGCTGTCGAGCAACTGAGCAGGAGATCGCCGAGCCCGGACAGGCCGGCCAGCGTCTCGGCGCGGGCACCGCAGGCGCGACCCAAGCGTGCCAGTTCGCTGAAGCCGCGCGTGGTCAGCGCCGCGAGCGCGGAGGCGCCGAGAGACTTGCCGACCACGATGCCGGCGGCGATCGCCAGCACGTTCTTCGCCGCGCCGCCGATCTCGACGCCGCGCACGTCAGTCGAGTGATAGGGCCGGAAGGTCGCCGACCCGAGCGCTCGCACCAGATCGCTCGCCAGCGCCTCGTCCCTTGCCGCCAAGGTCACCGCGGTCGGCAGCCCGCGCGCGACATCGTCGGCAAAGCTCGGCCCTGACAGGATCGCGGGCACGGAGCGCGGTGCGGCCTCCGCGATCACATCGGTCATGAATTTGTGGGTGCCGTGCTCGATGCCCTTGGCGCAGGCGATCACCGGCGTGCCGGGTTTGATGTGTGGCGCAAGATGCCCGACCGCCGCGCGCAGATGCTGCGCCGGCGTCACAGCCAGGATGATCTGCGCACGCGCCGCCGCTGCGATGTCGGACGTCACGGCAATCGCGCCATCGAGCGCGACGCCGGCGAGCTTTGGATTGATCCGCGACGCCTGGATCTGCGCGGCATGATCCGGATTGCGCGCATACAGGATGACCTCGCGCCCGGCACGCGCGGCGACGCCGGCCAGCGCCGTGCCCCAAGCGCCGGCCCCGATCACGCTGACTGAATGATGCGCGGGCATGCGGACCCCAGCTCAGCTGCGCCCCCTCGCCCCGCTCTTGCGGGGAGAGGGTTGGGGTGAGGGGCTTCTCTCCGCGAGCGAGCCGATCAGTGAGATCCGTACCCCCTCACCCGGATCGCATCTTCGATGCGATCCGACCTCTCCCCGCAAGCGGGGCGAGGTGAAGAGGAGTCTGCGGCGCGATCGCATCGCTCAATATCCCGCGCGGCTGTTGGCATGTCCGGCCGGCGCCTTTGCATTCGCGTCGAGCAGCCAGCGGGCGCGGGGCGGGGCTTCCATCGTGTCGGTCAGGCCGAGCGCCATTCGTTCGGCGCCGGCCCAGGCGATCATCGCGCCATTGTCGGTGCAGAGCGCCGGCGGCGGGATGATCAGCGTGGTCTGCGCCTTTGCCGCCACCTCTTGCAACGCGCTGCGGATCGCATGATTGGCGGCGACGCCGCCGGCTGCGACCAGCGCGCGCGGCGTGCCGAACTGGTCCTGGAATAGCTTCAGGCCGACGCTCAGGCGATCGGAGGTGGCTTCCAGCACCGCGGCCTGGAAGCTCGCGCAGAGATCGCTGATGTCCTGCGGCTCCAGCGGTTCGAGCCGGCTCGCTTCGTTGCGCACCGCCGTCTTCAGTCCGGACAGCGAAAAATTCGCGTCGGGACGGCCGAGCATCGGGCGCGGCAAGGCGAAGCGGGTCGCATCGCCGCCGGCTGCGGCGCGCTCCACCTCGGGTCCTCCGGGATAGGGCAGCGACAGCATCTTCGCGACCTTGTCGAACGCTTCGCCCATCGCGTCATCGACGGTGGTGCCGAGCCGGACATATTGCCCGACGCCGACCACCGCCACGATCTGGGTATGGCCGCCCGAAGCCAGGAACAGGCAGTACGGAAACGCCAGTGCGCAGGTCAGCCGCGGCGTCAGCGCGTGCGCTTCGAGATGGTTCACCGCGATCAGCGGCGTGTCGTGCACCATCGCGATCGCCTTCGCGGTGGTCAGGCCGACGATGACGCCGCCGATCAGGCCCGGCCCCGCCGCGGCCGCCACCGCCGAGAGTTGCGCGTAGCCGACACCGGCCTCCTTCATCGCACCGGCGACGATGCCGTCGAGCAAATCGACATGGGCGCGCGCCGCGATCTCCGGCACGACGCCGCCGAAGCGCGCGTGCTCGGCGGTCTGCGAGCGCACGATGTTGGACAGGATCTTGCCCGAGCCGTCAGCCTGGCGCTCGACCACGGCCGCCGCGGTCTCATCGCAGGTGGTCTCGATTCCCAGCACCAGCATCGGCGTTTCGTTACCCAATTTCGGCCCATATGTTACGAGCAAGAGCGCTACCAGCATGATCACGAACGCCGGAACCGATTTCCGACATGATCCTGCTCGATTGAAGATGTCCCTTCCGGGGTAGCATTGCGAGGTCGCCGAGTGCAATTGGTCCTGAACTTCAGCGTCATCAGGCGGGAGCCCTGAATCGTGGTTGTGCTGGTCACCCGCCCGCATCCGGACAGCGAGGCGACGTGTGCGGCCCTGCGCGCGCGGGGCATCGAGGCGCTCGCCGCACCCGTGCTGCGCTTCGAGCCGTTGCCGTTCCACGACGATGACGACGCCGATTATGACGCCGTGATCGTGACCAGCGCCAATGCGCTGCGCGGGATCGATCTCGCCGGCCACCGGCTGTTGCGGCTGCCCGCCTTCGCGGTCGGGACGCACACCGCCGACGCCGCGCGCGCCGCGGGGTTCGACAAGGTGAAGGTGGCCAAAGGCGACGCCGAGGCAGTTCGCGATCTGGTGCTGGCGCGGGTCAAGGCGAACAAGCTGAAGAAATCGGCCACGCTGCTCTATCTCGCCGGCGCCGATCTCGCGCGCGATCTTGCCGGCGAGCTCGGCGAGGCGGGACTGACCGTGATCACCCACACCACCTACCGGATGGTCCCGGTCGCGGTTTTTCCGGACGAGATCAGCGATGCCTTCATGGCCAGCCGCGTCAAGGCGGTGCTGCATTATTCCCGCCGCAGCGCGCGGGCGTTCCTGGACGCGGCGCGGGCCGGAGGGCTGGAGATTTCGGCGCTGGCGCTGCCGCAATGCTGCATCTCGGCCTCGGTTGCCGCCGTGCTCCGCGATGCCGGCGCCACCCAATTGGTGGTCGCGGCGCAGCCCGACGAGACTGCCCTGCTGGAGGCGGTCAGCCGTAGCTTGAACCCATCTTCGGCATGATTCTTTCGTCTGACCATGACGTTAGCCGGTGCTCCATTTTTCGGAACGTGCTCTAAGAAGCCGGGCCGATTCTGCTACAATGCGCTGCCAATAGTTTTGAGGACCCCCCCGCGATGGCTGAAGAGAGGCCCGAGGACACAGCACCGTCGCCGGATTCCCGGCCGAAGCGCGCCCCGCCGACCATCGACCTGGAGGCGACCGAGGTCTCCACCGAACCGTCGAAGGCGGAGGAGCCCAGCCCGGCCGCGGACATGGCCTCGGCCGACGCAGCGGCGCCGGAAGCTGAGCCGCAGCCTGAGGTCAAGCCGCAACCGCAGCCCGAGACTGTCTCCGCGACGTACGCTCCCGAGCCGTCGCGGCCGGTCTCGCCCTGGGTGGTGGCGCCGGTCTCCGGCGCGGTCGCGGCTGCGCTTGTGATCGGGGTCGGCTGGCTGCTCGGCTGGCCCGCCGTGCAGCAGGCATCCCCTCCTGCGCCATCCAATGCCGCCGCGATCGACGAACTGACCGGCCGTATCGCTGGGCTCGAGACCAGGCTCGGCAAGCCGGCCGGCGATCCCGCGGCCGCGGCGCGGCTCGAGGCGCTCGACAAATCGATCGCCGCGCTGCGCAGCGAGCTCACCGCTCAGCGCGCGCAATCCGACAAGCTCGCCGCCGCCGCCAACGCACCGCGCAGCGGGGCGTCGGCGCCGGATCTCTCCGCCATCACAGCGCGCATCGACAGGATCGAGGGCGCGCTGAAGGCGCAGAGCGGCGAGATCGCGCAACAGGACGGCAAGATCGCCGACGCCAAGGTCACCGCGATGGCCGCCGCGAAACCGACCGATGACACGCCGCTGCGCCGCGTCGTCGCCGCATCGCTGCTCGACACCGCGGTTCGTCACGGCGATCCCTTCGTCGCCGCGCTCGCGGCGGCGAAGTCGCTCGCCGACGATCCCGCGGCGCTGAAGCCGCTCGACGGGTTTGCCGCCGCGGGCGTGCCGAGCCCGAATGTGCTGTGCCGCGAGCTGGTCGAGATCGTGCCGCAGCTTGCGCCGCCCGCGCACGATGCGACGACCGGCAGCAGCCTGGTCGATCGCCTGCAGGCCGGCGCCTCGAGCCTGATCCACATCGAGCGCAGCGATGCGACCGGCATCGATCGCGGCAGCATCGTCGCGCGCGTGACATCGGCCGCCGTGCATAATGACCTCGCATTGACCGAGCGTGAATTGAAGACATTGCCGCCGGCCGATCGCGCCGCGGCGCAACCCTGGCTCGACAAGGTCGACGCGCGCCGCGCTGCGCTCGCCGCTTCCAGGACATTCGCCGACAACGCCATGGCGGCGCTCGCCACGGTCAATCAGTAGCCTTTGCGGTAGGTCTTTGATGATCCGGATCATTGTGTTTCTGCTGTTGATCGCGCTCGCAGCCGCCGGCGCGGCCTGGGTGGTCGATCAGCCCGGCGACCTCGTGATGTCATGGGGCGGCTTGCGCTTCACATCGAAGCAGCCGGTGTTCTTGCTCGGCATCGTCGTCGCGGTCGCGATGTTCGCCGGCGCGGTGTTGTGGACGTTGTGGAACGTGCCCGGCCGCATCGGCCGTCACCGGCGCGAGCGGCGCCACGCCCGCGGCCGTCGCGCCATCACCCAGGGCCTGCTCGCGATCGGCCACGGCGATTCGACGCTGGCGCGCGCCCATGCCGAAGTGGCGCGGCGCCACGCCGGCAACGATCCGCTGACACTCTTGCTGCATGCGCAATCGGCCCAACTCGACGGTGACCGCGAGGCGGCACAGCGCGCCTTCCGCGCCATGGCCGAGCGCGAGGACACGCGGCTGTTGGGCTTGCGCGGCCTGTTCATCGAGGCGCAGCGCGCCGACGATCCCGTCACCGCCGTGATGGTCGCGGAGGAAGCGCTGAAACTGTCGCCGTCGTCGAGCTGGGCCTCGCATGCGGTGCTCGGCTTCTGCTGCGCCAAGGGCGACTGGGCTGGCGCGCTGTCGATCATCGACAACAACCAGTCGGCCGGCCTGATCGACAAGGCGACCTACCGGCGGCAGCGCGGCGTGCTGCTTGCGGCGCGCGCGATGGAGCTGGAGAAGGTCGACCGCGACCTGTCGCGCGAAAGCGCGATGGAGGCGGTGAAGTTGGCGCCGACGCTGATCCCTGCGGCGGTGCTCGCCGCCAAATTCCAGAGTGAGGCGCATCAGGTGCGCCGCGCGATGCGTCTCGTCGAGACCGCCTGGCTGGCGCAGCCGCATCCCGATCTGGCCGACGCCTATGCCCATGTCCGGCTCGGCGATGCCGCGCGGCAGCGGCTGGTCCGTGTCGAGACGCTGGCTGCGAAGACGCCGGGCCACATCGAAGGCGCGCTTGCCATCGCGCGCGCCGCGATCGACGCCTCCGAATTCGCCAGGGCACGCACCGCGCTGGAACCGTTCGTCGCCGCACCGACCCAGCGCGTCGCGCTCTTGATGGCCGAGCTCGAACGCACCGAGCATGGCGATAGCGGCCGCGCCCGCGCCTGGACCCTGCGCGCCGTGCGCGCGTTGCACGATCCGGCCTGGACCGCGGACGGCTACGTCTCCGACCGCTGGCGTCCGGTCTCGCCGGTGAGCGGCCGGCTCGACGCCTTCCAGTGGCAGACCCCGGTCGCAGCGCTGCCGTCCGACAAGGGCAGCGCCGTCGAAATCTCGCCCTTCGAGGAGGCGATGCTGGCCCCGCGCCGCGAACTGCCGAAGGAGCTGGCGAGCGAGCCCGAGGCGCCGGTGGCAGTTCCGGTTGAGCCGGTGGAGGCGAAGCCCGCTGAGCCGGCAGCGCCAGCCGAACCGACCGCACAGGACAACGCCCCACCGCCCGCCGATGCCCTTCCTGTCGTGCCCGAGCCGGCCCTAGCCGAGCCGGTTGCCGCCGCACCCGAGCCCGCGCCGCCGCCCGAGCCAGCGCCCCCGGCGCCAGCCCCGTTGTTCCGCTCCCGCACCGACCTCCCGAAGTCGACCCCGGCACCGGTTCCCGCCGTCATTCCCATCGTCCGCGCCCCCGACGACCCCGGCGTCGACGAGGAGGGCGCCGTGGACGAATTCGCCGAACAAATCGGCCCGCCCAAGGCCCAGATGGGCGGCTGGAAGGGATTTTTGTCACGTTTGGGGAGTTAAATCCGCGAGGCTACGGGGCCGCTTCTTCTTGCCAATCGAGGCTGTGCCCGATATCAGGTGGCACGCCCAACCCAAGGCGTTTGCAACGGTCCGCCGCAATAGCTCAGTCGGTAGAGCACGTCATTCGTAATGACGGGGTCGGGGGTTCGAATCCCTCTTGCGGCACCGGTTTTTCTGACCAGGCTTTCACTCTATGCAAAAGCTGGATGTTGGACGTTTCTCGCTTGTCGCACACATAGTTTGCCATAGGGTGCCCACACCAGGTGTGAACCCTATTCGGTAGCGAGCGGCTGCCCCCAAAATTCAAGCCGAACCCAAGCTTCAACGATCAATTTCTTGTCGTCATCGGACAATGCGTGGATTGAACGTCCGCTAGATACTTCGTCAATTGCCCGCCGCCATTTCGTATCTAGCTTCATTCCATCGAGGAGGCCTGCGTCTCGAAGGGCTTCAATCGAATTTACTTGTTCCCTTGTGAAATGTCCCGTCGGAAGACCGCGGGTATAGGCCTCTGAGACGTAAATCCAATTTGTGACGAAGATTGCTTTTAGGTCACATTCTTCGCGGTAGCTAATCTCGCGCTTCATTGTGAAGCTCCGATCCGCCGTTGAACGGTTTCAACTATAGCATCTTTTTCTGGCCCATTGACCAAGTGACCGCTGCGACTTACCTCCGGCGCGAAAAGAGTTCCTGGATATTGGCGGCCCGTGTCGAGGCCCCAATACGAAGCGGACCTCATGCAAATGACGATGCGTTTTCCCGCTTCAGCTTGCGCGAAGAGGTAGTCTTGAGCCCATGTCAGCGAAACGCGACTTGACGGCAGGGCTAACAGCGATGGGTAACTTTTAACGTCCTTAGAGTGATAAGCACCGATGTTAAGCACTGCGCAGTTTTGCTGGATCGATGCAAACTCGCCGAAAATTCTTGTTCGGCTTTCCAGCCATCTTCGACCTGGTCCATTTTCACGGAACGGTTCATCGCCTTTCCAACTTCGAAATCGATGATCTATGCCTTCTTCGCTCTTAGCATCATCAACGTCAGCCGGACTGTAGCCGGGCGATAGATAGAGTAGCACGACCGGGGCGGACCTGAGACGACCACCGAAATTGCCGGGTAAACAGTCCAATTGGAAGCCGTGCCGCTCCGCGTTCATTCGGTCGAACGCTTTAACGTCAGCAGGGTGGACTTTCGCACCGCGCTCGATCCGCGACCAAAACTCGAATATATCTCCCAAAGGGCACTCCGTCAGTCTTCGCCGCGGCCCGCATTGACCGACGTTGCTTGATCGCAAGCCGATCGGTGGCATCCTTCCTCCCGCGTCCGCATCAGGAAAAGAGAGATAAGCTACTAGGTGCGGGCGCCTTACAGAAGCCTCCATCACTCTTCTCATACGTTGCGACGCCCATAGTGTTTCAAAGCAACTTCGAGCGATCAATTAAGGAAAAAGAGCCCGCGCAACTTCAGAAGTGGCTCGACGATCGAAAGGCTAAGCGCTGCCGAATTTTTGGCAGGTCGTTAGCTCAGCAGCCAGCAAGCGAATCTGCTAGAGTGCGAGTTCGAGGTAAAGCCATGAGTGACGAGAATCAGCATTGGGTTCCCAAACTTCTCTTAAAGAATTTCGCCGACGAAGACGGTCGCGTCTATTTTCTTGATATTCACAGCGACGAGGTCGGAAAGCGGCCGCCTAGGTTGTTGGCTTCCGAGCCCGGCTTCAACGATTTCGAAATCAACGGAAAACCGATTTCGTTCGAGGGTCTATTCGAGAAGATTGAAACGAGGGTCGCGCCGGTCCTGAAGCGGATCATTGCCACACGCAGCTTAGCCGGGTTGTCTCCAAGGGAGCGCAGCCACGTTGCGCGGTTCGTCGCAGTGCAGAGCTTCCGCACCAAAGCATTTTTTGAAGGGCTAACGAACAAGCCTTTGCGGGCTGACTTCGGTAAGACCTTAAAGATGATGTGGTTCAGCGCGGCAGTGACGGCCAAGCAAATTGCGGAGCGCTATTGGGCGCTGATGGTTATCGAAGGCGCCGAGGCATTCTATCTTGGCGATCATCCCGTCGTGCTTCAGCGAACGCATGACATGCGGGACGGCAGCAACCTTGGATTCGACGTTGAAGGCGTGGAGGCATTCGTCCCACTCTCGCCAAAGTGCGCATTGTGGATGCCTTGTCCGGCGACAGGGCAGGACATCATAGCGCGCTACTTAGCAGCAATACGTCTGCACCGCACTATTCGGCGGACCGTCTTAGCCGGCGTATCCGGTGGGGCCTCTGAGTTGCATGTTGCACAGACGGTCATCCGCGGCACTCATCACATTTACAAAGCCTTTACTGAAGGCGCTCCCATCACAGCCGAGCCGGCTAACGTGGAGAACCTAAACTATCTCCAATGTAGCTGGGCTCACAGCAAGGTGTTTTCGCACCGAAAGGACTTCGCTTTCGCGCGCTACGTCTTCATTAGGACGCCCCAGTATCGCGATCTTGTGCGTACCTCGCTGTTAGAAAAAGGCCGTATCCTTGTGCCGGACAACCAAGACTTTTGAGCCGCAAAAAACGGACAGGCCCCTTCTAGCGCACGGATGAAAGCGCGTTCTTCGCGCCTGTGCGTAGTTCGAAGCAAGCCCGTCTCGGCCGCAACATGGGCCTTTGCCCGAATCCTAGGTCCTGCGCCCGTTGCAAGTGACACGCCTCACATCCACCTCGGGGTCTTCGCCCTAGTCTCCCCCTCACCAACGGGAGACCCAACAATGCGCAAGCTCATCCTGATCACGGTGATGGTGTTGGCTTCCGCGTCCGCGCAGGCCGGCGGCACGCGGAGCTTGTCGATGCGCGGGGGCGAGAGTTCGCCGGCTGTGGCGCCGGTTGCGGCCAAAGCGTCGGACAGGATTGCTCAGGCGCCGGTGGTCGAGCCGCCGCCGCAGCCGCCGGAAACGCCGAAATATGTCGAGCGACCGTCGGCAGTTGCCGCGCCGGCAACTGCGACGACGCCGGCTCCGCCGCCGCAAGCTCAGCCGGCCAAGGTTCAGTCATCATCGGCACGGAATGACGACTATTACGACGACGACAAGCCGTCCTATTCTCACGCATCCGGCAGCGGTCGCTATTCCGGACGCTGGACCGAAGGCCGCATCATCCGCGAATTGCATCGTCACGGGATTTACTGGTGACGCCGAAAGGGACTGTGCTCCCTTGTCGGGCGAGGGTCCATGCGATTTCGGAATATTGGAATAGTGCCGCTGAGTTGCCCGACGTGTCAAGTCACCATCTCGAACGTGTCACCATCTCGAAAGCCGGCAGCCACCGGCTCCTTTGCATGGGGTTGTTTTCGCCATTTTGGCCATGCGTCGTGCCGCAAGCGGGACGCCGGACCGAGGGCCGCGTCATCCGCGAGCTGCATCGCGACTGGATTGACTGCTGACGCTTACAGGCTTGCGCCGTCCAAGATTGAAGGCCCGCGTCGTCAACTCGACCGTCGCGACACGGGCCGAGGCCGACCAGCGTCCCGTGCTGAGTGGTTAGCGGGGCCGTCCTCGCGCGAGGCTGTAGCAGCTGACACTTTTTGATTGTACCGGCATGCTACGGGGAATCGTCCCGCTGCATGAATAGCGGCTATGCGATGCGCCGCGAATCATAACGCACGTTAGAAAGATGTGAGGCGATGCGTCGCAGGTTCTTCGTCATGCGATCATTGTCGCGTCGATCCGTTCGCAAAACGAAAGCGCTCCTGGATCAGATCCAGGAGCGCTTTGTGTTCAGCTTGTCAGTTCCGCGAATTGGCGCGGCTACTGCGCGACGGTCTGGATCACGGAGCTCACCGGGCGGGACGGTGCGCTCGAGACCTTTTCGGTCTTGGCCATCATCGCGTCGTATTCGGGCAGCGTCTCGATCTGGGTCTTCGGCTTCATCCAGACCACCTTGTAGCCGCCGGCCTTCAACAGGCGCAGCAAGGTCGGCAGCGCCTGCGCGGTGTGCTTCTGGAGGTCGTGCATCAGGATGATGCCCTTGTGGTCCTGCGCCTTGTCGAGCCCGGTCATCACGTTCTTGATCACCTCGTCCGAGCTCTTGGACTTGAAGTCGTTGGAATCGACGTCGACCGAGAACATCGCGATGTTGCGGCTGCCGAGATAGGCCGTCGTCGCCGGCGTGTGCACCAGCGCCGGGAAGCGGAAGAACGGGGCCGGATCGGCGCCGAGCGCGACCTTGACGGCGCTGAAGCCCTTCTCGATCTCGTCCTTGGCCATCTGCTCGGTCATCTTCTTGCCGCCGAGATGGGCGTGCGACCAGGTGTGGGCGCCGATGGTGTGGCCGGCGGCCATCACCTGGCGGAGGATGTCCGGGTGATAGGTAGTGTGCAGGCCGATCGGGAAAAACACCGCCTTGGTGCATTCGTCGGCCAGCGCCTTCAGCACCGCGGGCGTGGTCGGCCACGGGCCGTCGTCGAAGGTCAGCACGATCTCGTGGTCGGTGAGGAAGTCGAACTGCTTGTATTGCAGGAAGCCGAAACCAGGTCCGCCGGTGGTGTCGACCACGACGGTGCGGCTGATGCCGAGCGCGTCGGGATTGGCGCATTTAGGCGCGGCGGCGGCGATCGGGGCGGGCATCGGTGCCGGAGCGGCGGCCGGGGTCGGCGCGGCGGCTGCCGCCGGCGTGGCATCGGCACGCTTCGACAGCGCTGCCGTCGTCTGCACGTCGTCCTTCGCGGCCGCCTTGGCCGCGTCGGGAAGCGGATCGGCGGCGCGGGCCGCCATGGTTTGGGGAGCGGTGGCGTCGGCGCGCGGGGAGGAGGTCCAGAACCACACTCCGGCAATCACGACCGCCATGACGACACTGGCCAGCATCAGGCCCAACGGATTACGCATCGCTACACAACTCTCTTGGAACTTAAGGGAACGCCACAGCTGTAACGAGGAATTAGTGCCAACAAGGTCTTAACGCGGTCCCAACAACGCGCCGGGAGGCCAAGAAAAAGCGCGGCTTACGCTTGCGTGACGTCCATCACAGCCGGGCGGCGCGCGTCCGGGCAAGATCGGTCCATTAAACAACGGGCCCGCGATTGGCGCGGTGCCGATGGGAGCCGATCATGACCAACACGTTCAAAAGCCAGATTGCCAAGGCCAGCGTCGCGCTGGCGTTTGCCGCGGCCGTGTCCGCGCTGTCCTCGACCGCAAGCTTCGCGTTCAGCGCTGAAGCGCAGCAGATGTGCACGGGCGATGCGTTCCGCCTGTGCAGCGCCGAGATCCCGAACATCCCGAAGATCACGGCCTGCATGATCAAGCATCGGTCCCAGCTCAGCAGCGGCTGCCGGGTCGTGATGGACCGCGATCTCGCGGCGAAAAAGGTCGCCGCCGAATAATGCACTGCACCAATCGCCGGCGTGCCTGCGGCGACGAGACGCAGGCCAATTCCGGGTCCGGCGCGGGCGGAACCAGCCGTCCGCTCGGCCGTTTCAAGCTTCTTCCGCACGCCGAAAGCGGTATAAGACCGGCGTCGCATTCATTAGAGGCTTTGAGATGACCCGCATCCTGTTCGCCGCCGTTTCGCTGATTCTCCTCACGTCGGGCGCATCGGCGCAGCAACAGCAGGAGCGCTCGGCCTGCACCCGCGATGCCCAGCGGCACTGCCGCCCGGTTCTCAATGACGGCGATGGCGCCGTCCTGGCCTGCCTGCAGCAGCATCGCGGCCAGCTGAGCAAGGGTTGCCAGAAGACGCTGACCGAACACGGGCAGTAGGTTTCTCTCCACCGTCATTCTAGGCTCGCGCTTCGCGCGCCCCGGAATGACGACGGAGCGTTACGTACTGCTCCCCGCCGCAGTCGCCACCACCGGAAGCACCTCATTCGCGGCGCGGTCCGGCGTCTCCTCCTTCCAGCGCACCGAGCCGAACGGCCGCTCCAGCATCCGGCGCACCCGGATCGGCTCCGGGCCGATGTGGAAGTCGGCCGCCTTCTGGTGCAATTCGCGTTCGATCTGGGTGGCGCGGTTGCGCTGGCGCAGGAAGTCGAGCCAGGTCGGGCAGTGGTAGCGCTCGGTCCACAATTCGGGATCGGCGATGTCGCGCGCGAGCGACCAGCCATAGGCGCCGTTGCGCTGGCGCGAGAGCTGCACATCCTGCATCACATTGTGGAAGGCGCGGGCATCGTCCTGCGTCACCCGGTATTCGATCTCCACCACCAGCGGGCCACTGCGGCCGGTGAGCTGCAGCCGCACCTCGGGATCGGCCAGCGCCTCGGCGGCTTCGTTGCGCGCGCCGATCGGCGGCATCCGGAGCCAGATGCCGAGCAGCGGCGACACGAACATCAGTGCGGCGGAGATCAACAGCGCGGTCTCGACGCCGGCCGCGTCGGTGATGCGGCCCCAGCCCCAGCTGCCGATCGCAATGCCGCCGGCGATCGCGGCCTGGAACGCGGCGAGCGAGCGGCCCGCCACCCAGCGCGGCGCCGAGAGCTGCACGCCGATATTGAACAGTGCCACTGCGAGCATCCATGCCGCACCGGCGACAACCAGCGCAGCGGCCGTGATCACCGGCTCCTTGCTCAGGGCGACGCCGGCGATCGCGCCGCCCATCGCCAGCGCGCAGGCGCGGATCGCGGCTTCGCCACTGAGCCGGCTTCTGATCTCGCTGATGTTCAGCGCGCCGACCACCGCGCCCATGCCGAAGGCGCCGAGCATGATGCCGTAGGTCTGCGCGCCGCCATGCAAGAGGTCGCGGGCCACCAGCGGCATCAATGCCGAGACCGAGCCGCCGATGATGCCGGTCACCAGCGTGCGGGTCAGCACGATCTTGATCGACGGCGAATTGGTGATGTAGCGCACGCCGGAGACGATGGCGCGGTTCAGCCGCTCGCGCGGCAGCCGCGACGGTTCGCTGATCCGATTCCACAGGAACAGCACCACGAGCAGCGGCAGATACAGCACCGTGTTGGCCCCGAACGCCGCGACCGCGCCGGCGGATGCGACCACGATGCCGCCGATCGCCGGCCCGAAGCTGCGCGCGATGTTGTAGCTGATGCCGTTGAGCGCCACCGCTGCCGGCAGCGTCTCCGCCGGCACCTGCTCGCTGACCGAGGATTGCCAGGCCGGGCCGAACAGCGCCATGCCGCTGCCGACCACGAAGCACAGCGCCAGCAGGATGTTCGGCGTCACCAGATGCAGCCAGGCCAGCACCGTCAGCGTGGTGGCGCCGGACAGCGCGATCGTGAGCGACACCAGCGCGACGATGCGGCGGTCATGCATGTCGGCGATGGCGCCGGCCGGCATCGAGATCAGCATCACCGGCAGCATCAGGGCGGTCTGCACCAGCGCGACCTTGTCGGCCTCCGGAGTCATCTGCGTCATCGCCCAGGCGGCGCCGACACCCTGGATCAGGATGCCGAGGTTGGAGAGCAGGCTGGCGAGCCAGATTCGCCGGAAAATCGAATGTTTCAGCGGGGCAGTGATACTGTCGGCGCGTCCAGGCGGTTCGGTCATATCCGGTTCCGTTGGGCCTGCTATGGCTGGGTGATGATTCCGGCTACATCAACTGATGCCCGCGAACGGCGGGTGCTGTCCAGCAATACGGCGCCTTTGGCCGCCGTAGGACACAGCTAAAGCACTGAAAGGTTTGGGGAAGGAAACTCATGACGCTGTCGCGGCGGACGATCTTGCAAGGAGCCGGCGCCCTGTCCTTGCTGGCGGGGCGCTGGGGCGCCCCGGCCATGGCGCAGACCGCATCCGCTGCGCCGGCCGGCGACATCTCGCCGATCCTGTTCGTGCACGGCAATGGCGACCACGCGGCGCTCTGGGTGACGACGATCTGGCGGATGGAATCGAACGGCGTGCCGCGCGACCGGCTGTTCGCGATCAACTTCACCGACCCGCTGGCGTGCACTGACGACAAGGTCGAGCAGGCTAACCGCTCCTCGACCGAAGACGCGCGCCGCGAGCTCAGCGAAGCGATTGCGCAATTGAAGCAGCGGACCGGCGCGGCCCGGATCGCGCTGGTCGGCAATTCGCGCGGCGGCAATGCGATCCGCAATTACGTCAAGAACGGTGGTGGCGGCGATGTCAGCCATGCCGTGCTGTGCGGCACGCCCAATCACGGCGTTTATGCCTGGGACGAAGGGCTCGGCAACGAGTTCAACGGCCGCGGCCCGTTCCTGCGCGGCCTCAATGACGGCGACAGCGAGGTCACGGTAGGCACCGCCTTCCTCACGCTGCGCAGTGACGGGCTCGACAAATACGCGCAAGCCGACGGCCGCTTCGTCGGCAAGCCGGGCATGCCGACCAACATCACGGCCGAAGGTCCGGCGCTGAAGGGCGCCACCAATCTGGTGATCGGCGCCGTCGATCACCGCGAGACCGCGTTTCATCCGCGCGCGTTCCGCGAGATCTACAAGTTCATCGCCGGGCGCGAGCCGTCGCGGATCGCGATCGTGCCCGAGACGACCGTGAAGCTGAGCGGCCTCGTCACCGGCATGCCGGGTGGCGTGCCGACCAATCGCCCGGTGTCGGGCGCATCGGTCGATGTCTATCGCGTCTCGCCGGAGAGCGGCGAGCGCATCGGCGAGCGGATTCACGGCTCGCAGACCGGCGCCGATGGCCGCTGGGGACCGGCGCAGGTCGATCCGTCCTGGCCGCTCGAGATCGTGCTGACGTCGCCGGGATGGATGACGACGCATTTCTATCGCTCGCCCTTCCCGCGCTCGTCCGACATCGTGCACCTGCGTCCGACGCGGCCCTTGGCCCTGGCCGATGCGCCCGGCTCGGGTGCGGTCGTCCTGATGTCGCGGCCGCGCGGCTATTTCGGCCTGCCGCGCGATGTCGTGCTGCTCGACGGCAAGGAGCCGACCGACGTGAAGCCGGGCGTGCCGACGGACGCCCTCACGACCTTGCAGCTTCCAGCTACGGAGATCGGCCGCCCCGTGGTCGCGATCTTCAACCAGGAGCGGATCGTGGCGCGGGCCTGGCCGCAGTCGGAGAACCGGATTGCGGTCGCCGAGCTGACTTATTAGCTGTTGTTGGAGCCGCGCGCCTTCATGGCGCCGGGATCGGGTGGCCGGGTCGGGCACGAGCACATCAGGACAAAGCGAGGACCATGAGTATCGCCGAAGTCTACGACATCACGGTCTCGCAGCGGCCCCTGGTGCCGCCAACCCCGCCGCGGGCGCCCGACGACATGACCGCCTTCGGGCGGATGCGGGCGATGCGCCACTCGCCGATCGAGACCTGGGGCCGCCGCGCCTACGAGGAAGACATCATCCAGGGCCGCTTCCTCGGCCGCTCCAGCTTCATCCTCAATACGCCGGATGCGATCCGGCATGTGCTGGTCGACAATTACGAGAATTACACCCGCACGCCCGCCGGCATCCGCGTGCTGCGACCGATGCTCGGCGAAGGGCTGCTGATCTCGGAGGGCCGCGCCTGGAAGCATCAGCGCCGTACGCTGGCGCCGGCGTTCACGCCGCGTGCGGTGGGGACGCTCACGCCCTACATGATCACGGCGATCGACGAGACCATCGCCAAGCTGAAAGCCGCAAGCGGCGATGCGATCGATCTGCGCGAGGCGATGCAGCGCATGACGCTCGAGATCGCCGGCCGCACCATGTTCTCGTTCGGCATGGACCGCCACGGCGCCGCGTTGCGCGACTTCGTGGTGGAGTATGGCGAGACGCTGGCGCGGCCGAGCATGCTGGACCTCGTGCTGCCGCTCGGATGGCCGACCCCGCACGATTTCCGCCGCGCCCGCTTCCGCAAGCGCTGGACCGCCTTCATCGGCCAGCTGATGGCCGAGCGCCGCGCCGCCGGCAAGGACGACAACGCGCCGGCGCGCGACCTGTTCGACCTGATGGGCGCGGCCCGCGATCCCGAGACCGGCGCCGTGTTCACCGATGCTCAGCTCGGCGACCAGGTCGCGACCATGATCCTGGCCGGCCACGAGACCACGGCGACGGCGCTGTTCTGGGCGCTCTATCTGCTGGCGCTGGATCCCGCGACGCAGGAGCAGGTGGCGGCGGAGGTCCGTAGCGTGGGCGCCGCCGGCGCGCTCGATATCGAACGGCTGAAATTCACCCGCGCCGTGATCGACGAGACCATGCGGCTTTATCCGCCGGCATTCCTGATCGCGCGCGCGGCCGCGGGGCCGGACACGATCGCGAACCGTCCGGTCAGGAAGAGTGATGTGATCCTGATCGCGCCGTGGCTGCTGCACCGCCATGAGAAGCTGTGGCGTGATCCCAACGCGTTCGTGCCAGAGCGATTCATGACGGGCACGCCGCCCGATCGCTTTGCCTATCTGCCATTCGGTGTCGGCGCGCGGGTCTGCATCGGGGCGCATTTCGCGCTGGTCGAGGCGACGCTCGCGCTCGCCAGGATCATCGGCGCGTTTCGTGTCGCGCTGGCGGACCGGGATCCGGTGATCCCGATCGGCGTCGTGACCACGCAGCCGAACCGCTCGCCGGTATTTGCGATCAAGTCGAGGTAATCGAAGCTTGGGAATAGAGACTTGCGCCCCGGTCCGGGCGAGCACATTTGAGGCGTCTCATGAGCGACATTCAGGCCCAGATTTCAGTATTGCGGCAGACCGCGGATCCCGCGGTCGCCGTCGCCATCGCCGATCTGATCGAGCACGGCCAGGACCACGAACTCAACCGGGTCAATGCGCTCGACTTCGCCAAGCATAAAGGGTTCGACGAGGAGCGGGTGATCTCCGGCTTCCTGCACGCCTCGCGGCTGGGCCTGTTCGACTTGACCTGGAACGTGCTGTGCCCGGGGTGCGGCGGCGTGCTCGATGCGCATGCGACGCTGAAATCGTTGCGCAGCGACGACTACCAATGCGGCCTCTGTGCCTGCGGCTACGAGGCCTCGGTCGACGAGCAGGTCGAGGTCGCCTTCACGGTCAGTCCGCGGGTCCGCCGCATCGCCGCGCATGACCCGCACACGCTGCCGATCTGGGACTATTTCAAGCAGATCTTCTGGAGCTCCGGCATCGACTTCAACAAGGAGCAGTTCGAAGAATTGTCCCAGGAGGTCGTGCTGGACGCGCTCGAACTGCCCGCCGGCGAGAAGGCGGTGCTGTCGTTGAACCTGCCGAAAGAGTTCATCATCGTGTTCGAGCCGGTGACCCATTCGGCACAGTTCATCGACGTGCAGGGCGAGCCGACCAAGGAACGGCAGCATCTCGCGCTGATGTACAACAAGGTTCATGCGCCGGTCGGCAACATGACGCTGCGGCCCGGCCCGCTGCGGCTGTCGCTCGACAACCAGGCCGGCGTCCGCGTGTTGCCGTCGGTGTTCGTTGCCGCCGATGCGCTGCATCAACTGATCGGCAAGCGCAAGCCGTTCCTCACTGCCAAGCGCATCCTCAGCAACCAGACTTTCCGCGACGTCTACAAGGCCGACAATCTCAATCTCGACCAGCGGCTCAAGATCACGTCGCTGACCTTCCTGTTCACCGACCTGAAGGGCTCGACCGCGCTCTATGAGCGCGTCGGCGACCTTGCCGCCTTCGACCTGGTGCGCGCGCATTTCCACGCGCTGCTCGACATCATCGCCTCCGAGCGCGGCGCCGTGGTGAAGACCATCGGGGATGCCGTGATGGCGACCTTCGTCCTGCCCGAGCATGCGCTCGCGGCGGGCCTGCGCATGCGCGCGGCGATGAAGAACCTCAATGACGAGCGCGGCAAGGAGGACCTGGTGGTCAAGATCGGCATTCACGAGGGTCCCTGCCTCGCCGTGATGCTGAACGAGCGGCAGGATTATTTCGGCCAGACCGTGAATATCGCAGCAAGGGTGCAGAGCCTGTCGACCTCGCAGGAAATCCATCTCACCGGACCGGTGATCGCTTCGCCCGAAGTGACGGGTATTCTGGAGCGTGCCTCGATCAAGCCGATCCAGAAGGAAGCCGCGCTGCGCGGCATCGCCGACAAGATGGTGGTGTACGAGATACCGTAGTACTCCCCCGTCATTGCGAGGAGCGAAGCGAAGCAATCCACGCTTCCGCATGTGCCGGGAGATGGATTGCTTCGCTTCGCTCGCAATGACGGCCAGATTGCCGCAGATTACCCAAACGTAATGCCGCAGCGGGAACCTGCGCGGATTGCGCCGGTTCTGTTTCCGCGCCATATAGATTTCATCAGGCCCATTCCACAGAGAGAGCGATGCTCGACGGACTCCGCCAATTCATTGCCGATATCGTCTCCCCCGACGCACAAGCCGACCGCGCTTTCGACGACGGCGACTATCGCCTGGCCGCAACCGCGCTCCTGGTGCATGTCGTTTCGCTGGACGGCGAGCCGACGCCGGCCGAGACGCGCAAGCTGCACAGCCTGATCGAGAGCCGATTCCAGCTCGATCCCGGTACTGCCGACAAACTGATCGCATCGGCGATGCGGGTCGAGGGCGAGGCGGTCGATCTTTATCACTTCACCAGCGTGATCATGCGCTCGGTGAACGAGGAGGGACGGCTGCGCATCGTCGAGATGATGTGGGAATTGGTCTATGCCGACGGCGAGGTCAGCGAGTTCGAGGACAACGTGGTCTGGCGTGCCGCCGATCTGCTCGGCGTGTCCTCGCGCGACCGCATCGATCTCAAGCATCGCGTCGCCGAGAAGCAGGCGGCGTTGCCGAAAGGCCCCTGGGGCACCGCCGACGCGGCAATCTGACACGCTCTTGGCGCAGCAGCCGCGAACGCACCCCGGATCCGGGATGACCAAATTTTAATGTGCGGCGCGCCCTGCCGCGATTATGGGCGACGGGGCTGAAAAATCGGCGTTTCGTCGCGAAATCTGCGCCGTGCTTCTGCCCAGAAGGTTACACACGGCTTGCGTCCCACCGCATGCCTATGCTCTCGTCGCCGCCGTCGGGGACCTCTTTCGGAATTTGAAATAAGAGTTTGAATCGTGACCGAGCGTGTGACGCTGATAACGGGCGCATCGGCGGGCATCGGCAGCGAGCTGGCGCGGGTGTTTGCATCCAACGGGCACCGTGTGGCGCTGGTGGCGCGGCGTGCCGATCGGCTGCAGGCGCTGGCCGATGAGCTCGGCGCAAAGGGCGGAGCGGCGCCGATCGTGATCCCCTGCGATCTTCAGGCGCTGGATGCCGGCGACACGATTGCCGCGGCTCTTGTCGGGGCCGGGGTCGAGGTCGAATATCTCGTCAACAATGCCGGCTTCGGCCTGTTCGGCCTCGCCGTCAAATGCGACCGCGCCGAGCAGCTCGACATGATCACGGTCAACATCCGCGCGCTGACCGATCTTTCGCTGCGCTTCGCCGACCAGCTGATCCGCAATCGCGGCGGCATCCTCAATCTCGGCTCGATCGCAGGCTTCCTGCCGGGACCCGGCATGGCCGTGTACTACGCCAGCAAGGCCTATGTGCTGTCGTTCTCCGAGGCGTTGCGCTGCGAGCTGGCGCCGCAGGGCGTCCGCGTCACCGTGGTTTGCCCGGGTCCGGTGCCGTCCGAGTTCCAGGCGCGCGCAGGTTTTACGCCCGGATTCGATTCTGCCATCCTCAACGTCGTGCCGGCCGAGGTCGCCCGCCAGGCCTATCGCGGGCTGATGGCCAACAAGCGCGCCGTGCTGCCGGGGGCTTTCATCAAGCTGGTGCCGTTCCTGCTCCGCTTCTTCCCGCGCTCCTTTATCCTGACCGCGGTCGGCGGCTTCCAGCTCCGCAAGCGCTAACCATTGACCCCCGCGCGTGTCGTTAGGGCTGTTTCTGGCCCGCGATTTGCTTTGTTTGGGATGTGCGGCAACTCACACACATGATGTTAACGATCGCTTAGTTATGATTTCGCCTGACGTGCCGAATTCCTGAGCAGAGACAATGTCGTTCCGGTCGACCCCAGCCCGTGTCGTGGTGCCCTTCGCAAGTCCGGGGCCGGACGCGGCCACGCCATCGGAGCAGGCACCGATCCTGATCGTGCTGCATCAGGAGACCTCAACCCCCGGCCGGATCGGCAACGCCCTGCGCGCGCTCGGCCATCCGCTCGACATCCGCCATCCGCGCTTCGGCGATCCGCTGCCCGAGACGCTCGAGGATTACGCCGGCGCGGTGATCTTCGGCGGTCCGATGAGCGCCAACGATCCCGATGATTATGTGAAGCGTGAGATCGACTGGATCGAGATCCCCCTGCGCGAGCAGCGCCCGTTCCTCGGCATCTGCCTCGGCGCCCAGATGCTGGCGAAACAGCTCGGTGCCGAGGTGGCGCCGCACGCGGAAGGCCGCGTCGAGGTCGGCTATTACCCGATCAGGCCAACGGCGGCGGGCCGCGCGCTTTGCCCGCACTGGCCGGCGCGCGTCTATCACTGGCACGGCGAAGGCTTTGCATTGCCCGACGGCGCCGAGCTGCTCGCCGCCGGCGATGATTTTCCGGTGCAGGCATTCCAGTTCGGCAATGCCTTCGGCCTGCAATTCCATCCCGACGTCACTTACGCGATGATGCATCGCTGGACCACGCGCGGTTGCGGGCGGATGGACCAGCCGGGCGCACAGCCGCGCCATCTGCACTTCGCCGAGCGCGCGGTCCACGATGCCGCCGAACGCGCCTGGCTGAAGCATTTCATCGACGGCTGGCTCGCGCGCGCGCCGCAGGCATTGATGCTGCAAGCCGCCGAATAGCCGCCACGCGGAATTTCACGCCGCCTTTTCATTGTCAGCGATGTGCTAGTCTCCGCTGACGCGCGCGGCCTGGTCGCGCGCGTCAAGAACAACAAGGCAAGGGAGACGGCCGTGAGCTACCAGCACATCCTCTATGAGGTCAGCGAGCGGATCGCGACGATCACGCTCAACCGCCCCGACCGCATGAATGCGTGGACCGCGATCATGGAGCGCGATGTGCGCCATGCGATGGAGGCCGCGGCCAATGACGACGATGTCCGCGTCATCGTGCTGACCGGCGCGGGCCGCGGCTTCTGCGCCGGTGCCGACATGGAGGCTTTGCAGGGCATCGATCCCAACGAGGTCAGGCGCGGCGACAGCATTCCGTTCGACATGAACCGTCGCGCCGACTGGCAGACGCGCTATGCCTATTATCCGGCGATCAAGAAGCCCGTGATTGCGATGCTCAACGGCGCCACCGCCGGCATCGGCCTGGTCCATGCGCTCTATTGCGATTTGCGCTTCGCGGCCGATACCGCGGTGTTCACCACCGCCTTCGCCCGGCGCGGCCTGATCGCCGAGCACGGCATCAGCTGGACGTTGCCGCGCATCATAGGCCACGCCAACGCGCTCGATCTGTTGATGTCGGCGCGGCGCGTCTCGGCGGCGGAGGCGCTGCGCATCGGCCTCGTCAACCGGCTGTCTGCGCCGGACAAGCTGCGCGAGGAGACTTACGCCTATGCCCGCGACCTCGCCGATTTCGTTTCGCCGAGCGCCATCGCCGTCATCAAGCGCCAGCTCTACGACACCCCGTTCCAGACGCTGGCCGAAGCCACCATCGACGCCAACCGCGAGATGCAGATCGCGCTGAAGGGAAATGATTTCAGGGAAGGGGTGGCAAGCTTCGTGGAGAAGCGGCCGCCGCGGTTTACGGGGACGTGAGGGGCTGTTTGGGTTTGCTGAACCGGTCCGTCTTCGCCCTTTGGGCTTCGCCGGACACCACGCTTCGCCCTCCGGGCAACTCTCGTGGCTGCGCCACGCGTAGGTCGTAGGCGATGGATGAGAGGGGTTTGCTGAACCGGTCCGTCTTCGCCCTTCGGGCTACGCCGGACACCACGCTTCACCCTCCGGGCAACTCGTGGCTGCGCCACGCGTAGCCCGAAGGGCGAAGCGTGGTGGAGCCAGGCGGGATCGAACCGCCGACCTCGTCATTGCGAACGACGCGCTCTCCCAGCTGAGCTATGGCCCCATCGTGGCCGGGTGCTGAGTGTCCCGACCGGCAGCAGGGCGCCATTTACAGTGCCGCCCAAGGTCAAGTCAAGAACGGTGAAACCGCGGGTTTGAGGCTTTTTGGCCGGGAACTTCCCTTGTTTGCAGGGGGATGAACCGATATCTAGCAGGCTGTCCTCCCTGCGAGCCCCCACCATATGCGCGCCGTTCTCGACATCGTCATCATCGTCCTCGACCTCTACACATGGCTCTTGATCGCGTCCGCCATTCTGTCCTGGCTGATCGCCTTCAACGTCGTCAACACGCGCAACCAGTTCGTCGCGGCGGTGGCCGAGTTCCTGTACCGGATCACCGAGCCGGTGCTGCGCCCGATCCGCAACGTGATGCCGAATCTCGGCGGGCTCGACATCTCGCCGATCATCGTGATCCTGCTGATCATGTTTATCGAGCGGGTGATCATGTATTACATCTATCCCAACGTCATCTGACGCTCGTTGATGGACCCTTCGCGATGGACCCTTGGCGCTATTCCACCGAGGGCATCAGCATCGCGTTGCGCGTGACGCCGCGCGGCGGCCGTGACGAGATCGACGGCGTCGAGACGCTGGCCAACGGCCGCTCGGTGGTGAAGATTCGGGTCCGCGCCATTGCCGAGGGCGGCGAGGCCAACCGCGCGGTGACCGAGCTGCTGGCGAAGGCGCTCGGCGTGCCGAAGGTCAGGGTGAAGATCGTGTCCGGCGTCACCTCACGCCTCAAGCAGGTGGCGATCGACGGCGACCCGAAGGGGCTGGGCGAGACCTTGAAGCGGCTGACCGCCACGCGAACGACCGAGGACTGACATGACTGCCCGCATCATCGACGGAAAAGCCATCGCCGCCGAGCTTCGTGCCCGCGTCGCCGACGAAGTCGCCCGCGTCCAGCGCGACCATGCGCTGACCCCCGGGCTCGCGGTCGTGCTGGTGGGTAACGATCCCGCCAGCGAGGTCTATGTCCGCAGCAAGCACACCCAGACCCAGGCCGCCGGCATGGCCTCGTTCGAGCACAAGCTGCCGGCGGATGTTTCGCAGGCCGACCTGTTGGCGCTGATCGCGCGGCTCAACCGCGATCCGCTGGTGCACGGCATTCTGGTGCAGCTGCCGCTGCCGAAATCGCTGCACACCGAGACCATCATCAATGCGATCGATCCGGCCAAGGACGTCGACGGCCTGCATCCGAGCAATGCCGGCCGGCTCGCCGGCGGCCTTGCCGCGCTGTCGCCCTGCACGCCGCTCGGCTGCATCATCCTGACCAAGAGCGTGCATGCCTCGCTCGAGGGCATGAATGCGATCGTGATCGGCCGCTCCAATCTGGTCGGCCGACCGCTGGTGCAATTGCTGCTGAACGAGAACGCGACGGTGACGATCGCGCATTCGCGCTCGCGCGATCTGCCGAAGCTCTGTGCGCAGGCCGACCTGGTCTATGCCGCGGTCGGCAAGCCCGAGATGGTGCGCGGTGACTGGCTGAAGCCGGGCGCGACCGTGATCGATGTCGGCATCAACCGTATCCCGGTCGAGGGCGGCAAGCCGAAGCTGGTCGGCGACGTCGCGTTCCAGGAGGCGCTCGCCGTTGCCGGCGCGATCACGCCGGTGCCGGGCGGCGTCGGCCAGATGACGGTGGCGTGCCTCTTGGTGAACACGCTGCGCGCGGCCTGCGCGATCGCCGGCCTGCCGGCACCGGCGGTGTAGTCCAGCGCCGGCGTTCCGGGGCGCGTCGAAGACGCGAACCCGGAACCTCGAAGTTGTGGCGCGAGATTCCGGGTTCTCGCTTCGCGAGCCCCGGAATGACGACTACGTCGTCACTTCTGCTTCTTGTCCCGCTCGATCCCTTCCAGGATCAGCTTGCACGCCTCCTCGGCGTCGCCCCAGCGGAGGATCTTCACCCACTTGCCCTTCTCGAGATCCTTGTAATGCTCGAAGAAGTGCTGGATCTGGTCCAGCGTGATCTGGGGAAGGTCGCTGTAGTTCTTCACCTTGTCGTAGCGCTGGGTGAGCTTCGACGAGGGCACCGCGATGATCTTCTCGTCGCCGCCGGCCTCGTCTTCCATCAGGAGCACGCCGACCGGGCGGACGCTCATGACGGCGCCGGGGATGATCGCGCGGGTGTTGATGATCAGCACGTCGCAGGGGTCGCCGTCGCCCGACAGCGTGTGCGGGATGAAGCCGTAATTGCCGGGATAGCGCATCGGCGTGTAGAGGAAGCGGTCTACCACCAGCGTGCCGGCCTCCTTGTCCATCTCGTATTTGATGGGCTCGCCGCCAACGGGCACCTCGATGATGACGTTGACGTCGTGGGGCGGGTTCTTTCCGGTCGATATGGCGTCGATACGCATGGATTGCTCCGCGTGGCCTTTAGGGAGTGGGCGGTGATGGGATTTTCTTGTTTGGCGCCGTCACGGCGCGAAGCCGTATGGTTGCCCGAGCCTGATGCCGGGCGGGGCATCGCGTGAAGCGCTCAGGCTGGTCTAGCCTTGCTGCGGGCGCGAGAGAAGCGGGATTTTCAGTTCGTCCAGGCGAAAGCGACCTTGTCGAGCGACTTCGGCCCGAACCGCTCCGACGAGCGCGCCACCATGCGGCCGCCCAGCGCACGATAGAACTCGGTCGCCGCCTCGTTGTCGGAGAGCGCCCAGATCACCATGCTCTTCAGGCCGCTCTGCACCAGGTCGCGGCGCGCCGCGGTGAACAGCCGCCGGCCGAAGCCGAGGCCCTGGAATTCCGGCCGCAGATAGAGCTCGTAGATCTCGCCTTCGAAGTGCAGGCTGCGGGCGCGGTTGCGGCCGTAATTGGCGTAGCCCGCGATCTTGTCGCCGAACACCAGCACGCTGACGCGGCTGCCCTTGCGGATCGCGCTGTCCCACCATTGCGGGCCGCGGCGGTTGATCAGCTTCTCGAGTTCGGCGCCGGGGATGATGCCCTGATACGCCGAGCGCCAGGCCTCGTCATGGGTGCACGCCACCGCAGTTGCATCTGCAGCTTTGGCCGGCCGGACTTCGATCAGCGTTGTGCTCATGGCCATTATCAAAGCAAGTCGGACGGCCGCCTTCAAGGTCCATCGTTAATTATCGGTTAACCTGTGGATTTTCTGCATCAGTGTGGTGAAAAATTGTACCGAAAAAGGACAGGACGCCGTCCGGCACGGCATGGTCTGTGGGCAAGATCCGGAGCAGGGCATGGACTTGCCGTGGTTTATGACAACGCCCATGTCCGGGCGGGTGTCCCGAGATGTGATTCGTCGCCGGAGCGAGCGAGACAATGACGCTCTACTTGCTGGTCAAATATCTCCATGTGCTCGGCGCCATCGTGATCCTCGGCACCGGGACCGGCATCGCCTTCTTCATGCTGATGGCGCATCGCACGCATGACGCGGCCTTCATCGCGCGCACTGCGGCGACCGTCGTGATCGCGGACATGGTCTTCACGTTGTCGGCGGTGCTGCTGCAACCGGTCAGTGGCGGGCTGTTGATAATGCTGTCGTCGACCAGTCTCACGGAGCGCTGGCTGCTGGTCTCGCTCGCGCTCTACGCCGTGGCGGGCGCGTTCTGGATCCCCGTCGTCTTCATGCAGATCGAGATGCGCGATCTCGCGCGCGCCGCGGCGGAGAAAAATCACGCCCTGCCGCCGCGCTATTTTGCGCTCTTCCGCCGCTGGTTGCTGTTCGGTATTCCCGGCTTCGGCTCGGTCATGATCATCCTGTGGCTGATGATCGCGAAGCCTTTCTAGGACCCCCAATGGGCGAAGCATCACGCAACATCGTCGTGCTCGGCGCGTCCGGCCTGATCGGCCGCACCCTCACCGACGATCTGCGCGGACGCGGTTTCCATGTGATCGGGATCGCACGGCAATTCTCGCTTGCGCAGAAGGTCAGCGCGTTCGACCTCGAGCTGCCGGTGATGTCGATGGATGCGGCAGCGCTGGCGCAGCTGCTTCGCGCCCGCAGCGCCGACGTCGTCGTCAACTGCCTCGGCGTGCTGCAGGACGGCCCGGGCAGCGACACCAGCGCGGTGCATCGCGATTTCGTGGCGCGGCTCATTGAGGCGATCCGCGGCAGCGAGCGCGCCGTCCGTCTCGTCCAGATCTCGATTCCCGGCGCAGCCAACGAGGATCGCACCGCCTTCTCGACCACCAAACGCGAGGCCGAGCGGTTGATCGCGGCCTCCGGCATCGCGCATGCGATCCTGCGTCCGGGCTTCGTCGTCGCGCCCTCGGTCTATGGCGGCAGCGCCATGCTGCGCGCGCTGGCGGCGCTGCCGGTCGGTTTGCCGGCCGATGAGGCCGCGACGCCGTTCCAGCCGGTGGCCGTCGAGGACATCGCCGCAACGATCGCGTCGCTGGCCGAGCGGGACATCACCGATGAGAGCGTGCACGCCGTGACCTGGGACCTGATGCAGAAGCAGCCGGTCTCGCTCGGCGGCGTGATCGATCAGTTCCGCTGGTCGTTCGGCACGGCCAGGCAGATGCGGATCACCTCGCCCGGCTTCCTGATCGATCTCGGCGCGCGGCTCGGCGATCTCTCGACCCATCTCGGCTGGATGCCGCCGCTGCGTTCGACCGCGATCGCCGAGCTGCGCCGCGGCGTCACCGGCGATCCAGCAGCCTGGATGGAGGCGACCGGCATCGTGCCGAAGACCATCGCGCAAGCGATCGGCGAGGGTCCCGCGACCATTCAGGACAAATGGTTCGCGCGGCTGTTCCTGATCAAGGCGTTGATCCTCGCAAGCCTGGTGCTGTTCTGGGTCGCCTCCGGCTTCATCGCGCTTTTCATCTCCTATCACGCCGCCGCCGGCATCCTGCGTGCGCACAACTTTCCGCCGGCGCTGGTCGGCCCCATCACGGTGCTGACCAGCCTGATGGACATGAGCATCGGCGTGCTGATTGCCTTCCGACGCACCGCCGCCTTGGGCCTCGTCGCCGGCATCATCGCCTCGCTCGGCTACATGGTGGGGTCGGCGATCCTGACTCCGGAGCTCTGGATCGAGCCGCTCGGCGCGCTGGTCAAGACGGGACCGGCGATCGTCCTGATGCTGGTCGCGCTGCTGATATTGGACAACCGATGACCGCGTGGCCCGACGACGATGTGATCCTCTATGACGGCGTCTGCATCTTCTGCTCACGCTGGGTCCGCTTCGTCGTGGCGCGCGACACGGCACGCCGTTTCCGCTTCACGCCGATCCAGTCCGACTACGGCACGCGTCTGGCGACGACTTTTGGCATCGACCCCGACGACCCCGACACCAACGCGGTGGTCCATGGCGGCGTCGCGTGGCTCAAATCCGATGCGGCTCTGACGGTGCTGGGCCATCTACCCGGATGGGGCTGGACGCGTGCGCTGTCCGCTGTGCCGAAGCCGCTGCGAGATGCAGTCTACAGCGTGATCGCGCGCAATCGGTACAAGATATTCGGGAAGTACGAGACGTGCTTCGTGCCGGATGCCGACATGCGGGCGCGGGTGCTGGAATAAGCCGTGACTGGCCTTCTCGAGTAAGATGAGGTTAAACTCACTCCACAAGAGTGGATTGCTCGACAAGCTGAATGGCCAAAGCAGTTTTCACAACGAAAGCACAGCCGGGTTACAGAGACCTTCCAGAGGTCCGTTATCACTTTCCGAAAACATATCTCAATCAAGTGAGCCGGACGGTTGGTGACCACATCGTCTACTACGAGCCGAGGCGATCGAGCATCGATCTGTCGAGTTTCGGAGGTAGACAATCCTATTTCGGCGTCGCGCGAGTAACAGCCGTTGTCGAAGATCGGGAACTTAAAGACCACCACTACGCGCTCATCGATGAGTATCTTGACTTCGATAGACCCGTGCCGTTCGCGGAGGGCACGCAATATTATGAAAGCGCTCTGAAGAAAGTCGATGGCTCAACTAACAAGGGAGCTTTCGGGCGGGCGGTGCGAATCGTTCCCGACACGGAGTTTGATCTTATTTTGAAGGCTGGCTTTGCCCCAATCCTCAGTGAGAGCGCGACGCTTCAGCAGGAAACTGACTCAGAAATCTCAGAGCCATCAGTGCCCTTCGAGAGGCCTACGGTAGAGATGACCATTTCCCGGCCATTCCGAGAGCGGTCGTTTATGTACAATGTTCGTGCAGCCTATGCGAACAGGTGCGCGATGACGGGTCTTCGTTTGATTAATGGCGGGGGGCGGCCCGAGGTTCAAGCGGCACACATTCAGCCGGTTGCGTCGAACGGACCAGATTCAGTCCGAAATGGAATTGCCCTATCCGGAACGGTTCATTGGATGTTTGACCGTGGATTAATTTCGATTGGGGATGACTACAGGATACTGGTCGCGGGAAATCACGTCCCCGAAGATGCCGCGCGACTTCTGAATTCGAGCGGCCGGGTTCATTTGCCGCGCGAAGAAGCCTTCTACCCAAATGCCCAATTCTTGAAATTTCACAGAGACAAAATCTTTAAGGGGTAAGGCCTGCCCCTATTTGCGCGCGAGCGTAGGCAACACTTCCATCGCCGCCCGTTCCCCCGAATCCCGCGCCCCATGCGCCGTCGAGAAAAAGTTCGGCGAGGTCGCTTCACCCGCAAAAAACAGCCGGCCGTCGACCGGCGCGGCGAGCACCGCGCGCTTGCCGGCGTGGCCGGGCAGGGCATGCGAGTACGAGCCGCGCGCGAACTTGTCGTGCGCCCAGCGCGATTCCTTCAACGGCTTCAGCTTGCGGCGGACATCGCTGCCGAGGAAGGAGACGATCTCGTCGATGCTGTGCGCGGCGATGGCGCCGTCGCCGGCGTCTTCGAGCGCCTGCGCGAAGCGGCCGCCGAAGAAGCCTTCGATGCAGGGCTGGCCGAACGGGCGGATGTGATAGGTGCCCATCTCGGTGCGCATGGTGGCGCCGCGCAGGTTGCCTTCCGCCGGAAAGGCGTCGGCGCCTTCGAGCGCCAGCGTCACCTTGTCGGCGAGGCCGAGCGGCAGGCCGCGCGCGGCGTCGAGCTTGTCCGGCAGCACGGGCGAGAAACGGATCGCTTCGTCGGCGAGCAGGTTGGTCGGCACGGTGACGATCACCTTGTCGGCCTCGATCGTGCCGCGCGACGTTTCGACGCGCACACGAGGGCCGGCGTGATCGATCAGCTTCACCTCGCAGTTCAGCACCACCGGCAGCTCGGCGCCATAGGCCGTGATCAACGCGCCATAGCCGCGGCGAACGCGCCAATTGATCTCGGTGTCCTCATAGGCGTCGATGTCGAGGATCGAGGCCTGGTCGAGCTCGCAGCCGTTCACATAGGTCGAGATCGCATCGATCATCGGGTTCCAGCGGTTGCCGGGCTCGAGATAGAGGTTGGCCGGGGCGTCCTTGTCGCTCTCCGCGGCTTCTTCGATGCGGTCGTAGAAAGCGTCGAGCGCGGTGACGAATTCGTCGCGGTCGGCTTGCGGGAACGCCTTGCCGTAGGCGCGCTCGCGCCAGGGCGGCAGATCCTTGTTGATCGCGAATTCGAGCTGCCTGGCGATATCGACGAAACTATTCTTGTCGGCCGAATGCAGCCAGCCGCAGCCGACGTCGAACGTGACGTCAGGTGCCGCTTGAATCGTATGCGCGCGGCCGCCGAGCCGGTCGCGGGCTTCCAGCACGATGGTGGAGAGGCCGGTCCGCTTCAGCGCATGCGCGGCGCCAAGGCCGGCGGCGCCGGCGCCGATGATGGCGACATCGACTGAGGAGGGAAGGGAACTCATGCCCCGGCTCTAGCACGTTTGGGTGAGAGCCTGAAGCTACCGCAAACATGACTGCCATCGCCCGCGCATGCGGGCGATCCACTATTCCAGAGGCAGGTGTAGTCGAATGGATAGGCCGCGGCGTACTGGGTGCCCCGCTTTCGCGGAGCACGACAGCGGGGGCTTAAGCCACCGCTTAAGCTACAGCTTCCTTGGCCTTTTCGGCGCGCTTGCGCTCGTTCGGGTCGAGATGCTTCTTGCGCAGCCGGATCGACTTCGGCGTCACTTCGACGAGCTCGTCGTCCTCGATATAGGCGAGCGCCTTTTCCAGCGTCATCCGGATCGGCGGGGTCAGACGCACCGCTTCGTCCTTCGAGGTGGTGCGGATGTTGGTGAGCTGCTTGCCCTTGAGCACGTTGATCTCGAGATCGTTGTCGCGGGTGTGCTCGCCGACGATCATGCCCTTGTAGACCTTCCAGCCCGGCTCGATCATCATCGGGCCGCGGTCTTCCAGCTTGAACATCGCGTAGGCCACCGCCTCGCCCTGGTCGTTGGAGATCAAGACGCCGTTGCGGCGGCCCTGGATCTCGCCCTTGTACGGCGCATAGCCGTGGAAGATGCGGTTCATGATCGCGGTGCCGCGGGTGTCGGTCAGCAGTTCGCCCTGATAGCCGATCAGGCCGCGGGTCGGGGCGTAGAACACCAGCCGCAGGCGGTTGCCGCCGGACGGGCGCATCTCGATCATCTCGGCCTTGCGCTCGCTCATCTTCTGCACGACGACGCCGGAATGCTCCTCGTCGACGTCGATCACGACCTCCTCGATCGGCTCCTGCCAGCCGCCGGACGTCTCGTCCTTTTGCAGCACGACACGCGGGCGAGACACCGAGACCTCGAAACCTTCGCGGCGCATGGTCTCGATCAGGATCGCGAGTTGCAATTCGCCGCGGCCGGAGACCTCCATCGAATCCTTGTCGGAGGCCTCGACGACGCGCAGCGCGACATTGCCCTCGGCCTCGCGCAGCAGGCGGTCGCGGATCATGCGCGAGGTGACCTTGTCGCCTTCGGTGCCGGCGAGCGGCGAGTTGTTGACGATGAACGACATCGACACGGTCGGCGGATCGATCGGCTGCGCCACCAGCGGTGCCTCGACGCTGGGATCGCAGAAGGTATCGGCGACGGTGCCCTTGGTGAGGCCCGCGATCGCGACGATGTCGCCGGCTTCGGCTTCCTCCAGCGGCGTGCGCTCGATGCCGCGGAAGGCCAGGATCTTTGTGATACGGCCCTGCTCGATGGTCTTGCCGTCGGCGCCGAGCACCTTCACGGCCTGGTTCGGCTTGATGGCGCCCGACGAGATGCGGCCGGTGATAATGCGGCCGAGATAGGGGTTGGCCTCGAGGATGGTGCCGATCATGCGGAACGGACCCTCTTCGACCTTCGGCGGCGCGACGTGGCGTACGATCAGGTCGAACAGCGGCTGCATGCCGGCGTCATGCGAGGCCTCCGGGCTGTCGCCCATCCAGCCCTGCTTGGCCGACCCGTACAGGATCGGGAAGTCGAGCTGCTCTTCGGAGGCATCGAGCGCCGCGAACAGGTCGAACACCTCGTTGATGACCTCGGTCGGGCGCGCGTCGGGGCGGTCGACCTTGTTGATCACGACGATCGGCTTCAACCCGACCTTGAGCGCTTTCGACACCACGAACTTGGTCTGCGGCAGCGGGCCTTCGGCGGCGTCCACCAGCACCAGGGCGCCATCGACCATGTTGAGGATGCGCTCGACCTCGCCGCCGAAATCGGCGTGGCCGGGGGTGTCGACGATGTTGATGCGGGTGTCCTTCCACTGCACCGAGGCCGCCTTGGCCAGGATGGTGATGCCGCGCTCACGCTCCAGATCGTTGGAGTCCATGGCACGCTCGGTCACCTTCTGGTTCTCGCGGTAGGTGCCGGATTGCTGCAGCAGGCGGTCGACCAGGGTGGTCTTGCCGTGGTCGACGTGGGCGATGATGGCGACGTTACGAAGGTTCATGGCTCTTCTTCTGGTCGTGCAACGGTTTTTGCGCGATCTCGCCGGACCATTCGGCCGGCCGCTCGCTGACATGGCCCAAGAGGGCCCGGATCACGCTCATACCTGCGAAATTTGACGGGGACGCTTCGCCCCAAAAAGGAAGCCCGGTCGTCAGGACCGGGCACCTCAGCGCGTTGCGGCGCAATATAGTCAGAAATCGCCAAAAAACAACGATTTATTGGTGGTCTGGTTGACCGTTTTCGGCCGGAAAAGTTGGTTCCCGTCGATTCTGGGCCGTCGACCAGGAAAGACTACCGGGTTGGCCCCTTGATCGCGGCGTAGATTAGCATCACGCCGGCGAAGCCGACGAGAAGGCCGAGCAGCACCAGGAACAGGATGGTCGGATCGGGGCGTGATTCGGACAGCGTGCCGACCCCGAACAGGATGGCGCAGAGGCCGGGCAGTAGCAGAATCAGCCCGAACAGCACCATGAACGCTGTCGCGCAGCCGTGCCGCTGCGGTGGGGAAGGCGGCGGGGCCGGCGGAGGCGACGAGCCGATGTCGCTCATGTGGCGGTGACCCTATTGCTTGGGCGGGGTCGCCGCGCGGATGAAAAGGAAGATCGCCGATCCGACCAGGACAAATCCAATCAGCCCGAGCGGGGCAGCGTTGCTGGCGAACGCGAGGAAGCAGATACCAGGGAACAGCAGCACCAGCCCGACAACCACCATGAATGCAGTCAGGCAACCGTCACGCCGTGGCGGAGGAGGCGGCGGGCGGTAGGATTCGTCCGGCATTTGCGGCTGAGCCGGCGGGACAGATGGCGGATTGGTCTCGCTCATCGCGGCACCCCCTCGCTTTGCCGCGCCTCGCGGTAGGTCTGCCCCGCGAGCGCAGCGCGGATGCCGTCGATCTTTCCATCACGGTAGAACAGATTGTAGGTGTCGAACGGGATGATGGCGCCGCTCTCGGTGACGAAGTGGATGCAGCTTCGCTTGACGTTGCCGACGCAGAAATTGAAGCGATCGAGGAATTGCACGATGGTGACGCGGAACACGTTCTCGTAGCCGAGCCCGTCCGGTACCTGGAAGCTCGGCAGGCAGCACAGCAACTCGCAGACCCGCTCGCTGGTGTTGAGCGGTCCCGACGACAGCGAGAACAGATCGACGAATTTTTCCCGCAGCACCGGATATTTCTCCGGGCTGATCGTGTTGGGCATCATCGCGAGCAATTGCTCCCGCTCGAACAGCGAAGTCAGCGGCAGCACCTTCTCGCCATTGCGCAGGCCGTAGCCGATCGAGATGCTCTCGGGATTGCAGGGCAGCGGGATCATGTCCTTGTCGCCGAATACCCCGGTCTCGACCACGCGCTGTCGGATCTCCGACAGCATGATGCGGTCGGTGTCCTTGTTGAAATGCTCGTTGCGGCCGGCGTCCTGCACCGGCTGCAGCGTCACGCCGCGCACGCAATTCCAGGTCAGCGCATGGCGCACGATGTCGCCGATCTCGGCATCGTTGACGCCGCGCTTGATGGTCGCGACCAGCGTGGTCGAGACGCCCTCGCGTTCGAGATTCTCCAGCGCCTGCTGGCGGATTTTTCGTAAATCCGCACCGCGCAGATTGACCAGCGCGTCGCGCTTGAGCGAATCGAATTGCAGGTAGACTTCCAGCCCGCGCTTGTTCTCTGCAAGTCTTGCCACGAACTCCGGCTCGCGCGCGATGCGCAGGCCGTTGGTGTTGATCATGACATGGCGGATCGGCCGCGCCCGGACGGCGTCGAGGATGGCGAAGAAATCCGGATGCAGCGTCGGCTCGCCGCCGGAGATCTGCACCAGGTCCGGCTCACCCTCGCTTGCGACCAGCGCGTCGAGCATCTTCTCGATCTTGGCCAGCGGCGTGAAGCTGGTGCGTGCCGGCGAGGAATCGGCAAAGCACACCGGGCAGGTCAGGTTGCAGTGCTCGGTGATCTCGATCAGCGCCAGGCAGGAGTGCTGCTCGTGGTCCGGGCAGAGCCCGCAATCATAGGGGCAGCCGAATTCGGTGTGGCGCTGAAACGCGAGCGGGCGGTCGCCGGGCTTGATGAAGTCCTTGCACAGCCGCCAATAGGCGGAATCGGTCGAGACCAGCGTCGACTGTACGCCATGCTGCTTGCAGCGCTTCTCGTACCAGACCTCGTTGCCTGATATCTGGATCTTGGTCGGCACCAGCGCGAGGCAGGTTTCGCACAACGATTGGGTCTGGCCCCAGAAGATGTAAGGGCGGGCCTTACGCAGCGGCGCGTTCATGCGTCAAACTCACATTTGGCGCCGTCGCCAGCATGACGGCGGCATAAATCATGACAAACAGCGACAGCACGTGGAACAGCGAGAGCGGGCCGATCAGCGGGCCGTAGGGTTTTACGAATTCCCACACGAAGCGCTGCAGGCCGTAATAGAACAGCACCAGGTAGAATCCATTGGTGATGACGGCGGCGTTGCGGTTCAACACGGCCCACACATAGAAGGCCGCGAACGCCGCCATAGCGAGGCTCTCATAGAGCTGCACCGGATGGCGCAAGATGCCGTCGCCGAAATCATGGCCCCATGGCAACGCGGTCGGTGTGCCATAGGTGAAATCCTCGATGCCGGCGAAGTAGCAGCCGAGCCGGCCGACCGCGACGCCGACAGCCAGTGGCAGTGCGAAACGCGCGCCGGTGCGCAGGCGGATGCCGTGCAGCCATTTGTAGAGCTCGATGGCGACGATGCCGCCGGCCAGTGCGCCCTCGACCGAGCGGGCGATGCCCCCCATGCCGGAGCACCACAGGTTCAGCGTGCCGAAGATGTAGGCACCGATCCCGGCGCCGAACACCAACGCGGCGATGTAAGGCAGCTCGAACGACTGCTTTGGGAATTGCAGGTGGCGCAGGCGCGACAGCCACCACATGGCGGCAGCCGCAGCGCACCATGCGGCGACATCGAAGATCGCGTGAAGTCCTGCCCCGCTCATGGCGCGAGTGTAGCGTGGATTGCGCGGTGCGCGATACTCCCTCCACCCCCTCTCCCCGTGCTTACGGGGAGAGGGTTGGGGTGAGGGGCTGTCTTCGCAAACTCAGCAAGCAGTGAGTTCGTGGAGACTCCCCCTCACCCGGATTGCATCTGCGATGCAATCCGACCTCTCCCCGCAGGCGGGGCGAGGTGAAGCACGGCTAGTTCGTCGGATTATCCTCGCTGGGATAGACGCCGCGCAGCACTTCCTCGAAATGGTCCTTGACCGCGTCGTTGCACAGGCAGGCGCGCTGCCGCAGGCCGTCCGGGTTGCGGATCACGATCGCGCCGCGGCGGGTGTCGAGCACGCCCTCGGCCTTGAAGTTCTGGATCACGCGGCTGGTGTAGCTGCGGCCGACGCCGAGCAGGGTCGAGAGCTGCTCATGGGTCAGCGGCACCATGCCGTCGCCATTGGTGCGCTCGATCGCCGAGATGATCCATTTGGCGGCGCGCTGCTCGATCGAATGGATGGCGTTGCAGGCGGTCGATTGGAAGATCTGCGCCAGCATGCAGTCGGCATAGCGCGCGAAGATGTTGCGCACCGAGATCGATTTGAGCTTGGCGGCATCGAGCCTGCTGATCGGCAGCCGCACGAACGGCCCGCCGAACTTGACGGTGATGCGGGTGTAGGCCGGCAGAAAGCCCTGGCTGACGATGCCGCCGACCGCGCCTTCGCGGCCGACCAGGATCGTCTCGACATCGCGCCCGTCCTCGTTGGGCACCATGTAGGAGGCGAGGCTTGGCCCGCACGGAAAGTGCACGGTCTGCACGTCGTCGCCGGGGTTGTAGAGCAGGTCGTTCGACCCGCCATCCACCAGCGCAAGGTGCGGTGCGATCAGCTCATAGTCGGCAGCGCTGAGCCGGCGCAAAAGATTGTTGAATGGCCGGTCACTGGTCCCGGCCAACTCGGTCCGTTTCGCAATCATTGGAAGTGTTTCCTGCAAGTCCCAACGCGGACCATACTGAAAAAGTTCCCGCATATATGTTCACTAGTGAACAGACGACGCAGCTTCCAATGTGATGGTTTCACATCGGGAACAGCCGGCGTGCTCGTGAGGGGCGCCGGTCGCGGGCCGACTGGCCGGATCCGATCCGGTCTCCCCTCCAAAATCAAAAAACGGACTCCGGCGAGCCATGGAACCCGCCTCTCATGCCGGCATGCCCGGCGACGTCCTCATTGTCGAGGACGATCCAATCATCGCGCTCGATTTCGAGGATACGATCCTCGGCTTCGGCGCAAAGACGGTCCGGGTCGCCGCCAGTGTGGTCCGCGCGCTCGACCTGATCGCCAGCCAGGTGCCGGATTTCGCGCTGCTCGACGTCGGCCTCATCAGGGGCGAGACGACCTTCGTGGTCGCCGAGCGGCTCGATGCGCTGAACGTGCCCTATGTGTTCGTCACCGGCTATGGAGCGGACGCCAGGCTTCCGCCGGCGCTCGCCGGCAAGCCCCGGCTGACCAAGCCATGCTCCAGCGAGACGCTGGAAGCGGCACTGAAGCGCCGGTTGGGCTGAACCTTCCGCATTCTCGGTTCGCCTCTCCCACAAGGGGGCTACGGGAGCCCCGAAAGTGATTCCCCGGAGTTTGTGAATGTGATTCAAGGCCTTTCGACCTGTTTGGACGAGAGGCCTGCGATGTCTTTTGGCGATGTTCGGGTTGCGGAGCGGGCTGATTGGCTGATCGAGCGGGTGGCGACGGCGGGGACGCTGGTGCTACGCAAATTGGGGGAGACGCGCGCGGGCGAGAAGGCCGTGCATCGGTTTCTGTCTTCGCCCCATGTTTCGGTCGATCGGATTGTGGAAACGTTGGCCGGGCGGACTGCGGTTCAATGCGCCGGTCGCCGCATTCTGGCTGTCCAGGACACGACCGAGATCAATTTTGGCGGTCGTGACAAGAAGCGGCGGGGCTTCGGACCTGCCGGCGATGGCCAAACCCCTGGCTTCTTCATCCATCCAGTGATTGCCGTCGATATCGAAAGCGAAGCCGTGGTCGGTCTTGTCGATGCGGCGATCTGGACGCGGTCTGCGGATCGCGTCACGTCGCGCCGCAATCGCGCGATCGAGGATAAGGAATCGGCGCGTTGGCTGTTGGGCTGTCAGGCCACGGCAAGCGTGCTGTCCGATGCCGCCGAGGTGACAATGGTGGCCGATCGCGAAAGCGACATTTACCTGCTGTTTGCCCGCAAACCGGAGCGGCTCGATCTGATCGTGCGCGCCGGTCAGGATCGATCTTTGCTCGGTGGGGGAACGCTCTTTGGGGCGCTTGCCAGTGCTGAAGTGCTGAGCAGAAGCGAGGTCCGCGTGGCGCCGCGCGGGCCTGGTGACAAAGGGCGCGTCGCGACCGTCGAACTCCGCGCGGGCTCGGTGCACATCGCCCGCTCACAAAGTCTGGGGCAATCCGAGGCGGCCGGCAGCGTCGAACTCACCTTGGTGGAAGCACGAGAGGTCGATGCGCCGTCAGGCAAGACGCCGTTGTTGTGGCGCCTACTCACGACCCGCACCGTCACTTGTGCGACCGAGGCTGAACACGTCGTCCGCCTCTATCGCTTGCGCTGGCGCATCGAACAAGTCTTCCGCGCCCTCAAGAGCGACGGCTTGGCCCTCGACGACAGCCAAGTCGTCGACGCCGAGCGGATGTTTAATCTGACCGCCATCGCGCTCGCTGGCGCGATTCGGACGATCCAGCTTGTCGATGCCAGAGACGGCAGCCTCCGCCCGGCAACCGATGTCATTGACGAAAGCTTCGCCGTCGCGCTCGAGCACCTGTCAAAAAAGCTCGAGGGCAAAACGCTACGGCAGAAAAACCCGCATCCTATCGGCTCGCTTGCCTTCGTCTCATGGATCGCGGCCCGTCTCGGCGGATGGAATTGCTACTACAAGCCTCCAGGACCAAAGACCATGCGCGACGGCTGGAACCGCCTTGCCGCAACACTCGACGGCTATGCCCTTGCTACACAGTCACAAAATCCGGGAATCCCCTAGCACAAGGGGGAGAGGTAAGAAGTCGTTACGGCGCATTCGACCGACTGACTACACCGGCTTCGGATCGAGCGTGATCGCCCACAGCTCGGCATCGACGCGGTCGCGCAGCGCGACCCGCATCTGGCCGCTCTTGCCGTCGATCTTGACGTGGCCGAAGAACTGCATGCCGGCGGACGGCGGCAGGTTCTGGTTCGCCTCGCCCGGCGCCTTCACGAACTTCACCTCGGGGCCGAACGTGTTGTCGAGCTCGTTCGGGCCGAACGTGCCGGCGTGCAGCGGGCCGGAGACGAATTCCCAGAACGGGTCGAACTCCTGGAACTGGGCCTTGTTCGGGTCGTAGTAATGCGCGGCGGCATAATGCACGTCGGCGGTCAGCCACACCGTGTTGACGATACCCGCGGTCTTGATGAAGCGCAGGATGTCGGCGATCTCGAGCTCGCGGCCGCGCGCCGGGCCGTCGCCTTGGGCAAAGGCTTCCGAGCCCTTCTTGTTGGTCGCATCATCGTACACGATCAGCGACAACGGCATGTCGGAGGCGATCACCTTCCAGGTGGCGCGCGAATTGAGCAGCGCGCGCTTCAGCCAGGCGAGCTGGTCGGGGCCGATGAAATAGGCGTCCGGACCGTAGGCTTCCTGGAGGTTCGGACCGTTCGGGCCGCGATAGCTGCGCTCGTCGAGCATGAACACGTCGAGCAGCGGACCGTAGCTCAGCGTGCGATAGACGCGGCCCGGCTCGACGATGCTCTCGCGCATCGGATACATCTCGTGGAAGGCGCGCGCGGCGCGGGCGGCCAGCACCGTGATGTCGCGCTCCTTGTAGGTCGCCGGCAGTTGCTTCGACAGCGACCAGTTGTTGGTCACCTCGTGATCGTCCCACTGCACGAAGATCGGCACCTCGGCATTGAAGGCGCGCACATTGCTGTCGAGGAAATTGTACTTGTGGGCGGCGCGGTACTCGTCGAGCGTCTCGGCGACCTTGGCCTTCTCCGGGATCGTGATGTTCTTCCAGACCTTGCCGTCGGGCAGCTTCACTTCGGCCGGGATCACGCCGTCGGCGTAGATGGTGTCGCCGGAGTGCAGCAGGAAATCCGGATTGTGCTTCTTCATCGCGGCGAAGGTCACCATGCCGCCGTCGTCGGGATTGATGCCCCAGCCCTGGCCGGCGACGTCGCCGCCCCACACGAACGAAACGTCGCGGCGGTCGCTCGGCGCGGTGCGGAAGCGGCCGACCACGGGCTCGCCTGTGACGTCGATATGGGCGAGGTCGCGGAAGCGGACGCGATAGAAGATGTCCTGGCCCGACGGCAGGTTCTCCAGCAGCATCTTGGCGGTGAAGTCGCTTTCCGGCAGCGCCGCGATCGGCGGCAGCGCGCGGGCATCCTTGAAGGATTCGGTGGTCGCGACCTCGACCATCATCTGCGACGGACGATCCGCACGCGCCCACACCACGCCGCCGTCGACCCCGACATCGCCGGACTGCACGCCATGGGTGATCGCGGGACGGTCGGCCGCGCGCGAGAGATAAGGCATCGCGATCAGGCCGGCGCCGGTCGCAGCCGCAGTGGAGAGAAAGCGTCGGCGGGAGAACCGGATCGTCATGGGAAGCCTCCTCAGGAGCGCGAACGCGCCAATGCGCCCGCAAGCGGGCAAAGACCTAGAAAGATTCTATGACGGCGAGATTACAGGGACGAGGCTGTCGTGTGCGTAAGGTGAGCACGCTCGTCAGGCTCCCTCCCCCCCTTGCGGGGAGGGTTGGGGAGAGGGGTAAGCCCCGGGCGAGAGCGTTTTGATCAGGGCACCGTCTTCGCAATTCACCCACGCATCGTCGAAGCGCACATCGAGAGAGTACGCCGTGTGGCACCCCTCTCCCTAACCCTCTCCCGCAAGGGGAGAGGGAACCCTGCCGCAAGTGCGTCCCTCACAGGAGAGACATGAACTCTGTGCAGTCGAAGCCTACACCGAACCCGCCGCCCTGAACTGCGTCGCGGCGCGCTGCAGATTCTGCGGCATGCTCACCAGCAGCGCCTTGCGGTCGGCGACGGCGTTGTGGAATTGCTCGAGCGCGATGTTGAAGGCGGTCAGTGTGCCTTCTTCGATGGCGCCGTGCTCGTAGCACGACAGCGTGTGGCGCAGGATGTCGTCGGCCTCGGCCTGCATCTGGTCGAGCTCCTCGGTCGAATCGCTTTGCCGCGCGGTCTTCAGCATTTCGAGCAGGCGGTCGCGCTGCGAGGTGTTGGTGTTGCGCTCGTCCTGCTTGAGATAGCCGGCGAACCAGGCGCCGGCCGAGCCCATCGCCGAGAGCGCCATCAGGCCCCACCAGATGTAATCGCTGTAGCGGTCGAGGAAGGTCTTCTCCTCGCCGTCGACAAAGGCGGCAGCACCGGGATGCACCGGGATGGTGGCGTCCTTGTCGGTGTCGGGCGTCTCGATCTTGGCGGCGAGCGGGAAATCGTTCTTCAGCTGCTGCCGCACCGCGAACAATTGCCGCGTGAAGGCAGCGACCGTCGAATCCGAAAGGCCTCTGCGGGCGACGATGTGATGCGAGAAGCTGATGGTCTTGATCTCTTCCTCGGGCCGGTCGGCGGAGCCGAGCGAGCCGGCGGGGATGTCGGCGGCCTCATAGGCCGGATGATTCTGCGCGATTGCCTCCGCGGCGTCGATCGGCAGGAAGGTCGGCTCGCCGCCGTCGCGGCTCGAGGCGGCGATCGCGTCGATCGTGATCTTGCTGTTGGCCGGGCCCGCCGCGAGATAGGCGTCGACCTTCTGGTTGCGGATCGCTTCGGCGGCCTCATTGGCCGGGAACTGAATGATCTCGACCTTCATCGGGTCGACGCCGTATTGCGTCAGGATCAGCTTCAGCAGATTGACGTTGGCCTGGGTGCGGCCGATCACGCCGATCTTGCGGCCGGCAAGCTGCGAGATCTTGGTGATCTTCGCGGCCTTGCGGCCCTTGCCCTTCACGGGAGGGGCCCACATCACCACGACATTCTTGCGCAGCGTGGCGACCGCCTGTGCGTTCTTCGGCACGTCGAGGTCGCCGCGGACGATCGCGAGATCGGCCTTGCCGTCGGCGAGGGTCTGCGCGCTGGTGATGGCACCGTCGGTCGGAACCGGGCGCAGCTTCACCTGGCTGTGCTGCTGATGGTTGTTGAAGGCCTGCGCGAGCGCCTGCACCACCTTGAGATCGTCGCTGTTGGCGGGGCCGACCGCGATGCGCAAGGTCACCGGACGTACCGCGAAATAATACGCTGCGGTGCCGATGCCGATGATCGCGAGCAGGCCGGCGACCACGACGAAGATCAGCCGCTGCCTCGCTGAGCGCAGCGGCTTGGGAGATAGGCTGGCGGGGCCGTCGGTCATCGATCTCGCGAACGATCGTCGGGGTTCAGTCTCGGAAAAACTGCCAACGTGCTTACATCCCCTATGTGTAGCAAATTCCTGAACCGACAGATGTTACATCTCCGTCATGGTTACCAGCGGCGATAGGACGCGATTTCGGCCTTAATTTCGGCATGGATCCGATGCCGCCGGCTGATCGTTAGGCTAAGGTCGGGTTAAACGGGAGGGTACCATGGTCGAACGGCTGTCGGCGGAAGCAAGGAAGGCCGCGCTCTGGGAGCTGGCGGGCTGGTCGGACGTCGGGGGACGCGAGGCGATCGCAAAGACCTTCGTGTTCAAGGACTTCAACGAAGCCTTCGGCTTCATGGCCCGTGCTGCCCTGGTCGCCGAGAAGAACGACCATCATCCGGAATGGAAGAACGTCTACAAAACGGTCGAGGTCGTGCTGGCCACTCACGACGTCGGCGGGGTGACCAAGCGCGACATCGATCTCGCCAAGGCCATGAACGCGATCGCACGGCAGCTCGGGGTGAGCTGAGCAGGCTTGCGCCGGTTGGCCGACATCCCCAGATTCGCATCGATCGCCGCGGTGCGGCGTCGAGGAATTTCGCGATGGCAACGACCGAACACAGCGTGGGATTTGAGCCTGCCGACCGGCTGGCGCAGGACCGCGAAAGCGTGCGCCGCCGCTTCTGGATCAAGTTCAAGAAGGTCGCGGCCCGGCTGCCGTTCGCCGAGGATTTGCTGGCCGCGTTCTACTGCGCCTTCGACCGGCAGACGCCGCGCCACGTCCAGGCGGCGCTGCTGGGCGCCATCGCCTATTTCATCCTGCCGTTCGATTTCGTGCCGGACATGCTGCCGGTGCTCGGCTTCACCGATGACGCCGCGGTGCTCGCCACTGCGATCCGCATGGTGGCCAGCCACATCACCCCGGAGCATCGTGACGCGGCGCGTGCGGCGTTGAAGCGGGGCACGGCCGAGTCTCCTGACCCGTCATCCTGAGGTGCGAGCTCTTGCGAGCCTCGAAGGATGAATCGGCCACCAGCCGGGCCGTGCATCCTTCGAGGCTCGCCGAAGAGGCGAGCACCTCAGGATGACGGCGATGGTAAGGTGAGCGCGTTACGGCGGCTCAGCTGCCCGGATGCAGGATCACCTTGCCCATGGCCTTGCGGCCGGCGAGCACTTTCAGTGCCTCTGCCGTCTGCGACAGCGGGAAGGTGCGGTCGACATGCGAGGAGATCTTGCCTTCCGCGGTCCACTGCACGAGCTTCTCGAGGTTCTTGCGGTTCTTCTCGGGGTTCTGCCGCGCCCAGGCGCCCCAGAACACGCCGCGGATATCGCAGCCCTTCAAGAGCGCGAGGTTGAGCGGGATTTTTGGAATCTCGCCGGCGGCAAAGCCGATCACCAGGAAGCGGCCCTCCCACGCGGTCGAGCGCAGCGCGGCCTCGGCATAGGCGCCGCCGACCGGATCGAACACGATGTCGGCGCCCTTGCCGCCGGTCAGCTTGCGCAGGCCTTCCTTCAGGTCTTCGGTGGCGTAGTTCAAGGTCAGCTCGGCGCCATGTTGCTTGGCGAAGGCGAGCTTCTCGTCCGACGAGGCGCAGGCGATCACCTTCAGCCCCATCAGCTTGCCGAGCTCGCACGCCGCAAGACCGGTGCCGCCGGCCGCACCGAGCACCGCCAGCGTCTCGCCCTTCTTCGGGCTGGCGCGATCCTCCAGCGCATGCAGCGCGGTGCCGTAGATGATGATGATGCCGGCGGCGCGGTCGTAATCGAGATTGTCGGGGATCTTCACGATGGTGTTCGCCGGCAGCGCGATCTTGTCGCGCGCGCCGTTGTGGCCGCATGAGGCGACGACGCGGTCGCCGACCTTGAGATCGGGGACGCCTTCGCCGACGCTCTCGATCACGCCGGCAACTTCGGCGGCCGGCGAGAACGGGAACGGCGGCTTGATCTGGTACTTGCCCTGAATCATCAGGATGTCGAAGAAGTTCAGCGCCGCGGCCTTGATCGCGATCACGGCCTCGCCCGGGGCGGCCACCGGATCGGGAATGTCAGCCAGCACCAGATCGTCGGGTTGACAGTATTGCGAGCAGAGGATGGCTTTCATGGACACACCTGAGTTTCGGACGCAAAAAGGCTGCAGAATCTTGAACCTCAATCTTCATGCCGGATTTGGCGCGGAGCGACAATACAAAGCGGAGGGATCAAACTATGTTTGAAAAGGGCCTGCTGGCACACAAGCGCATCCTGATCACCGGCGGCGGCTCCGGCCTCGGTGCCGCGATGGGCCGCCGCTTTGCCGAGCTCGGCGCCGAATTGATCATCTGTGGCCGGCGGCAGCAACTGCTCGATGAGACCGCCGCGAAATTCCGCAGCGAACTCGGCGCCAAAGTGGCGACGGCGCGCTGCGATATCCGCGATGGCGCCGCGGTCGAGGCGATGATGGACCGGGTCTGGCAGGACGCGCCGATCGACGTGCTCGTCAACAATGCTGCCGCAACCTTCATCGCGCAGACCGAGCATCTGTCGTTCCGCGCGGCGGACGCCATCCTCGGTCCGACCTTGCACGGCACGCTGTATTGCACGCTTGCGGCCGGCCGCCGCTGGATCGAGGGCAAGCACAACGGCGTGGTGCTTTCGATCCTCTCGACCTCGACCATCACCGGCCGCGCCTTCACCGTGCCGTCGTCGATGGCCAAGACCGCAGTGCTGGCGATGACCAAGAGCCTTGCGGTGGAATGGGGAGCGAAGGGCGTCCGCACCGTCGCGATCGCACCGGGTGCGTTCCCGACGCCTGGCGCGAGCGGGCAGTTGCGTCCCGAAGGCCGCGGCGGGGATTGGGCGCAGCGTGTTCCGCTCGGCCGCGCCGGCGAGCATTCGGAACTTGCCAACCTCGCAAGCTTCCTGATCTCCGATCAGGCCGGCTACATCAATGGCGAGATGGTGGTGGTGGACGGCGGTGCGCATCTGCGCAGTTCCGGCGCCGAGGACCTGCTGCAATGGAACGACGCACAGTGGGAGAAGCAACGCGCAGCGCGTGCCAAGGCTTAGCACCAAAGCGGCAGGTGGTTGACGTTCGCGTCGCGGCCTAACTGCCTTTCCAAACTGGCGATTCCCGGCTATCCATCCGCGCCCGCGCATGGGGATCGCCGGGCCATCTTCCAGTCACAATGATGGGGGAACCAGTTGGCCGTGCGGGGAATGCTGACATCATCGGTGGCGTGTGGCCTGGCGTGCGGGATGCTGTTCCTTGCGTCGGTGCAGGCTGCGCCGAGGAAGGACGCGGCCAAATCCGCGCCTTCGGCCGCGGCCGCCGCTGCCGGCGGCGCCGAGCCGACGCTGATCGGCCAGTTCGGCACCTGGGGCGCCTATACCGCGTCGCCGAGCGGCAAGAAGGTCTGCTTCGCGTTGGCCAAGCCATCGTCGTCGAAGACCAGCCCGCCCAACCGGCCGCGCGATCCGGCCTATGCCTTCATCTCGACCCGCCCCGCGGAGAAGGTCGTCAACGAAGTCTCGATCATGATCGGCTACGCCGTGAAGCCGGGCTCGGAATCCACCCTCCAGGTCGGCGGCGGCACCTACGCCATGTACACCCAGGGCGACGGCCTCTGGATCAAGAACGCGGCCGAGGAGGAGCGGATGGTGGAAGCCATGCGCAAATCCGCCGACGCGACGGTGAAGGCGGTCTCGGCCAAGGGCACTGAGACGACAGATACGTTTTCGCTGAAGGGCCTGGCCCAGGCGCTCGACCGGCTCGGCCAGGACTGCCGGCGTTAGGCGCGTCAGGCCCCGAATCGGCGTTGTTTATGGGCCGCAGAAGGCCTATTTGAAGACCGCGGCGTAGGGTCGGCAAAGGGCGCGAAGCGCCGTACCCACCATTTCGTCCACTGCTCTTGAAGGTGGGCACGCTTCGCTTTGCCCACCCTACGGCTCGAAAGCCCATCTGATGTCGATGACCAACTCCACGGCCAGCGCGCTGGTCGAGAAGGTTCCGCTGGAAACCTATGTGCCGCCGGCGAAGCCCTCGCTGATCGGGCTGTCGCGCGCCGAGATCGCCGACCGGCTCGGCGAGATCGGCGTTGCGCCGGCGCAGCGCAAGATGCGCACCCAGCAGCTCTGGCACTGGATGTATTTCCGCGGCGCTGAGAATTTTGCCGAGATGACCAGCGTCTCGAAGGGCATGCGCGCCGAGCTCGAGCAGCATTTCACCGTCGACCGCCCCGAGGTGGTCGCCGAGCAGATCTCCAACGACGGCACCCGCAAGTGGCTGCTGCGGCTGCCGAGCGGCAACGACCTCGAGCGGCCGCACGAAGTCGAGTGCGTCTACATCCCCGAGACCGACCGCGGCACGCTGTGCGTCTCCTCGCAGGTCGGCTGTACGCTGAACTGTTCGTTCTGCCACACCGGCACGCAGCGGCTGGTGCGCAACCTCACCGCCGGCGAGATCGTCGGCCAGGTGATGGTGGCGCGCGATCGCCTCAATGACTGGGCCGACCGCGAGGACGGCACCCGCCGCGTCACCAACATCGTGATGATGGGGATGGGCGAGCCGCTCTACAATTTCGACGCGGTGCGCGACGCGCTGTTGATCGTTGGCGACAATGAAGGCATCGGCATTTCCCGCCGGCGCATCACCTTGTCGACCTCGGGCGTGGTGCCGAACATCAAGCGCACCGGCGAGGAGATCGGCGTGATGCTCGCGATCTCCTTGCACGCGGTGCGCGACGAACTGCGCAACGAGCTGGTGCCGCTGAACCGCAAATATCCGATTGCAGAGTTGCTGCAGGCCTGCCGCGACTATCCCGGTGCGTCGAACGCGCGGCGGATCACCTTCGAATACGTGATGCTCAAGGGCGTCAACGATTCGCTCGACGACGCGAAACTTCTGGTGAAGCTGCTCAAAGGCATTCCGGCCAAGATCAATCTGATTCCGTTCAATCCGTGGCCGGGCACTCCGTACGAATGCTCGGACTGGGAGCAGATCGAGAAGTTCTCCGAATACATCTTCAACGCCGGCTATTCCTCGCCGGTGCGCACCCCGCGCGGCCGCGACATCCTCGCCGCCTGCGGCCAGCTCAAGTCGGAGACCGAAAAACTCTCGGCCCGCGAGCGCCAGGCGCTGCGCGCGATGGCGATGACGGATTGAGTGTGGGCGTAGTACCTCAACTCGTCATGGCCGGGCTTGTCCCGGCCATCTACGTCTTGGCTCCGTTTCGCGAGGAAGGCGTGGATGCCCGGGTCAAGCCCGGGCATGACGAGGAGAGACGAGTGCCCAGCTTGTTGTCCGATGATGGAATAACCTCATGGCCTTGATCGGCCGCCTGTTCGTCGTGTTCTTCGCGTTCCTGATGGCCTGCTTCGTGGCCGGCGCCATCGTGGTCGGCGCGGTGCTGTATCCTGAAATCAGCGATTTCGGCGGGCAGATCGACCAGAGCGCGATCAATATCGTGCTCGGCTTCGGCTTCATCTTCATTTCCGGCTTCGCCTTGTTGCCCGCGCTGATCATCGTGCTGATCACCGAGGCGTTCTACATCCGGAGCATCCTGGCTTACGCGGTCGGTGGCGCGCTGGTCGGCGCGGCCTGCTATCTCGGCCTGGTTCCGTTCGATCCCGATACGATGCATTTCGAGGGCATCGTACGCCGGCACATGGAGATCATGACCGGCGCCGGCATCGTCGCGGGTCTGGTCTACTGGCTGATCGCCGGCCGCAACGCCGGCGCCTGGCGCGAACCGCGGCGCGCTTTGCCGCCCCCGCCGCCGCTGCCGTCGCAATCGCGGCCGCAAACACCGCCGTCATCCTGAGGCACTCGCGAAGCGAGCCTCGAAGGATGGGCCACAGCAAGATCGCATCCTTCGAGGCTCGCAAGAGCTCGCACCTCAGGATGACGCACTTCCCATGCCCCACCGCCTCGGCTAAACCGCGCGCCATGAACCGGACCGGACTCATCGTCGCGCTGGCACTCGCGCTCGTCATCGGGCTGCTGTTCGGGCTCTATCCCGAGCTCGACCTGAAGCTGTCAGCGCTGTTCTACGATGCCGCGCAAAGAACCTTTCCGCTGAAGTTCGACGCGGTGGCCTCGTTCGCGCGCGATGCGGCGATGTGGATCGCCTGGGCGATGGTGCTGCCGGCAATCGTTGCGATCGTGGTCAAGTTCATCCGGCCGGAACGGCCGATGCTGATGTCGGGCCGCGCGGCGGTGTTCCTGCTGGTGACGATGCTGCTCTCCGCCGGTGTGCTGACCAACTTCACCTTCAAGAGCTTTTGGGGCCGGCCGCGCCCGGTGGCGGTGACCGAGTTCAACGGCGAGCAGCCCTTCGTCCCATGGTGGGATCCGCGCGGCGACTGCGCGCGCAACTGCTCGTTCTTCTCGGGCGAAGGCGCCACCGCATTCTGGACCTACGCGCCGGCAGCCCTGGCGCCGCCGGCCTGGCGGCCGCTCGCCTTCGCGGCTGCGACCGTGTTCGGTATCGCCACCAGCGGGCTTAGAATGGCCTTCGGCGGCCATTTCTTCACCGATGTCGCGATCGCAGGGCTGGTGTCGTTCTTCGTGATCTGGCTGCTTTACGCCCTGATCTACCGCTGGGCCGCGACGCGCCTCACCGACGAGCAGGTCGACGCCGCGCTGACGCGGCTGGCAATGCCCGGCTACCGGCTGATGCAGCGCTGGCGCGGGCAGGGCGGGGCCGAATCCGGCCAGCCTCAGGCCTGATTAAAGGCGTGCCCACGCATCCGAAATTTGATATTCGCCAGCCCAGACATCCCCGATTTCGACCCGAATGGACGCCCCATGAGCACGATCCTGAAAAGCCTGCCCACCGGCGAGAAAGTCGGCATCGCCTTTTCCGGCGGCCTCGACACGTCGGCGGCGCTGCTCTGGATGAAGCAGAAGGGCGCCAAGGTGTTCGCCTACACCGCCAATCTCGGCCAGCCCGACGAGGCCGATTACGATGCGATCCCGCGCAAGGCGCTGGATTTCGGTGCCGAAAAGGCCCGCCTGGTCGATTGCCGCACCCAGTTGGTGCATGAGGGCATCGCCGCGATCCAGGCGAACGCCTTCCATATCTCGACCGGTGGCATCACCTATTTCAACACCACGCCGCTCGGCCGCGCCGTCACCGGCACCATGCTGGTCTCTGCGATGCAGGAGGACGGCGTCAACATCTGGGGCGACGGCTCGACCTACAAGGGCAACGACATCGAGCGCTTCTATCGCTACGGCCTGCTGACCAATCCGTCGCTGCGGATCTACAAGCCCTGGCTCGACCAGCAGTTCATCGACGAGCTCGGCGGCCGCGCCGAGATGTCGGCCTTCATGACCGCGCAGGGTTTTGCCTACAAGATGAGCGCGGAGAAGGCCTACTCCACCGACAGCAATCTGCTCGGCGCCACCCATGAGGCGAAGGATCTCGAGAGTCTCGCGAGCGGCATCACCATCGTCAACCCGATCATGGGCGTGCCGTTCTGGCGCGCCGATTGCGACGTCAAGCCTGAGAAGGTCGTCATCCGCTTCGAGGAGGGCCAGCCGGTCGCGCTGAACGGCAAGACGTTCGCCGATCCGGTTGCGCTGTTCCTCGAGGCCAATGCGATCGGCGGCCGCCACGGCCTCGGCATGAGCGACCAGATCGAGAACCGCATCATCGAGGCCAAGAGCCGCGGCATCTATGAAGCGCCCGGCATGGCGCTGCTGCACATCGCCTATGAGCGCCTGGTCACCGGCATTCATAACGAGGATACGATCGAGCAGTACCGCATCAGCGGCATGCGGCTCGGGCGGCTGCTGTATCAGGGCCGCTGGTTCGATTCGCAGGCCCTAATGCTGCGCGAGACCGCGCAGCGCTGGGTGGCGCGCGCCGTCACCGGCGAGGTGTCGCTCGAGCTGCGCCGCGGCAACGACTACTCGATTCTCAACACCGAGAGCCCGAACCTGAGCTACGCGCCGGAACGGCTGTCCATGGAAAAGGTCGAGGACGCCGCCTTCACGCCAGCCGATCGCATCGGCCAGCTCACGATGCGCAATCTCGACATCGCCGACACGCGGGCGAAGCTCGGGCTGTACGGCAAGACCGGCTTGATCTCGAGTGGCGACGGCACGCAGATTTTTCGGCTTGAGAACGACAAGGATTGAGCGCGGGCGGCGCCACAAACTCGCCGTCGTCCCGGCGAAGGCCGGGACCCATAGCCACCACTAGCAATTGTTGCGCAACGCTGGAGCCACAGCTCGCTTCAACGACTCAATCCTGTGGTTATGGCTCCCGGCCTTCGCCGGGACGACGTGCGGAGGGCATCGTGCCAGGCTTCACCCTGAGCGCATCCAGCAGCGAGTTGTACGCGCGCACGTAATCCGCGGCGGCCTTGCCGATGTCAGGACCTGCCGACACCGCAACCGCGGCCTCCGTCGCCGCGCCGAGCAGCAGCCGCGCCAACGGCTCGATCGGTTGCCGCGCGATCACGCCGGCGTCCATCGCGGCGGCCAGAGCGAGCGGAAACTTTCCGCCAAAATGTTTGGCGTCGATCTCGCGCCAGCGTTCCCAGCCCAGCACGGCGGGGCCATCGCGCAAGATGATCTGGCCGGTCGGTCCCTTCGAGCACGCCGCGAGATAACCCTCCGCGCCCGCTGCCATCGCCGCGAGCGGATCGTTCTCGGTGCGCGAGATGCGGTCGAGATCGGCGGCGAGATCGAGCGAGACCTGCTCGAAGACAGCCTCGAACACCGCCTCCTTGGTCGCGAAGTGATGATACACCGCGCCTTTCGCCACCCGCGCGCCGGCGGCGATGCCGTCGATCGTCGTAGCGGCAAAGCCGCGCTCGCCAAAGATGCGCCGCGCCGCCTTGACGATCGCTGCTTTGGTTTTCTCGCGCCGTTCGGCCTGGGTCGCCATCGTGCATCTCTAGCCCAGGTTCCACAACTTCGCCAGTTGACTTACCGACCCGCGGTCGATAAATATCGACCATAAGTCGGTAAATGGAGAATGCTGATGCCCTCCCTCGAGACGTTGCAGGCCTTTGCGGACACGGTCGAATCCAACGACCATGTCGGTGCGATCAAAAATTTCTACACCGCCGATGCCCGCACCCAGGAGAACGACGGCGAATGGCGCGTCGGCCGCGAGGCGCTGGCGGCGCGCGAGGCCGCGGTGCTGGCCGCGGTGGCCGGCGTCAAGACCAGGCGGCTCGGGCCGCTGTTGCTCGACGGCGATCATTCCGCGATCTGCTGGCGCTTCGAGTTCACCGCCAAGGACGGCAAGGTCCGCAGCATGGAAGAAGTCGCCTGGCAGACCTGGTGCGGCGAGCAATTGATCGAGGAGCGGTTCTTCTACGATCCGCAGCAGATGGCGCGGTGAGCCGGGTAGCTTCCACCTCCGCTTGAAAAGGGGAGGTCGCTTTGCTCGCGAGAGCAAAGCGGGTGGGGATCGGCTCCCTCAACGAGCATCGGTGCTTGTGGCTGACCCCCATCCCGACCTTCCCCCTTTCAGGGGGAAGGAGACGAAACAAAAATGGCCGGGAGCGATCCCGGCCATTTTGCAGTCCGATGTGCCGCTCGCTCAGCGCGGCGGCGGTGCCGCGGAGGCCTGGCCGCCATTGAGCAGCGGGGTGATGCGGCGGACGGTGACGCGCCGGTTGATGCGGCTCGGGCCGTCGGTCTGTTCCTTCAGGTATTGCGAGCCGTAGCCCTGCGAGGTCAGGTTCTCGGCCGGCACGCCGAACTGCTGCGTCAGCAGCTGCGCAGCGGATTGCGCGCGGCGGTCGGACAGCGACAGATTGTCGGTGTCGTTGCCGGTCGCATCGGTGTGGCCCTCGATCAGGAACACCTCCTGCGGATTGCGCTGGAGGGCGCGGTTGAGGCCGTCGGCGATCGCCTGCAGCTTGGCCGCCTGGTCCGGGGGAATCTCCCAGGAGCCGGAGTCGAAGTTGATGGTGTTGACGTCGATCGACGGCATCAGCATGCGCACGTTCGGGCTGTAGCGGATCTCGTCCAGCGTATAGCGGCGCTGGATCCGGTCGACCGGCGGCGCCTCCATGGTGTCGTAGATCACGTCGGGCGCCGCACTGTCGGCCTCGACGATGTAGCGGTCATAGGGAATGTTGACCACCGGCGGCGGCAGGTCGACATAGAAGCCGCCGACCGCGCGCGGGTCGCGATAGCTGTTGTCGATGATGACGAGCTCGCGCCCGCCGGGATCCCTGCGGATCCGGCGCAGCATCTGGCCGTCCGCCCCGACCACCGTGATGATCTGGCTGCCGTCGGGCCGCACCACAATCGTGCGGGTCTCCCCGCCGACCGTCTCGGTGCGGATGTCGCGCGCGCCGTAGCGGAAGCGATAGACGTCGTCGCCACGCACATAGGCCTGCCCGCCCGGATCGCGGATGATGATGCGGTCCGGCTCGGTGTAGATGGTGCGGCCGCCCTCGACGGCTTCCTGCCGCTGGTTGTGCAGGTCGGCGATGGTCGCGCCGATCACGGCGCCGGCGACCACGCCGGCACCGATCGCCAGCGGCGTGATGTTGTTGTGCCGCGGCGGTGGCGGCAGCGGTGCGGCGATTGTCGGAGCGGCGCGGAACGCCGGTGCAACCGTCGGCGGCGCATATTGTGCGCGGCCCGGCGGCGGCGTGGCGGCAGCCGAGCCGGGGACGACGGTCGGCGCCGCAGGTCCGCCGGGACGCACCAGCGCTCCGGCGCCCTGGGGCGGCGCGCCCGGCGCTGCGGCGGGAGGCGTCTGCGCGGCCGGCGTGCCCGGTCGCACCAGGGCGCCTGCGCCGCCCGGAGCTGGCGTCGGAGCCGCAGGCGTGGGCTGAGCGGGTGCGGGCTGACCGGGTGCCGGTGCAGCGGCCGGTGGCGCGCCGGGCGGCTGCCTTGTGCCTGATCCGCCCTGCGGGCGTGCACCTGCTGCCGGCGGCGTTGCCGTCGGAGCCGCGGGCGCGGGCGTTGCCGCAGCTGGCGGCGCTGTCGCGGGGCGCGCGGCCGGAGCCGCGGCACCAGGCGCCGGCGCTGCTGCGGGCGGAGGTGTGGGGGCGGGCCGACCGGGCGCTGCTGCTGGCGGCGTGCCGGGTGCGGGACGTGCAGGTGCGGCCGCAGGCGGCGGGGCTGGCGGCGTCGGATGCGCAGGCGCTGCGGCGGGCGGCGGTGTTGCGGGACGCGCGGGCGCCGCGGCGGGTGGTGTGGGCGGCGTCGGATGTGCCGGTGCGGCGGCCGGAGGCGGCGGTGTAACCGGCCTGGCAGGAGCGGCCGGTGGCGGCGCGGGCGGTGTCGGGTGAGCCGGAGCTGCGGCAGGCGGTGGGGCCGGCGGTGTCGGACGCGCGGGCGCGGCAGCGGGCGGCGGGGCCGGATGCGCAGGCGGAGCGGCCGCCGGCGGATGCGCACCTGCGGGCGGGGCCGGACGTGCCGGCGCGCCTGGTGCGGGCCGCGGCTTCGGCTTGCCGTCAGGGCCCAGTTCTTCCTTCGGCTGCGCCTGTGCGACGACCAGCGGAGATGTTTGTGCGTGCGATGCTGAGGCGGCGAACTGCATCACCGTCAGCGCAGTCGTGGCAAGCAGCACGAGACGAAGCTTTGACATATCTTGGAATCCCCGGCGGAAGGTTCTGGGCAGGAAAGTCGAGACGAGAGAACCGAACAATTCGGCGGTACGATGAACCGCCAGCGGTGAGGCCGCATTGTGGCGAGCAACGAATCGCGCGCGTACTTTATTTCGACATCATAACGGGTTGCAGACAGCTTTGTTCAGGAGGCATTCAGGAGAAACGCCCAGACACAGAGCATCCGGCGTGGAACTGCGTCATGTTGATGGCGGGATCGGGAAAATGCGCAAGCGCGAGGCCGTCGCGCAGATGCCTTGCGGACAACGGGTTAGATCTGATCCGTTGCAGGCGTCGGCCCGGACGGTCCAGGCGGACCGCGCACCGGTGATTCGTCGGGCGTCTTGCCGGGCAACTCGTCCGGCCGCGGCGGCTCGCCGGGTTCGCGCACCGGTGGCGGAATTTCGGGTTGAGGATTGCCTGGAGGAATCCCCGGCGGCGGTTCGCTCGGCGTCCCCGGCGTGGCCGGCGGAATCTCCGGAGGCTCGATCGGCATCTGAATTCATCGCTCCATGGTCGAAGCGATAACGGATCGGACGTGGCGACGTTCCTGCAGCCCGTTTGGGGCACCACCTCCCCTTGAAAAGGCTACGGGAGCCCCGAAAGTGATTCCCCGGAGTTTGTGAATGTGATTCAAGGCCTTTCGACCTGTTTGGACGAGAGGCCTGCGATGTCTTTTGGCGATGTTCGGGTTGCGGAGCGGGCTGATTGGCTGATCGAGCGGGTGGCGACGGCGGGGACGCTGGTGCTACGCAAATTGGGGGAGACGCGCGCGGGCGAGAAGGCCGTGCATCGGTTTCTGTCTTCGCCCCATGTTTCGGTCGATCGGATTGTGGAAACGTTGGCCGGGCGGACTGCGGTTCAATGCGCCGGTCGCCGCATTCTGGCTGTCCAGGACACGACCGAGATCAATTTTGGCGGTCGTGACAAGAAGCGGCGGGGCTTCGGACCTGCCGGCGATGGCCAAACCCCTGGCTTCTTCATCCATCCAGTGATTGCCGTCGATATCGAAAGCGAAGCCGTGGTCGGTCTTGTCGATGCGGCGATCTGGACGCGGTCTGCGGATCGCGTCACGTCGCGCCGCAATCGCGCGATCGAGGATAAGGAATCGGCGCGTTGGCTGTTGGGCTGTCAGGCCACGGCAAGCGTGCTGTCCGATGCCGCCGAGGTGACAATGGTGGCCGATCGCGAAAGCGACATTTACCTGCTGTTTGCCCGCAAACCGGAGCGGCTCGATCTGATCGTGCGCGCCGGTCAGGATCGATCTTTGCTCGGTGGGGGAACGCTCTTTGGGGCGCTTGCCAGTGCTGAAGTGCTGAGCAGAAGCGAGGTCCGCGTGGCGCCGCGCGGGCCTGGTGACAAAGGGCGCGTCGCGACCGTCGAACTCCGCGCGGGCTCGGTGCACATCGCCCGCTCACAAAGTCTGGGGCAATCCGAGGCGGCCGGCAGCGTCGAACTCACCTTGGTGGAAGCACGAGAGGTCGATGCGCCGTCAGGCAAGACGCCGTTGTTGTGGCGCCTACTCACGACCCGCACCGTCACTTGTGCGACCGAGGCTGAACACGTCGTCCGCCTCTATCGCTTGCGCTGGCGCATCGAACAAGTCTTCCGCGCCCTCAAGAGCGACGGCTTGGCCCTCGACGACAGCCAAGTCGTCGACGCCGAGCGGATGTTTAATCTGACCGCCATCGCGCTCGCTGGCGCGATTCGGACGATCCAGCTTGTCGATGCCAGAGACGGCAGCCTCCGCCCGGCAACCGATGTCATTGACGAAAGCTTCGCCGTCGCGCTCGAGCACCTGTCAAAAAAGCTCGAGGGCAAAACGCTACGGCAGAAAAACCCGCATCCTATCGGCTCGCTTGCCTTCGTCTCATGGATCGCGGCCCGTCTCGGCGGATGGAATTGCTACTACAAGCCTCCAGGACCAAAGACCATGCGCGACGGCTGGAACCGCCTTGCCGCAACACTCGACGGCTATGCCCTTGCTACACAGTCACAAAATCCGGGAATCCCCTAGCCTTGAAAAGGGGAGGTCGCTTTGCTCGCCAGAGCAAAGCGGGTGAGGATCAGCTCTCTCAACGAGCAACCGTGCGTGTGGCTGACCCCCATCCCGACCTTCCCGCTTTCAGGGGGAAGGGGAAACTGCCACCGCCTCTCAGCTGCGCACGAGCAGCGTATTGCTTCGCGTCCGGCCCTGCTCGACGTAACCACGGGCCTCCATGTCGGCCATGCAGTCGTCGGTCCATTCATCCTTCGACAGATGTTCGATCACCACCGCGCCCGGCCACAGCGCCTCGGGCGCTTCGCGGAAGAAGCCGATCAGCACGCGGTCCTCGAAGCCCTCGACGTCGATCTTCAGCGCGTCGACCTTGCTCGCGCCGGCTTCCTCCAGAATACGCTGCAGCCGCAGCGAGGGCACCTTGTACGCGTTGCCCGTCGGCGTGCCGGTGACGACGTGGCTGGCGCCGAGATTGTCGCCGTCGGTCTCGATCATCAATTCGCCGTCGCTCGGACCCGCGGCCGCTGCCACGAGCCGCACCTGCGGATAGTTGGAAGCAGCCGTATTGAACGCGAGCCGCGCATGCGTGACCGGATGCGGCTCAATCGCGATCACCTTGCCGGAGGGGCCGACATCGCGCGCCAGCGCCAGCGCATAGGTGCCGACATTGGCGCCGAGATCGACGAAGGTGCCGCCGGCTCCGACATGCCGGCGCAGGAATTGCAGTTCCTCGAGATTGTAATCGGGGTTGAACAGCGCGCCGCGCTCGGTCGCGCTCGCCTGATGGTGGAAGCGGAACGCGGCGCCCTGATATTGCACGTCGAGCGGCCCCGCGCCGAACCGGTTGACCAGCCGCGACAGCCAGGGCCGGAACGCGCCGCGCTTCAGGCCGGTCGCATGCGCAAGCCGGATGATCGCAGCCTGCGCCGCATTCGGCGCCAACGCGCCGAACGGCGCGGGCGAACTGTCATTGCTGGAGATCAAGTGTGGCCCTCGTCAAAAGCGGCGCATGCTTAGCCGGTTTTGGCTGCAGCGCCAACGGCCGGCTTGGACGCCGAAAGCAGCTCGCGCGTACGTTTCCCAAGCGGAACAACATATTCGGTGTCGTCCCGGCGAAAGCCGGGACCCATAACCACGGAAGATCATTGCTGCGCGACGCTGGAACGACGAATCCCATTCACAACACCCGCCGCGGAGTATGGGTCCCGGTTTTCGCCGGGACGACAGTCGTGTGCGCGGCTCACGCACACTAAAGCCCTCACCCCGCCGCAGCCTGGTCGCGCCGCAGCCGTCGCGAGCGCGCGGCCTTGTGCAGGATGCGGGCGAGCTGGTCGGCGGAGTAGGGTTTTTGCAACAGCTCGAAACCGTGGCTGCCCTGTTGCGCCAGCACCTGGCTGTAGCCGGAGGCGAGCACGATCGGCAGATCGAGGCCCTGGCGGCGGATCTCCTGCGCGAGCTCGATGCCGCTCATGCCGGGCATCACGACATCGGTGAACACCAGATCGAATCTGGTGGGATCGACCGCGAGCTCCTCCAGCGCGTGGGTGGCGTTCTCGACCAGCACGCAGCTGCAGCCGAGCTGGGTCAGCGTGTCGGCCGCGAATTTCCCGACCTCTTCATTGTCCTCGACCACCAGGACCGATGCGCCGCTCTGGTCGACCGACGGCGCATCCTCCGCGCGCAGCGCCTGCGTGCCATGCTCGGCGATCACGCGCGGCAGATAGAGCGTGAAAGTCGCGCCCTTGCCGACCTCGCTCACCACATTCACTTCGCCGCCGGATTGTTTGGTGAAGCCGAACACCTGCGACAGGCCGAGCCCGGTACCCTGGCCGACCTCCTTGGTGGTGAAGAACGGCTCGAAGATGCGGCCGAGCATGTCCTGCGGAATGCCGACCCCGGTGTCGGTCACGGAGACGGCGACATAGCCGTGCGAGCTTGCCGGGTGCGCGGAGGCCTGTGGCAGGCTGTCGAGCCGGCGGACCGCGATGGTGAGCCGGCCGACGCCATCCATGGCGTCGCGTGCGTTCACCGCCATGTTGATGATCGCGGTCTCGAACTGGCCGGCGTCGGCGTTGACGAGACTGGGCTTATCCGGCACCTCGGCCACGATCTCGATGCGCGAGCCGATCAGGGTGGTGAGCATCTCGCTCAGCGTCCGTACGTTCTGGCAGGCGTCGAACACTTCGGGCTTCAGGCTCTGCCGGCGCGCGAAGGCGAGCAGCTGGCCGGTCAGCTTGGCGGCGCGGCCCACGGTGTCGGAGATCGCATCGATATAGCGCAGCCGCCGCGGCTCCGGCAGGTCCGGCCGCCGCAGCATGTCGACCGAGGCGCGGATCACGGTGAGCAGATTGTTGAAGTCGTGCGCGACGCCGCCGGTGAGCTGCCCAAGGGCTTCGAGCCGCTGGCCGTGGCGCAGCGCCTCCTCGGCCTCGATGCGGCGGTCGGCCTCCTCCTGCAGACGCTGGGTTCGCCGGAGCGCCAGCGCGAGCAGGCCGAACAGCAGCGCGGTCGCCGGGATCCCGAAGATCAAATGCTGCGCCATGGTCGTGATCCAGCGCGACCGGATCGCCGAAGTTTCCAGCCCGGCACTAATATAGACCGGATACTCGGCGAGCCGCTGGTAGCGCAGGCGCCGCTCGATGCCGTCGCCCGGGGCCTTGATCGTCATGGTGCCGGCGTCGGGATGGGCGACCAGCTGTTGCCCGAGCGGCCCGCTCGGCTCGAAGCGGACATCATGGTCGACCGGTGGGAACTGGGCCAGCACCGCGCCGTCGGTCCGGATCAGCGCGAAGAAGCTGCCCTGCTCATGGCCGATCCGGGTGTAGAAGTTCTCGAAATAGGCCGGAAGCACGGAGGCCTGGATCACGCCGGCAAAGCTGCCGTCCTCCCTGCTGCGGCGCCGGCCGACGCTGAAGAAGCGCGATCCGACATAAGGCGATCGCGGCATCAGCACCTCGCCGATGGAGGTGCCGATGTCCCGATCGACGTGGATCCGGAAATAATCGCGGTCGGAGAAATTGACGTCCGGGGTCGGCACCACCAGGCTGTTGACCAGCGCGCGGCCATTGGCATCGAACACCCAGACCGATTTCAGCTGCGGCAGCGCCTCGGCGAGCTGGTGCAGCCGCTGGTGCAGACCCTGCTCGTGCGCTGTGATGTCGGCATCCGACATGCCGCGGATCACCTCGGTGACCTCGGACAGGCTGCGGTCGATGGTCTCGAACACTTTCAGCGCATGCTCGTGGGCAACGTCGAGCGAGCGCTCGATCTCGCGGTCGGCGGCCTCGTTGGTCGAGACCCAGGACATCGCGGACGCAAACACGAACAACGCCACCGGGAGGGCCAGCGAGGCGGCCATCATCCATCGCAGCAGTCTTAGCGAATTACGTTGTGCGGTCTGCACGGGCGCTCCGGCTCCGCCACGACCTTAACGCAAACCGTTGCGCGGGAGGTAGCCAATTGATGTTCGGAAGCCACAAGGAACCAGCCGGCCGGCGGGCCGGTCCCTTCGCGGTCGTGCGGGCCAGGGAATGTCGGCGGCGGCGTCACGGCTTCGTCAGTCGCCGCCGGCCGTCAAGTCGAAAATCCCGCCAGATGCCGCCTGCACGCGCTGTTTTTAGCGGTTCTAAAACCTCCCCCTGGCAAATGCTTGACCCTATGACGACGTGCTGAAAGACAGGCGCATGACAGGCGATCCCAAAGACTCCCACGATATCCGGCTCGGGCAAGCGGATCGCGGTTTTGTCGGCAGGATCATCCGGCTCGATGCGCTGGTGACCGGTTCGTCGCTGTCGCCGCAGGAGCTGGAGCAGCGCTTGGTCGAGATGGGATTTGTCGAGGGCGCGCGCGTGGAAATCCTGCATGAGGGCACCATCAAGCGGGATCCGATCGCGGTGCGCGTCGATACCATCACGATCGCGCTGCGCCGGAGCGAAGCCATGGCTGTGATCGTAGAATGACTGTGATCGTCGAATGACCACTGCATCCCTGCGCCTGGCGCTGGTCGGTGCACCGAACACCGGCAAGACGTCGTTGTTCAACCGGCTGACCGGCAGCACCCAGAAAGTCGCCAACTATCCCGGCGTCACGGTCGAGCGCAAATCCGGCAGCTTCGTCACGCCGGACGGCCGCAGCGTGACCGCGCTCGATCTGCCCGGCACCTATTCGCTGCGCGGCCGCAGCCCGGACGAGGAGATCACCCGCGACATCGTGCTCGGTCGTTTCAAGGGCGAGGCGGTGCCCGATCTCGTGCTGTGCGTGGCCGATGCCACCAATCTGCGGCTGACGCTGCGCCTGGTGCTGGAATTGAAGCGCATCGGCCGGCCGATGATGCTCGTGCTCAACATGATCGATATCGCCAGGCGCCGCGGCGTCACGATCGATCTCGACCGCCTGTCGCAGGAGCTCGGCCTGCCGATCGTGACCGCGGTCGCGGTCCGCAAGGGCGGTGTCGATGAGCTCCTGAAGCGAACCGATGAATTCCTGACGCAGGCGCATGAGGCGCAGACAGCGGCTCAATGGGCGGCGCCGACGATCGCGGATCTCAAGGCCGCGCAGCGCGAGGCGGATCGCATCATCGCCGCGGCCGTCAAGCTGCCGGAGAAGCCGGATACGCTGACCAACCGGATCGATTCGGTGGTGCTGCATCCGGTCTGGGGCCTGATCATCCTGGCAGTGATCCTGTTCGTGATGTTCCAGGCGGTGTTCACCTGGGCGCAGCCGGCGATGGAGCTATTGTCGGACGGCTTCTCCGCGCTCGGGCAACTGGTCCACGACGTGCTGCCCGACGGCTGGGGCCTGCTGCAAAGCTTCCTGCAGAACGGCGTGATCTCGGGCGTCGGCAGCGTCATCGTGTTCCTGCCGCAGATCATCATCATCTTCCTGTTCATTCTGCTGCTGGAGGATTTCGGCTACATGGCGCGCGCCGCGTTCCTGATGGACCGCATCATGGGCGGCGCGGGACTGCATGGCCGGGCCTTCATCCCGCTGCTGTCGAGCTTTGCCTGCGCGATCCCCGGCATCATGTCGACGCGGGTGATCGACAACCGCCGCGACCGCCTGACCACGATCCTGATCGCGCCGCTGATGACCTGCTCGGCGCGAATCCCGGTCTACACGCTGATCATCTCCGCCTTCGTGCCGTCGACCACGCTCTTGGGCTTTGTCAATCTGCAGGGGCTCGTGATGTTCGGCCTCTATGCGGCCGGGATCACCAGCGCACTGACGGTGTCCGCGGTCGCAAAATTCTTCCTGTGGCGCGACCATGCGCCGGCGCCCTTCATGCTGGAATTGCCCGATTACAAGGTGCCGCGGCTGCGCAGCATCGCGATCGGGGTGTTCAACCGCGCCAAGGCGTTCCTGTACCGCGCCGGCACCACCATCCTGTCGATGATGGTGCTGATCTGGTTTTTGGCTTCGTTCCCGACCCCGCCGGCCGGCGCCGAGGGGCCGGCGATCAACTACTCATTCGCGGCGATGATCGGCCATGCAATCGAGCCTTTGCTGCGGCCGATCGGCTTCAACTGGCAGATCGCGGTGGCGCTGATCCCGGGCATGGCGGCGCGCGAGGTCGCGGTCGCAGCACTCGGCACGGTCTATTCGATCGAGGGCGGCAAGGAGGCCGCCGAAGCGGTCGGCCAGGTGCTGGCGCAGAAATGGACCTTGGCGACCGCGCTGTCGCTTTTGGTCTGGTACATCTTCGCGCCGCAATGCGCCTCGACCCTGGCGGTGATCCGCCGCGAGACCGGCAGCGCGAAGTGGATGGTGGTGACGTTCGTCTACATGCTCGCGCTGGCCTACGTCGCGAGCTTCCTGACCTTCAATCTGGCGCAGGCGCTGGGCATCTCCTGAGAGATGCCCGCGCGTCGGGTCAGATACGCCGCTCGACCAGCTTGAGCTTGAGCTCGGCGATCGCTTCCGACGGATTGAGGCCCTTCGGGCAGGCCTTGGCGCAGTTCATGATGGTGTGGCAGCGATAGAGCCGGAACGGATCCTCGAGATTGTCGAGCCGCTCGCCGGTCGCCTCGTCGCGGGAGTCCGTGACCCAGCGCGTCGCCTGCAACAGCGCGGCGGGGCCGAGGAAGCGCTCGCTGTTCCACCAGTAGCTCGGGCAGGAGGTCGAGCAGCAGGCGCACAGAATGCACTCGTAGAGACCGTCGAGCTTCTCGCGGTCCTCGTGGCTCTGCTTCCACTCCTTCTGCGGCGTCGGCGTGGTGGTCTTCAGCCACGGCTCGATCGAGGCATACTGGGCGTAGAAATTGGTCAGGTCGGGGACCAGGTCCTTGACGACGGGCTGGTGCGGCAGCGGGTTGATCTTCACCGCGCCGCCCGCGGCGACGTCATGCATCGACTTGGTGCAGGCCAGCGTGTTCTGGCCGTCGATGTTCATCGCGCAGGAGCCGCAGACGCCTTCGCGGCAGGAGCGGCGGAAGGTCAGCGTCGGGTCGATGTGGTTCTTGATCCAGATCAGGCCGTCCAGCACCATCGGCCCGCAATCATGGGTGTCGATATAATAGGTGTCGACGCTCGGATTCTTGCCGTCGTCCGGGTTCCAGCGATAGACCCGGAATTCGCGCGTCTCGGTGGCGCCGGCCGGCTTCGGCCAGGTCTTGCCGCCGGAGATCCTCGAATTCTTCGGAAGTGCGAATTCAACCATGCTTGTCAGCCTTCGTTCTCAGTAGACCCGCGCCTTCGGCGGGATGTACTGCACGTCGTTGGTCATCGTGTAGTCGTGCACCGGACGGTAGTCGATCGTGGTCTTGCCGGCCGGATCGAGCCACGCCAGGGTGTGCTTCATCCAGTTCTTGTCGTCGCGTGCGGAGAAATCCTCCCGCGCATGCGCGCCGCGGCTTTCGGTGCGGTTGGCGGCGGAGTCCATCGTCACCAGCGCCTGCACGATCAGATTGTCGAACTCCAGCGTCTCGACCAGGTCCGAATTCCACACCAGCGAACGGTCGGACACCGAAATGTCGCCGACGCCGCCAAACACCTTGTGGATCAGGTTCTGGCCTTCGCTCAGCACCTCGCCGGTGCGGAACACGGCGCAATTGTTCTGCATCACGTGCTGCATGCTGTCGCGCAGCTTCGCGGTCGGGGTGCCGCCGGAGGCGTGGCGGAAATGGTCGAGCCGGCCGAGCGCGCGGTCGGCCGAATCCTGCGGCAGTTCCGGCTGCTTGGCGTTGGCGGTCAGCTTGTCGGCGAGGCGCAAGGCCGCCGCGCGGCCGAACACGACGAGATCGATCAGCGAGTTGGAGCCGAGGCGGTTGGCGCCATGCACCGACACGCAGGCCGCCTCGCCGATCGCCATCAGGCCCGGCACCACCGAATTGTCGTCGCCGTTGCGCTTGGTCACGACTTCGGCGTGATAGTTGGTGGCGATGCCGCCCATGTTGTAGTGCACGGTCGGCACGATCGGGATCGGCTCGCGGGTGACGTCGACATTGGCGAAGATCTTGGCCGATTCCGAGATGCCGGGCAGCCGCTCGTGCAGCACCTTCGGATCGAGATGGTCGAGGTGCAGGAAGATGTGGTCCTTCTTCTTGCCGACGCCGCGGCCCTCGCGGATCTCGATCGTCATCGCGCGCGAGACGACGTCGCGCGAGGCGAGGTCCTTGGCGGAGGGCGCATAGCGCTCCATGAAGCGCTCGCCTTCGGCATTGACGAGATATCCGCCCTCGCCGCGGGCACCCTCGGTGACGAGGCAGCCCGAGCCGTAGATGCCGGTCGGGTGGAACTGGACGAACTCCATGTCCTGCAATGGCAGGCCGGCGCGCAGCACCATGCCGCCGCCGTCGCCGGTGCAGGTATGCGCCGAGGTGCAGGAGGCGTAGGCGCGGCCATAGCCGCCGGTGGCGAGGATCGTGGTCTGGGCGCGGAATCTGTGCAGCGTGCCGTCGTCGAGTTTGAGCGCGATGACGCCGCGGCAGGCGCCCTGGTCGTCCATGATCAGGTCGATGGCGAAGAATTCGATGAAGAACTCGGCCGAGTGGCGCAGCGACTGGCCGTACATCGTATGCAGCATGGCGTGGCCGGTGCGGTCGGCGGCGGCGCAGGTGCGCTGCGCCTGGCCCTTGCCGTAGTCCATGGTCATGCCGCCGAACGGACGCTGGTAGATCTTGCCGTCCTCGGTGCGCGAGAACGGCACGCCCCAATGCTCGAGCTCGTAGACCGCGTCCGGCGCATTGCGCACCATGTATTCGATCGCGTCCTGGTCGCCGAGCCAGTCCGACCCCTTCACGGTGTCGTACATGTGCCAGCGCCAGTCGTCCTGGTGCATGTTGCCGAGCGAGGCCGAGATACCGCCCTGCGCCGCCACGGTGTGCGAGCGGGTCGGGAACACCTTGGTGATGCAGGCGGTGCGCAGGCCCGCTTCCGAGCAGCCGACCACGGCGCGCAAGCCGGCGCCGCCGGCGCCGACCACGACGACGTCGAACGTGTGGTCGGTGATCGGATAGGCCTTGCCGTTGGTGGCCGGACCACTGCCGTTGGTGGTCTTGCCGTTCGTTTCCGCCATGGGTCAGACTCCCGATGACAATTTGAGGATTGCGTAGATCGAGGCCAGCGCGACCGCGACGCAGAAGAAGTTGTTGGCCATCACGCTCGCGATCTTCAGCTTCTCGCTGTGCACATAGTCTTCGATCACGACCTGCATGCCGATCTTCATGTGCCAGGTGCTGGCAATGATGAAGAGCAGGAGGATGATGGCGATCGGCAGCGAGCCGAGGATCTGCGCCGCGCCGGCGTGATTGCGCCCGATCATCATGATCACCACGACGATGACGGGGATGATCAGCAGCGCCATGGCGACCGCGGTCATCCGCTGGCGCCAGAAATCGGTGGTGCCGGAATGCGAGGCGCCGAGATTGCGGACGCGCGCCAGCGGCGTGCGCATCGAGGACGGGCCGCTCATCGTCCACCTCCGACAGCGTAGGCAATGATCCAGACCAGCACGGTCGCGGCGATGCCGGCGGCCAGCGCGCCCCAGCTGAGCGCCTCGCGCTCATTGGCCTTGAAGCCGTAACCGAGGTCCCAGACCAGATGGCGGATGCCGCTGAACAGGTGGTGCATCAGCGCCCAGGTGTAGCCGAACACGATCAGCTTCCCGATCAGGCTGCCGGTGAAGGCCTGGACGTTGGCGTAGGCGGAGGGGCCGGAGGCGGCGGCGATCAGCCACCAGGCCAGCAGCAGCGTGCCGAAATACAGCGCAATGCCGGTGGCGCGATGGACGATGGACAGCGCCATCGTCAAGGTCCACCGGTAGGTCTGCAAATGGGGGGAAAGCGGTCGTTCGATCCTGGCGGTCATCGGCGGGCTTCATGTTTGGTGGGACCGCGGCCGGCCCATCGGGGAACGCGGTAGATGAATTTCTATTTACGGAGTCGCACCACGCCGCGCAACGCCCAAATAGCCTTCGTCCGAACCGAAGTTCATTGTTAGCGCAGCCGAATTCTGGTTGATCCGCAGTCTGGTATACCAGAGAAGGCGAGAAATGAACCAAGAAATGAACAATTATTCCTAACTAAGTTTCGTGCGGCGGGTTGTAGCCGATGGCACCTCCGCCAAGCCGGCCGCTCTTCGTCCATTCAAAGAGATAATCGGCCAATGCCTTGGCCTTATGCGATGCGAGTGGAGTCGGCGTCATCACCCGTTGCAGCGCACCATCGCAGGTGACCGACCGATCGGCGGCGCTGCAACCAGCTGAATGGCACCAGAAACTTCCGCTTGCTTGGGCAACGCACGCGCGATGCGTCCGGCATGCCCGTCCGTGCAAATAGCGGCCGAGGCCATTCATTCGAAGCTGACCGGATATGCGGAATTGCGGCGCGCAGTTGAAGCTACTGTGACGTGACGTCTAGCAGCCGGTCTTTGAGTTCAGCCGCCTGCGCCCGATCCATTGCAATCGCCTTTCGCGAACTGGGTTTGTCTAAGCCTTCGAATAAATATCCTTGTACGTATCCCGCAAAATGTTCTTCTGCACCTTGCCCATCGCATTGCGCGGCAATTCGTCAACCACGAACACGCGCTTCGGCATCTTGAATTTGGCGAGCCGCCCGTCGAGCGCCTTCAGCACCGACGCCTCGCTGACATCGGCGCCCTTGGAGCAGACGAGGACCGCGGTGACGCCTTCGCCGAAATCGGCGTGGGGCACGCCGATCACGGCGGATTCGACCACGCCCGGCATGGCGTCGATCTCGCTCTCGATCTCCTTCGGATAGACGTTGAAGCCGCCCGAGATCACCAGGTCCTTGCCGCGGCCGACGATGTGGACATAGCCCTTGTCGTCGATCTTGCCGAGGTCGCCGGTGATGAAGAAGCCGTCGTCGCGGAATTCGGACCGCGTCTTCTCCGGCATCCGCCAATAGCCCCTGAACACGTTCGGGCCCTTCACCTCGATCATGCCGATGGTCTCCGGCGCGAGCTGCGTGCCGGTTTCGGGATCGGTGACGCGCACGGACACGCCGGGCAGCGCGAAGCCGACCGCGCCGGGCACGCGCGCGCCGTCATAGGGGTTGGAGGTGTTCATGTTGGTTTCGGTCATGCCGTAACGTTCGAGCACGGCATGGCCGGTACGCGCCGACCATTCGCGGTGGGTGTCGGCGAGCAGCGGCGCGGAGCCCGAGATGAACAGCCGCATGTGCTTGGTCGCGTCCTTGTTCAGGCCGGGATTCTGCAACAGGCGGGTATAGAAGGTCGGCACGCCCATCATCACGGTGGCGCGCGCCATCAGCTTGATGATCAGGTCCGGATCGAACCTCGGCAGGAAGATCATTGAGGCGCGCGCGAACAGGGTCACGTTGCTCGCCACGAACAGGCCGTGGGTGTGATAGATCGGCAGCGCGTGGATCAGGACGTCCTTGTCGGTGAAGCGCCAGTAGTCGACCAGCGAATACGAGTTCGACGCCAGATTGTCGTGCGACAGCATCGCGCCCTTGGAACGGCCGGTGGTGCCCGATGTGTAGAGGATCGCGGCCAGGTCGTCGTTGCCGCGCGGAACGGTGGCGAATTCCTTCGGCGCCCTGTCGGCGGCCTCCGTCAACGAACCACGGCCGTTCGGATCGAGCGTCTCGACCTTCGCGCCGACCTTGGCTGCGATCGCCGCGATGCCGTCGCGCTTCGAGGGATCGCAAACCACCAGCGACGGCTCGGCGTCCGATATGAAGTATTCGAGCTCGTTCAGCGTATAGGCGGTGTTGAGCGGTAGATAGATCGCGCCGGCGCGGACGGTGGCGAGGTAGAGCACGAGGCCGGAGACCGATTTCTCGGTCTGCGCCGCGACGCGGTCGCCCGGCTTGACGCCGCTGTTAACCAGCACATTCGCCATCTGCCCGGCGCGCGCGATCAAATCTCCGTAGGAGATGCGGCTGCCGTCGATTTGCTCGATCGCGAGCCGGTTGGGGTCGTCGAGGCCGTCGAACAGGCGGGAAAACAGGTTGGCGTTGGCGGTCGTGTTCATGCAAACATTCCCCGAGGGGCGAAAGAGCCGGACAATTTCGGCTGGATTAGCAAAAACGCCCTTCGGAAAGCAACGGAGACAGTTTGCATGACAAACAATGGGAAACGCGTGGCTTGGGTGACCGGCGGCGGCACCGGAATCGGCGAATCCGGGGCCGAGTTCCTGGCCGCGGACGGCTGGACGGTGGTGGTCTCCGGCCGCCGCAAGGAAGAACTCGACCGCGTGGTCGGCAACATCACGAAAAAGGGCGGCCAGGCGGAGGCGATGGCGCTCGACGTCAGCAAGAAGGCCGACGTCAACAAGGTTGCCGAGGCCATCGTCGCCAGGCACGGCCGCATCGATCTCTTGGTCAACAGCGCCGGCATCAACGTGCCGAAGCGGAGCTGGGCCGACATGGAGCTGGAAGGCTGGGACAAGCTCGTCGAGATCAACCTCAACGGCGTGCTCTACTGCATGCGCGCGGTGCTGCCGGCGATGCGGCAACAAAAGGACGGTTGCATCATCAACGTCGCCTCCTGGGCCGGCCGCCACGTCTCCAAGATGCCGGGCCCGGCCTACACCACGACCAAGCACGCGGTGCTGGCGCTGACCCACTCCTTCAACATGGACGAATGCGTCAATGGGTTGCGCGCCTGCTGCCTGTCGCCCGGCGAGGTCGCGACCCCGATCCTGAAGCAGCGGCCGGTGGTGCCGAGCGAGGCCGAGCAGGCCAAGATGCTGCAGCCGGAAGATTGCGGCCGCACCATCGCCTTCGTCGCCAGCATGCCGGCGCGGGTCTGCATGAACGAGATCCTGATCAGCCCGACGCACAATCGCGGCTTCATCCAGACACCGGCGAACAGGGATTAGCTCCGGCACTCTCAACTGGTCGTTCCGGCAATAGCCGGACGTGTAGGGTGGGCAAAGCGAAGCGTGCCCACCATCACGAGCGCGCCGCGAATGGTGGGCACGGCGCAAACGCGCCTTTGCCTACCCTACGGATCTCGCATCACTCGATGATCTCGTTGAGCTCCTTGCCGGTATGCTCCGGCACGAACAGGAATACGCCGATCGCCATCGCGATCATCAGCACGGGGATGCAGAGGAACGCCAGCGCGAACGAGCCGGTGTGCTGCTGGAGTGCGATGGAGACGAACGGGAACAGCACGAAGCCGACGAAATAGGCGATCGCCCAGACCACGCCATTGGCGGCGCCGCGGATGCGGGTCGGGAACACTTCGGCGGTCAACGTCGTGCTCGGGCCCCAGAAGCCCAGGAAGCCGAGGCACCAGAGCAAGCCGAAGGTCCAGAGCAGGACGCGATCCTCGGAGTAGACCCACAGCGTCATGAAGATCGCGCCCTCGATCAAGGTCACGATGAAGGTCAGACGGCGGCCGATCCTGTCGATCAGCCAGCCGACCAGGCAGAGTCCGACGAAGCCGCACAGGCCGTAGAACACGTAGAACAAGCTGTATTCGGCGGTCGACCAGTGCTTCTCGGTCGACAGATACAGCGGCATCCAGGCGCCGACCGTGCCGTAGATGCAGGTCGAGGCGCAGGCCACGAACAGCGCGACCAATGTTGCCGGCAGCACGTCGGGCATGAACACCTGGCGGATGCCGACCGACTTGGCCTTGCCGAACCAGGCGCTGTCCTCGTCGCTGACCGTGCCGCCGCGCGCCAGCGTCTCGGCGATGCGCCGCTTGCGGTCCTGTGCGCGCACCCAATAGGGCGATTCCGGGCAGGTGGAGCGGATGTAGATCGCGAGCAGTGCGATCACGCCGGGCACCATCACGGCGATACGCCAGCCGTATTTGGCGGCGACCAATCCGGTGATCGCGCCGGCGAGCGTGGCGCCGAGGCACCAGGCCGAGCGGGTGATGCTGATCACCCGTCCGCGTAAGCGCGCCGGCCAGGTTTCGGCCACCAGCATCGAGCCGAGCGACCATTCGCCGTTGAGCGCGAAGAACAACAGCGAGCGTGCGATCACGAACACGGTGAAGGTGGGCGATAGCGACGTGACCGGCATCAGGAACGAGAACAGCGCGATGTTGACCGCAAGCAGCGAACGCCGGCCGAAGCGATCCGCCAGCCACGGCCAGAAATAGAGGCCGGCGATGCCGACGAACAGCGCGATCTGCAGGCCGGAGCGATATTCCGGCAGGGTCAGCGCGAACTCCTTGATCACCATCGGAGAGATCAGCGCGAAGATCACGCCGTCCATGCCGTCGAAGCCCCAGCCGAGCGCGTTGGCGACGGCGATGTGCCAATGCGTTTTCGTCACCTCGGTGCTGCCGGCGACGGCGCGGTAGTTGGCGAATTGCAGATGCTTTTGCTCGAGCGGGCCGACGTCGGTGCCTGCATCACTCACCGCGGGTGCGGCGTGTCGATCCGCCGTAACGCTGCTCATGATCGTCCCCCCATCGCGGCGAAGCGCGCCCGAAACTCAGGCTGAAGCAATCGCGGCAGGCCGGCAAGCAAATTGCTCGCGGCAGCGCACCGTCCATTCCGCTCGATGGAATGGCGCTCGGACGTCGCTGAGATCGTCGCGCATACGCGGCGCGTCACAACTGGTTTCAGGAATCACAAAGAGTTATTTCCGGAAACCGGCCGAAAAACCTCCCGTAGCTCAGGCCAACGACGACGCACTGACCAACCACAAGCGCCGTTGTTGCCTTTCATCGCCGGCCAGGATTGCCGGCCTGCTCGCTCATTCGGGAGACCAAACCATGTCGAAGCGTATTGCCTATCTCGCCGCCGCAGCCTTCAGCGCGCTCGCGATCACCGCCACCGTCATCGCGCCCGCTCGCGCCGAAGAAAAGACCGTGATGGTCGGCGGCGCCGCGATGTTCCCGTCCAAGAACATCATCGAGAATGCCGTCCACTCGAAGGACCACACCACGCTGGTCGCTGCCGTGAAGGCGGCCGACCTCGTCAAGACGCTGGAAGGCAAAGGCCCGTTCACGGTGTTCGCGCCGACCAACGCCGCCTTCGGCAAGCTGCCGGCCGGAACCGTCGACAATCTGGTCAAGCCCGAGAACAAGGCGACGCTGACCAAGATCCTCACCTACCATGTGGTGCCCGGCAAGCTCGAGGCATCCGACCTCACCGACGGCAAGAAGCTGAAGACGGCCGAGGGCGAGGAACTCACCGTGAAGAAGCAGGACGGCAAGGTCTGGATCGTCGATGCCAAGGGCGGCACCTCGATGGTGACGATCCCCAACGTCAACCAGTCGAACGGCGTCATCCACGTGGTCGACACCGTCCTGATGCCGGCGACGTAACACCGCCCATCCCCGTTTAGTCCGACGGGACATACCAAACCGCGAGCCGGGGAAGCCGCCCGGCTCGCATTTTTGTGACCGCAACAGGTGGACTAGCCTAAACTGATAGCCGCAATCCGGTAACGAAACGCTGGTTCCCGGCGTATAAGCCGGTAACGACCCCGAGCAGAGATTGCCATGACGAGCCTTACGACGAGTGTTGCCGTCAGCGAAGACCGCGCAGACACCGCGACATCAGCGAAAACGATCCAGCCGATCTGGGTGCGCGTGCAGCACTGGATCAATGCGCTCGCGATGATCCTGATGATCATGTCCGGCTGGCAGATCTACAACGCCTCACCGCTGTTCAACTTCACCTTCTCCTCCAACATCACGCTCGGCGGCTGGCTCGGCGGCGCGCTGCTGTGGCACTTCGCCGCGATGTGGCTGTTGATGGTCAACGGCCTGATCTACCTGGCGCTCGGTTTCGCCACCGGCCGCTTCCGCAGCAAGCTGTTGCCGATCACCCCCGGCGGCGTGATTTCCGATACCAAGGCGGCGCTGACCTTCAAGCTGTCGCACGCCGACCTCAGCAAATACAATTCGGTGCAGAAGCTGCTCTATACCGGCATCATCGTCGTCGGCGTCGTCATCGTGCTGTCGGGGCTGTCGATGTGGAAGCCGGTGCAACTGCACTGGCTGGTGTCGCTGTTCGGCGGCTATGACTTTGCGCGCTACGTTCACTTCACCTGCATGGCGCTGATCGTCGCCTTCCTGGTGATCCATGTCGCGCTCGCGCTGCTGGTGCCGAAAAGCCTGCGCGCCATGATTATCGGTCGTTGAGGGAGGTCGATATGGGTCGTCTCCGCAAGCTCCTGATCCCCGGCGTCGACAAGAAGCTCTTGCTCCGTGATGCCGTGAAGGTGATGCCGGACCCGACGCGCCGCCGTTTCATCACGACCGGCGCGAGCCTCGGCGCGCTGACGCTGTTGACCGGCTGCGACGTGGTCGATTCGTCGTCGGCGGAGGATCTGCTGAAGAAAGTCTCGAAATTCAACGACGCGGTGCAGGCCTGGATCTTCAATCCGGATGCGCTGGCGCCGACCTTTCCGGAAAGCATGATCACCAAGCCGTTCCCGTTCAACGCCTATTACGACCTCGACGATGCGCCGGAGATCGCAGGCAAGGACTGGAAGCTCGAGGTCCGCGGCCTGGTCGAGAACAAGAAGTCCTGGACCTTGGACGAGCTCACCAAGCTGCCGCAGGTCAAGCAAGTGACGCGGCACATCTGCGTCGAGGGCTGGAGCGCGATCGGCAGCTGGACCGGCACGCCGTTGCGCGATTTCCTCAAGCTGGTCGGCGCCGACACGCGGGCGAAATATGTCTGGTTCCAGTGCGCCGACAAGGACGGCTACAATTCGCCTTTGGACATGCGCACCGCGCTGCATCCGCAGACCCAGATGACGTTCAAATTCGCCGACCAGATCCTGCCGCGGGCCTATGGCTTCCCGATGAAGATCCGGGTGCCGACCAAGCTCGGCTTCAAGAACCCGAAATACGTGCTCTCGATGGAAGTCACCAACGACTACAAGGGCGGCTATTGGGAAGACCAGGGGTATAATTCGTTCAGTGGGAGCTAGCGCGTTTTCGAGCGAAGTGGGTACCGGTTCGCGTGAAGAAAACGCGTCAAAACAAAAAGCTAGAGCTTCGGTTCTGATTCAATCAGAACCGAAAATGCTCTAGCCGTCGTCCCGGCGAAGGCCGGGACCCATAACCACAAATGGTCGTGGTTGAAAAAAGCCGTCTCCCTGCCGGCCTGTTCCCTCGGCCGCGGCGTATGGGTCCCGGCCTTCGCCGGGACGACGTTAGCTACGGCCCCACCTTCCGTTGAAACGCCGACAGCACCGCACCGACCGCGAGCATCGCGGCCGAGACGTTCAGCGCAAACGACAGACTGCCGACCGCGTCGGTGATGGCGCCGACCACGATAGGGCCGAGCGTCTGGCCGATGCCGAAGGCGATGGTCATCGCCGCGATCGCGGTCGGCCAGGCCTCCGGCGGATAGTTGAATCGCACGAAGGCGGTGGTCGAGCCGACCACGGCGAAGAAGGCGACACCGAACACCAGCGCCGAGATCGCGAGCAGCAGCGGCGAATGGCCGAAGATCGGCAACGCTGCGCCGAGCGCGTTGACGCCGAGGATGATCGTGGTCGCGAGCCCGCCGCGGTCGAGTCCGAGCACGCGCCGCCAGACCCAGGGTGTCACGAAGGCGCTGAGGCCGATCAGGCTCCAGAACGCGCTCTGCGCCGCAGCACCGCCGCCGCCGTCGCGGACATAGGCGATCATGAAGGTCATGTAGGCGATGTAGCCGGCGCCGAACAGGAAGTACGCCGCGAGGTAGATCAGCACCGGCATGATCGCGAACTTGGTCCGCACGATGCCGCCGGTGACGCTGTCGGCGTGGAATGGCGCCAGCAGCAGCGGCACCGTCATGAGGCCTGCGAGCAAGGTCATCGCCCACCACACGATCCACCACGAGCCCGCGCCAAAGCCCTGCAACACGAACGGCGCCACCAGGCCGGATGCGAGGATGCCGATGCCGGGCCCGGCATAGAACAGGCTGAGCAGGAAATTGGCGCGCTCGGGGCGCGACTGCGCGATGGTCGCCGCCAGCGCGCCGCCACCGACGAAGCCGACCGCAGCGCCAAGGCCGGCCAGCACGCGCGCGAAGCTCAGCAGGACGAAATTGCCCGAGACGGCGCAAAGCGCCAGCGACAGCACGCACGCCATCGTCGACCAGCGCACCGATCGCGCGAGCCCGAAACGCTGGATGACGCGGGAGGCGAACAGCGCGCCGACCAGATAGCCGGCAGCATTGATCGTGTTCATGAAGCCCGCGGCGGAATAGGACCACGCCAGGGTGTCGCGCATGTCGGGCAGCACGAGCGAATAGGCAAAGCGGCCGATCCCGAGACCAACGGTCGGCGCCAGCGACAGGATGAGGATCAACCGCGCGGGATGCGCGTAAGAGGGGGAGGGGGCTCGCACAATCTACTCCGGCAACGGAGCCATTGTGACAGGCCGCGCCGGTCCTGCCCAGCGCCTGATGCGGCAACACTGTCTTGCGGAACGGGCAATCACGCGATCAGCACCAGCGCGACGCCGATCACGGTCAGCAAGGTTCCGGCGACGATCCGCCAGGTGATCTCGACATGTTTGAGCGCCATCGCGCTCAGCGCCACGGTGACCAGCGGATAGATCGCGGCGAGCGGCGCCACCAGCGTGATCGGGCCGTTGCGGACTGCGGCGAACAGGCTGAGCGCACTGAGCCCATTGCTGATCCCGGTCAGCGTGAACCAGAGCCGGCCCTCGCGCGGCGCCTGGACCATGAAGCTGCCCTTGCGGATGCGCTGCACGCTCAGCACCACCAGCGAGGACATGATGTAGCCGACCAGGCAGGCCCAGAGCGGGCTCGGCCAGATCGCGAGCCCGATCTTGGCGAGCGGTGGCGCGATGCCGCGCACCAGCGCGCTTGTGAGCGGCAGCAGCAGCGCCCAGCTGCGCCAATGGCCGAGGTCGCGCGGCCGGGTCACGGTAATCACGGCTGCGCCCGCGACCGCGACGACGAGGCCGATCAATTGTTGCGGTTCGAGCGGCTCGTGCAGCAACACCACGGCGGCGGAGACCGCAAACAGCGGTGCCAGATTGCCGAGCGTCGAGGTGATGACCGGTCCGAGCGCCCGGTTCGACGCAAAGGTCAGCAATGTCAGCGCAGCCGGAAAGAACAGGCCGATCGCCATGAAGACCGGCAGGCCGCGCCAGACCACCGGCTCGCCGTGCAGCAGCAGCGGCGACAGCAGCAGGAAGAGGAGCGTGAAGGAAGGCACGCTGATCGCGGCACCCGACAGCGGCTCGACGGTGCGCAAGCCGAGCTGCGCCAGCACCACGCCTGCGCCGAGGAAAATGGCCGAAGCGAAGGCGTAGACGATGGCTGCGGTCATGTGGGTCCGTCTTGTTGGCTTCTTGGGGCGTGGCTGGCGGTTTCGGCACCATTTGGCCCGGCGCGGTGCGCCTTGCCAATCGGTTCGGGGCGTTTTAGCACTCCCTCGCGACGAAATTGGTCGTCATGGCCGGGCTTGTCCCGGCCATCCACGTCTTGCCCCTGTCGAGCGAGAGGACGTGGATGCCCGGCACAAGGCCGGGCATGACGAGTTGGACAAGGTGATAGACCCCATGGCGACCCATAAACTGCTGCTTCTCCCCGGCGACGGCATCGGCCCCGAAGTGATGGCCGAGGTGCAGCGCCTGATCGACTGGCTCAATGCGCAGGGCATCGCGACATTCGAGACCGAGCAGGGCCTGGTCGGTGGCTCGGCCTATGACGCCCACAAGGTGTCGATCTCCGAAGGCGACATGGCCAAGGCTGTCGCGGCCGACGCCGTGATCTTCGGCGCCGTCGGCGGACCGAAGTGGGACGCTGTTCCCTATGCGGTGCGTCCTGAAGCCGGCCTGCTGCGGCTGCGCAAGGATCTCGGCCTGTTCGCCAATCTCCGCCCCGCGGTGTGCTACCCGGCGCTCGCGGAAGCCTCGAGCCTGAAGCGCGACGTCGTCGAGGGCCTCGACATCATGATCGTGCGCGAGCTCACCGGCGGCGTCTATTTCGGCGAGCCGAAGACCATCACCGATCTCGGCAACGGCCAGAAGCGCGCCATCGATACCCAGGTCTACGACACCTACGAGATCGAGCGCATCGGCCGCGTCGCCTTCGACTTGGCGCGCAAGCGCAAGAACAAGGTGACGTCGATGGAGAAGCGCAACGTCATGAAGTCGGGCGTGCTCTGGAACGAGGTCATGACGGCCGTTCATGGGCGGGAATACAAGGACGTCACGCTGGAGCATCAGCTCGCCGATTCCGGCGGCATGAACCTGGTGAAGGCGCCGAAGCAGTTCGACGTCATCGTGACCGACAATCTGTTCGGCGACATGCTGTCGGACATTGCGGCGATGCTGACCGGCTCGCTCGGCATGCTGCCGTCGGCTTCGCTCGGCGAGGTCGATGCCAAGACCAGCAAGCGCCGCTCGCTGTTCGAGCCGGTGCACGGCTCGGCGCCTGACATTGCCGGTAAGGGCCTCGCCAACCCGATCGCGATGATCTCCTCATTCGGCATGGCGCTGCGCTATTCCTTCGACATGGGCGAGCTCGCCGACAAGGTCGATGCCGCGATCGCCGCCGTGCTCGCCAGCGGCCTGCGCACCGCGGATATCAAGTCGGAGGGGACCACGGCTGCGAGCACGACGCAGATGGGCGATGCGATCCTGAAGGAATTGCAGAAGCTATACGCGTGAGGGTGCTTGCTTCGTAGGGTGGGCAAAGCGAAGCGTGCCCACCATCGCGAGCACGGCTGGTGATGGTGGGCACGGCGCAGCGCGCCTTTGCCCACCCTACATTCTACCTTCCCGCAAAACAAAAACGGCCGGGACGAGCCCGGCCATTTTCGCATCAGCAGATCGCCAAAAATCTCAATACAGCGGGAAGGTCCGCGGATAGCCGCCGAGATCGGCCGGCGGGCTGAGCGGCTGGCGATCGATCGGGCGGTTGTTGTTCTCGCGCGCGAAGGACGGATAGCCGACGTCAGGCGGGTAGGCGTAATCGTTGAACTTGCGGTCGCCGGGCAGCACTTCGGTACCGGCATCGAGCCAGGAGCGGGTGGTGACGTAGACGCGGGTGCGCGGGCCCTGCTGGTAGACGCGGTTCGGACCTTGGGCGCCGTAATAGCGGCGTCCGTCGCGGTCGTATTGCTCCTGCTGCTTGCGCTTGCTCGGCGTCTGCGCGCTGGCCATGGTTGCACCGAGCGCGGTTGCGGTGACGGCAGCCGCGGCAAGCAACACCACGAGCTTGTTCGCGGCAGGGAATTTCAAGGTCATCGCATCCTCGTCATTGCGGCCCGTGCGGGGCTGGCGCGGTCGCCAAAATCGCTTCCAAAGTCAGTCGGATCACATTGTAGCCGCGGTGGATGGCGCGTCACTAGGTCAATTGCGCCACACCGGCCGAGATAATGCGGCCGGTAGCGCAAAAGTTTCATGAAAACCAGTGCCTTGACCAGTCTCTTGCCACTATGTCGCCATCAAAGGGCGCCGCGCAGCAGCGGGTTCGCGCTGCCCATGACCCAGTCGGACGAGAGCGCGGCCGAGCCGGAGGCTGCGCAGTCGGTGCGCTTGAGTTCGGCATGCGCGAACAGCGCAGCGAGCCTCGGATCGTTGCCGGCGGAGAGCAGGGTCAGCCGGTTGAGCATGCAGGTGATCGCGGCGCGCTGGGCCGGCAGGCTCGTGCCCTGGCAGGTCCAGCCGGAGATCCGCAAATCAGGCGCGTCGACCTGCTTGAGGAAGCCGAGGCAGGTGCGGCCGCCGGCTTGGCGTGCCTGACGCAGCAGGGTGACGCTGCCGAATTTGCTGTCGATGATGCCGGCGGCCTCGAGCTCGTGCCCGCCGCTCGGGTCAAGGTGCCCCGCAATCTCGGTGATCCCGGGCGCCGTGGCTTCGCCGCCGGGGCGGTAGATATCCAGCTCGGCCGCGCGTGTTCCGTCAGCATCGGCCCAGCGAAAGACGTCCTTACGGCCGCCCTCGGGATGCCGGAAGACCTCATAAGTCTCTGTTTTCTCTTGCGGATCGAGCCGGCTGACGGCGAAGGCGGGAGCCTGGCGGCTGGCCAGGCTCCAACCAGTGGGGGCAGGCGCTGCCATCGCCGTTGCGTCCGGCAGCTGCTTCCATAGATAATTGCCAAGCGCTGCGAACAGCGCGAGCACGGCGGCATAGGCAAACAGCGGCGAGAGCGTGGCGTAGACCTCCTCGACGAAGCTCGTCAGCGCCGACGGATTTCCACTAAGGTGGGGCGCGGCCGGACCGGCCTGAAACAAACGCATCAAAACGCTCTAATGCTACGCAACGTTGTCTTGACGGGGTTTCTCGCATAGAAGCGCTGCCTCTTCCCTTTCCGCAAGCAGCGGGGGAACGGGCATTTTTCGTCGGAGAGTGAACGATGGGTTACAAAGTCGCGGTAGTCGGAGCGACCGGCAATGTCGGGCGCGAAATGCTCAACATTCTCGACGAACGCAAATTCCCCGCCGACGAGGTCGTCGTGCTGGCCTCGCGCCGCAGCGTTGGCGTCGAGGTCTCCTACGGCGACCGCACGCTGAAGGTGAAGGCGCTCGAGCATTATGATTTCTCCGACGTCGACATCTGCCTGATGTCGGCCGGCGGCTCGGTCTCCAAGGAATGGTCGCCGAAGATCGGCGCGGCCGGCACCGTCGTGATCGACAATTCGTCGGCCTGGCGCATGGACCCCGACGTGCCGCTGATCGTGCCCGAGGTGAACGCGGACGCGACCGCCGGCTTCACCAAGAAGAACATCATCGCCAACCCGAACTGCTCGACCGCGCAGCTCGTCGTCGCGCTGAAGCCGCTGCACGACAGGGCGACCATCACCCGCGTCGTGGTCTCGACCTATCAATCGGTGTCGGGCGCCGGCAAGGATGCGATGGACGAACTGTTCTCGCAGACCAAGGCCGTCTACACCAATGACGAGCTGATCAACAACAAATTCCCGAAGCGCATCGCCTTCAACGTCATCCCCCACATCGACGTCTTCATGGAAGACGGCTTCACCAAGGAAGAGTGGAAGATGATGGCGGAGACCAAGAAGATCCTCGATCCCAAGATCAAGCTCACCGCCACCTGCGTCCGCGTGCCGGTGTTCGTCGGCCACTCCGAAGCCGTCAACGTCGAGTTCGCCGATCCGATCTCGGCGGACGAGGCGCGCAACATCCTGCGCAATGCGCCGGGCTGCCTCGTGATCGACAAGCATGAGCCGGGCGGCTACGTCACGCCCTATGAGGCGGCCGGCGAGGACGCGACCTATATCAGCCGCATCCGCGAGGATGGCACCGTTGAGAACGGCCTGTCGTTCTGGTGCGTGTCGGACAATCTGCGCAAGGGCGCGGCGCTCAATGCCGTGCAGATCGCCGAGGTCCTGATCAACCGCAAGCTGATCACCGCGAAGAAGAAGGCGGCCTAGAGCATGATCCGGAAAAGTGTGAAGCGGTTTTCCGAAAAGATCATGCTCAAAACAGGAGCTGAAGCGCGATGACGATTCATCCCAATCTCATCGCGCTTTAGCGGCGGACACGGGGCAGGGCAGGCCATGGCGGAAGAACCGGCGACCTACCGGCCCAATCCGACGCTGAAGCGGGTCGAGACCGCCTTCGAGAGCGTACTGTTCAACAGCCGCTGGCTGATGGCGCCGTTTTATTTGGGCCTCGTCGTCAGCCTCGCGGCGCTGCTGCTTAAGTTCTGCATGGAGCTGTGGCACTTCGTCCTGCATGTGCCGGACGCCAAGGAATCCGACATCATCCTCGGCGTGCTCTCGCTGATCGACATCTCCTTGACCGGCAACCTGATCCTGATCGTGGTGTTTTCCGGCTACGAGAACTTCGTCTCCAAGATCGATCCGGCGGGCCATCCGGATTGGCCGGACTGGATGACAAAGGTCGATTTCGGCGGGCTCAAGCAGAAACTGCTGGCGTCGATCGTCGCGATCTCGGCGATCCAGGTGCTCAAGGCGTTCATGAACCTCGACACCGCGTTCGATCCGAGCAAGCTCGCCTGGCTGGTCGGCGTGCACCTCGTGTTCGTGGTCTCAGCCTTCATGCTCGCGATCTCCGATCGCTGGAGCGGCGGCGATCACGGCGGCGAGTAGGCCGCTCCACGCGGAGCGGCCGGAATAGCGATCGTCGCGCGCCATCGCCTACGCGACGATGTGCCAGCTCGGATCCACGCTGCCTGCACTGGCGATGAGGTGCGCGCCGCCGATCTGGCCGTTATCCCAGATCGAGACCGCGCCATTGTCGTTGCGCCAGACGATGTCGCTCAGTCCATTGCCGTCGAAATCGCCAGTGCCGGCGATGTGCCAGCTGGCATCGACGACGCCGGCTGCCGCGATCAGATGCGCGCTGCCGATCTGACCGTTATCCCAGATCGAGACCGCGCCATTGTCGTTGTGCCAGAGGATATCGGTCTGGCCGTTGCCATCGAAATCTGCCGTGCCGGCAACATGCCAACCGGCGTCGACGGCGCCTGGCGACGCGATCAGATGTGCGCTGCCGATCTGGCCGTTATCCCAGATCGAGACGGCGCCATTGTCGTTGGTCCAAAGGATGTCGCTGTGGCCGTTGCCGTCGAAATCGCCGGTGCCGGCAATGTGCCAGCTGGCGTCGACGGTGCCCGGCGACGCGATGAGGTGTGCGCTGCCGATCTGACCGTTATCCCAGATCGAGACCGCGCCGTTGTCGTTGCGCCACAGGATATCGCTGTGTCCGTTGCCGTCGAAATCGCCGGTGCCGGCAAAGTGCCAGCCGTTCGAGATGGTGCCCGCCGGCGCGATGATATGCGCGTTGCCGATCTGGCCGTTGTCCCAGATCGAGGCCATGCCGTTGTCGTTGACCCACAGGATGTCGCTGCGGCCGTTGCCGTCGAAATCGCCGGAGCCGGCAAAATGCCAGCCGTTTGAGATCGTGCCGGCCGGCGCGATGACGTGCGCGCCGCCGATCTGGCCGTCGTCCCAGATCGAGGCCATGCCGTTGTCGTTGACCCAGTTGATGTCGTCATGGAGGTTGCCGTCGAAATCGTGCCGCGTCAGCGGCGCGAACACGAAATCGCTGCTGCCGAGCGCGGTCTTGGTGACGCCCAGCAGCGTCAGCGTATTGCCGGCGCCGAAGTTCAGGACGGTATCGGAGCCTGATTGCGTCGCCAGCGCGAGCGCGTCGTTGAGGCTGTGAAGCCCGGCGAATCCCGCCAGATTGATCCGGTCGGTGCCGATGGTGAAGTCGGTGACGGTGTCGGCTCCTCCGCCCGGGCCGTAGACAAATGTGTCGTTGCCGGTCCCGCCGCTCAGGATATCCGTGCCGCCTCCGCCGCTCAGCGTGTCGTTGCCGACGCCGCCGAGCAGCGTATCGCTGCCACCGCTGCCGATGATGATATCGTTGCCCGCGCCGCCGTCGATCGTGAGCCTGATCGGATTGATGCCGAGATTGGCGGCGTTGACGTAGTCGTTGCCGTCGAGCGCATTGACCTGCAGCGCATCGTTCGCCGGCTCGGCGCCGATGATGGCGATCTGGTCCTGCATGCCGTTCAGCAGGATCTGGCCGGCGCTCTGCGAGATCAGGATCTGGTCGGCGCCGGCGCCGCCATTGGCGATGACGGTGTCGGCCGCGCCATCGCCGCCGCCGCCGGACGCCTGCAGATCGATCGTGACGTTGGTGACGTCGGTGCCGGTGAGATCGTGGACGGTGATCGTGTCGGCGCCGCCGAGCGCCTTGAAGACGATGTTCTCGACGCCATTGATGTCCATCACGATGTTGGCGACGTCGCGGGTGAATTGAACGCGGCTGCCGTTGGCCGAGATATCGATGCGTTCGTTGACGTTGGCGCCGTTGAAATTCAGGGTGTCGAAGCCGGCCTGGCCCTCGACGGTGTCGCTGCCGTCGCCCGGATTCCAGATGTAGGTATCGTTACCGTCGCCGAGCAGCGCGGTGTCGTTGCCGCGGCCGCCCGATACGGTATCGTTGCCGGCGCCGCCCAGGATCAGATCGTTGCCGTCGCCGCCGATGATGGTGTCGTTGCCATCGCCGCCGTCGATGGTGAGGTGGGTCAGCGCGCCGATGCCGTTGCCGGCCGTGATGGTGTCGTCGCCGGCATTGCCATGGATGACGATGTTCTCGCTGTTGACGTCGACGTTGAACGGCACGGCATCGACCCGGCTCACGCGCACGAACGTGCCGTTCGCCGTGATGGTGTAGCTCTGGCCCGCATCGCTGCCGTCGAACGTGACGGTGTCGGTGCCTCCCTGTCCGTTGATCTGGACGGTGTCGCTGCCCGCTTCCATGCCGTCGACGGTGGTTTGCGCGGCAAGGCCATTGACGATCACTTGGGTGCCGCTCTGGATCACCGAGATCGCGTCGTTGCCCGCGGTGCCGTTGACGACCACGATGTCCGCCGCGCCGTCGCCGCCACCGCCTGCCGCCTGCAGATCGACCGCAACCTTCGAAACGTTGGTGCCGGTGAGATCGTTGACGGTGATGGTGTCGGCGCCACCCAGCGTTCTGAGCGCGATGGTCTCGACGCCGTTGAGGTCCATCGCGATGCTGGCGACGTCGCGAGTCAGAAGCGCGTGGGAGCCGTTGGCGGAGATGGCGATCTGTTCGTTGACATTCGCTCCGTTGAAATTCAGCGTGTCCGAACCGCCGCGGCCGTCGATGGTGTCGCTGCCGTCGCCGGGATTCCAGGCGAACGTGTCGTTGCCGCTGCCGCCGGTCAACGTGTCGTCGCCGCGGCCCCCGATGAATGCGGTCGCAGGCATTGCGCCGTTGGTCTCGTCGAGACTGATGTTGTCACTGCCGTCGCCGCCCGAGGCTTGAATAAGACTGGTGTTCGCGACAGTCGCGACATCGCCGGTGATCGGCACTGCGCCGCCGTTGACGATGATGTTCCCTGCGGCGTCACGACCGATGATGATCGGGTTGTTGAGGGTATCGCCGAGGATCGAGAGAATGCCGGATGCGAAGCTTGCCGTAATGGCCATGGTGGTATGCCTCCGTCGAAAATCGCCTCAGAATGCCAAGTGCAACGCGATTCGACGGGCTACCGGCCATGCCGCTCGCGGAAGTGACGGCGCAACGAAAGCGCCGCACGGGCAAGAAAGGATCAGGTCGGAAAATATTCGTGCGCCAGGGATCAAGATTCTGTGCGCTGGATCACTGTAGCGCGCCGCGGCGTGTGCGTGGCGCCCTCGTTACGGCGTAGCCGGTGACGCTTCGTCGCACCCGGTCGGCCGCCGGATCGGGCGAGCGCGAGGTCGAGAATGAGTTCAGTGGGGTGAAATCCGAAGCCGAGGCGACGGAGCCGGCTCAACCGGCCGCGATCTCGCTCGCGCTGCGGAATTCCTTCGCGTCGCGATCCAGCACGAACAGCGAGCCTTCGGCGACGCCGAAATAGGCGCCGTGCAGTTGCATCTCGCCGCGTTCAACCCGGTCGCGGACGAACGGGAAGGTCGTCAAATTCTCCAGCGAGCGGAACACGGCGGCCTTCTCGATACGCACGACGAAGTCCTGCATGGACTCGTGCTCGCGCTGCTCGACCACCTCGCCCGGCTTGATGAACATCTGCATCCATTTGCCGATGAAGTCGCCCGGCGTCAGCGGCTTGATCTTGTCGACGAAGGCACGGATGCCGCCGCACTGGGCGTGGCCGAGCACGACGATGTGCTTCACCTTCAGCACGGTCACGGCATATTCCAGCGCGGCCGAGACGCCGTGCGCGTTGCCGTCGGGCTGATAGACCGGAACCAGATTGGCGATATTGCGGACCACGAACAGCTCGCCGGGACCGGCGTCGAAGATCACCTCCGGCGAGACGCGGGAATCGCAGCAGCCGATCACCATGGTCTCGGGAAACTGGCCGCGTTCCGAAAGGTCCCGGTAGCGCGACTGTTCCGTCGGCAACCGCTGGGTCGCGAACGTCTGGTAGCCTTCGATGAGCCGTTTCGGAAAGTGTTTCATGCCCTCTGCCTAACCACAGCCAGATGACCGGAACAAGACTTTCGGTTGGGGGCCTGAGGTGATACGGCAGGGGTTCGAAACGATGCCCGGGTGGTGCCTAAACAATAGACTGCCGCCAAGCCAAAATCTGCCAGGAGATGCCGATGACCCGCCCGCGCCGCAGCCTGTTGTTCATGCCGGGATCCAATGCGCGGGCGCTCGAAAAGGCCCGCACGCTCGCGGCTGACGGCATCATCCTCGATCTCGAGGATTCGGTTGCCCCCGACGCCAAGGCGGTGGCGCGCGAGCAGATCGCCAAGGCGGTCGCGGCCAAGGGTTTCGGCAAGCGCGAGGTGTTGATCCGCATCAACGCGCTCGACACGCCGTGGTGGGTCGACGACATTGCGATGGCCGGCAAGGCGCAGCCGGACGGCATCCTGGTGCCCAAGATCTCCACGGTCGACGATCTCAACGCGGTTGCGGATCGTCTCAGGGATGTCAGTGCCCATGCCTCGATCCGGGTCTGGGCCATGATCGAGACCGCGCGCGCAGTGCTCGACGCCGACAAGCTCGCCGCGGCCTCGCAGAATGCCGAAACTAGGCTCGCCGGCTTCGTGTTCGGGCCGAACGACATTGCGCGCGAGACCCGGATCCGGATGAAGCCGGGCCGCGCGGCGATGATCCCGATGATCACGCATTGCATTCTCGCGACGCGCGCGCATGGGCTCGAGATCCTCGATGGGCCCTATGGCGACATCGCCAATATCGACGGCTTTGCCGAGGAATGCGCGCAAGGCCGCGATCTCGGTTTCGACGGCAAGACGCTGATCCATCCGAGCCATATCGAGGCCTGCAACGCCATCTTCACGCCGCCCGAGGCCGAAGTCGCCGAAGCGCGCAAGATCATCGCGGCGTTCGCGCAGCCGGAGAATGCCTCGCGCGGCGCCATCCAGCTCGATGGCCGCATGGTGGAGCGGCTGCATGCCGAGATGGCCAAGCGCACGATCGCAATCGCCGACGCGATATCAGCGATGGGGCATTAGGTGCCACCTTCCCTTCTCCCCTTGTGGGAGAAGGTGCAGTGGCGCCAGCCTCACGCCTTAAACCGCTCCGTCGCCCACGCATACAGGCTGCCGCGAATCGGCGGCAGCTTGCTGCGGCCTTTTGCGGAGAGGTGAAAGCCGATGATGTCGGGCGCGCTCAGATACGCGGAGAAATCCGAGGGCTCGAAGAACAGCTTTGGCGCCGAATGCATCGTGTAGAACGATCGCTTCGGCAATGCGTATTGCAGTTCGCCCTCGCGGCGCGCCAGCGCGGTCAGCGCGGCGGGGCCGTAGAGCGCGATCCGGATGTCGGAGACGCGCGTCGATCGTCCGGTCAGCCGGTGCATCATGAAAGTCGCGCGGTGACGCAGCGCGAGCCAATCCGGCACCAGCTCGTCCTGCGCCATCAGCCCCTCGAAGGCGCGCAGGATCGGATCGCCGGGCGGCAAATACAGGACCGAGTTGCCGATCAATAGCGATCGCTCCCAGGCGAAGTAGGGCTTGGCCGGATCGATCTCGACGGGCCTGAGCAGCAGCACGTCGGCGTCGAGCCAGAGGCCGGCGCGCAGCGTCATCAGCCGCATGCGGAAGAAGTCGCTGAACTGCAGGATGGTCCAGTCGCTCCACGAACCATCTGGTGTCGCGGGACGCAGCTTCTCGGCGAAGACGTGCGGCAGCACCGCCTCGGCCTCGGCGTTGACGATGCCGTCGGGCAGGCCGGGGATCGGATCGAAGCTGTAGACGGTGACCTTGTGTCCGGCCGCGAGTTGCGAGCGCAGGCAGGTCTGGCGCATGGCGTCGATCGGGCCGTGCCAGAAGGTGGCGATGTCGGGCAACATGCGGGCAGCTATAAGCGGTTTTGCAGCGAAGACAAATCGGCGAGCGAAGCCCTTGCGCTTGACGGTCCACCTACCCGCCAATCACTCGGTGTCATCACCCGCGCATGCGGGTGATCCAGTATTCCAGAGGCCGTTGTGCTTGAGCCGATGGGCCGCGGCGTACTGGATCGCCCGGTCAAGCCGGGCGACGACAGCGGTGAGTGGGACGCCGCTTGCCAGGCACAACACTTGCCAAGCAGAACAAAGGCCGCGCGAGCTCAGGCCCAGGCGCGCTCCTTGAGCTTGGCCTCGTAGGTGTCGATCGAGGTCTTCTTCTCCATCGTCAGCCCGATGTCGTCGAGGCCGTTGATCAGGCAGTGCTTGCGGAACGGGTCGATCTCGAACTTCACCTTGCCGCCGTCGGGACCGCGGATCTCCTGGTTCGGCAAATCGATGGTCAAGGTCGCGTTGGCGCCGCGCTCGGCGTCGTCGAACAGCTTGTCGAGATCTTCCTGGCTGACGCGGATCGGCAGAATGCCGTTCTTGAAGCAGTTGTTGTAGAAGATGTCGCCGAACGAGGTCGAGATCACGCAGCGGATGCCGAAGTCGAGCAGCGCCCAGGGCGCGTGCTCGCGGCTCGAGCCGCAGCCGAAATTGTCGCCGGCAACCAGCACCTTCGTCTTGCGGTAGGCGGGCTGGTTGAGGACGAAATCCGGGTTCTCGCTGCCGTCATCCTTGTAGCGCTGCTCGGAGAAAAGCCCCTTGCCAAGGCCGGTGCGCTTGATGGTCTTGAGGTACTGCTTCGGAATGATCATGTCGGTGTCGACATTGATGATCTTCAGCGGCGCCGCGACGCCTTCCAGCGTGGTGAACTTGTCCATCGGAGCACTTCCCGGTCGAATTGAGGGCTTGGAGGCCGCTGTTTATCGCGAATGTGACAGCGGTAAAAGAGCCATTTCCGCAGGGCTAGCCCGCAGCCGCAGCCTCGATCGCCTCCATATCGGCATCCGACAGGCCGAAATGGTGACCGATTTCGTGGATCAGGACGTGGCGGATGACGTGACCGAGGGTCTCGTCATGGTCCGCCCAATAGTCGAGGATCGGCCGCCGGTAGAGCCAGATCAGGTTGGGCAGCCGGGCCACGTCGCCAAAACTCTGCTGCGGCAGGCCGATGCCCTGGAACAGGCCGAGCAGGTCGAACTCGCTCTCGGCCTGCATCTCGTCCAGCACCTCGTCGGTCGGGAAATCGTCGACGCGGATGATCAGGCCCTCGCAGAGGCCCCGGAACGTCTCGGGCAGGCGCCCGAACATCTCGTGCGCCATGGTCTCCATCTCGGCCAGCGAGGGGGCTTTGGCTGTGGTCCACATGACACTCCTTTAGCGCGAGTGTCGTCCGGGGCGCCAGCGCAGTTGACCTTGACGGCGCAATGGGAGACCGTGCGGTCAATAAGGGGTGTTGGGTGGCGCAATGAAACGGATCGTGGCGGCAGCGCTGTTGGCGGCATCAGTCGGGCTCTCGCTCGGCGGCACCGATGCGCAGGCGCAGTCGGCGGCCGCAGAAGCGCGACTGGGCCAGGCCGCACCGGCCCCGCGCCAGCGCGTGGTTGAACGCCGCCGCCCGCTCCGTCGCATCCCGATCTATCGGTCCGATCATTGGCAACCGGACGTCATTCCGCGCTACAACCCCGGTCCGAACGCCGTGCGCGAATGCACCGCGCACTATGTGCAGGAGTATCGGCCGAGCGGCACGGTGATCACGCCGCGCATGAATTGCGTCTGGCGGCCAGGCTAGAGCGCGATCGTCATCGCGCTTTGGCGCCTTGTCGAGCATGATCTCCGCGCAAACGCGTTCCGCGTTTGTCGCGAGGGGGAAGACCGCATCGCAGTTTTCCGGATCATGCTTTAGCTGCGCAGGCGCCTGCGTGCCGCGCCGATCAATCCGACTGCAATGATCAGCCCCGACGTTCCATAGACCGCGAGCGCCATCAGGGTTTGTGTGAGGTGGCTCGCCGTTCCCATCCCGCCGCCAGGTCCCTGCGAAGCGCCTGCGGAATTGGCGAACAGGATCGCGGCTACGCCTAGCACCGTTGTTGCAGTACGTGCGAGCCGCTTGCGCGTGCGTGACGGCGTCATGACGATCTCCTGCGATGGCAGACACGTCACAAGATACGACGATCGTCTATATCGGTTTTGTGGATCGACACCCAGAATTGTGCCTCGGGCGCTGGAACCCGATGGCTCGCGCCGAATTCATCATCGTGGCGCAGGTCGTTCATCATCCATTCACGTCATCCGCATTCTGCTGGGTAACTGCGTCACGGCAACGGGGGTCGATTCATTCAACACGAAATCGTCGTTGCAGGACGTGATATCCATGGATCATCAAGGAGACGACTCATGACGGTGACGAAAATTCTGGGGCTCGCGGCGGTTGGCGCCGTGTTGGTTTTGGCGGCGCCCACCCAGCGCGCAAACGCCGTATCGCTGGCGAGCCCGGGCGCTGCGGCCACGGTGCAGCAGGATGCCAAGCCGGCAACGACCGAGGTGCGCTGGTGGCGGCATCGCCATCATCACCGTCATTGGCGCCGCTGATCGCGCGGCGTTTCAGCGCAGTTGAGACACAGGCCCGTGAGTAGCGGGCCTGTCGTCATTTTCAACCACGAAAGCGGCAGATTTGCCGACGCGAGATGACGCCAATCGAAATTTGCAAGAATTGAACATGCAAGCGTTGATGGAGTGATCATGACGAGATGGATCGGCGCTGTCGTCGTTGCGGGTGCATTCGCGCTGGCAGCGCCGGCATCGGCAATCACCGCAGTGCCGGTCGGGATGCAGGCGGCCGCGCAACAGCGGCATGCAACCAGGCAGCGGCACGCAGCCGAGGCGACGGATTTCAGCGCGCAGCGTCACTCCCGCGACCACCATCGTCATCATGATCACGACGGTGACCGGCCATATTCCCGGTCGTACGATCAGCCCTATTATTCCGACGGCAGGCCCCATTACGCGCCCTATTACTATGGGCGGCCCTCCACCTATCGGCCTTATCCATACGCCGTGCCGGCGCCGTTTACCTTCGGCATCGGATTCGGTCCGTTCTGGTGATGTGATGGGCCGCGTTGTGCGCGCGTGAGAGAATCACGAGATCACTCAGGCGGTCATTGCCAGGTCCTTGTCGGACGATTCGTCGCAGCGGTCCGCATGTTCATGGCGCATTCACGCTGGCGTTTCTAGCGTTGCGCTGGGAGCGACTGCAATGACTGCATTGAAACCAACTGCTGCGCAGCTTGGTTATCTCTGCTGTTGCGAGGGAGGTTTGGAAATGAAGGAGAGTTATTTGCGGCGCGGACTGCTGCGTCGTGTCGGTATTGCCGCGGCTGCGATCTTTGCGTTGTCGATCGCGTCACAGCAGCGCGCCGAAGCATTGTCGCCGATGAGCCCGGGCGCGCTGCCCGCGGCGAAGCCCGCAAGCGACGCGATGACGGTCCAGTTTCGGCATGGCGGCGGTGGCGGTCATGGCGGCGGCGGTGGTTTTCATGGTGGCGGTTTCCACGGCGGCGGCTTCCACGGCGGTGGCGGAGGATTCAGAGGCTTCCACGGTGGAGGCTTCCATGGCGGTGGTCTCCACGGTGGCGGTTTCCGCGGCTTCCATGGTGGAGGTTTCCGCGCCGCGCCCGCATTCCACGGCGGCTACGGCGGCTTGCATCGTCACTACGGGGGCTATGGCGGCTACCACCGCTTCCACGGCGGCGGTTACCGATACGCCTACCGGCCGCACTATCGCCGGCACTTCCATCACCGCTTCTATGTCGGCTCCTACGGCTATCCGGCCTACTACTACCACCATCGCCGCTGCCGGGTGGTCTGGACCCATTACGGGCCGCGCCGGATCTGCCGGCCGTATTGGCATCACCGTCACCACTGGCGGCCGTACGGCTACTGGTGAAGCCCAAACGACGACGGGCGCCTGATGGCGCCCGTTGTTGTGTGGCCAAAGCTACGTGTCTATTCCCAGTCCTTCAGCCGCCAGGGCTTGATCTTCCACGGCGTCAGGTTTTCCAGCCGCCACTGCGTCCAGCGATCCGGCGGCCAGTGGCTGAGGCGCGAGGTCTCCTTCACGTCGGGAAGCGGGTCGATGATGCGCGGCATCGCACGGCGACGCTTTTGCGCCGTCGCCTCGCTGATCATGTCGACGAATTCGGGTTTGTCCGCCACGTCCGGCTCCTTGCGAAACTTGTTCTCGCAAGGCGCCAGTGTGCGTGCGGCTCGTTAACGAGCCGTTTCCGCAACGGCTCGAGCTTGAGATAAGCAATAGCGTTTTCGAGCGAAGTGGAATCCGGTTCGCGCGAAGAAAACGCGTCAGACCAAGAGTCCGGAGCGTCGGTTCCGAACTGATCAGAACCGAAGCTCCAGCAATTAGCGCCAGTCGCGCACGTCGACGAAATGTCCGGCAATCGCAGCCGCTGCGGCCATCGCGGGCGACACCAGATGGGTGCGGCCTTTGAACCCCTGCCGGCCCTCGAAGTTGCGGTTCGAGGTCGAGGCGCAGCGCTCCTCCGGCTTCAGCTTGTCCGGATTCATCGCGAGGCACATCGAGCAGCCCGGCTCACGCCAGTCGAACCCAGCCGCAATGAAGATCTTGTCGAGACCTTCGGCTTCCGCCTGTTCCTTCACGATGCCCGAGCCCGGCACGATCATCGCGTTGACGTTGGCGTTCACCGTCTTGCCCTCGGCGATCTTGGCGACCGCGCGCAGATCCTCGATACGGCCATTGGTGCAGGAGCCGATGAAGACGCGGTCGAGCTTGATGTCGGTGATCTTGGTGCCCGCGGTCAGGCCCATGTATTTCAGCGCGCGGTGCTTGGAGAGACGCTTGGCCTCGTCCGCGATCTTGTCCGGATCGGGCACGACGCCGGTCACCGAGATGACGTCCTCGGGGCTGGTGCCCCAGGTGACGATCGGGGGCAGCTTGGCCGCGTCGAGCCGGATCTCATGGTCGAAATGCGCGCCCTCGTCGGAACGCAGCGTCTCCCAGTAGCGCATCGCGGCGTCCCAGGCGGCGCCCTGCGGCGACTTCGGGCGGCCGCGCAGGAAGTCGAACGCCTTCTGGTCCGGCGCGACCAGGCCGGCGCGCGCGCCGCCTTCGATCGACATGTTGCAGACCGTCATGCGGCCTTCCATCGAGAGCGCACGGATCGCCTCGCCGGCATACTCAAGCACGTAGCCGGTGCCGCCGGCGGTGCCGATCTCGCCGATGATGGCCAGGATGATGTCCTTGCCCGTGACGCCGTCCGGCAACTTGCCGTCGACCACCGCGCGCATGTTCTTGGCCTTCTTCTGGATCAGCGTCTGCGTCGCCAGCACATGCTCGACCTCGGAAGTGCCGATGCCGTGCGCCAGCGCGCCGAACGCGCCATGCGTCGAGGTGTGGCTGTCGCCGCACACGATCGTGGTGCCCGGCAGGGTAAAGCCCTGCTCCGGGCCGATGACGTGGACGATGCCCTGACGCTTGTCGAACTCGTTATAGTACTCGATGCCGAATTCCTTGGCGTTCTCCGCCATCACCCGCATCTGCTCGATGCTTTCAGGGTCGGGATTCGGCTTCGAACGATCGGTGGTCGGGATGTTGTGGTCGACCACGGCGAGCGTCTTCTCCGGTGCGTGCACCTTGCGGCCGGCGGCGCGCAGGCCTTCGAACGCCTGCGGCGAGGTCACCTCGTGGACCAGATGGCGGTCGATATAGAGCAGGCAGGTGCCGTCCTCGGCTTCGTGCACCAGATGGTCGTTCCAGATCTTGTCGTACAGCGTGGTCGGTTTGGACATGAGCGTCAGCTCCAGAAGAAATTCGGTGGTCGAGGGCTTTGCGCGGGGGACGCGCGAGCAGGCGAGAGGGTTCAGGCAGCGGTTACGCTGCGCGCCTAAGCTCTGACGTCGCCGATGTCGCAAAGCGTCCGAAGAAGCGGCCGGGCAGCCGCGAGCGATCGTCGATCACGACGCGCCGGCGGGTCATGCTGGGTTGCGCGGTAGCCATTTGGAGCGCTTCTAACATAGGTTCGGACGGAACGACAATCAACGGAGAGGCCGGGCCCGGGGTATCAAAATGGATAGCTGGCGCTCCGCGCGGGTCTCGGCGAGGTTGATCGCGGTCCAGCCGCAAACTAGGCTCCGCGCATAATTCGAGATCATTTCGACGAGATTGTTTCCATGAGCGATTATTTCAAACGGCTGTGCCGCGCCGCCCTGCTGGTGCTCGCGCTGCAACCGCTCTATCTGGTTGCCCTTGTTGCGACGGACTACATCGCCCCGCCGGAGCTCCGGCGGCAGCGCATGCAGACGCTTCCGCCGCCGCTCACGACCGAAGATTGCGTCGGCCTCGGCGTTGGTCTCGAGCCGGGCGGGACCGGCCTGCACAATGCGATCATGGCGGCTCGGCCGCTCGCCGCCGGTTACCCTTGTGATGCTCTCGTCGCGGCGCTTGCGAACAAGCCCGACGTCAGTTGGCTGCCCTATCCGCGCTATTGGCACGGCTACCGTGTGGTGATGGATCCCTTGACCGCCTGGCTTCCGTTTCGTCAGGGCCGTTATCTGATGCTGGCGGCGATGATTGCAGCGCTCACATGGTTCGCATTCGAGCTGCGCTCCATCGTCGGCGCAGACGCCATGCTCGCCGTGATCGTTCCAACGGTGGTGCTGACCGATCTCTGGTTCACCTGGAACTACGGCGTGCATGCGATCGCCATCACCTTCATCTTCGCCGGCAGCGCCCTCGTGGCCCGGAAGGCGCTTCGTCCCGACAGCAACCTGATCCTGGCTGCCGCGCTGCTCGGCAGCGTCTTCAACTACATCGATTTCCTGCACAATGTGCCGTGGCAACCGATGTTGATCGCCTTTGTCGCGCTGGCGTCCGGCCGGCGTGTTGCCGAGACGCTCGGCATCATCGCGGCGTGGTTCGCGGGCTATTCCCTGACCTGGGCTTCGAAATGGGCGATCGCCTGCGCCGCCGGGGTGGCGTGGAGCGACATCTTCGAGGTGATCCTGTATCGCCTGAACGGGGATGCGCCCGGCTTCGTCCAGCATCGCTTCCTCGCGCCGACCGCGAAGGTGCTGTCCTATCTCTACCATCAGACACAGTCGGCGATGATCTTCCTGGTCTTGCTGCCGACGCTGCTGCTTCCGGTGCGGCGGATCGCCCTGAAGCGGTTTGCGCTGCTTGCGTCGCCGCTCCTGGTCCCCTTCGGCTGGTTCGAGCTGCTCTCGAACCACACCCAGATCCACGATTGGATCACGTATCGACCGCTGGCCTCCTGCATCGGAATCCTGATCGCGGCCGCGATCATGGCCTCGCGCGTCAAGCCTGCGGGCTTGAGCACGGCGCAACAAAAAAGCGCGGGGTGATCCCCGCGCTTTCGGTCACATCCCCTGGAGGGGGAATTACTCGTTGACGGCCTTGGCGTGCTCGGTCTTCTCGACGATGCGGGCCGACTTGCCGCGCAGGCTGCGCAGGTAATACAGCTTGGCGCGACGGACCTTGCCGCGACGCACCACCTTGATCGAGTCGATCATCGGCGACATTACCGGGAAGACGCGCTCGACGCCCTCGCCGTAGGAAATCTTGCGAACGGTGAAGCTCTCGTTGAGGCCCTGGCCGTTGCGACCGATACAGACGCCTTCATAGGCCTGCACGCGGGTACGTTCGCCTTCGACCACCTTCACGTTGACGATGACGGTATCGCCGGGACCGAATTCCGGGATGGTCTTGGTGGCGGCGAGCTTGTCGAACTGCTCTTTTTCGAGCTGCTGAATCAGGTTCATCGAAATCTCCATCGGCGGCGCGCCCAGCCTGCGCGGGCTGCGCAAACGTCCATCTATCCTGCGCGTGTGCGGATTTGGGCGCTGCTATAAGGCAAAGCACAGGCTTTGTCACCCGTCTGTCGTGTTTTTTGTCCGCTTCGGGCCGGCTTTTCTGGCCCAGAGGTCAGGCCGTCGGGCCTGGGTCAGGGCCTCGGATTGCGCCAGCCGCCAGGCCGCAACCTTGGCATGGTCGCCGGAAATCAGGATTTCAGGGATTTGCCGGCCCTCGAACTCCTGCGGCCTTGTGTATTGAGGGTATTCCAGTAGTCCTTCGGAAAAGGTCTCCTCGGTTCCCGAGGCCTGCTTGCCCATCACGCCCGGCAACAGCCGGACACAGGCGTCGATCAGCGCCATTGCGGCGATTTCGCCGCCTGAGAGCACATAGTCGCCGATCGAGACCTCCTCGAGCGAGCGGGCCTCGATCACCCGCTGGTCGATGCCTTCAAAACGGCCGCAGACGATCAGGGGGCCGGCCCCCGCCGCGAGGTCCAAAACCTGCGCCTGGGTCAATGGCCGACCGCGCGGACTCATCAGCAGGCGCGGGCGGTCGGACGCAATCCCTGCGGCATCGATCGCAGCCGCGAGCACGTCGGCGCGCAGCACCATGCCCGGGCCGCCGCCGGCCGGCGTATCGTCGACGCTGCGGTGCTTGTCGGTCGCTGACGCCCTGATGTCGCGCGCCTCCAGCGCCCACAGGCCGGACGCAAGCGCCTTGCCGGCCAGGCTCACCCCGAGTGGACCCGGAAACATCTCCGGGAACAGGGTCAGCACGGTCGCGCGCCAAGGTGGGGGCTTGGAGGTCATGGCGTCTGGTTACGGCACCACGGCCGTGAGGTCGAGGCTCTGCATCATCGCGGCCGCCTCCACGGCGCGGCGGAAGTCGGCAAGCTTGAAGGTCGCCACGTTGATCTTGCGCAGATCCAGCAGGCCCTCGCTCGCGAGCGCCGCCAGCTGGCCCGGCGCAGTCCTGTCGTACATGAACTGCCCGACCACCTCCCAATCATTGGCCAGCATCTCGCGAAACGAGAGCTCGAGCGGCGCCTCGGCGCTGCCCATCAACACCATCCGTCCGCCACGACGCAGCGCGCGCAGGCAGGAGAGCGTGGTCGAGGTGCTCTTGGCGGCGCCGAGCAGATCGAGCGCGACATCGGCGGTCCCACCGGCAGCGCGGCGGATGACCGACAAATCGGCGGTCGCATCGCCGGTGACGACGGCCGGAATGACGCGCGGCCCGAATGCATCGCGCAACTGCTCGAGCGCAGCCTGCTTGCGCCCGACGGCAATGACGCGGCCCGCGCCCATTGCGACCGCGAGCATGACGCCGCCCGAGCCGAAATAGCCGGTCGCGCCATTGACGATAATGGTCTGCCCGCCGCGCAGGCCGGTGCGCTGCAGCCCGCCGAACGGCACGATCAGTTTGGCGAGTCCGATCAGCTCGGTCGCCGGCGTGTCGTCGAGATTGGCCAGCGGCGTGGCGCAGGCGGCCGGCCAGTGCGCGATCTCGGCGAATGCGCCGTCGCGCCAACGCGCTTGCAATGCCAGCGCCTCCGGTGTCGTTACCGTCGCGGTGAGGCCGATCAGGATCTGCGGCGGATCGCGATCCGGAATGTCGCCGCGCAGATGCGGGCTCAGGAAGACGCGGTCGCCCTCCCTGGCGTGCGTGACGCTCTCGCCCGTGGCGACGACGCGCGCGATCGCGTTGGTGCCGGGCACGAACGGCATCGGCGGCAGGCTGTAGGGCAGCGCGCCCGACAGCAGCTTGTTGGTGTAGGACAGCACCATGCTGGTTTCGATCCGGACCACGACGCCATCGGGCGCGGGTTTCGGTGTCGCAACGTCTTCGAAACGGAGATCGTTGTGCGCGTGCAGGCGCCAGGCCTTGTGGGTGCTCGTCATTGGGATGCTCCTTGACAGTCCCCACCTACGTAGCCCGGATGGAGCGAAGTGCAATCCGGGGATCACGGCAGCCGGGCTAGGGTAACTGATGAGCGAGACGGCAGAGCGATTTCTATCCGAAGTCGTAGAGTTTTCACCTTCTCTTGCAGAGGTATATCGGGAGACAATCAAATATTGGGCTCCAGATCTTCCGCCTATTACGGTCGCCTATGCGGAGATTGGCAGAAAGTTCGCGGATATATTCGAGGAGTTAGACCCGAATACGCGAGCGTCCATTTTCGCGTTGGTCGAAGCAGGAATGCAGAGCGACGATGAGGCGATTGGAACAGCAGTTGCCACCGGCTTGATTGAAGCGTTGGTTGGCCGCGCATGGAGAACCGGTAGGTGGGAGCATGTGCGCGAGGAGCTTGGCCCTCTTTCGAAATCTCACGCAGATGCATGGCTAGGGGATTGAAGGCGTCCTCCAAGACCCTCCGCTGCCATGCGTCACTCCTTGGACGGATCGTCGCCGTCGATCACCTCGGGCAGCTCGATCACCACGCGACCACCGGCGAGATCGACGGTCGGCACCACGGCATTGGTGAACGGCAGCAGCATCGTCGCGCCCTGCGGCGGGGCGATCTCGATGATGTCGCCGGCGCCGAAATTGTGGATCGCGATCACCTTGCCGAGCGGTTGCTCCGATGGCGTCACCGCGGCGAGCCCGATCAGATCGGCATGGTAATATTCGCCGTCGTCGGTCGCGGGCAGCCGCTCGCGCGGAATGTAGAGCTCGATGCCGTTGAGCCGCTCGGCGTCATCGCGGGTGGCGACGCCCTTCAGCGTCACCACCAGATGATCCTTGGCCTCACGCAGCTGCGTGACCTCGAACTGGCGCTTGCCGTCCTTGGTCATCAGCGGGCCGTAATCCTTCACGGCCAGCGGGTCTTCGGTGAACGTCCATAGCCTGACGGCGCCGCGCACGCCATGCGCAGCGCCGATGCGGGCGACACAGACCGGTGCGATCACCGTATCGGCCGTTCAGCTTAGGCCTTGGCGGCGGCTTCGGCCTGCGCCTTGCGCTCCTTGCGCGGCACGGCCTTCTCGGGATTGTTGCGCGCGGTGCGCTTCACGACGCCGGCGGCATCGAGGAAGCGGGTGACGCGGTCCGACGGCTGCGCGCCCTTGGCGAGCCAGGCCTTCACCTTGTCCATGTCGAGCTTCAGGCGCGCCTCGTTGTCCTTCGGCAGCAGCGGGTTGAAGTGGCCGAGGCGCTCGATGAAGCGGCCATCGCGCGGGAAGCGCGAGTCGGCGACGACGACGTGATAAACCGGACGCTTCTTGGTGCCTGCGCGCGCGAGGCGGATAACGACGGACATTCAGTTCTCCTTCAAAAGTCGATGTGTTGGGTTGATTGGTATTCCGCGTCGCGCCGGCCACATGCGGACCGTCGCGACGAATTCTTCATTTCTTCTTGCCCGGGAAACCGCCGAGACCCGGCAGCGGCGGCTTGCCGGTGAGGCCGGTGAGCCCCGGCAGGTTCGGCAGCCCGCCGCGCAGGCTTGCGGGCAGATCCTTCGGCAGATTGGGCAGGCCACCGCCGGCGCCCCCCTGCATCTTGTCGGCGAGCGCCTTCATCTCCTCGGCCGAGGGCGGCTTCATGCCGCCGCCGAAGCCCATCGCCTGCGCGATGCCGGCGAGCGGACCGCGCTTGCCGCTTCCCATGGCCTTCATCATGTCGGCCATGTTGCGGTGCATTTTCAGGAGCTTGTTGATCTGCTCGACGTTCTGGCCGGCGCCCGCGGCGATGCGCTTCTTGCGGCTGGCTTTCAGGATGTCTGGATTCTTGCGCTCCTGCCGCGTCATCGAATCGATGATCGCGACCTGGCGCTTCAGGATCCTGTCGTCGATCCCGGCCGCGGCGATCTGGTTCTTCATTTTGGAGATGCCGGGCATCATGCCCATCAGGCCGCCGATGCCGCCCATATTGGCCATCTGCTGCAACTGCTCGCGCATGTCGTTGAGGTCGAACTGACCCTTGCGCATCCGCTCGGCGGTGCGCGCGGCCTTTTCGGCGTCGATGTTGGCGGCGGCCTTTTCGACCAGCGAGACCACGTCGCCCATGCCGAGGATGCGGCCGGCGATGCGGCTCGGATGGAAGTCTTCCAGCGCATCGGTCTTTTCGCCGGTGCCGAGCAGCTTGATCGGCTTGCCGGTGACGGCGCGCATCGACAGCGCGGCGCCGCCGCGGCCGTCGCCATCGACACGGGTCAGCACGATGCCGGTGAGGCCGACGCGCTCATCGAACGAGCGCGCCAAGTTGACCGCGTCCTGGCCGGTGAGGCTATCCGCGACCAGCAGCACTTCATGCGGGTTGGCGGCGGCTTTGATCTCGGCCGCCTCCTTCATCATGTCTTCGTCGAGCGTGGTGCGGCCGGCGGTGTCGAGCAGCACGACGTCGTAGCCGCCGAGCTTGCCGGCTTCCAGCGCGCGCTTCGCGATCTGCGGCGGCATCTGGCCGGCGACGATCGGCAGGGTCGGAATGTCGAGATCGCGGCCGAGCACCGCGAGCTGCTCCATCGCCGCCGGGCGATAGACGTCGAGCGAGGCCATCAGCACCTTGCGCTTGTCGCGCTGGACCATGCGGCGCGCGAGCTTCGCGGTGGTGGTGGTCTTGCCGGAGCCCTGCAGGCCGACCATCATGATCGGCACCGGCGGCACGGCATTGATGTCGATGGTCTGGCCGTCGGAGCCGAGCGTGGCGACGAGCTCGTCATGGACGATCTTCACCACCATCTGACCCGGCGTCACCGACTTGACGACGGTGGCGCCGATCGCCTGCTCGCGGACCCTGTCGATGAAGCTGCGGACCACTTCGAGCGCGACGTCGGCTTCGAGCAGCGCGCGGCGCACCTCGCGCATCGCGGCATCGACGTCCTTTTCGGTCAGCGCACCGCGCCCCGTCAGACGATCGAGAATGCCACCAAGCCGTTCCGACAGATTGTCGAACAATGCCGTTGTCCTTCGTTGCGCCCGGAGGCGCGCCTCACTCGTTGCTCGTCATCAACCGCTTTTCGCGGGTGATGACCACATAGTTCGCCTGGGCATGGTGCCAAGACGATGGTCCAAACACTTTCGCGCCCGAGGGCGCATCGCGCTGTCGGGCGTTGGCCTCCGGCCTCGAAGTGCCGGTCGGCTGGTCGAAAAGACTGAGCTTTCCGAGAAAGTGGCCGCGTTAAACGCTGCCGGGGCTGGAAAGTCAAGGACAGATTCCAGCGGTCGTGGCCTTGGACCGGCGGTAATATACTGAAAATGCTTCGCTTTCCCGGATTGGTTCCGAATTCGGCGCACCCCACCCATATAACCGGAGCCTGCCTCCCATTTCGGAACCCGTTTTGCCCGTTACCCGCCGCCGTCTCCTTGCAACCCTGACCGGTGCCGCTGCTGCGATCGGCCTGCCCTCCCTTTGGATGTCATTCATGAAAACCTATGACGGCCCCGTCTCCGACCATTTCGACGGCCTGCACTTCTTCGATCCGGATGGCGCGTCGCCGAAATCGCTGGGCGAAGTGCTGCGCTGGCAGTTCGGTGGCGGCCGGACGCGCGAGGTCTGGCCGGACTGGGTGCCGAGCCCCTATGCCGACGTGCCGCCGCCGCGGGTCGACGGCGCCAAGGTGCGGTTCTGCTTTGTCGGGCATGCCAGCTGGCTGATCCAGACCGGCGGCCTCAACATCCTCGTCGATCCCGTGTGGTCGATGCGGGCCTCGCCCGTCAGCTTCGCCGGGCCGAAACGGCACAACGATCCCGGCATCGCGTTCGAGAAGCTGCCGAAGATCGATGTCGTGCTGGTCTCGCACGGTCATTACGACCATCTCGACGTCGCGACACTGTCGCGGCTTGCCGCGACCTTCGGCCCGCGCGTGATCACGCCGCTCGGCAACGACATCACGATGCATGCGGCCGACGAGGCGATCAAGGCCGAGGCGTTCGACTGGCATCAGCGCGTCGAGCTCGGAGGCGGCCTTGCCGTGACCCTGGTGCCGACGCGGCATTGGTCGGCGCGCGGGCTGTTCGATCGCAACAAGGCGCTGTGGGCGAGCTTCGTGCTGGAGACGCCGGCGGGCAAGCTCTACATCGTCTGCGATTCCGGCTATGGCGACGGGCGGCATTTCCGCCGCGTCGCCGAGGCGCATGGCCCGCTGCGGCTCGCGATCCTGCCGATCGGCGCCTATGAGCCGCGCTGGTTCATGCGCGACCAGCACATGAATCCGGAAGACGCCGTGAAGGCGCTGGCCGATTGCGGCGCCGAACAGGCGCTGGCGCATCATCACGGCACGTTCCAGCTGACCGACGAGGCGATCGACGCGCCGGCGATCGCGCTCGGCGAGGCATTGGAAGCGGCAAAAGTGCCGCGGAAGAAGTTCTTGACGTTGAAGCCGGGGCAGGTGTTCGAGATCTGACCGTCGTCCCGGCGAAGGCCGGGACCCACAACCACCACTGCTTATTATTTTGAAACGCTGTGGCCACAGCCGATCGAAGCGACTCGATCCTGTGGTAATGGGTCCCGGCCTTCGCCGGGACGACAGGAATCTACCTCCCCTTGATCGCCCACGACACGCCGACGCTCACCGACAGCGTCTCTTCGCCTTGCGCGACCGGCGCGCCGGCAGCGGCCATCGGTGCGGCCATCTTGCTGCGGTACATCGGCATCGGGGCGTTGCCTTCCTCCGAGATGCTGATGGGATCGCCGAGCGTGACGCTGGCGGCCTTGGCGTAGATCTCCGCCTTGCGGCGGGCGTCGGCGATCGCCTTCTCCCGCGCCTCGTCCAGCACCTTGGAGGCCTGCGACACCACGAAATTGATGCCGCCGATTTCGTTGGCGCCGGCGCCGACCAGCGTGTCGATCACGCTCGCGACCTTGGCGACATCGCGCACCTTGATGCTGACGTGGTTGCTGGCGCGGTAGCCGGTGATCGTGACCGGGCCCGAACGATCGGGCGCGTATTTCGGCTGCAGCGACAACCGCGAGGTCTGATAGTCCTTGTCATCGATGCCGGCGCCCTTCAACGCCGTCAGCACCTTGGCCATTGCATTGTTGTTGGCGTCGGCCGCCTCGCGCGCGGTCTTCGCGTCCGATGTCACGCCGCCGTCGATCATGGCCTGGTCGGGCGCGACCGAGACGGTGGCCTCGCCGGTGACCGAGATCGCGGGCGGCGGCACCTGCGCGAGCGCGGGCCCGGCAAGCAGCAAGAGCGCGAGGGTGGCAAGCGGCAGGGATCGCGTCAGGGATCGTTTCATGAATCTCACTTCAATGGCACGTAGACGTTGATCACCAGCTTGTCCTCCGCGGTCTTCAGGGGATCGGTGATGTATTCCTCGATGAAGGTGTCCTTGGCCTCCAGCTTCTTGTCGTCGAGGTGATTGGTGATCGCCTCATAGGTGTTGTCCATGTTGTCGTAGGAGCCGCGATGGACGAACTTCAACGCCTTGCCGTCGGGCGAGTTGCCCATGCTCATGTTCTTGCCGAGGTTCTTGACGTCCTGGTCGACCGGGTATTCGGCGATGAAGGTGAAGCCGGTGTCGTCGGTCGAGGTGTAGACGATCATCGGGTTGCCGGAGGCCTTGACGCCCTCCTTGTCGAGCTGGGCGGAGAGCGCCTTGAAGGCGTCGATCAGGGTGTCGAAGGCGGAATCCCAATTGGCATTGCCCTTCAGCATCACGACCTTTTTCGGCTCCAGCGTGAACGGCTCGCCGAAGGGGTCGGCGGTCTGCACAGGAGCTGCCGGCGGCGGCGTCGGGCTCTGGGAGGCGGCCGGGGTGTCGGCCGGTGATTTGGTCTCGGCGGGCGGAGGGACCGGGGTCGCCGACGGCGTCGGGACCGGTGTGGGGCTCGCCGACGGCGCGGGCGCCGGCGAAGCGGTCGGCGATTGCGCCGACGCCGGGCCAGCCAGTGCGATCGCGGCCAATGGGAGCAGCGCGACCAGGGCCGCGCGCAGCGTGCTCATGCGGTTCATTCGATTTTCTCCATCCCCATCCTCGGCACGGCCGTTTGATCTGTCCCGGCGCACGGCCCGCGAGGCGCGCTAGTCCTAACACGCAAGTTCCGCTTTCGTCCCATGACAGATGCGTCATGGCGGCATTCAGGCTGGCCAATAGGACACCACTCGCCATATAACCGGGCAGAATTTGGGAAAATCCATGAGCGCGCTCGCCAACCACGCCTTCGCCAAGATGAACGGGATCGGCAACGAGATCGTCATCGTCGACCTGCGCGAGTCCAAAACAGATTCCAAGGCGTCCGTGACGCCGGACGAGGCGCGCGCGGTGGCTTCGCCCGCTGGCGCGCCCTATGACCAGCTCATGGTGCTGCAACCGCCGCGGCTCGATGGCACCGAGGCGTTCATCACGATCTACAACAATGACGGTTCGGAAGCCGGCGCCTGCGGCAACGGCATGCGCTGCGTGGTGCGGCGGGTGTTCGAGAAGACCGGGCAGAGCACGGTGACCTTCCAGACCCACGCCGGCCTGCTCAATGCCTGGCAGGGCCCGGCGCCGGATCTCTACACCGTCGATATGGGCGCGCCGAAGTTCGGCTGGCAGGACATTCCGCTGGCCGAGGAGTTCCGCGACACCCGATACATCGAGCTGCAGGTCGGGCCGATCGACAATCCGGTGCTGCATTCGCCGTCGGTGGTCTCGATGGGCAATCCGCATGCGATCTTCTGGGTCGATGACGTCAATGCCTACGATCTCGAACGGTTCGGGCCGCTGTTGGAAAATCATCCGATCTTCCCGGACCGCGCCAACATCACGCTCGCCCATATCGTCGACCGCGACCACATCACGATGCGCACCTGGGAGCGCGGCGCAGGCCTCACCAGGGCGTGCGGCTCGGCGGCCTGTGCGACGGCGGTTGCGGCGGCGCGGCTGAAGCGGACCAACCGCATCGTCGAGATGACGCTGCCCGGCGGCAAGCTCACGATCGAGTGGCGCGAACGCGACGATCACGTGCTGATGACCGGCACCGCCGATTTCGAATATGAGGGACGTTTCGATCCGGCGCTGTTCGCCAACGTCGCCTGACCAAAATGAGCGTCGACGTTGTCACCTTCGGCTGCCGCCTCAACGCGTTCGAATCCGAAGTGATCCGTCGCGAGGCCGAGCAGGCAGGGCTTGCGGACACCATCGTCATCAACAGTTGCGCCGTCACCAACGAGGCGGTGGCGCAGGCCCGGCAGTCGATCCGCAAATTGAAACGCGAGCGGCCCACGGCGCGCATCGTCGTCACCGGCTGCGCGGCGCAGACGCAAGCGACGATGTTCGCCGACATGGCCGAGGTCGACCGCGTCGTCGGCAATGACGAAAAGCTGCGTGGCGAAGCCTGGCGCGCGACCCGCAACGCGTTCGATATCGGCTCGAGCGAGAAGGTCGCGGTCGCCGACATCATGGCGGTGACGGAGATGGCGCCGCATCTGCTCGATGGCTTCGCGCGCGGCATGCCGCGGGTGTTCGTGCAGGTGCAGAACGGCTGCGATCATCGCTGCACCTTCTGCATCATCCCCTACGGCCGCGGCAATTCGCGCTCGGTGCCGATGGGCGCAGTGATCGATCAGGTTCGCACTTTGGTCGAACGCGGCGATGCCGAGATCGTGCTGACCGGCGTCGATCTCACAAGCTACGGCGCCGACCTGCCGGGCGCGCCCAAGCTCGGCCAGCTGGTGCGCCAGATCCTGCGCCACGTGCCCGAGCTGAAGCGGCTGCGCATTTCGTCGATCGATCAGGTCGAGGCCGACCGCGACCTGCTCGACGTCATCGCCGACGATATCAGGCTGATGCCGCATCTGCATCTGTCGCTGCAATCCGGCGACGACATGATCCTGAAGCGGATGAAGCGCCGCCATTCGCGCCAGGACGCGATCGATTTCTGCGCGCAAGTGCGCCGGCTGCGGCCGGACATCGCCCTCGGCGCCGACATCATCGCCGGCTTCCCGACCGAGACCGAGGAGATGTTTTCGCGTTCGCTCGACCTGGTCGAGGAATGCGATCTCACCTTCCTGCACGTGTTCCCCTATTCGAAACGCCCGGGAACGCCGGCGGCAAGGATGCCGCAGGTCGCGGGCGGCGCGATCAAGGAGCGTGCGAAGCGGCTGCGTGCCGCCGGCGAAGCCGCGCTACAGCGGCGGCTTGGAGCCGAGATCGGCGCGACGCGCGACGTGCTGATCGAAAGTGAGCGGCAGGGGCGCACCGAGCACTTCCTGCCGGTCGCAATTGCCGGCGGTGAGCCGGGTGTCGTACGGCGGCTTGTCATGACCGGTCATGACGGCGCGCGTCTCGTCACGGCGTGCGGTGAGCTTACCTAGAGCGTGATCCGGAAAAGTGTGAAGCGGCTTCCCTCGCGACAAACGCGGAACGCGTTTGCGCGGAGATCATGCTCAAACAAAGCGCTAAAGCGCGATGACGATTCGACCCAATCTCATCGCGCTTTAGCGCGTGCATCAGCGACGTTCGAGCACGACCGCTTTCGATTTCAGAACAAGAACCGGAGTTTAGCCATCCCCACCATCGCGTAAGCCTTCGGACAGATCATCGAGGCATGTTGATGATCCAAACGAAGGAGCAGTTTCAAATGAGCAAACAAGATGACAACAAGGCCGTCGTCGGCCGCTGGTTCACCGATTTCTGGGGCAAGACCGTCAATCTGACCGTCGTCGACGAGATTGCCGCGCCGGACATGCTCCTCAAGTACTCGCTGCATGAGCCGCGTCGCGGGCGCGAAGACATCAAGGCGTTCATGACCGACTTCCGCGCCGCTTTTCCCGATCTCAACTTCTGGGGCACGGCCGACCTGATCGCCGAAGGCGATTATGTCGTCGGACAGTGGGAAGGAGGCGGTACGCACACCGGCCCGGCCTTCAGCGACTTCCTGATCGGCGATCTTCCGGCCGCCACCGGGCGCAAGATGCACTTCACGGGCACCACAGTGCTCAAGGTGGTCGACGGGAAGCTCGTCGAGGAGATCGGACTGGACGACGGCGTGACCGCACTGACGCAGCTCGGGCTGCTCAAGAAAGCGTAGTTGCGCGTCTTGATCGCCGTCGCCGACGTCTGCGGAAGCAGCGAGGCCCGCAGCTGCGGGCCTCGCTCATTCAGAGCGAAATTCGACTGCCGAGCAGGACGTCTCGCCTGACGACCGCACTTCTTGTCCGTTTCGATAGCAAGCCGAGCCTGTACCGCTCGGCTTTTCCTTTTCTGCAACTGCTTGATCGTTTGGATTCGAGAGCAAGCATCGGAGTTCGGACCCAGCGATATCGATCTACCTTCGATCCTGAGACCAGACGAAGGAGCTACACCATGAACGTCAACGTCCAGGCCAGCGATTCGCGGCTTTCATCGACGACGCAGGGCCGAAGCACGCGTGCTGACGTGCTCTTCCATACAACGCGCGATTTTCCTTTGGGCAAGGTCCTGGTGGCCCGCAGCGTCACGGGCGTCTGCGCCATCCTGCTGGGCGACACAGTGGATGAGTTGCAAGCGGATCTCGCCCGGCGTTTTCCGGAGGCGGCGCTGATCGCGAACGAAGCCATCGTTCGCGACGATCTGTCGAAAGTGATCCGCTTCGTCGAGAATCCAGCCGAAGGCCTGAGGCTCCCGCTCGACATGCGAGGGACGCCGATTCAACGTCGGATATGGGAGAAGATGCGGACGATCCCTGTCGGCCGCACCGTGAGCTATTTAGAGTTGGCCAAATGGGTCAATCCGCTCGCCTCGCCGCGGGTGATTGCCGCCGCGTGCGCCGCCAATCCGATCGCGCTCGCGATTCCGTGCCATCGTGTCGTCCGCTCCGACGGCGGTCTGGCCGGATTCCGCTGGGGGATCGAGCGCAAGCGTGAGCTTCTTCGAAGAGAGGCCGGCGCGTGAGCGCAAACAGTGCTATTCGCGCGCCGCGGCGTGGTGGTGCGATGTCTGACCACGTCCTGGTCCATTCAGCCTCGGTCCGCCACGAGCGGGATGATCGTCATTTAACTTCGGAGCACGTGCGCTCCAAAACGGTATCGCCATGAAGCTTATCAGAACGAATGATGGAAAGGTCGGCCTCTTCGTGCGCCTCGCTCAGGGACCGTCCATCATCGATGTCGGCGGCAGCGCCGGCGTGTTTGCGCCTCACGATCCGCTGTCCGGCGGGTTCGTCAACGGCACGTTCAAGGACGGCTGCGATTGGCTCACGATCATCAAGCACTGGCGATATCTCAAGCCCGCCTTGCAGAAGCTCGCGCGCATCGCGGTCTCGACGCCGGACCACCCGCGACTGGTTCTTCGGCCCTTCACGGACCATTTCGAGGCGAACGGTGCCGCCGAGACGATCCTTGCGATCGACGTGACCGACATAGGAAGCCTCGACGAACGAGATCCGACGGGGCGCCGCGCGATGGAACGCCAATTCGCCAACGCGGTCGAAGAGAGCGCGGCCGCGACGCGGCATCCGGGTGTCGTCGACTTGTTGCCGCGCATCCTTGACCGGTAGGCCGCGCCCGTTGCTGTTTCCTCGGCGGGTGTTTGGCGGAAGCTCACGGCTCGTGTCCGACACCGCGCGCGTCGTTCGAGGCCAGCAGAGCGTCCAGGCGCTTTCGGGTGAGCCGCGCGAGAAACGCTGCACGGCCAGGGGTTGCAAGGTCATCGAATGGAGCAGCTGACGACTGCTCCAGCACCGCCCGTACATCCGGCCGCAAGAAGGCTCCGCGAGCTGCAAGGAACGTGTAGAGACTGTAAGGCGCGAAACAGGACATGGCGCATCTCCGCCGGCATCGGGATCTTTCGTTTGTCAGGAGCAACGGGCTCGCGCACTCCGCTTCTTGCCTTTGCATCCGCGGAGACGTCCGGGCGGAGGCGACGATGCCGCCTCCAGCCATAACAATTCGATTCGAAGGCAAGAATCGAAGTGCGCCCGGCAGCGGCGCGATGAAGCTCTCGCGCAAACGGACGTTGCGTCACACCTGGAGGCATCGCATGAGGGTAATCCTGACGTTGGTCGTGCTGTTGTCCGGACCTGCACCAGGCGAAGCTTCCACGTTGCTCGATAGGTTTCGGGTTGCTCAGGCGCAGGCGCCTTCGGAGTGCGTTACCGCCTGCAATTCAGCCAACTATTCCTGCTCGACGAATTGCGGCTTGTCGGGATCCTGTGTCGCCCAATGCACTGCTGAGGCGTCGGCGTGCAAGGCTCGCTGTGCCGGGCCAAGATAAGTGCTGGCCGGCCTCAGAAGAGCGAGTGGGAGGACGTCCTGCAGCCGGTCGGGAATCGGGTGGCTTATTGTGTCGCTGACGGCGATGGTGGTGAACATGGACCAGCCAAAGTCCGCAACTGTCCCGATCGAAAGCAGGGATCGGAGTGCAAGACGAGCGCGATGTCGGACATCGATGTTCCCGCTTTGCGGATAGGAAGACGTTACCATGCCTACATTGTCGGCCACCAAGCAGCGAACAAGAAATCCCCCGAGCGTCGTCGACGATCCTCGTTGGGCGCGTATTGTGGCGCGTGACAAGACCGCAGACGGCAGCCTTTGGTACACGGTCGCGACGACCGGAGTATATTGCCGCCCGTCATGTCCGTCTCGGACGGCAAATCCCAGGAACGTACAGCTGCATGATACGCTCGCAGCTGCGCGAGCGACCGGATTCCGACCGTGCAAACGCTGTAATCCGGAGGGCCGCTCCGTCGATGGAGAGAATGCGGCCATCGTTGCGCGGGCGTGCCGTCTGATCGAGCAGAGTGAGGAAGAACCTTCGCTGTCCGATCTGGCCGCAGCGGTCGACCGGAGCTCCAGCTATTTCCATCGGGTGTTCAAGGCGACGACGGGGCTCACCCCCAAAGATTACGCGATCGCCCATCGCACGCGACGCGTCCGTCGGTGCCTGAACGAGGGCAATAGCGTAACTGGCGCGATCTATGATGCGGGCTTCAACTCCAGCGGGCGGTTCTATGCGAAATCGATGGACATGCTTGGCATGACGCCAACCCACTACATCAACGGTGGCACGAACGAGGAAATCCGCTTCGCTGTCGGCGAGACCTCACTCGGCTCCATCCTGGTGGCGTCCAGCCACAAGGGAGTGGCCGCGATTCTGCTAGGCGACAACCCGGACGAGTTGGTCCGCGATCTGCAGGATCGGTTTCCCAATGCCAAACTCATCGGAGCGGACAGGAGCTACGAGGAGTTCGTGGCTCGGATCGTTGGCTTCGTCGAGATGCCGAAACTCGGGCTCAATCTCCCGCTGGACGTGCGCGGGACCGCCTTCCAACAACGTGTCTGGCAGGCGCTGCGTGAAATTCCGGTCGGCTCCACGGTCTCCTACACAGAGATCGCCCGCCGCATCGGCGCCCCGAAGGCTGTCCGGGCGGTCGCCGGAGCGTGCGCGGCGAACAATCTCGCGGTAGCAATTCCGTGCCATCGCGTCGTCAAGAACGACGGCGCCATCTCGGGCTACGCGTGGGGCGTGGAGCGCAAGCGCGCACTCCTCGAGCGTGAGGGCCGGCCTGGCCTCTGATCATCGCGCGTAACCGCGACAAGACCAGCAAATTGCCAATTGGGCGGAGGAGCGCGTTCGCCGACTGTCCAGATGCGCACAGCGCAGAGGCGGCCTCAAATCTGCGCGGTCGCCTCAACGCCCCCAGGGCCGGAGCGGCGGCGGGTCGCCGAGCGGATCCGCGAGTTCGTCTGTCTCCGGGAACAGATCGCGCGCCTCCAGCAGCTCCGAAAGTTCGGCAGGCAGAAGGAAGCGCTCCATATCGCAGAGCAGTTCCTTCGCCCACACGATCAGACGCCGCATCTCCGGTGAAAGACCATCCTGCTCCTTCGTCTCCTGCCGCGCGACCCAGTCGCGCAATTCGAGCGCCTTATTCTCGGTCTGGATGAGTTTCTGAAGCAAAGCGCCCCGTTCGGTTTCTCGCGATTGGCGGGCAGCCGCCAGACTGCGACGACGCGCGAGCTCGTCGGTGTCGCTTCGTGCAGCACTGATGTCGCTCATGCGTGCATCCGGATCGTTGTTGGGTCGAGCGAGACGGTAGGGACGCCCCCGGTGACCGGCAGTCCGTTTCTTGCTTTCAAATTCGAAAGAACTGCGTCCGCGGATTTTCGGCTCGAATGTGTAGATCCGTTGGCCATACCGGGCGTCCAGCGGCACGCAGCGGGTGTGGATGCGGCGACGCCCTGCCATCAATGATCGACGAAAACAATCAATTTGGAAGCAAGAAGCGGAGTGGAAGCCCGCATCAGTTGCGCGACCCTCGAAGCCAAGAGATGCTTCGAGAGAACCGTCATGATGTCTTCAAACACATTCCTGGCATTTGCAGCCGCGCGCGGCGACGGTCTGCACCCGAGATTGCGCGAGCTGCTAGAGCGGACAGCCGCAAATCCGTCCGCGGTGCTGAGAACGCGCCATGACGGCATGCTCCAGGCAGGCCCGAACCCTGCATCCGAAATATTGGAAGCCGATGCTCATGTGACGCCGTTCTCACGTCGAGGGAACGTCACAGCCGTGGTGCCGCCGAAGGCAAACGCGCGACGATAGCGACTGCCGGGTCACGCCAGCCGGTCATCATGGCGCACGTCTCACCACGTGAGCGCGGTGGCCTTACCAGGTATAACGGACTACGCCCTTGCCGGCATAGGAGTTGCTGACGTTCGAGAACTCGCCGTCGAAGGTGGCGGCCGCCGACCAGCCGTTGGTCCACTTCCATTCGGCGGATGCGCTGGTCAACGCGGAATCGGCGGCGTGCGTCGCGCCGTTCACGACGAAGCTTGCACCGGGCAAGGTCTGGAATGTCGCCAGGACGCTGCGGTCCGGATCGTAATCATGCGCCCAGGCGAGCCGACCGCGCAAAGTGAGGACGCCATTCTGCATCGCGAACGATTTGTCGGTGCGAGCACCGAGCTCGCTGCGGGTATCGGTTGCAGTCTTGGCGCTGTAGCCGAGCGCAAACGTATTCAAGCCGACGATGGCCTGCTCCATGTAGTTCGGCAATTCAAAGCTGACGAACTGCCCCGCCGCGTAGGGCGTGATGCCGATGCCGCCGATGATCGGCGCGACGAAACGATAGCCGCCCTCGATGCGGCCACTCCAGGCATTGGCGTTGAACTGGGCGCGCAGGTGATCGATGCCCGCGACGGTCACGATGCGGTCGGTCGTGATGTCCTGCCAGCCATAGGCGAGCGCGGCGGTGAAATAGGCCGGGCCGACATTGTGCCGTACGAACGCGCCGGCCTGGAACAGGTCGGAGCGGCCATCGCCGAGGGTGTTGGTGCTGAAATTGGTGCCGCCACCCGCGAGCGCGAAACCGGCCAGCGTGTTCGGCGATATCAGGTAGTCGGCGCCGACGGCAGTGCCGACAATGCTGCTGCTTGTGTTGTTCGATCCCAGCACGGCGTTGCCGTCGGTCCGCTGCGATCCGCCGAAGCCGGCGGCCCACACGCTCCAGCGCTGCGCGAACGGCGTTACCGGCGGTGCCTTGGTGAACATCGCAAACGCGTCGGTCTTTTTTCCGGCGGCGTAGGCCGACGTCGCGTCCGCATAGGGCGCCGCGCCGCCGTTGATCGGTTCGCCACGGCCCGAGATGGAGGGATCGATCAGCAGGCTGATGAACTGGCTCATCGCGTCGAACGTAGCCTGCTGCGAGCCGGTCGCGCTTTCGCCCGACAGCTGGCTCAGGCCGGCGGGCGTCAGTCCGCCGAACACCATCGGAATGCCGCCGTTGGCGTTGAAGAAGGCGGCGATGGCGTTGCCGACATTCTGCTGGTTGGTGCTGAGCGTGCCGGACTGCGGCGTGAAGGCCAACGCCAGATCGAGATAGGCATGCGTCGTATCGTAGCTCAGCGATTCCTTGAAACCCGAGGGAAGACCGAGCGAGCCTATTCCTGCGAAGGTCCCGTTGACGCCGCCCGTAGCCGTCAAGATCGTATATCGCTTGGCAACATAAGTCCCGGTCGTGAAACTTGCGCCGACGAGTCCATTGAGCGTCGCGGTGCCCGTGACATTGGCGAATGACGACGTCGCGGGATCGAGGAACACCAGATAGAGCGCGCCGGACTGGAATGCGAGATTGCCGGCGACTGTCATCGATGTGCCGGGTGCCGCGATCATGCCCGGAGCGAACGTGCCGCCCGCGTTGATTTGGGCGGAGCCGACGGTTCCGGCGCCGGTCAGCACTCCGTTCGCGGCGACCGTCGTCAGTGACGATGACGCGATCGAGCCGTCGACTTGCAGCGTGCCCGCGGTGATCGTCGTCCCGCCTGTGTAGGTATTGGTCCCGCTCAACGCCAGCGTACCCGTTCCCGTCTTCTCCAGCGCGCCGGAGCCCGACGTGCAGCCGCACGGAGAGTTGTCGGCGATCACGCCGGAAACTTCGGTCGAGAGATTGTTGCCGCCCACCACCAGCGTATTGTGGCCGCCGATATAGTACGAGCCGGAGCCTTCAATCGAGCCGGCGGCGATGCGGTGGTCGAGATTGGGACCGATGCTTTGACCGAAATCGACATAGCCGGTGCCTTGGGTGATGAACCGTGCATTGCCGCCCGTGCTGGAGTCATGGAATGTGATGCCGGCGCCGCTGTCGGTCGTGATGGTCGCGCTGCCCGCGGTGCTGTTGTTGGCAAATGCGATCAGACTGCCGTCGCGATTGCTGATATTGGCTGTGCCCGCGGTGGCCTGATTGTTGAATGTCAGGAGGCCGCCATTGTCGTTGACGATGGTCGCATTGGCGGCCGTCGAGGTGTCGTTGAAGACCGTCGCGCCCCCATTCAGGTTCGTGATGGTCATGGTGCCGGCCGACGTTGCGTTGCTGAACGCCGTGCTGCCAGGCGTTGCCCCCGGCAACGCGCGGTCGTTGACGATCGACGTGATGCCGCTGGTATCGGCATTGACGATGTTGAACTTGGCATAATTTGCAACGTTGCCGACGATGCTGCCGGTATGGCTGGCGTCACCGAGCTGCAACGTGCCGGCCTCGATCACCGTGCCGCCGGTGTAGGTATTGGTGCCGCTCAGCACCAGCGTGCTGTTGCCGAGCTGCTGAACCATGACGCCGGCGACGCTTTCATTGATATTGCTCGAGATCGTGATCGTCTGGCCGGCATTGGCGTTGTCGACAAGTCCACCAGTCGGCCCGGCCAGGTTGAAGTTCACGTTCAGGCCGGAGATATTGTAAGACTGCGCATTGGCAGTGAAGGTCCAGCTGTCCGGCCCCCCGATGCCAGAGGCCAACGTCACGGTCGCACTGCCGGTGTCGGCGAAAATCGCCGTTTGCCCGGCAGCAACGGGCGGCGCGGCGGCGGGAGGGTTCGACCAGTTGGTGGCGAGGTTGTAGTCGGTCGTGATCGTCGATCTGCCGGCTCCGCCCCAAATGTACTGAGCTTGCCCGACGGTGAGGCTCGACACGTCAGCCTGAACGGTTGTGCTGATGGTGCAACCCAGGCCAAGAAGGCAGTCTTGTTGAAAGAATCCTTGAATGCCGGAGCCGCCTGATGTCGAGGGGTTGTAGGTAAATGGCCCCGTGAGTGAGAACGGAACGCTGCCGGCGGGTCCGGAAACCGAGGATTGAGAGGACGTGGTTCCATAGGAGTAGGGGAATACGAAAGTGTCCGCCGCACTGTGCATTTGATCGCTGAATGCGGGGCTTTGATGAGCGATGATTTCGGCAACGCTGGGGTTGATTTGAATGGTCGTTCCGCCGATTGTCACCGATGCGCCGATCGCGGGCGGCACGCCGAAATGATCGATGTCGCCTGAATAACCCTGGGAGGCGTTAGGCGGCGGGCTGCTCTCCGGCGTCCCTCGTGGAATATAAAAAATGAAACTGGACGTGTAGGTCTTGCCGACGAGATCGTTGTTTCCGTTGACGGTGCCGAATATGCCGGTCAGGTCGTTGTCATATGTGACGGTGCCGGTGTAGGTGACGCTCACGTATCCGGCTGATGCACCCGTCGGTACGCTGGCCAGCGCCAGGCTTGCGACCATCAGGCTTGAAAGGCTTCTTTTCAGATTATCGTTGTCGATGGCGACATCATCAACGCACTCGATCAACGTTACCGGATGATCGATCGCAACGGCGCCCAAGTGGCGACGTCGGGATGCGAGCGACGTCCCCGAGAGCCGCGCGGCGAGAAAGCGCCGCGTCGATCCGCCGCGGACAACGGCAATCGTGTGTCGTTCCAAAAGCAGCATCAGCCCCACCCGCCGCTCGGTCGCGCACGTCCTCGCGCAGAGATGTCTCCGCGAGTCCCTTTATCCCGGCCCCAAATTTACCCACGGACTGCACAAATCGAAAGCAGATTGGGTGCGCAGGGTGTCACGTGCCCAGCGAAACCTCGGCGAGTGTGGCCGAAAGGCCGCAATCGGCGCGGCGGCGCGCGTTCGCAACATTTCGGAATAATGGAAGAATGCCGCTGAGTTGCCCGACGTGTCAAGCCGCTAGTCCGGTCGCCGGCAGTCGCCGGCTCCTTTGCATGGGGTTGTTTTCGATGTTTTGGTCGCTGTCGCGCGTCGGATGACGCGGGTCAGGCTATTCGCCGTTCCAGCCGCAGGCCCTGAGCCGCTCATGCATGTGCGGCGGCGCCGGCGCGACCACGTGCACCGGCTCCTTGTTCCGCGAAATCGGGATGCCGATCTCGCGGGAGTGCAGATGCAGGATGGGCTCGCCGAAACGCGGGCCGTTGCCGTAGATGTTGTCGCCGACGATCGGCCAGCCGGTGGCGGACGAATGCACCCGGAGCTGATGGGTGCGGCCGGTGACCGGCTCCATCGCCAGCCATGTGAGGTGTTGCGTGAGGATTTGGCCGCGGCCGAGCACCTTCCAGTTGGTGACGGCCTTCTGCCCGTCGGGATCCGGTTTCTGCCACCAGCCGCGTTCGGCATTGAGCCGGCCGAGCGGCATGTCGATGGTGCCCTCGTCTTCGGCAGGGCCGCCCTCGACCACGGTCCAGTAGGTCTTCGCAATCTTGCCATGCTTGAACAACAGCCCGAGCGAGGCGGTCGCCTTGCGGTGGCGTCCCAGCACGAGGCAGCCCGACGTATCCTTGTCCAGCCGATGCGCCAGTACCGGCGGCCGCGGCAGGCCGAACCGCAGCGCGTCGAACGATGCCTCCAGATTGGCTCCGCCCTTCGGGCCGCGATGCACCGGCAGTCCCGCCGGCTTGTCGATGACCAGCATCAGCCCGTCGCGATGGAGCAGCCGCGCCTGAATTTCTTCAGGGGTCAATTGGGGAACGTCGTTCAATTCGTCGAGACTTTCGTTTGTGGGGGGAAACGGCTAACACACCCGCACCATGAACGATACCACTGCGGAACCTCCCAAAAAGAGCTGGTGGCAGCGCCTGACCGGCGGCCTGAAGCGCACCTCGGGCGCGCTCGGGACGGCGGTGGCCGATCTCGTCACCAAGCGCAAGCTCGACCGCGCCATGCTCGACGACATCGAGGATGTGCTGCTGCGCGCCGATCTCGGCACCGAGGTGTCGGTCCGGATTGCGGAAGCCGTCGGCAAGGGCCGCTACGACAAGGCGATTTCGGCCGACGAGGTCAAGGAGGTGGTCGCGACCGAGGTCGAGAAGGTGCTGTCGCCGGTCGCGAAGCCGCTCGCGATTGACGCGGCGAAGCAGCCGTTCGTGATCCTCGTTGTCGGTGTCAACGGCTCCGGCAAGACCACGACGATCGGCAAGCTCGCGGCAAAGCTGTCAGGCGAGGGCCGCAAGGTGATGCTTGCCGCCGGCGATACGTTCCGCGCCGCGGCGATCGAGCAATTGAAGGTCTGGGGCGAGCGCACCAAATCGCCGGTCATATCCGGTGCGCAAGGGTCGGATTCGGCAAGTCTCGCCTTCAGCGCGCTGACCGCGGCGAAGGAGCAGCAGCGCAACGTGCTGCTGATCGACACCGCCGGGCGCTTGCAGAACAAGTCCGAGCTGATGAACGAGCTCGAGAAGGTCGTGCGCGTCATCAGGAAGGTCGACGCGACGGCGCCGCATGCGGTGCTGCTCGTGCTCGATGCCACCGTAGGACAGAATGCGTTGTCGCAGGTCGAGGCGTTTCATCGTACGGCAGGCGTCACGGGCCTCGTGATGACCAAGCTCGACGGCACCGCGCGCGGCGGCATCCTGGTGGCGCTGTCGGAGAAGCACAAACTGCCGGTGCATTTCATCGGCGTCGGCGAAGGCGTCGAGGATCTCGCGCCGTTCACGGCGAAGGATTTTGCCAAAGCGATTGCAGGTATCGAGGCATGACCCCGAAAAGTGGAAACCGGTTTTCGGATCGGGTCGTGCCTCAAACCAAGATTGAGGATTGATGGACAAGACCCAACCGCATCCGCTGTTCAAGCTTGCGACCGAACTCGGGCCTCTGCTCGTGTTCTTTGTCGCCAATGCCAAGTTCAATTTGTTCGTCGCAACCGGCGCGTTCATGGTGGCGATCGTGGCGGCGATGATCGCGTCCTATGTGGTGACCAAACACGTGCCGATCATGGCGCTGGTGACCGGCGTGATCGTGCTGGTGTTCGGCACACTGACGCTGGTGCTGCACGACGAGACCTTCATCAAGGTCAAGCCGACCATCATCTACGGCCTGTTCGCGGCCGTGCTCGGCGGCGGATTGCTGTTCGGCCGTTCCTTCATCGCCATCATGTTCGACCAGGTGTTCAACCTGACGCCGCAGGGCTGGCGCATCCTCACGCTGCGCTGGGCGCTGTTCTTTACTGCGCTCGCTGTTCTCAACGAAATCGTCTGGCGCACGCAGACCACGGATTTCTGGGTGAACTTCAAGGTGTTCGGCGTGACGCCGCTGACCATGATCTTCGCCATCGCCCAGATGCCGCTGACCAAGCGCTATCATCTCGAGCCGGCGTCGCTGGAGACCAGCGAAGCGGATGCGGGCGACGTGCGGAAATAGCCGCTCTCGCGTCCCGGACGCGGTGCGGCGCGCAGTGCCGCTCCGCAGAGCCGGGATCTATGTTTGTGGAGAGATGGGCCCCGGCTCGGCTGCGCATCACTTCGTGCTGCGCAGCGTCCGGGGTATGAGAGGCCTAACTACCCGCCGCCAGCGCCTTCTCGATCTCCGCCCTGAGCACGGTGGTGATATTGTCGGGCGTTACCGGGCCGACCAGCTTGTAGACGATCTTGCCTTCGCGTCCGACCACGAAGGTCTCGGGCACACCGTAGACGCCCCATTCGATCGAGGCGCGGCCGTTGCCGTCGACGCCGACGATACCGAACGGATTGCCGTAGCGGCCGAGGAAGCGCCGGGCGTTTTCGGGCGAATCCTTGTAATTGATGCCGATGATCTGGAAGCGCTTGTCCTTGCCGAGGTCGGTCAGCAGCGGCGCCTCGTCATGGCAGGGCACGCACCAGGACGCCCAGACATTGACCACGCTGACCTTGCCCTTGAACGTGGCGGGATCGAGCCCTGGAATGGGCGTGCCGTCCCTGGTCAGGCCGTCGAGTGCGGGCAGCGGTGTCTGCGGCGCCGGCCGGCCGATCAGCGCCGAAGGAATTTTCGAGGGATCGTCGCCATAGAGCCGCAGCAGGAACAGGCCGGCGAGCCCGAGGAAGATGACCAGCGGCAGCGCGACCAGCCAGCTCGGGCCCCGTCGCGGGCTATTCGTCGCCTGCTCGCTCATCGCATATCCACGGTGCTGCGGCCGGAGCGGCGCGTGACGCCGTTGGCCTCGAGCTCGCGCAGCCGTGCCTGCTGGCGGCGGTGGTCGGCGATGATCCAGACGATCAAGAGCAGCACGACCGCCGTCACCAGCACGTAGGACGTCACGATGAAGGAGGCGTAAGGACCGAGCGACATCGCGTCACGCCGCTCCGATTTTTGACGCGTTTTCTTGACGCGAACCGGTGCCCACTTCGCTCGAAAACGCAACGTTGCTTGCCTGCATCATCTGCAGGCTGCGCACACGCCGGCGCAAAATCTCGTTGCGCATCGCCGCCAGATGCAAGGTGATGAAGAGCAGCGAAAACGCGATCGCCATCACCAGCAGCGGCCACAGGAACGCCTTGTCGAGCGTCGGGCCGCCCATGCGGAACACGGAGGCGGGCTGATGCAGCGTGTTCCACCAGTCGACCGAGAATTTGATGATCGGGATGTTGATGGCGCCGACCAGCGTGAGGATCGCCGCCGCCCGCGCCGCGCGCGAGGGGTCTTCCACCGCACGCCACAGCGCGATCAGGCCGAGATACATCAGGAACAGGATCAAGACCGAGGTCAGCCGCGCATCCCATTCCCAGTAGGTGCCCCACATCGGCCTTCCCCACAGCGATCCCGTGACCAGCGCGAGAAAGGTGAAGGCGGCGCCGATCGGGGCGGCGGCCTTGGCCGCGACGTCGGCGAGCGGATGCCGCCACACCAGCGTGCCGAGCGCGGCGACGCTCATGACGCCCCAGACGAACATCGACAGCCACGCATTGGGCACGTGGATGAACATGATCTTCACCGTGGTGCCCTGCTGATAGTCATCGGGCGCCATCGCCGACTGGTAGAGCCCGATCGCGAACAGGATCGCGGTTGCGCCTGCAAGCCACGGCAGGATGCGTGTGGTCAGCGCCAGAAATCGGGTCGGGTTGGCGAGATCGGTCAGCGTCATGGCACTCTGATAGTCGTCCGACGTGGCGCAGGCAATCGGCCGAACTGCTCTCGTCGAGATTTGATCTGGCCCATTTCAGTCCAACCCGTGCCGGAGGCTCGCAGCCGCCGCAAACGGCCCGATCACGAGACTGATCAGGGACAGCGCGCAGAGGATCGAGAACGGGGTTCCGAACGGCAGCGGTCCCGAAATCGCCGCCTGCGAGGCCGCAACGCCGAAAATCAGGACCGGGATCGACAGCGGCAGCACCAGCACCGCGAGCAGCAGCCCGCCGCGATGCAAGGTCACCGCCAATGCCGCGCCGATCATGCCGGTGAAGGTCAGCGCCGGCGTTCCCGCCAGCAGCGTCACCGCGACCGCAAGCGTCGCATTGCCGTCGAGATTGAGCAGCAAGCCGAGCGCCGGCGTCGCGATGATCAGGGGCAGGCCGGCTGCCAGCCAGTGCGCCAGCGCCTTGGCCGCGCAGGCGAGTTCCAGCGGCGTCCGGCTCATGACGATGAGGTCGAGCGAGCCGTCCTCGTGATCGGCCGTGAACAACCGGTCGAGCGTGAGCAGGCTCGCCAGCAGCGCGCCGAGCCAGAGGATCGCGGGGCCAAGCCGCGTCAGCAGCGCCAGATCCGGCCCCACCGCGAATGGCATCAGCACCGTGACCGTCAGGAAGAACAGCACACCGATCAGCGCGCCGCCGCCGACACGCAGCGCGATCCTGATGTCGCGGCGGATCAGTGCGGCAAGCGCGCTCATGCTGCGCCACCGATGCGCATTTCCCGCGCGTCGATGCCGAGCGGCAGATGCGTTGCCGCCACCAGGATGCCGCCCCGCGCGAGATGCTCCCGCATCAGGCCCACGAACAGCTCCTGGCCGGCGGCATCGAGCGCCGATGTCGGCTCATCCAGCAGCCAGACCGGGCGTCGCACCGAGAGCAAACGGGCGATCGAGAGCCGGCGGCGCTGGCCGGCGGAGAGGTAGGCAGCAGGCAGATGCGCGGCGTGATCGAGCGCCACGGCAGCGAGGCATGCGCGCGTGTCCTGCCCTTCGCCGCCGAGGAAGTCGCGCCAGAAGGTGAGGTTCTCAAGCACGCTCAATGCCGGCTTCAGCGCGTCGCGGTGGCCGAGATAATGGGCCTGTTCGGGCAGGCTCAGCTCGGCATCGCCGCCTTCCAGCGCGATCGCGCCTTCGGCCGGGACCAATAGCCCGGCGATCAGGCGCAGCAGCGAGGTCTTGCCCGCGCCGTTGGGGCCGGTGATTGCGAGCGCCTCGCCCGCGGCGGCAGACAGATCGAGGCCGGAGAACACCTCGCGGCCGCCACGCACGCATGTCAGATTTCGTCCCGAGAGCCGCATGCTTCTCCTTGTCACAGCCCTCTGAAATCTTTGGCTACCGCGTGAGAATTTTTGGGTCGCGCATCGCTGGCGCACGCTTGTCGCTGTGGCGGCGCTTCTAGAAAGGTTCTATAAGCCCGGAACTTGATGCAGCACACACAATCGGCGGCCGCAAGCCACCAGGTCGATCTCCACGGCCGGTGCGGCCAACGGTGTTAAAATACCCTTGCCGGGTATAACTGACAATTGGGATCCCTCGCATGACCTCACTCGACAGCTTCAAATGCCGCAAGACCCTCAAGGTCGGTGGCAAGACCTACGTCTATTACAGCCTGCCCCAGGCAGAGAAGAACGGACTGAAGGGCATTTCGAAGCTGCCGTATTCGATGAAGGTTCTGCTCGAGAACCTGCTGCGCAACGAGGACGGCCGCACCGTCAAGAAGGACGACATCGTCGCGGTCTCGAAATGGCTGAAGAAGCGACAGCTCGAGCATGAAATCGCCTTCCGCCCGGCGCGCGTGCTGATGCAGGACTTCACCGGCGTTCCGGCGGTGGTCGATCTTGCGGCGATGCGCAACGCGATGCAGAAGCTCGGCGGCGATGCCGAGAAGATCAACCCGCTGGTGCCGGTCGACCTCGTCATCGATCACTCGGTGATCGTCAACTTCTTCGGTGACAACAAGGCGTTCGGCAAGAACGTCGTCGAGGAGTACAAGCAGAACCAGGAGCGCTACGAGTTCCTGAAGTGGGGCCAGAAGGCGTTCTCGAACTTCTCGGTGGTGCCGCCCGGCACCGGCATCTGCCACCAGGTCAATCTGGAATATCTCGCGCAGACGGTGTGGACCAAGAAGGAGAAGATGACGGTCGGCAAGAAGACCGGCACCTTCGAGGTCGCCTATCCCGACTCGCTGGTCGGCACCGACTCGCACACCACGATGGTGAATGGCCTTGCCGTGCTCGGCTGGGGCGTCGGCGGCATCGAGGCCGAAGCCTGCATGCTCGGCCAGCCGCTGTCGATGCTGCTGCCCGAAGTGGTCGGCTTCAAGCTCAAGGGCCAGCTCAAGGAAGGCGTCACCGCGACCGACCTCGTGCTGACCGTCACCCAGATGCTGCGCAAGCAGGGCGTGGTCGGCAAGTTCGTCGAATTCTTCGGCCCCGGCCTCGACTTCCTCTCGGTCGCGGACAAGGCGACGATCGGCAACATGGCGCCTGAATACGGCGCGACCTGCGGCTTCTTCCCGGTCGATGCCGCGACCCTCGATTACCTCAAGACCTCCGGCCGCAAGGCCGATCGCGTCAAGCTGGTGCAGTCCTACGCCAAGGCGCAGGGCCTGTTCCGCACCGCCAAATCGGCCGATCCGGTGTTCACCACCACGCTGACGCTCGACCTCGCCGACGTCGTGCCGTCGATGGCCGGACCGAAGCGTCCCGAGGGCCGCATCGCGCTGCCGGCGGTGTCGTCCGGTTTCGCCACCGCGCTGGTCGGCGAGTACAAGAAGCCCGAGGGTGAGCAGAAGCGCTACGCGGTCGAGGGCCGCGATTTCGATCTCGGCCATGGCGACGTCGTGATCGCCGCGATCACCTCCTGCACCAACACCTCGAACCCGAGCGTCTTGATCGGCGCCGGCCTGCTGGCGCGCAACGCGGCTGCCAAGGGCCTCAAGGCCAAGCCGTGGGTGAAGACCTCGCTCGCGCCGGGGAGCCAGGTGGTGGCGGAATATCTCGCCAATTCGGGATTGCAGGCCGATCTCGACAAGGTCGGCTTCAACCTGGTGGGCTTCGGCTGCACCACCTGCATCGGCAATTCCGGCCCGCTGCCGGAGGACGTCTCGAAGTCGATCAACGAGAACGGCATCGTCGCCGCCGCCGTGCTGTCGGGCAACCGCAACTTCGAAGGCCGCGTTTCGCCGGACGTGCAGGCCAACTACCTCGCCTCGCCGCCGCTGGTGGTCGCGCATGCGCTCGCCGGCACGGTGACGAAGGATCTCGCGGTCGAGCCGATCGGCACCGGCAAGGACGGCAAGCCGGTGTTCCTGAGGGACATCTGGCCGACCACCAAGGAGATCAACGCCTTCATGAAGAAGTTCGTCACCGCGACGATCTTCAAGAAGAAGTATGCCGACGTGTTCAAGGGCGACACCAACTGGCGCAAGATCAAGACCACGGAAAGCGAGACCTATCGCTGGAACATGAGCTCGACCTATGTGCAGAACCCGCCCTACTTCGACGGCATGAAGAAGGAGCCCGAGCCGATCAAGGACGTGGTCGACGCGCGCATCCTGGCGATGTTCGGCGACAAGATCACCACCGACCACATCTCGCCGGCCGGTTCGATCAAGCTGACCTCGCCCGCCGGCAAATTCCTCAGCGAGCATCAGGTGCGTCCCGCCGACTTCAACCAGTACGGCACGCGGCGCGGCAACCATGAAGTGATGATGCGCGGCACCTTCGCCAACATCCGCATCAAGAACTTCATGCTGAAGGGTGCCGACGGCAATATTCCGGAAGGCGGCCTCACCAAGCACTGGCCCGACGGCGAGCAGATGTCGATCTACGACGCCGCGATGAAGTATCAGGAAGAGGGCGTGCCGCTGGTGGTGTTCGCCGGCGCCGAGTACGGCAATGGCTCGTCGCGCGACTGGGCGGCGAAGGGCACGCGCCTGCTCGGCGTGCGCGCGGTGATCTGCCAGAGCTTCGAGCGCATCCATCGCTCCAACCTGGTCGGCATGGGTGTGCTTCCGCTCACCTTCCAGGACGGCACGTCATGGTCGTCGCTCGGCCTGAAGGGCGACGAGAAGGTCACGATCCGCGGGTTGCAGGGTGACCTGAAGCCGCGCCAGACCCTGACCGCCGAGATCGTGTCCGGCGACGGGGCCAAGAAGGATGTCCCGCTGCTCTGCCGCATCGATACGCTGGATGAGCTCGATTACTACCGTAACGGCGGCATCCTGCATTATGTGCTGCGCAAACTCGCGGCTTAACGCGAGTTTGTGATCATTGCCTCACTGCTTAGTGAGTAGCGGCTAAAAAGAAGGCGGCCTATGAAAAAGGCCGCTTTCTTGCGTTGTGGGGCACGCAGTTCAAGGACAAACTCATGCTCCGTACAATTACGGATGGAAATCATCACGACTGGTTCGCAGTATGACAGCGATGATGGCCTATAATCGTATCTCGCAATGGTCGAGCGCACTCGGTATCTGCGCCATCATCGCGATCATCCGCCCCGCGCACGCCGATCCGCGTGCTGTCGTCGAACTCTTCACTTCGCAGGGATGCTCGTCCTGTCCGCCCGCGGACAAGGTCATCGGCGAGCTTGCGAAGGATCCCGATGTGATCGCGCTGAGCATGCCGATCGACTATTGGGATTATCTCGGCTGGAAGGACACGCTGGCCGATTCCCGATTCAGCGCGCGTCAGAAAGCCTATTCGCACATGCGTGGCGACCGCGACGTCTACACGCCGCAGGCCGTGATCAACGGCTCGGCGCATGTGATCGGCAGCGACAAGGCCAGCATCGAAAGCGCCATCAAGGACACCGACGGCAGCGCCGGTGTGATGTCGGTGCCGGTGACGATGACGCTGACCGGCAAGCAGATCAATGTCTCGGTGGCGGCGTCCAAATCTCCCGCGGCATCGCGCGGCGAGGTGTGGATCTGTTCGATCTCGAAGGCGGTGGCGATCTCGATCGGACGTGGCGAGAACCGCGGCCGCGAAGTCACCTACCACAACGTGGTGCGCAACCTCTTGAAGGTCGGTGACTGGAACGGTTCGTCCGGCAGCTGGACTGTGCCGCTCGAGAACATCACGCGTGATGGCGTCGATGCCGCGGCGGTCTATGTCCAGGACGGCAATCGCGACAAGCCGGGCCCGATGCTCGGCGCCGCATTCACGTCGCTCCACTAGCATCGCCACTGCGCGAGCTGCGCCGGCCCGGCGGGTGTAGCCACACGCGCTATCGTGTCGTCGCCCTCGCGGCGAGGGACGAACATCCAGACATGGATTGAAACGAAAGCGAGCCGTCGCGTGCGCGTCGATCGCGGTTGATCGAAAGCAGGCCCCAAAACAAAAAGGACCAACTTTCGTTGGCCCAGTGTTGGGATTAACTCCCCTGCGAACAGGCCCGATCCCGACGGCCCCGGGGGGCTGGGGGCTGAGGAATCCGGAACCGAAAGGACCGGGCCAACGCAGGATTATCTTTTCGCAGGGCAGCAGGGCGGGCGGTTGGCGGAAGTGGGGCAGCAATATGATTCCGCTAACGTTCCCGTGACTCTTTCCAGAATCAGCGATTTTCGGACAATCGGCCGCAACGGGCCTTAGTTAAGGTCTGGTTGCATTGCGAATGTCCCCTTGCGGCGCCACCCGCTTAGCGCAATCATGTCATCGGGATGACAGGAGGCGCTGATGAGTCTGATGTCGGAGGATACTGACCCGAGCGGGAATCGCGCGGTGGCGCGCCCAGCGGCCGCCGCCCCGCAACCGAACCGCGTCACGTTCAATCGCCTTGAGCTCAACCGCATCCTCAATCTTTACGGCCGCATGGTCGCCGATGGTGAATGGCGCGACTATGCGATCGATTTCCTGAAAGACCGCGCAGTGTTCTCGGTGTTCCGCCGCGCGTCGGAAATGCCGATCTACCGGATCGAAAAGGATCCGCGGCTCGCGCGCAAGCAGGGCATGTACAGCGTGATCTCGGCGACCGGCCTGATCCTGCGCCGCGGTCACGAGCTCGAACGCGTGCTGCTCGTGATCGATCGCAAGCTGTCGGTGGTTTAACTTCACCTCCTCTTGAAAAGGGAAGGGCGCTTTGCTCGGCAGAGCAAAGCGGGTGGGGATTTGCTCTTTCCGCGCACAGTGTCGCCCGTGGCTGACCCCCATCCCGACCTTCCCCCTTTCAGGGTAGGGCTATCGCATATGGGGATCACGCAGCGAACTCGGCGCAGTTGGTGTGGTCCTGGCCCTCGCCACAAACTCGTCATGCCCGGGCTTGTCCCGGGCATCCACGTCTTCGTTTCTAGGGCGGGGAAGACGTGAATGGCCGGGACGAGCCCGGCCATGACGATGTGGGAACGTCAGTGCCAGATTTCGCGCATGGCATATGCGATTGCCTTGCCTTTCAGGGGGAAGGAGAAGATAGAGCTCCCTGGATTGCGCGACGCCGTGCTTTGCATGGCGCAAAAGAAAAACCCCGGCCGTGAGGCCGGGGCTTGTCTCGATAGGGCCTGGATCGATCCGCTCGCGTGCGAGTTAGTCGCGCTGGCCGAGGAGCTGCAGCAGCAGCGTGAACAGGTTGATGAAGTTCAGGTAGAGCGAGAGGGCACCGGTGATTGCCGCACGCTCCGCCGCCACGCCGCCCTGCGAGGCGTAGCCGTAGATGTAGTCGTTCTTCAGCCGCTGGGTGTCCCAGGCGGTGAGGCCGGCGAACACCAGCACGCCGACCACGGACACGATGAACTGCAGCGCCGAGCTCGCCAGGAACAGGTTGACCAGGCTCGCGATGATGATGCCGATCAGGCCCATGAACAGGAACGAGCCCATGCCGCTCATGTCACGCTTGGTGGTGTAGCCGTAGAGGCTCAGCGCACCGAACGTCGCCGCGGTGATGAAGAACACGCGCACGATCGAGGTGTGCGTGTAAATCAGGAAGATCGACGACAGCGACAGGCCCATCAGCGCCGAGAACACCCAGAACAGCATCTGCGCGGTCGAAGGCGCCAGGCGGTTGATGCCGGCCGAGATGACGAACACCATCACCAGAGGGGCGAGGATGAACAGCCACTTCAGCGGGCTGACGAACATCGCGTAGCCGAACTGCGTCAGCGGCACCTTGCCGAAGTGCGCGACGGCCGTGGACGGATCGCCCACCGCCGCCATGTAGACACCGAGGGCGGCCAGGCCGGTGATGGCGAGGCCGATGCTCATGTAGTTGTAGATGCGCAGCATGTAGGCGCGCAGACCGGCGTCGACGGCCGCAGCGTCAATGCGCCCGGCGGCCCGCCCGAAAGGAGAGTTATAGTTGCGGTCAAGGTCCGACATGGTCGAATTCCCGTGGTTGGTCCCGGTGGAGCGCAAGGGATTTGCGGCGCCGGTGGTAAATCTATCTCAGATGGCGCGATTTGCGGAAGATTAATTCCGTGTCATCAAACGGCCCATCCGACCTGATCGATATGTGGGAAATTAGCATATCCGACGCAAGCTTCCACGCGCGGCTGAATGTCGCTCTGATCGGCATTTGTAGGGAAAAGCGGCGTTAACGCTGCTACAAAATGTCACAAATTTCGCAGCACCGAGGCCGGCTTCTGATTCAACGCCAATAGCGTTCCCGCCAGCCCCAAACCGACCGTGACGACCAGCGCCGCGATCACGACCAGCGCCGCGCTGCCGGCCTGCCAGATGAAGCTCAGCGTCATCAGCCGGGTGACGATCAGCCAGGCCGCGATCGAGCCCGCGATCACCCCGAATACGGCGGTTGCAAAGCCGATCATCAGGTACTCCAGCGCGTAGGCGCCGAGCAGCCGCGCCCGCGTGGCGCCGAGCGTCTTGAGGATCACGGCGTCGTAGACGCGGTGGCGGTGACCGGCGGCGAGCGCGCCGCCCAGAACCAGGATCGCCGAGATCAGCGTCACGGCGCTGGCGCCGCGGATCGCCAGCACCAGATTGTTGACGACGCTGCCGACCGTCTCCAGCGCCTCGCGTACCCGCACGCTCGTCACCATCGGGAAGCTGTCCGCGACCTGCTTGATGATGCGGGCGTCGCCCTCGGAGCCGGGATTGAGCTCGGTCAGGGTCGCGACATGGCTGTGCGGCGCGCCCTTGAAGGCGTTCGGTGAGAACACCAGCACGAAATTGATGCCGAGCCCCTGCCAGTCGATGGTCCGCAAATTGGCGATCTTCGCCGGAACGTTGCGGCCGAGCACGTTGACGACGATGTCGTCGCCGACCTTCAGGCCGAGGCCGTCGGCGATCCGCTTTTCCATCGAGACCAGCGGCGGCCCGCTATAGTCCGCTCCCCACCATTCGCCCTCGACGATCTTCGAGCCCTTGGGGACCTCGCCGGTATAGGTGAGGCCACGGTCGCTTTGCAGCACCCATTCCGAATCGACCGACGGCTTGAGCTGGTCGGCCTTCACGCCGCGCGCGGCGACGATGCGACCGCGCAGCATCGGCACGTCCTCGACGGTCGAATCCGGCGAGACCTGCTTGAGGAAGGCGCTGAATCGATCGGCCTCGGTGGAAGGGATGTCGATGAAGAAGAACGACGGCGCGTGCTCGGGAAGCGCGGCCATGAACTGGCGGCGCAGATTGCCGTCGATCTGGGTGATGGTGACAAGCACGGCGAGGCCGAGACCCAGCGACAGCACGACCGACGGCGTCAGCGCGCCCGGCCGGTGGATGTTGGCGATCGCCAGCCGCAGCATGGTGATGCGGCTGCGCGGCAGCCGACGCGCCACCGCCATCAGGATCTCGGCAACCCCGCGCAGCACCAGGAACACGACGATCGAGGCGACGACGAACACGGAGGCGACCCGCTTGTCATAGGCAAGCCCGATGGCGACCGCGATCAGCAATGCGATCACCACCGCCATCAGCGCGAGATAGCTCCAGCGCGGGCGATGCCATTGGCTCACGACGGTCTCGCGGAACAGCGCCGCCACCGGCACGTCGTGCACCCGGCCGAGCGGCCATAACCCGAACGCCAGCGCGGTGAGTTGGCCGTACAGGAAGGAGAACGCGAGCTCGTCGGGATGCACGGTCGGGATCACCGGCAGCGGCAGCAGCTTGCCGAACAGGCCGACGATCGCGAAAGGCAGCGCGGCACCGAGTGCCAGCCCAATCACCGCGCCGATGCCGGCCAACACCACCACCTGCGTCAGGTAGATCGTGAAGACGTCGCGGCCGGTGGCGCCGAGCGCCTTGAACGAGGCGATGACGTCGCGGCGGCGGTCGATATGGCTCTTCACGGCGTTGGCGACGCCGACGCCGCCGACCAGCAGTGCGGCGAGGCCGACCAGGGTCAGGAACTGGGTGAAACGGTTGATGCTGCGCTCGAGCTGCGGCGAGGCGTTGCTGCGGCTGCGCACTTCCCAGCCGGCCTCCGGCGCCGCGTTACGCGCGCCGTCGATCAGTGCGGTGGTGGCGCGATCGTCATTGGCGCCGTCGGGCAGCTTCACCCGGTAGATCCAGCGCACCAGGCTGCCCGGCTGCAACAGGTCGGTGGCGCGCAGGCTCGCTTCGCTGATCAGGAAGCGCGGGCCGAGGCCGACGCCGCCGGCGAGCTTGTCCGGCTCCGCCGCGACCACGCTGCGGATCTGGTAGGTCGCGCTGCCGACGGTGACGCGGTCGCCGAGCTTGAGATCGAGCCGCGCCAGCAGAGTGGAATCGACGGCTGCGCCATAGGCGCCGTCGCGCTCGGCGAAGAGCTCGGTGAGCGGCATGTTCGGCTCGAGCGTCAGCTCGCCGAGCATCGGATATCTGCCGTCGACCGCCTTGAGCTCGACCAGCGCGAGTTTGCCGTCGCCGGTGCGGGCCATCGCGCGGAGCGTGGCGGCGATCGAGAGCTCGCCGCGCGTGCGCAGGTACGCGACTTCGTCGGGCTTGGCCTCGCGCGAGATCAGCGAGAACGCGACGTCGCCGCCGAGCAGCGTGCGGCCCTCCCGCGATAGTCCGTCGCCGAGGCTGGCGGCGACCGAGCCGACACCTGATATCGCCATCACGCCAAGCGCGATGCAGGCGATGAAGACGTAGAAGCCGCGCAGGCCGCCGCGCAATTCGCGCAGCGCGTAGCGGAAGGCAAGCGACGACGCGCGGCCCTGCACCGCGACTTCGGACGCAATGGTCATGTCGCGGATGATCCGTCGATGTGGCCGGAGCGCAGCCGCACCACGCGGTCGCAGCGTTGCGCCAGCGAGAGGTCGTGCGTTACCAGCACCAGGGTCATGCCGCGCTCGGCGTGCTTGGTGAACAGCAGATCGACGATCTGCTTGCCGGTCGCCTCATCGAGATTTCCGGTCGGCTCGTCGGCGACGAGGATCGCAGGATCCGGCGCGAGCGCACGCGCGATCGCGACGCGCTGCTGCTCGCCGCCGGAGAGTTGCGTCGGATAGTGATGCAGCCGTTCGCCGAGGCCGACCGATCGCAACTCCTGCGCGGCACGCGCTGCGGCGTCGGCATTGCCGGCGAGCTCGAGCGGCACCGCGACATTCTCCAGCGCCGTCATGGTCGGGATCAGATGGAACGACTGAAAGACGATGCCGACCTGGCGGCCGCGGAAACGCGCCAGCGCGTCCTCGTCGAGGGCATTGAACGAGGTGCCGTTGACAACCACTTCTCCGCTGTCAGGACGTTCCAGCCCCGCCATCACCATCAGCAGGGTCGACTTGCCCGAGCCCGACGGGCCGATCAGGCCGATCGCTTCACCCGCTGCCACACGAAGGCTGATATCTTTGAGGATATGAACCCTTGCCGCGCCGGTGCCGAGCGAGAGGTTGACGTTCCTGACGGCAATGGTGTCCGGCTCGACGCCGGTCAATGAAGAGGATTCGATGATGCTGTCCATGGCTCGGTCATATGGCACTTCCGCGGCTGCGGTCGAGGGCCGGTTGCGAATCTTCGTGCACATACTCGTGTTGCTTATGGGCTTGATGACGGCGGCAAGCGCACAGACAACGTCTCCGGCGAAACCGATCAAGATGGTGGTGCTGGGCGATTCCTTGAGCGCCGGTTATGGCCTTCCGGCCGCCGCGGCGTTCCCGATCCGCCTGCAAAAGGCATTGGAAGCCAAGGGGATAAAGGTCGACATGATCAATGCCGGAGTGTCCGGCGATACCTCCTCGGGCGGCCGCGACCGGGTCGATTGGTCGGTGCCCGACGGAACCGATGCGGTGATTCTCGAGCTCGGCGCCAACGATGCGCTGCGCGGCACCGATCCCGCGGTGACGCGCGGCGCGCTGACCGACATCATCACAAAGTTGAAGGCGCGCAAGATCGCGGTGCTGTTGTGCGGCATGCTCGCGCCGCCGAATTATGGCAGCGACTACGCAGCGAAGTTCAACACCATCTATCCCGATCTTGCGAAATCGTTAGGCGTGCCGTTGTATGCTTTCTTCCTCGACGGCGTCGCCGGCGATGCCAAGCTCAATCAGGCCGACGGCATGCATCCGACGGCCGACGGCGTCGACATCGTCGTGAAGAACATGCTGCCCACGGTGGAGGCATTTCTCGGCACATTATCGGCGCAACACAGTTGAAAATCAGGCCGTGCTCGGTACGACATCCGTAGGTTTACGACCCGTTAACGCGATATGCTTCGCAGAGTCATATAACTCGGGTACAAAAGAGAGGTCGGTGATTCGTCACCGGGGTTTGTAACAGGGCGCGGGCTCCCAAAACTCGCGCCACCGCATCGAGGATTGTAGCGATGCCGCGTCTGTTCACTGGACTGGAGATCCCGGCCGAAATCGGCCAAACGCTCTCCAATTTGCGTGGCGGCCTTCCCGGCGCACGCTGGATCGATCCCGAAAATTATCACGTCACCTTGCGCTTCATCGGCGATATCGATGGCATGTGGGCCAACGAGATCTCGTCGATGCTGTTTCGGGTGAACCGCAAGCCGTTCGAGGTCAAGCTGAAGGGCCTGTCGAGCTTCGGCGGACGCAAGCCACGCGCAGTGGTTGCTGCCGTCGAGCCGAGCCGGCCGCTGATCGAACTGCAGGCGGAGCTCGAGCGGATGATGCAGCGGATGGGGCTCGATCCCGAGGGGCGCAAATTCACGCCGCATGTGACGCTCGCGCGTCTGCATGACGCGTCGAGCCAGGACGTTGCGGATTATCTGTCCGTGCGCGGCTACTTTCCGTGCCGCACCTTCACGGCGGACCGCTTCGTGCTGTTCTCGTCGCGCGCATCGACCGGCGGCGGCCCCTATGTGGTCGAGGATGCCTACTCGCTCTGCGCGTAGGCCCGACCCAGGCGGCGCTTTACGGGCGCCCGGCCGGCTCAGCCGCGACATGCAAGGCGCGCTGTTGCATGCCGATCGGCAAAATTCACGGCTTGCAATTTTCCGCGCGTTAGGGCCGTAAGGTGGGCTCATGCTGTCCACCGCGCCCACCTCCTTCCTCGATCACTACAAGTCCCTGGTCGCCTCCGGCGCGATCGAGGCCGATCCGGCGCAGGCGCTGGCCGCCGAGGCATTCGGCGCGCTGGACGAGCGGCTCGCGAGCTACAAGCCGCAGCGCAAGCAGGGGCTGCTCGGGCGGCTGTTCGGCGGCGACAAGGACGACAAGCCGCGCGGGCTCTATGTCCATGGCGAGGTCGGCCGCGGCAAGACCATGCTGATGGACCTGTTCTTCCAGCAGAGCCCGGTCGAGCACAAGCGCCGCGCGCATTTCCACGAGTTCATGGCCGAGGCGCATGAGCGCATCTATGGCTACCGCCAGCAGATCGCCCGCGGCGAGATCGCGGATGGCGACGTGATCGCGCTCACCGCGCAAGCGATCTTCGACGAGGCCTGGCTGCTCTGCTTCGACGAATTCCACGTCACCGACATCGCGGATGCCATGATCCTCGGGCGGCTGTTCGCAAAGCTGTTCGAGCTCGGCACCGTCGTGGTCGCGACATCCAACGTCGCGCCCGACGATCTCTACAAGGGCGGGCTGAACCGGGCGCTGTTCCTGCCCTTCATCGCGCAGATCTCCGAGCATATGGACGTGCTGCGGCTCGATGCCCGCACCGACTTCCGGCTGGAAAAACTGTTCGGCGTGAAGATGTGGCTGGTGCCCGATGACGCTGCGGCCGACGCCGCGCTCGACACGGCCTGGCGCAAATTGACCGGCAACGCGCCCTGCAAGGCGCGCGACATCGCGATCAAGGGACGGGTGCTGCACGTGCCGTGCTCGTCGCACGGCGTGGCGCGCTTCACGTTCGCGGACATTTGCGAGAAGCCGCTCGCCGCTTCCGATTATCTCCGCCTCGCGCGCGACTATCACACCATCCTGGTCGACCACATTCCGGCGATGGACTATGCCGAGCGCAACGCCGCCAAGCGCTTCATCTCGCTGATCGACACCCTCTATGACAATGCCGTGAAGCTGATGGCCTCGGCGGAGGCCGATCCGGTGTCGCTCTACCGCGCGGAAGACGGCGTCGAGGCGATGGAATTCAAGCGCACCTCCTCGCGCCTGATCGAAATGAGCTCGGAATCCTATTTGGCATTGCCGCACGGCCGGAAGGATTCCTCGGCCAGCGGATCGAGCACAGGTCTGGTAGAGACATAAAGACGTCATTTCGGGGCGATGCGCAGCATCGAACCCGGAATCTCGCGCCGCAATCTCCAGATTCCGGGTTCGCGCTTCGCGCGCCCCGGAATGACGGGAATGCCTCTGGCATGCCTGATCGAATTGCAGGCAGGGCCTCCAATCGGGCAGGCCCGCGACTTGAATGGATCATTCGAAAGGGATAACCACCCTTGCAACCGACTTCCCTCCCTCCTGCCACAAGTTCAAAGGACTGATTTCCCATGGCACGCGACAAGATTGCTCTGATTGGCTCCGGACAGATCGGCGGAACGCTGGCTCACCTCGTCGGCCTCAAGGAATTGGGAGACGTCGTGCTGTTCGACATTGCCGAGGGCGTGCCGCAGGGTAAGGCGCTCGACATCGCGCAGTCGTCGCCGGTCGACGGTTTCGATTCCAACCTGGTCGGCGCCAACTCCTATGAAGCGCTCGACGGCGCCAAGGTCTGCATCGTCACCGCGGGCGTGCCGCGCAAGCCAGGCATGAGCCGCGACGATCTGTTGTCGATCAACCTCAAGGTCATGGAGCAGGTCGGCGCCGGCATCAAGAAGTACGCGCCCGACGCCTTCGTCATCTGCATCACCAACCCGCTCGACGCGATGGTGTGGGCGCTGCAAAAGGCCTCCGGTCTGCCGCACAAGAAGGTGGTCGGCATGGCCGGCGTGCTCGACTCCGCGCGCTTCCGCTATTTCCTCGCCGACGAGTTCAACGTCTCGGTCGAAGACGTCACCGCCTTCGTGCTCGGCGGTCACGGCGACACCATGGTGCCGCTGACCCGCTACTCGACCGTCGCCGGCATCCCGCTGCCCGACCTGGTCAAGATGGGCTGGACCTCGCAGGCCCGCATCGACGAGATCGTCGACCGCACCCGCAACGGCGGCGCCGAGATCGTCAATCTGCTCAAGACCGGCTCGGCCTTCTATGCGCCGGCGGCATCCGCGATCGCGATGGCCGAGAGCTATCTGAAGGACAAGAAGCGCGTGCTGCCCTGCGCCGCCTATCTCAACGGCGAATACGGCGTGAAGGACATGTATGTCGGCGTGCCCACCGTGATCGGCTCCAAGGGCATCGAGCGCATCGTCGAGATCGAGCTGGCCGGCAAGGACCGCGAAGCCTTCGACAAGTCGGTTGCCTCGGTGCAGGGTCTGGTCGACGCCTGCAAGAAGATCGCACCCGACCTGCTCGGCAAGTAATCTGACGTGGCTATGGCCCGATAGGCGGTTTCGATCGCCTGTCGGGCGCAAGGTGATGAAATTCCGGCGGATTTTACAGTTGCGCGAGCTTTGGTATATGGTATGCCAGCGTCAAGGCTGACCTGAAGTTTCGCCGCACGAGGGTTTTGGGAGCGTCGTTCCATGAATATCCACGAATACCAGGCCAAGGCCCTGCTGCATGAATTCGGCGTGCCGATCTCGCGTGGCGTGCCGGTGTTGAAGCCGGAGGAGGCCGAGGCGGCCGCCAAGCAGCTTCCCGGGCCGATCTGGGTGGTGAAGAGCCAGATCCATGCCGGCGGCCGCGGCAAGGGCAAGTTCAAGGAGGCGTCCGCCGGCGACAAGGGCGGCGTCCGCATCGCCAAATCGCCCGCCGAGGTCAGCGAGTACGCCAGGCAGATGCTCGGCGCGACCCTGGTCACGGTGCAGACCGGCCCGCACGGCAAGCAGGTCAACCGCCTCTACATCGAGGACGGCTCCGACATCGACAAGGAGTTCTACCTCTCGATCCTGGTCAATCGCGAAACCTCCGAGGTCTCCTTCGTGGTCTCGACCGAAGGCGGCGTGAACATCGAGGAAGTCGCGCATTCGACGCCTGAGAAGATCGTCTCGTTCTCGGTCGATCCCGCGACCGGCATCATGGCCCATCACGGCCGCACCGTCGCCGAGGCGCTGAAGCTGAAGGGCGATCTGGCCAAGCAGGCCGAAAAGCTGACCAACCAGCTCTATGCCGCCTTCCTCGCCAAGGACATGGCGATGCTGGAGATCAACCCGCTCGTCGTCACCAAGCAGGGCGAGCTGCGCGTGCTCGACGCCAAGGTGTCGTTCGACAGCAACGCGCTCTATCGCCACGCCGACGTGGTCGCGCTGCGCGACGAGACCGAGGAAGACGCCAAGGAGATCGAGGCGTCGAAATACGACCTCAACTACGTCGCGCTCGACGGCACCATCGGCTGCATGGTCAACGGCGCCGGCCTCGCCATGGCGACCATGGACATCATCAAGCTCTACGGCATGGAGCCGGCGAACTTCCTCGATGTCGGCGGCGGCGCCAGCGCCGAGAAGGTCGCGGCCGCCTTCAAGATCATCACCGCCGACCCGAACGTGAAGGGCATCCTGGTCAACATCTTCGGCGGCATCATGAAGTGCGACGTGATCGCCGAGGGCGTGGTCGCCGCCGTGAAGCAGGTCGGCCTTAAGGTGCCGCTGGTGGTGCGGCTCGAAGGCACCAATGTCGAGCAGGGCAAGAAGATCATCCGCGACAGCGGTCTCAACGTCGTGCCCGCCGACAATCTCGATGACGCCGCACAGAAGATCGTGAAAGCCGTCAAGGGAGGCTAGCGATGGCCGATCATCTCGACGCGCCGACGCCGCTGGACGAACATCGCAAGCTCGCGGTGTTCGCCGGCGAGTGGAACGGCGAAGAGATGGTGCATCCGTCGCGCTGGACCGCAGGCGGCCCGGCGACCTCGCATGTGAGCGCGCGGATTGCGCTCAACGGCTTCTATCTGATCCAGGACAGCGTGCAGATGCGCGACGGCAAGGAGAGTTTTGCCACTCACGGCGTCTTCACCTACGACCGCGAGGATCGCGCCTACAGATTGTTCTGGCACGACTCGCTCGGCTACTACCCGCCGTCGCCGGCCTCCGGCGGCTGGGTCAACCAGTCGCTGATCCTGGTGCGCGGCTCGCTGCGCGGCAACGCGCGCCATGTCTACGAGGTCGTCGACGACAACACCTACAACATGAAGATCCAGTTCTCGCCTGACGCGGAAGGGTGGGCCGACGTGCTCACCGGCGTGTACCGGCGTATCCACTAACCCCCTTCACCGCTCGTCTCGCGAAAGCATCCTCATGTCCATCCTGATCGACAAGAACACCAAGGTCATCTGCCAGGGCTTCACCGGCAAGAACGGTACCTTCCATTCCGAAGCGGCGATCGCCTACGGCACCAAGATGGTCGGCGGCGTGGCGCCGGGCAAAGGCGGCCAGACCCATCTCAACCTGCCGGTGTTCGACACCGTCGCGGAGGCGCGTGCCAGGACCGGCGCCGACGCCAGCGTCGTCTACGTGCCGCCGCCGGGCGCGGCGGACGCGATCTGCGAGGCGATCGATGCCGAGATCCCGCTGATCGTCTGCATCACCGAAGGCATCCCGGTGCTCGACATGGTGCGGGTGAAGCGCTCGCTGTCCGGATCGAAGTCGCGCCTGATCGGGCCGAACTGCCCGGGCGTGATGACCGCGGGCGAATGCAAGATCGGCATCATGCCGGCCAACATCTTCAAGCCGGGCTCGGTCGGTATCGTCTCGCGCTCCGGCACGCTGACCTATGAGGCGGTGTTCCAGACCACCCAGGAAGGCCTCGGCCAGACCACCGCGGTCGGCATCGGCGGCGACCCGGTCAAGGGTACTGAGTTCATCGACGTGCTGGAGATGTTCCTGGCCGATGAGAAGACCAAGTCGATCGTCATGATCGGCGAGATCGGCGGCTCCGCCGAGGAAGACGCGGCCCAGTTCCTCAAGGACGAGGCCAAGCGCGGCCGCAAGAAGCCGATGGTCGGCTTCATCGCCGGCGTCACCGCCCCTCCCGGCCGCCGCATGGGCCATGCCGGCGCCATCATTTCCGGCGGCAAGGGTGACGCAGGTTCCAAGACCGCGGCGATGGAAGCTGCCGGTATCCGGGTGTCGCCGTCGCCGGCGCGGCTCGGGCACACCCTGGCCGAGATGCTGAAGTAAACCCTTCGAGAGATCCGATGCGCCAAGCGGCGGTTCCAGCAGATGGAACCGCCGTTTTTTGTAGCCGCTACAGGCACAGCGCATCGCCCAAATGCTTTGAAATCAAATTCATTTCTTAGTTCTTTTAGGCAGGATTATCCGACCTAGATAGGGTAAAGGGTAACGATCCAGCCGGCCCGCTCCCAGACCGGCACTTGCGCCGTCAACTACGCGCGAAACAAAAAATCACCAGGACTTCCCCATGTCTCGTCAGGACGCGAACGCCGCTTTTGCCCTCTCATCGTTCCTGCAGGGTACCAACGCCGCCTATATCGACGACCTCTACGCCCGCTTCGAGCAGGATCCGTCGTCCGTCGATGCCGAATGGCAGGATTTCTTCAAGAGCCTGAAGGACGCCCCCGCCGACGTACAGAAGAACGCCGAGGGCGCTTCCTGGGGTCGCGACAACTGGCCGGTCACGCCGCGTGACGAGCTGACATCGGCGCTCGACGGCAATTGGGCCCAGGTCGAGAAGGCCGTCGGCACCAAGCTCGTCGCGAAGGCCCAGGCCAAGGGCGCCGAGCTGTCCGACGCCGAAGTTCATCAGGCGACCCGTGACTCGGTTCGCGCGCTGATGCTGATCCGCGCCTACCGGATGCGCGGCCACTTCCACGCCAAGCTTGATCCGCTCGGCATCGAGGCGCCGCGCGACCGGGAGGAGCTCGATCCGCGCTCCTACGGCTTCACGGAGGCCGATTTCGACCGCAAGATCTTCCTCGACCACGTGCTCGGCCTCGAATACGGCACGCTGCGCGAGATCGTGCAGATCTGCGAGCGCACCTACTGCCAGACGCTCGGCGTCGAGTTCATGCACATCTCGAATGCCGCGCAGAAGGCCTGGATCCAGGAGCGCATCGAAGGTCCGGACAAGGAGATCAGCTTCACGCCGGAAGGGCGTCGCGCCATCCTCAACAAGCTGATCGAGGCGGAAGGTTTCGAGAAGTTCTGCGACGTCAAGTTCACCGGCACCAAGCGCTTCGGCCTCGACGGTGCGGAATCGCTGATCCCGGCGCTCGAACAGATCATCAAGCGCGGCGGCAATCTCGGCGTGAAGGAGATCGTGGTCGGCATGCCGCATCGCGGTCGCCTCAACGTGCTGACCCAGGTGATGGCCAAGCCGCACCGCGCGCTGTTCCATGAATTCAAGGGCGGCTCGGCCAACCCCGACGCGGTCGAAGGTTCCGGCGACGTCAAGTATCATCTCGGCGCCTCCTCGGACCGCGAGTTCGACGGCAACAAGATCCACCTCTCGCTGACCGCCAACCCGTCGCATCTCGAGATCGTCGATCCCGTCGTGCTCGGCAAGGTGCGGGCCAAGGAGGACCAGCATGGCGATCCGCCGGATCAACGCATCTCCGTGCTGCCGCTGCTGATGCATGGCGACGCGGCGTTCGCGGGCCAGGGCGTGGTGGCGGAATGCTTCAGCCTGTCGGACCTCAAGGGCTATCGCACCGGCGGCTCGCTGCATTTCATCGTCAACAACCAGATCGGCTTCACCACCTATCCGCGCTACTCGCGCTCCTCGCCCTATCCGTCCGACGTCGCGAAGATGATCGACGCGCCGATCTTCCATGTGAATGGCGACGATCCGGAAGCCGTGGTGTTCGCGGCGAAGGTCGCGATCGAGTTCCGGCAGAAGTTCCACAAGCCGGTCGTCATCGACATGTTCTGCTACCGTCGCCACGGCCACAACGAGGGCGACGAACCGGCGTTCACCCAGCCGGTGATGTACAAGAAGATCGCCTCGCATCCGACCACGCTGGAAATCTACGCCAAGCGTCTGGTCGCCGAGGGCGTGCTCACCGAAGGCGAGGTCGAGAAAGCCAAGGCCGACTGGCGCGCCCGGCTCGACGCCGAGCTCGAGGCCGGTTCGGGCTACAAGCCGAACAAGGCCGACTGGCTCGACGGCAAGTGGGCAGGCTTCAAATCGGCCGATCAGGAAGAGGACGCGCGCCGCGGCGTCACCGGCGTCGGTGTCGCCGTGCTCAAGGAGATCGGCCGCAAGATCACCAAGGTGCCGGATGGTTTCCGGGTTCACCGCACGATCCAGCGCTTCCTGGACAGCCGCGCCAAGGCGATCGATACCGGTGTCGGCCTCGACTGGGCGACCGGCGAGGCGCTGGCGTTTTGCACGCTGCTGGAGGAAGGCCATCACGTGCGGCTGTCCGGCCAGGATTCCGAACGCGGCACTTTCTCGCAGCGTCATTCGGTGCTGATCGACCAGGAAGACGAGAGCCGCTACACCCCGTTCAATCATCTCGGCGGCGACCACACCGGCCACTACGAGGTCATCAACTCGCTGCTGTCGGAAGAAGCGGTGCTCGGCTTCGAATACGGTTACTCACTGGCCGAACCGAACGCGCTGACGATGTGGGAAGCGCAGTTCGGCGACTTCGCCAACGGCGCCCAGGTGCTGTTCGACCAGTTCATCTCCTCGGGCGAACGCAAATGGCTGCGCATGTCGGGCCTGGTCTGCCTGCTGCCGCACGGCTACGAAGGGCAGGGGCCGGAGCACTCGTCGGCGCGGCTCGAGCGTTATCTGCAGATGTGCGCCGAAGACAACATGCAGGTGGTCTATCCGACCACGCCCGCCAACTACTTCCACGTGCTGCGGCGCCAGCTGCATCGCGAGATTCGCAAACCGCTGATCCTGATGACGCCGAAGTCGCTGCTGCGCCACAAGCGCGCGGTGTCGCGGCTCGACGAGCTCGGCGAGGGCAAGACCTTCCACCGCATCCTGTACGATGACGCCCAGATGCAGCCGGACGAGGCGATCAAGCTGAAGGGCGACGACAAGATCCGTCGCGTCGTGCTGTGTTCGGGCAAGGTGTATTACGACCTTTACGAGGAGCGCGAGAAGCGCGGCATCGACGACATCTACCTGATGCGCGTCGAGCAGCTCTATCCGGTGCCGCTGAAGGCGCTGGTGCAGGAGCTCGGCCGCTTCAAGGGCGCCGAGGTGGTGTGGTGCCAGGAAGAGCCGCGCAACATGGGCGGCTGGCACTTCATCGAGCCCTATCTCGAATGGGTGCTGAACCAGATCAACGCGCCGAACAAGCGTCCGCGCTATGCCGGCCGTCCGGCTTCGGCGGCCACGGCCACCGGCCTGATGTCGAAACATCTGGCGCAGCTCAAGGCGCTGCTCGACGATGCACTGAACTAACGATCTCCACCAAGACCATGCCCCGCCTTGTGCGCAATTGCGCACTGGAGCGGGGCATCCGGTATCCCGGGTCATCCAGCGCAAAAGCTGTCGTCACGGAGTACCGGATCGTTCGCATTTGGCGAGCGGTGGCCGTACAAGTTTTACGACCGCAGGGTTGATCTGAGGAAAAAGACCATGACTGAAATTCGCGTTCCAACGCTCGGCGAATCCGTGACGGAGGCCACCATCGGCCGCTGGTTCAAGAAGGCGGGTGACGCCGTCGCGGTGGACGAGCCGTTGGTGGAGCTGGAGACCGACAAGGTCACGATCGAGGTGCCGGCGCCGGCCGCGGGCACGCTCGGCGAGATCATCGCCAAGGACGGCGAGACGGTCGCCGTCGGCGCGCTGCTCGGCCAGATCAATGAGGGCGCCGCGCCCGCGGCGAGGCCTGCCGCTGCCGCGCCTGCCAAGGCTGCGGCGCCTGCCGCCGCAGCCGCGCCGGCCCCCGCCGCGCCGAAGGCCCCGCCGGCCGACGCGCCGCTCGCGCCCTCGGTCCGCAAGCTCTCGGCCGAGAGCGGCGTCGATGCCTCGACCGTCCCCGGCTCGGGCAAGGACGGCCGCGTCACCAAGGGCGACATGCTGGCCGCGATCGAGAAGGCCGCCTCGACGCCGACCCCGGTCAATCAGCCGGCCGCTGCCGTGCAAGTGCGCGCACCGTCGCCGGCGGACGACGCCGCGCGCGAGGAGCGCGTCAAGATGACGCGGCTGCGCCAGACCATCGCGCGCCGCCTGAAGGACGTGCAGAACACCGCCGCGATGCTGACGACCTTCAACGAGGTCGACATGACCAACGTGATGGCGTTGCGCGCGCACTACAAGGATGCGTTCGAGAAGAAGCACGGCGTCAAGCTCGGCTTCATGGGATTCTTCACCAAGGCCTGCGTGCAGGCGCTGAAGGACATTCCCGCCGTCAACGCCGAGATCGACGGCTCCGACCTGATCTACAAGAACTACTATCACGTCGGTGTCGCGGTCGGCACCGACCGCGGCCTGGTGGTGCCGGTGGTGCGCGACTGCGACCACAAGTCGATCGCCGATATCGAGAAATCGATCGCCGATTACGGCCGCCGTGCCCGCGACGGTCAGCTCAAGATCGACGAGATGCAGGGCGGCACCTTCACCATCACCAATGGCGGCATCTACGGCTCGCTGATGTCGACGCCGATCCTCAACGCGCCGCAGTCCGCCATCCTCGGCATGCACAAGATCCAGGAGCGGCCGATGGTGGTCGGCGGCAAGATCGAGGCCCGCCCGATGATGTATCTGGCGCTGTCCTACGATCACCGGGTGATCGACGGCAAGGAAGCGGTCACCTTCCTGGTGCGCGTCAAGGAGAGCCTCGAGGATCCGGCCCGCCTGGTGCTGGACCTCTGAGGTCGTCTCGCGTGTGACGCCCGCGAGGCGCGGGTGTCACGATCGGTTGGGTAAACAAAGTTTGGGGATCAATGTGACGGACAAGGTCGTTGTCATCACCGGCGGCAGCCGCGGCATCGGCCGCGCCGCCGCGCTCGCCGTTGCCGCGCGCGGCTATCGCGTCGTGGTCGGCTATGCCAGCAACAAGGACGCTGCCGACGAGGTGGTCGCCCAGATCTCGGCCTGCAACGGTAACGCCATCGCGGTGAAATGCGATGTTGCCGAGGAAGGCGATATCCTCGAACTGTTCAAGGCTGCGGACAAGTTCGGCACGCTGGGCGCTCTGGTCAACAATGGCGGCATCGTCGGCAAGAGCGGCGTGCGCGTCGACGAGATGTCGGCCGAGCGCATCCAGCGCGTGCTGGCGGTCAACGTCACCGGCTCCATGCTTTGCGCGCGCGAAGCGGTGAAGCGGATGTCGACCAGGCACGGCGGCAAGGGCGGCGTCATCGTCAACTTGTCCTCGGTCGCGGCCAGGCTCGGCGCGCCCAACACCTATGTCGATTACGCGGCCTCCAAGGGCGCGATCGATTCGTTCACCGTCGGCCTCGGTCATGAAGTCGCGGGCGAGGGCATCCGCGTTGCGGGCATTCGTCCCGGCCTGATCGACACCGACATCCACGCCGCGGGCGGTGAGCCCGATCGTGCGCATCGGCTCGCGCACATGGTCCCGATGAAGCGGGTGGGACAGGCCGAAGAAATCGCAAACGCCATCGTCTGGCTGATCTCGGACGAGGCTTCCTATGTCACCAGTGCGATCCTCGACGTGTCGGGCGGTCGCTAGCTACAGGATCCAATCATGGCTTCTTACGATCTCGTCGTCATCGGCACCGGGCCCGGCGGCTATGTCTGCGCGATCCGCGCGGCGCAACTCGGCATGAAGGTCGCCGTCGTCGAGAAGAACGCGACGCTCGGCGGCACCTGCCTCAATGTCGGCTGCATGCCGTCGAAGGCGCTGTTGCATGCCTCCGAGATGTTCGAGGAAGCCGAGCATTCCTTCGCCAAGATGGGCGTCAGCGTCCCGGCGCCGAAGCTCGATCTGCCGGCGATGATGAACTTCAAGCAGCAGGGCATCGACGGCAACGTCAAGGGCGTCGAGTTCCTGATGAAGAAGAACAAGATCGACGTGCTCAAGGGCACCGGCAAGATCCTCGGCGCCGGAAAGCTCGAAGTCTCCGGCGACGGCAAGACCGAGACCGTCGAGACCAAGAACATCGTGATCGCCACCGGCTCCGACATCGCGCGGCTGAAGGGCATCGAGATCGACGAGAAGCGCATCGTGTCGTCGACCGGCGCGCTGTCGCTGGAGAAGGTGCCGTCGAGCCTGCTGATCGTCGGCGCCGGCGTGATCGGGCTCGAGCTCGGCTCGGTCTGGCATCGCCTCGGTGCCAAGGTCACCGTGGTGGAATTCCTCGACCGCATCCTGCCCGGCATGGATGGCGAGGTGGCCAAGCAATTCCAGCGCATCCTGGAAAAGCAGGGTTTTGCGTTCAAGCTCGGCGCCAAGGTCACCTCGGTCGATACTTCGGGCAAGACGCTGGCCGCCAAGGTCGAGCCGGCGGCAGGCGGTGCCGCGGAGACGATCGAAGCCGACGTCGTGCTGGTCTGCATCGGCCGCGTGCCCTACACCGAGGGCCTCGGGCTGAAGGAAGCCGGCGTCGCGCTCGACAATCGCGGGCGTGTCGAGATCGACCACCACTTCGCGACCAACGTGAAGGGGATCTACGCCATCGGCGATGTCGTCGCCGGACCGATGCTGGCGCACAAGGCGGAGGACGAAGGCGTCGCCTGCGCCGAGATCATCGCGGGCCAGGCGGGCCATGTGAACTATGATGTCATTCCAGGCGTTGTGTATACCACGCCGGAAGTATCGTCAGTCGGCAAGACCGAGGAAGACCTCAAGCAGGCCGGTGTCGCGTATACCGTCGGCAAGTTTCCCTTCACGGCCAATGGCCGCTCCAAGGTCAACCAGACCACGGACGGCTTCGTGAAGGTTCTCGCAGATGCGAAGACGGATCGGGTACTCGGCGTGCATATCGTCGGCCGCGAAGCCGGCGAAATGATCCATGAAGCCTGCGTTCTGATGGAATTCGGCGGCTCCGCCGAGGATCTGGCGCGCACCTGCCACGCCCATCCGACCCGCTCCGAGGCCATCAAGGAAGCCGCGCTTGCGGTCGGCAAACGCGCCATCCATATGTGATCGATGCCCGGCGCGCGCCGGGTGGAGATGACATCGATGCTGCGCCGCCTGCTTCAGCCGTTCTGGGTCCTGCTTGCGATCATCTTTTTGATCGAGGCTTGGCTATGGGACCACCTCGAGCCGATCGTCGCGCGCGTGGTGGCGGCGATCCCGCTGCGTGCGCTGAAGCAATGGTTGGCGCGGCAGGTCGGCTCGCTGTCGCCGGCGATGACGCTGATCGTTTTCGCCGTGCCGGGGATCATGCTGTTTCCGCTCAAGCTCATTGGTTTGTGGCTGCTGGCGCATGGCTTCTGGCTGAGTGCAGTGTCGCTCATCGTGCTTGCCAAGTTCGTCGGCGTCGGTGTCACCGCGTTCCTGTTTGACGTGACGCGGCCGAAGTTGATGCAGATGGGCTGGTTCCAGACGCTCTATGATTTCGTGATGGGACTGCGCGCCAAGGCGACCGAACTGGTCGAGCCGGTCAAGCGGCGCGTGCTGGAAATCCTGCGCGGCGATGGTGAGGGTTGGTCAGCCCGCATGTTTCGCCTGATCGCGCGCTTCCGCAAGAGCGTGCACCAGGCGCGCTAGTCTCTTTCCGCACGAGACATTCAGCCCCGTTATGAATGACTCACAAGCGGTACCAAACATTCGATGTCGTCGCGGCGAAGGCCGGGACCCATAGCCATCGAACGCAATTGTTGCGCAACGCCGGGGCCACAGCGTTTTCCAACAACTCGACCCTGTGGTGATGGGTCCCGGCCTTCGCCGGGACGACATCGAATGTTTGACGTCGCTCGTCCGTTACAGATTCGTACGCTCTCAGGACGACGGTCCAGCGATTAGAACGCTCGTCCCACAGCTTCAATGCAGCGGCAGCAGATGCGGCTGGAACAGGCCGAGCACGGTCATCAGGATGCCCGCGAGCGTCACCAGGCCGGACACCCAGGCCAGCGCTGCGATGCCTGTGATGATGGTCGCAGACGCCAGCACGATGGCGATCTGGAAGGCGGCCGAGGCCAGCTCGAAGTGGTGATACTTGGCGGTGGACTCGTCGCGCTCGTGCTCGGCGTGCTTGGCGCGCTCGGCGAGCTGCTCCGAGCCCTCGCCGGTCTCCGGCTCCGAGCGATAGCGCGCTGCGGTCTTCTGCCAGTCGTCGATCTGCTTCTGCAGCGCAGCCTTGGCGGCCTCGTCGGTGGTGGTGCCGAGGGTTAGCTTGCCCTGCTCGGCCGCGGTTTGCACATTGGTGCGGCGGATGCTCTTGGCCTGGAAGAACGCCCAGAGGTTGGAGGCCTCGACATTCTTGCTGATCGTTTCGGTCTGCGCGCCCTTGCCGAGCGTTTCCGACAGCGCCAGGCACAGCGCGATCACCGCGATCAGAAGTGCGATCTTCTTGTTCTCACCGGAGGCATGCTCGGCATGCTCCGCGTGCTCCATGCTTTCATGTGCGCTCATGATTCCCCCTCCGGATGAGACCGCGCCACGATTGCCGAATGTGGCGCGCAACGCAAGGGGCGAGCGGTTTATGGCGGGCGTATGAATGTGAACGTCGCCGTGCGCTACGTCACGTTTTCTGCGCCGTGCCGGACGCTCAGCCGCGCGGATGCGCCGAGCGATAGACCTCGAGCAGGCGTTCGCTGTCGATGCCGGTGTAGATCTGCGTGGTCGACAGCGACGCGTGACCGAGCAATTCCTGGATCGCGCGCAGATCGCCGCCGCGGCTCAGCAGGTGGGTGGCAAAGGAGTGCCGCAGCGCATGCGGCGTCGCGCTGTCGGGCAGGCCGAGCGCGCCGCGCAGCCGCTCCATCGTGAGCTGGATGATGCGCGGGCTCAGCGGCCCGCCGCGGGCGCCGACGAACATCGGTCCGGTCGGGCCGAGCTGGTGCGGGCAGATCGCCGCGTAGTCCGCGATCAGTTGCAGCACGTTCTGCAGCACCGGCACCATGCGGGTCTTGTTGCCCTTGCCGGTGACGATGAGCACGTCGCCTTCACCGGGCTTCGGCACATCGCGGCGCTTCAGGCCCAGCGCCTCGGAGATGCGCAGGCCCGAACCATAGAGCAACGCCATGACCGCGGCATCGCGCACCAGGATCCAGGTCTCGCGGGTCTCGCCGGCGCGCTCGTCGGCATCGGTGAAGCGCTTTGCCGCTTCCATGTGGATCGGCTTCGGCAGGCTCTTCGCCACCTTGGGCGCGCGGATCGCCGAGAGCGCGCCGACCTTGCCCTTGCCTTCGCGCTCCAGGAAGCGCCCGAACGAACGCAGGCCCGCCAAGGCCCGCATCAGCGAGCGGCTGCCTATCTCTTCCGTGCGCCGCATCGCCATGAAGGCGCGGACGTCGCTGGCCTCCAGTCCGGCAAACGCTTTGAGCGTCACCTGCGCACCCCAATGTTCGGCCAGGAAGCCGAGGCATTGCCGGACGTCGCGGGCGTAAGCCTCCAATGTCTTCGGCGACAGCCGCCGCTCGGCGCGCAGATGTGACAGCCAGCGCGTCATCTCCTGCGTGACGGTCGCGTCGGCGCAATCGAGCTCGATCGGTTGAACGGGTTCTGTCCGGGCCATGAGGGGCTATTGGCGCTGCAATTCTCCTGATTATATCGCACTTCTTTCGTTTACCCTTCGCTAAGGCGGCGAAGCGGTGCTAGGCCGACTCCCGATGGATCACACCACGCGCAGCAGCACGACGTCCGCATCGGCGACACGTATCGTCGACGTGCTGGTGCCCGTCGCGCTGAACCAGACCTATTCCTACCGCGTCCCGCGCGGCATGGAGCTCGTGCCCGGCGACGTGATCGCGGTTCCGCTCGGGCCGCGCGAGGTCGTCGCGGTGGTGTGGGCCGAGAACGCCCAGCCCGATCCACGGCTGCACAACCGGCTCAAGGACGTCAGCGAGAAGCTCGACGTGCCGCCGCTGCGCGGCGAACTGCGCCAACTGGTCGACTGGGTCTCCAATTACACCCTGTCGGCACGCGGCATGGTGCTGCGGATGTCGCTGCGCATGGGCGAGAATCTCGGGCCGGAGCGCACGCGCCTCGGCGTCCGCCTCGTCGGCGCCGCGCCACAGCGCCTGACGCCGGCGCGGCGGCGGGTCATCGAGGTGCTGTCGGACGGCCTGCTGCACGGCAAGTCAGACGCGGCGCGGGAGGCCGGCGTCAGTTCCGGAGTGGTCGACGGCCTGGTCGACGAGGGCACGCTGGCGGTCGAGGCGATGCCGCCGCCGGCGCCGCCACCGGCTCCCGATCCCGGCTACGCGCAACCGGATTTCTCGCGTGACCAGCGCAGCGCGGTCGACATGATGCGGACGCTCGCCGCGAGCGGCAGCTTCCACGTCGCGCTGCTCGACGGCGTCACCGGATCAGGCAAGACCGAAGTCTATTTCGAGGCGATCGCCGAAAACATCCGCCGCGGCAGGCAGTCGCTGATCCTGATGCCGGAGATCGCGCTGACCGGCCAGTTTCTCGACCGCTTCTCGCAGCGTTTTGGCGTGCGGCCCTTGGAATGGCACTCGGAGCTGACGCCGCGCACCCGCGCGCGCAACTGGGCCGCGATCTCCGAAGGCAAGGCGCCGGTCGTGGTCGGCGCCCGCTCGGCGCTGTTCCTGCCCTATGCCGATCTCGGGCTGATCATCGTCGACGAGGAGCACGACCAGGCCTACAAGCAGGACGACGGCGCGCATTATCACGCCCGCGACATGGCGGTGGTTCGCGCCCATATCGCGAAAATCCCGATCGTGCTGGCGTCGGCGACGCCGTCGGTCGAGAGCGAGGTCAATGCGCGCAAGGGGCGCTATCAGCGCGTGGCGCTGCCGTCGCGGTTCGGCGGCCAGCACATGCCGCATATCGAGGCGATCGACATGCGGCGCGCGCCGCCGCCGCGCGGCCGCTTCATCTCGCCGCCGCTGGCCGAGCAGATCCGCTACGCGATCGAGCGGCGCGAGCAGGCGCTGCTGTTTCTCAATCGCCGCGGCTACGCGCCGCTGACGCTGTGCCGCGCCTGCGGCCACCGCTTTGCCTGCACGATCTGCGATGCGTGGCTGGTCGATCACCGATTCCGCCAGCGGCTGGTCTGCCACCACTGCGGCTTCTCGATGCCGCGTCCGAACATCTGTCCGCATTGTTCGGCGGAGGAATCGCTGGTCGCGGTCGGCCCCGGCGTCGAGCGCTTGCAGGAGGAGGCGGCGGCAATCTTCCCGGAAGCGCGCACCATGGTGCTGTCCAGCGACCTCATCATCTCGATCGAGACGATGCGGAGCGAGCTCAACGAGATCGCCGAGGGCCGCGTCGACATCATCATCGGCACCCAGCTGGTGGCCAAGGGGCACAATTTCCCGCGGCTCAATCTGGTCGGCGTGGTCGATGCGGATCTTGGCCTCAGCAACGGCGATCCGCGGGCTGCGGAACGGACGTTCCAGCTGCTGAACCAGGTGGTCGGCCGCGCCGGCCGCGAGCAGGGCCGCGGCGTCGGCTATCTGCAGACCCATCAGCCGGAGCACCCGGTCATCAAGGCGCTGATCGCGAACGACCGCGAGGCGTTCTACGCCAGCGAGATCGACATCCGCGAGCGCACCGGCTATCCGCCGTTCGGCAGGCTGGCGAGCCTGATCATCTCCGCCGGAGATCGTCCGACCGCCGAAGGCTTTGCGCGCAAGCTCGCCGCGGTCGCGCCGCTCGACGAGCGCATCCAGGTGCTCGGCCCCGCCGAGGCACCGCTGGCGGTCATCAAGGGCCGCTATCGTTTCCGCTTGCTGGTGAAGTCGCTGCGCAATGTCGACCTGTCGCAGTATCTGCGTGAATGGCTGGCAGCCGGCCCCAAGACCAAGGGCAATCTGAAGCTCGAGGTCGATGTCGATCCGCAGAGCTTTTTGTAATTTTCCAGGACTGTCATTCCGGGGCGCGCGAAGCGCGAGCCCGGAATCCATTCATCACCAACGCTGCGGCCTGATGGATTCCGGGCTCGTCGCTTCGCGCCACCCCGGAATGACGAAAAACAAAAGGCCTGCCATCATTCGCGACGGCAGGCCCTTGCTTGGCACGCGATGGAGGTTTTCGCGGGCCGATACGCAACGCTACGCTACGCTTACTGGAGCATGATCCGGAAAAGTGGAAACCGGTTTTCCGAGAAGATCATGCTCAATAGAGAAGGCGCTTACGAGACGACCTCGGCGGTGACACGGCCGACGCCGGCGCCGGTCAGGCCGATGGCGCGAGCTGCGCCGGTGGAGAGGTCGAGCACGCGGCCGCGGACGAACGGGCCGCGATCGTTGATGGTGACGATGACGCTGCGGCCACCATGGGTGACGCGGAGCCTGGTGCCGAACGGCAGCGAGCGATGGGCTGCGGTCATGGCATTCTGGTTGAAGCGCTGCCCGGAGGCCGTGCGGCTGCCGGACTCATTGCCGTAGAACGAAGCCATCCCCGAGAACGAGTGGCCGCCGCCGGACGACTGGATCGAAGCATTGGCATCGCGCCAGGCCGACCCCTCGGCGCGGGCGTGATGATGGTGGTGGCGGTGATAGCTGTGATGGTGGTGGTGCCTGGACCTGGCGGATGCTTCAGTCACGCTGCCCCCAAACACGATGCTCGCAGCAACAATGGCAAGCGCCGTACGCGACTGGGTGACGCCCAGAACCAACTTCTTGATATTCGACATTGATTTAAGACCCTCAGACAGTATTGCCACAACTATGGCAAGTGGAACCCCCGTCCCGTCGTTGACCAAGGCCGTTTGGTTTCGCAATGCGGCGTGAATTGGGCAGTAAACCCGGACTGTCTCCGGTTGAAACATCTTGTTACCGCCTGCGGCTACTCAAGCCATGTTCTGTAATCTTCGCCTTTAACCGATTTTTAACGAATTATTTACTTAACAATACTGTATAGCGATACAGCTGTAAGTTTTCAGTAAGTATTCGCCAAATGGAACGTGGCGCTCGCCGATGGTTCCAAATGCATCCGCGCATGGCCCCATGCAAATCCGTAGCGGAACCAAACCGAGACGGGTGGCGGGCGGAAACAAGTGGCAGATTCGCGCGTGCAGAATTTTCCGATTCGGGCTCCGGCGAACGCCACGTCGAAGGATGTGCGACATCGCGGCACCGGTCGTGCCGTCATGTTGCACCTGCGCGATTGCTATGTTAGCAAAGCCCGCGATTTTAACGGTCCCGGCACGTCCTGTGCCGGTCGAAAATCGAAGTCCCGCTTGAATTCCAAGGGGTTGGATCGCTGGGCGCTGCTTCGGTGGCGACGGTTTCTCCCTTGCGAATTTGACAGCAAAAAAGAGCGAGCTCGTGGCTGCTGAAGATCCGTCCGTATCGGGAGTGTCCGGCCGTTATGCAACGGCGTTGTTCGAGTTGGCGCGCGACGAGAAATCCGTCGATGCAGTGAAGGCCGATCTCGACCGTTTCGAGGCGATGCTGAACGAGAGCGCCGATCTCAAGCGTCTCGTGCGCAGTCCGGTGTTCTCCGCCGAGGCGCAGTCGAAGGCGCTGGCCGTGCTGCTCGACAAGGCCGGCATTTCCGGCACCGCCGCCAAATTTCTCAAGGTGCTCACCGCCAATCGCCGCCTGTTCGCGGTGGCCGATGTGATCCGCGCCTATCGCGCGCTGGTGGCGAAGTTCAAGGGCGAGGCGACCGCCGAGGTTACCGTCGCCGAGCAGCTCAATGACAAGAATCTCGACGCGCTGAAGACCGCACTGAAAGCAGTGACGGGCAAGGACGTCGCGCTCAACGTGAAGGTCGATCCCTCCATTATCGGTGGCCTGGTGGTCAAGCTCGGCAGCCGCATGGTGGATAGTTCGCTTCGCACCAAACTCAATTCGATCAAGAACGCGATGAAAGAGGCAGGCTGATGGACATCCGCGCCGCAGAAATTTCTGCGATCCTCAAGGACCAGATCAAGAATTTCGGCCAGGAAGCCGAAGTCACCGAAGTCGGCCAGGTGCTGTCGGTCGGCGACGGTATCGCCCGCGTCTACGGTCTCGACAACGTCCAGGCCGGTGAGATGGTCGAGTTCGAGAACGGCACCCGCGGCATGGCGCTGAACCTCGAAACCGACAACGTCGGTATCGTGATCTTCGGCGCGGACCGCGAGATCAAGGAAGGCCAGACCGTCAAGCGGACCCGCGCCATCGTGGACGCGCCGATCGGCAAGGGCCTGCTCGGCCGCGTCGTCGACGCGCTCGGCAACCCGATCGACGGCAAGGGACCGATCCAGGCCACCGAGCGCAAGCGCGTCGACGTCAAGGCGCCCGGCATCATTCCGCGCAAGTCGGTGAACGAGCCGATGGCGACCGGCCTGAAGGCGATCGATGCGTTGATCCCGATCGGCCGCGGCCAGCGCGAGCTGATCATCGGCGACCGCCAGACCGGCAAGACCGCGATCGCGCTCGACACCATCCTGAACCAGAAGCCGCTCAACGCCCAGCCGGACGAGAACCTCAAGCTGTATTGCGTCTACGTCGCGATCGGCCAGAAGCGTTCCACCGTCGCGCAGTTCGTCAAGGTGCTCGAAGAGCAGGGTGCGCTGGAATACTCGATCATCGTCGCCGCGACCGCATCCGATCCGGCGCCGATGCAGTACATCGCGCCGTTCACCGCCTGCACCATGGGCGAGTACTTCCGCGACAACGGCATGCACGCCGTGATCATCTATGACGATCTGTCCAAGCAGGCCGTCGCCTATCGCCAGATGTCGCTGCTGCTGCGCCGCCCGCCGGGCCGCGAAGCCTATCCGGGCGACGTGTTCTATCTGCATTCCCGCCTGCTCGAGCGCGCGGCGAAGCTCAACAAGGACCACGGCTTGGGCTCGCTGACCGCGTTGCCGGTGATCGAAACCCAGGCCAACGACGTGTCGGCCTACATTCCGACCAACGTGATTTCGATCACCGACGGCCAGATCTTCCTGGAGACCGATTTGTTCTTCCAGGGCATCCGTCCCGCGGTGAACGTCGGTCTGTCGGTGTCGCGCGTCGGTTCGTCGGCGCAGACCAAGGCGACCAAGAAGGTCGCTGGCAAGATCAAGGGCGAGCTGGCGCAGTACCGCGAAATGGCAGCGTTCGCGCAGTTCGGCTCCGACCTCGACGCCTCGACCCAGCGCCTGCTCAACCGCGGCTCGCGCCTGACCGAGCTGTTGAAGCAGCCGCAGTTCTCGCCGCTGAAGATGGAAGAGCAGGTTTGCGTGATCTGGGCCGGCACCAACGGCTATCTCGATCCGCTGCCGCTCAACAAGGTGAAGGCGTTCGAGGACGGCCTGTTGTCGCTGCTGCGCGGCAAGAACGTCGAGATCCTCGACGCGATCCGCACCAGCCGCGATCTCTCCGACGATACTGCCGCGAAGCTGAAGACGGTCGTCGAAGGCTTCGCCAAGACGTTTGCATAAACAAGGGGCGTCGCCCGGCGCTGCGCCGGGCGTGACGAACAGAGGCTTGCGATCTGACCGTTGCGGTCGGATCGCCGGGGTGGACGAAGAATGGCGTCACTGAAAGATATGCGGGTCCGCATCGCCTCGACCAAGGCGACGCAGAAGATCACCAAGGCCATGCAGATGGTCGCGGCTTCCAAGCTGCGCCGGGCGCAGACCGCCGCCGAATCGGCGCGGCCCTATGCCGAGAAGATGGACGCGGTGATTTCCAACATCGCCTCCGCGGCCAAGGGCTCGCCCGGCGCGCCGACACTGCTCGCCGGCACCGGCAAGGATCAGGTGCATCTCCTCCTGGTCTGCACCGGCGAGCGCGGCCTGTCCGGCGCGTTCAACTCGGCCATCGTGCGCCTCGCGCGCGAACGGGCAAATTCGCTGATCGCACAGGGTAAAGAGGTCAAGTTCTTCTGCGTCGGCCGCAAGGGCTACGAGCAGTTGCGCCGTACCTTCGATCGGCAGATCGTCGAGCATCTCGACCTTCGTTCGGTGCGCCAGCTCGGCTTCGTCAATGCCGAGGACATCGCCAAGAAGGTGCTGGCACGATTTGATGCCGGCGAGTTCGACGTCTGCACGCTGTTCTATTCGCGCTTCAAGTCGGTGATCGCCCAGATCCCGACGGCGCAGCAGATCATCCCGCTCGAGGTGACCGCGCCGGAGGCCAATGCCGGCGCCGGCCCGGCCACGTCGTACGAGTACGAGCCGGAAGAGGATGAAATCCTCACGGGTCTGCTGCCGCGCAATCTCGCGGTGCAGATCTTCCGTGCGCTGCTCGAGAACAACGCTTCGTTCTACGGCGCGCAGATGAGCGCGATGGACAACGCCACCCGCAACGCCGGCGAAATGATCCGCAAGCAGACCCTGATTTACAACCGAACCCGTCAGGCCCAGATCACGAAGGAGCTGATTGAAATCATCTCCGGCGCTGAGGCGGTCTAAGGCAAGATTTTCGAAGGAGAACAGTCCATGGCTACAGAAGCCAACCAGATCGGTCGCGTTACCCAGGTCACGGGCGCGGTGGTCGACGTGCAGTTCGAAGGCCACCTTCCGGCGATTCTGAATGCGCTCGAGACCAAGAACGGCGGCAATCGCCTGGTGCTCGAAGTCGCGCAGCATCTCGGTGAATCGACGGTGCGTACCATCGCGATGGATATCACCGAGGGTCTGGTGCGCGGCCAGGAAGTGACCGACACCGGCGAGCCGATCCGGGTGCCGGTCGGCGAAGGTACGCTCGGCCGCATCATCAACGTCATCGGCGAGCCGATCGACGAGGCGGGCCCGATCAAGTCTGACGGCCTGCGCGCCATCCACCAGGAAGCGCCGACCTACACCGACCAGTCGACGGAAGCCGAAATCCTCGTCACCGGCATCAAGGTCGTCGATCTCCTTGCTCCGTATGCGAAGGGTGGCAAGATCGGCCTGTTCGGCGGCGCCGGCGTCGGCAAGACCGTGCTGATTCAGGAGCTGATCAACAACGTCGCGAAGGCGCACGGCGGTTATTCCGTGTTCGCCGGCGTCGGCGAGCGCACCCGCGAAGGCAACGACCTCTATCACGAGTTCATCGAATCCAAGGTCAACGCCGATCCGCACAATCCGGATCCGGGCGTGAAGTCGAAGTGCGCGCTGGTGTTCGGCCAGATGAACGAGCCGCCGGGCGCCCGCGCCCGTGTCGGCCTCACCGGCCTGACGGTCGCCGAGCACTTCCGCGACCAGGGCCAGGACGTGCTGTTCTTCGTCGACAACATCTTCCGCTTCACCCAGGCAGGTTCGGAAGTGTCGGCGCTGCTCGGCCGCATCCCGTCGGCGGTGGGTTATCAGCCGACGCTGGCGACCGACATGGGCGCGCTGCAGGAGCGCATCACCACCACCCAGAAGGGCTCGATCACCTCGGTGCAGGCGATCTACGTGCCGGCCGACGACTTGACCGATCCGGCGCCCGCGACCTCGTTCGCGCATCTGGACGCCACCACGGTGCTGTCGCGCGCGATCTCGGAAAAGGGCATCTATCCGGCGGTGGACCCGCTCGACTCGACCTCGCGCATGCTGTCGGCGCTGGTCGTCGGCGAGGAGCACTACAACACCGCGCGCGTGGTTCAGCAGATCCTGCAGCGCTACAAGTCGCTGCAGGACATCATCGCCATTCTCGGCATGGACGAACTGTCGGAAGAGGACAAGCTGACCGTGGCGCGCGCCCGCAAGGTCGAGCGCTTCCTGTCGCAGCCGTTCCACGTCGCCGAAGTCTTCACCGGTTCGCCGGGCAAGTTCGTCGACCTCGCCGACACCATCAAGGGCTTCCGCGATCTCTGTGCGGGCAAGTACGACCACCTGCCGGAAGCGGCTTTCTACATGGTCGGCACCATCGAAGAAGCCGTCGAGAAGGGCAAGAAGCTCGCCGCCGAGGCGGCCTGAGCTTCATGATGTCGTCGTCGCCGGACTTGATCCGGCGATCCATCGAACGAGACCTGTTTTGACTGATGGACCCGCGGGTCGAGCCCGCGGGTGACAGCGCAAAGAAACGGAAAGACCATGGCTACCTTCCACTTCGATCTCGTCTCTCCCGAAAAGCTCGCCTTCTCCGGCGAGGTCGATCAGGTCGACGTCCCCGGCGTGGAAGGCGATTTCGGCGTGCTGGCCGGCCACGCGCCGGTTGTCGCCGCGGTTCGTCCGGGCATCCTGACGATCATCACTGCCGGCAAGCGCGAGAAGGTCATCGTGCTCGGTGGTCTCGCCGAGATGTCGGAGAAGGGCCTCACCGTGCTCGCCGACGTCGCAACGGCCATTGCCGACCTCGACCGTACCAAGTTCGCCGAGACGATCACCGAGATGCAGGAGAAGCTTTCCGAGAAGGAAGGCTCCGAACTGGACCACGCGATCGAGCGGCTCGATCACTTCAAGAGCATTCAGCACGAGCTCAACGCGACGGCGATGCATTAAGGCGCGGCGGCCGATCGCCATCGCATTTGTGTTTGCGGTCCGAGCGGAATCGCTTTGTGAAATCGCTCACAGTCCTGGATAAAAATTCAGCGCTCGCCAGCTCTTGGCGGGCGCTGATGCTTATTGCCTGCGGAACCGTCTGACGGCATTCTGCCGGCATATTTCGCATCCGGAGCTGATTCATGAAACGCAAGGTCGCTGCGATCTTTGCGGAAGGCATTGCAGGTGGTGATCGCGTGGACGCACCGCCGTGCTGACCTTCTCCACCGACGTCCTTCGCCCGCAAGATCGTTTCGAGCACTGGTGCGACGTGCGTGGCAAGAGCCTGTTCGGCGTCACCATCGAGCTCGATCGTAACAGGCGCGGCGAATTCGGCGGCCGCTTTTCCGCGACACCGGTCGGCAACGCCGTGCTGGCGGAGATGTCGGCGTCATCCTATCGGGTCAGCCGGACGTCCTCCGATATCGCCCGCGTGCCGAGCAACAGCGTGCACATCTCGTGGCAGGTCCGCGGACCCGGCCACCTCGATATCGGCCGCGGTCGCGTCCATGCCGTGCGCAACGGGGACCTCACATTCGGCCATTCCAATCTTCCGTTCGCGGGCACGCCGGAGCGGACCGACGGCTTTCACTTCTACAGCCTCAAGATCCCCGTCACCGATGAGCTGCTGCTCGGCGCGCGCGTCGAGGACCTGCCGCCGGTCGCGCTGGCACGCGATGCGGCGCTGACCCGGCTGATCGGCGCCATGCTGCGCTCCATGACGCGCGATCCCGCAGGTGCCGGGCAGTTCGCCGGCGACGTCACGCATATGGCGCGCTTGGCACTGCTGGGACGGGGCCGTCTGCGGCCGCGCCAGGACGAAATCCGCGCCGCATTGCACGCCGGCTATCTCCACGCCGCGCGCGAAATCCTGCTGCGCGATCTGCATCGCCCGTCGCTCACGCCGGCCGCGGTTGCGACCGAGCTCGGCATCTCGCTCCGGCAACTGCATGTGCTGTTCGAGCCGGGCGGGCTGTCGTTCGCCCGGTCGCTGACGGCGGCGCGGTTGCAGCTGGCACGGCGGCTGCTGTCGTCGATGCCGGCGCGCGGCATCGACGAAGTTGCCTTCTCGTGCGGCTTCGACAGCATTGCGACGTTCTACCGCGTGTTCCGCTCGGCGTTCGGCATGACACCGGGCGACGCGCGCGGCGTTCCGGTCGCGGAATAGTTTATCGTCCTGCGAATCGCGCGAACTGCGTCGCGACCGTGCGGTAGACGTCGCGGCGGAACGGGACCACGAGATCGGCGACGCGGTCGAGGCGCTCCCAGCGCCATTGATCGAATTCCGCCGGTTGGCCGTTGCGCGGCGTCAGCGGGTCGATCTCGTCATCGCGTCCCGTGAAGCGCAGCGCAAACCACTTCTGCCGCTGGCCGCGGAAATGCGCCAGCCGATGCGACGCCGGCGCATCGAAGGGCGGGAATTCGTAGGTCATCCAGTCGGTCTCGCCGAGATAGGCGGCACTGACCGCGCCGGTCTCTTCCCACAATTCGCGCATGACGGCCTGGCGCGGATCCTCGCCCGCATCGATCCCGCCCTGCGGCATCTGCCATTCGAGCCCGGGCAGGATGATCTCCGGCCCATCATCCTTGAAGCGGTGGCCGATCAGCACGCGTCCGTCAGTGTTGAACAACGCGATGCCCACATTGGGGCGATAGGGCTTGCTCGATGACATTTTGCTGCGCGGGTCGGATGCTTACTTCGCCGCAAGTCCGGCGAATTCCTTGACCACGCGCTCATAGACCGGGCGCTTGAACGGCACAATCAGCTCGGGGAGATTCTTCATCGGCTCCCAGCGCCAGTTGATGAACTCGGCCTTGTGGCCGCCGCCGGGACTGGCGACGTTGATCTCGTTCTCGTTGCCGGTGAAGCGCAGCGCGAACCATTTTTGCCGCTGGCCGCGATAGCGGCCCTTCCAGGCGCGGCCCGCCACCGTGCGCGGGATGTCGTAGATCAGCCAGTCCGCGACCTCGCCGAGCTTCTCCACCGACTTGACGCTGGTCTCCTCGTAGAGCTCGCGCTTGGCGGCCTGAAAATTATCCTCGCCGGGATCGACGCCGCCTTGCGGCATTTGCCAGACATGGGTTTCGTCGACATGCTCGATGCCGCCCGCGCGGCGTCCGATGAAGACCAGCCCCGCTGCATTCAAGAGCATGATGCCGACGCAGGTCCGATAGGGCAGGTCCTCGTAACGTGCCATGCCGCCGCTACCTCCGCACTTTCCTGGCGTTGCCCGACCCGGCCCCCCGGCGAGGTCTGAGGTCACACCAACGGATTGATCTTTAGCCCGATTTTGATTTCAGCATCGCGGTTGTCAATGGCACAAGCATGATACCCTTGGAGTCCAGGGTCTTGATCCAGGCATTCAGCCGGTCGATCGAGACCGGCAGGGCCGAGGCAACGCCCACGGCGGTGCCGCGTTCCTTGGCGAGCGTCTCCAGCTTGACCAGGGCGCGGTCGATCTCGGCCGATGTCGGCACCGCATCGATGGCGAAATCGGCCCTCGCGAACGGCATCGACTGGCCGGCAGCCATGGTCTGGGCGACGCTGCGCGGGGTGGAACCGTCGTCGAAATAGCCCAGGCCACGCTTGGCCGCGTCGCGGATGATCGGCTGCATTACGGGATCGCTCGCAACAAAGCGGGCGCCCATGAAATTGGCGATCCCGGCATAGCCCTGCAGGCGGCTCAGATGCCAGTAGAAGCGGTCGAGGTTCTGCTCGGCCCCGAGCGTGGTCAGCAGGGTCTGTGGTCCCGGATCGTTGTCCGGATAATCGAACGGTTCCATCGGGATCTGCAGCAGGATCTCATGGCGCTCGGTCCTGGCGCGCTCGGCGAGCTTGCCGGGATCGGCGCCGTAGGGCGTAAAGGCCAGCGTCACGGCCGGCGGCAGCTTGATGATGGCGTCAGCGGTCTTGGCGGCGCCGACACCGAGGCCTTCGACCACGATCGCCACCACGGGCATCCTGGCGGCCTTGGCGCGGTCGGCATCGGCCGCATAGACCGTGAAGGGTTTCAGGCCGTCGGCGACCACCGGAATCATGCCGTAGCGTGACTTTTCCAGCAGGCGCTGGTCGATACCGCTCATCATCGCGGCGGGGGCGTCGCCGCCATCGGTTTTCTCGGCGGTGTCGCCGGCGCCGACCACGACGTCCTGGCGCTTGCCGCTGGAGCCGTCGATGATGGTCACGGTCTTGGTGTCGCCTGCTGCCGCGGGCGGCTTTGCGATGGCCTTGGCGGGCTCGGCCTGGCCGGCAGCCGCGGCGTGCTTGTCATCGGCGGCCGGGCTCGGTGGGGCGTTGCGCAGCGCGACATGGGCGATCGGCTCGCCGCCGAGCGGATTGTCGTTGAACAGCGCAACGCCGACAAAACCGACCAGCACGAGTCCGAGCAGCACGGCAAGCGCCTGCATCGCCGTGAACGGCAGCCGGAACCGGCGCGTCTTGCTCACGGTGTTCTGCCCAAGCGGCGTGCTCAGTTCGTCGGCCGCCTCTGCCATGACCCTCCCCGAATCAACAGCGCGAACGATAGCACGAGGCGGCCGCTTCCCGCGCGCGGGCGTTCCCGTCAAAGCCCGGTGCGAGCCCGGAAAGGCGCTGGTTCTCCAACAAAAAAGGACGGCCCGAGGGCCGTCCTTTTCGCCAATTCTCAGGCGATTGGATCAGTTGTTGGATTTGTCGGCCGGCTTGTCGGCCGCCGCCTTGTCGGCGGGTGCGGCAGCCGGTGCCGGCGGCGTCGCGTTCGAGGTCGACTTGATGCCGTGCAGGAGGTCGTCGGCCATCTTCAGCGCCTTGTCATCCTTGGCGTCCGGCGGCACGTAGGACTGCGAGCCGGTCTTCTCGTCGCCGTCATTCTTCAAATGGCCGCGCAGCGAGGCCTCGCCCTTGGTGTCGGTGCGCGCCTTGAGCTCTTCCGGCACGTCCTGCAGCACCTCGATGTCGGGCACGATGCCCTTGGCCTGGATCGACTTGCCCGACGGCGTGTAATAGCGCGCGGTGGTCAGGCGCAGCGCGCCGTTGCCGGAGCCGAGCGGGATGATGGTCTGCACCGAGCCCTTGCCGAACGAGCGGGTGCCGACCAAGGTCGCGCGCTTGTGGTCCTGCAGCGCGCCGGCGACGATCTCGGAAGCCGAGGCTGAGCCGCCGTTGATCAGCACGATCACCGGCTTGCCCTTGGTCAAATCGCCCGGATGGGCGGCGCGGCGCTGCGTTTCCTCGGCATTGCGGCCGCGGGTCGAGACGATCTCGCCGCGCTCCAGGAAGCTGTCGGACACCGTGACCGCTTCTTCGAGCAGGCCGCCGGGGTTGTTGCGGAGATCGATGACGTAGCCCTTCAGCTTGTCGCCGATCTGGCCCTGCAGATTGGCGACTTCCTTCTTCAGGCCTTCGGTGGTCTGCTCGTTGAAGGTGGTGATGCGGATATAGGCGATGTCGTCGGCCTCGACGCGCGCGCGCACCGAGCGGACGCGGATGTTGTCGCGCACCAGCGTGACGTCGATCGGATTGTCCTGGCCCTTGCGGATGATCTTGAGCTTGATCTTGGTGTTGACCGGGCCGCGCATCTTCTCGACCGCCTGGTTCAGGGTCAGGCCCTGCACCGCCTCGTCGTCGAGATTGGTGATGATGTCGTTGGCCATGATGCCGGCCTTCGAGGCCGGGGTGTCGTCGATCGGGGAGACCACCTTGATCAGGCCGTCTTCCATCGTGACCTCGATGCCGAGGCCGCCGAACTCGCCGCGGGTCTGCACCTGCATGTCGCGGAAGCTCTTGGCATCCATGTAGCTCGAGTGCGGATCGAGGCCGGACAGCATGCCCGAGATCGCGGATTCGACCAGTTTGGAATCGTCGGGCTTCTCGACATAGTCGCTGCGCACACGCTCGAACACGTCGCCGAACAGATTGAGCTGGCGGTAGGTGTCAGACGTCGCGGCGCGCGCGCTCGATCCCATCAGCACCGCGCGGGGCTGCGTGATGAACAGCGTCAGTGCCGCGCCGGTGGCGGCGCTGAGGAGAATTACCGAAGTCTTGCGCATCATCCGCGAACCTTTTCGCCTTCATTTGCGGCCCACCATGGACCTGGATCGATTGGAGTGCCGTCTTTCCGGAACTCGACATAGAGCACTGGCTGGCTCGCATTGGTTGCGAGAATGGATGCGACCTGGGAGGTCGACCCCATGGTCGCGACCGGCTCCCCCGTTAGCACAAACTGGCCGATGTTGACAGAAATGCGCTCCATCCCGGCGATCAGGACATGATACCCGCCCCCGGCATTGAGGATCAAGAGTTGTCCGTAAGAGCGGAATGGACCAGCGTAAACAACCCAGCCGTCACACGGGGTTGTGACCTGCGCGCCGGCCTTGGTTGCCAAGGAAATGCCTTTTTGGACGCCACCCGCGCCGTCGGAACCGCCGAAATCGCGAATCTTGCTGCCGTTCACGGGAAACGAGAACAGGCCCTTCGCCGAAGCGAAGGCGACCGCCGGGCTCAACCGGGCCGGATCCTTGAGAGCCCCCAGATTCGGCTTGCCGTTCACGGGGGCGGGCGCGCCCTGGAGGCTCGCCGTGGCCGCTGCCTTGGCGGCGCTCTTGAGGTCTTGCTCCATCTTGGCGATCAGGCTCTGGAGGTCGGTGACCTGCTTCGACAGCGTGATGGCGCGCGCGCCTTCCGCCGCCATGTCCTTTTCGGCGGCGGCCTGCTGCCGTTGCCGCTCGTCGACCAACGCCGCGAGCCGGGTCTGGTCTTCCGTCAACTTATCGCGGTCGTGGCCCAGCGCGTCGCGTTCGGTCGAGATGGTCTTGCGGACCGCAACCAGTTCGCCGAGGTCGGCCGCAAGTTTTTCCGCGCGGCCGCGCAACTCAGGCACCACGGCGCCGAGCAGCATCGCGGTGCGCAGCGATTGCAGCGCATCCTCGGGCCGCACCAACAGCGCCGGCGGCGTGCGTCGTCCGGCGCGCTGCAGCGCGGCCAGCACCTCGATCACTTCGGCGCGGCGTGAGTCGAGGGTGGCGCGGATCTCGCGCTCGCGGCCGTCGAGCGGCTGCAGCCGCGTCTCGGCATCGGCGATCCGCGTTTCGACGCCGCGCACCTGGCCCGCGATGTCGATCAGCTGCTGATTGAGCTTGCTGCGGTCCTGGCCGATCGCCGCGATGTCGGCTTTCAGCTTTTCCTGCAGCTCGGTCGCCTTGCGCTGCTCCTCGCGGGCGGCCTCGAGCTCCTGCTCGCGCTGCTTGATGGCGTCGGGCGATGTCGGCGCCACCGCGGCCTGTTGTGCGGGCGGTGCAGCCGGTTGTGTCGGCGGCGCGGCTTGTTGCGTCGGTGACGTTGCCTGGGGACGTGCGGGCTGTGGAGACGCGGCGAGCAGCACGATCGACAGCGGCAACGAGGCCGGCAGCCAACGGCGACGCGCGGCGCCGGAATGAATGAGCTTGTCCCGCCTGTACTGCATCCGAGGTGTTCAGCGTTCTCGACTGTCCGTCACCGCGCTCAGGCGCGGTGATAGGGGTGGCCGGCCAGAATGGTGGCGGCCCGATAGATCTGTTCCAGAAGCATGACGCGGACCATTTGATGCGGCCAGGTCGCGGAGCCGAATGCAATGCGCAGTTGAGCCTTGCGCTGCAATTCGGGCGAAAGTCCGTCGGCGCCGCCGATCAGGAAGACAGTACTTGGGATTCCCTCGTCGCGCCAGCGGCCGAGCTGCTGGGCAAAGCTTGCGCTGTCGACGCTCTTGCCGCGCTCGTCGAGCGCGACCAGTGCGTACTTGTCCGGCAGCACTGCCGCGATCGCCGTGGCCTCCTCGGCGATCCGCGCGCCGGCGTCGCGCGCACGGCTTTCCGCGATTTCATGGATATCGAGGCCGCGAAAGCCGAGCTTGCGGCCGATGTCGTCGAAGCGCTCGCGATAGCGCTCGGCGAGCTCCCGTTCCGGGCCCTGTTTCAGACGGCCGATGCAAGTTACAGCAAGTCGCATCAGCGCAAGCTATATGCGCTGCTGCCGATTCGCATCGGCTTCGAGAAGCCTTAGACCGCCGCGATCGCCGGGTTCTGAGCCCACAACCGTTCGAGGTTGTAGAACTCGCGCACCTCGGGTCTGAACACGTGCACGATCACATCGCCGGAATCGATCACCACCCAGTCGCAGTTGGGCACGCCCTCGACATGGATGTTCTTGATGCCGGTTTCCTTCAGGCCCTTCGTCACATTATCCGCGATCGCACCGACGTGCCGGTTGGCCCGGCCGGAGGTGACGATCATGTAATCGGAAAATGCAGATTTGCCGCGAAGGTCGATGGTGACCGTCTCTTCCGCCTTCATATCCTCGAGGCGGGAGAGGATCAGGCTCAGCGTCTTGTCGGCATCCGGCTTGATGGCATCCGGTTGCGCGGGCAAGGCCGCGGTTTTCGTCGATGTTTTACGCGCAGTCTTTGGACCAGAAGTCTTTGGACCAGAAGTCTCGGGACCTGAAGTCTTGGGAACCTTGGGTAAAACAGACTTGGACAATACAGATGTGGCCAGGGACCATTCCTTTCACTGTATCGCGGGTGCCGAATCCTCGGCCCCACGGACCATACTAGGCATGTGGGGTTAATGGTTTCAATATTCCAGTAACCCTTTTACGCTCTCACGCCGTTCTCCAGCTGCCGTCCGGGTTCCGAAGCCCGGTGGAAGACAGATTGGATTTCATTCCCGTCAGGAAAACCCAGGCCGGCGCCCGCTGATCGGCCAGCCGTGTCGCCTGGTTTTCGGGCACGCGGTAGCGCGCAAGCGCCTGCGCCGCCGGTGCGGCAAGGGCGCGGAAACTTTGGGGCGGTCGGTCGATCACGGCAATCGGCACATCGGACGCGATGCGGCGCCAATCTTTCCAGCGATGGAATTGCGCGAGGTTGTCAGCGCCCATGATCCAGACAAAGTGCACGCCCGAGACGCGGCGCCGCAAATGGATGATCGTGTCGACAGTGTAGCGCGTGCCAATGACAGCTTCGAGACAGGAGATGTCGATGCGCGGATCGTCGGCCACGCGCCGCGCAGCATCGGCGCGTTCGGCGAGCGCGTGCAGGCCGTCGTGGTTCTTCAGCGGATTGCCCGGCGTCAGCAGCCACCACACGCGGTCGAGCTGCAGTCGCTTCAGTGCGTACAGGCTGATGGCGCGATGCGCGGCGTGCGGCGGATTGAACGAACCGCCGAGCAAGCCGATGCGCATGCCGTTGGTATAGAACGGCAACGCTTGGGCTTGCGGGTACGGCACGGTCGCTGCTTGCTGCAATGGTCTACCGCGCGCGTGCAAGGATGATCACGGCCGCGTCTGCCCGGTGCCGCGGACGCGGTACTTGAAGCTCGTCAGCTGCTCGGCGCCGACCGGACCGCGGGCGTGGAATTTGCCGGTGGCAATTCCGATCTCGGCGCCGAAGCCGAACTCGCCGCCGTCGGCGAATTGCGTCGAGGCATTGTGCAGCACGATCGCCGAATCGACCTCGTTGAGGAATTTCTCCGCGGCAGCGGCATCCTCCGTCACGATCGCATCGGTGTGATGCGAGCCGTGATTTTGGATATGCGCAATCGCCGCATCGAGGCCGTCGACGATCTTTGCCGAGATGATCGCGTCCTCATATTCGGTATTCCAGTCCTCGTCGGACGCGGGCTTCACCCTGGCATCGGCTCCTTGCACGATATCGTCGCCGCGCACCTCGCAACCGGCATCGATCAACAGCTCGACCAGCGGTTTCAGCTTCGTCGCAGCAGCCTTGCGATCGACCAGCAGGGTCTCGACCGCACCGCAGACGCCGGGGCGACGCATCTTGGCGTTCAGCACAACCGCCTTGGCCATATCGAGCCTGGCGCTGGCATCGACATAAATGTGGTTGACGCCCTCGAGATGCGCGAACACCGGGACGCGTGCCTCCGCCTCGACGCGTGCGACCAGGCTCTTGCCGCCGCGCGGCACGATCACGTCGATGCCACCGTTCAATCCCGTCAGCATCAGGCCGACGGCCGCGCGGTCACGGGTCGGCACCAGGGTGATCGCGGCCTCGGGCAGGCCGGCTTCACGCAGGCCTTGCACCAGGCAATCATGGATCGCGCGGCAGGAGCGGAAACTGTCGGAGCCGCCGCGCAGGATGACGGCGTTGCCGGACTTCAGGCACAGCACGCCGGCGTCGGCGGCAACGTTGGGGCGGCTTTCGAAGATCACGCCGATCACGCCGAGCGGCACGCGGACGCGCTCGATGGTCATGCCGTTCGGCCGCTGCCAGCTTTCGGTGACGGCACCGACCGGATCGATGATCTCGCGCACGGTCGCGACGCCGTCGGCCATGCCGTCGACGCGCGCCGGCGTCAGTGTCAGGCGGTCGACGAAGGCGGCGGTCATGCCGCCGGTCCGTGCCTCCGCGACATCCTCGGCATTGGCGGCGAGAATTGCCGCCGAATGCTCACGGATCGCGCGCTCGATCGCCGCCAGCGCCCGGTTCTTCTGCTCCGGCGGCGCCAACGCCAGCACGCGCGCGGCGGCACGCGCTTTCGCGGCGAGGTCGGTCATCAGGGCGGAGAGATCGGCGTTGCCGTCGATCGCCTTCAGGGGCGCGGTCATGGCAGTCTCAGGTTCTTTGTTTGAGCATGATCTTTTCGGAAAACCGGTGTCCACTTTTCGGATCATGCTCTAAGGCCATGTTCTAGCATGGCTATTGAAGGGTGGCGAGGCGCGGAACCGGCATGGCAGGTGGGCGGCCAGCTGCCGGCGCTCGTTCAGTGGCCTATTTGGCCGGGATCGCCCCGGCGGGGCCGATCACCAGGTCGTCGCGGTGGATCATCTCGGAGCGGCCGCTGGTGCCCAGAATGGCCATCACGTCCGGCGAGGAGCGGCCCTTGATCTTCTCGGCGTTCTCGGCGTCGTAGGCGACGAGGCCGCGGCCGATCTCATGGGTGTCGGGGCCGCGCACCACCACGGCATCGCCGCGGGCGAAGTCGCCGTCGACCCGGATCACGCCGGCCGGCAGCAGGCTCTTGCCGGCGCGCAGCGCAGCCACCGCGCCGGCATCGATGGTCAGTGTGCCCTTCGGCTCCAGCGAGCCCGCGATCCAGCGCTTTCGCGCGGTGACGGGGTTGGCCGGCGTCAGGAACCAGGTGCAGCGCCCACCGGCGGCGATCGCGGCCAACGGATGCTCGATCTTGCCGGAGGCGATCAGCATGTGGGTGCCGGCGGTGGTCGCGATCTTGGCGGCCTCGATCTTGGTGTACATGCCGCCACGCGACAGCTCGGATTCGGCCGCACCCGCCATCGCCTCGATCTCGGACGTGACGCTTTCGACGATCGGGATCAGCTTGGCGTCTGGATTAGCTGAAGGCGGCGCGGTGTAGAGGCCGTCGATGTCGGACAGCAGGATCAGCAAGTCCGCGCTGGCCATGGTGGCGACGCGGGCGGCGAGACGGTCATTGTCGCCGTAGCGGATCTCGTTGGTGGCGACGGTGTCGTTCTCGTTGATGACGGGCACCGCGCGCCATTCCAGCAGTTTTGCGATGGTCGACCGCGCATTGAGATAGCGGCGGCGTTCCTCGGTGTCCTGCAAGGTCACCAGGATCTGCCCGGCACCGATGCCGTGATGGCCGAGCACCTCCGACCAGATCCGCGCCAGCGCAATCTGCCCGACGGCGGCTGCAGCCTGGCTCTCCTCGAGCTTCAGCGGCCCGCGCGGCAATTTCAGGCGGCTGCGGCCGAGCGCGATCGAGCCCGACGACACCACCATGACTTCGCCGCCGTCCTTGTGCAGCTTGGCGATGTCATCGACCAGCGCTGCGAGCCAGGCCGCGCGCACCTCGCCGGCCTGCGAATCGACCAGCAGCGAAGAGCCGACCTTGACGACGATGCGGCGAAAATTCTTGAGCGCGGGGCGTTTCATGGGGTGTGGTCTGATGCGGATCGAGGGAAGCAATACGCGCCACGTCGGGACTTTGGAAGTGGCGGAGGCGAGCGCTGGGTTCAACCCTGCGGCAACGGCTCGGCCCACGGCTCCGCATGGCCCTTGGCCTTGTTGGACACCGGTGCCTCGCCGATCACATCGACCAGCGCGCGCAACGCCTCCTGCACGCCTTCGCCGGTGGCGCCGGAGAGCAACAGCGGTGTCTTCTTGGCGGCGCGCTTGAGGCGATCCTTCTGCTTCTTCAGCTCATCGGGCGCAACAGCGTCGATCTTGTTCAGCGCGACGATCTCGATCTTGTCGGCGAGCTGGCCCTCATAGGCATCGAGCTCGGCGCGCACGGTCTTGTAGGCCTTGCCGGCGTGCTCGCAGGTCGCGTCAACCAGATGCAGCAGCACGCGGCAGCGCTCGACATGGCCGAGGAAGCGATCGCCGAGGCCGACGCCTTCGTGCGCGCCCTCGATCAGGCCGGGGATGTCGGCGAGCACGAACTCGCGGCCGCCGACATTCACCACGCCGAGCTGCGGATGCAGCGTGGTGAAGGGATAGTCGGCGATCTTCGGCTTGGCCGCACTGACGACCGACAGGAAGGTCGATTTGCCGGCGTTGGGCAGGCCGACCAGACCCGCATCGGCGATCAGCTTCAGGTGCAGCCAGATCCAGCGTTCTTCGCCGGTCTGACCGGGATTGGCGTTGCGCGGCGTGCGGTTGGTGGAGGATTTGAAATGCGCATTGCCGAAGCCGCCATTGCCGCCTTCGGCCAGCACGAACTTCTCGCCGAGCGTGGTGAAGTCGTGCAGCAGCGTCTCGCGATCCTCGTCGAACACCTGGGTGCCGACGGGCACCTTCAGCACGATCGGCTTGCCGTTCGCACCATGGCGGTCCTTGCCCATGCCATTGGTGCCCTTCGGTGCCTTGAAGTGCTGCTGGTAGCGATAGTCGATCAGCGTGTTCAGTCCGTCGACGGCCTCGATGATGACATCGCCGCCGCGACCCCCATTGCCGCCGGAGGGGCCGCCGAACTCGATGAATTTCTCGCGCCGGAACGCGACGCAGCCATTGCCGCCGTCGCCCGAGCGAATATAGACCTTGGCTTCATCGAGGAATTTCATGGTTGGCAACTATAGCGTTTTCGAGCGAAGTGGTCGCCGGTTCGCGTGAAGAAAACGCGTCAAAACCAAAAGCGAGAGCGTATCGGTTCTGATCTCATCAGGACCGGTACGCTCTAGTTAGGGCAGGGGCGCCGCTGCGGCAACCCGGAAACGCCCTGACTGAGTGAAAAGCCTTAATTTTCGGGCCTTTTTACGGCCCTCGGTGTCAAGCTGGCCGCCGCCGCACCAGAAACTTCTGCGTCCCCTCCAGCACCAGCTCGCGGCGCTGGTTGTGCACGGTCGAACGCAGCGTCACCACGCCGGTGGTCCGCCCCGGGGCGAGCTCGATCACCTCCAGCGCGGGATAGATGGTGTCGCCGGCGTAGACCGGTTTGAGGAACTTGCAGGATTGCTCGAGGAAGCCGATCAGCGATTCCTCCACGACATAGGGAAACAATCCCGCGCCCGGCGCGGTGTGCACCAAGGTCTGGAAGCCATGCGCGAGCAGGTCCGGCATGCCGCGGGCACGGCAATATTCGACGTCGTAGTGGATCGGATGGGTATCGCCGCTCGCGGTCTGGAACGCCGCGAATACGGCCGAGGTCTGGGTCCGGCTCGGAATGACAAAACGCTCGCCGAGCACGAAATCCTCGAACCACCGTTGCGCGGGGACCATGCGGTGTTGGGTCGGGTCGAACTCGGTCATGCGGCGTTTCCTGCGCTCGTTCTTGAAGGGATGGCCTACCGGTAGCGCAGCCGCCCGACTGCGACAATTGGTTCGATCTGCCCGCGGCGGGGTTGTCCTGCATCGCCACCTCGGTAAAACCAGCAACAAGGCCGGCGATTCACGCGCAGCGGCAAACAAGAGCAAAATGAGCCTGTTCGCAAAACTGTCCTCCTACGACGATCGATCGGCGCGGCTCGCCGGCATCGGGCTGATGCTGCTGTCGATCTTCATGTTCTCGTTCGGCGATGCGATGGGCAAATTCATCGTCGCGACCTATTCGGTCGGGCAATTGCTCTGGCTGCGCGCCTGCGCGGCGCTGCTCGTGCTGCTGCCGATGGTGTGGAAGCGGCGGGCGGACTTCCTGCATCTGGAGCGACCCTGGCTGCAATTGCTGCGGGTGACGCTGTCGACATTGGAGGTTGCGGCGTTCTTCCTGGCGACCGTCTACCTGCCGCTCGCCGACGTCATCACCTACTATTTGGCCGGGCCGATCTTCGTCACCGCAATGTCCGGCCTGGTGCTGGGCGAGCATGTCGGCTGGCGGCGCTGGACTGCGATCCTGATCGGCTTCTGCGGGGTGCTGATCGCGCTGCGGCCGTCGGCGCAGACCATCAGCTGGCCGGCGATGATCGCGCTCGGCGGCAGCCTGTCGTTTGCGGTGCTGATGCTGATCACCCGTTCACTGCGCGAGACACCCGATATCGTGCTGGCATCATCGCAGTTCGTCGGCACCTTCATCCTCGGCGCCGTGCTGTCGCCGATCGGCTGGGTAACGCCATCGGCCGGCAGCCTCGTGCTGTTCTTCGCCGCCGGCATCATCTCGGTGGCGGCGTTGCTCTGCGTCAATCGCTCGCTTAAGCTCGCGCCGGCGAGCGTCGTGGTGCCCTATCAATATTCGATGATCGTCTGGGCGGTGATCTTCGGCCTCGTGGTGTTCGGCGACGTGCCGTCCTGGGCCACGATCGTCGGCGCCGCGATCATCATCGCGGCCGGTCTCTACATTTTCCTGCGCGAGCAGCAGCTCGGGCGCGCGGACAGCGCGGTGAACCCACCGGCGTAACTGGACCCTACCCTGGAGGGGGAGGGTCGACGCGAATGCAATGAGCGGCGGGGTGGGGTGACGGTCTCTCCGCGTCCGACAGCGCCCGTGTTGAGAGATCACCCCACCTCGGTTCGCATTTCGCTTCGCTGCATGCGAACCGATCCTCCCCCTCCAGGGGAGGATGAAGAGTCAGGCGTTCCTTCGCGTCGAATTATTCCAGCTCTTCAGCGAGGCCCACACGCTGCGCGACAGGCGGAAGCAGTCGACCGGGGTCGACGAGCCCAGCGCCTCGAAGCGGTGCAGTTGCACGCCGCTCCACTGGAAGCCGCATTTCTCCAGGATGTTGCGCGACGACGGGTTGGCGACGCGGGCGCCGGAGATCAGCTGGTCGAGGTCGAACTCCTCGAAGAAATAGTCGATCACCGCGCGCGCGGCCTCGGTGCCGAAGCCCCGGCACCAATGGTCGACGCCGAGCCAGTAGCCGAGCTCCGGCGCGGCCTCCTCGCGCCAGTCGATGCCGACCATGCCGATCGGCGTGTGATTGTTCTCGATCAGGAAGACGGTCTCGCGTCCGCCGTCTGCGAGCGCGCGCACGAAATCGACGGCGTCGTCCTGGGTATAGGGATGCGGCAGGCGGCGGGTGTTCTCCGCGATGCGGCGATCATTGGCGAGACGGGCAATTGCTTTTACGTCCGCGAGCGTCGGCTTGCGCAGTGTCAGCCGTTCGGTCTCGAGGACGCAAGCTCTTGCTTCGCGCAAGGTCGGCGTCGGGATGTCCTGCAACATGTCGAGCTCCTGTGATGCGACGAGATCGGTACGCAACGCTTGGAACGTTGCGCGTGGTCGAACCGTGACCCGCGCAACAAAAAGGGGAGGCCGGTCATCCCGCCTCCCCTTGGAGCTCTGAGCTGCTCCGCCGGTTCAACAGGACCCGGCGGACTCGTATCTGTCCACCGTCTACTCGGCCGCCTCTGCCACCGGAATGACCGAGATGAAAGTGCGGCCGTTGGCCTTGGCACGAAACTCGACATGACCCTCTACCTTCGCGAAGATAGTATGGTCGGTGCCCATGCCGACATTAAGGCCGGGATGCCAGGTGGTACCGCGCTGACGCGCGATAATGTTTCCAGGAATGACGAGCTCGCCGCCGAACGCCTTGACGCCAAGGCGCTTGCCTTTGGAATCACGTCCGTTGCGCGATGAACCGCCTGCTTTTTTGTGAGCCATGGCTCGTCTCCGAAATTCGTTCTGATCTCTAGATCAGTTCCTTGACGGAATCATTTCACATTTTGTCACGCTTCACATCCTGGAGCGTGACGGTCACTTTTTCTCGCGTCCGGTAGCAGGCTTACTCGGCTGCCTCCGCCGGCGCTTCGACCTTTGCCTTCTTCGGCCGCGGGCCGATGGTCGGCTTGGCGTTATCGGCGAGGATCTCGGTGATGCGAAGCACCGTGAGCTCGTCGCGATAGCCGCGCTTGCGGCGTGAATTCTTGCGGCGACGCTTCTTGAACGCGATCACCTTGGCGCCGCGCTTGTGCTGCAGCACTTCGGCTGCAACGGTGGCGCCTGCCACGGTGGGCGTTCCCAGCACCGGCGTGTCACCGCCGAGCACCAGAACTTCGCCTAGCTGCACGATCGTGCCGACATCGCCGGCGATCTTGCCAATCTCGAGTACATCATTCGGAACGACGCGGTATTGCCGGCCGCCGGTTTTGATGACTGCGAACATCGTTGGATTCCTTCGTGTTCGATTCCGGCCTCGGACGGATCGCCCGGGTCGGCTTTTTGTTCAGTCGCTATGGGTTTCGATTTTCGCGCGAAGGGAACGAGTTCCCCAAATGCGCAAAAACAAGCGGCGCGAGAAATCCTCGCGCCGGATGGAGCGGACTTATAGCCGCAAAAGGCGGAGAGTCAAGGTAAAGCAGGCCGAAAACTGCCAGAAAATGAAGGATTTGGGCTCGTTTGAGCCCGATTTGGAGCTATGCCGGTGCTTGCGCAGCCGCCCTGGCGTGGCGGCGGATGGTCTGCGGAGGCTGGCCCAGCACCCGCAAAAACGCCCGCCGCATCCGCTCGCGGTCGGCAAATCCGGTCTGGCCGGCAATCTCGTCCATCGAATGGCGGCCGTCGCCGATCAGTTCGCGCGCCGCCTCGACCCGGAGCTGCTCGATCGCCTTCGCCGGCGACTGGCCGGTCTCGGCGCGGAAGGCGCGGCTGAACTGGCGCGGGCTCAGCCGCGCCACCTCGGCCAGTTCCTCCACCGACAGCTCGCTCTGCAGATGTGCCTTGGCGTAATGCAGCGCGTTCTGGACGCGGTCGGATTTCGGCTCCAGCTCGAGCAGCGCGGAAAACTGCGATTGTCCACCGGTCCGGCGGTGATAGACGACGAGCTTGCGCGCCACCGAACGGGCCACCTCGATGCCGAGGTCGTGCTCGACCATCGCCAGCGCCAGATCGATCGTGGCGGTCATGCCGGCCGACGTCCAGATCGGTCCGTCGATGATGTAGATGCGGTCCTGCTCGACCTTGAGTTTGGGAAAGCGTGCCTGCAATTCGGCGGCGAACTGCCAGTGCGTGGAGACGCGCCGGCCATCGAGCAGGCCGGCTTCCGCCAATGAAAAGGCGCCGATACAGGGCGCGGCGATCCGCTGTGATGCCGTCATGGCGCGGCGAATATAGCCGGTCAACTTGGGTGACGCCGGATGAAGCTCGTGGCCGGCCCCGACGAACAAGGTGTCGAAGCTGCGATCGCCGAAGGCTTCCGTTTCGACATTGAAGCCGGCCGACGACCGCACCGGGCCGCCATTTTCCGACAGCAGCGTGACCTCATAGAAGGGCTCGCCAGCGATCAGGTTGGCGACCTCAAAGGCGGTGATGGCGGTGAAGCCCATCACCTGGAACTCCGGGAAGACGATAAAGCCGATCTGCTGCACGGAACCCTCCAGCGCATCTGTGTCCTAAAAAGGTGTATATATGACATTTGAGACATTCAAGAGGTCCCTTACGTTCTGATCAACGGCCAACAACGGCCGTTCGGGTCAAACAAGGAGACCAACATGACCAAGTCAGCCAAGGGAACGGCGCTCGTCACCGGCGCGTCGTCCGGAATCGGTGCCATCTACGCGGACCGGCTCGCACGGCGTGGCTACGATCTGATCCTCGTCGCACGCAACCGTGAGCGCCTCGACGGGCTCGCCAAGCGTCTTTCGCAGGAGACGGGCCGATCGATCGAGATCGTCGCCGCCGACCTCAGCAAGCGTGCAGATGTGTCGCGGATCGAGACCGTTCTGCGCGACAATGCCGGCATCACCATGCTCGTCAACAATGCCGGCGTCGGTGCGACCGCGCCGCTGCTCGCATCCGATGTCGACAAGATGAGCGACCTGATCGCGCTCAACGTCGATGCGCTGATGCGCCTGACCTATGCGGCGGTGCCCGGATTCGTCGCGCGCGGCGGCGGCACCGTCGTCAATATCGCCTCGGTCGTCGGCGTCGCGCCGGAGATCCTCAATGGTGTCTACGGTGGCAGCAAGGCCTTCGTCGTTGCACTGACGCAGTCCTTGCAGCACGAGCTGAAGGACAAGAACATCCGCGTCCAGGCGGTGCTGCCCGGTGCCACGGCAACCGAGTTCTGGGGCATCGCCGGGACACCGGTCGAGCATCTGCCGGGCGAGATCGTGATGAAGGCGGAAGACATGGTCGATGCTTCGCTGGCCGGTCTCGACCAGGGCGAAGTCATGACCGTGCCGGCGCTGCCGGATGCCGCGGACTGGCAGGCCTATGAAGCCGCCCGCCAGAAGCTGATGCCGAACCTGTCGCACAGCAAGCCTGCCGCGCGTTACGGGGTCAAGGCGGCCTGAGGCCTCGCGAAGATTGCGTCCCGCGCCGGCGAGAGCGCCGCAGCGCGGGACGCAACCATTTGGGTTCCCGGCCGTTATGCCAGGGAACCTCACGCGGGCAGGGCGAATGGCTGAAGACACAGGGCTGACCACGGGCATCGCGCACCACGGTGCCGCGCGGCTGCCATCGGTCGACATCGACAGTTTCAACATCGAGCTGAAGGACGACGAGGGTTTTCTCGGCGACCGCGCCTCGAAAGGCGCGTTCCGGAAGATTCTCGACCGCTGGCGCAAGCCGCTGCGCAAATCCGGCGAGGATCCGTTCGGTGACGAGCCGTCGGACAAGATCAGCAAGAAGAAGCTCGACGACATGCTGGTCGGCGATGACACCGAGGCCTCCGCCGTCGTGCACAGTGCGATCGAGGAGTTCGCCCAGGAGCTCGCTTATGTGACGCGGCGCTTCCTCAACACCAAGGCCTGGGCCAAGACCGAGCGCATCGTGGTCGGCGGCGGCTTTCGCGACAGCCGGCTCGGCGAGCTCGCCATCGCGCGGACCGAGATCATCTTGAAATCCGAGGATTTCAAGATCGATCTGGTGCCGATCCGCTTTCACCCCGATGACGCCGGCCTGATCGGCACGCTGCACCTGGCGCCGTCGTGGATATTCGAGGCGCATGACGGTGTGCTGGCGGTCGATATCGGCGGCACCAATATCCGCTGCGGCATCGTGGAGACGCGCTGGAAGAAGGCGCCCGATCTTTCCAAGGCGACGGTCTGGAAATCCGAGCTGTGGCGGCACGCCGACGACGAGCCGACGCGCGAAGGCGCGGTGAAGCGGCTGGTCAAGATGCTCAAGGACCTGATTGCCGCCGCGGAGGCAGAGGGCCTGAAGCTCGCGCCGTTCATCGGCATCGCCTGTCCCGGGGTCATCAAGGAGGACGGCGGGATCGAGAAGGGCGCGCAGAATTTGCCGGGCAACTGGGAGAGCAGCAAATTCAATCTGCCGGCGAGCCTGGTCGAGGCGATCCCGGAGATCGGCGGTCATGACACCGCGATCGTGATGCACAATGACGGCGTGACGCAGGGGCTCGCCGAAGTTCCCTTCATGCAGGATGTCGAGCGCTGGGGCGTGCTGACGATCGGGACCGGTCTCGGCAACGCCCGCTACACCAATCGCAAGAAAGACAACGGCAAGGACGAGAAGAAACAGAAGGACGACAGCGACGGCGAAAAGGCCGAGAAAAAAGCCAAAAAGGCCAAGAAAGCCGACGCCTGAGCCAGCGTCCGCGCTGCGCCGAGGGCCCCGTCCCGCGGTAAGGTTGATCGGTTAGGTTAAGACCGCGTTTGCGTTGCGGTACCAGGCTGTCTTGCTACCGTTCCCTCGTCGCTCCCGCCGACCGGCGAAGCCGCACTTCCCCGGCCAGCATTTTCAAGCAGCGGCAAGGGACCGCCAGTTTTTTTGTCGCGTCTGGCGGTCCCACCCATTTCTATTTCCAGTTGATTCGCGCGAAAAACCCAGCGATCTCGGCGGCGGCGCGGTCGGGATCCTCGCGGTGCGGGAAATGCCCGACATCGCCGAACATCTTCAGGTCGAGATTGCTGAAGGTCTCACCGAGTCGGTCGGTCCAGGCATAGGGAAACAAGGGATCGTGCTCGGCCCAGCGGATGCAGGTCGGCACCGCAATCGGCGTGAGCTGCGGCGCCTCGCCATGCATCATCTTGACGCGCCCGGCATGCGAGGCGCGGTAATGTGCAAAGCCGCCGGCGAGGTTGCCGGGCTTGAAGAAGTTGTCGGCGAAATCCTCGAGCACGTCTTCGAACGCAGTCTTGCGATGCGCCCAATTGCGCAGGAAATGTCCAATGTAAGTTCGGCAGCTGTCGCGGCTCGCCCCGACCAGCGCCGGTGCCATCTCCATCTGGTGGAACGACTGGTACCAGATGTGATTCAGCCGGTCGGGCGCGGCCATGCGCGGACCGATCCCGGGATAGACGAAATCGAACATGAACAGGCCGGCGATGCGCTCGGGCGCCTTGCGGGCGAGCGGCTGGATCACCGCGCCGCCGACGTCGTGACCGACGACGCCCGCTTTGTCGATGCCGAGCGAGTCCAGCAGCGCCAGCATATCGTCGGCATGCTGATCGGGGCCGTAGGGACCGTCGGGCTTGTCGCTGTCGCCGAAGCCGCGCAGGTCGGGCGCGATCAGGGTGAAGCGGTCGGCCAGCCGGGTCATCACCGGCTCCCAGGTCAGCCAGAATTCCGGCCAGCCATGCAGCAGCAGGAGCGGCCGGCCGCTCCCGGACCGCGCGACGTGGAACGCCGCGCCATTGGCTCGAATCGTGAGATGCTCCATGGCCTGCTCCCGCTGCGCTTGGCTTCGACGCGATGCTGATCAGACCAGAACCGCGCAGCTAGCGCTTTGTTTCCACGCACTTTCTTCGATCATCCCCGCAGCCGCTGCCATGCGATGGCGCAGCGGCGGAAATATTGTTGCAGCGCCTTGTCTGGCTCGCCAACCTCGCCTAGAACACGCTCCGACCGCCGGTGATGCAAATCACCCGGGCCGCTGGAGAGGTGGCAGAGTGGTTGATTGTACCGCACTCGAAATGCGGCATAGGTGCAAGCCTATCGGGGGTTCGAATCCCCCCCTCTCCGCCACCGGCGTTCTCTGAGCGAGAAGCTGCATCTCCGCCCCATAAGCCAATCTTAACAGCGTGTGCCTTACCTGTTCTCTCAATCGAAGGGAGAACCGTGCAGTGTCCAATCGTGATGGTGTTCGAGACGTCATGAGCCCCGAGAACAGGGTTCTGGTCACCGCGATCTTTTTGGCGTCGGGCGCGGCATCCCTGATCCTTCAGGTGCTCTGGTTCAAGCAACTGCAATTCGTGCTGGGAAGCGCGACGGTTTCCGTCAGCGTCACGGTGGCAAGCTTCTTCTTCGGTCTTTCGCTGGGCAGCGTTTTCGGCGGCCGGATCGCCGACACGGTCAGCCGCCCGCTGAAGGTTTACGGATTTCTCGAGCTCGCCCTCGCACTGGTTTCCTTGGCGGTGACCGCGTTTCTGTCGCATTGGTCGACATGGGTGGGCTGGCTGTCACCGATGCTGGACCTGGAGTCGCCGCTGCGGTTGCCCCTCATGGTCGCGCTGTCACTCGCCATCCTGTCGCTGCCGACGATGCTGATGGGCGCGACCCTGCCGTTCCTGGTGAAATACCTGACCCGCACGCGAACCGACCTCGCCCATCGGATCGGTCTGCTCTACGGGTTCAACACCCTCGGCGCCGCCATCGGCACCCTCGTCGTCGGCTTTGTCCTGATGGGCCTTTGGGGAATCACGGGATCCAGCCTGGTTGCGGCCGCCCTGTATGTCTGCGTCGGCGCCGTAGCCCTGCTCCTTGCGCGCAGCGCAAGCCCGCTGGTGCCGGTCACGGTAGAAGTGCCGGCGCAAACCGTCGGGTCTGGGCATGGCAGGACGCCCGTCCTGATCTGGATCTTCGCGTGCTCGGGTTTCGTGTCGATCGCCTATGAGGTGGTTTGGTTTCGCTTCCTGACCAATGTCAGCACCTCGAGCGTTTACGCGTTCTCCGGCATGCTCGGCGTCTACCTGCTAGGGCTGGTGATCGGCGCGCTGATCTGCGCCAAGGTGCTGGCGCCCCGCAAGGATCAGTTGCTGCGATACTTCGCCGTCACGCAGCTCTTGATCGCGGTTGCGGCCACGCTGACGGTCGCAACGCTCGGCAAGGCGCGGACCTTGCAGGTCGCGTTGGCTCCTATCGTATCGAGCCTGGTTCCGCTCCAGGCGCAGGAGCTTCTGGGCGGTGATGTCTCATTCTTCCTCACCTGCGCCGTTGCCCTGCTGCTGCCGACCACGCTGATCGGCATCAGCTTTCCCCTGGCCAGCGAACTGACCGTGATGCAGATGAGCGCGCTCGGCCGCAGGATCGGCTCGCTCTACGCCCTGAATACGATTGGCGGCGTGCTGGGCTCGCTGGCGGCGGGCTTCCTTCTGATCCCCTATCTCGGCAGCCAGTGGGCGCTCACCGTCCTGATTGCTCTCAACGTGCTGCTCTTTGTCGTGACGACCGTGTCGCAACCGGACCTCCTGCGAGAGCGGGGCCTGTGGCGGCAAGGAGCGATCGCCGCAAGCGTCATCGCGGCGTCGCTCCTGCTCATCACGCCGCACTATCTGGAACGGGTCCTGACCGCGATCGAAGGCGGCAATGTCCTCGAGTTGCAGGAAACCCGGCAAGCCACATTTGCGGTGGTCGAGTATCAGGACAAGGCGGCAGGGACCTATCAGCAGTTGGTGGTGAATTCGAAAAGCTATGCCAACAACCGTCCCGAGGGCAGGCGCTACATGGCCGCGATGGGGCACTATCCCATTCTCCTGCATCGGGGCCCGGTCGAAACGGCCGTCGTGATCTGCATCGGGACCGGCACCACGGTGGGTGCGGTCAGCACCCATCAGGAACTAAAATCCATCGACGCGGTCGATCTGGCCTCGACGGTTTTCGAGGTCGCGCCGCATTTCGTGCCGCTCAACAAGCAATTCTATCAGAATCCGAAAGTCCATCAGATCGTCGCGGACGGGCGTCACTTTCTGCTGGGGACCAAGCAGACATTTGACGCCGTCACCCTCGAGCCCCCGCCGCCCCATGACGCCGGCGTCATCAACCTCTATACGGAGGAATTCTACGCGCTGGCAAAGCAGAGGATGCGCCCCGGCGGCGTTCTCGCGCAATGGGTGCCGCTGGATTTCAACCGCGGCATTCTTCCGAAGATGATCCTCAAGGCCATGATGGGCCAGTTCAAGCATGTCTCGCTGTGGCTGCCGTCCCGAATGGAAGGGGTGGCCATCGCCTCCGATGAGCCGTTGAACATCGATCCTCGCGCGCTCGCCATGCGCATGTCCGAGCCCGCGGTGGCCGACGACCTGACGGCAAACGGCTTGCGCTCGCCGGAGGATTTTCTGGCGACATTCATCGCCGCTGACGAAAAACTCGCGGCCTTCGTCGGGGACGTGCCGAGCCTCACGGATGATCGGCCGCGCCTCGAATATTATAACTGGTATCCGCTGAGTGCGATCAGCGTCGACGAATTGAAGCGCCTTCGCGAGCCCGTCGAACTCTATCTTGCCGACGGATCGATCGATGAGGCCCGTCTCGATACCGCGCGCACGGTGGCCAACGCGATACTGGATGAGCACAAGGCCAGTGCCGACGGCGACACGTCCGCCGCGCGTGCAGCGCTTCGCGTCGCCGTCAAGCTGGAGCCGGATAATTCCTATGTCGGCTTCCTGGACCGCAAGCTGCGCGAGTGATCGGGCAGCCTCCGGCACGCTCGCCGGTTAGACCCAGCCGCCGTCGACGATGTAGCTCTGGTTGGTGCAGGCGCCGCTGTCGTCGGAGCTAAAGAACAGCACGACGCGGGCGACCTCGTCCGGCATCAGCTTGCGCTTGAGGCACTGGCGCTGCATCAGCTCGGCCACGCCTTCGGGGGTCAACCACTTATCCTGCTGCCGCTGCGTCATGATCCATCCGGGCAGGATGGAGTTGACCCGGATGTTGTGCGGCCCGAGATCGCGGGCGAGGCCGCGGGTGAGGCCCTGGATCGCCGATTTCGCCGTGGTGTAGCAGGGCATATTGCCCTGGCCGATCACCCAGCTCACCGAGCCCATATTGACGATCGCACCGCCGCCCGCCTTGACCATGTCGGGCGCAACCGCCTGGGCGCAGAAGAACTGGTGCTTCAGGTTGGTGGCGATCCGCTCGTCCCAGAATTCCGGCGTGACGTCCTCGATCGCATGACGGTCGTCGCGGGCGGCGTTGTTGACCAGGATCGTGATCGGCCCGAGCGCCTCGCGGATGCCCGCGACTGCGCGGCGCAGGGCGGCGATGTCGCGCAGATCGGCGTGCTCGAAATGCGCGCCGGCGCCGGCGGGCAGCTCGGCCACCAACTGCCGCGAGGCCTTCTCATCGACGTCGATGAAGCCGACCCGCGCGCCCTGGCCGATGAACTGGCGGACGATGGCCTCGCCGATGCCGGAGCCGCCGCCGGTCACCAGTACCGTGCGGTCCTTGAGGCTTGGATAGATGGCGCCTTGCATGGTCATTCTCTCGATTTGGCGCCTGAAGCGCGTCGGTTGGATTGCTGCGGCTCAAGCAAAGCCGCAAGGGTTTAGTCGGTCGTCTCCATGTGGTTTCGGTCCACGACCCGCAGCGTCCGCAGCACCATGCCGTCGACGATGGTCGCCGACTCGCTTGGACGCACATAGATCGTCGTGGACTTGAGCAGCCACGGCAACACCGCCTGTTCGAGCCGCTCCTCATAGGCTGCGCGCATCATGTCGAATGCCTGCAGGCCCGGGCCCGCCAGGATCAGATGATGCGGGCGCAGCACCGATATCGTTGCGGCGACCGCCTCAGCCAGCGCGCGGCCGGCGATCCGGAACAGGTGCGCAAGACGCGGATCGCCGCCCAGCGCGCGCTCGCGCAACAGCGCCATCTGCGCCTCGGACGGTTGCTGCGATACGGCCGGCGGCAGGTCGAGAAAGGTGCGGGCGTCGCGGTAAAGCGCATAGTCGGCGAGATAGGCCTCGATGCAGCCGCGCTGGCCGCAGCGGCATTGCGGACCGTTCAGCGCCAGCTTGACGTGGCCGATCTCGCTGCCGGCGCCGGCGCCCCAGCGCGCTTCGCCGTCGAGAATGACGCCCATGCCGACGCCGTGGCCGACCATGATGGTGGCCGCGAGGCCTTCCGCCAGGATCGGCTCGGACGCGGCGAGGGCCAGCGCAACGGCGACCGCGTCGTTCGCCATCACCACCTCGACCCCGAATGCGTCGCGGATCGGCTTGGCCAGATCGACATCGGTGATCGACAGCGCCGGGCTCCACAGATGCCGGCCGGTGTCGGCGTTCACGATGCCCTGCAGCGCGATCCCGATTCCCAAGAGCCGATGGCGCGGCGTGTCCGTCGTCGCCAGCATGGCATCGATCTGCGCGATCACGAGATCGCACAACGCCTTTGCATCGAGCGCGCGCGTCGTGAGCTCGAGCCGCGATTGTGCCAGATCGGAGCCGCTGAAATCGGCGATCAGCGTCTCGATCAGGTTCATGCGCACCGAGACCGCGATGACGCGGCCAAATTCGGGATTGAGCGTCAGCAGCACCGCCGGCCGGCCACGGCGACGGCCGTTGAGCTGGTCCGGATCCTCGTCGTCGGTGTCGTCAGGCCAGGGTGTCGGCGCCCCGGTCTCGGTCTCGGCTTCGCGCAGCACGTCTTCCGCGATCAGTTTCGACGTGATGGCGGAAATCGCCGGGAAGCTCAGCCCCGTGCTGCGTGCGAGCTCCACGCGCGGCAATGGCCCCTGGCGCCGCAAGACCTCGACAAGGCGGCCGCGGTTCGATCCGCGGGCCACGCTCGAAGCACGTCGCAGCGGCTCGGGCTGGTCATTCATGCGGTCTTTTTTAGTTCGCTCAGTGAAGTTAATCAACGTGCGGACACCTTTTAATTAGCGCCATGAAATTATTGAGTGCGTCTATAAAGTCACAGAGTCGAAAAATGCAGTCTCATTGTACCTAACTCGCCCTGTCTGTTTGAACTATTGGATAAGGTCATCCTTGACGGGCAATTCGAACGCCAATAATTTGTTCGTCACGAAAATAAAATCAGGGCGTGAGAAGCGCCAGAGGTGATCCCCTTATGCCGGGGTGACGAAAGGGAGGTGAACATGAAGGGCTCAATGAAGAAATTGGTCGTGCCGTTGCTGGCGAGCGCGGCCGCGCTCGTGATGGCCACGGGAGTGGCGCAGGCACAGCAGAAGAAGACCATCGCGCTGGTAACCAATGTTGCGGCCGATTTCTGGACCATTGCCGGCCGTGGGCTCGAGAAGGCGCAGAAAGAGCACCCAGACTACAATATCGAGTTGATCGTGACCAATGAAGGCACCGCGGCAGGCCAGCGGCGCGAGTTGGACGACCTCCTGGTGCGCGGCGTCGCCGGCATCTCCATCTCCGTGGACGATGCGCCGCACGCAACCGAAGAACTCAACAAGGTTGCGGCCAAGACCGTGTTGATCACGACGGACAGCGACGCGCCGCAGAGCAACCGGCTCGCCTATATCGGCACCGACAACGTCGCGGCGGGCCGACAGGCCGGCGAGGAGATCAAGAAGGCGCTCCCGAACGGCGGCAAGATCGCGTTGTTCGTCGGAACCATGGACGCCGACAACGCGCGCGAGCGCGTGCAGGGTATCAAGGAAGCGATATCAGGCACCAAGGTCGAGCTGGTCGACGTGTTCACCGACCAGGTCGACTTCGCCAAGGCCAAGGCGAACATGGAGAACGTGCTCGTCAAATATCCCGACATCGCGCTGATGTCCGGCCTGTGGAGCTACGAGACGCCGCTGATCTACGACGCGGTGAAGTCGGCGGGCAAGGCCGGCAAGGTCAAGATCGTCGGCTTCGACGAGGATCAGCGGACGCTGCGCGGCGTGTCCGACGGCACGATCGAATCGACGGTCGTGCAGCAGCCCTACGAGTTCGGCTACCTGTCCGCCACCAACATCATCAAGACGCTGGGCGGCGACAAGTCCTGGATTCCGAAGGACAGCAAGCTGATCGTGCCCACCAAAGTGATCAACAAGACCAACGTCGCGGAGTTCACGGCAAATCTCAAGGACCTGCTGAAGAAGTGACGTAAGCGTGCTCCATCGCCCGGCCGCCATGGGCCGCCGGGCGATGCGTTGGGGGGAATGCCAAATGGCGGAGACGCTGCTCGAGCTCGTCGGGATCAGCAAGACGTATCCGGGGGTCAGGGCCCTGGATGACGTCAATCTGCGTGTGTGCCGCGGCGAGATACTGGGTCTGATCGGCGAGAACGGCGCCGGCAAATCGACGTTGATGCGCGTGCTTGGCGGCGTGATCGCGCCGAGCGAGGGCATGATCCGCGTTGGCGGCAACGAGCATGCCCGCATGACGGTGAACGAGGCGACGCAGGCCGGCATCGCCTTCGTGCATCAGGAGCTGAACCTGTTCGAGAATCTCGACGTCGCGGCCAACGTCTTCATCGGGCGCGAGAAGCTGACCGGCGGTCCGCTCAAGCTGGTGGACAACGCAGAGATGCGCGCGCGCGTCACGCCGCTGCTGGCGCGGCTCGGCGCCGATTTCACGCCGGATACGCTGGTCGACAATCTGTCGATCGCCGAGCGCCAGATGGTGGAGATCGCCAAGGCGCTCTCGATCGACGCCCGCGTCATCATCATGGACGAGCCGACCTCCAGCCTGACCATCTCGGAGACCGAACGGCTGCTCGAGGTGATCGCCGACCTCAAGGCGCACGGCATCTCGGTGATCTACATCTCGCATCGGCTGGGCGAGATCATGACCTGCGCCGACCGCGTCGTGGTGCTGCGCGACGGTCGCACGGTCGGTGAGCTGGCACGGGACGAACTCAGCCATGCCGCAATGATCCGGCTGATGATCGGCCGCGACCTGAAGTCGCTCTACACGCCGCCGAAGCAGTCGCCGCAGCCGGGTGGCTGCGATATCGCGGGCCTGGTCACGACCGCGTTCCCCGATCGCGAAATCAATCTTTCCGTGCGCCGTGGCGAGATCCTCGGCCTGGCCGGGCTGGTCGGTGCCGGCCGCACCTCGCTCGCCCGCGCGGCGTTCGGCATCGACCCGCTGCTGGGAGGCGAGATCAGGATCGACAATTCGTCGGTGGGTGTTACCTCGCCGCGCGACGCGATCAGGCAGGGCATCTATCTGGTGCCGGAGGACCGCAAGAAGTCCGGGCTCGTGCTGGAGCTGCCGATCCGCGAGAACGTGACGCTCGCGAGCCTGCTGGACTATGCGCGGATGTGGCTGGTCAACGGTGCGGCCGAGCGCAAGGTCGCCAAGGACCAGGCGAGACGCCTCTCCATCAAGGCGCCGACCGTCGACATGGAAGCGGTGACGCTGTCCGGCGGCAACCAGCAGAAAGTCGTGCTGGGCAAGTGGCTCTCGATGCAGCCGCGCGTGATGTTCTTCGACGAGCCGACCCGCGGCATCGACGTCGGCGCCAAGAGCGAGATCTACGTGCTGATGCGCGACCTCGCCGACCAGGGCGTGGCCATCGTGATGATCTCCTCGGACATGGAGGAGGTGATCGGCGTCTCCGACCGGGTCGCCGTGATGCATGAAGGCAGCATCAGCGGCGTGCTCGAGCGCGAGCAATTCAGCGAATACAACGTGTTGCGGCTGGCGATGGGCCAGGTACTGGAAACCACGGGAGCCGCCGCGCAATGATGAAGAAGGAACTCGGCCTGCTGCTGCTGCTGGTGGTGATCTCGGCGATTACGGGCGCGATCAATCCGGCGTTCCTTTCGGTGGTGAACCTGCTCAACATGGCCAATCTGATCGGCCTGTTCGGCGTGTTTGCGCTGGGCGAGGGGCTCGTGATCATCACGGGCGGCATCGATCTTTCGCTCGGCTCGATGTTCGCGCTGCTTGGCGTGGTCTTCATCGACCTTCTGACGACCTATCAGATCGCCTGGCCCATCGCGCTGCTGCTGGTGCTGCTGGGCGGCCTGGGGCTGGGCGGCATCCAGGGCTTCCTGATCACGCGCCTGAAGATGCAGCCGTTCATCGTGACGCTGTGCGGGCTGCTGATCTATCGCGGCGCCGCGCGCTACTACACCAGCGATTCGACGCGCGGCTTCGGCTACGGGGACGAGGCGGCGACGCTGAGCAACATCGCCTCCGGCAACATCGCGGGCATCCCGAACACCTTCATCTTCCTGATCATCCTTGCGCTGATCCTCGGCGTGCTGCTGCATCGATCGGTCTATGGCCGCTGGCTTTACGCCGTGGGCAAGAACGAGGAAGCGGCGCGCTTCTCCGGGATCAGCACCAATTTCGTGATCGCGACCGCCTATATCATCAGCGGCGGGCTCGCCGGGGTCTCGACCGTGCTGTTCGTGTTCTACACCAACTCGGTCTCGCCGAGCTCGTTCGGAAATTTCTACGAGCTCTACGCGATCGCGGCCGCCGTGCTCGGCGGGTGCAGCCTGCGCGGCGGCGAGGGCTCGATTCTCGGCATCGTGCTGGGCACGGCGCTGCTGCAGGTGCTGCAGAACCTGGTGAATATCCTGGGCATCCCGAATTCGCTGAACTTCGCGGTGATGGGAACGGTGATTCTGATCGGCGTGCTGGCGGATCAGCAGTTGCAGGCCCGCAGGCGACGCCAGATCGCGCTGGCCGGCGTCGCCCGCACGGCGTCGAAATCTGCAGTTGGACAGGGAAGGCAGGGCGTATCGCCGCGCAACGCGGCTGCGTTGCCGACGAGGACGGGCGATCACGCATGACGGTACGTTCCAGGCTGGATGGCTTTGGGCCGGAACGTGACCAAAATAACAAAGCCGGGGACGCTGGAGTGCAGAAAATGTTGCAAGGGTCTGTAAACGCCGCACGGGCATGCGGCTTGGGGATCGCGTTGTTATCTCTGTTGGGTGGTGGGGCGCATGCGGCCGATCTCTTCACCAAGGCGCCGGCCGTTCCCTACCTCGATACGACCGATGATTTCTGGACGAGACCGTATCTGTTCGGCGATCTCGGCAGGACCGCGCTGAAGGAGCGGGGCATCTCGCTGGCCCTGACGCTGGGTGACGAAGCCGTCGGCAATCTGTCGGGCGGCGACAGGAAAACCAGCGCCAACGCCGGACAGCTGTTCTTCCAGGCCAAGTTCGACATGGCGAAGCTCGCCGGCATCCAGGGCGGCTTGGTCGGACTGACGATCGTCGACCGCTTCGGCGACAATCTCAATACCGAAGCAAATATCCCGGCGCTGCAACTGACCAACGAAGTGTTCGGTCGCGGCAACATCGCGCGCCTGACCGAACTCTACTACTCGCAGAAACTCTTTGATGGTCAGCTCGAACTGAAGGGCGGCCGTCTTCCGGTCGGCTCCGACTTCTTCTTCGGCCTGTGCGAGTTCGTCAACCTGACCTTCTGCGGCGGCCAGCCCGGCAACATCCAGGGCGGCTACATCTACAACTGGCCGGTCAGCCAGTGGGCCGGCGTGGTCCACTACAACTTCGCCAAGAACTTCCAGCTGTCGGTCGGCGTCTACGACGCCAATCCGAATTATCTGACCACATCAGACCCCACCACCTACTATCTGCCGGGCGTCCCCGGCTCGAGCCCGGCCTCCGGCGTGCTGGTGCCGGTGGAAGTGGTCTGGGCGCCGAGCGCTCCCCTGGATGGCACCTGGCGGTTCGGCGGCTGGTATGACAGCGCGTCGACGATCGATGGCGGCCTGCCCGGCATCATCGCGATCTCGCCGGGCACCGGTGGCGTGTCCGACCAAAATCTCGGGGATTCACGCGGCCGCTATGGCGTCTATGAATCGATCCTGCAGCGCCTGACCGTTGACGGCCCGAAGGCACAGGGTTGGTACACCTTCCTCAACACCACCGTCGCCGATCACCGCACGTCGTACCAGGATTACCAGATCGCGTGGGGCGTCAAGCACACCGGAACCTTCGCCTCGCGGCCCGAGGACGAAGTCGGCTTCGCGGTCGGCACCACCCACGTCAACACCGCTGCGCTCACCCCGAATGCCGGCGGCAACGAAATTCCGTTCGAAGCCTGGTACGGCTGGCAGGCGACCGGCTGGATGAACCTCAAGTTCGACGCCCAGTACGTGATCAATCCCGGCGGTCGCGGGTATAATGCCGCCGGTCTGAAGACCGACAATGCCTGGGTTCTCGGTCTGCGCACCCTGGTCCACTTCTGATCCGGCGGTACGCTGCCAGCATGCCTGAGCGAGGCCGATCATGGTGACTCCTCACGACGCCGGGCTCGCGGTCCTGGAGTTGAAGGGCATCGGCAAGGAGTTCGGCGCCATTCGCGCATTGAATGGCGTCGACCTGCGCATCTCGCCCGGCGAAGTGGTCGGCCTGATGGGCGACAACGGCGCCGGCAAATCGACACTGGTCAAGATCATCGCCGGCAATTTCCCGCCGTCCAGCGGCGAGATCCGCTTTGACGGCGCGCCGGTTCACTTCAGCCGTCCGATCGATGCCCGCGCGGTCGGCATCGAGGTGGTCTACCAGGACCTCGCGCTCGCCGACAATCTCACGGCGGCGGCCAATGTCTTCCTCGGCCGCGAGCTCAAGCGCAAGCTCGGGCCGTTCGCGCTGCTCGATCACAAGGCGATGGCGGCGCGCGCGCTGGAGTTGTTCGGCGAGCTGCGCTCGGAGACCCGCCCGCACGACCTCGTCAAGCAGATGTCGGGCGGCCAGCGCCAGGCGGTGGCGATCGCGCGGACGCGGCTCTCCAACGCCAAGCTCGTGATGATGGACGAGCCGACGGCCGCGATCTCGGTCCGCCAGGTCGAGCAGGTGCTCGGCCTGATCCATCGCCTCAAGGAGCAGGGCGTCGCTGTGATGCTGATCTCGCACCGCATGCCCGACGTGTTCGCGGTCTGCGATCGCGTCGTGGTCATGCGCCGGGGCGAGAAGCGCGCCGACAAGGCGATCTCGGACACCAGCCCGGAGGAAGTCACCTCCCTCATCACCGGCGCGAGGGAGGCCGCGTGATGACCATGCATCAGGAAACTCCCATCACCTTCAGCAATGTCGGCAAGGCCAAATGGTGGCACAGCGGGATCTTCGCCTCGCAGACCGGCTATGTCCTGCTCGCGCTGCTGGTGCTGTTCGTGGTGATGAGCTTCGCGAGCCCGTATTTCCTCACCCAGGGCAATTTGCAGAACGTCGCGAAGAACTTCTCCTTCATCGCGATCGCCACGCTCGGCGTGACCTTCGTCATCATCACGGCCGGCATCGATCTCTCGGTCGGCTCGACGATGTGCTTTGCCGCGATGATCACCTCGATGGTGATGACATCGATCTCGACGCCGGGGATGCCCGGCGCCGACTGGTTCGTGCATCTCGCCGCAGACGGCAAGACCGTGATCGCCAATGTGCCCGGCGCGATCCTGCTGGTCTCGGTCCTGGCCGGGCTCGGCGTCGCGCTGGCGGTCGGCCTCGTCAACGGCTTCTGCATCGCGGTGCTCGGGCTGTCGCCGTTCGTCACCACGCTCGGCATGCTCTCGATCGTGCGCGGCCTCGGCTACGTCGTCTCCAACGGCCGCGGCAGTTTTCCGAGCGGCCCCGACGCCGATTATCTCTACGCGCTGACATCGGGCGTCGTGCTCGGCATGCCCGCGCCGTTCATCTATCTCGTGGTGCTCGCGCTGGCGATGGCCGTCGTGCTGCATCACACCGGCTTCGGCCGCCACGTCTTCGCCATCGGCGGCAACGAGAAGGCGGCGGCGCTGACCGGCATTTCGGTCGTGCGGGTGAAGATCGCGGTCTATGTGATCTGCGCGCTCGCGGCGGGCCTGCAGGGCATCGTCGTCTCGGGCTGGCTCGGCTCGGCGCCGGCGAACATGGCGACGTCCTACGAGCTCAACGTCATCGCGGCCGCGGTGATCGGTGGTGCCAATCTGGCCGGCGGCGTCGGCGGCCCGCTCGGCGCCATCGTCGGCTGCGTGCTGCTCGAGGTGATCCGCAACGGCCTCGTGCTCGCGCAGGTCAATTCCTACTGGCAGCAGACCCTGGTGGGCGTGATCATCATCGCTGCGGTGCTGGTCGATCGGATGCGATCGCGCATGGCCTAGAGCATGATCCGGAAAAGTGGGAACCGGTTTTCCGAACAGATCATGCTCAGACAAAGAAAGTTCGTTCGGGAGGATAACGAAATGATCGTCTATCCGCCTCCCGGAGCCGTCTAAAGGGATAGGCACGAAAAATGTGGAGGGAAGCCATGAGGAAAGTACTTCTTGCCGGCATGTTCGTCGCCCTGATGGCGACGCCGGGGTTTGCTCAGAGCTACAAATTCGTGATCGTGCCGAAGGCCATGAACAATCCGTTCTTCGATTTCGCGCGCGACGGCTGCCAGAAGCGCGCCAAGGAGCTCGGCAACGTCGAATGCATCTATAAAGGGCCGGTCGAGCACGAGCCGGCGACGCAGGCGCAGATCATCCAGGATTTCGTCACCCAGAAGGTCGACGGCATGGCGATCTCGGTCGCCGACGTCGCCGCGATGACCAAGTCGATCGAGGCGGCGACGGCAGCCGGCATTCCCGTCATCACCTTCGACTCGGATGCGCCGGGCTCGAAGCGGATCGCCTATATCGGCACCAACAACAAGGATTTCGGCGTCGCGCTCGGCAAGCAATTGCTGAAGCTGCGGCCCGACGGCGGCAAATATGCCATGATCTCCGGCGGACCCGGCGCCGAGAATCTGGCCGAGCGCGTCAACGGCGTCCGCGAAGCGCTCAAGGGTTCGAAGTGGACCGAAGTCGGGGGATCGCCGACCTTCTGCAACGACGATCCGGCGCTCGGCGTGCAGCAGATGACCGATCTGCGTACCGCAACGCCCGACCTCGCGGCGATCATTCCGGTCGGCGGCTGGCCGATGTTCGCGCCGGAAGGTTTCAAGGCGTTCGCCTCCCGAAGCAAGAAGGACATCGACGCCGGCAAGTTCACGCTCGTCGTCGCGGATACGCTCAGGATGCAGCTCGAGCTCCTGAACGAGGGTTATGCCAACGCGCTGGTCGGCCAGCGTCCGTTCGAGATGGGCGAGAAGGCGATGGATACGCTGCTCGCGATCAAGAAGGGCCAGAAGGTTCCGGAGATCGTCTACACCGGGCTTGATCTCGTGACGAAGGACAACGTGGCTTCGATGTTGAAGTAGGAACGTTCGCCAGCCCCCACGTTCCTGCACGCCTCTCCTGATCCGGGAGAGGCCAGAGGGGAGCCTCCGCCATTCCCCCGAAGATAAGGCGGAGGCTCCCCTTCTTGCATTCGCTGTCACTCAGCGCCAGCCGAGTGCGGGCGCGACATGGGTCAGGATCGCTTCGATCGCGTGCACGTTGTAGGCGACGCCCAACTGGTTGGGCACGGTCAGCAGCAAGGTGTCGGCCTCGGTGATCGCCTCGTCGGCGCGCAGTTGCTCGATCAGGACATCGGGCTCGGCGGCATAGCTGCGGCCGAAGATCGCGCGCGTGCGCGGATCGATGAAGCCGATCTGGTCCTCGGAGCCGCGGTCGCCGCCGAAATAGGCGCGGTCGCGATCGTCCATCAGCGCGAAGATGCTGCGGCTCACCGACACCCGCGGCTCACGCGTATGGCCGGCCTCCTTCCAGGCGGCGCGGTAGGCGCGGATCTGCGCGGCCTGCTGCACATGGAATGGTTCGCCGGTCTCGTCATTCTTCAAGGTCGAGCTCTGCAGGTTCATGCCGCGCTTGGCGGCCCAGACCGCGGTCGCATTCGAGCCGGCGCCCCACCAGATCCGCTCGCGCAAGCCCTCGGACAGCGGCTCGAGCCGCAGCAGGCCCGGCGGGTTCGGAAACATCGGCTGCGGATTGGGTTTTGCAAACCCCTCGCCACGCAACAGATCGAGGAAGATCTCGGCGTGACGCCGCCCCATGTCGGCATCGCTCTCGCCCTCGGCCGGCTGATAGCCGAAATAGCGCCAGCCCTCGATCACCTGTTCCGGCGAGCCGCGGCTGATGCCGAGCTGCAGGCGCCCGCCCGCGATCAGGTCGGCGGCGCTGGCGTCCTCGATCATGTAGAGCGGATTCTCGTAGCGCATGTCGATGACGCCGGTGCCGATCTCGATCCGGCTGGTCCTGGCGCCGACCGCCGCCAGCAAGGGGAACGGCGAGGCGTGCTGGCGCGCGAAGTGATGGACGCGGAAGTACGCGCCATCAGCGCCGAGCTGCTCGGCGGCGACCGCGAGCTCGATCGATTGCAGCAGCACGTCGGCGGCGGAGCGGGTCTGCGACTGCGGCGAGGGCGTCCAGTGCCCGAAGGAGAGGAATCCGATCTTTTTCATGCGGGGCATCTAAGCATGCCGGCGGTGAATTGCGATGCCCTCGCGCGAGGGCGATAGCAGCGAGGATATGCGCTCGGATTCTCGCGACATGAATTGTCCGAGCTTTGCATCTCGTTTCGCTCCCTCTCAGGTAGAGGGTGCAGGGAAAGCCGGGCGCCGGTTGCACCCGCGGATGCCGTGCAGCAAAAAGCGCGGGAGTAGGACCCCACAGGTGTAACCGGGAATATCCCCGGCTTTCCCTGCGCGATGGGTTACGGCTTATACGTGCTCGCCCCGGTGAGACTGGGCTTTTGTATCACTGCCATCCGCAGTGCTTTTGCATCACTAGAATCGACACCTGCCAACTAGGGCGGCAGGCCTGCACGATTTCGCCGTCCGCCTCGCATGCTGTCGTTACTGACATGCTCGACGTCCACCGCACCCCACCGCCCGTTCGTGACGTGCACAACGCTCCTCTCATCCGGCGGGACGAGCGGAATTAAACCGCTGATTTGCCCGACGACGGAAGCGGAATATTTCCCCGCGGGGACTGGAAGCATGTGGCGCATTGATTGCGCTCACGAATTTCGATCTTACGCGCAGGCTCGATGTCCAAGATTACGGGATCCCGCCGACCGGCGGCCTTCGCCAGCGACCCTGCTTTTGGTCTTGGTTGAACAGGAAACTTTCTATAGCATCTACCGGAGATTGATAACCGGGGCGGGGGCAACGGTGCGGCTTTATGCGTTAAACGTTATTGCTTTGTCAGTTTTATTGGTCTCGTGCGCTCAGCAGCCGCAGCAGCTTTGGCTGAAGCCGGGGGCGGCCCAGGAAGAATTTGGTCAAGACCGGTATGCTTGCTTGCAAGGGGCGCAACAGCCAAGTTCTTCGGCCTACTTGAACCGGTACGGTGGCGTCGCAAATAGCAACATGATCACCAACGGCGGGCTGTTTGATGCCTGCATGAATTCCAAGGGTTGGATTCTCACTCCAGTAACAGATGTAAAGGGCTTTAACGAGGCCGTGAGACCACTCGGGGAGGAGCGGCGAGCAATCTGTACGAGAGCGGACCTTCAGGCGGTTTGGAAAAAGACACCGTGCAAAGCGTCCGATATGGCACAGCCGCAATTATCCGATCGATCGAAAATTTCTGGAGAAGAAAAAATTGCGGTAGCGAGGTGGCAGGATTTTATCCAAGTCAGCAATGGAAATTTGGCGTCACTCTATCGCCAGTACGATCCCAAAAATGGAGATGCCGTAGCATCCGTCCTTGAACGGAGTTCATCTGATTTCAGGCAGCTTGCGTTGGAGCTTTCGAACGGCAGCATTCCTTGGGGCGAGTTTAACAAACGGCGCGTGGAGATAAACAAGCGAACTGAGGAAGATCAAAAAATTGCGCTCACTTACTAACAGCTCAGGCTGCGTCGTGATCGCAAATTTGTCCGCGCGCATTCAGAACGATAGTGTGCAACAATACTCGACGTCAAATCATGTCTGATGCTCCGACTCGGATCCTAAGCGGCACGCTGCTACTCATCTATCTTGTCTTCATTCTTTCGGGCGGGATCTGCGTCGTCTTTTCGTTGATCATTTATCTCTACTGGACTGCGGCGTCATTTTGGTCTGGCGTACTGGGTAACGTCGGATGCAGTATCCTTGCATCAGCATTCACGCTCTATTTGATCCAACGCTTCACCGATAAGATTAATCTGGAGATACAGAGGGGCAATTGGGTCGAAATGGAAGCCATCGTCGCTCGGGCCATTCGTTCGCTCGATTCCAAAATCAGCAACCTTGAGTCCTACACCCATAGAGACGCTCTCCGTTTAGAGGGCCTGTCTGATCATCTTCTCGACGATGGCTTCCGTAAGATGTCGATCCGTTCGGGTATCGAACGGGCTTTTTCAGCCGTCGGCGGCGAAGTTGACGACGAATTCATCCGAGGCGGCAGAAATCTAGTCGTGAAGTTGAAGGACGGAAAATCCTTCTTTCCAAAAAGGATCGGAACCTTAGAGAGCCGCGTTCGAAACAAGTTGCAAACGACAGTGTTGATCTTTCATCCGGAGAGTGAGCATCTCTCCGCCGTTGCTGATATGGACAATAACAAGCGAGGAAGGCCCTACATTCAAAAGCAAGACAGCGAGGCGGCGATACGACAGATGCACGCGATGCGGGATCGACTATCCGCAGATGGCGTCAGAACCGAGGAATTCGTGGAGTTCATCGGATATCGGTTCGTCCCGACATGGGTTGGGTTCCTCGGGCCCGAAATCGCGTACATCCATCTTTATTTCTCACACCCGTATCGAGGTCCGCTTAATACACTCGGCATCGTGAAAGGTTATGACGATAGCACCACCAATTGGTACGCTTCCTATGACCGTGATATTGAAGAAACTGTGCGGCAAGCGAAGGAAGAGCTTGGTTGGAATCTGTGGGAACATCGCATTGATGAGGTGGCTGGATCGAGAAGGGGCCGGGGGCCGCGTTCCTAGATTCGAGCCGCAGCACATCAGCCGCCAACCGCGCAATAGGGCAAGTACGCAATGGATAGTCATGCCGCTGATGGTTCTCGACACTTTCCCGATCATATCCTCACGCCGCCTCCGCAACCGTCCACCGATCCGGGTCTGCCGTATGCCCGATCAGCGCCAGCCCGTAAGCGATCGACTCGAACTGGTCCGCCGAGGTCAGCCGCGCGGCGCCGAAGCGTTCGGCGAACAGGCGCTGCACGGCGGGGACGAACGAGGTGCCGCCGGTCAGGAACACTTTCTCGACGTCGCGCGCGGTGATGCCGGATTTGGCCAGCGCCTCGTCGACGGTTGCGCCGAGACGTTCGATATCGTCGGCGATCCAGCTCTCGAATTTCTTGCGGGTGACAGTTGCGCCGATGTCGATACCCTCGCGGGCGAAGCGGAACTCGACGCGGTCCTTGGTCGACAGCGCGACCTTGGTGTCGGAGACGGCGCGGTACAGCGCGAAGCCGAGATCGTAGTCGACGATGGTGATGAAATCGTGCAGCGGGGCGGGATCGAGTGCGGTGCGCGCGAGCTGCTGCAGCTCGCGCAGGTCGCCATTGCCCTTCATCATCGCGAGCTGATGCCAGCGGGCGAGGCTGGAATAATAGTGATTGGGGATCGGCAGCTCCTTGTCGAAGGAGCGGTAGTGGGTGCCTTTGCCGAGCCGCGGCGAGACGATGTGGTCGACGATGCGGTAGTCGAAGGTGTCGCCGGCGATGCCGATGCCGGCATGCCCGAGCGGCTCGGCGCGCAGCGCGCCGCCGACGCGCGAAAAGCGCATCACCGAGAAGTCGCTGGTGCCGCCGCCGAAATCGGCCACCAGCACGGTGGCGTCGTGATCGAGGCTGCGCGCGAAGGAGAAGGCGGCGCCGACCGGCTCGTAGACATAGCGGGCGTGGCCGGCGCCCAGCCGCTCGAACGCGGCGCGGTAGCGCTGCATCGCGAGCTCGTCATTGGGATTGCCGCCGGCAAATTTCACCGGCCGCCCGACCATGATGGTCGGCGCGCCGAGATCGAAACCGTCGCCGGCATGGCGCGCCAGCGTGCGCAGGAACGCCGCCAGCAAATCCTCGAACTTGTAGCGCTGCCGGAAGATCTGCGTGGTATTGAAGGCCGAGCTCGCCGCAAAGGTCTTGAACGACTGGATGAAGCGATGGATGGTGCGGCCTTCGAGGAACTGCTCGATCGCCCACGGGCCGCCCTCGGCGCGCGGATGCAGGCCGGCGCCCGGCCGCTCCTCCCAGAAGCACAGCGCGGAGATGTACGTGCTGTGGCTGCGGCCGCCATGGTCGAAGCGGATGGCCTCGACGCGGCCGTCGCCATCGGCCAGCGCGACCACGGTGTTGCTGGTGCCGAAATCGACGCCAATCGAGACGGGGCGCGGGGCGCTCGACATGTCCATGCTCTGATTGTGATCTGAAGGGGGCGGACGTTTAGCGGCTTTGGCTGCGCTTGCCAACCCGCTTGACGTCGCGGTGGTCGCGCCCCAGCGCATAGGTCCTGCGCTTCGTGTTCGCGGAACGGCTTGACGATGCGGTCTCAGAAATTCGCAACCGTCTTCAGGCCGAATACCAACGCGTTCGGGTTGGCACCGGTCCCGCCGGGGTCGACGACGTATTGGATGTTCGGTCGGATCTGCAGGCCGGCGAGCGGCCGGTAGGTGTAGTAGAGCTCCATGGCGTATTCGTTGCCCTGGACGGCCACCGGACCGAGGCCGAGCAGATTCTGCAGCTCCTCCGACCAGGCGATGCGGCTGTTGACATGGGTGGTGCCGACCGCAAATCCGATGTCGTCCTGAGGCCGTGACGGCAGCAGGCCGGTATAGGTCAGGCCGCCCGCGACCTGGTAGTCGGTGGTCGCGGTGCGGCGATCCGCCATGGTCGCGTTGAAGAACAGGCTCAGCACACCCGCGGCATTGGCCCGTGATGGGCGAAGCACCTCCTGAACGAAACTGACATAGCCGCCGTAACGCCCGCGGCTCTGCACCAGCGGCTGCCCTGAGAGGACGGCCGGAATGCCGTTGGCGTCGGTGACCACGTCGGCGGCGGTCGAGGTGTCATACCAGCCGCCGAACTTGTAGCTGCCCGCGAGATTGCCGAACTTCGGCAGCCAGGCGATCTCCGCCGGAATCAGCAGGCCGGTCGATCCCGAATAGAACACCGGAAGCGCTGATTGCGACACCCGCAGATAGCCGGGATTGGAGTCGAACACGCCGAACTGAAAATAGCCGAAGCCCTGCAGGTTGAACTTCAGCCGGGTGGCCCAATAGCTGACGGGCCAGTTGTAGATGTAATTGCCGACCAGGTTGCCGGGCTGCGCGCCGCAGAAGGTCAGGTTCTGGAAGTCGCAGGCGAAGGATGCGAAATCCTCGCCGAACGGGATCCGCCCGATCTTCCAGTCGATCATGCCGCCGGCGAATTTCTGGTCGTACCAGAAATCCGTCAGCCGCAACGTCTGGCCGCGTCCGAACACCTCTTGCACCTGTTGCAGCGTGCCGAGGCCGGCATCGTCGCTCAGATTGCTGCCGTTGCGGTCGGTCCATGTCACTTGGACCGTGCCGCCGGGCACGACACCGAGCTTTGCCAGATCGAACGTCGCGCCGAACACCCATTGATCGGTGTAGGCTACCTGCTGCCGCTGGCCGCCCGTCGCATTGCCGGCGACCTCGCTGGTGTAGCCGAACTGGAAATCGATGCCGGCGTTCAGCAGCCGGGTTCGCGCGCCGTTCCAGTCACCGAGCAGCCACGGCACAGGTGCCTGCGCCGGGCTTGTGCCGGTGGTGGGGATCGTCAGGTCGGCGGCCGACGCAACGTGGCTGCCCGCGCAGGCTGAGATCGCAACGAGCGCGAGCCGCATGTAGAATGCCGTCGGATGCTTCGCTCGATTCCCGGATGACACGATCATGGCGACGCTCCCGCCGTTCAATCCTTCAACGCGTAGGCGATCACGTAATCGCCGCGCTTGGTGCCGAACGAGCCGTGGCCGCCGGCGGCGGTGACGACATATTGCTTGCCGCCGGCCTCGTAGCTCATCGGGGTCGATTGGGCGCCGGCGGGCAGGCGATCCTCCCAGAGCACCTTGCCGTTGCGCACGTCGTAGGCGCGGATCGTGTACTCATAGGTGCCGGTGTAGAACGCGACGCCGCCGGCGGTGGTCATCGGGCCGCCCAGCATCGGCACGCCCATCTTGAACGGTGGCAGCGGCAGTGGCGTGGTGTCACGGATCGTGCCGTTGGGATGCTGCCAGACGATCTTCATCGTCTTGAGATCGATTGCGGCCATCGAGCCCCAGGGCGGCCGGTAGCACGGCACGGAGAGCGGCGACAGGAAGCTCGAAATATCCACCCCGAACGGCGTGCCGTACATCGGCTGCGATCCCACCTCGCTGCCGACAGGTTTGTCGGCCGTCGGCGCCGGCGGATTTTGCGGGCCGCGCGGCAGCAGTTTTGAGGCGAACGGCAACGACATCGGGTTGGCGATGGCGATCTGCCTGACCGGATCGACCGCGATGCCGCCCCATTCGAACATGCCGAGATTGCCCGGGAAGACCAGGGTGCCCTGCAACGATGGCGGCGTGAACGTGCCCTCGTAGCGCAATTTATGGAACATGATCCGGCACACCAGCTGGTCGAAGATCGTGCCGCCCCACATGTCCGCGCCGGTCAGTTTTGCCTCGGGGCGGAAGGTCAATTCGGAGAACGGCTGCGTCGGCGCGGTGCGGTCGCCGGGCGCGGGCCCTTGCGGGACGGGGCGTTCCGGCGCCGGCACGATCAACTCGCCGGTCCTGCGGTCGAGCACGAAGATGTTGCCGACCTTGGTCGGCTGGATGATCGCAGGCACGACGCCCTTCGCCGTGGTCACATCGACCAGGCTGGGCTGCGAGGGCACGTCCATGTCCCAGAGATCGTGATGCACGGTCTGGTACGACCAGGCGCGCTTGCCGGTATTGACGTCGAGCGCGACGATCGAGCTCGAATAGCGCTCGACCAGCGCATCGCGATTGCCGCCCCAGATGTCCGGCCCGTTGTTGCCGGTCGGGATGTAAACCAGGTTCAATTTCGGATCGAACGCGGCGCTGATCCAGGAATTCGGCGAACCGTTGGTGTAGTGCCGCGTCGGCGACGGCAGCGCGTTCTCGTCTTCGGCGGCGGAATCCCAGGCCCAGACCAGTTTGCCGGTGTAGACGTCGAAGCCGCGGATCACACCGGAGGGCACTTCGACGGCGTAATTGTCGATGACAGCGGCGGCAACGACCAGGATCTTGTCGCTGACCACCGGCGGCGACGTCGGCTCGAAGAAGCCCGCCGTCGTGATCCCCATTCCTTTCTGCAAGTCGAGGATGCCGTGATCGGCAAAGCTCTCGCAGGGCTTGCCGCTGTCGGCATCGAGCGCGATCATGCGGCCGTCATTGACGGGGAGAAAGATTCTGCGCGGACATTCGGCCGGCGCCGGCGCGCCGCCGGAGTCGACCGCGCCCGGTGCGGTCTCGTGGTAGGAGACGCCGCGGCAGGTCATGTGCTGGAACGTCTTGTTGAACACGAGCTTTGGATCGTAGCGCCAGCGCTCGGTGCCGGTCTTCGCGTCGAGCGCGAACAACACCTGGTGCTGCGAGCAGAGATAGAGCGTATCGCGCACCTTGATCGGGGTGACCTCGAAGGTGGTCTCGCCGGAATCCTCCGGCGTCTGCACATCGCCGGTGCGGAAGGTCCAGGCCACCTTGAGGTTGCCGACGTTGTCAGGCGTGATCTGCTTCAGCGGCGAATAACGCTGCCCGAACTGCGTGCGTCCATAGGCGCGCCAGTCGCCATCCGGCTGCGGGTCGGCTTCGCTCTGCGGCACCGCGGAGCTGGCCTCGGCGATCGTGCCGTTGATGTCGTGATAGCTCGACAGCAGCGCGATGACGAGCACGGCCGATGCGATCACGACGCCGCCCCACAGCGGCGCCGTCGCGCTGGCGTAGGACACCGGCTGGTTTCGCGTGAGACCGCGAACGATCACCGGTGTCAGCAGCCACAGCGCCATCGGGAAGATGACATCGCCGCGCGCCGCGAGCGGCCACCAGTCGAACTGCACCTCATACACCGCCCAGGCCAGCGTGCCGACCAGCACGATCGCAAACAGCCACAGCGCGGAGCGGCGCTGCGCCAGCAGCAGCCCGGCGGTGGCGAGAATGCCGATGCCGAGGACGATATAGAAGATCGACCCGCCCAATGCGGCGAGCCAGATGCCGCCGCCCGCGATGACCAGGCCGATCAAACCGTAGATGACGGCCGTGATGAAGACTGCCCTGGATCGCGGCATGGCTGCTCCCCGTGCGGAAGAGGGACTGGGCTTATCCCGGCGCAAGCGCAACAGACCGCGTCCGCTTTTCGGGAAGCTTCGTCCAATCACCTGTCGGTGGCAACCGGGAACTGCGGTATTGATGCAACATCTGCGTGTGAAATCGTGATGCAAAAACCTGGTGAGCAAAATTGCCTAAAAATTTGCGCGCAGCGAATTTTGAATGGGCGCGCTCTTCCAGTCGTGTGCAGCCACTGCTCTATACCCATCCTGCACACAGCATGGCGCGCAGGAGCAGCAAATGACACTGAACCCCACGGCATTGAACTACCGCGGCGCGGTCGGCGCCTACGAGGCTGGCCGGCCCAGCTATCCGGCGGAGATCGTCGCTGCCTTGCCACTCCAGGCCGCGCACTGCGTCGTCGATCTCGGCGCTGGAACCGGCAAGTTCACCCGTCTGCTGCTGCCGCATCTGTCCCCGACTGCACGGCTGGTCGCGGTCGAGGCGGTCGCCGAGATGTCGGCCGCGCTGGCCAAAGAACCGCGGATCGAGGTCATCAACACGCGCGCCGATGCGATCGGGCTGGAAACCGGCAGCGTCGATCTCGTCACTTGCGCCCAGGCCTTCCACTGGTTCGACAACGAGGCGTCGGTGGCCGAGATCGCGCGCATCCTGCGTCCCGGCGGATCGTTCGCGCTGGTCTGGAATGTCCGCGACGACGGCACGCCGTGGGTGCTTGCGCTGTCCCGCATGATCGAAAAATATGCCGGCGATACGCCGCGGCATCAATCGGGACGATGGCGGTGGGTTTTGAACGATCCGCGCTTCGCGCTCGAGCGGGAGATCGTGCAAGATCATCCGCACCGGATGGCGCGGCAAGGCGTCTACGCGCGCGTAGTGTCGACGAGCTATGTCGCCGCGCTTGCCGATGCCGAAAAGGCCGTGGTACGCGCGCGGACCGACGAGATCCTGCGCGAGGCCGGTCTCGGTGATGCCGACGAGGTGGTGTTTCCCTACGTCACGCGGCTCTATCTGTTGAAGCGGGTCTAACCCGGTTCGCGCTTGATGTCGGCGGGCCGCATCGCGATGACAGAGATCAGGCCGAGGCCGACGCCGATCATCACATAGAGGATCGGCGCCAGCGGCGAGGCCGTCAGCGCGATCAGCCAGGTCACGAAGAACTGCGCGAAGCCGCCCGAGATCAGCACCGCGACGTTGTTGACGATCGAAAGCGAGGTCGAGCGGATCCGGGCCGGGAACAGCTCGACCAGCGTGGTGCAGTAGACGCCGAGGAAGAAAGCGCCGAAGCATCCGATCACGACCTGGGCCACCAGCAGCTTCATGATCGACGGCCCCGCGATCACCCAGCTGTACAAGGGGTAGAGCAGGACGAAATAGCCGGTCAGCGACGCCAGCAGCAGCGGCTTGCGCGGAGCGCGGTCGGAGATCGCGCCGGCGATCGGCACCACGATCACCATCACCAATGCCGCGATCATCTGCACCAGGAAGCTCTGCATCAGCGGCAGCTTCAGCACCTCCTTGGCGTAGGTCACGGTGTAACCGAAGGTGACGTAGAACGAGACCGCGCTCGCGACCACCATGCCCATGCCGATCAGATAGTTGCGGCCCGGACGCTTCAAATCGCTGGTGAACGCGGCGCGCGGTGCCGCCGCCTTGTCCTTGCGCAGCGCGTCCGGCTCGACCAGCCTTGCGCGCATCACCAGCAGGATCGGAATGATCGCCAGGCCGATCAGGAAGGGAATCCGCCACGCGCCGGCCGCGAGCTGTTCCGGCGTGAACATCAGGGTCAGGCCGGCGCCCAGCGTCGCGCCGAGCGCATTCGCCATCAATTGCCCTGATATCTGCCACGAGCCGTAGAAACCGGTGCGGCCGGGCGGCGCGGCCTCGATCAGGTACGCGGTCGAGGTGCCGAACTCGCCGCCGACCGAAAATCCCTGCAGCAGGCGCGCGACCAGCACGATGAACGGGGCCGCGGCGCCGACCGTGGCATAGGTCGGCGTCAACGACAGCATGGCGACCGCCAGCGCCATCAGCCCCATGCCGAGCGTCATCGCGGCCTTGCGGCCCTTGGCGTCGCCGTAATAGCCGAGCACGAGGCCGCCGATCGGCCGCATCACGAAACCGGCGCCGAACAAGGCGGTGGTCAGCAGCAGCGCGTTGATCTCGCTGCCGGGAATGTTGGGGTCGACCGGAAAGAACAGGCTTTTGATGACCGGGGTCATCAGCGCGAAGATCGTGAAGTCGTACCATTCCATCGCATTGCCGGCGATCGCCGCCACGATGGCACTCCGGTTGGTGGTCTGCATCTCGGCTGGCCTGTGGTTTGAGGGGCGGCTTTATCCCGCTGAAGGTGTCGCGTCGGCGTCGGTCCATTCGTCGCCGAGCAGCTCGGGCGTCGCGAACGCCTTGAGGCTTTCGAAATGGTGTGCGCGATCCTCGACGAACAGCTCACGCACGAGGCCGCGCGCCAGCCGGTCGGCGCCCTCGCTGATCGCCGGGATGTCGCCTGAGAGCTTGCCGTGGCTGAGTGTCGCCGGATAGTTGAAGCAGTGCAGCCGCGCCAGCGCGGGACAGGCGCCCGGCACCTTCTCGAGGAATTCGAAGGTCTCGCCGAGATCGGGCGAGGATTCCAATTCGGCATTGGCCATGCCGTCCGGTGGCGTGAAGCGATCGGACCAGGTGCGGATGTGGGACGCGAACTCGGCGAGCTCCGGGCGCAGGCCGAAATCGACGTTGAAGCCGGTGCCGAAGATGATGAAGTCGGTCGGGTAGCGGCCCTTGGGCGTCGTCACCACCAGATGGTCGTTCTCAACCGCGAGATCGGTGACCGGGCTCGCCAGATGGAAATGCGATTGCTCGTGCGAGGAGATACGCAGCACGCTCGGCCGCGGCGGCGGGGTCTGCGCCCGCAACGTGTGATCGAGGAAGCGCCACTTCCAATCATCAGGCAGGCCGGCAAAGCCATGCACGACGCCCTGGCTGCCGATGCCGGTGAACTTGTTGATGCGCGGGATATCTGCCCGCCGGATGAAGAGATCGAGTCTCGCGGCACCGGCTTCCAGCGCGGTTGCCGCATTGTCCATCGCGGAAGCGCCGGCGCCGACCACGGCGACACGCTTGCCGCGCAGCTGCGCGAAATCGATGTCGTCGGCGGAGTGCGCCCAGAAGCGCTTGTCGATGGCATCCGCGAGCGGCGGCACATAGGGGCCGCCGAGGCCGTCGCGCCCGGTCGCCAGCACGACGTGACGCACGAGCAGTTTTCGCGCGATGCCGCGGTCGCTGATGTCGAGCGCCAGCAGTTCGTCGGGCCGCGCGTGGATGCGCTCGACCGTGACCTCGTTGCGCACGGGCAGGTCGAGCACCTTGCGATACCAGATCAGGTAGTCCATCCACATCGGGCGCGGCGCGCGGTCGAGTGTCTTCCACGCCGCCTCGCCATATTGCGCCTCATAGAAGGCGCGGAAGGTCAGCGCCGGCAGGCCCATCGCCGGTCCCGTCAGCTCCTTCGGCGAGCGCAGCGTGCGCATCCGCGCGAAGGTCACCCACGGCCCTTCCTGCCCGGTCGGCGCACGGTCGATCACCCTGTGATTGTCGACCCCGAGCCGCTTCAGCATCCCCGAGGTGACGAGGCCGGCCATGCCGGCGCCGACGATCACGACGTCGATCACGTCCTGGCCGTCGACCACGCGGCGCGGCACCCAGGATTTCGACGGCAGCTCGAGCCAGGCGAGGTCCTGCTTCAAGCGCGCCTCGAGCGCGGCTAGTCCGGTTGCGTCGGCCGCGGTCGGCGTCATGAACCTTCTCTCTCGAATGTCTCGACTTCGGGCAACGCGGCTTCGCCGCCATGCAGCTTCGCGCCGGGCATCAATGTGACTGCCGCGCGCAGCGCGCCGTTGATCGCCGCGAGCGTCGGCGTCAGCTCGCGCCCGGCCGGTGCGACCGCGGCGAACAGGAACGGAATGACGGCGTCGAGCGGGCGGGTGACGACGCCCTCCATCGAAAGGCTCGCCGTCAGCACCGGCTCGACGATCGCGATCCCGAGCGACTGCTTGGCCATCGCGATTGCCGTCAGCGAGGAGTTGGTGTCGATCATCTCGGCCGGCACAGCGCCCGCGCGCGCGATCGCCTCATCGACCCGGCGGCGGAGCCGGTAAGGATTGGCCATGGTCAACAGCCTTCGGCCGTCGAGATCCTTCAGGCGAATCGTCTTGCGCTTCGCCAGCGGATGATCGGCGGCAAGGCACGCCACGCACGGCACTTCGCAAACCCATTGCACGTCGAGGCCCGGGTGCTGCACCGGCAGGCTGGCGAGCCCGAAATCCACCGATTGCGACAGCACCGATTGCACGACGTTCTCGGCCGAGAGCGACTGCACATGGACCTGCCGCGGCAGCAGCGTTGGGTCCACCGTCGCCAGTGCGACCGGCACGATGCCGCCGGCCAGCGCCGGGATCGCGGCGAGGCTGAGCACCGGCAAGGCGCCGGCGCCGATTGCGGTTGCACGTTCGCGAATGTGCTTCAGCCCGAGCAGCAGCCGCTCGACCTCGGCGTGGAACAGGATGCCCTTCGGCGTCGGGCTGATGCGCGGCCCGTTCCGGGAAAACAGCAGATAGCCGACGTCGGTCTCCAGGTCCTGGATCTGCCGCGTCACCACCGGCTGCGAGCGGCCGAGCAGCCGTGCCGCGCCGGTGATGCTGCCGGCCGACATCACGGCCGCGAAGGCCTCCAGCAGGCGGATATCGATGACATCGTCTTGCATGACACGATCTTGTATCATCTGATTTTAGAATGATAGAGATTTCTTGATCCAAAATCCGGATCATGATTAAATGGCGCCATGTCGAACGGGTTTACGCCTCCCCGCCAGTCCCCATCGGCCGGTCCGAGCTACCGGCGCGGCTGGGTCGATGACGCCATCTCCGCGATCGAGGCGGATCAGTGCCGGACTGCCGACACCCATCTGATGCGGCTGATCGTGCCGGCGCTGTCCGGCATCGACATCTATCTGAAGGACGAATCGACCCATCCGACCGGCAGCCTCAAGCACCGGCTGGCGCGCTCGCTGTTCCTCTACGCGCTGTGCAACGGGCATATCCGCGAAGGCACTGCCGTGGTCGAAGCGTCGTCGGGCTCGACCGCGGTCTCCGAGGCCTATTTCGCACAGATGATCGACGTTCCCTTCTATACGGTGATGCCGCGCACGACGTCTTGCGAGAAGATCGCCGCGATCGAGCATTACGGCGGCAATTGCCATTTGATCGACGACGGCCGTGCGCTCTATGCCGAGGCCACCGCGCTCGCCGAGCGTCTCGGCGGTCACTACATGGACCAATTCACCTTTGCCGAGCGCGCCACCGACTGGCGCGGCAACAACAACATCGCCGAGTCGATCTTCACCCAGCTCAAGGGCGAGCAACGGCCGCAGCCCGAATGGATCGTGATGGGCGCCGGCACCGGCGGCACGTCGGCGACCATCGGGCGCTATCTGCGCTATCGCCAGTTTCCGACAAGGCTCTGCGTCGCCGATGTCGAGCACTCCGCCTTCTTCGACTGCTTCCGCACCCAGGATCGTTCCCATGTCTGCGAGCGGCCGACGCTGATCGAGGGCGTCGGCCGGCCGCGCTGCGAGCCGTCGTTCGTGCCTGGGGTCGTCGATCGCATGATGAAGATCCCGGATGCCGCGTCGATCGCCGCGATGAACGTGCTGTCGCGGCTGTTGCGGCGGGCGGTCGGCGGCTCGACCGGCACCAATTTCCTGGCGCTGTGCCGCCTGGCGTCGGAGATGCGCGATGCCGGCGAGACCGGATCGCTGGTCACGCTGATCTGCGATTCCGGCGAGCGCTACCGCCAGACCTATTACGATCCGGCGTGGCTCGCCGCCCGCGGGCTCGATCCTGCGCCTTATGAAGCCGCGTTGAACGCGTTCCTCGGCGGCGTGCAACCCCTCGGCCTCGCGGTCGAGGATGTGCCGAACCCCCGTGACCTCAGAGAGACTTCATGACCACGCTGATCGAAACCTTCGCTGGCGTTGCGCCGGGCTCGAAGCTTGGCGAAGCCATGACAATGCGGGCCGAGATCCTGCGGCTGAGCGAAGCCGCGCACGACGCCGTGCTGTTGCCGCGCGATCCCGGCGGGCTCAGTCACGCGCTGCGGGCCGCGCTCGCGGCGCGGATGTCCCGGCATGTCGGCAATGACGATCTGGCCGGTCACTACGACAACTATCTGGCGCATTCCGGCGATCTCGACGTCGCGCCGCTGGCGCATCCCAAGGGTCTCAGCGGCGAGCCGCGGCTCGATGCCGTGGCGCGCCATACCGATCTCCTGACGGTCGCACCGCGCGAGGCGACACGGCAGGACATCGAGCGGCTCAAGGCTGCCGGCGTCAGCGAGCCCGATATCGTGCGGCTCGCCGAGCTTGCTGCCTTCGTGAATTATCAACTGCGGGTCATCGCCGGCCTCAAGGTCTTGAAAGGCGTGCAATGAGCGAGTCGGTCCATCAGTTCATCGCCAAAGTCCCGACCTGGTCGCCCTATGTGACGCCGGTCGATCTCGCGACCGCGTCACCCGAGCAGCTCAAGGCGATGCAGGTGACGCCGTCGAGCACCGGGTTCACGCCCTATGTGCTGACGCTCGCGCATGACCCGGAATCGCTCGAGGTGCGCTCACCGCTGTTCAACCTGATCATGTACGGCAAGGATGGCCTGTCGTCGGCAGAGCGCGAGCTCGGCGCGGTCGGCGCATCGATCGTCAACCGCTGCGTCTATTGCGCCGCCGTGCACGCCTCGCGCTTCCTCGGCATCACCCGTCGCGCCGATGTGATCGACGCCATCTTCACTGATGAGCGCGACGCAAAACTGCCGCCGCGGGACCAGGCGCTGTTCGACTTCGCCGCAAAGCTCTCGACCACGCCGGTCGAGCTCGGACCTGAGGATGCCAAGGCGCTGACGGATGCCGGGTTGAGCGAGCTCGAGCAGCTCGATCTCGTGCTGTCGGCCGCGCTGTTCGGTTGGGCCAACCGGCTCATGCACACGCTGGGCGAACCTCGGGTGTGAAAAGATGTAGCGGCGGCGGGACTGCACCCCCTCGCCCCGTTCTTACGGGGAGAGGGTTGGGGTGAGGGGCTGCTTCCGCATACAAGGTGATAGACGGACTCGCGGAAACTCCCCCTCACCCGGAACGCATCTGACGATGCGTTCCGACCTCTCCCCGCAAGCGGGGCGAGGTGGAGCGAGCCTCCTGCTAACCCTACGCCAGCAGCTCGGTGATCAGCCCGGCGGCCTTGATGCCGGTCCCGCTGATGATGACGACGGTGCGCTGGCTTGCCTTGATCGCGTCGCGCTCATTCAGCACGTCGAGCGCAGCTGCGGCCGACGCCGAGGTCGGCTCGACGAACAGGCCGCTCTGCGCCATCCGCTTCAACGCCGCGATGATGCCATCCTCCGGAATCGCAATCGTGCCGCCGCCGCTCTCCTTCAGTGCGGCAATCATCTGCTTCAGCCGCAGCGGATGCTTGATCGCGGTGCCCTCGGCGATGGTCTTGCTCACTTCGCGGTTCACAGGCGTATCGACGCCGGCGACAAAGGAGGCATCGACCGGCGAGCAGTTCAGCGGTTGCGATGCGAATAGTCGTGGCAGCCGCGCGATCTGCCCGGCCGCCAGCAGCTCCTTGAAGCCGATATAGCAGCCGAGCAGGCTGCTGCCGGCGCCGACCGGCATGATGACATTGTCAGGCGCGGTGAAGCCGAAATCTTCCCAGATCTCGTAGGCCAGCGACTTGGTGCCTTGCAGGAAGAACGGCTGCCAATTGTGGCTGGAGTAGAAGATCTGTCTGGACTGCCGGATCGCTTCCGCCTCGGATTCCTCGCGCGGGCCTTCGACCAGTTGCACCTCGGCGCCGAAGGCATGCATCTGCGCAACCTTCATCGGCGAGGTCGTGGCCGGCGCAAGGATCTTGACCCGCATGCCGCCCGCGGCGCCGTAGGCCGACACCGACGCGCCGCCATTGCCGGAGCTGTCTTCCAGCACGGCATCGATGCCGAGCTGGCGCAGCAACGACAGCATCACCGTGGTGCCGCGGTCCTTGAAGCTTGCGGTCGGATTGAACCATTCGAGCTTGAAGTGCGGCCGCAGCTCACCCCACGCCTTCTCGACAACGGGCGTGCAGCCCTCACCCATCGTGATCGGCCGTGCGATCTCGACCGGCAGCGCGGCGCGGTAGCGCCACAGCGAACGTGTCGAACGATCGATCTCATCGCGCGCGATGCCCGCCAGCGGCGTCACCAGCAGCGGCTTGCCCTCGTCGGAGCACCAGCGCGGAACATCCAGCGGATAGAGCTTGCCGCTGAGCGGGTCGATGTAGCTGGGGAGTTGCATGTCCATCCAATCCTCAAGGGCCGGTCGGCTCGCGACCGAGAACGAAGGCCGGCAGCGCCGTGAGGTCGTTCCGCATCACGATGGGGGCAGGCGCCCCGTCCGGCAAGCTCATTCTGGCCCGATTATGCCACCAGGTCGGCAGACCGATACGCGCGGTGCCGAACAGATCATAGGCCGATCCCGCGACGAACAGGCGATTGCCTGGGGCGGGGGAGTTTGCACGATTTCGGAATATTGGAATATTGCAACTGAGTTGCCCGACGTGTCAAGCTGTCGTGTCGACAGTCGCCATGTCGGCAGCCACCGACTCCTTTGCATGGGGTTGTTTTCGACATTTTTGGCAGTGCGCCTCATCGGCTCACTCTAGCCTGCGCCCGCCGTCTTGCTCAGATAGCCCCTCGCAAAGTCGAGATACCAGTCCAGGCACCCCGGATTGGCCATTGCGTCGCGGTTGATGACCTTCTCGACCGGATGTCCGAGCAGCAGCTTCTTGACCGGCAGCTCCTGCTTCTTGCCGGACAGCGTGCGCGGGATCTCGGCGACGGCGAAGATATCGTTGGGCAGGAAGCGCCGCGACAGGCCGGCCTCGACGGCCTTGTTGATCCGCGCCTTCATCGTCGCATCGAGCGCGATGCCGTCGCGCAGCACCACGAATAGCGGCATGTAGCTGTCGCGGCCGAGATATTCGAGGTCGACCACCATCGAATCCAGCACCTCGGGCAACGCCTCGATCGCGGAGTAGAGCTCGCTGGTGCCCATGCGCAGGCCGTGGCGGTTGATGGTGGCGTCACTGCGGCCGTAGATCACGCAAGCGCCATCGGGCTCGATCTTGAGCCAGTCGCCGTGCCGCCACACCGGGCCGCGGCCGCTGCCGTCGAAATTATCGGGGTAGGTCTCGAAATAGCTGGCGCGGTAGCGGACGTCGCCGGGATCGTTCCAGAACCGCAGCGGCATCGAGGGCAGCGGCTCGGTGCAGACGAGCTCGCCGACCTCATTGGTCACAGCGCGGCCCTGCTCGTCGAAGGCTTCGACCGCGCAGCCGAGCAGGCGGCATTGCATGGTGCCCGGCGTTTGCGGCAGCTCGCGATTGCCGCCGATGAAGGCGCCGGCGAAGTCGGTGCCGCCGGAAATGTTGGCCCACCACATCTCGGCCTGCGCGGCGCTGCCGTTGGTCCTGGCGAGCGCGGCGAAGCGATCATTGAACCAGGCTTGCGTGTCGGCGCTCAGCGGCGATCCGGTCGACCCCAGCGCGCGCAGGGCCGAGAGGTCGCCGACCGCCTTAAGGTCGAGCTCGGCCTTGGTGCAGTTGGCGAAGAATGCCGCGCCCGCGCCGAAGAAGGTTGCTTTCGCATCGGCGACGAAGCGCCACAGCGTGGTCCAGTCCGGCTTGTCCTTGGCGCCGCCGGGGCTGCCATCGAAGATGCAGCAGGTGGTGCCGTTGAGCAGGCCGTTGGCCTGGCAATTCCACATGATCCAGCCGGTCGAAGAGTACCAATGGAAGCGTTCGCCGAACGAGTTTGCCTGATAGCTGCAGCCGATGTCGTTGTGCAGCACCGCGAGCGGCAGCGTGACGACGATGATGCCGCCATGGCTGTGCACGATCGGCTTCGGCAGGCCGGTCGTGCCCGAGGAATAGACGATCCAGAGCGGGTGATCGAATGGCAGCCATGCCGGCTCGAACCCGTCGATGTCAGCACCATGACCGGCGAGGATGGTGGAGAGGCGCGTCGCGGCGGACGCGGTCTCGCTGTGCAGGATGACGTGCTGGACCGTCGGCAGCGCATGGCGCAAATCCTCGATCACGCTTTGCCGGTCATGGCGCCGTCCGGCATAGGTGACGGCATCGCAGGCGATCAGCACCTTCGGTTCGATCTGCTTGAAGCGGTCGATCACGGCGGGCGCCGCCATGTCGGGTGCGCAGACGCTCCAGATCGCGCCCAGGCTCGCGGTCGCCAGAAACGCGATGATCGTTTCCGGGATGTTCGGCAGATAGGCCGCGACGCGGTCGCCGGAGCGCACGCCCTGGGCCTTCAGATGCAGCGCCAGCGCGGCGACCTTGCGCTGCAGGTCCGGCCAGCTCGTCTCGACGAGCTTGCCGTCCTCGCCGCTCGAGATCAGCGCCGGCAAGCCTGCGGCATGCGCCGGCCCGACATGGCGGAATACCTGCCGCGCATAGTTCACCGAAGCGCCGGGAAACCACACTGCACCGGGCATCTTGCGCTCGCCGAGCACGGCCGTGTGCGGCGTCGGCGAGCGCAGATCGAAATAGTCCCAGATGCTCTGCCAGAAGCCGTCGATGTCGGTGACCGACCAGCGCCGCATCGCTTCGAAATCGGCAAACTCAAGCCCGCGGCTCTGCTTCAGCCACTGGCGATAAAGAGCCATTTGCGGGACGTAAGGTGCTGCCATGGTCGTTTCCGATTGCCGTTTCGTGGTGCGTGGCCCTCTTAACATGGCGGTGCGAGCGTGGGGAACGTCCGCTGGTCAGGATATTCGTACCGCTGGCCGACATGCTATGCCGGTCACAGTATGCCGCGCTTGATTCTGCGCGCAGGATAGCCGAATGCCCGTCCCGGTCGGTGAGCTCTTCATCCTCGGTTTCCACGGCAAGGTCGTTCCGGCCTGGCTGACGGAATTTGCCGCGCGCTTCGGTCTCGGCGGCGTGATCCTGTTCGACTATTCCTGCCGCAGCCGGCAATACGACAACAACATCGATACGCCGGCGCAGGTCGCATCGCTCTGCGCCGAGATCGCGGCGCTGCCGTCGCATCCGCTGCTGTTCATCGACCAGGAGGGCGGGAGGGTAGCCCGGCTGAAGGACGCAAACGGCTTTCAGCCGCTGCCGAGCGCGCGGGATTTCAATCGGCTCGCGCGCGGTGAGAAAGAGGCGATCCTGGCGGCGAGCTACAGCGAGTTGCGCCGGCTCGGCATCCGCTACAATTTCGCACCGGTCATCGACGTCGACTATAATCCCGACAATCCCAATATCGGCGGCATCAAGCGCTCCTATTCGGCCGACATCGGCGAGGTCGAGGCCAATGCACGGCTGGTCCATGCGGCGGCGCGGCAGGCGCGGGTCGGCCTTTGCCTGAAGCATTTTCCGGGCATCGGCGGCGCCAATGTCGATTCGCACCTGGACTTCATGGACATTTCCGATGCGCTGCGGGCCGAGCAGGAGGAGTTGTTCTACGCGCTCGCGCCGAAGACTTTCGGCGACGCCGTGCTGGTCAGCCACGCCATCGTCCGTGCCTGGGATGCGCACAAGCCGATGACGTTGTCATCGGCCGGGATCGGCCGGCTGCGCCGCCGCCTGCCGGAGACGCTCCTGATATCGGACGACATGCAGATGCAGGGCTTGCAGAAGGCGCTCGGCACCGGCGCCGCCAGCCGGCAGGCGATCGCCGCCGGCATGGACATGGTCTGTATCGGCAACAATCTGCTCGACCAGGAGCAGGAGATGGCTGGCGTCGCCGCGATGATCGCGGCTGCGATGCAGGATGGATCGCTCGATCCGGCCGCAGTGCGGCATTCGATTGAGCGGGTGCGAAAGCGCAAATTGCTGTTGGCCTGACTGCGTCACATGAAATTTCTGCTGGACGATGCCGGCGCTCGGAACCAATCTTCCTTACCGCGAATTAATGGTGACGCTCACTCGGGGCTAACAACCATGAAGATGCTCAAGCGTCTCTTCCAATCGATCCGGCTACGCCGCGTCGCGCGCAAATCCGCCGATTTCCTGCATGCCTCCATCGATCCCGACGAATTCTCCCGCCTGCTCTGCAGCGGGCGCCGCGAGGACCTGCGGATTCTGGCGAGGAAGCTGAGCCTGCGCGCGCGGACGCACGCGTAGAGTGGGCCGGCAGCCAAACGTCAGCCGATTCTGACCGATCCAGAATCGGCTGGTCCGGCGTGCGGCCCGCTATTGCTTCGCCTTCTCGTGGCTTTCGATCCCGATCGCCTTGTAGTCGTAGGTTGGATAGAATTCGGTGCGATAGGCGCCCCAGGCATTATTCTCGATGATGCGGTTGACCTCGCGCAGCCGCGAGGCCGGCAGCCGCAACGTCACCACCTGGCCGATGCCCATCATCACGTACCAGCTGACGACCTCGACGCCTTCGGGCGGAAACGCCTTGTAGAATCCCTGCCGTTCGAGCTGGGCGTTCAACTCGCTCAGCGGGCGCGACTGGTCGTGCTTGAAGAAGATGGTGATCATGACCGCGTTGTCGGGCGTCGGCGGCGCGTTGTTGGTCTGCGCGGTCTGGGCGCGTGCGTCCGTGCCAACCATCAATGCGGCAGCCAGTGCCGCGATCGCCATCCAGGAACCAATTCTTCCGCGCATCGTCGTCGCCTCCTTGCCGGGGTCTTGCTGCTCTTCCCGCGGCCGCGATCATCGCGGCGGCGCCGGCGGCTGTAAATTGACATTCGCCTGACCCGGCAGTCGCCCTTGCCCCAGTCGCCTTTGCCCGATGTGAACCGCTTCACAGCCCTCCGCTGCACCCCGGATTAAGGAGAAGTCTTCCCGACACCGAGGGCATGGTCGATGACGACCCGGCGAATGGCGTGCTGGTGGTTCAGGTCCGTGATGACCGGGCGGTTCCTGCAAAAGTTCCTTTGGCTGCACCGGCCATGACGCTGGAGCGTGTCTGGCTGTTCGAATCGCGGCCATCGATGATCGCGACTGGGCGCCGGCGTGCGGGCGGAAGGTAAACGCGGCCTCGGGAAACTACCGGGACCGCGGCAGCGTCGTCCCGTAAGACTACTGTAATTCCACTCGAATCTGCGGGATTCGTTGCCAAATCAGCGGTGATCTGCGCCTGCTTGGCGTCATGAACCTGAGATCACAGTTGCGTTACCCGTATTACTACGGGGTCTCGCGTTAACGCAGACACAAGTTCACCTTCGGTAAACCATACTTATGACGCAGCACGACAATCGAGCCGAGGTCCGCGTTCCGAGCTGGATGGGGCAAGACGCGCCGCTCGAGGTCCGGGAGGCCGCCCCGCGCGCGCCGGCGGAGGAGGCCGGCGCCGTGGTTGTCCGCCAGCTCAACGGACCGGTGACGGCGCTGCTGCTCTATATGAACGAGCTCAAGCAGCACAGCCATCAATTCGCGCAGACACCGGGCAACGGCATCTATTTGCGGCAGGTGATCGAGAACGCGCTCGAGCAGACCGAGCGCGTCTCCGCGATGCTGAAGCAGATTTCCGATCTCTATCCGAACGCGCTTCCAGCCGCCGATCTCAGGCCGCTGCGCGCCGACAAGCCGTCCCGTTCCGCGTCATCAGACGTGATGTTCGCGCCGGAAGCCGGCCGCAAGCCGCTGACCAAGCGCGAGCGCGAAGTGCTCAGCCTGATCAGTGACGGCTACTCCAACAAGCAGGGCGCGCTGCACATGAACATCAGCCCGCGCACCTTCGAGAGCCATCGCGCCGAGGCGATGCGCAAGCTCGGCGCGCGCAACACCGCCGATCTCGTCCGCAAGGCGCTGCTGCAGGGCGCCTGAACGGCAGTTATTTTTTCAAAGATAATCTTCTGTGGCGAGGCAGAGCAGCGGCGCGCGCCGCGTGGTCGATGCCGCGGGTTTCGGCTCGTCCGGGACGATCGTGATCACCCAAGCCGAAGCCGTGCCGACCCTGCTTTCGACGATCGAGCGCACGCGTCCGGTGACGGCCGTGCCGGCCGAGCGGACGGTGGCGGAGCGGCCGTTGAACTGGGCGATGCGGAAGCGCCTGGCTTCCTTGTGGTCGGTCGTCTCGTACGTCAGCATCGGCTCCCCCATCCTCGGCGCAACTGTGGGGATGCAACGTTATCCGACGGTGAAAATCGTGAGCCGTAGAAGTACGGCTCGCCGGCCGTATATCACCCGCCGGCGTCCTCACCCTGCAGCAGTCCCGCATACTGCGCCTTGACCGCGGCGTAGCATTCGCATGAAGTCCGCATCAGGCCGTCGACATTGGTGATCTCGATATGGCCGCGGCTGTAATGGATGAAGTTCGCCTGCTGCAGGGTGTGCGCGACCAGCGACACGCTGTTGCGCCGCGCGCCGATCATCTGCGCCATCGCCTCCTGCGTCAGCACGATCTTGTTGCTGCCGGAGAGATCGCGCGTATGCAGCAGGCACCGCGCCAGCCGTGATTCCACGGTGTGCGCGGCATTGCAGCCGGCAGTCTGCTGGATCTGGGCATAGACGGCGAGCCCGTGCCGGATCAGCGCGGCGCGAAGCGTCGGGCTCGCGCCGGCGGCCGCCCGCAACGCGCCGACCTCGATCGCCGAACAGGCGCCGGGCACCAGCACGACGGCATTGTTCAAGACGCGCGCCTCGACCAGCGGCGTGAACGCGCCGTAGAGGCTGTCGCGGCCGACCATCGCGACCTGCACGCGCTCGCCTTTCGCCAGCTTGACCACCAACGAGATCACGCCCTTGTGAGGCATGTAAATGCGGTTGAGCATTTCGTCGGTCTCGACCAGCACCGTGTCAGCCACGAGCTCGATCGTGCGCAAATGCTGCCGGATCAATTCGAAATCGCTATCCGACAGCGCCGCCAGAAATCCATTAGGTGATCGCGGAAACGTATCCAAAGCAACCTCCTGCCTTTCCGGCAAAGCTTGACTCTGGGCACCACGGCTGACGCGCGCAGCCGGACGTCCCCGCGTCCCATCCTGCCACGTCTTGAACCTGAGCAGAATACGCCGATTGCCGCATCGCGGCAGCCCGCATATCAGATTTCGGCAACTGGCTGGCTCGCTCCGGTCAATCCTCCGGCCCGATCAATTGCTCGGCGTGCAGCCTGACCGTCCCGTAGCACTCGCAGGCCGCCTTCCGCAGGCCGTCGGTGTCGGTGATTTCGATATGCCCGCGGCTGTAGCGCAGGATGCCGGCCTGCTGAAAGCCATGTGCGACGATCGAGACCGCGTTGCGTCGGACACCGATCATCTGCGCCAGCATCTCCTGGGTCAGCGGCAACGCCTCGCTGCCGCAAAGATCGCGCGCGCGCAGCAGCCAGCGCGACAGCCGCGCCTCCACCGGATGCGAGACGTTGCAGGCGACCGATTGTTGCGTCTGCGCCATCAGCGCCTGCTCATAAAGAGCGACCAGGGTCCGGAAGGCGGCGCTGCGATCCACGATCTCGCGGAAATCTTCCGCCCGCAACACCGAAGCGGTGCCCGGCACCACGACGATGGCGTCCGCGAGCAGCGGCCGTGCATAAAGCGCAGCCGACGCGCCGACAATGCTGTCGCGTCCGATCGTGGCGATCTCGACCGACTGCCCGTCGGACAGATTGACCATCAGCGAGACCACGCCGCTGTGCGGCAGGTAGACCCGCTGCACCGGCGCGCCGGCGTCGGCCAGCACTGTTTCCTTGGTCAACTCGACGGTTTCGAGAAGCGGATGAAGTTGCGCGTAATCCGCAGCGGGAAGCGCATGCAACAGACGATTGGGCGGACGTGCTACCGCAGACATTGGATCTCCTGCCGAGGGCGGGAGCACTGCGGTCTCGCATCACCTACTCTTGGCGCGTGGAATGGCAACGAACATAGCTTGCCTGTCCAATTGCACAAGAGTTGTGGCATCGACTTTATACCCTTTCGAGGGCAGACAGCCGATGCCGCACTGGCAATCGATATCGATTCGACCGAAGCACGCCTTTGCCGGCGATGCTACCACAGGAGATTGCAACTCTCGGTGGTATTTATTGATTTCCGTTAACTGTATTCCGCCGCGGCGATTCTGTCGTCAGGTTTTGCCAACCCGCCGCGGGTGGGCATCGGACCGGCGGCACCGGGCGGCGGTTTTGCGGCCGGCCGCAGAATGACCGGACCGCGCCCTCTGGGTATTTGTACGGAGCGCCGCTTTAACGAACGGGTCACGCCGCCGGCCCAGTGTGGCACGGACCGCCGCGTGAAATTTGCGGCGTCACGTCAATCGTGTTCATCCAGAAGGGTATCAGTATGTCCGGCATCGTCCTCTCGTCATCGGTCCGTCAGAATCTGCTTTCGCTGCAGTCGACCGCCGATCTCCTCGCCACCACGCAGAACCGTTTGTCGACCGGCAAGAAGGTCAACACTGCTCTCGACAATCCGACCAACTTCTTCACCGCGCAGTCGCTCGACAACCGCGCCAGCGACATCAACAACCTGCTCGACGGCATCGGCAACGGCGTCCAGGTGCTGCAGTCCGCCAACACCGGCATCACCTCGCTGCAGAAGCTGGTCGACAGCGCCAAGTCGGTCGCCAACCAGGCGCTGCAGGCGGCGGTCGGCTATTCGGCGAAGTCGTCGTTCACGACCGACCCGATCGCCGGCGCGACCACCGACAACCTGCTTGGCACCTCGGCTGCTGCGAGCAACGCCGTTCTGACCGGCTCGTCCGCGCTCGCCACGCTCGACCTGACGGCGGCCTCGACCGACCTGACCTTCAAGGTCAACTCCCAGACCGTCACGCTGGCGAAGGGCTCGTCCTACACCGCGACCCAGATCAAGGATGCGATCAACACCCAGGTCGGCACCAGCGCCAAGGTCGCCGCCACGCTCGATGGTTCCGGCAAGCTGGTTCTGACCAGCACCAACACCGCGGGCGCTTCGGACGCGGTCACCGTCGACACCTTCAGCTCCGGCGATGCGACGCAGCTCGGCTTCCCGGCCGGCGCTTCGGCGACCGCCAGCGGCTCCGCCGGCGGCAGCCCGCTCGACGGCCTCACGCTGACCATCGGCGCGACCGGCAATGGCACCGCCACCAGCATCACTTTCGGCACCGGCAGCGGCAAGGTGAAGTCGCTCAACGATCTGAACAACGCGCTCGCGGGCAACAACCTGCAGGCCTCGCTCAGCGCAACCGGCGCGCTCACCATCAGCACCACCAACGATGCCGCCTCGGCGACCATCGGCACGGTCGGTGGCACCGCGGCCGATACCGGCAAGCTGTTCAACGGCAAGACCGGCAGCACTCCGGTGCAGGACCCGACTGGGCTGACGAACCGCGCCAACCTGGTCAACCAGTACAATAACATCCTGGATCAGATCACCACGACCGCCCAGGACGCGTCGTACAACGGCATCAACCTGCTCAATGGCGATCAGCTCAAGCTGACCTTCAACGAGACGGGCTCCTCGACGCTGAAGATCCAGGGCGTGACCTTCGACGCTTCCGGCCTCAACCTGACCAAGCTGACCGCCGGAACGGACTTCATCGACAACGCTTCGGCCAACGCCACGCTGAAGACGCTCAACTCGGCGAGCGGCCTGCTGCGTACCCAGGCGTCGACCCTCGGTTCGAACCTGTCGATCGTGCAGATCCGTCAGGACTTCTCGAAGAACCTGATCAACGTACTGCAGACCGGCTCGTCCAACCTGACGCTGGCCGACACCAACGAGGAAGCGGCGAACAGCCAGGCGCTGTCGACCCGTCAGTCGATCGCGGTGTCCGCGCTGGCGCTCGCCAACCAGTCGCAGCAGAGCGTTCTGCAGCTGCTCCGTTAAGCGCAGCCGCGACCGACATCGAATAGCGAGGCGGCGGAGGCAACTCCGCCGCCTTTGCTTGTGCGCTCGATCGCATCATGATCCAGGGTTTGCGGTCCTCAACCAAAGGGCGATCGCCCCCGACGCAGGCTGATGTCGCAGCCGTGAAAGTTTCGCTGCACTTAACGGCGGCCGGATTCCATTCGATTCAAATTGCGATGACCGGTGGAACGGGCTCTTTCCCGTTCGGGTGGTAAGTGCCTGTTACTGCGAGGCTGGCCACATGTCCCGATGCATCGTGCAACATCTTGAAATGGTTCACCGTCCGTATTTGCACGGACGGCGAAATTAACGTCGCCGTGAAGCCGAGGGGGCTATCGATGCAGGGCGACCGTTCCGCAGCACTTTGAGGGGGCCTTTCCGATGGACGATCTGTTGCGCGAGTTCCTGACGGAGAGCAGCGAGAGCCTGGATACGGTCGACAATCAGCTGGTGCAGTTCGAGCAGGATCCGAACAACGCGAAGATCCTGGATAATATTTTTAGGCTTGTACACACCATCAAGGGCACCTGCGGTTTCCTGGGATTGCCGCGGCTGGAAGCACTTGCCCATGCCGGCGAGACCTTGATGGGCAAATTCCGCGACGGCATGCCGGTCAAGGCAGAGGCGGTGACGCTGATCCTGTCCTCGATCGATCGCATCAAGGAGATTTTGGCGGGCCTCGAGGCGACCGAGGCCGAGCCCGAGGGCAACGATCGCGACCTGATCGATCAGCTGGAGGCGATGGTCGAGCGCGGCATGGCAGCCATGGCGGCCGCTGAAGAAGTGCCTGTCGTCGAAGCCCCGTCGATGCAGCCGGCGATGACCGAAGGCACGCTGGTGGTGCAGACCCTGGAGCGTCCGCTGCGTCCAGGCGAGGTCTCGCTCGACGAGCTCGAGCGCGCCTTCCGCGAGACCGAGACCGAAGCGGCCGCGCCGGCCCCGCCGCCGGTGGCAAAACCCGCCGCGCCCGTTGCCGAGGCCGCGCCCACCGAGGCCGCCAAGAAGCCGGTCCGCAAGACGGCCGCCGAGAGCGAGGTCCAGGAAGGCGACAAGATCGCCAACCAGTCGATCCGGGTCAATGTCGACACCCTCGAACACCTCATGACCATGGTCTCCGAGCTGGTCTTGACCCGCAACCAGCTGCTCGAGATCTCCCGCCGCAACGAGGACACCGAGTTCAAGGTGCCGCTGCAGCGCCTCTCCAACGTCACCGCCGAGCTGCAGGAGGGCGTCATGAAGACGCGCATGCAGCCGATCGGCAATGCCTGGCAGAAGCTGCCCCGCATCGTCCGCGACCTCTCCGGCGAACTCGGCAAGCAGATCGAGCTCGAGATGCACGGCGCCGACACCGAGCTCGACCGCCAGGTGCTCGACCTGATCAAGGATCCGCTGACGCACATGGTGCGCAACTCCGCCGATCACGGCCTGGAGACCCCGGCCGAGCGGGTCGCGAGCGGCAAGGGCGAGCAGGGCACCATCCGGCTGTCCGCCTATCACGAGGGCGGCCACATCATCATCTGCATCGCCGACAATGGAAGAGGGCTCAACACCGAGCGGATCAAGGCCAAGGCGCTCCAGAACGGTCTCGTCAGCGAGGCCGAACTGGAGAAGATGACCGAGGCCCAGATCCACAAGTTCATCTTCGCGCCGGGCTTCTCCACCGCAGCGCAGGTGACCTCGGTGTCCGGCCGCGGCGTCGGCATGGACGTGGTGCGCACCAATATCGACCAGATCGGCGGCACCATCGACATCAAGAGCGTGGCCGGCGAGGGCGCCAGTGTCACCATCAAGATCCCGCTCACCCTGGCGATCGTCTCGGCTTTGATCGTGGAAGCCGGCGGCGACCGCTTTGCGATCCCGCAATTGTCTGTGGTCGAGCTGGTGCGGGCCCGCGCCAACTCCGAGCACCGCATCGAGCGGATCAAGGACACCGCGGTCTTGCGGTTGCGCAACAAGCTGCTGCCGCTGATCCATCTCAAGAAGCTGCTCAAGATCGACGACGGCGCCACCACCGACGCCGAGAACGGCTTTATCGTCGTGACGCAAGTCGGCAGCCAGACCTTCGGCATCGTGGTCGACGGCGTGTTCCACACCGAGGAGATCGTGGTCAAGCCGATGTCCACGAAGCTGCGCCACATCGACATGTTCTCCGGCAATACCATCCTGGGCGATGGCGCCGTGATCATGATCATCGACCCCAACGGGATCGCCAAGGCGCTGGGCGCCGCCGGCTCCTCCGCCCATGACATGGCCGATGACAGCGCCGCTGCGCACGCCAATGGCGGCGAGCAGCTGACCTCGCTGCTGGTGTTCCGCGCCGGCAATCACCAGCCCAAGGCGGTGCCGCTCAGCCTCGTCACCCGGCTGGAGGAGATTGCGGCCGACAAGATCGAGCTCAGTAACGGCCGCTACATGGTGCAGTACCGCGAGCAGCTGATGCCGCTGGTGCAGATGGCCGGCGTCCAGGTGCAGACCCAAGGCTCGCAGCCGATCCTGGTGTTCGCCGATGACGGCCGCTCGATGGGGCTCGTGGTCGACGAGATCATCGACATCGTCGAGGAGCGCCTCAACATCGAGGTCGCAGGCAGCCAGGACGGCATTCTGGGCTCGGCCGTGATCAAGGGCCAGGCCACCGAGGTGATCGACGTCGGCCACTTCCTGCCGATGGCGTTTGCCGACTGGTTCTCGCGCAAGGAGATGCGCCCGTCGATGTCGGCGCAGTCGGTGCTGCTGGTCGACGACAGTGCCTTCTTCCGCAACATGCTGGCGCCGGTGCTGAAGGCCGCCGGCTACCGGGTACGGACCGCGCCGAACGCCCAGGAGGGCCTCGCCGCGCTGCGCTCGGGGCAAAGCTTCGACGTGGTGCTGACCGACATCGAGATGCCCGAGATGAACGGGTTCGAGTTCGCCGAGAGCATCCGCTCCGACCACAATCTCACGGGCATGCCGATCATCGCGCTGTCGGCGATGATCTCGCCGGCGGCAATCGAGCGCGGCCGGCAGGCCGGCTTCCATGACTACGTGGCAAAATTCGATCGTCCCGGGCTGATCGCGGCGCTGAAAGAGCAGACCGCCGAACTGAGCCGGGCGGCCTAAAGGGATCACAGGATGACCAGCAAGACCGAAACCACCGAAGGCGCGATGTCCGAATACGTCACCGCCGTGATCGGCGGGCAGCTATTTGGCTTGCCGATCTCCCGTGTCCAGGACGTCTTCATGCCGGAGCGGCTGACGCGGGTTCCGCTGGCCTCCAGCGAGATCGCCGGCGTGCTCAACCTGCGCGGCCGCATCGTCACCGTGGTCGACATGCGGGCCCGGCTCGGGCTGCCCAAGGCCGATGACGGCCAGCCGCCGATGGCGGTCGGCGTCGACCAGCGCGGTGAATCCTATGGCCTGCTGATCGACCAGATCGGCGAGGTGCTGCGGCTGCCCGATGCCAGCCGCGAGGACAACCCGGTCAATCTCGATCCGCGGATGGCCAAGCTCGCCGGCGGCGTCCACCGCCTCGACGGCCAGCTCATGGTCGTGCTCGACGTCGATCGCGTGCTCGAATTGGTGCCAAAAACGGCTGCTGCAGCTTAACGCCCGGTCGCGGAGACGGCGGGTTCAACAAGGAGGCCAACACATGAAGACATGTCTTGTCGTCGATGATTCCGGTGTGGTGCGCAAGATCGCCCGCCGCATCCTCGAGGGAGTTCATTTCACCGTCATCGAAGCCGAAGACGGCGAGAAGGCGCTCGAGGCGTGCAAGCGCGCGCTGCCTGACGCCGTGCTGCTCGACTGGAACATGCCGGTGATGGACGGCTTCGAATTCCTGGTCCAGCTGCGCCGCATGCCCGGTGGCGATGCGCCGAAAGTGGTGTTCTGCACCACCGAGAACGGCATCGACCATATCTCGCGCGCGCTGCATGCCGGCGCCAACGAGTACATCATGAAGCCGTTCGACAAGGACATTGTCGTCGCAAAATTCCAGGAAGTGGGCCTGCTCGCGCTCGACGCGACCGAAGCCTGAAGCAATTCCACCCTTTGCCGCTGCGAGGCTCCTGTGACGCCCCCTGACTACGAGTATCTGCGTAAGCTGTTCAAGGACCATTCCGGTCTCGATCTGTCCTCGGACAAGCAATATCTGATCGAGAGCCGCCTGCTGCCGCTGGCGCGCAAATGCGGCCTCGCCGGCATCCCCGACCTGTTGGCGAAAATGCGGGCCGGCTCGTCCCAGCACATCGTCCAGGCGGTCGAGGCGATGACCACCAACGAGACCTTCTTCTTCCGCGACAAGGTCCCGTTCGATCATTTCCGCGACACCATCATGCCCAACGTGCTGAAGGCGCGCGCTGCGCGGCGCAGCATTCGGATCTGGTGCGCTGCCGGCTCGACCGGCCAGGAGCCTTATTCGCTGGCGATGTGCCTGAAGGAGATGGCCGCCGCGCTCGCCGGCTGGCGGGTCGAGATAACAGCGACCGATCTGTCGCAGGAGGTGCTGGAGAAGGCGAAGGCCGGCATCTACAGCCAGTTCGAGGTGCAGCGCGGACTGCCGATCCAGATGCTGGTCAAGCACTTCAAGCAGACCGGAGAATTCTGGCAGGTCAATCCGGAATTGCGCGCGATGGTGCAGCACCGCCAGCTCAATCTGCTGCACGATTTTTCGCAGCTCGGCACCTTCGACGTGATCTTCTGCCGCAACGTGCTGATCTATTTCGACCAGGACACCAAGATCAACGTCTTCAACCGTCTGGCACGATCGATGGAGGCCGACGGCTTCCTGGTGCTCGGCGCTGCCGAGACGGTGGTCGGCCTGACCGACACCTTCAAGCCTGTCGCCGACCGCCGCGGCCTGTACCGGCCGAGCGGAGTGCGGGGCGCCGGTGCTGCGATGCCCAGGATCGCCGCGGTGGCGGGGTTTTGAGCAATGACCGAGGACGGCGGCAGGCTCGTCGAGCGCGTCACCTTCAGCCGGGGCTTCGACGTCTGCATCATGGCGATCGACGGTACCTGGCGGCGCGACTGCGTGCTCAACGCCGTCTCGGACAATGACGCCGCCCTCACGGTCGAGGGTTCCATCCAGGGGCTCAATCTGAAGGAATTCTTCCTGCTGCTGTCGTCGACCGGGCTGGCCTATCGCCGCTGCGAGCTGGTGCGCGTCAACGGCACCGAGATGGACATCACCTTCCTCAAGGGCAAGCCGGGCAGGAAGCGGCCGGCCGCGGGTGAGACCGAACGGATCGTGGCCTGACCGGCGTCACGCCGAAATCCGACATCATCAGAGGCGATACCTGAGGAACAGATCGGCGGCTGCGTTGTTCTGCCGTGATCGGGCGCGATGACGGCCAACGGCCCAAGGACCGGCGGCCCCATGGATCGGCTCACGGCAAGTTTGCGGTGCCAAAGTTTGCAGTGCGGCGGCTCAGTTCAGCACGCGCGCCGGCGCTTCGGATTCGCGCAAGCTGTCCAGCGCGACCCCGAGGCCTGCGCCGCAGGTCTTCAGCGCCGTGAACGCTGCGATGTAGCGCGGGGTAATATCGTCCAGGATGAGGATGCTGCTCTCGGTGTCCTGCTCGGTGAGCAATGCTTCGCGGGCAATCGCCGCCTCGATCAACCGCAGGCTGGTCTGGACATGCCCGATCAAGGCCACCAGGTCGGTCACGATCAGGGCGTGGGGGTCGCTGCCTTCGTCAGAGCACACCGCAACGTAGTCCGCCGCTGCATTGATCATGCATGTTTTCTCCACTGCCCCCATTTTTATGGAGTGCGGTGCTACTTGTGCGTTAAGCTGGCGTCCCGTACAAATACGGGTCCTTTGATCAATGCCTTCGAGAGATATCTTGTTGTGCGGTCAAAGCGGGCACGCTTACGACTGATGGACGATGCATATGGCTGAGAGTGGGGCTCCCCGCGGGGAGATTTTCGTAGTCGACGACGATCCTGCCGTTCGCGAGACGCTGTCAGTCGTTCTGTCGACAGCCGGCTACAAGGTGATCTGCTTTGCAGATGGCGCCGCGCTGCTCTCCGTCGCGCGCTCCAGGACGCCGGCCTGCATCCTGCTCGACGTGCATATTCCCGGAAAATCCGGCCTCGATATCCTGCGAGAACTTCACGGCGAGGATTATCCGGCGCCGATCTTCATGATCTCGGGGCAGGGCGACATCGCAATGGCGGTCAGCGCCATCAAGAACGGCGCGCTGGATTTCATCGAGAAACCGTTCCGCGGCAACGAGATCGTCAGCCGGCTGAACGAGGCGATCGACGCCTACACCAGGCGCCGCAGCGAGAGCTCGGCGTCGCGCATCGCCGCCCTGCACTTCCCCGGCCGCGAACCCTTGACGCGCAGGGAGCGCGAGGTGCTCGAGCAGTTCACCGCCGGCGCCTCCAACAAGGAAGCCGGGCGGCAGCTCGGCATCAGCCCGCGCACGATCGAGGACCATCGCGCCAACATCATGAAGAAGCTCGGCGCGCGCAACGCCGCCGATCTCGTCCGCATCGTGATGACGGCGCAGCGCCAAGCCTGAAGATCAGAGCCTGAAGATCAGAGCCTGACTTTCGTTGCGGCGAATTCCGTTCTGCGAAACGCGCGGGCAGCCGGCGCGACATCTGCGCTCCGCGCGCGGGACGACGCTCGCAGAAATCGAGTATATGCACGACGCAGGGCATATGCGGGCGAAGCGATCTCACCAAGAACGATCCCGGGAAACATGGGGCCTCCATGACGAGCAAGAACAAGACTCCCGATCAACTGCGCAGCGCGCGCTGGTTTGCGCCCGACGATCTCAGGGCCTTCGGCCATCGCTCGCGCGCGATGCAGATGGGCTACGCGCCGGAGGAGTGGCGCGACCGGCCGGTGATCGCGATCCTCAACACCTGGTCGGACGCGCAACCCTGCCACATGCACTTCAAGAGCCGGGTCGACGACGTCAAGCGCGGCGTGCTGATGGCCGGCGGCTTTCCGATCGAGCTGCCGGCGCTGTCGCTGTCGGAATCGCTGCTGAAGCCGACCACGATGCTCTACCGCAACATGCTGGCGATGGACGCCGAGGAATTGCTGCGCGGCCACCCCGTCGACGGCGTCGTGCTGATGGGCGGCTGTGACAAGACCACGCCGGGACTGCTGTTAGGCGCCACCAGCATGAACCTGCCCGCGATCTATCTGCCGGCCGGGCCGATGCTGCGCGGCAACTGGAAGGGCAGGACGCTGGGCTCAGGCTCCGACGCCTGGAAATACTGGGATGAGCGTCGCGCAGGGAAAATCTCCGACAAAGACTGGGTCGACATGGAGGCCGGCATCGCGCGCAGCTACGGCACCTGCATGACCATGGGCACGGCTTCGACCATGACCGCGATCGCGGAAGCGATCGGCATGACACTGCCCGGCGCCTCCTCGATCCCGGCGGCCGACGCCAACCACATCCGCATGAGCTCGGAGGCCGGACGCCGCATCGTCGAGATGGTGTGGGAGGATCTGACGCCGCAGAAGATCCAGACCCGCAGAGCCTATCAGAACGCGATCACGGTCGCGATGGCGATGGGCTGCTCGACCAATGCGATCATTCATCTGATCGCGCAGGCGCGCCGCGCCGGCCAGGACATCTCGCTCGATGATTTCGAGATCGCGAGCCGCAAGGTGCCCGTGATCGCCAATGTACGGCCGAGCGGCGACCTCTATCTGATGGAGGATTTCTTCTATGCCGGCGGGCTGCCCGGCCTGATGAGCCGGATCAAAGAGCATCTGCATCTCGACTGCATCACGGTGACCGGCAAGACTCTCGGCGAGAACATCGCCGGCGCCGAGGTCCACAATGACGACGTCATCCGCACCGTCCAGAATCCGATCTACAAGGAGGGCGCGCTCGCGGTGCTGAAGGGCAACCTCGCGCCCGACGGCTGCGTGATCAAGCCGTCTGCCTGCGATCCGCGCTTCCTCAAGCACACCGGTCCGGCGCTGGTGTTCGACGATTATCCTGACATGAAGAAGGCGGTCGATGATCCCGATCTCGACGTCACGGCCGATCACGTGCTGATCCTGCGCAATGCCGGCCCGCAGGGCGGCCCGGGCATGCCCGAATGGGGCATGCTGCCGATCCCGACCAAGCTCGTGAAGCAGGGCGTGCGCGACATGGTGCGGCTGTCGGACGCGCGGATGAGCGGCACCAGCTACGGCGCCTGCATCCTGCACGTCTCGCCGGAAGCCTATATCGGCGGCCCGCTGGCGCTGGTGCGGAACGGCGACCGCATCACCCTCGATGTCGCCGCGCGCACCATCAATCTCGATGTGTCGGAGGCCGAATTGGCAAAGCGTCGCGCGGAATGGAAGCAGCCGGAGCGGCGCTTCGAGCGCGGCTATGGCTGGATGTTCTCGAAACACATCAAGCAGGCCAATGAGGGCTGCGACTTCGATTTCCTCGAGACCGGCTTTGGCAAGCCGGTCGGAGAGCCGTCGATTTACTAGTCATCCGTCATTCCGGGGCATCGCGAAGCGATGAGCCCGGAATCCATTTTGCCATGACACATGCGGCTTGATGGATTCCGGGCCTGCGCCTTCGGCGCATCCCGGAATGACGAAAGGAGAGAGCAGAGCACCAATGTCAAAACTCAGCGACACCACCCGCAACAGGCTGAAATCCGTCTCCACCGCCACCGTCGCCACCGCGCTGTTCAAGCGCGGCTTGCGCATTCAGATGGTTCAGGATGTGCATCCTCTGAGCGCCGACCAGCCGACCATGGTCGGGGAGGCCTTCACGCTGCGCTACATGCCGGCGCGCGAGGATCTCAACACGATCGACGTCTTCCGCGACCGCGCGCATCCGCAGCGCAAGGCGATCGAGGACTGCCCGGTCGGCGCCGTGCTGGTGATGGACAGCCGCAAGGACGCGCGCGCAGCGTCCGCCGGCGCGATCCTGGTGACGCGGCTGATGAAGCGCGGCTGCGCCGGCGTCGTCACCGACGGCGGTTTTCGCGACTCGGCCGAGATCGCACGGCTCGGCTTCCCGGCCTTCCACCACCGCCCGAGCGCGCCGACCAATTTGACGCTGCATCAGGCGATCGAGATCAACGTGCCGATCGGCTGCGGCGACGCGCCGGTGTTCCCCGGCGACGTGATCCTCGGCGATGCCGACGGCGTCATCGTGATTCCCGCGCATCTCGCCGACGAGATCGCCAGTGAGACCTTCGAGATGACCGCGTTCGAGGATTTCGTCACCGAGCAGGTCCAGAACGGCCGCGGCATCTTCGGGCTCTATCCGGCAACGGACGAGCAGACGATGAAGGATTTTGCGGCCTGGCGAAAAACGAAGGAACGGTAGCCAGCTGTCGTCCTGGCGAAAGCCAGGACCCATAACCACAGGAACACGTTTGGCGAAGACTGCTAGTCTAGTTATGTTGGTTGCCGCGGTACTGCGACCTCCGCACTCGATAAATCACGCGGTATGGGTCCTGGCTTTCGCCAGGACGACGATGGGGAGGGGACGTGCCAATCAAACTGCGCTTCGTAGCCCGGATGGAGCGAAGCGCAATCCGGGGTTCTCGCAAGCGGCACGATGGTCCCGGATTTCGCTGCGCTTCATCCGGGCTACGAGGCTACACCTCCGCTCTATCAGCTATCCCCACCGCCCACAGCGCGAACGCGTAGACGATCGCGACTTCATCCAGCCGGTTGAAGCGCCCCGACGCGCCGCCGTGGCCGGCGCCCATGTTGGTGCGCAGCAGGACCGGACCGCCGCCGGTCATGGTGGCGCGCAGCCGGGCGATCCATTTCGCCGGCTCCCAATAGGTCACGCGCGGGTCGGTCAGCCCGCCCATCGCCAGGATCGCCGGATAGTCCTTGGCCGCGAGGTTGTCGTAGGGCGAGTAGGACAGGATGGTGCGAAAATCCTTTTCGCTCTCGATCGGGTTGCCCCATTCCGGCCATTCCGGCGGCGTCAGCGGCAGGGTGTCGTCGAGCATGGTGTTGAGCACGTCGACGAACGGCACCTCGGCGACGATGCCGGCGAACAACTCACCGTCACGGTTGGCGACCGCGCCCATCAGCATGCCGCCGGCCGAGCCGCCATGGCCGACGATGCGTTTGGCACTGGTGTAGTTCGCTTCGCACAGCGCGCGGCCGGCGGCGGCGAAATCGGCGAAGCTGTTGGTCTTCTTCTCGCGCTTGCCGTCGAGATACCAGCCCCAGCCCTTGTCGGCGCCGCCGCGGATATGCGCGATCGCATAGACGAAGCCGCGGTCGACCAGCGACAGCCGGTTGGCCGCGAACGACGCCGGCATCGCCATGCCGTAGGAGCCGTAGCCGTAGAGCAGCAGCGGCGCCTTGCCGTCGCGGACAAAGTCCTTGCGATGCAGCATCGAGACCGGCACCTGCGCGCCGTCATGCGAGGTCGCCATGATGCGGGTGGTGACGTAGGCGGCCGGGTTGTGGCCGGAGGGGATCTCCTGGCGCTTGCGCAACACCCGCGTCCGCTTTGCCATGTCGTAGTCGAAAACCTCCGACGGCGTCGTCATGGACGAATAGGCGAAGCGCAGATTGGTGGTGTCGAACTCGTAGCCGCCCATGGTGTCGAGCGAGTAGGCCGCCTCGTCGAAGGCGATGGCGTGCTCCTCGCCGGTCGCGAGGTCGCGGATGATGATGGCAGGCAGCGCATTGGCGCGCTCCAGCCGCACCATGTGGCCGGCATAGAGCTCGACATCGAGCACGTAGACGCCCTCGCGATACGGAATCAGGTCGCGCCAGTTGCCACGATCGGGAGCCGCCAGCGGCGCCGTCACCACCTTGAAGTCGATGGCGTCGTCGGCATTGGTGAGAATGTAGAGTGCATCGCCGCGATCGGCGATCGAATATTGCACGCCTTCCTCGCGTGCCGCGACCAGACGCGGCGGCAGGTCCGGATCGGCGAGATCGATCAGCCGCTGCTCCGAGGTCTCGTGGTCGCCGCCGGCGATGACGCAGAAGCGGCCGCTCGCGCTCTCGTGCAGATGGGTGAACCAGCCGGGATCCTGCTCCTCATAGATCAGGATGTCGTCGCCTTGCCTGGCGCCGAGCTTGTGCCGCCAGACCTGCATCGGGCGATGATTGTCGTCGAGCTTGACGTAGAAGAAGCTCTTGGAATCCGCGGCCCAGACCACGCCGCCATCGGTCTCCTCGACGATATCCTCGAGGTCGCCGCCGGTCGCCCAGTCGCGCACGCGGATCGAAAAATACTCCGAGCCCTTGGTGTCGGCGCTCCAGGCGTGCAGCCTGTGATCGTTGGAATGCCGGCTGCCGCCGAACTTGAAATAGTCGTGGTCCGCCGCCAGCGCATCGCCATCGAGCACCACGTGATGGTCGCCGCCGTCGCGCGGCGTGCGGCAGAACAGCTCATGCTGGCCGCCCTCGCGGAATTTCCTGAAATAGGCGAACGGGCCGTCCGGCGACGGCACGCTGGAATCGTCCTCCTTGATCCGCCCGCGCATCTCCTTGACCAGCCGCTTCTGCAAGCCGTCGGTGTGGCCGAGCAGGCTCTCGGTGTAGCCGTTCTCGGCTTCCAGATAGGCGCGGATGTCGGGCTCGAGAATCGCGGGATCGCGCAGCACCTCCTGCCAGTTCGGATCCTTGATCCACGCATAGTCGTCGGTCACCGTGATGCCGTGGGTGGTGAAGGAATGCGGCCGGCGCGGCGCGACAGGGGGCTTGGTGGCGGGTTTGGTCACGCGATCCTCATTGTGCGGGGGACACCGCCTTATATCGGGAGGAATGCGGCGATTGCCAGACGGCAGTCCCGTGCTCTGGACGCAGCGTTCCGTAGGGTGGGCAAAGCGCGGCGTGCCCACCATCACGAGCACGTCACTCGAAGGTGGGCACGCTTCGCTTTGCCCACCCTACGAATTACGACTACCCGCTCCGCACTTTGGTCGCCGTGCCGCCTGACATCGGGATCTGGTTCACCGCCAGCACGACGGCAAAGGTAATCACCAGCATCGCGATGCCGAGCACGGCGATCGCGGCTAGGTCGCCGCCTTCGTTGAGGTCGTAGATCAGGACCGACAGCACCTTGGTCTGCGAAGTGAACAGCACGATCGCAGCCGAGAGCTCGCGCATTACGCCGATGAAGATGAAGCACCAGGTCGCGATCACGCCGGTGCGCAGCAAGGGCGCGGTGATCTGGCGCAGCGCCTGCAATCGTGTCGCGCCGAGGATGCGGCTGGCCTCCTCGAGCTCGGGATGGATGGTCGTGAACGCCGCCTGCAATTGCTGGTAGGCCGACGGCAGATTGATGGTGAGGAAGGCGAGCAGCAGGATCCACAGCGTGCCGTAGAGCACGAAGGGCGGCCGCGTATAGCTCAGGAACAGGCCGACGCCGAGCACGATGCCGGGAACGGCGACCGGCGCGGTGGCGAGGAAACCGAGCACGCGATGGCCCGCGATCACCTTCCGCGTCGTGACATAGGCGATCACGAGCGCGAGGATGGTGCCGATCGTCGCGGTGGCGGTGCCGAGGATCACGGTATTCTTCAATGCAAGCTGCGTCGACGACAGCTCGGTGAACACGAAGATGATGTTGTGCAGCGTCGCCGTCGACGGCGTCACCAGCGTGGTGGCGTTCGGCGAGAATGCGGCGTTGAGCAGCGCCAGATAGGGCAGGAACACCGGGTTGAGCAGCACCAAGAGGCAGAAGCCGAGTGCGGCCCAGCGCCAGCCCTTCAGTTCCACCCGGCGCGGCGCGCCATATTTGCCGCCGATCACGGAATAGCTGCGACGGCCGAGCAGGGCCTTTTGGCCCTGCAGCAGCAGCATGGTCAGCAGCAGCAACGGCACGGCGGCGGCTGCGGCGAGCTCGAGCTTCGGCGGATACTGGAACAGGCTCCAGATCTTGGTCGTCATGGTGTGGAAACCGGCCGGGAGCGCCAGGATCGCCGGCGAGCCGAACAGCGTCATCGCCTGCAAAAAGGCGATCAGCGCGCCCGCCACGAGTGCGGGCAGTGCGAGTGGGATCGTCACCCGCCGCGCCGTGGTCCAGGCATTGCCGCCGAGAATCGCGGAGGCATCCTCCAGCTCGCCCGGCATGGTGTCGAGCGCATTCGCCACCAGCACGAACACGAACGGGAACGTGTAGCAGGAGATCACGAAGATGATCCCGGTCATCGAATAGATGTTGAACAGCGCGTCCGCATCCTCGCCGGCGAACAGACGGTAGAGTTGGTTCAGCAGCCCGGAATTCGGCGCCGCCAGCAGCTCCCAGGCCACCGCGCCGAGGAACGGCGGCGTCACGAACGATGCCGTCACCAGCGCGCGGATGGTCTGCCGTCCCGGCATGTCGGTGCGCGACACCAGCCAGCTGATCGGCGCTGCGACAATGCAGCAGATCATCGCCGATGTGACCGCGATGATCGCGGTGGTCAGCAGCGGGTCGAGGAAATCGGGGTTGCTGAACAGCGTGACGAAGTTGGCAAGCGTCGGATGGCGGTTCTTGTCGGTGAAGGCGTAGACCGCGAGCCATGACAGCGGCAGCAGGATGAGGAGCATGAGCACGGCCGCGAACAGCCACAGCACGGGCCGTGTCCAGTCGATGCGGGGGCGAGGGGCAGGGGAGGTGGTGATTGTCGTCATGCGATTACACTTCCCTCGTCATTCCGGGGCATCGCGAAGCGATGAGCCCGGAATCCATCGGGCCACATGTTCCGTGGTGAAATGGATTCCGGGCTCGCGCTGCGCGCGCCCCGGAATGACGACGCTGGGTGTGGGGGCGTGTCGCATCCCCTACACCCGAAACAGCCGCGCATAACGCGTCTTGATCTCTTCCGTCATCGCCTCCACGCCCGCCGGGTCCTCCTTCATCAGCTTGATGTCGGCGAGCTTCCGGCGCCCCACTTTCGGTTGCACCTGCGCATGCAGCGAATATTGCCCGGTGAAGTCGACGAAGAATTGCTGGGTCTCGCGGGTGTGCAGCCAGGCCTGGAACAACTTTGCCGCATTCGGATGCGGCGCGCCGGCGAAGATGCCGGTTGGCCCTGAAATCGTCGGCGTGCCCTCGGCTGGATACACCGGCTCGACCGGCTGGCCCGCCTCCTTCAAGAGCACGATGCCGTATTCATTGCCGTCGGCCATCACCGCGCGCTCGCCTAGCGAGAGCTTCTTCGGCGGATCGGTCGAGGACTGCACCTGCATCACGCGCTGCTTCGACAATTTCTCCAGATAGGGCCAGCCGAGCTCGCGCACGAGCTGGAAGGTCGCGGTCATGATGGTGCCGCTGTAGGCCGGGTGGCCCTTCACCAGCTTGCCGGCCCATTTCGGATCCAGCAGGTCGGCAAAGCTCTTCGGCGCGTCCTCGGCCTTCACCAGATTGGTGTTGTAGGCGATCGACGACAGCCACAGCCGCGTGGTCACGGCCATGCCGTCCGGATCGCGATAGCTGTCCGGAAAATATTTCGCGACGTCCTCGGGCACGAACGGCATCAGCCAGCCGCTCTTCTTCCAGGGAATGAAATGCGAGGCGTCGGCGCTGTTGACGACGTCTGCGGCGTGGATGTTGGCATCGAACTCCTGCGCGACGCGCTGGAACAGCCGCTCCGAGCCGGAGCGCTCGATCTGCACGGCGATGCCGGGATAGGCCGTCTCGAACGCCTTGCCGAGTTTTTCGCCGACCGGCAGATCCATCGACGAATAGAATACGAGCTTGCCTTCCCTGGTCGCGGCGGCGACGAGGTCGGGCGTGATCGCGGTCGGGGCAGGCGCGGCGGCGCGCGCCGGGGAAGCGAACGCAGCGCCGAGCACAAGCGCTGCCGAGCCTTTCAGGACACCGCGTCTGGACATTCGCTTCCGCATCGCGTCCTCCAGATTATCGGCCGAGCGCTCGGCAGCGCGCGGGCGGCAGGGTCAGCCAGACATCGCTGCCCTTGTCGACGGCGGTTTCCACCGGTGTCGTCACGCGCAGCGACGTGCCGTCGGCCGTCTCGACCATGTAGTCTCTGAACATGCCGAGATAGACCTGCCGGGTCACCGTCGCCTTGATCGTGTTCTCGCGTGCGGTGGGCGATTGCGTGGAAAGCTCGATCTCGTGCTGACGGATCGCGACCGGCGCGCTCTGGCCGCTGACGAGCTTTGCGCCGACCACCTGCAACGTCGCGCCGGCGAAGTCGACATGGTTTTCGTCGCGCGCGATGCCCTTGATCACGTTGGCGGCGCCGATGAAGCGCGCGACGAACTCGGATTCCGGCCGCGCGTAAATGTCTTCGGGCGTGCCAAGCTGGTCGATCTTGCCCGCGTTCATCACCGCGATCAGGTCGGCGGTGGTCATCGCCTCGGACTGATCGTGCGTGACATACACGGTCGTGTAGCGATATTCGTCGTGCAGCCGCCGGATCTCGAAGCGCATCTCCTCGCGCAGATTGGCATCGAGATTGGACAGCGGCTCGTCGAGCAACAGCGTCTCGGGGCCCACGATCAGTGCACGCGCGAGCGCGACGCGCTGCTGCTGGCCGCCGGAGAGCTCGCCGGGATAGCGCTGCGCCAGCGGTTCCAGCTTGGTCGTCGCCAGGATCGCGGCGAGTTTTTTGGCGATGGTGTCGCGGTCCATTTTGCGCAAGCGCAAGCCGTAGACGATGTTCTCCGCCACCGTCATGTGCGGCCACAGCGCGTAGCTCTGGAAGATCATCGACATGTTGCGCTGCTCGGGCGGCAGCGTGCGCGCTTTCGACGACACCAGCCGGTCACCGACCCTGATCTCGCCGTCCGATGGTTCGAGGAACCCAGCGATCAGCCGCAGCGTGGTGGTCTTGCCGCAGCCGGACGGTCCGAGCAGGCACACCAGCTGGCCATGATCGATCGTGAGCGAGACGTCATCGACCGCGACAAACGCGCCAAACCGCTTGAGCAGCCCGCGCAACTCCACCGACGCCAAGCGATCCCTCCATCTCACATTGTCGCAGGGATCAGTGCCCGGCCGTTGCCGGCAGTAAAGCGGAAAATGATGACGGCGGAAAGTGTTGTTGCCCTCGCAAAAAGTCGGAGCACCTCTTCGCTCCGTCATGCTGCTCACGTGGTCCCGTCATCCTGAGGCGCTCGCGAAGCGAGCCTCGAAGGATCGACGGCCCGGCTGTTGCAGCGCGTAAGCTCTTTCTTCGCGGCTGCATCGGGGCCGCGCATCCTTCGAGGCTCGCAAGGGCTCGCACCTCAGGATGACGGAGAGGGATGTCAATTTGTGTCAGTTTTGGTACGCGGGGCGCCAGCGCGGCGACGCGCCAGTTGGCTCACCGTGCTCCAATCCGATTTTATCAGCGCTTCCTTCTTCGCCCGGCTCCAGCCCTTGATCTGCCGCTCCGCTGCGATCCCATCCGTGATGCGATCGAAGTGTTCCGACCAGACGAGGACAACGGGGCGCCGGTTGTAAGTATAGCCGGGGAAGGCTCCCGCATTATGCTGATCGATCCGCGGCGCGAGGTCGTCGCCTGTGGCGCTGCCGATATAGAAGGAGTCGTCCGTGCAGCGAAGCATGTAGACGAAGATACCCATCAGGATGGTCCTGGCGCGCTTGCTTGAACTGAGGATGAAGCAAACTTTGCCGTGGTCAACGGGCAAATGCCGGATGTCTGTTGCGTCAACACGTAATCCGTCATCCTGAGGAGGCCGGGTCCTTTAACCGCGGCTTCCAGCCCTACGCCGTCACATTCTCCCCGAGCCACTGCACGGCGGCGTCGGTGCCGCCCTTGCCGTGCGGGATCTTCAGCGCGTTGAGCGCGACTTCGACGACGCCGAGGGTACCGAGCACCATCGGGGCGTTGACGTGGCCCATATGGGCGATGCGGAAGGCCTGGCCTTGCAAATCGCCGATGCCGGTGCCGAGCACCACGCCGCATTTCTCGTTGCAGTAGCGCTGGATCGCGGCGGGGTCGGCGCCCTTCACGGTGACGGTCGTCACCGTATTGGAACGTTCGGAAGGCTCGGCGATGTTGAAGCCGATCACCTGGCCCTCGGCCCAGACCGCAACCGCGCGGCGCACCGCTTCGCCGAGCAGCCGATGACGCTCGAACGCGTTCTCCAAACCCTCGGCTTGCAGCATGTTGATGGCTTCGCGCAGCGCGAACAACAGATGCACCGGCGCGGTGCCGGCATATTTGCGGTAGTGCTCCGAGCCCTCGCGCTCGGTCCAGTCCCAATAGGGCGTGCGCAGATCGGCCTTCTTGTGCGCTTCCCAGGCGCGGTCGTTGGCGGCGACGAAGCCTAAGCCGGGCGGCGTCATCAGCCCTTTTTGCGAGCCGCTCATCGCGACGTCGATGTACCATTTGTCCATCTCGAACGGCGTGCAGCCGAGCGAGGCCACGGTGTCGACCATGAACAGCGCCGGATGGCCGGCGGCCTTGATCGCCTTGCCGATCGCCTCGACGTCGTTATAGACGCCCGACGCGGTGTCGACCTGCACCGCGAGGATCGCTTTGATGGTGTGATCCTTGTCGCGCTTGAGCCGCTCCTCGACCTCGGCCGGTCGGATGGCGCGGCGCCAATCGCCCTTCAGGATCTCGACCTCTGCGCCCATCGCAGCCGCGGCCTGGCCCCAACCCATCGCGAAACGGCCGCTCTCCAGCACCAGCACCTTGTCGCCGCGCGACAGCACGTTGGAGAGCGTCGCCTCCCAGGCGCCGTGACCGTTGGCGATGTAGACGTAGGATTTGCCCTGGGTCGCGAACAGTTTTGAGAGATCGCGCAGCAGGCTGTCGGTCAGCTCGAGCATCTCGGGCGAGTAGATGTCGAGCGCCGGGCGATGCATCGCCTGCAGCACCCGATCCGGCATCGTGGTGGGCCCGGGGATGGCCAGAAATTCCCGGCCCGCGCGAACGGTCATCGTCTTGGTCCTTTTGGGTGAAATGTGCAGATCATGCATGTGAGGGGTTGAGCACGGAGACTATTCCATTGGACGTCGAATTGCGAGCATTGCGGCGCAATCCAGCGTCTCGAAAACCGCGGGACGCGGCCTTATTTGCCGATCGCTTCGACCACCGCGTGCCACACCTGGTCCTTGAATTCGGTCGCAGCCGGGCTCGGGAGCTGCTCGACCGCGCCATCGTTCTTGCGGCAGGCCTCGACCAGCCGCAGCACCCAGATCTCGCCGTCGGTGAAATAGGGATCGCCGCCGCCGTTATGGCCGGCGAGCGTCGCCCCGATCCCGGTGACCTGGTATTTCGCGGTCACCATGCCCGATGATTCCAGATCGGTGGCGAGCAGCGCGCGCTCGGCGTCGAGGTCGGGGGCGATGTGGTGGGTCACTGCGCCGGTGTAGCTGGAGATTCCGACGCTGCGGTCGAGCGTCGCGGCGCCGAGCCACACCGGGCGTTTCTCCTCGCCGGAATCCAGCACCTTCCAGAATCGCACATGGTTGCGGCGATCGGCGCTCGAGCCCACCGGCTTCTCGAACACCAGATCGGGGCGACGATCGAGATAGAACAGGCTGCTCACCGGCGCATCCCTGTAGGGACGATCGAGCAGCACGCTGCCGACAATCTCGATGGTGGATTTCAGCGTGATCGGATCGGCCGGATACCAGCCGGCGGCGTGCATCGCGCAGACCACATCCTTCCGGTCGCCGATCAGGCCGACATTCATGGGATCGCCGGGAATGCCCTGCGCGGTGCGCGTCACCATCGGCAGCGTCGCGAGGCCCTTCTGATGCTCGTAGTGCCGCCACAGCGCCGGCAGCACCAGATAGGCCGCAACCAGATAGACCGCCAGCACGAACAGCAGCGCCATCGCCGCGCGCCTTGTGCGGCTGCGCCTGTGCACGGCAGGCGGATCGGCCTCGTTGTCGGTCAGGGCGTCCATTGCGCGGTCCGACTGCGCTTCATCCGGTCAAGGGTCAGCGCCGCGTCTCGCGGCAGCCGGCGGCCTCGGCGTCCTCGACCGAGCAGAACCAGCGCGTGCCCTTCGAGACCTTCATCTCGATCCGCGCGTACCAGCGGCTGGTCGGCTTGTGATAGATGCATTCGCCGGAGCGGTTGACGTTGCCCTTGATGGTGCAGTCGGGCGACGGCGCGACCGGTCCGGAGGCGGAGGCGAGCAGGATGGCATGGGCGCCTTCCGGCGGCTTCACGGACCCCAGGATCGGCGTCTTCTTGTTGCGCACGCGCCAGTCCCACGGCGCGATGAACGCGCCCTGCCACATCCCGGCCTTTGCCTCGCGCGCGGCCTTCTCGTCCGGCTCGTAGTCCTTCGAGATCCGGGTGAAGGCCAGCGCCCAGCCACTGCTCACCATCCATTTCTGGATGTCTTCGCCGTCGACCTCGCAGCGCGCGATGGTGCGGCCGCGGCGGTCGACCGAGCGAGCGTGGCAGGTCCAGCTCTTGCCGCCGGCATGCTTGACCAGCTCGTCGCGCGCGGCGATGCCGCAGGTCCAGCGCTCGCCCTTGGTGTTGAGGCAGAGCTGGTCGGTCGATGGCGCATCGATGCCGCCGAGCCGGATCCTGACCGAGCCGATCTGCAGCTGGTCGCCGTCGCGGATCTTCGGCACGCCGGTGATGTCGGCCGCGAATGCCGATGTCGACAGCGAGAGCAACAGGCCAGCGGTGAGCAACGTCTTGAGCATCAGCGGTCCCGGCAAAGGGTTTATAATCCGATGTCAGTGCCCAAGAATTGTGCGGGCAATTGGGCAGTCGTGCCAGTGGTGTTGTGTTACGGATGGTTTCAACTTCGCGTCATCCCCCGATATCCGTAGCCCGGATGGAGTCCGTAGGGTGGGTGGAGCGCAGCGATACCCATCATTCATCCCCCGTGCTGCGATGGGTATCGCTTCGCTCCACCCATCCTACGAGGCATTCATCCGCTTCCGCGCCAGCGCCAGCGCCATCAGCACGAAGGCCGACGTCACCTCGGGCCCGCCAACCAAAATCCGCGTCGGCGTCTTCATCTTGTTCCACTCATAGGCCTTGTACGGTCCCTTGCGGCCGCCCTCGCCGACGGCCTGCACGATGCAATGCAGCGCCGGCGTGAAGCTCGCGACCTCCGCGCCAAGATGCGCCAGCGCGATCAGCGCAAGGGCTGCGTCGAACGCGTTCATCTCGTGGGCGATCAGCTCATCCCTGACATAGCCGAGCACGCGGGCGCGGATCAGCGCGAACACGCCGCCGGGATCGATGATGCGCTGCGTCGCCAAAGGCAGCGCGATGAAGGCGGCGTAGCAGCGGCCGAAATAGGCCGAATAGAGCTCGGGCAGATAATAGATATGCGAGCGCGGATTCCTGAATGCGCCGCTTTCGACCAGCCGCTGCTGGAACGCGATGATGCGCTGCACCGTCTCCAGCCGCTGCGGCGTCTCGATGATCTTCCAGCGCGCAAGGTTGCGGAACGAGACTTCGAGGATGTCGAGGTTCAAGGTCGGGTCGAGGTCGTTGCCATAGGGCCGCTCGCCGTCGAGATTGTCGATCCAGGTGACGACGCCGCCATCATAGTCGATGTGGTCGTTGAGCGGCACGGTGACGCGCGGTTCGTTGGCGCCTGCGCGCACCTGGTAGCCGCGGTAGAAATCGAGCAGCGGCTGGTCGAGCAAGGGATCGTCGGAACCGGCCTGGGTCGCGGCCGAGAACGCGCAAGCCGTGGTGTCGCAATCCGGCACGTAGAGGCCGAAGCCGAGGTCCTGCTTGATCTGAGCAAAGAAGCGCGAGAAGCGCGGATGCTTGCCCGGCGCCAGCGCGGTGATGACATTGACGCGCGTGCCGTCATGCGAAGGCACCTCCTCGGCGCTGGTCTTGATGCAGAATTCCACCATCTCCGCGATCGCGCGCCGCGCCGCCGCGGTCTCCTCCACTGAGGCGAGCCCGGTCTCGATGAAGCCCAGCAGCGCCTCGGTGAAGAAGGCGTCGTAATAGGCGGAGCGATGGCGGATCTGCACCGGCTCCCACATCGGCTCGGCGATGCCGCGCCACGGTGGATTGACCAGCGCGCGCGCCGGCGAATGCGCGATGAAAACGCGCGCCAGCGAGAACAGCAGCGTCGAGTTCTTGTAGCCGCGCGCGTTCAGCCCGGTCAGCGCCATCAGCATCTCGCGCCCGCCCATGTCGGGGTCGCCGATCAGGTTGAACGCCGCATAGGTCGGCAGGAAGCCGTTCTTCGCGAACGAGCGCAGCAGATGCGTGCTGGTGGCGCGGATCACCCGGTCGATCTCGCCGATCTCCGGCGCGCGCGAAGGCGCGCTGCCGGCGGGCGGCGCGGGATGGCTGACATCGAGATCGCCCATCAGGTCAGCCACCGGCGCGCCGACCGCGGCCCAGTCCGGCGCCGCCTGGTCGCGCGCGGCCGTGAGTGCCGCGCGCAATCGCGCCAGCCGGCCGGCATCGCCGAGCGCCGGCAGGCCAGCGCGGCGGAGGAGCGCGCGCAGCGGCGGATTGCCGAGCGCGGTGCGATAGAATTGTCCGAGATGGGTGTCGCCGCCCTGGTAGCGCGACAGCACGGGGTCGCAGACATCGTACAGCGACGGGCCGTCCTTTTTGGCCGTCAGCGCCCGGCAGACCGCGCCCGCCACCCCGTGAAAGCCCGGAAAACCCATGAAACCCTTTCCCGTGGAACCGGTTAACGCCCCAAGCTACGGCGATCTTTCTCGGGTTTGTTCCCGAACCCGCAAGTACTCAGCAAGTCCTTGGAAAGCTACATGAATCCATGGAAAACACAAATGTGATCGCAGTCACGTAACTGGATCTTAACGCAGTCAATCCCATGTGCCGGGCGGCCGTATGCGCCAAACCGGGTTGCTCCTGCCGCCCGGCCGGGTTAAGGGAATGTTTGTTGCAGCGCCGCAAATTGAGATCAATCGGACGGCACAGACCTCGCAACCCCATTAAACCTGACTGTGTTTGAAGCGACTAACAGGCGCGGCCTCGCAAGGTAGCGCCTTCGGGATAACGATTGGGATTACAAACGCTATGGACCTGAGGCAGCTTCGCATTTCTCGCCGCACCATCGCCGTCGCCGTTGCGATGGCAGGGACGGTGTCATTGGCGATCGGCGCCCATGCCGCGCTCAACAAGCGTTCGCTCGATGCCGCCAAGGCGATCGCGACCGAAACCACCGGCGCGATCCCGACCGGTGCCTCCCGCGTCGCGCTGATCATCGGCAACGGCCATTATCCGGATGCCAACGCTCCGCTCGCCCAGCCGATCAACGACGCCCGCACGCTGGCGGCGCGGCTGCGCCATGAGGGTTTCGACGTCGACGTGGTCGAGGATGCCACCCGCGACGACATGGCCCGCGCGGTCGAGCGCATGAAGGCCAAGATCCGTCCCGACACCACAGCGATGCTGTTCTTCGGCGGCTACGGCGTGCAGGTCGGCCGCGACAGCTACATGATCCCGGTCGATGCCGCGATCTGGAAGGAAGCCGACGTCAAACGATCCGGCGTCAGCGTCGAATCCGTGCTCGACGTGATGAAGGAGCAAGGCGCCAAGGCCAAGCTCGTGGTGCTCGATGCCTCCAGGCGCAATCCGTATGAGCGGCGCTTCCGCTCCTATTCCCACGGCCTCGCCCCGATCTCCCCGCCGGAGAACACGCTGGTGCTGTCTTCGGCCACGCCCGGCAAGGTCGCCGACGACGGCCAGTCCGCCAACAGCGTGTTGGTGACCGAGCTGCTCAACAACCTCACCGCCCAGGCCGGCGCCGAGACCGCCTTCAACAAGACCCGCGTCGCGATCTCCCGCGCCAGCGAAGGCGAGCAGGTCCCGAGCGTGTCGTCGTCGCTGCTGGAAGACGTCAAGCTTGGCGGCTGAGTGCCGCCCGCATGGCGAGTGGCCAATAGGGCCTTCGCTGCGGCGCCTTCTTCCCTATTCGCTATTCCCTATTCGCCGGCTCGCTCATTGCGCGGCGAACGGCACCGATGCGCGGGCGCGGTAGGTCCACAGTGCGAATTGGCCGCCGATGCCGCCGCGTTCCGCCCCGACCGCGATCTGCCCGCCGCCAACAAATCGTGCTGCGAGGCCCGCGGTCGCACGCGCCGACCAGCCGTCGAGCACGAACTGCGTAGGCACCGCAGGCGCGGCGATCGCCGCAGTGGCAGTGTCGGAGTTGAAATAGTAGTCGCCATAAAGCCCGGCATAGGGCGCGAGTTCCATGGTCGATGACCAAGCGACGGGATAGGCGACCTTGACGCCGCCGCTGGCGCGGCCGGTGGCGAAATCACGCGCCGCCTGCAGCGTGCCGAGGCTGTCGGTGTAGGCGTTCTCGTGCTCCCACAGTGCGTAGACCCGCGCCGACGGCTCGATCATGAAGCCTGACGCGCGGTAGTTGCCGGTCAGCCCGCCCGATACCAGCCAGCGTTCGCCACCGAAATTGCCGGAGGCGGTGCCGGCAAGGCCGTCATAGCCGATCCCGGAATAGGTCACGGCGGTGTCGAACCGGATGTTTTGCGAGATCATCCAGCCGAGATAGCCGCCGACGGTCCAGCCGTCGCCCTTCAGCCGGCCCTGCAGCGCATCGGAGCGGAAGTCGAAATTCTCGTAGCCGCCGAGCACGCCGAGCAGGAAATTCGGCGTGAACTTTCTGGAGATGCCGGCGAGCAGATTGACCTGGTTGCCCCAGAGCAGCGTCTGGCCCGGCACGACGCCCACGCCGCCGACACCGCTGGTGCCCCAGTGATCCAGCGTTGCACCCTTCACCTCGGCCCAGGCATACCAGTCGCGCGGTTCGACTGCGCGCGGCGGCGCCTTCGCCGCCTTGGTCGTCAGCGCGGCAAAGGCATCGTCGATCCGCTGCGTGCCGCCCTTGGCATAGGCCTGCGCGCCAATGCCAATGCCAATGCCAGTGCCGCTGCTCTGCGCCGTGCTTGGATCCGTCGGCGGCGTCGACGCGGCTTCGGGATCGGCGGCGAAGTTGAAGCGGATGCCCGATGCGTTCGGCTGGGCGAAGCTGCCGCCGTCGGAGAATGCCTCTGATATCGCCGAATCGACCGCACCCGAGATCGCCTGCCCCGAATTCTGCGCCACCACCGGTGCGGCCAGCACCTGCATCTGGCGCAGCTTGAGGCTGTCCGACGGCGTGTTGACGGCCTGGATCACCGCCGGCGCGGTGCTCGCCGCGAAGATGGCGCTGCCGCCATATCGTGCAGTGATGGTGTGGCTGCCGAGCGTGAGCGCTGCGGTGGCGAAGGCTGCTACCCCGGTGCCCGACAGCGCGACCGTGCCGATCACGACGCCGCCGTCGCTGAACGTCACGGTGCCGACAGGCGTGCCGCCCGGGCTGGTCGCGGTCGCCGTGAAGGTCACGGCCTGGCCGACTTGGCTCGGGTTCAGCGACGAGGCGAGCGCCAGCGTGGTGGGATTGATGCTGATGGTTTGCGCAAGCGTCGTCGAGCTCGCGTCGAACGTCGCGTCGCCGCCATAGGAGGCCGTCACCGTGAAGCTGCCGCCGCTCGCGAAGCTGTGGCTGAGCGTGGCGCTGCCGGCGGCCAGCGTGGCGGTCGCGGTGATGCCGTCGCCGAAGGTGAAGGTCATCGTCCCGGTCGGCGTGCCGCCGCTGCCGCTGACATGGGCGGTGAAGCTGATCGCCTGTCCGGCGCTGCCCGGATTGGCCGAGGACGTCAGCGTGGCGGTCGTCGCCGTGGTGCCGATCTGTTCGGTGAGGGTGGCCGTGCTTGCCGTGAACGTCGGGTCGCCGCCATAGGTGGCCGTCACGGTGAAGCTGGCGGCGGTTGCGAAGCTGTGGCTGAGCGTGGCGCTGCCGCCGGCCAGCGCCGCCGTCGCGGTGGTACCGTCGCCGAAGTTGATGGTCACGGTGCCGGTCGGCGTGCCGGCACTGCCGGTGACATGGGCGGTGAAGTTGATCGCCTGCCCGACGGCGCCCGGATTGGCCGAGGGTGTCAGCGTCGTGGTCGATGCACCCTGGTTCACCTGCTGGGTGAAGATGCCCGTGCTCGCCTGGAAGGCGCCGGTGCCGGCGTAACTGGCGGTGACGGTGAAGGCGCCGGCCGCCGCGTAGGTGTGGGTGGTCGTAGCGACGCCGCTTGCGTTCAGCGAGACGATGGCCGTGGTGCCGTCGCCGAAAAACAGCGTCACCGCGCCGGTCGGCGTCGGGCCGCCGGCCGTGTTGGTCACCGTGGCCGTGACATTGACCTGCTGTCCGATCGTGCTCGGATTGGGACCGGCACTCGCGGATGTCGAGGTTGGTGCGGTGTTGATGGTCTCGTTCGCAGTGGCGGTGCTGATCAGGAAGGCCGCGGTGCCGCCATAGCTCGCGGTGACGCTGAAGCCGCCGGATGCGCTATAGGCGTGGGTGGTGATGGCCTGGCCGCTCGCGTTGACGGTTGCCGTTGCCGTGCCGCCGTCGCCGAAGTTGAAGGTCACCGCGCCGGCGTTCACCGGGTTGCCCAAGCTGGTGACCGTGGCGATGAAGGTGACGGACTGACCGGCGAAGGCGGGATTGGGCGACGGCGTCAGGGTCGTGGTCGTCGCCGCCTGCACCGTTTGGGTGGCCGTCGCGCTGGAGGGGGTGTAATTGCTGTCGCCATTATAGGTGGCGGTGATCGTGAAGCTGCCTCCGGCCGTGTAGATGTGGTTGGCGAACACGCCGAGCCCCACGGTCTGGCTGGATCCGTCGCCGAAATTGAGGGTGACGGTGCCGGTCGGTTGCACCTGGGGTGGAGGGACGGCCACGCTGGCGGAGACGTTGACGGTTTGCCCCGCGGTGCTGGGATTGGAGTGCTGGATGATGGTGGGGGGACCCGGGTCGCCCTTGTTGACGGTCACCGTGGCGGTGCCGCTGCTCGGATCGGGGTCGATATCGCCGACGTAGGAGACGGTGACCGTGTAGGTGCCGGCAGCGGCGTATGCGTGGCTCGCGATCGCGGCGCCGCCGCTCGCCACCGGCTGGGAGCTGGTGGCGGTGCCGTCGCCGAAATCGAATGTCGCCGTCCCGGTCGCCGTGTTGTTGCTGTCCTGGATCAGTGCGGTGACGGCTACTGGCTCGCCGAGGGCGGCGGTCTGGGCGGTCGGCGTCACCGTGGTCGTGCTGAAGCCGGCAAGGCTTGGGGAGACAAGGCCGAACAGCACCAGCGCGGCGAGCAGCACGGACGCCATCGCCCCGCGCAACGACCGGCTCCGCCATTGCCGCCAACCGGGCGTCGACGACACTCCGGCCTCAACTCCGCAGGCGTCCTTCCCCATCAGGGCACCATGTCATCGCTTGCAAAATGCTTGAAAATACAGAGCGATAGGAAAGCGTGACGCAGTCATCGCGCCCCGCTCTCGCCATGCGACAGGCAAATCCTGCGGCAGGTTGTCGCAACCTAGGGATTGCTGCCCGGCCACACAAACGCTTTCGCACACAAACGTGCATTTGGCAGCAACATGTGGTGCGCTTGCCACAACAGGACGAAAGGAGGGGGCGAATAGTTCGTAGCCTGGATCTTTCCTCACGGTTGTCCTGGCGAAAGCCAGGACCCATTACCACCGCATTGGGTAGCTGAAGGAAGCCGACGCCGCTCGCGCCCATTTCACGGGCAGCGGCGTATGGGTCCTGGCTTTTCGCCAGCTACTTCGCTGCCGCATTCCCGCCCACCGGCCGCACCGGATCGCCCTCGCGCAGCAGCGCGCCGGCGCGGGCGACCACGATGTCGCCTTCCTGGATGCCGTCGCGGATCTCGACCTGGCCGGCCGACATCAGCCCGGTCTCGACCCGCCGCGTCTCGACCCGGCCGCCGCGCACCACCTGCACCACGGTGCCGGCGGTGGAATAGAGGATCGCGGTCAGCGGCACCGCGACGCCGCAGCTCTGCCCGGTCTTGATCTGCGCGCGGCCCGACGAATTCACCAGGAGCCGCCGGTCGCTCGCGATGCCGATGAACACCTGGCCGAGCTGGCTGTTCGGCTCGACCGTCGGCGCCACCCGCCGCACCTTGCCGTCGAGCTCGCCGGCGCCCGAGATCTTGATTCGCGCCGTCTGGTTGGCGGCGAGCCGCGCGATGTCGCGGGTCGGCACCATGCCGACCAGGTCGTATTCGCTCTTGGCGATGATCGAGAACAGCGCCTCGCCCTTGGCCGAGGCCGACGCGCCGACGATCGCCGTCGACGCGGCGATCGTGCCGGCCACCGGCGCCGTGACGTTGACCGAATTGGCCCCGTCCGTCAGCCGCGCCAGCGCCTGCCCCGCCGCGACCGTGTCGCCGGCATCCGCCATCACCTCGGCGACCTTCAGCCCAAACCTGTCAGGCCGAACCTGTTGCTCGTCGCGCGGCTGCACGATGCCGGAGATCTCGACGATATTACCGAAGCAGTATTTCGAGGCCTTCAGCACGGTGACGGCCGCGCCTTTGGGGGCGGCGTCGGTTTCGCCGGCGGCGAGGGTGGGCTGGGCTGCGATGACGAATGCGGTGGCAGCGAAAGCGAGACGCAAATTCATTGTGCGCTATTCCCAGAACGAGGGCCTCCTGAGTATCAGATGCGGCCCGGGCGAGCCAGCCGGCTGCGCCCGCACCGTGTCGGTCCCAGTTGCCAGATGCAGCGCCGCCAGCTCGTCGGCCCGCCTGACATGGCGCACGATCTTCGGATTGACCCGGTCCGCATGCGTCACCGGCAGCATGTGGCCGGCGGCCGGCCAATGCCGCATCTCGGCGCCATCAACCAGCGCGGCGAGCTTTGCGACAATGCGCTGGGTCACATAGGGCGACAACCCGCCCGACATCAGCAGCGTCGGTACGCGCAAGCGCGTCGCCGCAGCCGCGACGCCGTCTTCCGCGAGCACGGCGGCGAAATCGTACGGCAGCTTGTCGGCTTGCTCGATCATCCGCAGCCGCCCGCTCGGCGAGAACTGCTCGCGCGGCCCGGAGCCGGCCCAGAACGAAGTGAAATCCGCCACCGCCTCCATCACCGCACCCTTGAAGATATCCTGCGACAACCGCTCGGCCGCGTCCGCAAACCGCTCGAACAGTCGCGCGTCCTGTGCACTGTCGCGCAGTAACGTCGGCAGCACAGGTTCGATCAGGGTCAGGCTGCGAACCCGGTTCGCATAATGTGAGACCGTCGCCATCCGGAACGCGATCGCCGCGCCATAGGAATGCCCGATCAGATGCAGCGGTCCGGTCACTTCGGCAAGCCGGCACTCAAGCCGAGCGATCTCGCCATCCAACGTCCGCGGCCAGTCGCGCCCGACCGTGCAGACGCCATAGCCGGAGATATCAGGCGCAATGAACCGAGCGCCGCCAAACGCAGCCGCAAGCTTCGTCCACTGCCGCCCCGACCCCAGCGAGCAATGCAACGCCACCACCGACGCCGCGGCGTGCGTCCCGTCCAGACCCGTCATCCGACCCATCCTGCTTGTTGTTTGCCCGCGCCCAAGAGGATGCGAGCGGGGCGGGGGATGGGTTATTCCTGGAAGAGGTGAGGGCGGTCGTGATCGTGATCACGCTGGGGGTGGGGGTCACTGGATGGTGATTTTGCCATCGCTGTGACGCACCCCTTGATCGTTGAATCAGGAATGGTGCCACTTGTTCGGTGTCGTCCCGGCGCAAGCCCGGACCCCTAACCACCGCGCTTGCGGTGACGAGAGGCTGGGGCCGCCGCTCGCTTCAACAACACAATCCTGTGGCTATGGGTCCCGGATCGCGCTTCGCTTGTCCGGGACGACGTGGGGAGGGAGTCTTAGCGCACGATGCGCTTGGCTCGCTTCGCCTTGGTGGCCGCGGGCTGTGGCACAGGCGTCGCATCGGCCGCCTCGGCGTCGCGGGCTTCGCGCAGCGCACGCAGGCGCGCCATGTTCTTGCGCACGGCGATGCCGTCGCGCTCGACCTCGGCGATCGCGCGCGCGCCTTCCTCGGCCGCGATCCGCTGGCGGTGCGCCCGGGCAAGGCTCGAAGGCGAAGGTTCTGGCCGCTTCGCGGTCATCGGCGATCCCGTCTCCAAACACGTCAAAGCCCGCCCAACCCCTGCGGGATCGAGCGGGCCGCGTCGTCATCCCAGTACATCCGTGGAATGACGGCTCGGGCTTACATCAGCTCGAGATTCTCGGCGCTGGTCTTGCCACGCATCTTGTCGGTCTTCAGCTCGAACGAGAGCTTCTGGCCTTCAGCCAGGCCGGTCAGACCGGCGCGCTCGACGGCGCTGATGTGCACGAACACATCCTTGCTGCCGTCGCTCGGCTGAATGAAACCAAAGCCCTTCTGGCCGTTGAACCACTTCACTGTACCTGTCGCCATTCTCTTCTCCAAAGTGCGTGCACACGCACGCGTTCTTGCGCAAACCTGCGCATCATCATTCAACTTGCGATGTTCTTTGGAGGAGGGCCGCTTTGACCATTCAACAAGGCACAACGGCTAATCGAACGGTACCAATATACACATCTTTGCCGGGAATACAAGGTGAGAGCCGGGGGGTGAGTTCCCGCGAGGGGTGACCGCGCGCCCTCATTCTCAATCCGTCACCCTGAGGTGGCAGCTTCTTCAGCGGCCCTCGAAGGGTCGACGGCCCCGCTGGTGGCCGATTCATCCTTCGAGGCTCGCAAGAGCTCGCACCTCAGGATGACGGTTTGGTAGCGAGACGATTAGGGGAGAGAGCGTGCAACGCTCGCTCACTCCGCCGCGGCCTCCGCGCTTGGCTCGCCCTTCCAGCTCAGGATCTCCGCGGCCAGGATCGGGTGGTTGAATCCCTTCACCACGAGATCGTCGATCGGGCGGCCCTCGACGCAGGCCTCGACCATGCCGTAGACGCGGCGGCTCACCACGATCTGGTTGGGTTTGGCCTCGCCGCAGAGGCGGGAGGCGAGGTTGGTGACGCTGCCGATCGCGGCGTATTCCAGCCGCTGCTCGAAGCCGACCTGGCCGAGCGTGGCGTAGCCGAGCGCGATACCGATGCCGAAGCCCAAGCTGTGCCCGCGGTTGCGCCAACGCTCGGTGAGAGGGCCGACGGTGTCGCGCATCTCCACCGCCATCTTCACCGCGCGCTCGACATGGTCCTCGAACTGGATCGGCGCGTTGAACAGGATCATCACGCCGTCGCCGGCATATTTGTCGAGCGTGCCCTCGTATTTGAAGATCAGCTTGCCGAGCGCGGCGTGATATTCGCGCAGCACGTTCATCGCCTCTTCCGGCTCGGTCGCCTCGGTGAACGCGGTGAAGCCGCGCAGGTCGCAGAACACCACGGTGACTTCGCGGCGGTGGCTCGCCAGCAGGCCCTGCTCGCTGTCGGAGGAGGCGATCAGCTGCGCCACCTGCGGCGCCAGGAAGCGCTCGAGGCGGCGGATGCGCTCGATCTCGGCGAGCTGGGTCTCGACCCGGGCTTCCAGCGACTTGTTGAAGTCGGTGAGCTCTTCGGTCTGGGCGCGAAGCTTGTCGGCCTGCTCGCGCACGATACCGTTGGCCTGCTCCAGAGCGTGGCTCTTGTGGTCGACCTCGCTGAACAGCCGCGCATTGCGCATCGCCAGCACCGCCTGGTGCGCGAAGGTCTTCATCAGGCCGATCAGGCTTGCAGGGAAGTCGCCCGCCATCTTGCGCAGCACCACCAGCGCGCCGAGCACGCCCTGCTGGTCGACCAGCGGCACCACAAGCACGGAGTGGAAGCCGGCGCCGACCACGACATTGCGCAAGGGATGATCGGGACTGTCGGTGAGATCGGGAAACGCCAGCGGCTCGCCGTTGGCGGCGGCCTCGCCGAGCGGGCTGCCGCTGGCCTCGATGGCGCGATGGCTGCCTTCGGCCTGGTCGTCGATGCCGATCGATTGGGTCAGGGTGAAACTGCGATGGATGGCGTCGTAGCCATAGATCAGCACGGCATCGGCATGGGTGATCTCGAGCGCGCGCGCGGCAACCGTCGGCAGCACGGCGTTGAGATCGAGCGAGGAGGCCACCGCGCGGCCGACCTCCTCCAGCACCTTCAGTTCGTTGATCGACTGCGCGAGGTCGCGGGTGCGCTCCTTCACCTTGGCCTCGAGGCCGGAATAGGTCTCGGCAAGCTGGCCGGCCATGCTGTTGAACTGGCCGGCGAGCTCCTCCAGCTCATCGGAGGTCTTGACCTCGATGCGATGGCCGAAATCGCCGGCCCCTAGCCGCCGCGCGCCGGTGCGGAGCGCGGTGATCGGCACCAGCATGCGCCGCGCCAGAATGGTGCCGGCGATGGTCGCGACCACGAGGCCGAGCGCGATCAGGAGCGCGACGCGCACCAGCTGGTCACGGATCGGAGCCAGCGCCTGCGCGGTCGGCTGCTCGACAAACACGTGCCAGCCGAGCTTCGGCACGCTGCGCGCGGTGGTCAGCATCGCATTGCCGTCGCTGTCGGTGCCGGCGACCACGCTGGCGCCGCCGGGCATCAAGAGCGAGGCGACTTGCGGCAGTCCGGAGAGATCCTTGCCGACATCCGGGCCCTTCGACGAACTCGCCAGCACGCGGCCCTTGGCGTCGACGACATAGGCGAGCGCCAGCCTTCCGACCTGGGAGTCGCTCAGGAAGTCGTTCAGGAAGCGCAAATCGATCTCGGCCATGGTGACGCCGGCGTTGAAGCCGGAATGCTGCTCGCCGATCGACATATACGGCCGCTGGTCGCGGAAATAGGCCGGCGCGAAAGCCGTTCCGCGGTTCACCGTCTCGGTGTAGCGGAGATCGCGGGAGAAGTCGGCGTTGGAGTTGACGGTATAGGTCTGGCGCGACAGCCGCAGCGCCTCGTGGCCGCCGCCGTCGATCAAGGTGAGCTGGTTGACCTGCGGGACCTGGCCAAGCAGCTGGGCATAGTCGGCGCGACGCAACTCGAGCGTGTTGGAGGAGGCGCGGGTGACCCAGGAGATCTGGCGCTCGAGGTCGGAAATCGCCTGCTCGATGCGCTTGGCGGTGGCGTCGGCCTTCTCGCCCATCGCATCGGTGAGCGTGCTCTTGATGCCGCGGTAGCTGATCCAGGTCTCCAGCGCGCCGTTGACGGCGAGCACGAACACCACAAGGCCGACCAGCGCGAGGACGTATTTGGCGAACAAGCCTCCGCGCAGGAACCAGACCTTGTCCTTGACGACCTCGTTCATCCAGCCTCGTGCGCCCCTTCAGACCTACCGGGCGTGCCAGACTTGTTTAGCACGGATCGGGAGGCGGCGCCGGTTCCGGCCGGCCGCATGGTTAGCTCTTAAGGGAGCGGCCCGATCAGCGGTTGAACAGCTGCCGCAGCACGTCGTTCATGGCGGGATTGTCCGGCTGGGCGGCAGCATCGGCGGCCGGCGGGGTTGGCGCGGGCTGCTCGGCCGTCGGGGGCGCCGGCTGGGGCTGGGCCAGGCTGCGGTTTTGGCCGGGGCGGGGCGAATTGCCCTGGTTCATGGTGGAGAGGCCCTGCTGCAGCAGATTGCCGAGGGTCTCGCCGAGCTGCCCGCCGAGCGGGTTCTGGCCATTGGCACCGGCGGGCGGCTGGGCGTTCCCGGGCTGCGCGCCGGTTCCGCCGGCTTGTCCGGTCCCCTGGGCACCATTGAGGAGGTTGGTCAGGCCGTTGAGCCCCTGGCCCAGGCCCTGGCCGTTCGGCCCGAACAGGCCCTTGCCCATCTCCTTGAGCTTGGCATAGGCGGCCTCCGGATTGTCGAGCATGCCCTGCATCTCCGGATAGATCCGCGGGGCGACCCAGGGCCCTTCGACGCGCACGGGGATGCCGAAGCCGACCGGGTTGCCGGCGCGGCCCTGGCCTTCGGTGGTCATCACGAGCTGCGGCTCGACCCGGAATCCGATCTGGCGGGTGTTGAGGTCGACCGTGCCCACCCCGGTCATCTTGACCAGCGGGCCGACCAGATTGAGGTCGGTGGTGACGGCCTGGCCCTTGTCGATCTTGAACGAGGCCGAGAGCTGGCTGAGATCGGTCGCCTGCGCCTCACTCTGCTGCCAGCCGGACAACGTGCTCGTGGTGAGGTTGCGGATCATCTGCGCGACATTGAGGCCGATGATCTTGCCGTCCTGGAGCACGACAAAGGCCGTGCCGCCGAGACTGCCGACGACGGCGCGCTCGCTGCCGCCTTGCGCACGCAGGCTGATCTTGGCCTGCATCCGCCCGTCGAGCTTGTCGAAGGCGGCGAGGCTGCTCAGCACCGGCAGCGCGCGGACGCCGTTGACGTCGAGCGACAGCGTGTAGGCCGGCTCAGTGCCCCTGGCGTCGATCGCAAGATCGCCATTGGCGGTGCCGTCATAGGCGCCGAGATTGGCGAGACGGGCCTTCAGCATGCCGGAGTCGAGCGTGGCGTCGATCGCCACAGGTGCGAAGCGGCCGTCGCCGATCACAAGTTCCGCCGCCGAGATGCGCGCCTGGGCGTCAACATAGTTCAGCCCGGTGAGGTCGATCGAGGCATTGCTCCAGCTGTTGGTGCCGAGCGGCTGCGCTGCGTCGGAGGGACCGGGCGCTGCGATCGCGATGCGCTGGAAGTCGAGATCGAGCTTCACCAGCGGCTTGTTGCTGGCGAAATCGACCGAGGCCCAGCCGGTGAAGCCGCCGTCGCCGAGCGTGCCGGAAACGCCGTTGAACATCGCGACCGTGCCGTTCAGCCGCACCTCGGCATTGGCCTTGATCGCCGCAGGCAGCAGGCCGGGCGCATCGATGAGAAATTCCGCCGGCACGTTCTGCCGCTCCAGCGGAGGTGGCGGCGCCGTGGCCTTGATCTCGAATTTCAGCGGCTTGTCGCCGGCCTGCGCATTCCCCGTGATGACGATCTTGCGGTCGTCGCCGACGGTCGCATCGGCGTTGACCGTCTCGATCCGGTTCTCGATGCGGTCGCGGACATTGGAGAACACGATGGTGCCGCCGGAGACGCTGACGTGCCGGATCGTGATGCCGTCGTTGCCGGACGAGGCGGACTTCGTCTGCGGATTGTGATCGCGGGTGCGCTCGCGCTGCAGCGGCAAGGTGACCACGGGCTTGATGATCGTGAGCGCGGTGACGTCGGGGTGGCCCGACCACAGGCTCGCCAGCGTCATCTCGGCCGCGACGCGATCGGCCGCGAAGCGGTTGTTGACCTCGCGCTCGGTCGGATCCTGCAGCACGACGTCGTTCAGGGTCACGGTGACGCTCGGCCAGAAGCCGATCCTGGCGCCGCCATTGACCGTGAGCTGGTAGCCGGTCTCGCGCTCGACCCGTTCGGTGATCGCCGAAGTCAGGAAGGCGGAGGGAACTCCGATCGCCGTGAGCAGGGCGATGATCACGGCCACGGCGGCTATCGCGGCCACGGCAAATTTCAGTGCTCTCATGTCGTCGTTCCCGACCGGGCAGGCGGCATCGGATCGACTGACCCGCGGGCGGGCAGGTCCGATCGCGCGAGATTATCCCGCAAATGGGACCTCGCTCCAATGCAGGTAAAAATAATCCGCTAATCGCATGAACTTATGTGATCTCTGACACACTTCATTGAGGGTGATTTTTGCTAACCGGCGTGAGCGGGGACTGCGCTGGATCGATTTGGGAAGGCAGTACAATGAGCAAACAGGCCGAATTTGCGGTCATTTTGAAGATGAACCCGATGTTCGCCGATCTCGGCGCGGACGAATTGCAGCGGCTTTCAACCCTGTGCCACACCCAGCAGCTCGCCTCCGGCGAGCTCCTGTTCCAGAAAGGCGATCCCGGCGACGCCCTGTTCGGGGTCCGCCGCGGCCAGGTCCGGATCGAGACCGGTGCCTCCGACGGCAGCCGGCTGACGCTCAACTTCATGGGGCCCGGCGATCTCTTCGGCGAGGTCGCGGTGCTCGACGGCCAGGACCGCACCGCGGATGCGACCGCGGGCGAGGCCTGCGAATTGTTCGTGCTGCGGCGGGACGACTTCCTCACCTTCCTCGAGCGCGAACCCAAGGTCGCGGTCCGGTTGATCGAATTGCTGTGCCAGCGCATCCGCTGGCAGAGCGAGCGGATGGAAGAGTCGGTGCTGCAACCGTTGCCGGTGCGGCTGGCGCGGCGGCTCTGTGCGCTGGCAGAGGATTTCGGTTCCGAGGTGCATATCTCACAGGAACAGCTCGGCGTCTTCGTCGGCGCCGCGCGCGAAAGCGTCAACCGGCAGCTGCAGAGCTGGCGCCGGGACGGCATCGTCGACCTGCAACGCGGACGCATCATGCTGCACAACATGACCAAGCTGACCGCGGTCGCGCGCAACGACTAAGCCGAATCCGCTTCTGCACTCATCGCTTGCACACGCGCGAGATGACAGCACCTCGCGCGTGTGCGCATGCATTGTGCGTTCGGCTGCACAAAAGACTTGCTTGCCGGAACCGGCAGGCGTCGCTTTCAATGGGCGCGCGGGTCCTTGGGGTGACACCCAGCCTTGCTGGCCTCACGCCATCCACCCTGCAAACCCCTGCGGTCATCCCGTTGACCGCAGGGGTTTTGATTCCAGGCGCGTGAGGTGGGATCGTCTCGGTCAAGGCCCGATGGGCAAGCGCCTTCTGCGAAGGTGGTCGCGGTCGACGACAATGATGCTTTCAACAATATCGTCATCGCTGAGCTGCGCAAGGATATCGCCCAATCGCTTGCAGACCTCGGCGAGAGTCCAGTCGCCGCGTCGGAACAGGATGAGGCTTGGCTCGGTGGCGCGCGCGGTTGCGAGCAATTGAGGATAGTCGAGGTCGGCCGTGATGATAGTCCTCGCCTCACGTTTGGCGCGATCCATGATGTCGCTGTCAGGCGCGCGTTGCAGTCCCAGATCGATGGCGTGAACGGCGTCGTGACCGCGTTTGGCCAGCCAGGTCGCGGTAGCTGGCGGCAGCGGCATATCGATGAGGAATTTCACTTCGCGGGGACTGCAGGAAGCAGTTCGACCGTCTCGTCGTCAACGAGGAATGCTGCGTATCGCAGCGCCTCGTCGATATCCTCGGCTTCCAAATAGGGATAGCCCGCCAGGATCGTTTCGCGGGTTTCACCGGCGGCGAGCAGTCCGAGCAGACGCGCCACCGGGAATCGCAGTCCGCGGATGCAGGGCTTGCCGGTGCAAATTGCCGGGTCGATGGTGATGCGCGCAAAGGTCATGCAATCAAAATAAGCCTCATTGGGTCGCATTTCCAGCGCCGCGTATCACTCCGCCGCGGGCGACATCGTGCCTGGCGGCGGTCCGGGTGGTCGCTTGGACGACGGCGCCTCGTCGTTCGGGGCCAGCTCGTGATCGGCATGCGAGACCACGAGCCGCTTGCCGACGCGCCAGATCAGGCTGCCGATGTCGTCCATCACCATGAACATCGCCGGCACGAACACCAGCGACAGCACGGTCGAGAAGATCAGGCCGCCGATCACCGCCAGCGCCATCGGCGAGCGGAATTCGCCGCCGGCGCCGAAGGCGAGCGCGGACGGCATCATGCCGGCGACCATCGCGATCGTGGTCATCACGATCGGCCGCGCGCGCTTCATGCCGGCGTCGATCATCGCGTCCTCGCGGGTCTTGCCGTCGCGGATCGCCTCGATGGCGAATTCCACCAGCATGATGGCGTTCTTGGTGACGATGCCCATTAGCATCAGGATGCCGATCCACACCGGCGTGGTGAGCTGCTTGCCGGTCAACAGCAGCGCGCCGATCGCACCGCCGATCGAGAGCGGCAGCGAGAACAGGATGGTGATCGGCTGCAGGAAGGTGCCGAACAGCAGCACCAGCACCGCGTAGACCATCATCAGGCCGGCGGTGATCGCGGTGGCGAAGCCGTCGGACAGTTCGGCAAGGCTCTCGGCATCGCCGGACGGTGACACCTTCACGCCCTTTGGCAGGCTCTTCATGACCGGCAAATCGTAGATCTGCTTGGTGGCGTCGCCGAGCGCGGCGGTGCCGACCAGGTCGGCGGCGACGGTGGCCTGCCGCTCGCGGTCGTAACGGTTGATGCTGGTCGGGCCCTGGTCGAGCTGGATGTCGGCAACGACCGACAGCGGCACGCCGCCGCGTTCGCCGCGCTGGCCGAGCGGCACGCGCAATTGCTCCAGCATCTGCAGGTCGCTGCGGGCAGAGTCCTCGAGCTGGACGCGGATCGGCACCTGGCGCTCGCCGGCGTCGAATTTCGCCAGCGCCGGGCCGACGTCGCCGATGGTGGCGACGCGGATGGTCTGCGACAGGCTTTCGGTGGAGACGCCGAGCCGCGCGGCAAGCTCGGCCCGCGGCCGGATGCGCAGCTCGGGCCGGTCGAGCGAGGTCTCCGAGATCACGTTGGCGATGATCGGGACACGCTGCTTCATCTGCGTCGCGAGCTCGCTGGCGACGTTGTTGACGATGTTGCTGTCGACGCCGGTGACCACGAGCGAGATCGCGCGCAGGCCGTTCTCGTCGAGGAACCAGTAGCGGATGTCGGGGACGTTCTCGAGTTCCTTGCTGATCGAGAGCTCGAGCTCGCGCTGGGTGATCTTGCGATCGGCCTTCGGCGTGTAATTGACGATCAGCGCGGCGCGGCGCACCTCCACGATGCCCGGCGGCACGCGGCCGCCGTCGACGAACACGCTGCGCACCTCGGGCCGCTTGCGCAGGCGTGCCACGATCTCCTCGGTGACCTTCTCGGTGTAGGCGAGCTGCGAGCCGGGCGGCAGCTCCATCGCCAGCAGCGAGCGTGCGGTGTCCTGCGCCGGCAGGAAGCCCTGCGGCAGCAGTGTGATGCTCCAGATCGAGGCCGCAAAGATCGCAAAGCCGATCAGCACGGTGATGTAATGATGCTTCACCGACCAGGTGACGAGGCTGTGGTAGCCGCGCAGGATGCGCCCGGGTGGCGGCTCCGCATGCGAATGATGCTTGAGGAAATAGGCCGCCAGCATCGGCGTGACGAAGCGCGCCGCAAGCAGCGAGAAGAACACCTGCACCGACACCGTGATGCCGAATTGCTTGAAGAACTGGCCTGCGATCCCGGACATGAAGCTCGCCGGCGCGAAGATCGCGATGATCGTGAGCGAGATCGCGATCACGGCGAGGCCGATCTCGTCGGCCGCTTCGAGCGCCGCACGATAGGGCGTCTTGCCCATGTTCATGTGGCGCACGATGTTCTCGATCTCGACGATGGCATCGTCGACCAGGATGCCGGTCGACAGCGTGATGGCGAGGAAGGACACCAGGTTGAGCGAGAAGCCGAGGATGTCCATCGCCCAGAACGCCGGGAAGATCGACAGCGGCAGCGAGACCGCGGCAATGATCGTGGCGCGGATGTCGCGCAGGAACAGCAGCACGATGATGACGGCGAGGATCGCGCCCTCGAACAAGGTCGAGATCGCCGCCTCGTAATTGCCCTTGGTGAATTCGACCGAGGTGTCGATCAGCTTGAGGTCGACGTCGGGATAGGCGGCCTTCAGCGCCTCGATGCGCTTCTGCACGGCGGCCGCGACCACCACGTCACTGGCGCCCTTGGAACGCTTGATGCCCAGCGCCACCACCGGCTCGCCGTTGAAACGGGCGAAGGTGCGGCGGTCGGCGATGGTGTCGGTGACGGTGCCGAGATCGTCGAGCCGCACCTCGCCGCCGCCGAACAGCGGGATCATGGTGCCGGCGAGCTCGTTCAGCGTCTTGGCGCCGGCCAAGGTGCGGATCGCCTGGTCGTTCTTGCCGATCTCGGCGCGGCCGCCGGCGACGTCGACATTGGTGCCGCGCAGGATCTGGCTGACATTGACCGCGGTCAGCCCCATCGCCGACAGCTTGTCGGGATCGAGCGAGACCAGGATCTCGCGCTCGACACCGCCGATGCGCTCGACCTGGGCGACGCCGCGCACGCCCTGCAACGCGCGCTTGACCACGTCGTCGACGAAATAGGACAGCTGCTCCGGCGTCTTGCCGGGCGAGATCGCGGCATAGGTGACGATCGGCAGGCCGATCACGTCGACGCGCTGGATCAGCGGCTCGGTGACGTTCTGCGGCAGATTGGCGCGCACGCGCGTCACCGCGTCCTTGACGTCGTTGAGCGCGCGGTCGGTGTTGGTCTCCAGCGCGAACTGGATGGTGGTGACCGATACGCCGTCGGTGATCGAGGAGGAGATGTGGCGCACGCCCTCGACGCCCGACACGCCGTCCTCGATCGTCTTGGTGACCTGCGATTCAAGCTCGGACGGGGCCGCGCCGAACTGCGAGACCGCGACCGAGATCACCGGGATGTCGGCGCTCGGCAGCCGCGTCACCGCGAGCTTGGTGAAGGAGATCCAGCCGAGCGCGAGCAGGATGATCGAGAAAACGATCGAGGGAAGCGGGTTCCGGATCGACCATGCCGAGATGTTCAATGCCATGCGCGTGCCCGATTACCGTGACCGAGTGCGGTCGAGTTCGTCGGCGAACATGGTCTTGATCTGGTCGCCGTCATGCAGCGAGGTGCCAGCATCGGCCACGACGATTTCGCCGACATCGAGGCCTTCAAGGATTTCAGTCGAGGTGTCCGAGGTCAGCCCGACGCGCACCCGGCGGGTCTCGACCGTGTTGCCCTTCACGACCTGCAAGGTCAGGCGGTCGATCGCGGTGCGCGGCACGGCGACGCCGCAGGAGCGCTTGGCATCGATATTGGCGCGCGCGAACATGCCGACCTTGAGCGTCGGATTGTTGTTGAGCGTGATGCGGACATGACCGAGCTGGGTGGCGCGATCGATCTGCGGCGAGATCAGGCGAACCTTGCCGACCATGTCGGGCGCATCGTCGCGGCTGATCCGCACTGTGGCGCCGGGATTGAGCTTGAGGAGCTGGAACCCCGGCACCTCGGCGTCGAGCTCGATCTCGTTGCCGATCGAGATCTTGAACATCGGCGGCGCCTGCGGCGAGGCCGGTGCGCCGGCGGCGGTGCGCACCTCGGTGACGAGGCCGGCAGCCGGCGCGCGCAGCGAAACCGGCTTGGCATTGGCTTGGGCTGCCTGCTGCGGCGGCGGGGTCAGCCGCGCCAGCTCCTGGTTCTCGGTGACGGTGTCGCCCTCGTGGACCAGGACCTCGGTGACCTTGGAGCCCTCCTGGTCGACATTCACCTGCGCCTCGCGGCGCGGCACGATGAAGCCGGTGACACGGACCATGTCGGAGAAGCAGGCATTGGTGGATTTCGTCACCACCACCAGCGCTTCGCCCGGCGTCTCCTTTTCCTCGGGATGGGAACGGTGCTCGAAGGCGTAATAGGCGACGCCGAGGACGACCAGGCCGACTGCTCCGAGCGCGGGCTTGAGGTACTGGGACACATTCATCGCCGGATCGATCCAGAGCTTGGCACGTCATCAGCCTTCATCGAAATCTCATTCCGCCATCTTGCTGCTTTGAGCATGTGAGGGCCGTCATTGTTCCGGATCATGCTCTGACGTCATGTGCGGCGGGTCACTCTGGCGCTGCTTTTGGGGTTCGGCCGGCAAGCAAATGCGTCCCGCCGGGGCGCGGAACGCATTGTAACCTCAAACAAACCCGGCGCGCCACGGCCTTCGCTCGCGCATCATTTGGCGGCCGTGGTGGCCTTGTCTTCCATGTTCACGACCTGGACGCGGCGGTTCACTTCCGACAGCGGCTGGCTCGGGTCCTTCAGCTTGCTCTTGCCGTAGCCGACGGTGACGAGATCGGTGCCGTTGATGCCGTAATTGTTCACGAGGTAGCGCTTGATGGCGTCGGCACGGCGTTCCGACAGGCCCTGATTGTAGTCCTCGCCGCCGGCCGCATCGGTGTGGCCGGCCACCACGAAGGTCGAGCCCTTCAGATCCGGGTTGGTCAGGGCGCGGCCGAGCGCCTGCACCGAGGGCATGGATTCGTCGCGGATATCGGCGGAGTTGTAGTTGAAGTTGATTTCGAGATCGATCTTCGGCTTGTCCTGCACGATGGTCGCGATCTCCTCGCGCTCGTTGGACGAGAGCGAGCGGGTGGCGCGGCCGCGGACGCTTTGCACGAACTTGGCCTGATCGGCGTTCAGCCCGGGCGCCGGGGTCTGCGGGCCGACCGACAGGCCGCGGGTCACCGGTTTCTTGTCGGGCGTCAGGGCCCTGAGGATCTGCTGCTCGCTGACGTTATCGCCGGCGCGCGCGGCCGAGATGCCGAGCGAAAATGCGGCGCCGATGGTTGCGATCGACAGGATGACGGCCTGACGGGCTGACGGCTTGATCATATCGGTCCCTCCTGCGCGTGTCCTTGCGCGCTTCAATCACTGCTCAAATCGATGGCCGGCAACCGAGGCCGGCGCACACCCTGCTGATTAGTCTCGCAATACGGCCCAGGGTTCGAGTTCCACCGCGGACCGGCGACAGTTGATCACTGCACGCCGTAGTCCGTGAACTCCTTCACGATGTTGGGGTCCATCGCCTTGGCATTGGCGATGTCGAGATCGCCTTCCGCGGCCGCGCCGTTGCGCTTCTTGGCGAGACCCCGTCCGTACAACGACGACGTCAATCGCGGGTTGATCTTCAGCGCGGCGTCGAAATCGGCGATGGCGTTCTTGTTCTGGCCGCTCTTCAGGTTCATCAGCCCGCGGCTGTCGAGCGCGTCGACGAAATTCGGGCGCAGCCGCAGCGCCTCGTTGCAGTCTTTCAGCGCCCCCTGCAGGTCGCCGAGCACGGTACGGACCCAGCAGCGGTTGTTATAGGCCTCGACATCCTTCGGGTTCACCCGCAGCGAGTTGGTGAAGTCCTTCACCGCGAGGTCGTAGAAGCCCTTGCTGGCATAGACCTGGCCGCGGCGGTACAGCGCTGCCGCATCGTCCGGATTTTTTTCCAGCTTGTCATTCAGTCCCTTGATGGTCTGGTCGTCGGCCAGCGCGGGCGGATTGCCCGGAGCGGGCGCAGGCTGGATCACCACCGGCGGCACGGGTGACGGCGGCGGCAGAGTGATCTCGGGACCCTTTGGCGGCGGTGCGGGCGGGGCCGGCGGTGGGGTCGGGGCCGTCGCGACCGGGCCGGGCGGCGTCGGCTTCGGGGCTGGCGGGGGCGGGGCCGGCGTGGGTTTGGCCGGCGTCGCCTGGGTTGGCGGAGCCGGCGGAGGCGGGACCGGCGGGGAAGGCGCGGGCGAGGCGGGCGGCGCCACCGCAACATCGCCGGGCGCGTTGGTCGGCCGCGGTGCGCCGCCCGGGATGAAGGAAAAGTCCTCAGCCAGCGACGACGAAATCCACGGCACCTGTTCCTGGCGCGAGGCGCGGGTGACACCGACGCGGGTGCGGTTCAGCGTCTCCTCCGCCATCAGGTCGGGGGTGCGGATCTCCTTCAGAAGCTCGCGCACGAACAGGCTGTGGTCGCTGCCATTGTCTGACACCACCGACGACAGCGCGGCCGAGTACATCACCAGCGTTCCGTTCGGCGCGATCACCGGGGCAAGCCCCGCCGAGAAGCTGCGGAAGCGGCGCTCGAACGGGTTGCGCCTGGAAGCGTCGATCAGGGCGATCTTGACGCCGGCGCCGCGGCTGTTGATCTCGCCGAGCACGGTTTCCAGGCTGAAGCCGTCACGGCGGACATCCGCCTCGGCCCAGATCTGCGCGTCGACCGGGATCATGTAGCTCTGCCGGTTCGACTGGATGCCGTAGCCCGAGTAGAAGATCAGCGCGACCGCGCCCGGCTTGATCTTGCCATAGAGCTTGTCGAAGGCGCGCCGCATGCCGTCGCCGGTCAGGTTCTCGCCGACCTCGACGGTGAAGCCGTCGCGCTTGAGCTCGTCGGCGACGTCGCGGGCGTCGTTGATCGGCTCCTTCAGTGGCGCGTCGGCGTCGGGATATTTGGCGTTGCCGATGACCAGCGCGAAGCGCTCACCGGCCGCGTAGGAGGAGACCGGCGACGCGATCGAAAAAATCAGCGTGGCAAGCAAGGCAAGGCGGATTTTCATAAGCGCGGCAATCCAGATCGCGGCATTGCAAAAGAAATGGCGCCGATTCCAGCCCGCGCCTCGGCGACCTTACTCTAGGGAAAACCCATTATCAAACCACCGCCAAACCTCCGTCAACCGCCTGCGCCGGCATCGCAAATTGCGACAGACTATTTTGCGGCCGTGCGGTGCAACCGGACAATTCCGGCCCGCCGCGGCCGACCTCGTCCATGGTTACGGGTTCCGGGCGGCGGCTAATGTGACCCGCCTCTCACAGCAGATGTCGCGGCCCTGACGTGTGTTTGTCATTGGGCCGCGCGGTTTGACCTTTGCGCGTCGCGATGGCTTGCTGTGTGGGGACGGCAATCCACCCAAACAAAAGAGCGAAACCGATGGGAAACGCCTACGAGATCTATGCGCTGCGCTATGCGACGATGTCGCCCCGCACCCCTCATCTGAACTTCCTGGTGCCCGATCCGCACGATACCACCGCGCAGGACCTCGATTATTTCGTCTGGCTGGTTCGCGGCCATGGCCGCGACATCCTGGTCGACACCGGCTTCAACGCCGAGGAAGCGAAGGCGCGCGCCCGCAAGCTGACGCTCAACCCGGTCGATGCGCTTGAAGGCTTCGGCGTCAGTGCCGATGCGATCCGCGACGTCATCGTCACCCATCTGCATTATGACCACGCCGGCAATCTCGATCGCTTCCCGAATGCCCGCTTCCATCTGCAGGAACGCGAGATGAGCTACGCGACCGGCCGCTGCATGTGCAACGGCATGCTGCGCCATCCGTTCTCCATCGAGCATGTCACGCAGATGGTGCGCCATGTCTATGGCGAGCGCGTCACCTTCCATTCCGGCGACGGTGAGATCGCGCCCGGCGTCACCGTGCATCGGGTCGGCGGTCATTCCGACGGCCTGCAGGTGGTACGGGTCGAGACCGCGCGCGGCCCCGTCGTTCTTGCCTCCGACGCCGCGCATTACTACGCCAACCTGCACAAGCGCAGCCCGTTTCCGATCGTCTACAATGTCGGCGACATGGCGCATGGCTGGGAAACCGTCGAGCGGCTCGCCGGCCATCCGGATCGCTTCATCCCCGGCCACGATCCGATCGTGAGCGAGATCTATCCCCGCGCCAGCGACAAGGTCGACGCGTTCGCACTGCATCTGGCGCCGTCGCGGTCGTTCGCGAAGTAGCCGCTATTGCGCGGGTAGCGCGCCACAAACTCTCTGTCGTCCCGGGCTTGACCCGGGACCCATAACCACGAATGTGAATTGTTGTCCGACGCTGGGCCCCTGCTTGCGTCAACAACGCAATCCTGTGGCTATGGTCCCGGCTTTCGCCGGGACGACGGTTGGACCTAATACGCGTCCTTCGCGTCGGCTTCTTCGCTGGTCTGCACCAGCTCGAGGCTCTTCTCGACCTTGCCGAGCAGGCGGCCGAGATCGCGGCGCTCCTGGGCGGAGAGGCAGGACAGGATTTCCTGCTCCTTGCGCAGCAGGCGCGGGATCAGCTCTTCGTAGAGCGTGCGGCCCTGCTTCGTCAGTTGCAGGCGGAATTCGCGGCGGTCGTCCGCGTTCTCGACGCGCTCGACGATGTCGCGTTCCATCAGCGCCGAGACCGCGCGGCTGATGGTGGACTTATGGGTGCGGGTGCAGTGCGCGATATATTGCGCGCTGCAGGGATCGGCGCGAAAACCCAGCGTCGCGAGCACGCGCCATTCCGGAATGTCGAGGCCGTAGCGCGCCTGATATTCGCTCGACAGCGCCGACGAGACCTCGGCCGCCAGCCGATTGAGGCGGAACGGCACGAAGTGAAAGAGATCGAGGCGCTTCTTCCGTGCAGCGACATCGTCGCGCAGGTCGGCGTCCACCGGGCGCGGCCGGATCGGAGGCTGGCTAGCTGAGGTCCTTGCCAAGAATCTCTCCAATTTGAGTTGACGGCGAGCCCGCGGGGGAGTTTAGATAGTTGCAAGTGAGACTAATTTAGCAAGGTCGCCGTCCGGCCGCAAGCTTGTCATGCGGGACCGGAGCCAAAAGGGCCGGCGCCTCGAGGGAACATCCAGGGTCACGCAATCAGGGTCGCATCATGGCAGACGCCGGCACGGCACAGGCCAAAACCCAGTTCGGCTATCGCCGCCATCCCGACCAGGACCGGAGCGGCGGCAACGTCGCGGAGCATCCGGTCGTGGTGGTCGGCGCAGGTCCCGTGGGGCTGTCGCTTGCGATCGATCTGGCGCAGCGCGGCCAGCGCGTCGTTCTGCTCGACGATGCCGACCGCATCGGTGAGGGCTCGCGCGCGATCTGTTTCTCGAAACGTTCGCTGGAATTCTGGGACCGTCTCGGCGTCGGCGACCGCATGGTCGACAAGGGCGTGGTGTGGAGCGTCGGCAAAATATTTCACGGCGCCTCGCAACTCTACCAGTTCAATCTGCTGCCCGAGGAGGGTCACAAGCGGCCCGCTTTCATCAATTTGCAGCAGTTCTACGCGGAAGCCTATCTGGTTGATCGCATCGGGCAATTGCCTGACATCGATCTGCGCTGGCGTAACAAGGTGATCGCGCTGGACAGCCGCAATGATGGCGTGGCGCTGACCATCGCAACGCCCGAGGGCTCCTACCAGTTGCATGCGAGCTTCGTGGTCGCCTGCGACGGCGCCCGCTCGTCGCTGCGGCAGATGGTTGGCGCGGAGTTTTCAGGCCAGGTGTTCGAGGACCAGTTCCTGATCGCCGACGTCAAGATGACCGCGGCGTTCCCGACCGAGCGCTGGTTCTGGTTCGATCCGCCGTTCCATGCCGGGCGCTCGGCGCTGCTGCACAAGCAGCCGGACGACGTCTGGCGCATCGACTTGCAGCTCAACCCGGATGCCGATCCCGTGGCGGAGCGGCAGCCGGAAAACGTGCGGCCGCGGATCGCCCGCATGCTCGGCCATGACAAGTTCGAATTCGAATGGATCTCGCTGTACAAGTTCCAGTGCCGGCGGATGGCCAAATTCATCCACGGCCGCGTGGTGTTTGCCGGCGATTCCGCTCACCAGGTGTCGCCATTCGGCGCGCGGGGCGCCAATTCCGGGCTCGAGGATGCCGAAAACCTGGCTTGGAAGCTCGATCGCGTGCTGCGCCGGGTATCTCCCGAAGGCTTGCTGGAGAGCTATCACGTCGAGCGCAGCGCTGCGGCGGATGAGAACATCCGCGAATCGACCCGCTCGACCAATTTCATGGCGCCGGTGACGCGGCAGGAGGCGCGGCTACGCGAGGCGGTGCTCTCGCTTGCCAAGGAGACCGAGTTCGGCAAGCGCATGGTCAATGGCGGTCGGTTGTCGGTGCCTTCGGTGTATGAGACGCCGCTGTCGAGCGGGGATCGCGACCAATGGCGCGGCGGCCCGCGGCCGGGCGCCTCGATGCTGGATGCACCGGTGACGGAACGGGATGGCTGCCCGACATATCTGACCGAGGCTTTCATCAAGCAGGGAACGCGCTTCACGCTGCTGGAGTTTTGTAATGGCGCGGCGGCCGATGTTCCCGACGGTGTCGGGAGCATCCGCGTCGGCGGCAACGATGGCCTGGTCGACGCACAGGGTCTTGCCGGCAAGCGATACGACGCCGAGCCCGGCACCGCCTATCTGCTGCGGCCGGACGGCTATGTCGCGGCGCGCTTTCGTAAAGCGCAGCGGCCGGCGATCGATGCGGCGCTGGCGCGCGCATCAGGCGTGAGCTGAGGTATCGATCATGACGCTCTCGACCAGCTCAAATTTTGCCAAACCCGATGACGCCTTCCGCGCCATCGTCGAGGCGCATCGCGGCCTCACCGAAGCGCAGAGCGCCGACCTCGATGCCGCGCTCGTGCTCGTGCTTGCCAATCATATCGGCGACATCGCGGTGCTGCATGAAGCGATCGCGCTGGCGAAGCGGCGGATGCTGGATGCGAGCCAGCAGCAACAACAGCAACAACAATAGCGACAGACAGGATTGAACTGATGGCCAAAGGTTTCGCCTCGACCACCGATCTCTCGGAAAAGAAGGTCACCTTCTCCGAGATCGGCACCGATCTCTACGCCTTCACCGCCGAGGGCGATCCCAACACCGCCGTGATCGTCGGCGAGGACGGCTGCCTGGTGTTCGACGCGCAGGCGACGCCGGCGATGGCGAATAAGGTGATCGAGCGGGTGCAGACCGTCACCGACAAGCCGATCAAATATGTCGTGCTATCGCATTATCACGCGGTCCGCGTGCTCGGCGCCTCGGCCTATCATGCGCAGGGCATCGTCGCCTCGCAGGAAACCTACCGCCTGATCGAGGAGCGGGGCCAGCAGGATTGGGATTCCGAGTACGGCCGCTTCCCGCGCCTGTTCCAGGACGCCGCCAGCATTCCCGGCCTGACCTGGCCGACGCTGACCTTCGAGGGCGAGATGTCGATCTACCTCGGCAAGCGCGAGGTGCGGCTGATGCAGCTCGGCGCCGGCCACACCTCCGGCGACATCGTCGCCTGGGTGCCGGATGCCGAGGTGATGTTCTCGGGTGATCTGATCGAATACCATTCGGCCTGCTATTGCGGCGATGCGCATTTGCGCGAATGGCCGATGACGCTGAATGAAATCCGCGCCTTCAATCCGAAGGCGATCGCGCCGGGCCGCGGCGACGCGCTGACCGGCCTCGCCACCACGCGCGATGCGATCGCGATGACCCGGGATTTCGTCACCTCGCTCTATGGCGCGGCGGAGACCTCGGTCGCCAAGGGCCGCAGCCTGAAGGAATCGATGGCTGCGACACGCGAGGTGATGGATCCGAAATTTGCGAGCTTTGCGATCTACGAGCACTGCCTGCCGTTCAACGTCTCGCGCGCCTATGACGAGGCGTCCGGCATCGACGACCCCGTGATCTGGACCGACAAGCGCGACCAGGAGATGTGGGCCGCGCTGCAAGGAGGAGGATAGTCGTGAACATCAACACCTCGCCTGACCAACTGGTTCGCAGCACCGGACAGGTGACGCCGGGCTACATGTCCGGCTTCGGCAACAGCTTTGAGACCGAGGCGCTGCCCGGCGCGCTGCCGATGGGCCGCAACTCGCCGCAGCGCTGTGCCTATGGGCTCTATGCCGAGCAGCTCTCCGGCTCGCCGTTCACGGCGCCGCGCGGCACCAATGAGCGTTCCTGGCTGTACCGCATCCGTCCCTCGGTACGGCACTCAGGCCGTTTCACCAAGGCCGACGCCGGGCTGTGGCGCACCGCGCCCTGCCACGAATACGATATGCCGATCGCGCAACTGCGCTGGGACCCTGCGCCGATCCCGAAAGAGGACATGACCTTCCTGCAGGGCGTGCAGACCATGACCACGGCCGGCGATGCCAACACGCAGGCCGGCATGGCAGCGCATGTCTATCTCATCACCAAATCGATGGTGGACCAGCATTTCTACAATGCCGACGGCGAGATGATGTTCGTGCCGCAGCAGGGCAATCTGCGCTTCGTCACCGAGTTCGGCCGCATCGACGCCGAGCCCGGCGAGATCGTGGTGATCCCGCGCGGCGTCAAATTCCGGGTCGAGATTCCCGCCGGTCCTGCCCGCGGCTATATCTGCGAAAACTATGGCGGCGCCTTCACGCTGCCGGAGCGCGGCCCGATCGGCGCCAATTGCCTGGCCAATTCGCGCGACTTCCTGACGCCGGTGGCTGCTTACGAGGACAAGGACACGCCGACCGAGCTCTACGTCAAATGGGGCGGCGCGCTGTTCAAGACTGAGCTCGCCCATTCGCCGATCGACGTGGTGGCCTGGCATGGCAATTATGCGCCCTACAAATACGATCTGCGGACCTTCTCGCCGGTCGGCGCGATCGCCTTCGATCATCCCGATCCCTCGATCTTCACGGTGCTGACCTCGCCGTCGGAGACTGCGGGCACCGCGAATATCGACTTCGTGATCTTTCCGGAGCGCTGGCTGGTGGCCGACAACACCTTCCGTCCGCCGTGGTATCACATGAACATCATGAGTGAGTTCATGGGCCTGATCTACGGTGTCTACGACGCCAAGCCGCAGGGTTTTGTGCCCGGCGGCATCTCGCTCCACAATTGCATGCTGCCGCACGGCCCCGACCGCGAAGCCTTCGAGCACGCCAGCAACAGCGAGCTGAAGCCGGTGAAGCTGACAGGAACGATGGCCTTCATGTTCGAGACGCGCTTCCCGCAACGGGTGACGCAGCACGCAGCGACGTCGTCGACCTTGCAGGACGATTACTCGGATTGCTGGAAGGGCCTCGAGAAGAAGTTCGATCCGAAAAAGCCGTAACACTTGCCCTCCCCTGGAGGGGGAGGGTCGCTTCACAGTGAGCGAAGCGAATGTGAAGCGGGGTGGGGTGATCTCTCCCCTCGGGCACTGCTTCAGCGGAGAGACTTTCACCCCACCCCGCCGCTCATTTCATTCGCGTCGACCCTCCCCCTCCAGGGGAGGGTGAAGAACATCAGCCGTTGCACCTGATTGCACACCGGGAAATCCTATGCCCCACCCCAACGACCCCTCCCTCCGCTCCTTCATCGACGTCGCGCCGACCTCAGACTTCCCGATCCAGAACCTGCCCTACGGCGTGTTCTCGTCGAAGGACGGGCTGGCGCCGCGGGTCGGCGTCGCGATCGGCGACTACGTGCTCGACCTGTGGGAGCTCGAGCAGGACTCGCGGCTCGATGTCGGGCCGCTCGGCGTGTTCTCGCAGCCCTCGCTCAATGCCTTCATGGCGCTGGGGCCGAAGGTGTGGTCGGCGACGCGGGCGCGGATCAGCGAGCTGCTGCGCTCCGATCACGCGGAGCTGCGCGACAACAGGGAGTTGCGGGCGCGGGCGCTGGTGCCGATGGCCGACGTGAAGCTGCACATGCCGTTCACGGTCGCGGGCTACACCGATTTCTATTCGTCGAAGGAGCACGCCACCAATGTCGGCGTCATGTTCCGCGGCAAGGACAATGCGTTGCAGCCGAACTGGCTGCACATGCCGATCGGCTATAACGGCCGCGCGTCGACGGTGGTTGTGAGCGGCACCAACGTGCGGCGCCCCCGCGGCCAGCTCAAGCCGCCGACGGCGGAGGTGCCTTCGTTCGGTCCGTGCAAGCGGCTCGATTTCGAGCTTGAGATGGGCGTCGTGGTCGGGCAATCGTCGCCGATGGGCGAGATGCTGACCGTGCAGCAGGCTGAGCAGATGATCTTCGGCTTCGTCATCCTCAACGACTGGAGCGCGCGCGACATTCAGGCATGGGAGTACGTCCCGCTCGGGCCGTTCCAGGCCAAGGCGTTCGCGACCTCGATCAGCCCGTGGGTGGTGACGCGCGAGGCGCTGGAGCCGTTCCGGCTGCAGGGCCCGGCACAGCAGCCGGAACCGCTCGCCTACCTGAAGCAGGCAGGGGTGAACAATTACGATATGCAGCTCGATGTTGCGCTACGCGCCGGCGCGATGAACGAAGCGAAGACTATCACCAGCACCAATTTCAAATACATGTACTGGTCGTCGGTGCAGCAACTCGTGCATCACGCCTCCAGCGGCTGCGCGATGAATGTCGGCGATCTCTTGGGGTCCGGCACGATCTCCGGCCCGGAGAAGCAGCAGCGCGGCAGCCTGTTGGAGATTTCCTGGAACGGCACCGAGCCGGTCGAGCTTGCTGATGGCGTCAAGCGCACCTTCCTGGAAGACGGCGACACCCTCGTGATGCGCGGCTGGTGCCAGGGCGATGGCTATCGGGTCGGCTTTGGCGAGGTGGAAGGGACGATCATCGCGGCGGAGTGATCTCCGCACCGTCATTGCGAGGAGCGGAGCGACGAAGCAATCCATCCATCGGCGTACGCGGAGCGATGGATTGCTTCGCTCCGCTCGCAATGACGGGGGCCTACCGCTCCTCCGGTCTGATATCCCGCAACCGCGCCGAATGCGCCGCGCAATCCTCCGTGCTGTATTTCAGATGCACCCGCTTGTCCGACGGCGGCTGCTTCGCCGTGCAGACGCCCGGCCGCCATTCCGTCGCGGGCCGGATCGGGCGCGGCGCGAAGCCGCCGCCGCAATTCGGGCAGACATTGCCGAGCTTCTGCTCGGCGCAGTCCGCACAGAACGTGCATTCATAGGAACAGATGCGCGCCTCGAGCGCGCTCGGCGGCAGGTCCTTGTCGCAATATTCGCAGTTCGGTCGCAGCTGGAGTGCCATGATCGCTTCCCTTGCCGGATGTTGCAGCGATGATCGCAAGCCACGCCGCCAAAGCGAATGGCGGAATTCCCTCGATTTGCGCCATCAGGCCTGCAGCGACTTCAGCGGCAGCTTGGTGCTTTCCTTGAGCCGGTCGAGCACGATCGAGGAGCGCACGTGGGCCACGCTCTGGTGCGGCATCAGCACGTTGTTGATGATGTCCGACAGGCTCTTGAGGTCGCGCAGCATCACCTTGAGCAAATAGTCGGCGTCGCCGGTCAGCGCGTAAGCGTCCTGGATGTCGTCGACGCGGTTCACCAGCTCGCGGAACCGTTTGGCATTGTCGGGTGAATGGGTCGCCAAGGTGATGTGGATGAAGGCGATCAGGCCGAAGCCGAGCGCCTCGCCGGCGAGGTCGGCGTGGTAGCCGGATATCACCTTCTCCTCCTCCAGCCGCATCCGGCGCCGCGAGCATTGCGAGGCGGAGAGGCCGACCAGGTCGGCGAGCTGCTGGTTGGTGAGCCGGCCGTCATCCTGCAACGCGGCGAGCATTTTGAGGTCGAAGGCGTCAACGTCAGTCATGCTCTGATCGTCCAATTTGTGCACAAATCGTGCATGATTCTAGCAAAAAGAGGGTTATTTTGCACGCACATTGCGCAGCAAGTGACGGAAACTGATCTCCAGCCAAATCAGGGAGTTATCGCCATGGGTCCATTTCCGCACGACGCTCCGCTGGCCACGATCAGCGCCGACAACCCGATGGGCACCGATGGCTTCGAGTTCGTCGAATATGCCCACCCCAATCCCGAAGAGCTGCACGCTTTGTTCAAGTTGATGGGTTTTGTCCCGGTCGCCCGCCACAAGACCAAGGCGATCACGGTCTATCGCCAGGGCGACATCAATTATCTCGTCAACGAGCAGACTGGCACCCACGGCTTCGACTTCGTCGCCGCTCACGGCCCATGCGCACCGTCGATGGCGTTCCGCGTGGTCGATGCGAAGCAGGCCTATGCGCGTGCGATCTCGCTCGGCGCGGAGCCGGCCGATGTCTCGTCTGCACAGAAGACCCTCGATGTCCCCGCGATCAGGGGCATCGGCGGCAGCCTGCTGTATTTCGTCGACCGTTACGGCGCCAAGGGCTCGGCCTACGACACCGAGTTCGAATGGCAGGGCGTGCCGAACCCGCGACCTGCGGGCTCCGGCCTTTATTACGTCGACCACCTCACCCACAACGTCCATCGCGGCCGCATGGATGTCTGGACCGGCTTCTATTCGAAGCTGTTCAACTTCCGCCAGATCCGCTTCTTCGACATCGAGGGCCGCGCGTCGGGCCTGTTCTCGCGCGCGCTGACCAGTCCGGACGGCAAGATCAGGATTCCGATCAACGAGGACGCCGGCGATTCCGGGCAGATCGAGGAATATCTCAACATCTATCGCGGCGAGGGCATCCAGCATATCGCCTGCGGTGCGCGCGATATCTATTCGACGGTCGAGACGCTACGCGCGGACGGCTTGCCGTTCATGCCGTCGCCGCCGGAGACCTATTTCGAGCGGATCGATGCGCGCCTGCCCAAGCATGGCGAGGACCTGACAAGGCTCCAAAGCAACGGCATCCTGATCGATGGCGAGGGTGTGGTCGACGGCGACCAGACCAAGGTGCTGCTGCAGATATTCTCGGCGAACGCGATCGGACCGATCTTCTTCGAGTTCATCCAGCGCAAGGGCGACGACGGATTCGGCGAAGGCAATTTCAAGGCGCTGTTCGAATCGATCGAGGAAGACCAAATCCGCCGCGGCGTACTGAAAGTCGACGACGCGGCGTAACGCTGCGCAGACAGCGTGGGGTGGGCAAAGCGCAAGCGTGCCCACCATCACGAGCACGGAGTGGAGGGTGGGCACGGCGCAAGAGCGCCTTTGCCCACCCTACGTTCTACGATTCCCGTGCCGCTCAGCAGCAGCTAGCGCGAGGCGCCGGCCAGTGCTTCCGCTGGCCTCGCATCCTCCGGCTCGCTCCGTCGCAGCTCCGGCACGCGCATCGCCAACGTCGCGACCACGCTGATCACGCTCATGATGATCACGTACCAGACCCATGACAGCTTGTCGCCGGTGCTTGCGATGATCCAGGTGAAGATGATCTGCGCGGTGCCGCCGAAGATGGTCACGCCCAGCGCGTAGGCGATCGAGAGCCCGGCGGTGCGCACCACGGAGGGAAAGATCACCGGAATGAGGACGATGCCGGCCCCGGACGACATCGCGTGGAACGCCATCAGGAAGACGGTCGTGATCACGAGAACCTGCGGCGAGCCGGATGAAATCACCAGGTGCAGCGCGGGGTAAAGCAGCAGCGTGAAGACCAGCCGCGGGAGAATGGCCGCCGCCTTCAGCCCGTATTTATCCGCAAGGAAGCCGCCGACCAGCGAGAAGATCGTTCCGCTGATCGCGATGGCGAAGTTCGCGGCCATCGACCAGCCCTGGCTGTAATGCAGCGTGTTGATGGCGTAGGTCGCCGTGTACAGGAAGAAATACTGGCTGATGGTGCCGCCCGATATCAAGAGGATGCAGAGCAGGATCTTCTGCCAATGGTTCGCCAGCAAATCGGACAGCACGCGCCCCATGCTGTCATGGGCGTGCTCGGCGTCCATCGTCTCGTCGAGATTGCGCCTGATATAATAGCCCACCGGTGCGATCAGGATGCCGAGCAGGAACGGCACCCGCCAGCCCCAGCTGTCGGTGGCGCCGGGCGTGATCAGCAACGCCAGCAGCAGACCGATCAGGCCCGAGATCGCGCTTCCCATGTTCTGGCTGGCGAGCTGCCAGCTGCCGAAGAAGCCTTTGCGATGCGCGGGCGCGCTTTCCAGTAGATAGGTGGTGGCCGGCCCCATCTCGCCGCCGGCCGAGAAGCCCTGCAGCAATCGCGCGAACACCAGCAGGATCGGCGCGAGCACACCGATCTGCCCATAGGTCGGCAACAGCCCGATCATGCCGCTGCCAACCGCCATCAGCCAGATCGTCAGCGTCATCGCAGGGCGCCGGCCGAAGCGGTCGGCATAGGCGCCGATCAGGATGCCGCCGAGCGGCCGCGCCACGAAGCCGACGCCGAATGTCGCCACCGAGAGCAATAGGCCGGTGCTCGGATTTTCCGTCGGAAAGAACGCCTTGGCGAGCCAGGTGGCGAACGCCGCATAAACCGTGAAGTCATAGAACTCCAGCGCATTGCCCAGGATCGCCGCGCCGACGCGCATGGTCTGCGACGGTGGCGGACGGTCTGGCATACGATTCACTGGCATACGGTTCATGTGGCGTCCCCCTTGTCATCTCACCGACAACAAGCAAGAGGTGCGCCGTAATGCAACGGGCTTTCTCGCGAGAGCTTGAGATTGATTGCATTCGTCACGGTGCCTGTTCCGACAGGCTGCATGCAAATCACGTATTGGTTGTGGATACTAAAGCGCGCTGAGATCAGGTTGAACCGTCGTCACGCTTCAAACCGCTTCACACGTTTCCGGATCGTGCTCTAAGAGCGTTTTCGAGCGAAGTGGATTCCGGTTCGCGTGAAGAAAACACGTCAAAACCAGAATCTAGAGCTCCGTTCCGATTCCATCGGAACGGAAAAAGCTCTAGTCGCGGGTCTTCCAGGCGCTCGTCACGTCGCCGATGCGCGCGAGCTCAGGCTCGCGGATCGCGGACGGTGTGCGCGAGAAGCGCGGCGCGGGCGCGGGCTGGGTCACGCCGTGGCGCTCGACGAACACGTTTCGCGCGGCCATGTGCGGATGATCAGGCGCCTCCGCCATGGTCAGGATCGGCGCGAAGCAGATGTCGGTGCCTTCCATGATCTCGCACCAATCCGCGCGCGATTTGCTTTTGAAGACCTTGGTGAGCTTCTCCTTCAGCGCCGGCCATGCCTTGCGATCCATCTGCGCGTCGAAGTCGGCGTCGGTGAGGTCGGCATGCTTGCGCAGCAGCGCGTAGAACTGCGGCTCGATCGAGCCGATCGAGATGAAGTGCCCGCAGGAGCATTCATAGACGCCGTAGAAATGCGCGCCGCCGTCGAGGAAATTCTCGTCGCGCGCGCCGCTCCAGCGGCCCTGCGCGCGCATGTCGTAGAACATCGCCATCAGCGAGGCCGCGCCGTCGCACATCGCGGTGTCGACCACCTGGCCCTTGCCGGACTTCTGCGCTTCCAGCAGCGCGGCGAGCACGCCGACCACGAGATAGAGCGCGCCGCCGCCGAAATCGCCGACCAGATTGAGCGGCGGCACCGGCTTCTCCTTGGTCCCGATCGCGGCCAGCGCGCCGGTGATCGAGATGTAATTGATGTCATGGCCGGCGGCGTTGGCCAGCGGGCCTTCCTGGCCCCAGCCGGTCATCCGGCCATAGACCAGTTTGGGGTTGCGCGCGAGCACGATGTCCGGGCCGAGCCCGAGCCGTTCCATCACGCCGGGACGAAAACCTTCGATCAGCGCATCGGCGTGGCCGAGCAGGTCGAGCACCTCCGCGATTGCGTCCTTGTTCTTCAGGTCGAGCTCGATCACCTTGCGGCCCCGTGTCGCCACCGCCTTCAAGTTCTTGCCCGCGCCGACCCGGTCGAGCGTGATCACCTCGGCGCCCATGTCGGCGAGCAGCATGCAGGCGAACGGGCCGGGACCGATGCCGGCGAATTCGACGATGCGGAAGCCTGCGAGCGGACCGGACGCGCGGACGGCGGCGTGGGAGGCGGGTTTGTCGAGCACGTTGTTATTCCGTTGGTTTGCTGAGGGGGCGTTTCCGAACCGTCCGTGAGACGGAATTCTTAATTAGCTGATTAGCTAAATTGTCTCGCCGAATGCGCGGTGTGGCAAGCAGCTTTTGCCCCAAGTGCCCGGTAAAAACGCGAACGGCGCGCCTCGCTGCGCGCCGTTCCATGTTGTGTTGAGGCGCTATCAGCCCGCCGCGGTGACCGCGCGCTGGCCCATCACCTTGACGAGGTTGGCGCGATAGTCCGCCGAGCCGTGGATATCGGCGAGCAGGCCGCTTGCCGGGATCGTCACGCTGTCGAGTGCCGAGGCCGACCAGTTCGCCTTGAGTGCCTGCTCGATCACGCCGACCCGCATCACGCCGCTTTGCGACGCGCCGGTCGCCGCCACCTGCACATCGCCGGACCTAGTCCTGGCGACGAACACGCCGGTCAGCGCAAAGCGCGAGGCCGGGTGACGCATCTTGGCGTAGCCCGCCTTTGCCGGAACCGGGAACGACACGGCGGTGATGATCTCGCCGTCTTCGAGCGCCGTCGAGAACAGGCCCTTGAAGAAGTCGTGCGCTGCGATCGACCGCTTGTTGGTCTTCACCGTCGCGCCGAGCGCCAGCACCGCCGCCGGATAATCCGCCGCCGGGTCGTTGTTGGCGAGCGAGCCGCCGATCGTGCCGCGATGGCGCACGGCGGGATCGCCGATCATCGAGGCCAGATGGGCGAGCGCCGGGATCGCCTTCTGCACGGCCTCGCTTTGCGCGACGTCGTAATGCGTGGTCGCGGCCTTGATGGTGACGGTATCGCCTGACACGTCGATGCCGATCATGTCCTTGATCTTGGCGACGTCGATCACGTCGGATGGCGCGGCAAGGCGCTGCTTCATCACGGGCAGCAACGTCTGTCCACCGGCCAGGAATTTCGCCTCGCTGCCTTTGCCGAACAGCGACACGGCATCGTCGACCGAGGATGCGCGGTGATAAGTGGTCTCGTACATCGTATCCTCCCTCAACCGTGAATGGCATGCCAGACGCGATCGGGCGTCGCCGGCATTTCCAGCTTGTTGTTGCCGATGGCGTCCGTGATCGCGTTGATCACGGCCGCGGAGGCGCCGATGGCGCCGGCTTCACCGCAACCCTTGACGCCGAGCGGATTGCCCGGACAGAGCGTCGTGGTGTGGGAGAGCTGGAACGACGGCAGATCGTCGGCGCGCGGCATGGTGTAATCCATGAACGATGCGGTCACCAGCTGACCGGTATCGTCATAGACCGCGCCTTCGAGCAGCGCCTGGCCGATGCCCTGGGCAAGGCCGCCATGGACCTGACCTTCGACGATCATCGGGTTGATCAGGCGCCCGAAATCGTCCGCCGCCACGAAGTTGACGAACGAGGTCTTGCCGGTGCCGGGGTCGACCTCGAGCTCGCAGATATAGGCGCCGGCCGGGAAGGTGAAGTTGGTCGGGTCGTAGAATGCCGTCTCCTTCAGGCCCGGCTCCATGCCGTCGGGCAGATTGTGCGCGGTGTAGGCGGCGAGGGCGACCATCGGCAGCGCGATCGACTTGTCGGTGCCGGTGACCTTGAACTCGCCGTTCTCGATCACGATGTCACCTTCGGACGCTTCGAGCGCGTGCGCCGCGATCTTCTTGGCCTTGGCTTCGACCTTCTCCATCGCTTTCACGATCGCCGCTCCGCCGACCGCGATCGAGCGCGAGCCGTAGGTGCCCATGCCGAACTGCACCTTGTCGGTGTCGCCATGCACGATCGAGACCTGGCTGATCGGCACGCCGAGCCGCTCGGCGACGATCTGGCAGAACGTGGTCTCGTGGCCCTGACCGTGGCTGTGCGATCCCGTCAGCACCTCGATGGTGCCGACCGGGTTGACGCGGATTTCCGCGGATTCCCACAGGCCGACGCCGGCACCGAGGCTGCCGACCGCCTTCGACGGCGCGATACCGCAGGCCTCGATGTAGCAGGAGACGCCGATGCCGCGCAGCTTGCCTTCACCCTTGGCCTTGGCCTTGCGGGCCGCGAAGCCGGCATAGTCGATCGCCTTCATCGCAGCGTCGATCGAGGCGTGGAAGTCGCCGATGTCATACGCCATGATCACGGGCGTCTGATACGGGAACTGGGTGATGAAGTTTGCCTTGCGCAGCTCGGCCGGATCGACCTTCAACTGCCGCGCCGCGGTCTCCATCATGCGTTCGATCAGGAAACTCGCCTCGGGGCGGCCGGCGCCGCGATAGGCGTCGACCGGCGTGGTGTTGGTGTAGACGCCGATCACCTCGGCATAGATCGCCGGGATCACATATTGTCCGGACAGCAGCGTGGCGTAGAGATAGGTCGGCACCGACGAGGAGAACAGCGACATGTAGGCGCCGAAATTGGCATGGGTCTTGACCCTGAGGCCAAGGATCTTGTTGTCCTTGTCGAACGCCATCTCGGCCTTGGAGACATGGTCGCGGCCGTGCGCGTCGGTGAGGAAGGCTTCTGAGCGGTCGCCGGTCCACTTCACCGGGCGGTTGACCTTCCTGGAGGCCCACAGCGCCACCATCTCTTCCGGATAGATGAAGATCTTGGAGCCGAAGCCGCCGCCGACGTCGGGCGCGATCACCCGCAGCTTGTGCTCAGGTGCGATGTTGTAGAACGCCGACAGCACCAGGCGGGCGACGTGCGGGTTCTGCGAGGTCGTGTAGAGCGTGTAGTGCTCCTCGGCCTGGTCGTAATGTGCGATCGCCGCGCGCGGCTCCATCGCGTTCGGCACCAGGCGGTTATTGGTGAGGTCGAGCGTCACGACGTTGGCGGCCTTGCCGAAGGCGTCGTTGACCGCCGCTTCGTCGCCGAGATGCCAGTCATAGACGATGTTGCCGGGAGCTTCGGGGTGCAGCTGCGGCGCCCCCGATGCGATCGCGGCCTTGACGTCCGCCGCGGCGGGAAGCTCTTCGTAGCTGACGATGACCGCCTCGGCCGCGTCCTTGGCCTGGTTCTTGGTCTCGGCGATCACGACCGCGACTGCCTGTCCGACGAAGCGCACGGTCTCCGGCGCCATCGCCGGCCACGCGCCCATTTTCATCGGCGAACCGTCCTTCGAGGTGATGGCCCAGCCGCAAATGAGATTGCCGACCTTGTCGTCGACGATCTGTTGCCCGGTCAGCACCGCGATCACACCGGGCATCTTCATCGCCTCGGTGGAATCGATGCCTTTGACCTTGGCATGTGCGTGGGGGCTGCGAATGAAGTGAGCATAGCTCATGCCGACCATCTTGATGTCGTCGACATATTTTCCCTGGCCGGTAATGAACCGGCGGTCTTCCTTGCGCACGACGCGTGCGCCAATTCCTTCAACACCCATTGTCAGATCCTCCCGACCGGAGATTTCGATTTGCCGCCGTTTCCATCGAGCCGGCGGTGATGAGCTTGATCGTTTCGTGTCCGTAGGCGGCTATTCGGCGGCCTGCGCAACCTTCATGCGGCCGGCGGCATCGAGCACGGCCTTGACGATGTTGTGGTAGCCGGTGCAGCGGCAGATGTTGCCCTCGAGCTCGTGGCGGACGGTTTCCTCGTCGAGATTGCCACCATGGCGGTGCACGATATCGACCGCGGACATGATCATGCCGGGGGTGCAATAACCGCATTGCAGGCCGTGATTGTCGCGGAACGCCGCCTGCATCGGGTGCAGCTCGTCGCCCTTGGCGAGGCCTTCGATGGTGGTGACGCTGCTTCCCGCGGCCTGGCCCGCCAGCATGGTGCAGGATTTCACCGCCCGCCCATCGACATGGACGACGCAGGCGCCGCATTGGCTGGTATCGCAGCCGACATGGGTGCCGGTGAGGTTCAGATTTTCGCGCAACAGGTGCACGAGGAGGGTTCGGTCCTCGACGTCGACCGAGACCGCCCTGCCGTTGACCGTCAGTTTGACTGTAGACACGCGTCTCTCCCGAATTGCTTCGTTATCGGCCCAGTAGACCATGCTTCATTTGGGACGTAACCGCGATCAAAGTCGTAGTGGCGACCTCGTCATGAAGGCGGCCGGGCCTGTGCCGCGATCCTAGCAGGCCGTTGTTGCGTCGGCAATTTGCAAGGTCGCAACCCGACGATTTGAGGCGACGAGACCGGCCTCGTCCGGCCGCCTTTGCCGCGCATTGGCAGCGTCCGCGTTGCCCGGAATCGGTCTCCGTCGCTGCTACTACCTTCCGCCTATAACGACCCAAAAGCGTTGCTGTCATCTTCCTTGCCGAAGCAGCGACGAAGATCGCGCATTCATGAATTGGGTAAGAATTCGCGCCCGCGATGCATGCATCGCGGCAACGAAACCATATTGTCTGGAGGAAGCAGATGAAGCCGAGGAGCGGGATTTTCTTTGCCGGCGTGTCGCTGGTCGCGATGGTGATGGCGAGTGTTGGCGCGTCGAGAGCCAACGATTCGGTCGTGAAGGCGGTCTCGGACCCCAACGAATGGGCGATCGCCGGGCATGATTACGGCAATACGCGTTTCAGTCCCTTGAAGCAGATCAATTCCGAGAATGCCGGCAAGCTGCAGCTGGTCTACTCGATGTCGCTGGCCTCGTTGCGCTCCAACGAGTCTTCGCCGGTCGTGATCGGCAAGACGCTCTACGTCTCGACCTCCTGGGGACCGAAATACGTCTACGCGATCGACGCCGCCACCGGCGCGCGCAAATGGACCTGGCAGCCGGACATTCCGGATGACGTGCTTCAGTATGCCTGCTGCGACGTCAACAGCCGCGGCGTGTCCTATGCCGACGGCAAGATCTTCGTCGGCCGGCTCGACGGCAAGCTGACCGCGCTCGATGCCGAAACCGGCAAGGAGCTGTGGACCTCGACCGTGGTCGACTACAAGCAGGGCTCGGTGATCACCTCGCCGCCGCTGATCGTCCGCGACAAGGTCATCACCGGCTTCGGCGGCGGCGAGTACGGCGTCCGCGGCTCGTTGCAGGCGTTCAGCCTGAAGGACGGCAAGCTGCTCTGGCAGACCTACACCGTGCCGGCGCCTGGCGACCCCGGCAGCGATACCTGGAAGGGCGATACCGGCCTGCATGGCGGCGGCGCCGCCTGGCTGGTCGGCTCCTATGATGCGAAGACCGACACGGTCTATTGGGGCACCAGCAATCCGGGGCCGTGGAACACCGCGGTGCGCTCCACCGGCGACGGCAATTTCGGCAAGCTGACCAATCTCTACACCGCCTCGACGCTCGCGATCGATCCCAACGACGGCAAGATCAAGTGGCACATCCAGGGTACGCCGGCCGACGCCTGGGATTTCGATGGCGTCAACGAGTTGCTGCTGGCCGATCTCAAGATCAAGGGCGCCGAGACCCCGGTGTTGATGAAGGCCGATCGCAACGGCTTCTTCTTCGTCGCCAACCGCGAGACCGGCAAGGTGATCTCGGCCGAGAAATATGTCTTCGCGAATTGGGCCAAGAAGTGGGACATCAACACGATGCGGGCCGAAGAGGATCCGGACAAGCGCCCCGGTCCCGGCCATCCCGCTAAGGACATCTGTCCGAACCTGATCGGCGGCAAGAACTGGCAGCCGATGTCGTTCAACCCGGGGACCGGCCTCGTCTACATCCCGACCAACAACGTCTGCATGGACTGGTCGGTCGGCGACGTCAACTACAAGCGCGGCGTGTTCTATCTCGGTGCCGAATTCCCGACCAAGGAAGGTCCGGGCGGCTTCCTCGGCGAACTCGTGGCCTGGGATCCGATCGCCAACAAGAAGGTCTGGGGCATCAAGGAAGACCTTCCCTTCAACGGCGGCACGCTGACCACCGGGGGCAATCTGGTGTTCTCCGGCAATCTGCACGGCGACTTCCGCGCCATCGACGCCAAGAACGGCAAGGTGCTGTGGAGCAAGAACCTCGGCAGCGGCATCGGTGCGGGCCCGGTCACCTATTCGGTCGACGGCAAGCAGTATGTCGCGATCGTGGTCGGACGCACCGCGGCACTCCCGGCCTTCCTCGGCGACATCGGCAAGAAGATGGTCGCCGCGGCGCCCGAGGGCGGCTCGCTGTTCGTGTTCGCCCTGCAATAACGATCGAACGGAGGCAATCGTGTTCCTGATGTGCATGGCCCGAAACGAACTGCGCAGTCGTTCGCGCAACGCCCGGTTGGGACGCGATCCGGTCCGTCCTGCTCTCCACACTGCTGCTGGCGCCGGCCCTGTCGGCCGGCGCCGAAGCGACCAAGCCGCTGCGGCTTTGCGCCGATCCGACCAATTTGCCGTTCTCGAGCGACGAGCCCGGCAACCCGGGCCTCTATCTCGAGATCGGCCAGGCGGTGGCCCAACGGCTCGGCCGCGCGGTGAGCTACACCTGGTACAAATCGTACTTCGGCAAGCGCACGGTGCGCGAGACGCTGCTCTCGCGGCAATGCGACGCCATGGTCGGCCTGCCGCTGGTCGACGACTTCATGGGCCCGGCGGTGATCTTCTCGAAGCCGATTGCCCACGAAGGCTACGCGCTGGTCGCGGCAAAGGATCGCAAGCTCGGTGGTGTCGACGATCTCAAGGGATTGCGGGTCGCGGTGCAATACCAGTCGACGCCGCAAAACCTGCTGGCGTCGCGTGACGAGATCCAGAAGGTGACGGTGCTCAGTCCCGATGAGGGCATGGTGGCGCTGGAGCAGGGCAAGGTCGACGTCGCCTTCATCTGGGCGCCGGTGGCGGGCTGGCTCAACAAGACCGTCTATGGCGACAAATATCGGCTCGTCTCGACCGAAGGCGACGGCCTGCTCTGGCAGACCGCGATCGGCTTCGCCAAGGGATCGGGCGCGCTGCGCGATGAGGTCGACACGGTGCTGCCGTCGCTGCAGGCCGATATCGACGCGCTGTTCGTCAAATATGGCGTGCCGAACGCCACACCGGTGAAGTTCGGCGAGGTCGATCGGGCGACGTCGTCGGTCGGCGCCAACGAGCCGGTCACGGTCGGACAGGCCGCCCCGGCCGACAAGCCGGTGCAGACCGCGGCAGTCAGCGGAGACCCCAAGGCAGGCCGGGAAACCTTCAACGGCACCTGCGCGCACTGCCATGGCCCGGACGCGGTTCAGGCCGAACGCAAGATCGATCTCAGGCTGCTGAGGAAGCGCTATGCCGACGAGATGGAAGCGACCTTCTGGAAAACGGTCCATGATGGCCGGCCGGCCAAGGGCATGCCGGCGTGGAAGGATGTTTTTAGCGACGACGAGCTGAAAAACGTCTATGCCTATCTGCAGACGGTGCAGGACTCCGGCACGTCGAACTGAGGGGCAGGGCGATTGTAACATCCATGCGAGGGTCCTCATGATGGGGTTCCTGATCATCGACGATCACCCATTGTTTGGCGAAGCGCTTGGCAATGCCATCCGGATCTCGCATCCGGATGCCCGGATCTACGAGGCCACCTCGATCAAAGGCGCGCTCGGCATCCTCGCCGCCGAGCCGAACATCGACCTCGCGCTGCTCGATCTACTGCTGCCCGACGTGGTCGGCTTCTCCGGCTTCCAGAAGATCCGCGACCGCTATCCGCGGCTGCCGATCGCCATCGTGTCGAGCGAGGAGGACAAGCACACGATCCGCGAGGCGCTGGAGATGGGCGCGGTCGGCTATTTGCCGAAATCGACCTCGCTGGGCGAGCTCTCGGAAGCGATCGCGCGGGTGCTGAGCGGATCGGTTTCGGCGCCGCGGGACTTCGTCGCGGTCGGCGCGCTCGAGCAATCCGAGACCGCGCGGACGCTGCGCGAGCGGATCCAGAAGCTGACCCCGCAGCAGATCCGCGTGCTGCATCTGATCACCCGCGGCCTGCAGAACCGCGAGATCGCCGCCGAGCTCAAGCTCGCGGAGTCCACGGTGAAGGCGCATGTTACGGAGATCCTGCGCAAGCTGAAGCTGTTCAGCCGCAACAAGGCGATCATCGAGCTCGGCAAGATTCCGCTGCCCGCTCCCGAAACCTGCGCGGCGAACAAGCCGGAACAGGCGTCCTGATCAGCCGCACCGCAAGGCGCGCGGTGCGCTCGCCTATAGGCCGCATGGCATCTTTGAGGTAACGTCGTGGCCAAAATGGCCGCCCAAGAGCGGCCTGGGAGGACCGCGCAGCTTTGACCATGACCACAACCGCGCCCCCGGCGGAGCCGCCGCCGGTCAGCAAGGCGGATGCGCCTCGGCTGCTCATCGTCGAGGATCATCCGCTGTTCCGCGCCGCGCTGATCGGCGTGATCGGCGCCGAATTTCCCGATGCCGAGGTGCTGCAGGCGACGTCGATCGACGGCGCGCTCGACATCGTCGCCGCGCGCGAGGATTTCGATCTGATCCTGCTCGACCTCTCGATGCCCGGCACGTCGGGGCTGCTCGGCGCCTATCGCGTCCGTGCCGCCGCGCCGCGCAGCGCGCTCGTTATCGTCTCCGCGCATGACGATTCCCGGATTGTCGGCAGCGCGATTGCGCTCGGCATTTTCGGCTACATCCCGAAGTCGACGCCGAAGGCCGAGCTGGCGCGGCTGTTGCGCGGCATACTCGACGGCGACGTCAGCCTGCCGAAGCGCTTCCGCGATGCAGCCGCCGCCAGGCGAGGCCAGGCCGACACGAGCGGCCTGCTGCAGCACCTCGGCCAGATGACGGCGCAGCAGCTGCGCGTGCTCGACATGATCTGCCACGGCCTGCAGAACAAGCATATCGCCTACGAGCTCGACATCTCCGTCACCACCGTGAAGGTGCATGTCTCGGAGATCCTGCGCAAGCTCGGCGTCCGCAGCCGGACCGAGGCGATCATCGCCCTGTCGAAGCTGGACTTCGGCAAGCACGACCATGCTCCGGTGACGGCCGCGTCGGCATCGGAAGGCGAGGATTCATAACCGAACCGCCTGTGGCTCCGAGGCCAGCAGGAACGACAGCAGTGAGCGCATCTCGGCGGGCTTGATCGGCTTCTTCAGCAACTCATGTCCGAACGCGGAGACGCTCGAGGCGGCGGTCGCGGAGTAATCGGCGGTGACGATGATCGCCGGAACCGCGCTCTTGATCTCGCTGCGGATCACGTCGACCGCGTCGATGCCGGTTTCACCGTTGTCGAGATGGAGATCGGCGATGATGGCGTCCGGAATGCCGTCCAATGCCCGGATGCGCTCCAGCGCCTCGGTCTTGGAGATCGTCACCGCGACGTCGCAGCCCCATTTCTCCAGCAGGCTGGCGAGGCCCTCCGCGCTCGAGAGATCGTTCTCGATCAGCAGGATCTTGGCACCCTCCATGCCGCCATAGCGGTAGTCGACGCTGACCTGCTCGCGAACCGCCGTAGCGACGGGATCGGCACTGCGCGGGACGGTGACCGAGAACACCGAGCCCTTGCCCGGTCGCGAAGTCAGGCGGATGTCGTGGCCGAGCACGCTGCCGAACCTGCGCACGATCGAAAGGCCGAGGCCGATGCCCGCCTTGTCGGCGGCGCCAGCCTCGCCGCGCTGGAATTCGACAAAGATCGCCTCGCGCTGGGCTTCGGGGATGCCGGGTCCGGTATCGTGCACCTCGATCCAGATGTCGTCGCCGCGGCGGCGGCATCCCATTACGACGCTGCCGCGCTGGGTGTAGCGCAGCGCATTGGCGAGCAGATTCTGCAGCACCCGCCGCAGCATCAGTGGATCGGACCGCACCACGGCGGAGGACGGGACGATCTGCAGCGCGAGATTGCGCTTGGCGGCGGTCGGGCTGAATTCTTCGCGCAGCGGCTCGAACAGCGCCGCGATCGCGACCGGACCGAATTCCGGCTTGAGCACGCCGGCATCGAGCTTGGAGATGTCGAGCAGGGTGCGCAGCATATCCTCGAGCGTCGCCAGCGAGCGTTCGATCTGGTCGGTCAGCGCGATGCCCTTGGCCTCGTCGATCATCTCCGTCAACGCCGACAGCGTCAACCGCGCCGCGTTCAAGGGCTGCAGCAGGTCGTGGGTGACCGACACCAGCACCGACGATTTCAGCGAACTCGCCGCCTCGGCCTGCTGCTTGGCCTGCAGCAGGCGGCCGTTGGTCTTCTCCAGCGACTGCAGCACCTGCTTGAGCTGCTGGGTGCGGTCGCGCACCTGCTGGTCGAGCGCGATCGCGGTCTCGAACAGCGAAAACGCGTTGAGCTGCTGGTCGGTCGAGCGCTCGACGCGCGACATCAGCGCCGCGTTGATCTTGCGCAGCTTCTCGGCCTCGCGCTCGAGCGCCGCAATGCGGCTTTTGCTGCTGTCGGTCATCGTGGTGTGGCGGTCCGCTTGCCGATGGCGACCCCGGTCAGCGTCTGGTTGACATGCATGGAGCGATATTGCTCGCCATAGGTCTGAAAACCAACCACCTTGTTGCGGCGATAGAGCTCCGACATTTCCCGCGACAATTGGTGCTGCTCGACGTCGAGCCGGCGCAGCACGCATTCGAAGCCGATGAACACCGAGATATCGCCGAGCTCTTCGCTGATCTCCTCGAGCAGGTCGCTGGTCGCCTCGACCGGATCGCGCTCGCGCGCCACCGTCAGCACCATCCCCTCGTCGATCGCACAGAAGAATTGCAGCGAGCCGTCCGGGTTGGTGCGCTGGATCGAGCGTGCGTAATAGGAACCGCCGACGCGGACCAGCAAGGGATGGGCGGCAAAGGAGAACAGTTCGAGCTTGCTGTCGCTCAGGCCCACCGCGCGCGAATATTCCAGCGCCGCCGGCTCGGCATTGATCTCCTTGACGATGCGTCGCTCGATATCGGCCTCGGTGACCACCATCTTGGTCGAGGTCGGCTCGAAATGATCGCATTTGAACAGGCGGAACGGCAGCCGGGTCCGGACCAGGATCAGGACGGCGGCATCGGTGTAGGCCTTGCCGCGGTGAAAGACCCACGACTTCTCGAAGCGCAGGCCGTCGCCGGCCGAGCCGCCGACGATCGGAATATCGCCGAGCGATGCGTAAATCGCCGACATCAGGGTCTCTTCGCGCTGGCACATCCCGTCGATGAACATCAGGCCGAACGACTCGTGGCCAAGGTCGCAATCCTCGGTGTGCTGCGCGAACTCCTGCTGCAGCTCGGTGCAGACTGATCGCCCCCGATCGACCCGGAATGTCGACAGCTCGAACAGCGGGCGGGCCGCGATCATGAAGTCCGCCGCGTTGAAGCCCATCGCGACCACGCTATCCTCGTCCCAGCCGCCCGGCGTCAGCTCGCCGGCGGTCGTGCAGCCGAAGATCGGCGTGTCCGGCAGTCGCTGCGACAGCTCCGCGATGAAGATCTCGGGATCGTAGAACGGCGACACGAACACGGTGACCATCGCAAGCTCGGTCGTCGCCAATTGGCGCGCGATCTCGTCCGCGGCTTGCCGCGGTCCGGTGGTCTTCGCCTGCGCCACGACGATGCTGTCGGCAGCGCTGCCGTGTGCCTCCAAGGCCTCCTCCCTGACCAACCTCGTCGTTATCGGCGCAAGCGAACCCGCGCGCGTCGCCGCCTCGTACAGATTGTACGGCGTTGGCGCGCTGTCGGGTTCGCCGGAATCTCACTTGTGGCAATGGGACGTGTCCGCGGGCGGGCGCTGCCGCCGGCAGGTCCGTTCGTCGCAAGCACCCGTGGCGCCGTTCGACGCGATGACATGGGACTCCTCCGATGTAGTCGCTTGGCCCGCGCAGGGCCGAGTTTGATTGGTTCTAACCTATCGGGCCCACCGGGCGCGTCAATCGCCGGACCCTTCGTCCTGGGCCGACCAAGGTAGTATCGGCCGAATCGGCCGTACATTTACCCAGCCTTATCCATTGTCCCTTAGCTTTGCGCGCCGGGGACTGGGGCGGGCTGCTGCCGGACCCCGTGTGGTTTTCAGAATGAAGACGAGGGGCGGCATGACGGGGCTGAAGCGATCGCGTTCGATCAAATTCCCAACCCTTCGGTTCCGCGCCAAGATCATGCTCGGCTTTGCCGTGACGCTGGCGCTGTCGGCGGCCACCATGGGCTTCGCCTATATGGGCTTCGAGCGGGTCTCCGCCGGGGTCGGCTCCTACCGCCAGAGCGTCGCAGAGGCGGATCTCGCCCGCAACATCGACCGCGAGCTGATTTCCTATCAATCGCTGACGCGCTATTTCGTGCTGACCGGCAAGGAAGACGATGCCAAGGCCGCGCTCGAGGCCGAGACCAATCTGAAGGACGCCATCCAGGCCGCCAAGAAGGGCACCACCAGCCCGGCCCGGCTCGAGCAGCTCGCCAACCTCGAGCGTGAGTTCCAGGCCTTCACCAAGATTTTCGCCGAGATCGTTAGGCTCAAGGACGAGAGCGCGCTGACCGCGCAGAACAAGCTCACCCGCAGCGCGACCTCGATGCGCTACAAGCTCGACGACCTGCCGAGCAACGCCGATGATTCCGAGCTGCAGGCGATTCAGTTCGGCGCCAAGAAGGTGTCCGACCAGATCGCGTCGATCACCGGGGCGGCCAACACCTTCATCGTCAACGGCGACAAGTCGGTCGCCGCCAGCGCGCTCGCCCGGCTGAAATTCGCCGATAATCTGGTCAAGGCGATCACCTCGAAGGACCAGCGGATCATCCAGGGCGTGAAGGAAATCACCGGGCTGCTGGACGAGTACCGCGAGGCGCTCGCCAAGCTGATCGAGAACTCCAAGGCGATCGATGCGCTGACCGGCCAGATGACGGCGTCCGCGTCCGGCATCGGCGACGTCTCGGCTGCGATGACCTCCGACCTGCTCGCCGACCAGAAGCGGCTCGATACCGAATCGCACGCCACGATCGGCGAAACCGAGCGCTTGATCTTGATGCTGGCCATCGGCGGCCTCGTGCTCGGAATTGTCTGGGCGTTCCTGCTCGGCAAGGGCATCTCGAAGCCGATCGCGGCGATGTGTGCCGCGATGCGCGAGCTCGCGGCGGGCAATTTCGAGGTCGTGCTGCCCGGCCTCGGCCGCAGCGATGAGCTCGGCGAGATGGCCGGCGCGGTGGAGGAGTTCAAGCTCCAGGCGGTCGCCAAGGCCGAGCGCGACGCTGCGAGCCAGGAATCGCAAAATAAAGCCAGCGCCGCCGCCCGGCGTGCCGAGCTTATTCGTTTCGCCGACGAGTTCGAATCCGCCGTCGGCTCGATCGTCTCCAACGTGTCGGCCTCCGCCGTGCAGCTCGAGTCGGCGGCCGGCACGCTGACCCGGACTGCGGAGACCACGCAGAATCTATCCAGCCAGGTCGCCGGCGCCTCGGAGGAGGCCTCCAGCAACATGCAGTCGGTGGCGTCCGCGACCGAGGAGCTCTCCGCTTCCGTCGACGAGATCGGCCGCCGCGCCAAGGAATCCAGCCAGATCGCCGACGCCGCGGTGCGTCAGGCCGAGCAGACCGATGCGCGGATCGGCAAGCTGTCGCGCGCCGCGCAGGAGATCGGCGACGTGGTCAAGCTGATCACCGCGATCGCCGAGCAGACCAACCTGTTGGCGCTGAACGCCACCATCGAGGCGGCGCGGGCCGGCGATGCCGGCCGCGGCTTCGCGGTGGTCGCCTCCGAGGTGAAGTCGCTGGCGAGCCAGACCGCCAAGGCCACCGACGAGATCTCCAACCACATCGCGGGCATGCAGTCGGCGACACAGGAATCAGTCGCCGCGATCAAGGAAATCGGCGGCACCATCGGCCAGATCTCGGGCATTGCCACCAACATCGCAGGCTCGGTCGAGCAGCAGAGCGCCGCGACGCAGGAGATCGCCCGCAGCGTGCAGAATGTCGCGATCGGCACCCAGGAAGCCGCGACCAACGTCACCCTGGTCAACCGCGGCGCGACCGAGACGGGCGCAGCCTCCGAGGAGGTGCTGCATTCGGCACGCACGCTCTCGGTCGAGAGCACGCGGCTGCGCGAGGAGCTCGACCGCTTCATGGCGAACATCCGCGCGGCGTAAGGCGCGCGCTGGCCCATCCATTATTGTCGTCCCGGCGCAGGCCGGGACCCATAACCACCGCTGTTTGCTGTTGTAGACACAACCGGCCGCGTGCTTTTTGCAACGGCCGCGGCGTGTAGGTCCCGGCCTTCGCCGGGACGACGCTGTGAAATGGCTTGAGCGAACTAATCCCGGCCGAACTGGTGCTTCAATTCGACCTTGGCGCGTTCCAGCCGCGCGCGCTGCGCTTTCGGCAACGTCGTTCCCGCGCGGTTGATGTAGAAGGTCAGCATCGACAGCGCGGAACGGTAGGCGCCGCTCTTGCGGCGCGTGCTGTGCTCGGCCGATTGTTTCAGCGATGCCGCGATCTTCTTCGCGCTGGTCAGCTTGAACACGCCGCCCTTGAGATCGAGCGCGTCACTCTCCTTTGTGACGCGCTGCGACCAGCGCCTCGATGGCGCCTTGCGTGTCGTGCGCTTGCGGCGCGCCGTGCCGGTCGGTCGTGCTGCGGATTTTCGTGCCGTCTTGCGCGTGGCCTTTTTTCGTGCCGCCATCATCGCCTCCATGACTTCTGTGCCGAAAACAGCGTGCCGCGGGCTCTGTTCCTATTCGGTCTGGTTCGGTCTGGCGGAACCCAGGCGCCGCGCCGACGTTAACTCGCCGTGGCGGGCAATCGGTTTGCCGCAATTTTGGGAGCGAGAACCTTGGAGCACGTCGTTCCAAGGTTTTTCTCATTGGTCCGGCGCAATGGCTTTGCAGCGAACACATTCGAATCCTGCGACGACGAACGAAATGTCTGTGCCGGTCGCGCAGGACAACGACCGTATCATCGAGACCTCGATCCCGGTTCGGCTCGACAGCCTGCACTGGAGCGGCTTTCACACCCGCGTCGTGCTGGCGCTCGGCATCACCTGGATCCTCGACGGGCTCGAAGTGACGCTCGCCGGCGCCTTGTCGGGCGCGCTGAAGGACAGCCCGACGATGAGCTTCTCCAATGCCGATGTCGGGTTCGCCAGCAGTGCCTATCTTGCCGGCGCCGTGCTCGGCGCGCTCGGCTTCGGCTGGCTCACCGACCGGATCGGGCGCAAGAAGCTGTTCTTCATCACGCTCGCGCTGTACCTCTCGGCGACCGCCGCGACTGCGCTGTCGTGGAATGTCGCAAGCTACGTGCTGTTTCGTTTTCTCACCGGCGCCGGCATCGGCGGCGAATACACCGCGATCAACTCGACCATACAGGAGCTGGTGCCGGCGCGCTACCGCGGCTGGACCGATCTCGTCATCAACGGCAGCTTCTGGATCGGTGCCGCGATCGGTGCATCGAGCGCCATCGTGCTGCTCGATCCCGCGGTGCTGGCGCCGGACCATGGCTGGCGCATCGCCTATTTCACCGGCGCAGTGCTCGGCCTCGTCGTGCTGTTGATGCGGATGTGGATTCCGGAAAGCCCGCGCTGGCTGATGATCCACGGCTATCCCGACGAGGCGCACAGGATCGTCGGCGATATCGAGCGGAGTGTGCTCGGCCACGAGCAATCCGGCGAAGGCTTCGACAAGATCAAGCTTCGGATGCGCGATCACACGCCGTTGCGCGAGGTCGCGGTGACGCTGTTCTCGACCTATCGGGAGCGCGCGCTGGTCGGGCTGACGCTGATGGCCGCGCAGGCGTTCTTCTACAATGCGATCTTCTTCACATTCGCGCTGGTGTTGACCGATTTCTTCGGTATCCCCTCTGATAAGGTCGGCTGGTACATCCTGCCGTTCGCCGCGGGCAACTTCCTCGGGCCGCTGCTGCTCGGCCATTTCTTCGATACGCTGGGACGCCGCACCATGATCGCGGCTACCTATGGTGTCTCGGGTGTGCTGCTGGCGGTGTCCGGCTATCTGTTCTCGATCGGCGCGCTCAGCGCGCAAGGGCAGACCATCGCCTGGATGGTGATCTTCTTCTTTGCCTCGCCGGCGGCGAGCGCCGCCTACCTCACCGTCAGCGAGACCTTTCCGCTCGAGGTGCGCGCGCTTGCGATCGCCGTCTTTTACGCGATCGGCACCGGAATCGGCGGCGTGATCGGCCCGGCGCTGTTCGGCGTGCTGATCGACACCGGGTCGCGCAACAGCGTGTTCGCCGGCTATCTGCTGGGGGCGGTCCTCATGGTGGTCGCGGCTGCGGTCGGGTGGCGCTACGCCATCGCGGCGGAACGAAAATCGCTCGAATCGGTCGCCAAACCGCTGGCATCTGTGGAGTAGACTATGACGAAACATGACGTGGCCGAGATGCAAATGCCCAAGGATCCCAAGGATGACGACACCGTTCCCGATGCCCCGCGCAACGATGCGTCGGCATCGCTGATCCCGCCGCTGGAGCAGACCGCGGTGCTGCTCGACATCGACGGCACGTTGCTCGACTTCGCGCCGACGCCGCGCGAGGTCTGGGTGCCGCCGGAGCTCGCGGTGACCCTGAAGCAATTGCATGCGCGCACCGGCGGGGCGCTGGCGATGGTCAGCGGCCGCTCGCTCAACGATATCGATCTGATCTTCGCGCCAGATGTGTTTCCCGCCATCGGCGGTCACGGTGCCGAGATGCGGCTGCAGCCGGACAGCGAGGCGGTCGCCACGCATTCGCCGCCGCTCGACAAGGAATTGAAGCGCCGCCTGGCGGCGATCGCCAAGCTCAGCCCCGGCATCCTGCTCGAGGACAAGGGCTACTCGCTGGCGCTGCACTATCGGCTGGCGCCGCAGGCGGAGAAGGCGATCTATGAAGCGGTGTCGCTGATCCGCGCCGAGCTGCCGAATGCGCCGATCGAGGTGCTGCCGGGCAAGAGCGTCTGCGAGATCAAGCATTCCGGCTTCACCAAGGCGAGCGGCGTGCGCGAATTGATGCGACACGCGCCGTTCAAGGGCCGCCGTCCGTTCTTCATCGGCGATGACGTCACCGACGAGACCGTGTTTGCGATCATGCCCGACTATGACGGTCTCGCATTTTCCGTTGGCCGCCGCGCTGCCGGGGTCGCCGGTGAATTCGCAGCGCCCGGCAACGTGCGCGAATTCCTCGCGCGACTGCTCGACGTCGACAGGGACGTGAGCCTGTCCTGATCGAGTCAATTTTGCTCGCAACAGATCGGAGCGCGATGCTTTTGCATCGTCGCATCCGCGTCGCCCGCAACTTTAACTTTTCTTTTCGCGGGTTCCTTCAGGTTCCTTCGCGATTCGTCAGAATCTGGCTTCATTTGGGAGATTCCTTGCGTCGGAACCATCTTGATGAATGGTTGTTAATACGCGAGTTGACCCACAGGAGGGGACCTGGTGAACCTCGTCGTCGTTTCCAACCGCGTTTCGCGCGGAAAACCCAATGAACCCATGACGGGGGGCCTGGCAGCAGCGTTGCTGCCTGTCGTCGAAAAGACAGGGGCAATATGGGTTGGTTCCAGCGGACGTGTCCGCGATGGCCAGCAGAAGGAACCGTTTGCGGAAGTCGAAGCGCTCGGCGCCGGCGCGCTGGCGATGCTCGACCTGCCGGCCGCGCATTATGGCGGCTACTATGAAGGCTTCGCCAATTCGGCGCTGTGGCCGGCGCTGCATTCGCGCGCCGATCTGATTCGCGCCTCTCACGGCGACTATGCGAGCTATCGCGAGGTGAACGCGTTCATGGCGCGGGCCCTGCTCCGGTTCCGCAAGCCGGATTCGATGTTCTGGATCCAGGACTATCATTTCCTCGCGCTCGGCGCCGAGCTGCGCGAACTCGATGTCACGCAGCCGATCGGCTTCTTCCTGCACACGCCGTGGCCGGCGCGCGCGGTGATCTCGGGCGTGCCCAATCATCGCGAGCTGATCGAGGCGATGCTGGCCTATGACCTGATCGGCTTCCAGACCGACGAGGATCGCGAGAACTTCCTGAGCTATGTGAGCTGCGATCTCGGGCTTGCGGTCGAAGACGGCGCGATCGTCTCGTCGTACGGCCGCACCCGCGCCGCGGTGTTTCCGATCTCGATCGATCCGCAAAAATTCGCGCAGCAGGCCACCAGGGCGATGACGCATCCCGACGTGTCGCGGTTGCGGCGCAGCCTCAATGGCGAGAAGCTTGCGATCGGCGTCGACCGGCTCGACTATTCGAAGGGGCTGGTCAACCGCATCAAGGCGTTCGACCGGATGTGGGCGCAACATCCGAATCTGCGGCGCTCGGTGTCGCTGCTGCAGATCGCGACGCCGTCGCGCGGCGCGATCGAGGCCTATGGCAATTTGCAGAGCGAAATCGCCAAGCTCGTCAGCGACGTCAACGGCGCGCATGGCGAGGTCGACTGGACGCCGATCCGCTATCTCAACAAGGGTTTCGGCCAGGGCGTGCTTGCCGGCCTCTATCGCACCGCGCAGGTCGGCGTGGTGACGCCGCTCAAGGACGGCATGAACCTGGTCGCCAAGGAATATGTCGCCGCGCAAAATCCGGCCGATCCCGGGGTGCTGGTGCTATCGAAATTCGCCGGCGCCGCCAACGAGCTCGACGCCGCGCTCCTGGTCAACCCGCATGACATCGACGGCATGGCGCGTGCGATCGCGACCGCGCTCGCGATGCCGCTGACCGAACGGCGGGTGCGCTGGGAAGCGATGATGGCTAAGATCAACGCCAACACCATCCAGCAATGGTTCGCCGACTTCATCGAGGCGCTGCAGGACACGAATGGCGTGGGAAACGTGGCGCCGCCTGAGCCGCCGCAACTGTGGCCGCGCCGCACGGCCGACGTCGTCGCCCGCTATCGCTGAGCGGGCATCGAGCCCCGGAGCGCGCAGCGACGAACATTCGTGGTCGGGTCGCGGCCTTGGCCCGTCGGGTAGTCACACAGCCCGTCACATCCGTCATTTCGGGCTCGCGCCAAGCGGCACGCGCCGGAATGAGGAATGGTGAAATGCCCGGCTGTCTCCATTGATTTGCACTTCGCCCGGCCAATTGGCGGCCAAATGCATGCAGCGCTCGGCAGAGCCGCCGCATGCGGCCGAGGTCAGCCCGAAATTATCCAATATTTTCAACTGATTGTGGAAATTTCGAAGGGAGCGCCTGCGCTCCCTTGCAAAATCCGCCCCGGGCCTTCAAGAGAGGGCCTCCCGGAGAGATGGCCGAGTGGCTTAAGGCGCACGCTTGGAAAGCGTGTGTGCGGGAAACCGTACCGTGGGTTCGAATCCCACTCTCTCCGCCACTGCTCACATCTCTCTTCAGAATCCAGTCATTCGAATCGACGGCAAAGCAATGAGCCGGACGATGACGAATGTCGCTGCCGATGCCGCGACGTTACGCCTGGGTCGTACGATTGCGCATCCGAAAAATGCGCGCGGTGACACCCCCTCGCAGAAACAGACGATGAAGGCGGTCGAGGTTTCGCGCAAAAGCTGGACGAACTCACGAGCAGCGGCGAGTTGGAGAGTTGCACCGAAGGCACATCGCGCCGCATCACGATCAGATCGATCGATGACAACATCGAGCGGCGAGACAAAACCCTGAAATTGGCTGGCGCACCCGACACGATTCGAACGTGTGACCTTTGCCTTCGGAGGGCAACGCTCTATCCAGCTGAGCTACGGGTGCGTACACGGTTCATTTAGCTGATTGGTCCTCTCACGGCAACGGCGTTGTCTGGCCGGGCACAGGCTGTAAGCTGCCGGGCCGATATGACAGGCCGCGGAAGAGGCCGTTTTCGAGGGAGTTGACCGATGCGTCCGCTGGAATTCGGCTGGTATCTGCCCACGCATGGCGACACTACGGCCTACGGGCTGATGGAGGCGCAGATCGCGGGCTCGCCGGAACTGTGCGAGCGCGTGGTCAAGGCCGCCGAGGCGGCCCGCTTCGAATATCTCCTGATCCCGGTCGGCTCGGTGTGCTGGGAGGCCTGGATCACGGGCGCGTTCATGGCGGCGCGCTCCTCGTTCATCAAGCCGCTGATCGCAGCACGGCCGGGCTACATCAATCCGGTGCTGCTGGCGAAGATGATCTCGACCTTCGACCAGATGTCGGGCGGCCGCATCTGCATCAACCTGATCGCCGGCCAGAACGAGAGCGAGGTCGAGGCCGAAGGCGTGCGTCACGCCAAGGAGAAGCGTTACGCGCTGATGGAGGAGGAGGTCTCGATCCTGAAGGCGCTGTGGACCGCGCGCGGCCCGGTGCATTTCGAGGGCAAGTTCCATCAGCTCTCCGGCGCGCATATCCGGCCGCGGCCGCTGCAGCAGCCGTTTCCGAAATTCTATCTCGGTGGCGGTTCGCGGCAGGCCTGGGAGTTGTCGGCGAAGCATTCCGACGTGCATTTGTTCTGGGGCGACCTGCCGGCGCGCATCGCCGAAAACATTGCCGAGATCAGGCAACTGGCACGCGCGTACGGCCGCGAGGATGCGATCGGCTTCGGCATGCGGCTGCAGGTGATCTGCCGCGAGAGCGAGGCCGACGCCTGGGCGGCGGCGGAGCAACTGGTGCGTCACGCCACCGAGCGGCAGAAGCAGGAGATGAAGACGCTCTACGTCAGCTCGGAAGCCAACCAGCGCGTGCAGCAGCTCGCGCGCGACTACGGCGATCTCCTGATGCCGCATCTGTGGACCGGGATCACCAAGGTGAGGCCCGGCGCCGGCATCGCCGTGGTCGGCAATCCCGAGCAATGCGCCGCGACGCTGCAGGCGTTCATCGACGCCGGCTGCCATTCGTTCTGCCTGTCCGGCTATCTGCACGACGAGGAGGCGGAGCGGTTCGGTCGGCTGATCCGCCCGATCCTCGCTGCCAACAATCGCGGGCGGCTCGCCGCCTGAGGTGCGATGTAATGGCTTTCCAAAGTTTCATGCTCAAATCGCACCGGGCATGCGATGACGTGGGCCCGATCGCAGCGAGCAGCGGTGGGTCACCGACAGGAGTTGAACAATGCGTCATCGATCCTCGCTTGCGGCACTGGCGTTGCTCGCCGTGACGGCGGCTTACGCACCCGTCGTATCGGCCACACCTGCGCAAGAGGAGCGCGATCAGAAGCCGGTCAAGGAGATCGCCAGCGCGCGGATCGCGGTCGGCAAGGCTAACTTTCCGCTCTACCTCTCGACCGACTGGTCTCACCCACTGCCGGACGTCACGCGCGCGGTCCTGGTGCTGCATGGCGTGCTGCGCAATGCCGACGACTATTTTCGCGCCGCCTTGAGCGCCCAGCAAGCGGCCGGCGAGGCCGGCAAGCACACGCTGATGATCGCACCGCAATTCCTGATCGAACCCGACGTCGCGGCGTTCAAGCTGCCGCAGGACACGCTGCGCTGGAGCCTCTATGGCTGGCAGGGCGGCGAGCCGGCGATCGCGCCGGGCCCCGCGAGCTCGTTCGATGCGCTCGACGCCATCCTGGCGAAGCTCGGCGACCGCACGCTGTTTCCGAACATGAAGGAGGTCGTGGTGTTCGGCCATTCCGGCGGCGGGCAGGTGGTGCAGCGTTACGCGATCGCGACCAAGGGCGATCAGGCGCTGATCCGCGCCGGCATCAACGTGCGCTTCGTGGTCGCCAATCCCTCGTCATACGCCTATTTCACCAAGGACCGGCCGATGCCCGAGATCGCGGCAAGCTGCCACGGCTTCAATCGCTGGAAGTTCGGCATGGATGATCGGCCGCCCTATCTGGCCGAGCCGACGCCAGCCGCGCTGGAGCAGGCCTATGTCGCGCGACGCGTGATCTACCTGTTGGGCACGCTCGACACCAATCCCAATCATCCCGCGCTCGACAAGTCCTGCATGGCGGAAGCCGAGGGGCCGTATCGCTATGCCCGCGGCCACGCCTATGTTGCCGCGATGCAGGCCCGCGACAACGGCACGCCGAACCACAACGTCTGGGACGTGCCCGGCGTCGGCCATGAGGGCGGCAAGATGCTCAACTCGCCCTGCGGCCTGACCGCGGTGTTCGACATTCCCGGCTGCGCAGCGGCGCGTTAGTCCAGGTGTGCGACACCGCGATGTGAGGTGAGCACGCTGTTCAGGCTCCCTCCCCCGCAAGGGGGGAGGGAACCCTTCCGCCGGTGCGTTCCTTACACGGAACGAGAGATGAGCCGACGCGACTGCATCACGTCAGCACGTCACGCCGCCCTGATCGAGCTCAGGAAGCCGGCGACGCCGCGCTTGAGCCTGCTGCTCTCGTTGGCCAGCGATTGGGCGGCGGCCTGCACCTGCGACGAGGCCCCGCCGGTCTCGGACGCGCCGCGCTGAACGTCCGCGATGCTGGTCTCGACCTGCGACGTTCCCTCGGCCGCACGCTGCACGTTGCGGGAAATTTCCTGCGTCGCCGAGCCCTGCTGCTCGACCGAGGTCGCGATCGAGGCGGAGATCTCCGAGATGCGCGCGATCGTCGCGCCGATTTCCTTGATGGCGCTGACGGAATCCCGGGTCGCCGACTGGATGTCGGTGATCTGCTGGCTGATCTCGTCGGTCGCCTTCGCGGTCTGCTCGGCGAGCGACTTCACCTCGGAGGCCACCACCGCAAAGCCCCTGCCGGCTTCGCCGGCCCGCGCCGCTTCGATGGTGGCGTTCAGCGCCAGCAGGTTGGTCTGTCCGGCGATGGTCTGGATCAGATCGACCACGTCGCCGATCCGGCTCGCGGCCTGCGACAATTCGCTGATGCGGGCGTCGGTCTTCTGCGCCTGCGTCACGGCCTCGTCGGCAATCCGCGCCGACGCGCCGACCTGGCGGCTGATCTCGCCGATCGAGGATGCGAGCTGCTCGCTGGCGGCCGCCACCGAATGCACGTTGGCCGCCGCCTCGCCCGATGCATTGGAGGCGCGGTTGCTGACCTGTTCGACGGTCTCGGCGGTCTTCGACAGGCTGGTCGACGACTGCTCGAGCTGGCTCGCCGCGACCGACACCAGCTCGATGATCTCGCCGACCTCGTTTTCGAACTGATCGGCAAGACGGCTCATGTCGACCTTTCGCCGCTCGCTCTGCTGCTGCTCGGTGGCTGCCTGCTGATCGCGCAGGCGGTTGGTCTCGAGCATCGCGTCGCGGAACACCTGCACGGTGCGGGCCATCTCGCCGATCTCGTCGCGGCGGTCGGCGTGCGCCACCGGCGCGTCAAGCTGGCCGGCGCTGAGCGAGGCCATGCGCTGCTTCAGGCTGGTCAGCGGCTTCACCACGCTGCGTCCGACCGCCCAGGCGATCGCGATCGAGATCAGCATCAGCACGGCGATGACGGCGGAGGCGGTCTGCACCATCGACCAGAACGAATTGTCGACCTCCGACATGTACTCGGCCGATCCGATCATCAGATTCCATGGCGCAAAGCCGCGGGTGAAGGCGACCTTGGCAAGCGGGGTGGGGTCGCTGCCGCTGCGGCGGAAGGAATAGCGCAGGGTGCCCTGGCCCTTCTTCGCGATGTCCATCAGCATGACGGCGAACGGCATGCCGTCGGCGTCCTTGTTGGGACGCATATCCTTGCCGACGAATTGCGGGATGCCCGGGTTGGAGACGCAGAGCCCGGTTTCGTAGTCGTAGATATAGGCGTAGTTGCTGCGGTTCTCGTACCAGACCGAATTGTTGGCCTCCAGGAAGCGCTTCTTGGCTTCCTCTTCCGTCATCTGGCCGGCCTTGTAGGCCTTGTAGTAGCCGTCGGCCAGGTTCCACACCACGTCCACGACCGCGTGCGCCTTCTCGGTGCGCTCGGTGACGAGCTGGTCGCGCGCGATCCACAGCACGGTGGACGCCACCAGCGCCATGCAGATCGCACCGACAATGGTCATGATCGCAAGCTTCGCGCCGACGGAGCGGAACGACAAAAGGGTCTTGAGAGCCGGCATTCTGCCTCTTCAGATGTTGCTGAGCGCCGCGCCCAGAAACCAGGCGACAGACTGTTCACGAGGGTGGATGCCGCAAATTAGACCCAATTCGTTAAGAACTGGGTCACACGGCTGCCATCGCAGCCGCGCCACGGGCGCGGCCGCGATCAGTGAAGCGCGGCGATTGAAGAGCCTTTAACTCAGCGTCAGGCCGGCACGATCGCCTTGCCGATCGGCCACAGCGCGATGCCGGCGAGCTTCAGATGCGCCCAGGCAAAGGGGATGCCGATGATGGTCACCGCGAGCAGGATGGCGGTGATCAGGTGTCCGATCGCAAGCCACCAGCCCGCCAGGACGAACCAGATCAAATTGCCGATCAGGCCAAGCGGTCCGGTGCCGATGTCGCCCTGGCCGGTCAGCTCGTCGCGGCGCACCGCGCGCGAGCCGAACGGCAACAGCGTATAGGCGGCGATGTTGAAGGCGGCGCGTGCCCAGGGCAGGCCGACGATGGTGATCGCCATGATCACGGCGGCGATCAGCCAGCCAACCGCCATCCATGCGCCGCCGATCAAAATCCAGAGGATGTTCAGGAGGATAGATACAGGCTGCATGGCAGACACCTTCGCGCGGGCCGTGGGACCGAGCCTATATAGGCCAGCGTGCGGTGCAGCGGTAGGTGCGCGTCAGGCCCGCGCGCGCGTGCGCTTGTCGCGCGCGCCGAGCAGCCGCCTGAGCTCGGCGGCGGGCTTGGGCGGGCTGAACAGATAGCCCTGCATCTCGGTGCAGCCGAGCTCGCGCAACAGATTGCGTTGCTGTTCGGTTTCGACGCCTTCCGCCACCGTGGTCATGTTGCGCGAGGTGGCGATGTTCACCACCGACTGCACGATGGTCGCGGAACCGTCGACCGCGATGTCGCTGACGAAGCTGCGGTCGATCTTGATCTTGTCGAACGGGAACCGCTTCAGATAGCTCAGCGAGGAATAGCCGGTGCCGAAATCGTCGAGCGCGATGCGGACGCCGATGGCGCGAAGCTGGTGCAGGATCGCCAGCGCCACCTCGTCGTCGCCGATCAGTACCGCTTCGGTGATCTCGAGCTCGAGCCTGTCAGGCTTGAGGCCGGAGGCGGCGAGCGCGCTCGCGACCTTCAGCGCCAGGCTGATGTTCTTGAGCTGGATCGGGGACACGTTGACGGCCAGGCGGATGTGATCCGGCCAGCTCGCCGCCTCCATGCAGGCGGTTCGCAGCACCCATTCGCCGAGCTCGCCGATCAGCCCGGTGTCCTCGGCGACGGGGATGAATTCCACCGGCGAGATCATGCCGCGCTTGGCATGGCGCCAGCGCAACAGCGCCTCGCAGCAGGTTACCTCGCCGCTCGCGAGGTCGAGCAGCGGCTGGTAGTGGATCTCGAAGCCGCCGTCATTCATCGCCTGCCGCAGGTCCTGCTCCATCGTCAGCCTTGCGCGGGCATGCGCGCCCATTTCGGGCTCGAAGAAGCGGTGGGTGCGGCGGCCCTCGGCCTTGGCGGCATACATGGCGATGTCGGCGTTGCGGATCAGCTGGTCGAGCTCGGTGCCGTCCTGCGGCGCCAGCGCGACGCCGATGCTGGCATCGGTCGACAGATGATGGCCGAGGCAGTCGCAGGGCTCGCGGATCGCGCGATGCACGCTGGCGACGAAGGCCTCGACATCGGCGGCGGAGCCGATCGAGGACTGGATCACCGCGAACTCATCGCCGCCGAGCCGCGCGATCAGGTCGCCTTCGCTGAGGCAGGCCTTGATCCGGCCGGCGACGGTCTTGAGCAGTTCGTCGCCGACATGGTGGCCGAGCGAATCGTTGATGCCCTTGAATTCGTCGATGTCGATATAGAGCAGCGCGAAGGGCCGCCCCTGCCGCGCCCTGCTGAGTTCGCGCTCGATCTGCTCGCGGAACAGGACGCGGTTCGGCAGGTCGGTCAGCGCATCGTAATGCGCGAGGTGGGCGATCCGCTCGTTGGCGCGGCGCCGCTCGGTGACGTCGTCGACGACGGTGATGATGTAGCGCGGCGTGCCGGCATGGTCGCGGATCCCGATCCGCCGCGAGGTGATGTAGTGGTCGCCGGTGACATGGCTGTGCCAGAGGTGCTCGTCCTTGAACAGGCCGCCGGTGGACTGCAGCGCGATCTCGTCATCCGCCGCGATGACCTCGGCGGCGTCGGACGGGAAGAGGTCATGCGGCGTCTTGCCGATGATGTTGTCGCGCGCGGTGCCGAAATGGGTCTCGGCGACGCGGTTGACCAGCAGATAGCGGCGGGTATGGGCGTCCTTCACCGTGATCTGCGACGGGATATGGTCGACGATCTCGCGCAGGAAGGCGTTGTTGCGGTCGCGCTCCCGCTCCAGGTTGAGCCGCTCGGTGATGTCATCGATGGTCGCCACCCAGCCGCCATGGGCGAGCGGCTGGCTGACGGCAGAGAGATAGCGTCCATCGGCGGTGGCGGTGATCACATCGACCGGCTTGCCGGCGGCGATGCTGGTCCGCACCGTTGCGCAGAACGCCTCGACGTCGTCACCGTCGAACGTTCCCGCGGTGTTGCGTTGCCGCATCACGTCCTCAAAGCTGCAGCCCGGCTTGATGTGCTCGGCCGACAACCTGCACATGTCGAGATAACGCTGGTTGCAGACCACCATCCGCGCCGACGCATCGAACAGCACGAGACCCTGCATCATGTTGTTGAGCGCGGTGTCGAGCCGCTGCCGCTCGGATTCCAGCCGCAGCTGCGCTTCGCGGTTCTGCCGCCAGATCTGCCTGATCAGGACAAACAGCACCAGCGCGACGATCGTGGCCGCGAGCGTCGCGGCACTGATCAGGAAGCGGGTCTGCGCCCGCCAGTCGGCCAGCGCCGCATCGATCGAGTTGGTGGCGACGACAACCGCGGGAAAATGGGTCAGGCGCACGGCCGAGCCGAGCCGGTCGATGCCGTCGATCGGGCTCGCGAGCCGCTGGGTCCGCTGGCCGCCCTGTCGCGCCACCTGATCGACCAGCGGGGCTTTGCTGAGTTTCCTGCCGATCATTTCGTCGACATGCGGGTAGCGCGCCAGCATCGTTCCGTCGGTGTGGAACATGGCGATCGCAGCGCTCGTCCCGGGCGCGACGGAAGCAAAGAACTTCTCGTAGTTCAGGGGATCGATGCGCCGGGTCATGACGCCGAGGAAGCTGCCGTCCGGCCCGGTCAGGCGATGGGCAATGACGGTGCTCAGCCCGCCGACGATCAGGCTGCGCAGGGTCTCCGCGCGCACTGGCTCCGGATGGGCGTCGTATTTGAAGCTCTTGAAATAGTCGCGCTCGGCGATGTTGAGCTTGGCCGGCGGCGTCGAGTCGGCGGACCAGACGATGGCCTTGCCGTCGGCATCGAACAGCACGAGGTGGCCGAGGAACGAGACGCCCTTGGCCTTCAGCATCTGATGGACTTCCGGCGTCGACATCCGGGCGCGGAACTGCTCCGGCGAGGTGATGCTGGATATTTGCAGCTTGTCGATCATGTTCGAGGCGATGGTGTCGGAATCCTCGAACTGCTGGTCGAAATGGCGGGCGAGCAGCAGCACGGTGTTTTCCAGCTCGCGCTCGCTGTTGGCCAGCGCCCGCTCGCGGAATTCGCCGATCATCATGGTCGTGCCGACGAAGATCGCGGCGACCAGCAAGGCGCCGCAGACGGTCAGCCACAGCACCGGGCCGCGGATGGTCGACGCGATCCGCCGCCAGCTCGAAGCCTCTCCGGATAGGACGCCCACCTGCCCCTGCATCGGTCCACGCCTGCCATTCCCCGTTGCAATGCTTACGATGCAGAGTTCGCACAAGGCGTTAGCAAAACCGGTTACTCAACGCTTAATCGGCAGGTTCCTGTGCTGAGCGCGCTGGTTGTGGCTGCATTGGCGGTATCCCGTTGCATCCACCCTGGTCGTGACTAAGCTCGCGCGACCGGCAAGGGCGGCAGAACGTCCGCATCGAAAAAGGGAAGAACGACAATGAGAACACTGCTGACGACAAGCATTCTGGTGCTCATGCTCGCGGCGCCGCCGGCCCGCGCGGAGGAGGCCACCCGATTCGCGCCGCTCAAGGCCGAGGAATTGTCGCCGCCGCAGAAGGCCTGGGCCGACCTGATCTCGGCACCGCCGCGCAACGCCAAGTTCACCGCGCCGCCCTATCGCGCCTATATCCGCGATCCCGACCTGGCACCGAGATTGTCGGCCCTGTCCGAATATCTGCGCTGGAACACCTCGCTGCCGCCGCGGCTCAGCGAGATGGCGATCCTGATCACGGCGCGGCACTGGACCGCGCAATATGAATGGTCGGCGCATTACCCGCTGGCGATGAAGGGCGGGCTCGACCCGAAGATCGCGGACGCGATTGCCAAGGGCGCGCGGCCCGAAGCCATGAAGGATGACGAGGCCGCGCTCTACGATCTCGGCATCGCGCTCTATCGCGACAGAAAGGTCGACGACGCCGTCTACAAGGCGGCGCTGGCGAAATTCGGCGAGCGGGGCATCATGGATATCATCGGCATCATGGGCTACTACGATTTGGTCTCGATGACTCTGATCACGATGCAGGCCGGCGCCGCCAACGACAGCGTGCCGCCGCTTCCCGTGCTGGAGAAGTAATGCGGGCTTAGGCAAGGTAGATTGCGGCGAGCTTGCATACCGGGTGGCGACGCACCGACGGTGTTGCAACGTTTACAGTACTGCGCGTAGCCCCGGAACGCGCCGAGCCAGCAATCCGACGACCAGAAAGCTGGCGACCACGCCGACGAGGCTTGCCAACAGGAATTTCCATTGCGGGGCGACGGTCCAATCGTGCATCACGCGGGTCACCGCGATGAGCACAGGGGCGTGCAGAACGTAAACGCCGAAGGCATTCCGGCTCAGGAACCTGGTCACTGGACCCTGCCAGTCGAACAGGTCGCGATACAGCACCACCAACCCTAGGCTGAGCGAGGCGCACGTTGCCGATCGCCAAAAGTCCATGCCTGCCGCCTGCCAATGCCAACCGCCGCCGTAGTCGGCCAGCCGACCCTCGAGGGCTCCTCCGAAGACGACGATCGCTGCCCACAGCGCAATGCTCCCCACCAGCCCGCAAGCCAGCCAGCGCCGTCCCGCGCCGCTCGAAATCTGTCGCAGCCAATCGCCCCGCCACGCCGCGACCCCAGCGGCGAACATGAAGGGGTACTGCGGCGCGTCGTGAATGGCGATGTTGAGGATGGTGCGGCCTTCCGGCGCCAGCAGCCCCACCGCGAACGTCACGGCGCTCATCACGAGGACAAAGCCCAGCACAAGGGCGAGGCTCGGTACCGACCGGGCGGAGGGCTGGCCGATCGGTCGGAATCTGCACAGCAGGGCAAAGCAGCAGGAAAACAGCAACAGCACCAGGCAGAACCAGAGCGGGCCGGAGCCGTCGAGAAGTTGGCCGTTGGAGAGGTGGCGCAGCCAGTCCTCCGTGAAACTTCGGCGCGGCTGCGACCACCATGATCCCGCTATGTAATACTCTGTCAGCGGTCCAATCAGCCCGATATATAGGAGGAGGGGCAAGCCGAGACGATACAGCCGTTCCTGCATGAAGCCGACGACGCCGCGGCGGGCGACCATACCGGCGGCAAAGTATCCAGCGATGCCGAACAGCAGCCCCATGGAGACTGCGTGCTGAAACGTCTGGTAGGCCGCAAAGGCCACCTCGGTAATCCGGTCCAGCGGCGGATGCTCGCGGTAGTACCAGCTTCCAAACGGCGAGTAGATGACGGCGGCATGCATGACCACAACCATGCTGATCGCCGACCAACGTAGATTGTCGATATAGAGGAGCCTGTGGGTCGTCGGTGAACCGGGTTGCATCATGGGCATCTCCTGTGCGGGCATGCGAACATGATGGCCAGGGCCGAGCCGGTCGCGCCGAAAGTCGCGCTCAGGATCGCCGAAACCCGCAAAATCTGGCCGTTTCCGACAATCGGCGCGTCAGACCAGCTCCGCCAGGGCTCGTCTGCGGAATTCGCTTGGAGTTTCTCCGGCTTGCACCTTGAACGCCCGATTGAACGGGCCGATCGACTCGAAGCCGGCATCCAGCGCAATCGTCAGGATCGGGACACGCACCTGACCGGGATCGGCCAGGGCCGCGCGCGCCTCCGCCAGCCGGAAGGAGTTGATGAAGCGGGCAAAGTTGCCGTACCCGAGCCGCTGATTGATGAGTTGACGCAACCGGTATTCCGGCGTGGCCAGCCGTTTGGCCAGGCTCGCAATGGTCATGCTGCCGTCGCGGTAGGCCCGCTCCACTTCCATGGTCGTCAGCAAACGCTGATACAGCGCCGCTTCCGGCTCCGTCATGCCGAACGTTGATGGGACCGGCTCCGGTGCTGGTGGGGCGGCGGCGACCGCGGAGATCGAGCTTGCCCTATGCATGCGGAGCAGGGCAGCAGCAAGGGCGATGCCCAGCACGCCGGGAAGCGCAGGCGTCATCTCGACATTGCTTGCTCCAATCAGCGTGCAGCCCACGATCGTGAGGCCCAGACCCCATGCGAACACGACCCGATCCCGGCGGCGCGTTTCGATCAGGTCGTTGGCTCGGCCCAGCAGAACGCGACCGATCGCGACCACCACGAGCATCAGGGCGGAGACATGGGTAGCGAGCCAGGCCCATGATGCGTCGGCGACCACGGCCCAGATGGCAGGCAAGGCCATCAAACCCAGGGCTGCCCAACCAATCCATGGCGGCCTGGCCGTGTCGTCGAAGACCTCCTCGCTCCAGAGAACAAAGACAGCGGCCGCCATATTGCTCGCCACCCGCAAGAAGAGGATCCACGCTGCGTGGCTCTCGTGAAATTGCGGAGCCGTCTCAATGAGAAACGCAATTCCGCACAAGTCGAGAAGAAGGGTTATGCGGCCGAGCCGATTCTTGCGCAATTGCAAGAAGGCGTCGAGCGCGAGAAGCACCAGCAAAGCGAGGGCCCCACCGCGAAGACCTATATCCAGGAGCATCTTCATCACCAAACCGGTCGGCAGGCTCAAACTATGATCCACGGGCCCGCCAGGGTCGATGGCAATTTGACCGTTGTGGATCTGGATCGGACTGAGGGCCTTGCCAGGCATCGGCACGATCGAACCCTCGACGGTTGGAAAGCTCGTCACCGCCTCGCACGTCCGTGCGGGCGCATCTGATCCTTTCGAGGCAACGCAGCAATTCGCTATTGGTGCACAGAGGACTCTGGCGACCAGCCCATCCCCAGATTGACGAGTTCACGACCCAGCCCAAGCGAAGCCAACGGATGTATGAGTTCGGAATAATGGAATTGTGTCGCTGATTTGCCCGACGTGTCAAGTCGTCATGTCGGCCGCCGCCGGCGCCTTTGCATGGGGTTGTTTTCGATGTTTTGGCACTGCGCCCCCGCGGATGGCTGGCGGGGCGAGGTGAAGTGACTTACCGCCGGAAGCCGCTGGCGCGGGAATAGCCCTGGCGGCCTTCCTGGGCCGGGCGTGCGGCGAGGCTGGCGCGGCTCTCGCTGGCGACGGGGGTTGCCGGCTTCAGGTCTTCGAGGAAGATCGGCTTGGCGAAGTAGTAGCCCTGCGCGTAGCGGATCTTGGTCGCCGCCTGCAGATAGGCGAGCTCCTCGTAGGATTCGATCCCCTCGGCGATCACGGTCATGCCGAGCGCGTCGCTCAGGGATTCGATCGCCCGCAAGATGCCCTGGCTGCGCGGCCGCTTATGGATGTCGGTGATGAAGGAGCGGTCGATCTTGATCTCGTCGGCGGTGATGTCGGCAAGCGCCGACAGCGACGAATAGCCGATGCCGAAATCGTCGATCGAGATGCCGACGCCGATGCCGCGAAGGATCGGCAGGATCTGGTCCTGGAACTGCGATTTGGTGATGAAGGCGTCTTCGGTCACCTCGATCATGAAGCGCTGTGGGAAACCGGTGTCCTCGATCGCGCGCGCGAAGGGGCGCATGAATTCGGGATTGGCGGCCTGCTTGGCGGCGACATTGATGCTGATCGTGGTGGTCGGGCCGAACGTGTCATTGATCAGGTCGATCGACTTGACGATCTCCGCCAGCACCAGATGCGTCAGCTCATCGATCAGCCCAAGCTCGACGGCGAGATTGATGAAGGTGCCGGGCGCCTGGATCACGCCCTCGTCGTCGCGCAGCCGCACCAGCGCCTCGATGCCCTTGACCTCCTGGGTGCGGATGTCGACCTTGGGCTGGAAAGCGCAGCAGAAGCGCTTTTCGAGGATCGCGAGCCGCAGCGACTGCTCGATCTGCATCCGCGCCAGCGCCTCGCGCTCCATGCTGGCGTCGAAGAATGCGATCGAGCCCTTGCCGTTGTTCTTGACCCGGTACATCGCGATGTCCGCATTCTGGCGCAGCTCGTCGTAGCTCCTGCCGTGCGCGGGATAGAGGCTGACGCCGACCGAGGTCGAGGCGAAGATCTCGGACTGATCGATGAAGAACGGCGCTTTCAGCCGCTCCTGCATGATGTGGATGAATTCGGCGACCTCCTGGTCGCCGTTGATCGGGTTGAGCAGCAGCAGGAATTCGTCGCCGGAGATACGCGACAGGATGTCGGTGTCGCGCAGCGCATGGCCGAGCCGCTTCGACAGCTCGACCAGCAGCGCGTCGCCGATCGCGTGGCCGTAATAGTCGTTGATGTGCTTGAAATTGTCGACGTCGAGAAAGGCGAGCGCAAAATGGCCGCCGGAATCGTCGCGGATCAGGCCGTTGACCCTGTGCTCGATCACCCGCCGCGTCGGCAGGCCGGTGAGTTCGTCATAATAGGCGGAGCGGAACAGCTGGTCCTCGAACGCCTTCTGCTCGCTGATGTCGGTCGAGGCCGAGATCAGCAAATTGCGGCCGGCGATCCGCACCGGCCGGTGCGAGGTGAGGAACACGTGCTTGGCCGCGCCGCAGGTCAGCGCCTCCTCCAGCACCACCGGGCGGCCGCCGCGCAGCAGCTCGAGCGAGGCGGCGTGGCGTTCGTCGGCCGGCGCCTGCGGCCGGATGGCGTTGGCGGCGAGCTGCAGTTGCGCGGCGGCCGCCTCGTTCACCAAGATGAATTCGCCGTGCTCGTCCTGGACGGTCACACCCGCGGGCAGCAGCTGCAGCAGGTCACGCAAAACGCGCAATTCACTGCGGAAATTGTCGTCATGATCGGACGTTGGTGCGTCGGTTCGGAAATCGTCTTTGGTGAGATTATGCATCCGCGAAGCTTGGCAAAGTCCCTTGTAGTTTTGGTTAAGCGGACCTCTGAAAAGCCGTGACAGGGTGAGACGAAGGCGCGTTGCGCAGACGGTCGCAGCAATCGTCATTAACAGAGTATCAATGCCGCGCGGCATCGCTTGCGAAAATGATTGCGTTCGGTGCGGTTGCGATCTCGCGTCCGAAAATGGAACGCGGTCGCGTCAGCCGTTCGGAAGCTTGCACTGCATGGTGCAGTGGACGCCGGTCTTCAGGTAGCTGATCTCGGTCCTGCCTTCGAACGGCCGCAGCGCCGATTTCAACAGCTTGGTGCCGAAGCCGGCATCGCCGATCGCCTCGACCGCCGGTCCCTCGGTTTCATCCCAGATCACATTGAGCCGGCCGTCATCGACGGTCCACGACACCTGCAGGAATCCGCGCGGCGAAGAGAAGGCGCCGTATTTCCCGGCATTGGTCGCAAGCTCATGGAAGATCAGCGCCAGCGAGACTGCAAGCTTGGCCGGCAGGAACAGCTGCTCGCCATTGAGGTTGAACCGCACATGGCCGTAAGGCCCGAGCTCCGAGCGCAGCAAATCCCTGATATCGCAGCCATAGCCATCGACCCGCGCGATCAGATCGTCGGTTGCCGAGAGCGCGCGGATGCGATGGTCGATGCGCTGCCAGACATCGGGCCGATCCTGCAATACCTGATGCAGCACGGCATGAATGGTCGACGATTTGTTCTTCAGCCGGTGCTGCAACTCGTCGACCACGAGCTTGCGGTACTGCTCCTCCTCGATCAGGCGGCGGGAGACCGCGCGCTGCTGCGCGACCAGGGAACGGTAGTGCTCGACGCCCCAGATCGCGATACCGCACACCACCCAGTAGATGATCAGCAGCGCGAAGCGGGCCGGATCGACCGTCGTGCTTGAGAAATTGATGATGACGCCGAGCAGGCCGCTCGCCAGCGCGGTGGCGATCCCGATCCTGTAGCCGCCAAGCGCGGCCGCAAAGAACACGGCCGGCAGATACGGCGTAAAGAACACATCCGGCCTGATCTGGGCGAGGGCGAACCGTGCGGCCGTGGCCAAAACGAGACACAGCAGCGCGAAGCTGGTCGCAAGCAGCGCCGATGGCTGCGAATTGCCCTGCCAACCCTGCTTGAACTCGTCGATCCACTTCGCCATGGGTCGTTTCACTTCACGTGATTACACGACCCAAAATAAGGCCGCTGCGACCGAAAAACCCCAGTTGTGTCCTTCTGGCCACAGGCGGACCTCGAAGCCCGCCAGCCGGTGTGAGCTTGCGTTGTCCGGAGCGGACGGGGAATATCCGTGCAGACCATCGACGTGGATGGGGGATCGGCATGGGACGGCTGGACGGCAAGGTCGCGGTGATCACCGGGGCGACCAGCGGCATCGGGCTGCGCACGGCGGAAGTGTTTGTCGCGGAGGGCGCGCGGATCGTGATCGCGGGCCGTCGCGCGGCGGAGGGCGAGGCGCTGGCGCAGCAGCTCGGGCCGGCTTGCGTGTTTCGCCAGACCGACGTCACGGTCGAGGACCAGATGCAGGCGCTGATCGCGCTCGCGGTCGAGACATTCGGCCGGATCGACTGCCTGTTCAACAATGCCGGCGGTCCGGCGCAGACCGGCGGCATCGAGGGCCTCGAGGTCGAGCGGTTCGACGCCGCGATGGCCACGCTGGTGCGCAGCGTGATGCTCGGCATGAAGCACGCCGCACCCTATATGCGCGAGCAAGGCTCCGGCAGCATCATCAACAATGGCAGCATCGCCGGCCGGCTCGCCGGGTTCTCGTCATCGATGGTCTATGGCGCGGCCAAGGCCGCCGTCGTTCACTTCACCAAATGCGTGGCGATGGAGCTCGGCGAATCCGGCATCCGCGTCAACTCGATCTCGCCCGGCGCGATCGCCACCGGCATCTTCGGCAAGGCGCTCGGGCTGCCGACCGAAGCCGCGGAGAAGACATCCGAAGTCATGCGCGAGGTCTACAAGGCGGCGCAGCCGATCCCGCGCGCCGGGCTGCCCGACGACATCGCGCACGCCGCGGTGTTCCTGGCGAGCGACGAATCGAGCTTCATCAACGGCCATGATCTCGTCGTCGACGGCGCCATCACCGGCGGCCGCAACTGGAGCCAGCAGCAGGCCGGCTATGTCGCGCTGCGCAAGGCATTCGATCGGGGAGGCGGTTAGCCGCCCCGGAATGACGGCACAACGGAATCAGCTTCGCTAACGCTGAGGGCGAGTAGAATGAACGCGAAGCTCGAGCGACAACTGCACTATCTCGTTGCGATCATCGTGGCCGGCGCGCTGGCGAGCATTGCGATCAATCTCGTGCAAGGCCGCCACACGGCGCCGCAATTGATCGCGGCACTTGCCTACGCCTTCGTGACCTGCGTGGTGATCGGGGGCATCGAGTTGTTCGTCCTGCAGGATTCGGAGCGGCTGCGCCGCCTGCCGCTCGTTGCCCTTCTTGCCGTCCGCAGCGCGGTCTATGCGGTTTTCATCATCGCGATCCAGTTGCTTCAGGTCGGCGAGCGCGCCGCCGGCTTGCAACTGCAGACGTCGATCGAGGACTTCTGGCGCAGCATCGCCTATTCGGCGGTGATTTCGGTGATCATGAATCTTGGATTCAGCATCGCCAATCTGATTGGTCCGCGCGTTTTCTTGAACTTCGTCTCCGGCCGCTACCATTCGCCGGTCGAGGAAAACCGCTTCGTGCTGTTCGTCGACATCGCGGGATCGACCGGGCTCGCCGAGCGGCTCGGCGGCATCGGCATTCACCGCTTTCTCGACCGCACCTTCCGCCTGCTGACGGAATCCGTGGTGGATTACCGCGGCGAGGTACTGAACTATATCGGCGACGAGGTCATCGTGACCTGGCCGGAGCAATCCGGCGCGCTCGATTGCCGCCCGCTCAAATGTTTCGTGGCGATGCGCCGCGCGCTCCAGAAGGCTGCGGCGCAGTTCGAGCGCGAGTTCGGCGCTGTGCCGCAGATCCGCGGCAGCCTGCATTTCGGATCGGTGATCGTCGGCGAGATCGGCGACGTCAAGCCGGCGATCGTGTTCAACGGCGACGTCATGAACACCGCGGCGCGGCTGGAGGAACTGAGCCGCAAGGTCGATGGCGGCTTCCTTGCCTCGCGTGCGGCGATGGCGCGCTTTGCATCGACACCGCCATTTCCGATGCAGGAGCTCGGCACGCTGCCGATCCGCGGCCGCGTCGACGGCATCGAGGTGGTCGGCATCGGCGCGGTGGCCGCGCCGGCGTGAGCCCACCTCCAACCACTTGTCGTCCCGGGCTTGACCCGGGACCCATAACCACAGGGTTGAGTTGTTAGTGCAGGCTGCGGCCCCAGCGCAGCAATGCAATAGCCTTCGGTGGTTATGGGTCCCTGCTTTCGCAGGGACGACAGTTGTGTTGTGGCAAGAGCGCTGCGAGGAGCAGATGCAGTCACGCCTTCTGCTTGGCCGCCGCCTTCTGCAGGTCCGGCGCGTTCACCGCGGGGATGGCGACGCGGCCGGGGCCGGTTTGCTGGAGCGCGGCGGCGGCCTTGTCGTTCTCCATGATCTTGGCCATCACGGCCTGGCCGGCGCGCTCGAACACCGCGCGGTTGTCGATCACGAATTGGCGCGACTTGCGCAGGCCGTCGATATAGCCGTTGATCTCCGGAATCACGTAGCGGGCGACCATGTCCCAGCTGCGGCGGGTGTTTTCCGGATTGGCCCAGTCGTGCACGAAGCCGATGATCGAGCCGACGCCGCCGGAGACGTCGACCAGGTTCTTGATCATCTTCACGAGATCGTCGGGCGTGCCGATCGTCGATGCCGCGCCTTCGACGAACGCGGTCTTGTCGACGGCCTCGTCCGGCGAGGCGAACGGCGACAGCCCCGGCCGCATCAGCGTGCCGACATTATATTCGTTGTGCCAGCGCATCAGGCCGGCGCCGGCCTCGCGCCGCGCCTGCTCGCGGCTCTCGGCGACGTGCCAGGACAGCAGCACGCGCCAGTTGGCGCGGCTGACCGTGGTGCCGGCCTTCTTCGCGGCGTCCTCGGCGAACTGCCATTGCTGCGGCAGCGCCATCAGGCCCTGCGTCGACATGGAGCCGAGCGAGATGATGCCGATGCCGTATTTGCCGGCGAGCGTCATGCCCGACGGCGAGATCTGGGAGGCGACCACGAACGGCATGTCCTCCTGCAGCGGCAACAGCTGCAGCGCGGCGTCATGCATCTCGAACCAGGCGGTCTTGGCGGTGACGCGCTCGCCGTTGAACAGACGGCGGATCACCGCGAGCGCCTCGTCCTGGCGGTCGCGCTGGGTCATCGGGTCGATGCCGAGCGTGTGGGCGTCGGAGGCGAGCGCGCCGGGGCCGGAGCCGAAAATCGCGCGGCCCCCGGTCATGTGGTCGAGCTGCACCATGCGCTGGGCGACGTTGAACGGATGATGGTAGGGCAGCGAGATCACGCCAGTGCCGAGCTTGATGCGCTTGGTGCGCTCGCCGGCGGCGGCCAGGAACATCTCCGGCGAGGCGATCATCTCCCAGCCCGAGGAATGGTGCTCGCCGCACCAGAATTCGTCGTAACCGAGCGCATCGAGCTGCTCGACGAAATCGAGGTCGCGGCGGAATTGCAGCATCGGATGCTCGCCGATCGGGTGATGCGGGGCGAGGAAGGCTCCGAATTTGAGGCGCGCCATGGGTCGTTCTCTCCGGCTTATTGTTGTTGCAGGGCTTGGCGTCAAACTACGGGGTGGGCCCGGGCATAGCAATGCTCCGGGCTTGCAGCGCCCGCATGGACGTTGCGCAAACCGGCGGTGCTTGCCGCCATCCGGAATGTTTTCCAGCGCGTCAACGCAAGTCGCGCGGTAGCGCGCCGGCCGGGCGAAGCCGGGATCCGGATGACGCAGCCGTGAGCACGCGCTTACGTCCGAGGTAATCGCAGCGATGACCACGATCTGCTGATGTCGGATGCAGCCAATTCTCCAGCAGGACCTTCCCGCATGCATCAGATCGTTTCGACACCGGTGGACGCATCCCGCCGCTGGTGGGTGCTCGCGATCGTCGTCGCCGCACAATTCATGTTCGGCGTCGATGCCTTCATCGTCAACGTCGCGATCCCGACGATCGCGGCGGAGCTGCGGGCGACGCCGGCGCAGATCGAGGCTGTCATCGCGATCTATCTGATCGGCTATGCCACGCTCGTGGTCACAGGCGGCCGGCTCGGCGACATCTACGGCACCAGGAACGTGTTCGTCGCGGGCGTCGCCGGCTTTTCGATCACCTCGCTGTGGTGCGGCCTGGCGCAATCCGGTCCCGAGCTGATCACCGCGCGGCTGGCGCAGGGGGCGACCGCGGCGCTGATGGTGCCGCAGGTGCTGGCCACGCTGCACCTGTTGTTCGCAGACGGCGCGCGGGCGCGGGCGTTCGGCATCTACGGCATCGTGCTGGGGCTCGCCGGCGCCGCCGGCTTCGTGCTCGGCGGCGTGCTGGTGACGCTCGATCTCGCCGGGCTCGGCTGGCGTGCGGTGTTCTTTGTCAACGTGCCCTGCGGCGCCGTCATCATCGTGGCCGCGCTGATGATCATGCCGATGGCGCCGCGTCGCCTCGGCACGCGGCTGGATATTCTGGGCGCGGTGGTGCTGTTCGCAGGCTTGTTGTGTCTGATCGGCCCGCTGCTGTTCGGGCGTGACCTCGACTGGGCGGCACCGGTTTGGCTGGTGATGGCAATCGGCATCGCGATCATCGCCGCGTTCCCGCGGCTGGAGCGTCGCGTCGCGCGCGGTGGCGGCATGCCGCTGATCGATCTCACGCTGCTCGCAGATGCGGCCTTCATGCGCGGCCTGGTCGCGGTGTTCTTCTTCTTCTTCGCCAATCTGTCGTTCTATCTGATCATGACCATGTTCATGCAGAAGGGCCTGCAGATCGCGCCGCTGCAGGCCGGACTGGTGTTCGTGCCGCTGACTTTGACGTTCGTGATTGCCTCGCGCCACAGCGGGGGGCGCGCGCGACATCGCGGCACGCTGGTGCTGCTCGAAGGCTGCGCCCTGCAGCTCGTCGGCCTTGCCGCGCTCGTTGCGACGATTCAAGCCACAGCAGCGCCGTCGGCGCTGCTGCTCGCGCTGGTGCTGATGATCTTCGGCTACGGCCAGGGGCTGGTGATGGCGCCGCTGTCGAGCGCGGTGCTCGCGAGTGTGAAGCCGGCGAGCGCCGGCGCCGGCTCCGGCATGTATGGCACGACGACACAGATCGGCAACGCGGCCGGCGTCGCCGCGATCGGCGCGATTTTCTTCGCGGTCGAGAGCGCGACGTCGGCACGCGTGGCGTTGTTCACGGCATGCGCATTGTTTGTGCTGTCGCTCTCGATTTCGGCCGCATTTCTGTCATGGATGCGCCGCGCTGAAGCATGAATCCGAAGCGATGCGGCGTGCTTTTCTCGAAAAGTTCACACCCAAACAAGGTGCTACGGCAACTATTTCGACCGGGACGCCGCGCGATCACGCGTTAACTCCGATTCTCACATTTCCGCGGGGAAAGACAGCACACAGTCTTTTCATTTCGCAGTGCAGCAATTATCTGATCGGGTGACACGGAAGACGAAATCACCCCAGGAGTTGCTGTTGTCACTCGTCAACAACGTCGAATTTCTGCGTCATCTGCCGAAGATGAACGCGTTTAGCGGCTTGGGCGCGCTCGCGCCGGCCGTGCCGACGCCGCTCGTCGAGACGACGGAATTCGGCGCCAACCCCGGCGATCTGAAGATGTTCTCCGTCGTGCCCGCGCAGCTCGCGCGGTCACCCGCACTTGTCGTCGTGCTGCACGGCTGCGGTCAGACAGCCGCGGGTTATGATCTCGGCGCCGGCTGGTCGACGCTCGCTGCGCATTACGGTTTTGCACTGTTGATGCCGGAGCAGCAGGCCGCCAACAATGGCAACACCTGTTTCAACTGGTTCAATCCGCAGGATATCGCGCGCGGCGAGGGCGAAGCCGCCTCGATCCGGCAGATGATCGCGCATATGGTCGCCGCGCACGACATCGATCCCAGGCGCATCTATGTGACCGGGCTGTCCGCCGGCGGCGCGATGGCCTCCGTCATGCTCGCGACTTATCCGGATGTGTTTGCAGGCGGCGCGATCGTCGCCGGCCTGCCGTTCGGCATCGCTGCCGATCTGCGCGAAGCGCTCCAGGCCATGATGCAGTCGACGACGCTGTCCGCGCCGGAGCTCGGCGATTTCGTGCGTCACGCTTCGAAGCACAAGGGTCCTTGGCCGAAGATTTCGGTGTGGCACGGCAGCGCCGACCGCACAGTCAGCCCCGCCAATGCGGACGCGATCGTCCGGCAGTGGCTCGATGTACACGGCCTGCCGCTGACCGCGATGTCGACGAGCGATGTCGACGGTTATCCTCGCGAGGTCTGGTGGAACGCCGACGGCGAGACGCTGGTCGAATCCTACAGCATCGTCGACATGGCGCATGGCACGCCGCTTGGGCTCGCCGCCAATGACGAGCGCTACGGAGTCGAGGGCGCGTTCCTGATCGAGGCCGGGATCTCCTCGTCCTATCAGATTGCCGAGTTCTTCGGCCTGACCGGTCAACTGCGTCAGCCGCAGATCGCGCCGACCGGAATCCCGCGCGAGCGCGCCGATACCGTCTCGATGACCCTCTCGGTGCCGTCGGCGGAGCCCGATGCCGGTGCAGTGTCGGGCGGGCGCAGCACCGTGCCGCAAGCGGCGCGCAGCAACCGCGTCGATGTCGGCCGCATCATCACGCGGGCGCTGACGGCCGCGGGACTGATCAAGTAGCGACGGGCCGCGCCTCTCACATCTCGCCGGTCAGGAACGGATTCGTCATCCGCTCCTGCCCGATGCTCGATCCCGCGCCATGGCCGCAGATGAAGCCGACATCGTCGCCGAGCGGCAGCAGCTTCTCCTTGATCGACTGGATCAGCATCGGATGACTGCCGCCGGGCAGGTCGGTACGCCCGACCGAACCGGCGAACAAGACGTCGCCGACATGGGCGAAGCGCAGCTCCTTGTTGAAGAACACCACGCTGCCGGGCGAATGGCCGGGGCAATGCAGGATGTCGAAGGTGAGGTCGCCGATCGAGACCTGGTCGCCCTCGTCGAGCCAGCGGTCGGGGCCGAAATTGCGCACGTCCGTCATGCCAAACCGCTCTCCGCTCGAGACGACGTTCTCGAGCAGGTACTTGTCCGCGATATGCGGACCTTCGATCTTGACCTGCAGCGCGTCGCGCAACTCCGCGGCGCCACCGACGTGATCGATATGGCCGTGGGTCAGCCAGATCTTCTCGACCGTCACGCCGGTCTGCTTGATCGCAGCCTGGATCTTCGGCACATCGCCGCCGGGGTCGATCACCACGGCCTTCTTGGTCGGCTCGTGCCAGATGATGGTGCAGTTCTGCTCGAACAGCGTTACCGGCACGATGATCGCGCCGGCTTTCGGTTTGTTCTCGGGTTTGGTTTCGGTTGTGTCATCCATGCGGTCACCATAGGCTTCCCAAAACGGCCGTCAACACGGGGCAGCGCGCAAGCACCCGGCGTGTGTTCCCAAAACAGACCATGATAGACTGATGACAGAACAATCGGTGCTCCCCGTTCGGATTGAGATGACCCAGGCTTCCAAATCGCCGCTTGCCGGGCCCCGCACCACTGCCCGCGCCTTTTTCGTCGCGGATCGCATCAGCACGTCCGGCCTGGAGCGCGGCGACGTCCTGGCCACGACGCCATTGGCGTTCCGCGTTAACGACAATGGCGTGGCGATCCTGTTTCGTTACGGCGTCGTCGTCCTGATCGGGCTCAACGCGCTGGAGGAGGACGAATTCCTGCGTAGCCTGCAATCGCGCATGACGGGTCAGTTCACCCGGCGCGAGGAGGAGATTGCGATCATCGAGCTGGCGCCCGAGAAGGACGACCAGATTCCGCCGGGCGGTCCGATCTATCTGCAGAGCCTGTCGCCGGAGCGGCTGATCCTGGTCGGCGAAGCGCTGGCCAAGAGCGTGGTGCTGGCGCGACACGAGCGCGAGGTCGCGGCCGTGTTCGACACCACCGAGCCATTCGCGCGCGGGCTCGCCAAGAATGGGCAGATCAGCGGCGGCCGCGTCGCGATCCTCAAGCACATCGGCAATGCATTGTCGGTCCGCCACCGTGTCGCCGGCCCGGTGGAGATCGCCGAGAAGCCGGACATCCTTTGGGACAAGCCGCAGCTCGAGCGGCTCTATTCCCGGCTCGAGGATGAATACGAGTTGAAGGAGCGGGCGGAATCCCTGAACCGCAAGCTCGCCGTCATCTCAGAGACCGCGCAGGTCCTGACCGACATCATCGACACCAGCCGCTCGCTGCGGCTGGAGCTGATCATCGTCTTCCTGATCCTGTTCGAGGTGCTGATCACGATCTATCAGCTCGCAATGTCGAGACATTGACGGCGAAAATCCCTGATTTCGCTGCGGTGCATCCGGGCTACGCGGCCATTTTTCCGTCCCGAATTGTGCGTCATCCCTGAACTGATCTGCGGGGCCTGGGCGTTGGGCCGCATGACGAGGGGAAGCGATGGATCACGACGACAGGGACTGGTGGCGGCACGGCATCTTCTATCAGGTCTATCCGCGCTCCTTTCAGGACAGCGACGGTGACGGCGTCGGCGATCTCAGGGGCATCATCACGCGGCTGCCCTATCTGACGCGGCTTGGCGTCGATGCGGTCTGGCTGTCGCCGATCTTCCCGTCGCCGATGGCCGATTTCGGCTACGACATCTCCGACTACACCGGCATCGATCCGTTGTTCGGGACGATGGAGGATTTCGACGAACTGGTTGCGGCCGCGCACGATGCCGGCCTCAAGCTGATCCTCGATCTGGTGCCGAACCACACCTCAGACCAGCATCCCTGGTTCATCGAAGCGAAGAGCGGGCGCGATGACCCGAAGCGCGATTGGTACATCTGGCGCGACGGCGCGCCCGACGGCGGTCCGCCCAACAACTGGCTGTCTGAATTCGGCGGCAGCGCCTGGGCCTATGACGAGGCCTCGGGCCAATATTATTATCACGCCTTCCTCGCCGAGCAGCCCGATCTCAACTGGCGCAATCCGCAGGTGCGGGAGGCGATCTACGAGGTGATGCGCTCCTGGCTGCGCAAGGGCGTCGACGGCTTCCGCGTCGACGTGATCTGGCACCTGATCAAGGACGCGGATTTCCGTGACAATCCGCCGAACCCGCATTATCGCGAGGGTCGGCCGCCGCATGAAAGGATTCTCACCCAATATTCGACGGATCAGCTCGAGGTGCACGAGGTCATCAGCGAGATGCGCCGCGTCACCGAGGAGTTCGACGGCCGGGTGCTGATCGGCGAGATCTATCTGCCGCTGCACCGGCTGGTCGCCTATTACGGCAACGATCTGCGCGGTGCGCAGATGCCGTTCAACTTCGCACTGCTGTCGACCTTGTGGAGCGCGCGCTCGGTCGAGAAGATCATCGCCGACTACGAGAAGGCGCTGCCGCCCGGCGCGTGGCCGAACTGGGTGCTCGGCAATCACGACCGGCCGCGGGTGGCGAGCCGGGTCGGGCCGGCGCAGGCGGGCGTCGCGGCGATGCTGCTGCTGACCTTGCGCGGCACACCGACGCTCTATTACGGCGACGAGATCGGCATGCGCCAGCTCACCATCGCGCCGGACCAGGTACGCGATCCCTTCGAGAAGAACGTGCCCGGCATCGGCGTCGGCCGCGACGGCTGCCGCACGCCGATGCAATGGAGCAGCGGGCGCAATGCCGGTTTCTCGATGGCAAAGCCGTGGCTGCCGCTGGCGCATGATTTCGCCGCCGACAACGTCGCGAGCCTCGAGGCGGAGCGGGCGTCGATCCTCAATCTCTACAAGGCGTTGATCGCGCTGCGCCGCGAGCTGCCGCAGCTCGTCCATGGCAGCTACGAGCCGGTGACGGCGCATGGCGACGTGCTGCTCTATCGCCGGCGCAGCGCGGCCGGCGCAATTGCGGTGATCGCGCTGAATTTCGGCGGTCAGCCCGCTGCGATCACCTCGAGCGCAATCGGCTTCAGCAACCAGATCCTGCTGTCGACCTTCATGGACCGCGAGGGCGAGAAGGTCGAAGGCATGCTCGATCTGCGCGCCAATGAGGGCGTGATCCTGGGGCCGCCGCGGGCAGGCTTGGAGCCGTCCCGGGAAGACTAACGTAGCGTGCGCGGCGTCTTGGTGTCGATGTCGCTGCGCTTGAGCAGATAGTCGAGCCCGCCCACCCGGTACCAGCGGTAGCCGTAGCCCTCGATCAGGAGCTTGTGGCGGCCGCGGTCGTCGGCGTGGCTGTGGTCCTCGCTCAGCAGGTTGATCAGATGCTCTCCGGCATCGTCAGGCAGTCCGACGGAGAAAGCGACCTCGCGCGGCTGCTCGGCGAGATTGTGGATGAACAGCACCGAGTTGTTGCGCCAGTCGTAGCGGACAATCAGTACCGCCGGATCGCGGGTTGCAATCACCTTGAAGTCGCCCCAGCCGACCTCGGGGACCTCCTTGCGCATCCGGATGACGCGTTCGGTCCAGTTCAGCAGCGAATTCGGGTCGCGCCGTTGCTTGGCCGCGTTGACGTGCTCATAGCCATACGCCCCCTTGTCGATCACCGGCAGGCATGGCCGATCGCTTTCGGTGAAGCCGGCGTGCGGTTCGGTCGACCACTGCATCGGCGTGCGCGCGCAGTGGCGTTCGGGCAGGGCAAGGTCATCGCCCATGCCGATCTCGTCGCCGTAGCGGATCACGGGCGTGCCGGGCAGCGTGCACATCAGGCTGTAGGCGAGCTCCAGCCGCCTGCGGTCGCCGCCCAGCATCGGCGCCAGACGGCGTCGGATGCCGCGGTCATAGAGTTGCATGCTCTTGTCTGGGCCGAACGCCTTGAACACCGTCTCGCGCTGCGCCTTGGTGAGGCGGCCGAGGTCGAGCTCATCATGGTTGCGGAGGAACAGGCCCCATTGCGCCGTTGCCGGCCGCGGCTTTGTCGCGACCAGCGCTTTTGCCAACGGCCGTGTATCGGCGGACGCCAGCGCGTAGAACAGATGCTGGTTGACATGGAAATTGAACATCATCTGCATCCGGTCGCCGTCGCGGCCGAAATACTCCATGTCGGTCTCGGGCAGCACGTTGGCTTCGGCCAGGATGATCGCATTGCCCTGGCGCCATTGCAGGAATTCGCGGAACGACCGCAGCATGTCGTATTGCTCGACCGGCTTGCGAACCGAAGCGCCCTTGGTCGCGATCACGAAAGGCACGGCGTCCATGCGGAAGCCGGAAACGCCGAGCTGGATCCAGAATCCCATGATCTTGAGGAGCTCGGCCTGGACATGCGGGTTTGATGTGTTGAGGTCGGGCTGGAAATCGTAGAAGCGGTGGAAGTACCAGGCGCCTGCCTTCTTGTCCCGCGTCCACGTCGATTTCTGCACGCCGGGAAACACCATGCCGGTATTGGCGTTGGCGGGCCGCTTGTCGGCCCAGACATACCAGTCGCGATAGGGCGAATCCTTTGCGCTGCGCGCCGATTGAAACCAGGCGTGCTGGTCCGAAGTGTGATTGACGACGAGGTCGATGATCACGCGCATGCCACGCTGCGCGCAGCCATGGGTGAATTCGACGAAATCGCCGAGCGTGCCGTAGCGCGGATCGACGCCGTAATAATCCGAGATATCGTAGCCGTCGTCCTTGCCGGGCGAGGGCTGAAACGGCATCAGCCAGATCGTGGTGATGCCGAGCCCGTGCAGATAGTCCAGCCGCCGCAGCAGGCCCCCGAAATCGCCGATGCCGTCGCCGTTGGCGTCCATGTAGGTGCCGACGGAGAGGCAGTAGATCACGCCGTTCTTGTACCAGAGGTCGTCGATCACCGGGCAGGTCCTCGCGGCCAGCCCAGGGGTGGCGGCCGTGAGATAAGCGGCGAGGCGGCGGCGGGTTCCGGCCGATTCCGGCGCTGCCGCTCGTGAATGGAATCGGCTAGTCTTGTCCGGATGGAATCGCCCGCCCGCCAGATCGCGCTCGTGCCCGCGCCCGACCGACGCCAGTCGGAGACCGCGCTCGCGATCGCGCGCGGTACCGCGAGGCTTCTGAGATCGCTGGGATTTTCCTGCATCAGCGAACTGCCGCTGCCGTCCGGCCGCAGGGCCGATCTGGTCGCGCTGAACGAGCGCGGCGAGATCTGGATCGTCGAGATCAAATCGTCGGTCGAGGATTTGCGTGCCGACCAGAAATGGCAGGACTACCGGATGCATTGCGACCGGCTGTTCTTCGCCTTCACGCAGGACCTGCCGTGCGAGATCTTTCCCGAAGACACCGGCCTGATCATCGCGGACGCCTACGGCGCGCATCTGCATTGCGAGGCGCCGGAACATCGCCTGCCGGCGGCAAGGCGCAAGGCGATGACGGTGCGTTTTGCGATGGCGGCCGCGCAGCGGATCAATCGGCTCGTCGACCCGCAGGGGCACGAGTTTTAGAAGCTGCTCTGCGTAGGGTGGGCAAAGGAGCGTCAGCGACGTGCCCACCACTCTCGGCGTACTCGTGATGGTGGGCACGCTCCGCTTTGCCCACCCTACGAAATATCAGAAACGCAAATGGCCGGGACGAGCCCGGCCATTACAAAGAAATATGAACTTTGCTTACCTCGGCGCGCGCTTCGCCAGGATGCGCTGCAAGGTACGCCGATGCATGTTGAGCCGGCGTGCAGTCTCCGAGACGTTGCGGTTGCACATCTCGTAGATGCGCTGGATGTGCTCCCAGCGGACGCGGTCGGCCGACATCGGATTGGTCGGCAGCTCGGACTTCTCGGTGCCGGTCGCCAGCAGTGCGGCCACCACGTCATCGGCGTCGGCGGGCTTCGAGAGATAGTCGACGGCGCCCATCTTCACCGCGGTGACCGCGGTGGCGATGTTGCCATAGCCGGTCAGCACGATCGCGCGCGCGTCGGGGCGCTTGCGCTTCAGCGCCGAGACGACATCGAGGCCATTGCCGTCGCCGAGCCTGAGGTCGACGACCGCAAAGGCGGGCGCGGCGCGGCCGATCTCGGCGAGGCCGTCGGACACCGTGTCGCATGACTTCACCGCGAAGCCCCGCGTCTCCATGGCGCGCGACAGGCGCTCCAGGAACGGCTTGTCGTCCTCGACGATGAGAAGCGACTTGTCGGCGTGGTCATTCAGTTCAGCGATGGCGTTCACGGTCCATTTTTCCCTGTGGCAGACCCCAAACATATGGGGGCCTAGTGCGGCGCTGCCAAGGCAGCCAAAAGTCGTGGTGGCTGCATCCGATATGCCAGCGACTGAGAACCGTTCTTAAGATGCGGGCTCGTTCGTCTCGTCCTCGAAACGTTCGCGCGGCCAGACGATCTGCACCACGGCGCCGTGATCGGGAAAGATGCGATTGGTAAACGAGACTTTTGCGCCGGTGCGTTCCAGCAGCGTTCGTGCGATGAAAACCCCAAGACCGAGGCCGCCGCGGTCATTTTGCGCCTCATCCACGGCTTTCCGCCGCGACAAATACGGTTCGCCGATCCGCTTCAGCATGTCGGGCGCGATTCCCGGGCCGTCGTCGGAGATCACGATCTCGACGGTTTCTGCATTCCACCAGGCATTCACCTCAACGGTCTGATGCGCGAAATCGACGGCATTTTCCAGGATGTTGCCGACGCCATAGAGGATCGCCGGATTGCGCGCGACGACCGGCTCGGACGTGGCTGCGACAGCAAGCCGCACCTTGATGTTGACGCCGAAGTCGCGATGCGGCGCCACCGACTCCTCGATCAGGGTCGACAGCTTCATGTTGTCGAACGGCGCGCCGCTCGCGGACAGTTGCGCGATCTTGCTCAGGATGTCGCGGCAGCGCTGCGCCTGCTCGCGCACGGTCTTGAGGTCGCCGGCGATAGCCGGATCATGCACCGTCTTCTCGAGCTCGCGCGAGATCAGGAAGATCGTCGACAGCGGCGTGCCGAGTTCGTGCGCGGCAGCGGCGGCGAGACCGTCGAGCTGGGTCAGATGCTGTTCGCGCGTCAGCACCAGTTCGGTCGCGGCCAGCGCATTGGAGAGCTGGCGCGATTCCTCCGTCACCTGGAAGGCATAGAGGCTGGTGACGCCGATCGCGAGCAGGATCGAGAGCCAGACGCCGACCAGGTAGATCGGCGGGAGCACCAGCGGGTCGTCGCCATCCCATGGCAACGGCAGATGATAGAAGAACAGCGCCGAGGCCGAGGCGACCGCGAGGCAGCCGAGCGCGATGGTGAGCCGGATCGGCAGCACGGTCGCCGAGATCAGCACCGGCGCCAGGAACAGGAACGAGAACGGGTTCTGCAGGCCGCCGGTGAAATAGAGCAACCCGCCGAGCTCGACGATGTTGAGCGCGAGCAGCGCCGCCGCATAGGACGGCTCCAGCCGCTGCATCGGGTTGAAGGCGATCTGCAGCGCCAGATTGAGCATCGCCGAAAAGGCGACGATGCAGACGCACTCCACGATCGGGAGGTCGAATTCCAGCCCCTGGGCCACGACGAAGATCGCGACGAGCTGGCCGAGCGCGGCGAGCCAGCGCAGCCGCAGGATCGTATCCAGGCGGACCGAGCTGCGGGGCTGGCGAAAATCGGAGGCGACGACGTCGGTCATGTCAGGACTTTAACTGTGCCGTGGGCGGCGCACAAATTGGCGAACAGAAGCGTTTTCGAGCGAAGTGGATACCGGTTCGCGTCAACAAAACGCGTCGAAACGACAATCCAGAGCGCCGATCCGATTCTACCGGATCGGGGCTCTAACCCAGGATTTCGGTGCAAGCCTTGCGCTTATTGTCGCAATGGCTCAATTAACGGCCACATGCAGCAGAGTGAGACAGGTCAGGGGCAAACCCCCGCCGCCGATCCGAGCGGACCGGCGGCGATCGATGTCGCGCATCTGGTCAAGCTCTACAAGACGACGCGCGCGGTCGACGACATCTCGTTCCGCATTGCGCGCGGCAGCATCACCGGCCTGCTCGGCGGCAATGGCGCCGGCAAGACCACGACGATCGCGATGATCATGGGCCTGGTGCTGCCGACCTCAGGCACCGTCCAGGTGCTCGGCGCAAAAATCCCCGAGCAGCGCTATGCCGTGCTCGGCCGGATGAACTTCGAGAGCCCCTATGTCGATATGCCGATGCGGCTCACGGTGCGGCAGAACCTCACCACATTCGGACGCCTGTATTCCGTCAGGCATCTGCGCAAGCGGATCGAGCAGCTCGCCGCCGACCTCGATCTCGGGGATTTTCTCGATCGTGCCAACGGCAAGCTCTCGGCCGGACAGAAGACCCGGGTCGCGCTGGCCAAGGCGCTGATCAACGAGCCGGACCTGCTGCTGCTGGACGAGCCGACCGCCTCGCTCGATCCTGACACCGCCGATTGGGTGCGGCAGCATCTGGAGACTTACCGCAAGACCCACAATGCGACGATCCTGCTTGCGTCGCACAACATGCTGGAGGTCGAGCGTTTGTGCGACCGCGTCATCATCATGAAGCGCGGCAAGATCGAGGACGACGACAGTCCCGAGGCGATCATGGCGCGCTACAACCGCGACACGATGGAGGAGGTGTTCCTCGACGTCGCGCGCGGCCGGGTGCGGGAGGGCGCACCATGAGCGAGATCGTCAGCCATCAAGCGCGCGGCATCTCGCTGCATCGCATCAGTGCGATGGTGCTGCGCTATTGGTATCTCCTGATGTCGTCCTGGCCGCGGCTGCTGGAGCTCGTGTACTGGCCGGCGCTGCAGATCATCACCTGGGGCTTCCTGCAGAATTACATCGCACAGGCCTCGGGGTTCTTTGCCAAAGCGGGCGGCACGCTGATCGGCGCCGTCATCCTGTGGGACATCCTGTTCCGCGGCCAGCTAGGCTTCTCGATCTCGTTCCTGGAAGAGATGTGGGCGCGCAATCTCGGCAACCTGATGATGAGCCCGCTGAAGCCGATCGAGCTGTTGCTCTCGCTGATGATCATGAGCCTGGTCCGGCTCGCCATCGGCGTGATCCCGATGACGCTGATGGCGCTGTTCTTTTTCGGCTTCAACTTCTACGCCATCGGGCTGCCGCTGATCGCCTTCTTCTGCAATCTGATCTTCACCAGCTGGTCGGTCGGCGTGTTCGCCTCCGGCCTCGTGCTGCGCAACGGATTGGGCGCCGAAAGCATCGTCTGGACGCTGATGTTCGCCGTGATGCCGCTCGCGTGCATCTATTATCCGGTCGCCGTGCTGCCGGCCTGGCTGCAATATGTCGCCTGGGCGTTGCCGCCGACCTATGTGTTCGAAGGCATGCGGTCGCTGTTGATTGATCACGTCTTCCGCGCCGACCTGATGCTGTGGGCACTCGTCATCAACGCGATCCTGTTCGCTGCCTCTTTTGCGATCTTCCTTGCCCTTTTGCAGAGCGCCAAGCGCCACGGTTCGCTGCTCTCGGGTGGTGAATAAATGTCACTTTCACGTGGATTCACGGTGTTTTAGCCGGCCACGGCCCCCAAATTCGGTGAGCGGCGCATTGACGCATTGTTACGCAGTTGACAGTATGCTGCGGCGCAAAACAGGGGTCTGAAACGAAATGCCCATCGGTGAATTTGGCGGCGTCCCGCCACTGGCGACAGACGGCGGTCCGGCACTCACGACGCCGTTGTACTGGATGTACGAGATGGCGCAGGCCTCGCTCAATCCGGCGCGCGCGGTGACCGACGCCACCAAGATCCTGTTTCAGAATCCGCTCAATCCCTGGACCCACACCCAGTTCGGCAAATCGGTCGCGGCGGCCTGCGAGGTGTTCGAGCGCACCACCCGCCGCTACGGCAAGCCGGAATGGAACCTGCCCACGACCGAGGTCAACGGCGTCCGTACCGCGGTCGAGGTTCGCTCGATCTGGGAGAAGCCGTTCTGCCGTCTGCTGCATTTCGATCGCAAGCTGACCCGGCCGTTGCGCTCACCGCAGCCGCGGGTGCTGATCGTCGCGCCGATGTCGGGCCACTATGCGACGCTGCTGCGCGGCACGGTCGAAGCGTTCCTGCCGACGCATGAGGTCTACATCACCGACTGGGCCGATGCGCGCATGGTGCCGCTCGCCGCCGGCCGCTTCGATCTCGAGGACTATGTCGACTATCTGATCGAGATGCTGCACGCGCTCGGCGGCAACATGCACATCATCGCGGTGTGTCAGCCTTCGGTGCCGGTCGTCGCGGCGGTTTCCGTGATGGAGGCCAACAACGACCCGTTCGTGCCGTTGTCGATGACGCTGATGGGCGGCCCGATCGACACCAGGCGCAATCCGACCGCGGTCAACAACCTCGCCGCGGAGCGCGGCATCGACTGGTTCCGCAACAATGTCATCACCAAGGTGCCGTTCCCGCATGCCGGCGTGATGCGCGACGTCTATCCGGGATTCCTGCAGCTCAACGGCTTCATCAGCATGAATCTCGACCGCCACATGGACGCGCACAAGGCGCTGTTCTCCAACCTGGTGAAGGGCGACGGCGATCTCGTCGACAAGCACCGCGAATTCTACGACGAATATCTCGCCGTGATGGACCTCACCGCGGAGTATTATCTGCAGACGGTCGACCTCGTGTTCGTCAAGCACGCGCTGCCGAAGGGCGAGATGACCCATCGCGGCAAGCCGGTCGATCCCTCAAAAATCCGCCGTGTCGCGCTGATGACGGTGGAAGGCGAGAAGGACGACATCTCCGGTCTCGGCCAGACCGAGGCAACGCACGGCCTCTGCACCTCGATTCCCAACCATCGCCGCGTGCATTACGTGCAGAAGGGCGTCGGGCATTACGGCGTGTTCAACGGGTCGCGGTTCCGCTCCGAAATCGTGCCGCGGATCTCCGATTTCATGGTCTCGGCGGCAAATACGCGGCTTTCGCTGGTCGCTGCGGCCGAATAAGTATCGTTTCGGCAAGGATTTCGGCGGTTGCATAAGTCGCTGATTTAGCTCAAAAATTCTCAAATCAGGCAAAGCGCAAGGGGTGAATTTATTTTCATCTCTTGCGCCTTATTCTCAGTCCTGATTCACTCAAAAAAAATCGGTTCCGACCCCAGCCGGTAGAGGTTCAGAAACCGCCAGCCCCTGTATATTGGGCAAATGATTTGTTTTTGCGCCGAGCGATTTCCCTTTCGGTGGATGTGGCAGACTTCGGGCGAACTCCTACTCCCCGGACTCTCAGAAATGGCTACTCGCGCGCTCCTCTATCGGCGGCCTGCCGAACCCTCGACTCTTTTGGTCCGCCACGGCTCCCAGTTCTTCACCATTCGGCTGCGTCGGCACAGGCGCGCGCGCCGTTATACGCTGCGGATACATCCGACCGACCGCGAAGCGATCCTCACCATGCCGCCGCGCGGCACGATCGCTGAAGCCAAGGAGTTCGCGCACCTGCATGGCGGCTGGATTGCCGCTCGTCTCGGCCGATTGCCGAAGGCCGCGCCGTTCCAGCCTGGCACGGTGGTGCCGTTGCGCGGCGTTCCGCATCGTCTGGTGCATCGCGCCGGCGAGCGCGGCACGGTCTGGACCGAGACGCGCGACAGCGGCGAGAAGATTCTATGCGTCGCCGGCGGCGTCGAGCACATGGATCGTCGGGTGCACGACTTCCTCAAGCGCGAGGCGCGCAAGGATCTGCAGAAGGCGGCGCAGCTCTATGCCGCGGAACTCAATGTGCGAGTGCGCCGGGTCTCGATCCGCGACCAGTCCAGCCGCTGGGGCTCCTGCACCTCGGCCGGCTCGCTGTCGTTCTCCTGGCGCCTGATCCTCGCGCCGCCGTTCGTGCTCGATTACCTCGCCGCCCACGAAGTCGCGCATCTCGTCGAGATGAACCACTCGGCGCGGTTCTGGCGGGTGGTCGACAAGGTCTGCGCATCGGTGACGCGCGCCAAGAACTGGCTCGACACCCACGGCAACGACCTGCACCGCTACGGGATCCAGGAGTAGCGGGCGTAGGATGGGTAGAGCGCAGCGAAACCCATCATCGTCGCTTCCACGGCAGCAATCGATGGGGATCGCTGCGCTCCACCCATCCTACGGATCGCGCTAGAGCCTTTCCCGTTCCGATGGAATCGGAACGGGGCTCTAGGTTTTTGTTTTGACGCGTTTTCTTCACGCGAACCGGTTTCCACTTCGCTCGAAAACGCTCTAGCGGAATAGCCGATCAACCAGCCAGCCATCCAATCCCGCAGCCGCCTCCGGCCGTGCGTTCGGGTTCGGCGGTTGCGCCGAGGTGCGCACCGGAGGTGGCTGCCGATAATAGCCGCCGCCCGATGGCGCCGGCGGCGGCGCCTGCATCTGCATTTGGGGTTGCGTTTGCGTCGGCGCGGACGGCGGGCTGATCTGCGACGAGATCTGCATCAGGTTCGCCGGTCCCCAATTGCCTTGCGAATTCGGGATCGCCACGACCGGCACGCCCTGATGCGCGGCCTTCATGAACCGGGTCCACACTTCCACCGGCAGCCCGCCGCCGGTCGCCTTCTTGGTCGGCGAGTTGTCGTCATTGCCGAGCCAGACGCCGGTGACGAGATGGCCGGTGTAGCCGATGAACCAGGCGTCGCGATAATCCTGGCTGGTGCCGGTCTTGCCGGCGGCGGTCCAGCCGGGGATCTCCGCCTTGCGCGCGGTGCCCGAGATCAAGGTCTCGCGCATCATGCTGTTCATCATCGCGTCATAGCGCGGCTCGATCACCTGGTTCGGCGGATCGGTCGGACGATCGTAGAGCAGCTTGCCCGAGCTGGTGCGGATCTTGGTGATCACATGCGGCGACACGGCGAACCCGCCATTGGCGAACGGCGTATAGGCGCCGACCATCTCGAGGACGGAGACTTCGGAGGTGCCGAGCGCGATCGAGACGTTGGGTTCGAGCTTGGAGGAGATGCCGAGCCGGTGCGCGGTGCGCACCACATTTTTAGCGCCGACCTCGACACCGAGCCGCACCGCGACCGTGTTCAGCGACATCGCGAGCGCCTGGGTCAGCGTCACCGAGCCGAAATATTCGTGGGTGTAGTTCTCCGGCTTCCAGCCCTTGATGTCGAGCGGGCCGTCGGTGCGAATGGTGTCCGGCGTCAGCCCTGACTCGACCGCGGTCAGATAGACGAACGGCTTGAACGATGAGCCGGGCTGCCGCTTGGCGGTCACCGCGCGGTTATACTGGCTCTCGGCATAGTTCCGGCCGCCGACCATGGCGCGCACCGCGCCGTCGGGCGACATCGCCACCAGCGCGCCCTGGCTGACATTGAATTTCACGCTCTTGGCGGCGAGTTCGTCGATCACGGCGGCCTCCGCCATGTTTTGCAGCTTCGGATCGATGGTGGTCTGCACCGTGATGTCCTGGTCGATCTGGCCGACCAGATCGTCGAGCACCTCGCCGATCCAGTCGGCGACATAGTTCACGGTGCCGGCGCCGGCCGGCTTCACGGCGATCGAGGCCTGGCCGGTCGAGGCCTTGGCCTGCGCTTCGGTAATGAACTTGGCATCCACCATCGCTGCCAGCACGATTTGCGCGCGCTGCTCGGCGCCCTCCGGATTGCGGTTCGGTGCAAGACGCGACGGCGACTTGACGAGACCCGCGAGCATCGCGGCCTCGGCGATGGTCACGTTCTTCGCCGACTTGCCGAAATAGCGCTGCGCCGCCGCCTCGACGCCATAGGCGCCGGAACCGAAATAGACGCGGTTGAGATAGAGCTCGAGGATCTCGTCCTTGGAGTGTTTGCGCTCCAGCCACAGCGCGAGCTCGGCCTCCTGCAGCTTGCGCTGCATGGTGCGCTCCTGGGTCAGGAACAGGTTCTTGGCGAGCTGCTGCGTCAGGGTCGAGCCGCCCTGCGAGACGCCGTGATGCAAAAGGTTGGTCACAGCCGCGCGCAGGATGCCGACGGGATCGACGCCGAAATGCGAATAGAAGCGGCGATCCTCAATGGCGATGAACGCTTTCGGTAGATAGGGCGGCAGGTCCTTTAGCGCGACATTGGCGCCGGCCATTTCGCCGCGCTGCGCCAGCACGCTGCCGTCGAGGCCGACGATCTGGATCGTCGGCGGGCGTTTGGGGATTTCCAGCGACTGGATCGGCGGCAGATGCGCGCCGACCCACACCACGACACCGATCACGGCGATGCAGGCCCACAGCCCGAGCACCGCGGTCCAGTAGAACAGCCGGCCGATGCCGAAGCCGCGTGATTTGCCGCGGCGCTTGCCGCTGCTCTTTGCGGGCCGCGGCTTCTCGCCGCCGGACTCGCTGCTTTTCGATTTGGATTTGGCCGGCTTGTCGTCGTCGCCGCCGGGAATGCGATCGGCAACCGACAGCCTGAGGTCGGCAAGCGCGGCCGGAAGCCCGAACAGCGGCTCCTTGCGCGCACCGCCCTTTTTGTTTCCCCACGCCATCCGCAACGCTCACACCCTGATCGGGCCGCACGCTAGCGTTCCCGGTTTAAGGGGCGGTTACGCAAAGCTTAACGCGGGATTAGGAGGTTGGGCGGTGCGTGCTAAATAACAACGGACCCGACAACAAAAGGAGCCTTCGCATGGGCCATATCGATCCGACCAAGGACGTCTTCGCACAGTTCCGGGACAACAACCGGCCGGGACCGATCCACATGCTCAACCTCGTCCGCCTGCGGGAGCACGCCGCCTATCCGGACGGCCGCAAGGCGAGCGGCGCGGAAGCCTATGCGGCCTATGGCCGCGAGAGTGGCCCGGTGTTCGAGCGGCTCGGCGGCCGCATCGTCTGGCAAGGCCGCTTCGAGTTGATGCTGATCGGCCCCGAGGCCGAGCGCTGGGACCACTGCTTCATCGCCGAATACCCAAGCGTCGCCGCTTTCGTCGAGATGATCCGCGATCCGGTCTATCGCGAGGCCGTCAAGCACCGCCAGGCCGGCGTGGAGGATTCGCGGCTGATCCGGCATGCGGTGCTGCCCGTCGGGAAGACGTTTGGGGAGATTCCTAGATAGCTGCGCTCAAAGCCACGAGCACTCTCCATCCCCGTCATCCTGAGGTGCGAGCGGAGCGAGCCTCGAAGGATGAAATCGGCCCCACTTGTGGCCGTCGACCCTTCGAGGCTCGCTTCGCGAGCGCCTCAGGGTGACGGGGATAGATTTGAATGTGCGTATCCAAACAAAATCGGCGGCCCTAAGGCCGCCGATCGCATCTCAAATCCAGCAAAAAACCACTAACCCGCCGGACCCGCATCCTCCAGAATCGGGCCGAACAGTTCCCAGCGCTCGCCGTTGAACTTCATCATCTGCAACTGCTTGTTGACGCGGTAGTCGTTCGGCGAGGTGTTGCCCTTGATGCCGGGCAGCGCCATGTCGAGCTCGACATTCTTCAGGTTGGTGGCCTGTTTCAGCACGTTCTCGCGCGTCAACTCGTCGCCGCACTGCTTCAGCACGTGCACCATCAGCTGCGCGGTCGAATAGCCGTAGGTGTTGAAGTTCGAGTTCTTGTCGCCGTCGGGATAGTACTTGGCCATGAAGTCGAAATAGCGCTTCATGCCGGCATCATCCTTCCACTGCGGGTCGGCCGGATCCTTGCCGTAGTTGGTCGAGATCAGGCCCTTGGCGGCTTCGAGACCTGCCGGCTGCAGCACGGCGCCGACCGACGTGGCGTTGATGTCGACGATCTGGACCGGATGCCATCCGAGTTCGAAGATTTTCTTGATCCCTTGCGCAGCCTGCTTCGGCGTCGTCGCCGAGAAGAACAGGTCGGCTCCGGAATCCTTGATCTTGATGATCTGCGAATCCACCGTCGGATCGGAGACTTCGTAGGAAGCTTCCGACACCACCATCTTGGCGGCCTTGTCGCCGAGGCCGGCCTTGAGGCCGTTCAGATAGTCCTTGCCGAGGTCGTCGTTCTGGTAGAGCACGCCGATCTTGGCATTGGGGTGCTCCTTCAGGATGTACTGGCCGTAGATGCGGCCTTCGACGAAGTAGTTCGGATTGAAGCCGAGCGTCCAGGGGAAGTTCTTCGGATCGGTGAACTTCGAGGCGCCGGTGGCGGCGAACAGCTGCGGGACCTTCTTGGCGTTGAGATATTTCTGTACCGCGGCGTTCGACGGCGTGCCGACGATCTGGAACGTCAGCAGCACCTCGTCGCTCTCGACCAGCTTGCGCACCTGCTCGACCGCCTTGGGCGGCGAATAGGCGTCGTCATATTGAATGAGGTTGATCTTGCGGCCGTTCACGCCGCCCTGGTCGTTGATCATCTTGAAATAGGCCGCCTGGGTCTTGCCGATCGAGGCATAGGCGGAGGCCGGTCCGGAGAACGGGACGGTCTGGCCGATCTTGATTTCGGTATCGCTCGCGCCGGGATCGTATTTCTTCTGCGCGAAGGCCGACGTCGCGGATAGCGCCATTGCGAGCGCCGTTGCGGTGGCCAGATGGAAAATCCCATTCCTCATACTGCTGCTTCCTCACGTGATTAATGGTTCGCCGATGATCTTGTCGCGGGTTCACACCCCCGCAGCCGCCATCGATTGGGCCGGGATACTGGAGGAACCGTTGCTGCGATGCAAGACGAACGGTGCTGAAAAGACGAGCGATTTCAATCAACGAAAGTAGGGGGCGGTGCGGAAAGGAAGGTGACGCGGTTTCTGATCCTGCTGCGTCGTAATCCCGGCACTATTCGGCGTCGTCCTGGCGAAAGCCAGGACCCTTTACCCCAGTAGCTTGGGGTTGCGCGACACTGGAGCCACGATCCCGCACGCGATCAAATTCGGTGGTTATGGGTCCTGGCTTTCGCCAGGACGACGGGGGTGGACAGGCCGCGCGCCAAAAATCCACCCCGTTATGCTTCGAGACGGCAGCGTTGGGCCTCCTCACCGTGACGGGTCCCCTTTAGCCCGCCGGCCCTGTATCCTCGATGATCGGGCCGAACAGCTCCCAGCGCTCGCCGTTGAACTTCATCATCTGCATCTGCTTGTTGATGCGGTAATCGTTCGGTCCCGTCGTGATCGACATGCCCGGCAGCGCGAGTGACGGCACGAAATGCTTCAGGCTGGTCACCTGCTTCATCAGGTTCTCACGGGTGAGGTCGTCGCCGCATTGTTTCAGCACCTGGATCAACAGCTCGGCGGTCGAATACCCGTAGGTGTTGACGGTGTTGAGCTTGTCGCCCTCCGGATAATATTTGTCCATGAAGGCGAAATAGGCCTTCAGGCCGGGATCGTCCTTCCACTGCGGATCGGCGGGTTCCTTGCCGTAATTGGTCGAGATGATCCCCTTGGAGATGTCGAGGCCAGCCGGCTTCAGCGTTGCCGACACCGGGCTCGCATTGATGTCGAGGATGTGCACCGGGTGCCAGTCGAGGTCGGCGAGCTTGCGGATCGTCTGCGCGGCGAATTTCGGGGTCGACGCGTCATAGAGCAGATCAGCGCCGGCGGCCTTCAGCTTGACGATCTGTGAATCCACCGTCGGGTCGGTCAGCTCGTACGACGCCTCCGCCACGATCATGCTCGAGGCCTTGTCGCCGAGGCCGCTTTTCAGGCCCGTGATGTAGTCGCGGCCGAGATCGTCGTTCTGGTAGAAGATGCCGATCTTGGCGTTGGGGTAGTTGGCCAGGATGTATTTGGCGTAGATGCGGCCCTCCGACTGGTAGTTCGGATTGAATGCGATGGTCCAGGGCGCGTTGACCGGATCGGAGAAGCGCGAGGCGCCGGTCGAGGCCAGCAGCTGCGGCACCTTCCGGGCGTTGAGATATTTCTGCACGGCGGCATTCGACGGCGTGCCGATGATCTGGAAGGTGAACAGCACCTCGTCGCCTTCGACCAGCTTGCGCACCTGCTCGACCGCCTTCGGCGGCGAATAGGCGTCGTCATACTGGATCAGGTTCAGCTTGCGGCCGTTGATGCCGCCCTGATCGTTGATCATCTTGAGATAGGCCGCCTGGGTCTTGCCGATGCCGGCATAGGCCGAGGCGGGGCCGGAGAACGGCACGGTCTGGCCGATCTTGATCTCGGTGTCGGTGGCGCCGATGTCGTATTTCTTCTGCGCGCTCGCTGACGTGACGGACAACGCGATGGCAAACGCAGTCGCAGCGAGCAAATGCACGCTTCTCATGTCGTGACCTCCCATGTTGCCGATGATCTTGTCCGCGAGGCGCTTGCCTCCGGCGGATGTCACCGTTGCCGCGATGATGGCGGCATTGCAGGGCAATGCCAAGCGCAGAATCCCGGCGTCAGGCGAACCAGAGCAGGATCAGGGCGAGGGCCGCAGGCGCCGCCTGCACATAAAGGATGCGCGGGCTGACGGTCGCCGCGCCATAGACGCCCGCGACGATGACGCAGAGCAGGAAGAATGTCTTGATCTGGAACGCGAAGGCGGGATTGCCGTGCACCAGGCCCCAGATCAGTCCGGCGGCCAGGAAGCCGTTGTAGAGCCCTTGATTGGCGGCGAGCACCGCGGACTCCGTTGCCTTTTCGATCGAATTGCGAAACGTCTTCAGCCCCAGCGGCTTGGTCCAGAGAAACATCTCCAGCACCAGGAAATAGACGTGCAGCGCGGCCACCACCGCGACCAGGACATTGGCAAGCAGATACATGATGCGGTCCCCCAACCGGAATTCGGGTGGACGCTAGCATGCCGGCGTCGGATTGTATGCGTAACGATCCGATTCCCGAGTGACCGTCATGTCCGACCGCAAGACGCCGCAAACCTTCAACCTTGACCGTCTCACGACGCCGATCGGCGTCGCGCTGCTGATGACCGACGACGACGGCGTGCTGCGCGCGCTCGACTGGGACGACTATGAAGCGCGGATGCGCGATCTGCTGCGGCTGCACTATGGCGCGGTGACGCTCAGGGACGGCCGCGCGCCGGCGGCGTTGCGCAAGGCGCTCGACGGCTATTTCAGGGGCGATCTCGATCGGCTCGGCGACGTCGCATGGCGCGTCGCCGGCACGCCGTTCCAGCAGAAGGTCTGGCACGCGCTGCCGAAGATTCGTGCCGGCACCACCATGAGCTACGGCGCATTGGCGGCGAAGCTGCACGCGCCGAACGCGATGCGCGCGGTCGGCCACGCCAATGGCTCCAACCCGATCAGCGTCGTCGTGCCCTGCCACCGCCTGATCGGCGCCAACGGCTCACTGGTGAAATATGGTGGCGGCCTGGAGCGGAAGCGCTGGTTGCTGCGGCATGAGGGGGTACAGCTCTGATCCCGCGCATCCTTCAATCGAGGTCTTCGCCGGGCATGTTGCGCAGGTCGCGCACGATATAGAAGAACACGATCAGCGAAGGTACCCACGCCAGGATCGCTCCCACCAGCATCGCATCGACTGTCGCCATGGTCGTTCCTATCGAGGTCGCTCAGTCCGACCGCTGGATCAAATTCTTTCGACGGGCTGCCGGCTCGGGGGCGTAGCAGAGCCATTTCCAATAGGCGCTGTTGCGCTGGAGCTGCCGCTTGTAGGTCTCGCAGCACTTGGTCGAGCAGAACTGCTCGAAATGCCAGCTGCGCCGGATCAGTCCGAAGGGACGCCCGCATTCCGAATTGCTGCACCGGTTGGTCATGACACGGCCTCGGTGTCGACTGGCGGAAGCCAGCGAATCAATTTCTGCTGACCCTTGTAGAAGCAGAGGCGTCCGCAGAAACGGGCGGCCGCCGGATCACGCAAGGAGACGATCTTCGGGTCTTCGCTCTCACACTCCGAGCAGCGCGGTTCCGTACGCATGGCGACCTCCCTCCTGAGGAATTGCCATTGCCGATCAAGCTGGTTGATACCGTCCTTGCCTCTCGGGCAGGAGGACGGCGCGAAGTCTCGCGTCGTCACGGCCTGCCTTCAACTGTCCAGATGTTTCGCCGGATCATCCTTGCGTATAATCCGCACGCGCGGGGGTCGGGTTGGGCCTATTCCGCCGTCGTCGCGCCGTTTCGCGTCAGTGCGGCATCGAGACATTTGATCAAAGCCTCCCCGTCGAACGGCTTGATCAGAAAGCAGGTCGCCCCGGCCTTCATGGCTCGCACGCGGTCGCTTTCGACGGAGAACGCCGTGACGAATATGAACGGAAAGCTCTGCCCGCTGGCTAGCAGGTAGGTCTGCAACTCGAGCCCGCTCATGGACGGCATTCTGACATCCGTGATCACGCAGGATGTGTCCTTCCGGTGGGGGGAACACAGGAATTCTTCGGCAGACGCGAATGTATGGACCACGTAGCCAAGCGACCGAACGAGATTGTGGGTCGCGGCGCGAACCGACCCGTCATCGTCGATGATTGATATGACCGGCGGGTTGGACAAGGGGGCCTTCTTGCGGACGACGAGAGGGTGGCTGTCGATGCGATCACGTCGGGGCAGAGTGCGTCGCAAATCGGGACCGGAGAATCATACTTAGGTTTGCGGCCCACCCGATCCGGGCCCGATCCCGAGCAGCTGTGCCATCCTCACCAGATCCGGCAACGACTTCGCCGCCATTTTCCGCATGATGTGCCCGCGGTGGATCTTCACGGTGATCTCGGCCACGCCGATTTCGGCGGCGACCTGCTTGTTCATCAGCCCCGCGGTGACGAGCGTCATCACCTGCCGTTCGCGCGAGGTCAGCGTCACGAAAACGGCGCGCAGGTTTGCAAGGACCTTTGCCTCATCGCGACGGTTTCTGTCGCGTTCGATCGCCGTCGTGACGGCGTCCAGCATGTCCTGATCGCGGAACGGTTTGGTCAGGAAGTCGACGGCTCCCGCCTTCATCGCCCTCACCGTCATCGGGATATCGCCATGGCCGGTCATGAAGATGATCGGAATATGAATCCCGGCTTTGGCCAGCTCGGCCTGAAAGTCCAGGCCGCTCAGCCGGGGCAGCCTGATGTCGAGGATCAGGCAGCTGGGGACATTCGGAAGCTTGCTTTGCAGGAATTCGTGGCCGGATCCAAACACCTCGGTCCGCCAGCCGACCGACCGGAAAAGATTGCTCAGCGCGTTCCGCACCGATGCGTCGTCGTCGACCACAAAGACGATCGGTTCCCCGGCGCCCGTGGGAGTGGCAGGCGATGCCGTGCGGGCGGTCATCATGCGCGGTCCTCTTGATGCAGCGGCAGCGCGAACTGGAATGTCGCACCGCGGCCGACATCGCCGGCCACGGAGAGGCGGCCGCCATGGGCCTCGACGATCGAGCGACAGATCGACAGTCCCATCCCCATGCCGCCGGACTTGGTGGTGAAGAAGGCGTCGAACAGCCGGCCGGCAGTTTCGGCGGCGATCCCGACGCCGCAGTCGCTGACCGAGACCAGGATTTGCCGGGCCTCATCCTGCCATGACCGGATCGCGAGTTCACGCGGCCGGTCGATGACCGGCTGCATCGCCTCGATACCGTTGATGATCAGGTTCAGCAAGACCTGTTGCAGCTGGACCCGGTCGGCGAGCACCAGAGGGAGATCGGGAGTGAGGTCCAGCCGCAGCGACACGCGATGGCTCAGCAGTTCATGCTGCACCAGGCCGATCACCTCGTTGATCGCCTCATTGACGTCGAGTGGCGCTTTCTGATCGGACGTCTTGTTCACCAGCGCGCGGACGCGCTGGATGACCTCGCCCGCCCGGTTGCCGTCGCTGATGATCGACCTCACCGCCCCGCGCGCTTCGTTCAGATCGGGAGCCGACCGGTCGAGCCAGCGCAGGCAGGCCGCGGCGTTGGCGACAACGGCAGCGAGCGGCTGGTTCACCTCATGGGCGATCGATGCGGCGAGCTCGCCGAGCGCCGTCACCCGCGTGACGTGCGCGAGATTGGCCTGCGCCACATGCAATTCCGCCTCGGCCCGCTTGCGGGACGTCATATCCGTCACCGCTCCGATGAACTCGGTGTCGTCAGACGCGTCCGTCACGGCATGCGCCCTGGCGTGAACGTGCTTGACCGCGCCATCGGGCATCAGCAACCGGTAACCGTGCTCGAAGTCCTTGTGATCGAGGGAAGCGCGGTCGATGGTTCGTTGCACGCGCGCGCGATCTTCCGGATGGATGCGTTGCAGGACCGTGTCGTGCGTGATCGACGGCACCTTGTCGAATCCGAAGATCCTGAAGGTTTCTTCCGACCAGATGATCTCGCCGCTGGCGAGGTGCCAGCCGAAGCTGCCGGTGTGGCTCAGCCGCTGGGCTTCGGCCAGATACATCTCACTCTGCCGCAGCGCATTTTCGGCCTGCTTGCGCTCGGTGATATCCTCGCAGGCGACCAGGACGATCATTTGATCGTCCTGCCGCCGCACGGCCTTGGCATTCTCACGAACCCAAAGCCGCGAGCCGTCCTTGCGGATCTTCCGGATTTCCCAGCTGTGGGTTCGGCCGATATTGTCGAGGCAGGCCGCGACTTTGCCCTGCACCCACGCGCGGTCCTCGGGGGCAAACACCCTCAGCACGGATTGCCCGAGCAATTCGTCGGCGGAGTAGCCGAGTTGCGCCGCGCCGAATGTGTTGACGGACAGCACGGTGCCCGCTTCATCGACCATGAAATACATGACGGGGTTGTGCTCGAACACCTCCTTCCACTGCGCCTCGCTGTTGCGCAGCGCCTCTATCGCGCGCTCTTCGCCCGCGGCGCGCCCGTGCAGAACGGCTTCCATGCGCCTCTGGCTGCGGCGCACGAGGCGCATCATGATCAATGCCGCGGCGAGCGAGGCGACGAGCAGCGCGACGGCAATCAGATCGGCGGGGGTCGCAGGCTGAGGACCAAACGCCAGCCAGATGCATGCCGCGGCACCCAGCGCCAGCACCACGCCGGCGAGCAGCCACTGCTCGACCGACCAGGACTCGGCTGTCGGGCTACGCATCATGGGCGGCACCCCGCATCGGGCCATCACGGGCCGCGCCGCGTCGCTAGGTGATTGGCATCATCAGCGGCGACAACGTCGCCCTTCCAACAAGAACCATATTAGCAGCTTTTTTCGACATTCGGACGGCGGCCTGCGGCGGCTCTGGCGACCCCTTCGCGCCCGTCATTTCGCTCAGGAGGCGAGATGGTCGCGCCTGTTCAGATCCAGGTTGTGACTCAAACCTAGGTATGATCCTCCCTACCGAAGGTACCGGGTGGATCAACCTCCGTTCAATGGTCCGTTCCACCGCGTTCACTACGCTTAGTGGGTAACTCGATGACGGTAGAGGTATCCGAAGCTCAGTAATCGCCAATCACAAATTCAGGTATTGATATGTCGAAAGCACCCCTGCACGTGATCCTTTGCACTGACGATATCGAACCCGACGCAATGCGCCGCCGCAGTGACTTCCAGCCTTTGGCCATCGACGGCGGCAAGCTGACGAATGACGCGCCGGTCGACCACGCCCCCTGGGCAGACCTGCTCGAACTGTTCAATCTGAGCCTGCTGGTGTCCCATGCAAGCTATCTTGCCTGCCTGGCGAGCATTGCGGCGTTGGAGCCCAAGGAAGGGGCCCACCGCCTCGATTAGACCGGCGCGCGTGGACAGAGCCTAAGTGTTACGCTGCCGGCTTCTGTGCGTTGTCCTCGCTCGACAACAGATGCAGCAGCGCGCTCTTGATCGCGGCCTGGCGGGTCGGCGCGGTGATCTGGGCGCCGAGCAGGTCGGTGACATAGAACACGTCGCGGGCGCGTTCGCCGAAGGTCGCGACATGGGCGGAGGCAATGTTGAGGTTGAGCTTCGAGATCGCGGTCGTGAGCTGGTAGAGCAGGCCGGGCCGGTCGAGGCCCGACACCTCGATCACGGTGTAGCGGTCGGACCATGCGTTGTTGATCGACACCTCCGGCTCGACGATGAACGGCCGCGCCTTGCTGCGCACGGTGCGCTTCGCCACCGCTTCGGGCAGGCGGAGCTTGCCTTCGAGCACGTCCTCGATCATCTCGCCGATCCGCGTCGCGCGGCGGCCTTCGTCCTCGTCGCGGTCGTATTCCCTGGATATCGAGATGGTGTCGAGGGCGCGGCCGTCGGTGGTGGTGTAGATCTGGGCGTCGACGATGTTGGCGCCGGCCGAGGCACAGGCGCCGGCGATGATCGACAGCAGCCAGGGATGGTCCATCGCCAGGATCGTCAGCTCGGTGACGCCGCGCAGCTCGTCGAAGCCGACATTGATCGCGAGCTTGTGGCCGGCCTGCTCGCTGGCGCGGATGAAGCGCGCCTGGCGGATTTTTCGCGGCAGCTCGACCTTGAGCCAATAGGCCGGATAGTGCCGGCCGATATAGGCGTTGAGCTCGGTTTCCGGCCATTCGGTGAAGGCCTGGCGGAATTCGGCCTGCGCCACCGCGATGCGTTGCGCGCGGTTGACCTCCGAGAAGCCGCCGGTCAGCACCGGCTCGGTCTCGTAATACAGCGTGCGCATCAGCTGCGCCTTCCAGCCGTTCCACACGCCCGGGCCGACGCCTCGGATGTCGGCGGTGGTCAGGATGGTCAAGAGCTTCATCTGCTCGACCGATTGCACCACGGCGGCAAAATTCTCGATCGTCTTGCGGTCCGACAGATCGCGCGATTGCGCCACCGTCGACATCACCAGATGCTCCTCGATCAGCCATGCCACCAGCTCGGTGTCGGCATGGGAAAAGCCGAGCCGCGGGCACAGCCGCCGCGCCACCTTGGCGCCGGCGATCGAGTGATCCTCGGGCCGCCCCTTGGCGATGTCGTGCAGCAGCGTCGCGACATAGATCACCGGGCGATGCTCCGGGCGGATCTTGCGGAACAGGTCGCTGGCAACCGTGAACTCCTCGTTGCCGCCGCGCTGGATGTCCTGCAGGAAGCCGATGCAGCGGATCAGGTGCTCGTCCACCGTGTAGTGATGATACATGTTGAACTGCATCATCGACACGATCTTGCCGAAGGCACGGATGAAGTGGCCGAGCACGCCGGTCTCGTTCATCCGCCGCAGCACGGTCTCCGCGTTGTCGGAGGTCAGGATCTCCATGAACAGGCGGTTGGCGTCCTCGTTCTCGCGCAGTGCCGTGTTGATCAGCTTCAGCGAGCGCGTCACCGTGCGCATCGCGTCGGGATGGAAGGCGAGGTTGTTCTGCTGCGCGAGGCGGAAGATCCGGATCAGATTGACCGGATCGTGCTTGAAGACGTCGGGCGCGGCGAGGTTGATGCGGTTGTTGTCGACGATGAAGTCGTCGCTGCCGGGCACCCGCCGCCGCTTGGCGGCCGGCCGGAACCGGGCCACCATCCGGCTCAGCACCGGCGCCGGCTTGTTGTGCTCCTCTTCCAGCCTGGCGCACAGGATCGCGGTGAGGTCGCCGACGTCCTTGGCGATCAGGAAGTAGTGCTTCATGAAGCGCTCGACATCCTGCATCCCGGGATGCGAGGTGTAGCCGAGCCGAACGGCGATCTCGCGCTGCATGTCGAACGACAGCCGCTCCTCGGCGCGGCCGGCGAAGAAGTGCAGATTGCAGCGCACCGACCACAGGAAGTCGGCGCAGCGGCGGAACGTGCGGTACTCCTGGGCGTCGAACACGCCGCGCTCCAGCAGCTCGTCGGTCTCGCGCACGCGGTAGACATATTTGGCGATCCAGAACAGCGTGTGCAGGTCGCGCAAGCCGCCCTTGCCGTCCTTCACATTGGGCTCGACCAGATAGCGTGACTGGCCGGCACGGCGGTGCCGCTCCTCGCGCTCGGCGAGTTTGGCGGTGACGAATTCCGATGCGGTGCCCTGCACCACCTCCTTATCGAAGCGCTCGACCAATTCGTCATAGAGCGGCTGGTCGCCGGTCAGGAAGCGCGTCTCCAGGATCGCGGTGCGGATCGTCATGTCGCCGCGGGCCTGGCGGATCGATTCGTCGACCGAGCGGGTGGCGTGGCCGACCTTCAGCCCCATGTCCCACAGGCAATAGAGGATCGCTTCGGCGACCTGCTCGCCCCAGGCGGTCTGCTTGTAGGGCAGGATGAACAAGAGATCGATGTCGGATTCCGGCGCCATCAGCCCGCGGCCATAGCCGCCGGTCGCGACCACGGCCATCCGCTCGGCGCCCGAGGGGATCGGCGAATGGTAGAGATGCCTGGTCGCGGCCGCATAGAGGATGCGGATGATCTCGTCCTGCACGAAGCAGAGCCGCTCGGCGCAGCGGCGACCGTGACGGTCCTTGAGCAGCACGGCCTGTGCCGTGGCGCGGGCTGCGATCAGCTCGGCCTTGAGCAGCTGCGCCATCGCGGCGCGGAACTGGTCCTCGCGGCCGGCATGCTTCTCGGCGAGCGCATTGACTGCCGCGGTGATCCGCGCGGTCTCGAAACGATCATCCGCGTCGGGGCGGTCCTCGGCCACAATGCTGTCCATGCGTCTTTCCGATATCGGACGGCGCCTTTGCTGTCACTGACCAAAGTATGAGGACAGCAGATCCATGCTGTTTACTCGGACCTTTGGGCAAGATCGTTCTCGCGCCGCCTCGCAAAACGTAGAGATTTTCTGGTTGACCGCAAGTCTAACTCATTGAATTAAAAGATTGTTTCTTAAGCACTTCAAGGAGATCGACGAATGCAGAAATTTTCCCGGCGCGCCGTCGCAGCGCTGTTCGCGGTCTCGATGGTGCTGCCCGGCGCGGCGTTCGCCGCCGACGCGGTCAAGGAGATCCGGATCGACTGGGCGACCTACAATCCGGTGTCGCTGCTGCTCAAGCAGAAGGGCCTGCTGGAGAAGGAATTCGCCAAGGACGGCATCAGCATCGTCTGGGTGCAGTCGGCCGGCTCCAACAAGGCGCTCGAGTTCCTCAATGCCGGCTCGATCGATTTCGGTTCGACCGCGGGCTCGGCCGCGCTGGTCGCGAAGATCAACGGCAACCCGATCAAGTCGATCTACGTCTATTCGCGCCCCGAATGGACCGCGCTGGTGACGGCCAAGGATTCCAAGATCGCCTCGGTCGCCGACCTCAAGGGCAAGCGCGTCGCGGTGACCCGCGGCACCGATCCGCACATCTTCCTGGTCCGCGCGCTACTCGGCGCCGGCCTCACCGAAAAGGACATCACCCCGGTGCTGTTGCAGCATGCCGACGGCAAGACTGCGCTGATCCGCGGCGACGTCGACGCCTGGGCCGGCCTCGACCCGATGATGGCGCAGGCCGAGATCGAGGACGGCGCCAAACTGTTCTACCGCAAGCCGGACGCCAACACCTGGGGCATCCTCAATGTGCGCGAAGAGTTCTTGAAGGACCATCCCGACATCGTCCGCCGCGTGCTCGCCACGTACGAGGAGGCGCGGAAATATTCGCTGGCGAATTACGACGAGCTGAAGAAGACCTTCCTTGCGGTGACCAAGCTGCCGGACGCCGTGGTCGACAAGCAGCTCAAGGAGCGCACCGAACTGACCCACAGCCGGATCGGCGCCCCCCAGCGCGAGTCGATCCTCGCCGCCGGGCTTGCGCTCCAGCAGGCCGGCGTGATCGACGCCAAGACCGACGTGAAGGCGGCGGTGGACAGCCTGATCGACGATCAGGTCCCGCTGCCGGCGAACTAGCTCCGCTCCACCTTCTCCCACAAGGGGAGAAGGGAAGAAGGCGCCGGGACGACGTGGGATAGAGTCACGTAGCCCCACCTTGCAATCCCGCTGGAAGAATAGTTCTTGCTATGGCCATGACCGTTGACCTGCCTGCGCTGGAACAAACGGCCGCGTCGGCTGCGACGTCGGCGCGGTGGGTTCGCTATGCGCGGCTGGCGCTCGGGCTGCTGCTGCCCCTGGCGCTGGCGGTAGGCTGGGAGCTCGTCGTCGCTCTCGGCTACTCCAACGGCCGCCTGGTCCCGCCGCCTTCAAAAGTGTTCGCGACCATCGTCGAGCTGGCGCGCAGCGGCGAACTGACCCGGCACATCCTTGCGACGCTGTGGCGGGTCGGCGCCGGCTTCGCGCTCGGCGTCGTCGCCGGCACCATCCTCGGCGCGATCTCCGGCTACTGGAGCCTGGCGCGCCGGCTGCTTGATCCAACGGTTCAAGCGTTGCGCGCGATCCCCTCGATCGCCTGGGTGCCGCTGTTCATCCTGTGGCTCGGCATCTTCGAGACCTCGAAGATCGCGCTGATCGCGGTCGGCGTGTTCTTCCCGGTCTATCTCGGCGTGATGGGCGCGATAGCATCGGTCGATCGCAAGATCGTCGAGGTCGGCCGCGTCTTCCGCCTGTCGGGCTTTGCGATGATCCGCCGCATCCTCTTGCCCGCGGTGTTGCCGGCCTATGTGGTGTCGCTGCGGGTCGGGCTCGGCCTGGGCTGGATGTTCGTGGTCGCCGCCGAATTCATGGGGGCGTCCGAAGGGCTCGGTTATCTCCTGACCGACGGCCAGCAGCTCGGCAAGCCGGCGCAGATCCTGGCGGCGATCGTGATCTTCGCGATCCTCGGCAAGACCACCGACTGGCTGATCGAGATCGCGACCGCGCCGCTGCTGCGCTGGCAGGACGCGTTCGCACGGGGAGCGGCGTGATGCTGGCGCTCAAAGAGGTCAGCAAGACCTATCCCAACGGGGTCCACGCGCTGGAGCGCTTCTCGGCCGAGATCCCGCCGGGCGAGATCGTCGCGATCATCGGCGGCTCCGGCTGCGGCAAGTCGACGCTGCTGCGCGCCATTGCCGGGCTCGACCGTGCGACCACGGGCAGCGTGACGCTCGACAACGCCGTCATCACCTCGCCGCATGCCAAGATCGGCATCATCTTCCAGGAGCCGCGGCTGCTGCCCTGGCTCAGCGTCGCCGGCAATATCGGCTTCGGCCTCGCGGACCTTGCGGCCGACGTCAGGCGCGCGCGGATCGCAGCCGCGCTGGCCCGCGTCGGCCTCGCCGACAAGGCCAATGCCTGGCCGCGCGAGCTCTCCGGCGGGCAGGCGCAGCGGGTCGCAATCGCCCGCGCGCTGGTGCCGCAGCCGGAGGTGCTGTTGCTCGACGAGCCCTTCTCCGCGCTCGACGCCTTCACAAGGCGCGATTTGCAGGATCATCTGCTCGATCTCTGGAACGATACGAGGCCGACCCTGATCCTGGTCACCCATGACGTCGACGAGGCCGTGGTCCTGGCCGATCGCGTGCTGGTGATGCGGCCGCGGCCGGGCCGGCTGTTTCAGGAGATCACCATCAATCTGGCGCGGCCGCGCGACCGCAAGTCCGAGCTGTTCGACAATTTCAAGCGCCGCGTGCTGACCGCGCTCGACCGCTCGCTGGACCGCAAGGTGCGCGAGGCCGCCGACAAATCCAATGCCGGCGAGGCGATGTGGTGGTGACATCGGCGCCGTAACGGCTTACATCGGCAGAAACAACAACGCCGGGAGCACGACCATGGACGCCACCGAACTCCGCGCAATGCAGGCCCCGATCAAGGAGCGCTACAAGAGCGATCCGCAGTCCGCCGTGATCACGCTGAAGGCCAAGGGCTCCACCGACAGCGACAGCATCTCCTGCAAGGTCGAGACCGGCCGCGCGCTGGCGATCGCCGGCCTGCATCCCGCCACCGGCGGCTCCGGGCTGGAGCTGTGCTCCGGCGACATGCTGCTGGAAGCGCTGGTCGCCTGCGCCGGCGTCACGCTGAAATCGGTTGCGACCGCGATCGAGGTGCCGCTCAAGCGCGGCGACGTCTTCGCCGAGGGCGATCTCGATTTCCGCGGCACGCTCGGCGTCGACAAGGAGACCCCGGTCGGCTTCCGCGAAATCCGCCTCCGCTTCGAAATCGGCACCGACGCGCCGCAGGACAAGCTCGATCTCCTGCTCAAGCTCACCGAACGTTATTGCGTGGTCTACCAGACCATCAAGAACGGGCCGAAGGTCTCGGTCACGATGGCGCGGGTCTAGCCCGTCGTCCCGGCCTAGTGCGCAATTGCGCACGGGAGCCGGGACCCATACGCCAAGTCCCTCGTTTCCAGCCGCGCCGTCCGACGGCTTTCGTTCCCGACGAATAGTCGTGGTTATGGGTCCCGGCCTTCGCCGGGACGACGCTGAATGTCCCTCGATCTCCATTTCATCCTCGCCATCATCCTGCGCATGGCCGTTGCGGCGGCCTTCGTGGTCAGCGCGTCCATCATCACGGAGCGCTCGGGGCCGGTGATCGGCGCGCTGATCGCCACGCTGCCGATCTCGGCCGGGCCGTCCTACACCTTCCTCGCGCTCGACCATGACGCCGCCTTCGTCGCCGCGGGCGCGCTGTCGAGCCTGCCGGTCAACGCGGCCACGATCCTGATGGGCCTCGTCTACGCCGTGCTGGCGCAGCGCCGCAGCATGTGGATCTCCGCAGGCAGCGCGATCGCGGTGTGGCTGGTGCTCGCCACCATCATCCGCCAGTTCGAGTGGACGCTGGCCGGCGGGCTGATCCTCAACGCCGTCAGCTTTGCGATCTGCATTCCACTGCTCAAGCCCTATCGCCACGTCGCGAAGATGCCGCTGATCGCGCGGCGCTGGTACGACATCCCGCTGCGCGCCGCGCTGGTCGCCTCGCTGGTCGGCACCGTGGTCACGACCTCCGGCTGGGTCGGCCCGCGCGTCACCGGGGTGATGGCGCTGTTTCCGATCGTGTTCTCCTCGATGATGCTGATCCTGCATCCGCGCATCGGCGGCCCCGCCACCGCCGCCGTGCTCGCCAACAGCGCCTGGGGCCTGCTCGGCTTCGGCCTCGGTGTCGCGGTGATGCATGTCGGTGTGCTGCAATTCGGCTCGGCGATCGGGCTCAGCCTCGCGCTCGCCACCTGTATCGTGTGGAACCTGACGCTATGGTGGAGCGGACGAAGGCGGGCGGCGCGTTCGCAGGTCTGACGGAACGCATGCGGCGTTTCCATCGGACCGGAAATAGCTCTAGGTTGAGGTTGGGACAGAACCGGGGCGCGCAGTGGAGGGATTGTACAAGGTCGAGTACGACATCAACGACGGTTCGGGCCGCAGCGTGCTGTACGCCCAAGCCGGCAAGATGCTTGGCGGCAATACCGCATTCGCGCATTTCGGCACCTACCAGGACGTGGATGGCGAAATCATCGCCCGGCTCAGGACCCGGCGGCACAGCGCATCGCCGCACCCGAGAACGCTGACCAGTTCCGATCAGGTGACCCTCAGCATCCGCGGCCGGCCCGACGGCGATGTCTATCGCTTCGCGGGCGAGGTGGTGGAAGACGCGGGATCGGTGTTTCGCGCGGTCATGACGCCGCTCGGCAACGAAGACGGTCCGCCGCCCGGCGCGGTCGGCGACGGCGGCATTGTCAGCGGGCTCTATTCGATCAACATCCGGATGCTGGACGGCCTGTCCGGCGGACATACCGGCGTGATGCTGCTGCACGACGGCCGCATCCTCGGCGGCGACGCCTTCTTCTATTACCTCGGCGCCTACAGCTCGGCGAATGGCCGCTGGAAGGGCGAGTTCGTCAATCAGGAACACACGCCGGCCAAAAGCGAGCATCCGCTGTTCGGCGGCCACGAGGTCGGCATCGGCTTTTCCGGCCGCTGCGATCTCGACGGTGCCGAGATCGAGGCCATCGCGCTCGCCGGCAAACGCAGCATCCGCCTCGCCGCGAATCTGAAGCTGATCCAGCCGTTCGACGGCGCGGGCTGATCTTGGGATGGAGCATCGTAGGATGGGTGGAGCGCAGCGATACCCATCATCTTGTCAGCCGGCTGGGGATTGATGGGTATCGCTGCGCTCCACCCATCCTACGGCACTGTCTATGTCTTCGGCAGCTTTGCCCGCAGCGCATACAGTGCCTCCAGCGCCTCGCGCGGCGACATCTCGTCGGGATGCAGTGCCTTCAGCGCTTCGATCAGGAGCTCCGCCTCGCTCGGCGGCTTGTCCTCGGCGGCGGCGCGGGAGGGGACGGCGAACAGCGGGAGGTCGTCGACCAGCGCGCGCGCGGTCTGGCCGCGGTCCTGGGCTTCCAGTTTCGCCAGCACCGATTTGGCCCGCGCGATCACCGCGGGCGGCAATCCCGCCAGCTTGGCGACCTGGATGCCGTAGGAGCGGTCGGCGGAGCCGGGCAGCACCTCGTGCAGGAACACGACGTCGCCCTGCCACTCCTTGACCCGCACCGTCGCGTTGAACATTCGCGGCAGCTTGGCCGAGAGCGCGGTCAGTTCATGATAGTGGGTGGCAAAAAGGGTGCGGCAGCGGTTGCTCTCGTGCAGGTGCTCGATCGCGGCCCAGGCGATCGAGAGGCCGTCGAAGGTCGCGGTGCCGCGGCCGATCTCGTCGAGGATCACCAGCGAGCGTTCGCTGGCCTGATTGAGGATCACGGCGGTCTCGACCATCTCGACCATGAAGGTCGAGCGTCCGCGCGCCAGATCATCCGCCGCGCCGACCCGCGAGAACAGCCGGTCGACGATGCCGAGCCGCGCCCGCGACGCCGGCACGTAGGAGCCGATCTGTGCCAGCAGCGCGATCAGCGCGTTCTGCCGCAGGAAGGTCGATTTGCCCGCCATGTTCGGACCGGTGATCAGCCAGAGCTGGCCCGACTTTTGGGCCGGCGCAGGGGAAAGATCGCAGGCATTGGCGATGAACGGCTGGCCGTCGCGCTTCAGCGCCTGCTCGACCACCGGATGGCGGCCGCCCTCGATGGCAAAGCCGAGCGAGCCGTCGACCTCGGGCCGCACGTAATTGTCGTCGATCGCAAGCTTCGCCAGCGCGGTCGCGACGTCGAGCATCGCAAACGCATGGGCGGCGTTGCGCAGATCGTCGCTCGCGGCAAGCGCCAGCGCGCTCAGCCGCTCGAAGATTTCGAGTTCGAGGTTGAGCGCGCGTTCGCCGGCGTTGGCGATCTTGGCCTCGGTCTCGCCGAGCTCCGACGTCGTGAAGCGGACTTGCCCCGCCAGCGTCTGGCGGTGGATGAAGGTCGCGTTGAGCGGCGGCGCGAACAGCTTGTCGCCGTGCTGCGCGGTGACCTCGACGAAATAGCCGAGCACATTGTTGTGCCGGATCTTCAGGGTCTTGATGCCGGTGTCCTCGGCATAGCGCGCCTGCATCGCGGCGACGACCAGGCGCGAGGCGTCGCGCAGATTGCGGCTCTCGTCGAGCGCGGCCTCATAGCCCTCGCGGACGAAGCCGCCGTCGCGCTTGATCAGCGGCAATTGCTCGGAGAGCGCGCGGGAGAATTCCCGTGCCAGGTCGCGCGAGGGGCGCTGCAAGGCCGCCATCACGGCGCCGATCTCGGCCGGCGGATTGTCGAGTTGTGTGAGGAGCTCCAGCGCCTGGTCGGCGGCGAGGATGCCGTCGCGCAGGCTCGCCAGATCGCGCGGGCCGCCGCGCCCGACCGAGAGCCGCGCCAGCGCCCGCGACATGTCGGGTGCCGCGCGCAGCACGGTCCTGACGTCCTCGCGCGCCGCGCTATCGGCGACGAAAGCCGAGACGGCATCGAGCCGCCGCGCGATCACGGCGACATCGGTCATTGGTGCGGCGAGCCGCTGCGCCAAGAGCCGCGAGCCCGCCGCTGTCACGGTGCAGTCGATCGCATCGAGCAGCGAGCCGCGGCGTTCGCCCGCGAGCGTCCGTGTCAGTTCGAGATTGGCGCGGGTCGCCGGATCGATCGCCATCGTGGTGCCGGCGGCCTCGCGCGCCGGCGGCGACAGCGGCGGGCGTTTGCCCACTTGCGTGCGGTCGATATAGGTGACGGCGGCAGCCGCAGCGGTCGCCTCCAGCCGCGACATCGTGGAGAGGCCGTCCATGGTCGCGACCGCAAAATAATCGCACAGCCGCCGCTCGGCGGTGGCGCTGTCGAAGACGTCGCGGGTCAGCGGCGTCACCGACGACAGCTCGCGCAGCGTGGGCGCAAGCTCGCTGTCGCCATAGAGCGCGTCGGTGACAATGGCCTCATTCGGGTTGATGCGCGCCAATGTCGCGGCAAGCTCGGATGTCGCGCACTCCGTCACCATGAATTCGGAGGTCGAGATATCGATCCAGGCGAGCCCCAGCCGGTCGGCGCCGGCCGAGCCGCGGGCCCGCGCGATCGCGATCAAATAATTGTTGGTGCGGGCGTCGAGCAGGGTGTCTTCGGTCAGCGTGCCCGGCGTCACCAGCCGCACCACGCCGCGGCGGACCACGCTCTTGTTGCCGCGTGCCTTGGCTTCCGCGGGATTTTCGGTCTGCTCGCACACCGCGACGCGGTGGCCGGCGCCGATCAGCCGATGCAGATAGTCTTCCGAGCGCTCGACCGGCACGCCGCACATCGGGATATCCATGCCCTGATGCTTGCCGCGCTTGGTCAAGACGATGCCGAGCGTCCTGGAGGCGATCTCGGCGTCCTCGAAGAACAGCTCGTAGAAATCGCCCATCCGGTAGAACAGCAACAGGCCGGGGTGGGCCGACTTGATCTCCAGATACTGCTCCATCATCGGCGTGACGCGCGCCTCGGTGGGAGCGGACTCGGGCGGAACAGGAATGGGCTGCTGAATGGTCATGAGGGTGCGGAAACTACAAAATTTCGCCGCGTGGTCCTATCCAGGAAAAAGGGGTTTTCCACCCTCTCCACGGCCCCAAGAGATGACGAGACCTCACGGCAATGCGCGCTTGACGCGCGCTTCGGTCAATTGACCTGCCGGAGGCACGCTCCTAAAACTCGTCCCAAGTTCCAAGCGATCCAGCGCCTAAGCCACGGCATTCAGGGAGAGATTCAATGCGTGATGTCTATATTTGCGATGCCGTCCGGACCCCGATCGGCCGTTTCGGCGGCGCGCTCGCCAAGGTGCGCGCCGACGACCTCGCGGCCGCCCCGATCAAGGCGCTGATGGCCAAGCACCCGACGGTCGATTGGACAGCGGTCGACGAGGTCTATTTCGGCTGTGCCAACCAGGCCGGCGAGGACAACCGCAACGTCGCGCGCATGGCGCTGCTGCTCGCAGGCCTCCCCGATTCGGTTCCCGGCCAGACCCTGAACCGGCTCTGCGCCTCCGGCTTAGATGCGGTCGGTGCGGCCGGCCGCGCCATCCGCGCCGGCGAGATCGATCTGGCGATCGCGGGCGGCGTTGAATCGATGACGCGCGCGCCGTTCGTGATGGGCAAGGCACCGGAGGCTTTCGCGCGCTCGGCCGATATCTACGACACCACGATCGGCTGGCGCTTCATCAATCCCTTGATGAAGGCGCAGTACGGCGTCGATGCGATGCCCGAGACCGGCGAGAACGTCGCCGAGGAATTCCAGATCTCGCGCGGCGACCAGGATGCGATGGCGATCCGCTCGCAGCAGCGCGCCGGTGCTGCGATCGCCTCGGGCTATTTCGCCGAGGAGATCGTCCCGATCCAGGTGCCAGGCGGCAAGGCCGGTCCCATCACCGTCGACAAGGACGAGCATCCGCGGCCGGAGACCACGCTCGAAGGTCTGGCCAAGCTGAAGCCGATCGTGCGCAATCCGGGCACGGTGACCGCGGGCAACGCGTCGGGCGTCAATGACGGCGCCGCCGCGATGATCCTCGCCTCCGAGGCTGCCGTGAAGAAGCACGGCCTGACCCCGCGCGCGAAAATCCTGGGTCTTGCGTCGGCCGGCGTGCCGCCGCGCATCATGGGCATCGGCCCGGTGCCGGCGACGCAGAAGCTGGTCGCGCGGCTCGGCATCAAGGTGTCGGATTTCGACCTGATCGAGCTCAACGAAGCTTTCGCCTCGCAGGGCATCGCCGTGCTGCGCCAACTCGGCGTCAAGGACGACGCCGATTTCGTCAATCCGCATGGCGGCGCGATTGCGCTCGGCCACCCGCTCGGCATGAGCGGCGCGCGGCTGGTCTTGACCGCCGTGCACGGCATGGAGAAGCGCGGCGGGAAGCTTGCCTTGGCAACTATGTGCGTCGGGGTCGGCCAGGGCGTTGCGGTCGCGATCGAAAAGCTGAACTAATCCAATCGTTTGGAAGGGCTGAAATCAGCCCTTCCCCGAATTGGTTATGTTCGATAATGGTCTGCGGCAAGGCCTGCGGGCGCGCGGGCCACGGAGGTATCAGCCATGACCTTACAGTATCCGCTGCAGTCGCTTGCGGCGCATCCGGCGCGGCTGTCGCCGGGCTACCGCTCGACCGTGAAGCGTTCGCCGCAAAAGCCGTTGATCCCGATCCGCCACACGCTCTCGGAGCTCACCGGGCCGGTCTACGGTCATGAGACCGTGCGCGAGCACGACAACGATCTCACCATCCAGGCCACCGGCGAGCCGCTCGGCGAACGCATCATCGTGCACGGCCATGTGCTCGACGAGGACGGCCGCGGCGTGCCGAACGTGCTGGTCGAGCTGTGGCAGGCCAATGCCTGCGGCCGCTACATCCATGTCGTCGACCAGCATCCGGCGCCGCTCGATCCGAATTTCACCGGCGCCGGCCGCACCCAGTCGGATGCTGCGGGCTACTACAAGTTCATCACCATCAAGCCCGGCGCCTACCCGTGGGGCAATCACCACAACGCCTGGCGGCCCGCGCACATCCATTTCTCGGTGTTCGGCCATTCCTTCATCTCGCGTCTCGTCACGCAGATGTATTTCCCGGGCGATCCGCTGTTCCCGTTCGATCCGATCTTCAACTCGGTGACCGACGAGAAGGCGCGCCTGCGGATGATCTCGTCGTTCGATCTCGAGAACACCCGGCCGGAATGGGCGCTCTGCTATCGCTTCGATATCGTGCTGCGCGGGCGCAACGCCACGCCGATGGAGACCAGGTAAGTGTCGAACCAGCGTCCTGACGGCATCACGCCGTCGCAAACCGTCGGCCCATACTTCAAATACGGCCTGACGCCGAACGGCGAATACGCGTGGAACGACGCCTTCACCAACAATCTGCTGACGCCTGATGTTTCCGGCGAGCGCATCCGCGTCGCAGGCAAGGTCTATGACGGCGACGGCGCGATTGTGCCGGATTGCATGCTGGAGATCTGGCAGGCCGATGCCCAAGGCCGCTTCTCCGATCCGCAGGACAAGCGCGCGCTGCCCAATTCCTCCTTCAAGGGTTTTGGCCGCGTCGGCACCGACAACAGCGGCGCCTACGCCTTCGACACCATCAAGCCGGGTTCGGTGCCCGATCCCGACGGCAAGCCGCAGGCGCCGCACATCCTGCTCGCGGTGTTCGGACGCGGCATGCTGCTGCAACTCTACACAAGGATCTATTTCGACGATGAGGCCGGCAACGCCGGTGATCCCGTACTGGCGCTGGTGCCGGCCGATCGCCGCGCCACCCTGATCGCGAAGAAGGCGGGTAACGTCTACACGCTCGACATCCACCTGCAGGGCGACAACGAGACGGTGTTCTTCGACGTGTGACGCGAGAGGGTCCGGGAATGACGCGCAACCGCTTCCTCACCGGCCTCGTTGGATATCCGATCGCGCATTCGGCGGCGCCTGCGATGCATGAGCAGGCCGCCGCAGCGCTCGGCCTGCACTGTCACTATCAGCTCATCGAGGTGCCGGCTGCCGGACGCGACGATCTGCGCGCGATGCTCGATGGCATCAGGCGGCTCGGCTTTGCCGGCATCAACGTCACCTTTCCCTACAAGGAAGCCGTCGTCGATTGGCTCGACGACGTCACAGCCGATGCAAGCGCGATCGGCGCGGTCAACACCATCGTCGTCGATGGCACGCGGCTGATCGGGCACAACACCGATGCAACAGGCTTTGCGCGCGCCATCGCGCCGCTGCTCGCCGCAACGCCGCGTGGTCCGATCGCGCTGATCGGTGCCGGCGGCGTCGGCAAGGCGATTGCCTTCGTGCTCGCCGGCCTCGGTGCCGCCGAGATCAGGATCTTCGACAGCGATGTGGCCCGTGCCGCCAAGCTTGCGGCGCGGTTGCCGCACCCCCATGCCGTTCACGCCACGAGCGTTGCGGCCGCGGTCGACGGCGCGGCGGGCCTCGTCAACGCCACGCCGGTCGGCATGCTGCCGAGCCGCGACCTGCCGGTGCCGGATGCGCTGCTGCATCCGGCGATGTGGGTCGCCGACGCCGTCTACACGCCGTTGTGGACGCCGATGCTGCTGGCGGCCAAGGCCAAGGGCGCGCCCGTGCTCACCGGGCGCGATCTCGCCATCAACGCGGCGGCGGATGCGTTTGCGCTGTTCACAGGGACGACACCGCCGCATGCCGTGATGGGAAATGCGTTCGACGCCGTGATGGCGGCGCGCTACTCTGCCTCCGCCTGAAGGCGCGGAGACATTTCCCAATGACAACAATCAGGATCGGTCTGGCCGGCTGCGGCTTCGTGTCGGAATTGCACATGTATGCCTATCGGCGCGTCTATGGCGTCGACGTCGAGGTGCGGGCGGTGGCGGCGCGCGGCGATCATGTCGTCGAGTTCGCGCGCAAGCATCAGATTCCAAGCGCCCATCGCAGCTTTGCCGAACTCGTCGCCGACGCTGATATCGATGTCATCGACATCTGCACGCCTCCCAACCTCCACGCCGCGATGATCGTCGAGGCGATGCAGGCCGGCAAGCACGTGATCTGCGAAAAGCCGTTCAGCGGCTATTTCGGCCGCGACGGCGACAAGACGCCGATCGGCAGGCATGTTCCGAAGGCGCTGATGTATCAGCGCGTGATGGAGGAGATGGAGGCGACCCGCGCCGCGATCGAGCGGACTGGAAAGCTCTTCATGTACGCCGAGGACTGGATCTATGCACCAGCGATCACCAAGACCGCGGAGATCATCCGGGCCACCCGCGACAAGATCCTGTTCATGAAGGGCGAGGAGAGCCATTCCGGCTCGCATGCGGCGCACGCCGCCGAGTGGGCGATGACCGGCGGCGGCTCGCTGATCCGGATGGGCTGCCATCCGCTGTCGGCGGTGCTCTATCTCAAGCAGGTCGAGGCCCGCGCGCGTAGCGAGGCGATTACGGTTGCCAGCGTCACCTGCGACGTCGGCCACGTCACGGCAACGCTCAGGCCGGAAGAGCGCGCCTTCATCAAGGCAAAGCCGGTCGACGTCGAGGATTGGGGCACGCTGACCGCAACCTTCTCCGACGGCACCAAGGCCACGGTGTTCTCCGGCGACATGATCATGGGCGGCGTGCGCAATCTGATCGAAACCTACACCTCGGGCGGCTCGCTGTTCGCCAACATCACGCCGAACACGCATCTGACGAGCTACCAGACGAGCGAGGAGAAGCTCGCGAGCGTCTACATCACCGAGAAGGTCGATCGCAAAACCGGCTGGCAATACGTCTGCCTCGAGGAGGAATGGACGCGGGGTTACCTGCAGGAGATCCAGGATTTCATGGAATGCGTCGCGACGGGCCGGCAACCGCTCGCCGACCTTACGCTGGCGTATGAGACGACGAAGGTGAATTACGCCGGCTACTGGGCCGCGGATGAGGGCAGGCGAGTGGTGCTGTAGCGGCAAGCTCTCTTCCCTTCTCCCCTTGGGAGAAGGTGCACCGCCGCCTCGGCCGCGGGGTGATGACACTGGACGGGATTGCGAGCAGTCGATCGTAGGGTGGGCAAAGCGAAGCGTGCCCACCATCGCGAGCATCGTGTGGATGGTGGGCACGTCGCTGCGCTCCTTTGCCCACCTACGGCTCCGCCGGTGCCGCGAGAGGACCTTACGCCCCGTACACCGAACCCTTCGGCAGCGGAAACACCGGATCCTGCGTCTTTATGTTCGTCGGCCACACCACGGTGATGCGCTCGCCGGCGTTTTGCATCACGACCGGCGTCGAGCGTTCGTTCTGGCCGGCCATCGGTGTGCCCGGCGGATAGAATTTCACGCCATAACCCTGGATGGTGCCGCCCGGCGGGATGTCGACGTCGAGCGCCGCCTTGCGGATCGCCTCGGGATCGAAGCCGCCATATTTCTCCTTGGCGACCGGCAGCACGTTGTTGAGCAGCACCCAGGTCTGGTTGAAGCCCATCGAGCAGTGCGGCGGCACTTCGGTGGCGTTGGTCTTTTCGCGGTAGCGCGCGACCATCACCTTGGTGAGATCGCCGACGCCCGGCGCGAGCTTGGCGGGATCGAGCAGCTGCGCCGGGACCGGATCGATGTTGCAGAAATTGTCGATGTCGGCGCCGAAGGTCGTGCGCAGCTTGTCGAGCTGGCTGTAGCCGGCGCCGGCGCCGAACAGCATCTTGAATTTCAGCCCGCTCTCGCGCGCCTGGCGCAGGAACAGCGTGATGTCGGGGTTGTAGCCGGCATGCGAAATGATGTCGGCCTTGGCGCGCTTCAGCTTGGTCACCAGCACAGAGAGGTCGGGTGCGGAGGCCGAATAGCCTTCCTTCAGCACGATTTGCAGCCCGGCCTCCTTGGCGAACATCTCGTCAGCCGCGGCGACGCCGACGCCGTAGGGACCGTCTTCATGGATCAGCGCGACCTTGACGTCCTTCGGCTCCATGCCGAGCTTGGCCTTGGCGTGCTCGGCGAGGAAGCCGCCGAACGCCTGGCCGTACTGGTCGGAATGGATCTGGGCGCGGAACACATATTGCAGGTTCTTGTCCTTGAACACGGCGGTCGAGACCGCGGTGGTGATCCAGAGGATCCGCTTCTGCTGCTCGACCTTGGCAGCGAGCGGGACTGCGTGCGAGCTCGCGAACACGCCATTGAGGATGTCGATCTTCTCCTGATCGATCAGCCGGTTGGCCTCGTTGATCGCCACGTCGGGCTTGCTCTGGGAATCGACATTGACCGGTACGATCTTGTATTTGCCGCCGACGCCGCCCTTCTCGTTGACGAGATCGATGGCGATCTGGGTGCCGATCGAGGAGGCGACCGATCCGCCCGCCGCGAATGGGCCGGTCAGGTCGTAGATCACCCCGATGCGTACGGTTTCCGCTTGCGCCTGTGCGCGCGTCCAATCGAAGCTGAATGCAGCGGCGGCAGCCGCGGATGTCTTCAGCAGCGTCCTGCGTGACGTCGGCATCGCATCCCTCCCCTGAAGCCGTCATTCGCGACGGGTGTTATTTTTTCGGAGAGTATTGGGAGCGGGCGGCGGAAAGTCAACGCGGCTTGCGGGCGCCGCGGCTCGTGAGTTGGTAGGGGGCGCATCTGTTTCCAGCGTCGTCCCGGCGAAGGCCGGGACCCATTACCCCAAATGCGAATTGTTGGATGACGCTGGGGCCGCAATCTTTCCCGACAACGCAATCCGGTGGTTATGGGTCCCGGCCTTCGCCGGGACGACAACTCAATATTACTCCATCACCGCGGCATGGTCCGGGGGCGCGGACTGCTGGCGCAGGGCGGCCTTGGTCGAGCCGATCATGATGGCGAGCGGGATCGAGACCAGGATGAAGATCATCACCAGCATGTAGTCATGCGAGAAGGCGATGATCTGCGACTGCGCCGCCACCATCTTGTCGGCCATCGCGCGGCCCGCGTCGGTGTTGAGGTTGATCATGCCGGCGACGTCGGGCATCTGCAGCGCGTGGTTGAACGGGTTGATCTGCTCGGAGAGTTTGGCGTAGATCCGCCGCCCGCCCTCGGTGAGCTGCGCGATCACGATCGAGATCCCGGCCGAGCTCGCGACGTTGCGCAGCAAGGTCAGCATCGAAGTGCCGTCGGTGCGCAGCTGTCCCGGCAAGGTCATGAACGCCACCGTCGACAGCGGCACGAAGACGAGGCCAAAGCCGAAGCCCTGGATCACGCTGACCGTGATGATCTCGGGCGCCTGGGTCATGTCGGTCCAGCCGGTCATCCGGAACAGCGAGGCCGCGGTCAATGAGAGGCCGGAGACGATCAGCGTGCGCGCCTCGATATAGCGCATCAGGCGGCCGACCAGCATCATCGCCACGAACGTACCGAAGCCGCGGCTCGCCAGCAGCAAGCCGGCGGTGATGATCGGATAGCCGATCACGTTCTGCAGATAAGGCGAAGACAGCGCCATGGTCGAATACAGCACGAGGCCCATCACCGTCATGAACACGCAGCCGCCGAGGAAGTTCTTGTCCTTGAACAGCGCGAACTGGATGAAGGGCCGGTCCGTCGTCAGCGAATGGGCGAAGAAGAAATAGGCGCCGACGGCAGCGACGATGAACTCGATCATGATCTCGTTGGATTCCAGCCAGCCGAGCTGCTCGCCGCGGTCGAGCGCGAGCTGCAGCGCGCCGATCGACACCGCCAACGCCGAGAAGCCGAACCAGTCGAAGCGCAGATTGAGGTCCTGCCTGGTCTCGTCCATGAAGACGGCGAGGCCGAGCACGGTGAACGCGCCGAACGGCAGATTGACGAAGAACACCCAGTGCCAGGAATAGGTCTCGGTCAGCCACGCACCGAGCGACGGTCCCATGATCGGGCCCATCATCACGCCCATGCCCCAGATCGACATCGCCTTGGCACGCTCATGCAGCGCGTACGAATCGAGCATCACGGCCTGCGACAGCGGCACCAGGGCTGCGCCGAACACGCCCTGCAACAGGCGGAACAGCACCATCTGGTTGATGTCCTGCGCCAGGCCGCACATCACGGACGCGATGGTGAAGCCGGCCGAGCAGATGATGAAGATGCGCTTGCGGCCGAAGCGGTTGGCGATCCAGCCGACCGGCGCCGTCATGATCGCGGCCGCGACGATGTAGGAGGTCAACACCCAGTTGATCTGGTCCTGCGAGGCCGACAGCGAGCCCTGCATATAGGGCAGCGCGACGTTGGCGATCGTGGTGTCGAGCGCCTGCATGATCGTCGCCGTCATGGCGCAGATCGTCACCATGTTCCGGCGCAGGCCAGGGACGGCGGATGGCGACGGTGTGGTCATTCAGAAAGGTCCTATTGGTCTACGCGTGGCTGTCGTCCCCGCGAATGCGGGGACCCAGTATTCCAGAGGCCATGCCGTGAACCGCAAGGCCGCGGCGTACTGGGTCGCCCGGTCAAGCCGGGCGATGACAGCGGAGGATGTGGAGGAAGCGCCCGCATGTCGTCACCTCCTCTACTCCTCCTCGCCACCATGCGCGGCCGCCGGCTGCATCCCGAGCAAGCCCGCCAGCGAGCGGCGGTGGTTGGTGTCGATCGTGGCGTAGACGCTCATGCCGGCCTTCAGCTTCTTCACGAACGGATCGTCCTTGTCGAAGTAGATCCGCACCGGCACGCGCTGCACCACCTTGACGAAATTGCCGGTGGCGTTCTGCGGCGGCAGGATCGCGAACTGCGCGCCGGTGCCCGGCGACAGCGAGCCGATCTTGCCCTTGAAGGCGTGGTTGGGGAACGCGTCGACGTCGAGCTCGACCGGCTGGCCGACCGCGACATAGGTGAAGTCGCTTTCCTTCGGGTTGGCGTCGACCCAGGGATTGTCGACGTCGATCACCGAAAACACCGGCGAGCCGGCGGCGACGAAGCGGCCGAGCTGGATCTGGTCGACCTGGGTCGCCACGCCGTCCATCGGCGCGCGCAGCACGGTGTGGTCGAGATTGCGCTGGGCGTCATCGAGCTTCGCCTTGGCCTGGGCATAGGCCGGGAACTGCTCGATCGGCAGATCGACACTGCCGAGCAGCTGGGTCTTGGCGTTGGAGATCTGCTGCTTGATGTATTGCGCGAGGCTCTCGGCGGTGACTTGCGCGTTGGCGGCGTTGTCGAGGTCGAGTTGCGAACCGAAATTCTGCTTGGCGAGCGTCGATTTGCGCTCGACGTCGCGCTTCTTCAGTTCGACGCTCTGCTGGGCGTAGTCGAGCATCTGGGTGTTGATCTTGATGGTGTCGACCAGATTGTCATAGGTGGTCCTGGTCTGGTCGAGCGCCGCCTTGGCCTGCGCCACCGCAAGGCGATAGGGTACCGGATCGATCTCGAACAGCTCGTCGCCCTTCTTGACGTGCTGGCCTTCCTTCACGACGATCTTGTCGATCTTGCCGGAGATTTCCGGCGTGATCAGCACCTTCTGCGCGCCGACATAGGCATCGTCGGTGCCGACATAGCGGCCGCCGTTGAGATAGAACGCGAGGCCGCCGATCGCAGCCACGATCGGCAGCACCACCAGCAGCAGCGTGCGGCGATAGCGCCGCCAGAAGCTGCGGCGCGGCGCGGCTTCGACCTTCTCCGGCGGTGCGGCGGGATTGCTCTTCTGCTCCGGCGCCAGCTTGAGCGCGGGTTCAGCCATAGCGCTGTTCCTTTCGGGAGGGTTCGCTGGCTGGGCTTTGGATGGCATTGCGAACGTTTTCCTTGATCGATTCCAATTGGGTGAGCAGGCGGTGCGCGTCGGTCGGGCCGATGCCCTCGAGCGCGGTCGCGGTGAGTTCGGAGCGCAGGCCGGCGAGCTTGCCCAGCAGCGGGCGCGCGGCCTTTTTCAGATAGAGGCGGTTGACGCGGCGGTCGCTGTCGTCGCTGCGGCGCTCGATCCAGCCATTGTCGCAAAGCTTGTCGATCAGCCGGGTCAGCGTGATCGGCTGCACCTCGAGCAGCTCGGCGAGCTCGGTCTGCTTCATGCCCTCGTTGCGCTCGATCTTGGACAGCACCGCCCATTGCGCGCGGGTGATGCCGTAGCGCGCGGCTTCCTTGTCGGCATAGACCCGGATCAGCCGAAACAATTCGCCGAGTGTGAACAAGAATTCCGTGTCGACGGAACCGGTCATGGACCCTGCCTCCTTAAGCTTGGGATATAATAAGCTTGCTTATGATGTCTTCACACCCGATTAACGCGAGGCTGCCCCGCAGCGCACACATGGCTGACATCGGGCGCGCATGTGCCCGCCGCGCGGGCCGGCCGCACGGGCTTTGGGAATGCGGGCGCGGATGCTATCTTTCTGCCGATGAGCCTGGCCAAGCCGACATTCCCCGCGCCCGATCACGACCACGGCCGCTGCGCCGCGGATGCGATGATGCATGCCGAGCAGGTTTGCAGCCGCCGGGGCCAGAAATTCACCCCGATCCGGCGTCAGGTGCTGCAGGCGCTGCTGTCCAGCCACCGGCCGCTCGGCGCCTATGAGGTGATCGACGAACTCGCGAAATCGATGCCGCGCCCGGCGCCGATTACCGTCTACCGCGCGCTCGACTTCCTGATGGAAAACGGCCTCGTCCACCGCATCGAGAGCCGCAACGCCTTCCTCGCCTGCGCCCACGATCACGACGAGGCCTCGATGGTCGCGTTCCTGATCTGCGACCATTGCGGCTCGGTCGGCGAGATCCCGGCGGCTCCCGTCGCGCAAAGCCTGACCGCCGCGGCGCGGGCGACGGGGTTCGTTCCAAAACTCTCCGTCGTCGAGATCGCAGGGACCTGCGCGCATTGCCAGAAATAGCTGGCCCAAGATGCTTCATCCGTCATTGCGAGCGAAGCGAAGCAATCCATTTCTCCGCTTGCGGCGCGATGGATTGCTTCGCTCCGCTCGCAATGACGGGATAGATCAATACGAACCAGAACAACACGGCGCCAAGCCGGCCCGCGAGGACACATGACGACGCAAGCAATTTCCGCCAACTCTGCCAGGCCCGTCAGCGTCGGGCATGGGCTGCCGCCCGGCGCCATCGCGCTGATGCTGATGCTGTGCGTCAGCTGGGGCTTCAACCAGCTCGCGGTCAAGCTCGCGCTGCCCGACGTGCCGCCGATGTTGCAGGCGATGATCCGCTCCGCCGGAGCGCTGCCGGTGATGCTGTTCATCGGCTGGCTGCGCGGCGTGAAATTCTTCGAGCGCGACGGCTCGCTGCTGCCCGGCCTCGTCGCCGGGCTGATGTTCGGCTTCGAGTTCGTGCTGATCTTCTCCGGCCTCGTCTTCACCTCGGCCTCGCGCGGCTCGGTGTTCCTCTATACCGCGCCGTTCTTCGTCGCGCTCGGCTCGCACCAGTTCCTCGGCGAGCGGCTGAGCGCCGTGCAGTGGGGCGGGCTGGCGCTGAGCTTTGCCGGCGTGGCGCTCGCGATCGGCGTGCCGCAGCCGAATGTCGACGCCAAGGTGCTGCTCGGCGATCTCCTGGTGGTCGGCGGCGGCGCGCTGTGGGCCGCGACGACGCTGGTCGCCAAGGGCACGCGGCTGCGCAACGCCGCGCCGGAAAAGGCGCTCGGCTATCAGGTCGCGGTCTCGATCCCGATCCTGGGCATCGCGTCCTGGATCGCGGACGAGCACATCACGCATGCGCCGAGCGCGCTGTCGATCTCGCTCCTGGTCTACCAATCGGTCTGGGTGGTCGGCTGCACCTTCGTGATCTGGTTCGGAATGGTGCGTGCCTATTCGGCGAGCAAGCTCTCCGCCTTCACCTTCATCACGCCGTTGTTCGGCGTGGTCGCAGCCTATTTCGTCATGCACGACACGCTGACGGCGGTGTTCGGCGTCGCCGCGCTGCTTGTCATCGCGGGGCTTTATCTGGTCAACAAACCCGACCCCAAGGTGACGCCGGATCCGAATGTGCCGGCGTGAGGGAGAGAGCGGCGCCACACACTCGGTGTCGTCCCGGCGCAGGCCGGGACCCATAACCACAAAAATTGATTGTTGCGCGACGCTGCGGCCCCAGCTTGTTTCAACGACTCCACCCTGCGGTTATGGATCCCAACCTTCGCCGGGACGACGTGGGGAGAGGGCTGTGCGCCTCTCTACCCCACCTCGATCGGCAGGCTTGCATCCTTCGCCCATTCGCCCATCGAGCCGTCATAGAGCGTGAGATCGTCGTAGCCGAGCCGATGCAGCTGGAACAGGTCGATCGTCGCCGAGATGCCGCCGCCGCAATAGGCCACCACGCGCTTGTCCTTTGTGATCCCCTGCGCCGCGAAGGTCGCGGCGGCCTCACTGAGCGGCGCGAAGGTCTTGCTCCTGGCATCGATCAGGCTCGCCGCCGGCACGCTGACGCTGCCGGGAATGCGGCCGGGCCGGCCGTAGCGGCTCGGCTCCAGGCCTTTGTAGAATTGCGGGCCGAGCGCGTTGACGATCACGGTGTTATCAGCGCCGGTCGCGGCCAGCACGTCGTGCTTGCCGACGAACAGGCCGGCGCGCGGCCGCGCGGAAAATGTCGCGGGCGGATAGCCGCCGGCGAGGCCGGTTTCGATGTCGCGTCCCTCGGCGGTCCATTTGTCGATGCCGCCGTCGAGCACCGCGGCGCCGTCGAAGCCGAGCGAGCGCAGCATCCACCAGAATCGGGTCGCCCACATCGCGCTGCCGATCGAATACAGCACGACACGGCTGTTCGCCGAAATGCCGTGACGGCCGAACGCGGCCTCGAGCTGCGCGACATCGGGCATTATGAAGCGCAGCTCGGTACGAGAATCGGAGAACTCGGCCTGCAGATCGAGGAAATTCGCGCCCGGGATATGCCCGGCCTCGAACGTTTGGCGGCCGGAGACCACGACATAGGGCGCGCTGCTGCCGGCCGGCGCCGGCTCCAGATAGGTCGTGCAGTCGAACAGCCGCAACCCGGGCTCGCCGAGGATGTCGGCGAGTTCCGCCGTGGTGATCAGTTCGCTATGTGCGGCCATCTCACGTCCTCCCGGCATCGTCTTAATAGGACGCTAAGATGCGCCAGATCACAAGAAAAGCCGCGACTTTGCCCTTTGAATCGGCGAAATCCGGTCCAATATAGCTCCCATGCAGGACGCCGCTGCATGGCTTGCGTATCGCCCCGATCGGCGCCATAAGCTGTTGAATTCACACCGGAACACGCCCGTTCGGCCGCGCCGCCCCGCTGCCCATCGCCCCCTTGGTGAATGTCACCAAAACCTGATATTCGAGACGCCATGAACAAGCCCGAGATTTTGCCGCAAGACGACGTCGCAGGCCCCGCGCCGCGGCACCACACCACGCAGGTCATGGTCGGCAACGTCGCCGTCGGTGGCGGCGCGCCGATTGTCGTGCAGTCGATGACCAACACCGACACCGCCGACATCAAGGGCACCATCGCCCAGGTCGCGGCGCTGTCCCGCGCCGGCTCCGAGATGGTGCGCATCACCGTCGACCGCGAGGAGGCCGCCGCTGCCGTCCCGCACATCCGCGACGGGCTGCGCAAGCTCGGCCTCACCACGCCATTGATCGGCGACTTCCACTATATCGGCCACAAGTTGCTCGCCGAGTATCCGGCCTGTGCCGAGGCGCTCGACAAGTACCGCATCAATCCGGGCAATGTCGGCTTCAAGAACAAGCGCGATACGCAATTCGCCGACATCATCGAGATCGCCAACAAGAACGACAAGCCGGTGCGCATCGGCGCCAATTGGGGCTCGCTCGACCAGGAGTTGCTCACCAAGCTGATGGACGAGAACACGGCCTCGCCGAACCCGCGCGATGCGCGTGCGGTGACGCGTGAGGCGATGGTGCAGTCGGCGCTGCTCTCGGCGGCGCGGGCGCAAGAGCTCGGTATGCCCAAGAACAAGATGATCCTGTCGGCCAAGGTCTCCGCCGTGCAGGACCTGATCGCGGTCTATCAGGAGCTGGCACGCCGCTCGGATTACGCGATCCATCTCGGCCTGACCGAGGCCGGCATGGGCTCCAAGGGTATCGTGGCCTCGTCGGCTGCGCTCGGCATCCTCTTGCAGCAGGGCATCGGCGACACCATCCGCATCTCGCTGACGCCGGAGCCCGGCGGCGATCGCACGCTCGAAGTGCAGGTCGCGCAGGAATTGCTGCAGACCATGGGCTTCCGCACTTTCGTGCCGCTGGTTGCGGCCTGCCCGGGCTGCGGCCGCACCACCTCGACCACGTTCCAGGAGCTGGCGCGCTCGATCCAGGATTTCATCCGCGACGAGATGCCGGCCTGGAAGACCAGATATCCCGGCGTCGAAGAGCTCAACGTCGCGGTGATGGGCTGCATCGTCAACGGCCCCGGCGAATCCAAACATGCCAATATCGGCATCTCCCTGCCCGGCACCGGCGAAGCGCCGGCCGCGCCTGTGTTCGTCGACGGCAAGAAGTTCCGCACCCTGCGCGGCCCCGGCATCGCCGCCGACTTCAAGGCGCTTGTGATCGACTACATCGACCAGCGCTACGGCAACGGCGCCAAGCTGCCGGAGAGCGCGGGAGCGGAGTAAGCCGCCGCTCGCGCAACACACTCCGCCGTCGTCCCGGCGCAGGCCGGGACCCATAACCCCAGGCAGCGGTTGTGGTGCGAGACGTGGGTTGCGAGCCTTCGCCAAACACAATCCTGTGGTTATGGGTCCCGGATCTGCGCTCCGCTTCGCTGCGCTTGTCCGGGACGACGGATATGTTTGCAGCGCAGATTGCGCTTCGCTCCATCCGGGCTACGATGGTTAAAACAAAAACCATCGGGAGCACGCCCATGAGCTCACTGTCCGGCAAGCAGGGCCCGCGTTACCGGCACACCGCCGACTCCACCGAGCCCTTTGAGACCATCGGCGTCGAGAAGCTGACGCCGATCATCGGCGCGGAGATCTCCGGCGTCGACATCGGCAAGCTCGTCGATGGTGATGCGCGCTCCAACCGCCAGATGGACGAGATCCATCGCGCGCTCGCCGAAAACCTCGTCATCTTCTTCCGCGACCAGCACATCAGCCCGCAACAGCACCTCGCCTTCGGCCGCAAGTTCGGCGAGCTGCATGTGCATCCGGCGGCGCCCAACGAGGGCGATCCGGCGCTGATGAAGATCTACGCCGACAAGGATTCCCCGCGCGCCAATGGCGAAGGCTGGCACACCGACGTGTCCTGCGACCTCGAGCCGCCGATGGGCTCGATCCTCTACATCAAGCAGTGCCCGCCGCGCGGCGGCGATACGCTGTTCGCCAACATGTACGCCGCCTATGAGGCGCTGTCGGACCGGATGAAGGCGTATCTCGACGGGCTGACCGCGCTGCATGACGGCGAGCAGACCTATCGCGGGCTGTATGCGAACTACGGCGTCGCCGACAAGCGGGACTATCCCCGCGCCGAGCATCCGATCGTGCGCACCCATCCGGTGACGGGCAAGAAGGCGCTCTACGTCAACCGCGGCTTCACCCGCTTCATCGTGGGTATTCCCCGCGACGAGAGCGACGCGGTGCTGGCCTATCTCTACCAGCATGCCGAGAACCCGCTGTTCCAGTGCCGCTTCCGCTGGACCGAGAACGCGATCGCGTTCTGGGACAACCGCTGCGCCCAGCACCGCGCGATGTGGGACTACTGGCCGCACACCCGCTCGGGCACGCGCGTGACGGTGAAGGGGGAGCGGCCGGTGTGAGACAATTGCGTAGGATGGGTAGAGCGGAGCGAAACCCATCATCTCACCGCGCGGATAAAAGTTGATGGGTATCGCTCCGCTCCACCCATCCTACGAAAAATAAATCGGGAGGTCGTCCATGCTTCGCGCCGAAGACAACGTATTCCTCACAGAATCCGGTGCCGGGACAGGAATGGGCGAACTGCTGCGCCGGTTCTGGATCCCGGTGCTGCTCTCCGAAGAGCTCCCGGAGCCCGACAGCGACCCGAAGAAGATCGTTGTCATGGGCGAAGAGCTGCTCGCCTTCCGCGATTCGCGCGGCGTGGTCGGGATCATCGACCAATACTGTCCGCATCGCGGCGCCAATCTCTGGCTCGGCCGCAACGAGGAATGCGGCATCCGGTGCGTCTATCACGGCTGGAAGTTCGACACCGACGGCCGCTGCGTCGACATGCCGACGTCCTATCCCGACCTGAACGCGAAGGACCTGATCCGCATCAAGTCCTATCCGGTGCGCGAATGGGGCGAGATGATCTGGGCCTATATGGGTCCGGTCGAATTGATGCCCGAATTGCCGGCGCTGGAGATGGCGCTGCTGCCGGCCTCGCACCGCTTCGTCACCAAGAAATGGCAGGACTGCAACTGGGTGCAGGCGGTCGAAGGCTCGATCGACACCGCGCATTTCACCTTCGCGCATCTCTCCTTCGAAAAGGAGGAGAACGAGATACTCGACATCAAGAAGCACTTCGTCAACCCGCTGACCCGGGTGGCGACCGACCACATGCGCTGGATCGCCGAGGACCCGCGGCCGGTGATCAAGATCAATCCGCATGACGCGGGACTGACGGTCGCCGGCGGGCGGCTTACCGGCAGCGACAATATCTATTGGCGCATCGCCCAGTTCCTGATGCCGTTCCATTCCTACGCGCCGAGCTCGATGCCCGGCGAGAACATGTTCGGCCAGACCTTCGTGCCGGTCACCGACACCAATTGCTGGATCTACACCTATGCGTGGAATCCCGACCGGCCGCTGACCGAGGCCGAGCGCAACGGCTATGCCAATGGCAACGGCGTGATGGCTGTCGTCGACGAGAACTACGTGCCGCTGCGCAACAGGGCCAACGACTATCTGATCGACCGCAAGCTGCAGCGGACCAAGAGCTACACCGGCATCAAGGGCGTCTCCGAGCAGGACGCCGCGGTGCAGGACAGCCAGGGCCCGATCGCCGACCGCACCCGCGAGCATCTCGGCCCGACCGATCTCGGCATCATGCATTTCCGCAAGCTGGTGATGGAGGCGGCGCGCGCGCTGGAGAAGGGCGAGGCCCCGCCGCATGTCGCGCGCCAGGACCGCTACACCGTGCGCTCCGGCGCCTGCGTCACCAGCAAGAGCAAGGACCTCACATCGGTGATGATCGAACGCTTCGGCGATCCCGCGGGGTTTGTCGGCGGTCCCGGACAGAACGCGGCGGCGGAGTAAATCGCTGGCGGAGTAATAACACTGGCGTCGTCCCGGCGCAGGCCGGGACCCATAACCACAGCTGGAATTTGTGGGAATGCGCTGTGGCCCCAGCGTGCTTGGTGACTCGACCCTGTGGTTATGGGTCCCGGGTCGCGCTTCGCTTGCCCGGGACGACATCGGGGTTAAAGCGGTATCCGCCGATACTCCCGGTTGCTCAGGCTCGCCTCCTCCAGATCGAGATCGCGCTCGATCCGCCGCCGCGTCTCGTCGGTGATCTTGCCGTCGCGCAGCAGGGCATGGATGAACTTGCGCTCGGAGGCGATCAGTTCGCGGGTCAGGTCGGTCCCGGCGGCCGAGGCGTCGTGCTTGTCGGGATCGAGCGAGTCGGGCAGCTGGTTGGAGCGGATCTCGTGCCGCGAGCGCAACAGCTTGATCACCTCGTCGGACAGCTCGCGGTCGTCGGTGATGGAGTCGAGCGACTTCAGCGCGGCCGCCAGCGCTTCGCGCCGCGCCGATATTTCCTGCTCATGCTCGGCGACGTATTCGCTGCGTCCGTCCTTGGCGAGCCCGAGCCAGCGCACCACCGGCGGCAGGCCGAGGCCAAGCCCGACCAGGGTCACGAAGATCACGCCGAAGGCAACGAACAGGATCAGGTCGCGATACGGGAAGGCGTCGCCACTCGGGAGCGTCAGCGGCAGCGCCAATGCGGCCGCAAGCGACACCGCGCCGCGCACGCCGGTGAACGCGACCACGAACACTGCCCGCCACGACGGCAGCGGATCGCGCTCGCGGACCCGCGCGCTGACCCAGCGCGGCAGATAGGTGCCGGGGAACACCCAGAGGAAGCGCGCCAGGATGACGATGACTGCGACCAGCGCGGTGGCGGCGAGGATGTCGTGCAGCGGGAACGCCTTCGACTTCTCGTACAGCGAACGCATCTGGAAGCCGGTCAGCAGGAACAGCAGGCCTTCGATCAGATAGATGATCAAGTCCCAGAAGAAGATGCCTTGCAAACGGGTCGCGGCCGAGATCAGCAGCGGACCATTCCAGCTCATGTAAAGCCCGCAGGCCACGGTCGCGATCACGCCGGAGCCGCCGAAATGCTCGGGGATCCAGTAGGCGAGATAGGGCGTGATCAGCGACAGCGTGATCTCGACCTGCGGATCCCGGGCGCGGTTGCGGGCGCGCAGGCTGAGCCAGCCGACTGCGGTGCCGAACGCCACCTCGCCGGCGACGATGACGAAGAACGTGCCGGTCGCCTTCGGCAGCGAGAACAGGCCGGTGGTGATCGCGGCCAGCGCGAAGCGGTAGAGGATCAGTGCGGTCGCATCATTGGCGAGGCCCTCGCCCTCGAGCACGACCAGGATGCGGCGGGGCATGCCGAGCTTGCGCGCGATCGCGAGCGGCGCCACGACGTCGGGCGGTGCGACGATGGCGCCGAGCAGGAAGCCGACGCTCCAGGGCAGGCCGATCAGGTAGTGGGTCGCGGCCGCGACCATGAAGGCGGTGAAGATCACGCAGCCGACCGACAGCAGCACGATCGGCCGCAGGTTGGCCTTGAACTCGCGCCAGCTCATCGCGACGCTCGCCGAATAGATCAGCGGCGGCAGCACCACCAGCAGCACCAGCTCCGGCGGCAGTTCCAGCATCGGCATGCCCGGCACGAAGGCGAGCACGACGCCGACCAGCAGCAGCAGGATCGCCGGCGCGATATCGGTCCGGCGCGCCACCAGGGCGGTTCCCGCCAGCACGCCGAGCAGGATGAGAAAGATCTGAAACGTGGCTTCCATGACCGGCTCACTTCGCCCGGAAACCGGCCTCAGTCAATGCAGTCTGGCCATCGCCGAACCGCTCCGGCGGTCATTGGAGCACGGTGAGATCAAGTTGAATTGGAGCGGCATCGGAAGTTCACCTCTCCCTTGGGAGAGGTCGGCGCGCAGCGCCGGGTGAGGGGATATGGTCTCTCGTGAGAGCTGCGGCCCCTCACCCGATTTGCTGCGCAGATCGACCTCTCCCCGCTGGGGAGAGGTGAACCGAACCCGCGGCATCAACCTATTAGTCCCTGACGTCGTAGCGGTACGACTTCGAGACGATCTGCCAGCCGTCGGCGAGCTTCATCGCCACCAGATAGTCGGTGAAGAAGCGCGGCGGCAGCTGGCAGCGCACCTTGATGAAGGCGGTGTTGTCGTCGGAACGGTCGATGGTGACGATGAAATCCTCGCGCGCCTTGCCTTCGGCCTTCCCCGACGGCCGCTTGCGCACCCAGGCGAGCCAGTCCGGCACCGTCAGCACTTTGAGCTCGCCTTTCTCGACCCAGCGCAGGTCGGCGCTGGGATGGAACGCGGCCGCGAGCTTGTCGGCGTCGCCCTCGTAGAGACCGTCGAAATAGGTCTGCACGACGCTTTCGACACTGGATCGGTTCTGGCTCATGGGTTGTCCTCCCGGCAGGAAATTGCTCTGCTCGAATTAAGCCACGAACCGCCCGATCGCGCCACGGGCGGTTGCGCAAAATTCCGCGTGAGGAGGAAGCCGTGACCGCATCTGCACATTCGAAGGCGCGCATGCTGATCGGCGAATGCTACTGCCGCGCGGTGCGCTACGAGGTCGCGGACGCGTTCGGCTACGCGCTCAACTGCCACTGCTCGGACTGCCGCCGCACCACGGGCTCGGCGTTCAAGCCGTTCGCCGGGATCGAGCGCGAGAAGCTGTCCGTGGTCAGCGGCGCCCACTGCATGATGATCTACGGCGACCCCACCGGCCACAACGCGCATTGCCGGCTCTGCGGCTCGCTGCTGTATTCCTTGGTCCGCGACGGCGGCTTCGTCCATGTCGCGATGGGGACGCTCTGCGATGCACCGACGATCCGGCCGAGCGCGCATATCTTCGTCGGCTCCAAGGCGCCGTGGTACGCGATCACCGACAACCTGCCGCAATATCAGGAGCACGTGACGAGTGGCGGGGAATAGATTCTTGCGCCGATCGGTCTGCGGAGTCGGGGCATAGCCGGCGGTATGGAACCGAACCTCGCGGGATTGTCGCAGACAAATAATGAAGACGCTTCCGTCGGTTCCGATCGCGAGCGTGAGGCACCTCACACAGGCCGGCCGCAGCTTCTGGTAGTCGGACCTTGTCGTAGAAGTGGAAGGGTCGCCATGAATGCGCCTCGGCTGTTCAGATTGAATCGATTGGTGCTCGCGGCCACGGCCTTCCTGCTGCTGGTCTGCCAGCCGGCCTTCGCCGAAAAGCGCGTGGCGCTGGTGCTCGGCAACTCCGCCTACCGGAACACGGCACCGCTGGCGAACCCGGTCAACGATGCCTCGGTGATGGCCGCGACGCTGAAGAAGGCCGGCTTCGATTTCGTCGATTTCCGCCATGATCTGCCCGCCGTCGAGACCCGCCGCGCGCTGCGCGAATTCGCCGACCGCGCCCGCGATGCCGATATCGCGGTGGTCTATTATGCCGGCCACGGCATCGAGGTCGACGGCGCCAATTATCTGATTCCGGTCGATGCCAGGCTGGAGCGCGACACCGACGTCTACGACGAGGCGCTGTCGCTCGACCGCATCCTGGTCGCGATCGAGCCGGTCAAGACATTGCGGCTGGTGATCCTCGATGCCTGCCGCGACAACCCGTTTGCCAAGACCATGAAGCGGACGCTGGCAACGCGCGCGATCGGGCAGGGCCTCGCCAAGGTCGAGCCGACCAGTCCGAACGTGCTGATCGCCTATTCGGCGAAGGCCGGTTCCACCGCGGCGGACGGCGACGGCAAGAACAGCCCGTTCACGACGGCGCTGGCGAAATTCCTGCCGACGCCGGGGCTCGATGTGCGCCGCGCCTTCGGCTACGTCCGCGACGACGTGCTGAAGACCACCAGCAACCGGCAGGAGCCGTTCGTCTATGGCTCGCTCGGCGGCGAGGACGTGCCGCTGGTGCCGGCAGCCGCCAAGCCCGCTCCGGTGACCGCCCCGCCCGCTGCGGCAGCGCCGGCGTCGCGATCCGAGGCTCGTCGCGACTACGAGCTGGCGCTGCAGGTCGGCAACAAGAGCGCGATGAACGCCTTCCTCGCGCAATATCCGGACGGCTTCTACGCCAACCTCGCCCGGCTGCAGCTGGAGAAATTCGCGGCCGAGGATGCCCGCGTCGCCGCCACCGAGAAGGCGCGCCTTGCAGAGCAGGAGCGCGCGCGGCTCGCGTCTGAAGGTGCGCAGCGGACGCAGCAGGCCAAGGCCGACGCCGACGCGAAGGATGCCGAGCAGGCGCGTCTCGCCGCCGAGAGGGCCAAGGAGATCGCCCAGCAACAGGCCGCGGCCGCCGAGCAGAAGCGGCTTGCCGCCGAAGCTGTTGCCGCCGATCAAGCCGCAGCCGCGTCGCCGGCCGCGCCGGCGCCCGTCGACAAGCCCACGACTGTGGCCGCGCTGGATGCCGGCTCGCCGCAGGCCGATGTCGCCAAATCGGTGCAGACCGAATTGCGCCGGGTCGGCTGCCTCGCCGGTGCTGCCGATGGTGACTGGAACGCGGCTTCGCAACGCTCGCTGACGCTGTTCAACCGCTATGCCGGCACCAGACTCGATGTCAAGACCGCAAGCCTCGACACGCTCGATGCCATCAAGCTGAAGCCGGCCAGAGTCTGCCCGCTGGTCTGCGAGCATGGCTATCGGGCCGATGGCGAGCGCTGCAGCAGGATCGTCTGCGCCGCTGGCTCGTATCTCAACGACGACAATGAATGCGAGAAGCGGCGCGAGCGCAGGCCGGTCGCCACGCGCGACAGCGACGATGAACGCCCGTACCGGCGTGACGAGCGCCCGTCGCGGCGGGAGCGCGACCGTGCTTTCCATCCGACACGTGAACCACAGGGCCCGTCGGCGGAGACCAGGCGTCCGCAGGCCCGTGCGCGAGCGGAAGGTGGTGGCGGCCAGGTGGTCTGCGACAATGGCGGCTGCCGCCCGATCTCGCACGGCTGTCATATCGAATACCGCGGCGGCGGCGGCATCCCGACCTTTGCCGGCTCCGGGAACGTGCAGGTGTGCAACTAATGCGACTGCAATTAGATCGCGCTCGCCGCGATGTTCACCATCAGCGCCAGCAGCGCCGTATTGAACACGAACGAGATGATGCCGTGCACGGTCGCGGTGCGACGGATTACCTTGTCGGTGATGCCGACATCGGAGACCTGCGCGGTCATCCCGATCACGAAGGAGAAATACACGAAGTCCCAGTAGTCGGCCTCGACATGCTCGTCGCCGCTCGGAAATTGCAGGCCGCCGGGCGTCTTGCCGCGATAGAACTCATGGGCGTAGTGCAGCGCGAAGGCGGTATGCACCACCGTCCATGACAGCGCGATGGTGATGACGGCAATCGCGAGCGCCGTTGGATCGTTCTTGGCGACGCCGAGCTCGGAGACGATGGCGGCGAGGCTCGCAAAGGCGCCCAATGCCGTGAGCAGCAGGATCAGGAAACGGCCGTCGTCCTGGACGATCGCGTCGCGCTTGATGTGGCCGGTGTCACAGCGCAGCATCATCACATAGGCGAGCACGAGATAGAGTGCAGCGAAAGTATCCCAGCCCGCCAGCATGTGCGAGACGGTGCGCGACGCCGGCGCCAGAAGCGCCACCACGATGCCGACCGCAATCGAGGAGAACGTGCGTGGCCGGCCCACGACCACGCGGACCGGCATCGGCAGCTTGCGGAAACGAACAAGGTGGTCGGCGAAATCCTTGTCCATTTTGCTGCCGGTGTCCGCGCCTAGTTCTTGCGCTCGGCGACGAAACGGGCTGCCGCGCGCAACGCGTCGCCCCTGGTGCCGAACACCGACAGCGCGGCGTCGGCGCGCGCCAACAGGTCGCGCACGCGCTGCTTGGCGCCGTCGATGCCGAGCTGGGTGACGAAGGTGGTCTTGCCGAGCGCGGCATCCGCGCCGGCCGGCTTGCCGAGCGCCGCCGCATCGCCCTCGACGTCAAGCAGGTCGTCGGCGATCTGGAAGGCCTCGCCGAGCGCTTTGCCGTAATCGTCGAGCGCCTGGTATTCCTTCGCGGAGGCCTGGCCGAGGATCGCGCCCGCGATGCAGCCGAAGCGCAGCAGCGCGCCGGTCTTCATCTGCTGCAGCCGGGCGACGTCGACCGGCTCGCGGTCGCCGAAGCGGCCTTCGCCGGCGAGGTCGAGGATCTGGCCGCCGGCCATGCCGCCGATGCCGGAGGCGCGCGCCAGCGCACGGGTCAGGAGCAGGCGGACAGTGGCATCCTTGTGGATCGCGTCGCGGGTGATGATGTCGAAGGCGATCGTCAGCAGCGCGTCGCCGGCGAGGATCGCGGTGGCGTCGTCATAGGCCTTGTGCAGGGTGGGGCGGCCGCGGCGCAGGTCGGAATTGTCCATCGCCGGCAGATCGTCGTGGATCAGCGAGTAGCAGTGGATGCATTCGAGCGCGGCGCCGGCCAGCAGCGCGGATTCGCGCGGGATGCCGAACACCGCGGCGCTCTCGACCACCAGGAACGGCCGCAGCCGCTTGCCGCCGCCGAGACTGGAGTAGCGCATCGCCTCGATCAGCCGCTTCGGGCGCACGATCTCGTCGCTTTCGGTCGCATCAGACAGCAATTTTGCGAGCAGGGCCTCGGTATCGTCAGCGGTCTGGTCCAGCCGCTTGGCAAACTCTGCAGTACCGGTCGTCATTAAGAATAGCTCCAGATCGATTTTCGGCCGGACAATCGTTGATGAGACGGGCTTCGTCAATTCCGCCCTGCGACGGATCGCGCCTTAAAAGTGCTGGAAAAACCGTGAATTATCCCACAGACGTGTGGTGGTGCCGGCCGCTCTCTGGCGCACGGGGCCGTTAATCCCAGCCGGGAAACCTCCGTTTTGCGCATCATCCGAATTTTGTTGCTGATTTTGCTGGCCTTGCTGCTGCTGCCGTATCTGGTGACGCCGTTCTATCGCACCGGCCACCCGGTCTCGGCGCTGATGGCATGGCGGAGCCTAACCGGCGCCCCGATGACGCGGCACTGGATCGATTTCGGCGCGTTTTCGCCGGCGCTGCCGCGCTCCGTGATCGGCGCCGAGGATGCGCATTTCTGCAAGCACCACGGGGTCGATTGGGGCGCGCTGCGCGAGGTCATGAACGACGCCGAGGACGGCGAGGTGGCGCGCGGCGGCTCGACCATCACCCAGCAGGTCGCCAAGAACCTGTTCCTGTGGAACGGCCGCAGCGTCATCCGCAAGGGCTTGGAGCTGCCGCTGGCGCTGTGGATCGACTTCGTGCTGCCGAAGCAGCGGATCCTGGAAATCTACCTCAATACCGCCGAAATGGGCCCGTCCGGCCAGTTCGGCGCCGAGACCGGCGCTCAATATGCCTTTGGCCGGTCGGCGGCCGCGCTGTCGCCGCGCGAGGCGGCGCTGCTGGCGGCGATCCTGCCCAATCCGGTCAAACGGAGCGCTCGGAACCCGGGGCCGGGGGTGCGCCGGCTGTCCGGGACCTATATGGCGAGGGGCAACAACGTTCAGCGCTGCTGGAGCGAAAATCAGCGTTATTGAGCCGATTTCGGGCGCTTTTTGCTGTATCCGGCCCTAGCTTTACGCGATCCCTTCCTCTATAAGCGCGGCCTTACCGGCATTGCAGCTTGCGCGCTCAAAGCGCTGAGCCGTCCCCATTTCGGACGATGCCTCCGCAACACCCTAGAGGACACCGTCATGGCCGTTCCCAGAAGAAAAACCTCGCCGTCGCGCCGTGGCATGCGCCGTTCGGCCGACGCCATCAAGACCCCGACCTATGTCGAGGACAAGGACTCCGGCGAGCTGCGCCGTCCGCACCACCTCGATCTCAAGACCGGCATGTACAAGGGCCGCCAGGTCCTCAAGGCCAAGAAAGAGTCCTGATCGGACGTTCGACCCTCACGCGCGATGACGATTGCTCGATCTCGTCGCGCTCAAGGGCTGCGCGCCTGAATTCGGCCCCACAGGTGCGGTCATGACGGGCGTATCAGCGGCGAGGCCGATGCATCGCCGTGTTGCATGGTCTCTCCCTGAAAAGGCGCAAGCCCGATGGTCGGTTTTCCGCTGCTGCTGATCCCGCTCGCGGTCTACAACATCATCGTCTTCCTGATGCCCAGCCTGTCCTTCACGGATCCGCTGGTCACGGTGACGTTGATGTCGGGCACGCCGTGGGCGGTGACGTTGAACGACGTGCTGCTCGCGATCGGCGTACTGCTGCTGTTGCTCGAGGTCATCAAGAGCGGACGGCCCGGTGCGAAATATCTGATGGATCACCTGCTGTCGCTGATCGTGTTCGGCGCGGCCGCGCCCGAATTCGTGATGTGGTCGAAGTTCGGCAATTCCACCTATTGCCTGCTCGTGCTGCTGGCGCTGGTCGATTTCATCTCCGGCATCGCACTGCGGACGCGCCGTCGGGCGTTGGCCGTGCGTGGCAACCAGTTCGAGCCCGCGCCGGAGGTTGCGCAGCCCGCGCCTGCCCCGGCGGCTCACGTTCCCGCTGCACCTGCGCCCACGCCGGTCGCGGCACCGGCTCCCGCAGCGCCTGCGCCGGCCGCGCCGATCTATCCGACGATAGAGATGCCGGCGGTCGAGCCCGCGCCGAAGCCTGTGCCACCGGCGGTGGCTTCACCCGATCTGCAGCCGGGCAGCCAGCCGTCGTCCGACACGCCACCGCGCTGACGGATATTCTCGCTTAGATCACTTGCCGCGTCCGCCGCGTCACGCTGCGGCGCTCGCTTGCGTGCGGGCCGTAGGCGCTCTGCGCGTCGGCCGGCGATCCCCGCCGCAGGCCGCGGGTCTGCGGTTCATGCGCGGCGGTGGCGATCAGCTGGGTGAGGAATGACGGGTCGGCGTGCGGCAGCGGGATCTTCGGCGCCCATTGGGTGGTCGCGGCCAACGGCACCAGGTCCGCGCCAGTCGCGCGCGGCTCCTCGGTGACCTCGTCCCAAACATCCGTCTGATCGATATCGAGCATCGTACGCAAACCCGGTTGAACCGTCGCATTTTGGGACATCGCGTCCCTCTGCAACCCCCATATGGCAAGCGTCATGCCGGCGAGGTGCGATCCGTTCCCGGGCACTCGCAAATGTGGTTTCCAGATTATTTATAAACTTCACCTAGCGTCGGATTCGACGGAACCGGTATCCTCGGTCACAGGAATCAGGCTCAGGATCATCCGGGAGACGTTCCAAATCGAGGCAAGTTCGATGCCCCCTGTCCCGCCAGCTGCCAGCATCCTCGCCGCGCTCGGCCAGGCCACTTTCGCCTGGGACCTGGCGAGCGACGCGATCGCCTGGAGCGACAATGCGGCGGCGGTGTTTCCCGACATCCCCGCGGCGGCGCTCGCCAGCGGCGCGGAGCTTGCCAGGCTGATCGAGCCGCATCCCGCGGTGCGCTCCGAGGCGCTCCACCAGGCCGCGTCGACGCATCACGGCGCGCCGGTGCGGAGCGGCGACCCCGTCGCCTACCGGATCGAATACGGCGTGCGCGCGGTCACCTCGGCACCGGTGATCTGGATCGAGGAGACCGGCTGCTGGTTTGCCGGGCCTGACGGCCGGCCGGCGCGCGCGCAAGGCATCGTCCGCGTCAACAACGAGCGCCACGCGCGCGACGAGCAGCTGGTGAAGCTGTCGCGGCACGATCCGCTGACCAACGAGCTCAACCGCACCCATCTGATCGCCTCGCTGGCCGAGACCATCGAGGAGTGCGCGCGCTTCCGCACCTCCTGTGCCTTCATGCTGATCGGCATTGATCATCTGGCGCGGGTCAACGATGCCTTCGGCTTCGACGTCGCGGACGCCGTGATCGCCGAGATCGCCAAGCGAATTCGCGCCCGGCTGCGCAATGGCGACATGCTCGGCCGCTTCTCCGGCAACAAGTTCGGCCTGATCCTGCGCAACTGCACCGTCGACGACACCAATGTCGCGGCCGAGCGCTTCCTGGCCGCGGTGCGCGACGAGGTGGTGCCGACCAGATCCGGCCCGGTCTCGGTGACGGCCTCGATCGGCGCCGTCACCATCCCGCGCCACGCGCGTTCCGCGGAGGAGGCGGTCAACCGTGCGCAGGAGACGCTGGACGCCGCCAAGAGCCGGCGCGCCGGATCGTTTGCGCTGTGGAAGCCGAATGTCGAGCGCGACGCCCAGCGCCGCGTCAACATCCGCGTCACCGACGAGATCGTCACCGCGCTGAACGAGCGGCGCATCGTGATCGGCTTCGAGCCGGTGGTCGATGCGTTCTCGCGAGCGCCTGCATTCTACGAATGCCTGGTGCGGATGGAGCAGGAGGACGGCCGCGCGCTGCTCGCGCCCGACATCGTGCCGGTCGCCGAGCGGCTCGGCCTGATCCGGCTGGTCGATCACCGCGTGCTGGAGCTTGCGATCGCCGAGCTCGCCGCCGCGCCCGGCGTGCAGCTCAGCCTCAACATCTCGCCCGACACCACGATGGATCCGGACTGGTGGACCACGATCGAATCGCTGATGCGCGCGCATCCCGGCGTCGGCGAACGGCTGATCGTGGAGATCACCGAGACGGTCGCGATCCAGGACATCGACGATATCAGAGGCTTCATCACCCGCCTCAAGAGCTTCGGCAGCCGGATCGCGATCGACGATTTCGGCGCCGGCTACACCTCGTTCCGCAACCTGCGCAAGCTCGGCGTCGATCTCGTCAAGATCGACGGCGCCTTCGTGCAGAACATCGTGCGCTCCTCCGACGACCGCGCTTTCGTGCAGACCCTGATCGACCTCGCGCGCCGGCTCGAGATCAAGACGGTGGCCGAATGGGTGCAGGACGAAGAAGCCGCCGCGATGTTGCGCGAATGGGGCTGCGACTTCATCCAGGGCCGCCTGATCGGGCTGGCGTCGCCGGACCGGCCGTGGAGCGGCCAGGCGGAGAAGACGGTGCCGGCCGCGGGTTAGCCGTCATTCCGGGGCTCGCGCAAGCGAGAGCCCGGAATCCATATCTACGATCGGGTGTATGGATTCCGGGCCTGCGCCAAGAGACGCATCCCGGAATGACGAAATCCAATTGACGACGAAAACCTATTCGTCCTTCTTGGCCGGCTGCGACATCCGTTCCAGCCGGTCCTGCATGTCCTTCATCTGGCGGCGCAGGTCGTCGATGTTGCTGCCTTCGTCGGCCGCGGGCTCCGGCACCTTCTCCGGCTCGGCGCCGCCGCGCGGCGGCACGAACGGCTTGAACATCGAGAAGGTCTGCTGGAACAGCTCCATGTTGCGGCGGACCTGTTCTTCCAGCGGCGCAAACGGCGTGCCGCTCAGGGCGCCCGCGATCTGCTTGCGGAACTTCTCCTGTTCCCTGGTCAAGGTCTCGATCGACTGCTCGAGATATTTCGGCACCACCATCTGCATGCTGTCGCCATAGAAGCGGATCAGCTGGCGCAGGAAGGTGGTCGGCAGCAGGTTCTGCCCGGCCTTGTTCTCCTGCTCGAAGATGATTTGCGCGAGCACGGAGCGGGTGATGTCGTCGCCGGTCTTGGCGTCATAGACGAGGAAATCCTCGCCCTCCTTCACCATCGCCGCGAGATCTTCGAGCGTCACATAGGTGCTCGTACCGGTATTATAGAGCCGCCGGTTCGCGTATTTCTTGATCGTGGTCGGTTGTTCAGATTTTGCCATGGGCTCTCACTTCAACACCGAAGAACCTGGAACCCGGCGGCATCGCCGCGGGGCTAAATGCAACGCATCGCAGCAAAGGTAAGCATTTTCAAAGCGGTTCGGCTAGAGTTTTGTGCTATGCGGTTAATTCCAAAGCATCGCTATTGCTCAGGAAACGGCCAAGGGCGTCATTTTGAGTGCGCTGCCACGCAAATTCGGCCACTGCGCAATTGACACGCGATAACTAGCTTAACAGGATGCAACCAAGAGACAGGCCCGCCAGTCCGGCTGCCCGCCGTCGAAAAAATCCAAGCCCAACCACAGGAGATGTCCATGTCAGACGATGTCGTCATCGTCAGCGCCGCCCGCACCCCGGTCGGCAGCTTCAACGGCGCGTTCGCCACCACGCCCGCCCATGACCTCGGCGCGATCGCGATCAAGGCGGCGCTTGAGCGCGCGGGCGTCGAGCCCGGCCAGGTCTCCGAAGTCATCATGGGCCAGATCCTCACTGCGGCGCAGGGCCAGAACCCGGCGCGCCAGGCCTCGATCGCGGCCGGCATTCCGGTGGAGAGCCCGGCCTGGGGCGTCAACCAGCTCTGCGGCTCGGGCCTGCGCACGGTGGCGCTCGGCTATCAGGCGCTGCTCAACGGCGACTCCTCGGTCGTCGTCGCCGGCGGCCAGGAATCCATGAGCATGGCCCCGCACGCGCAGTATCTGCGCGGCGGCGTCAAGATGGGCGGCTTCGAGCTGGTCGACACCATGATCAAGGACGGCCTGTGGGATGCCTTCAACGGCTACCACATGGGCAACACCGCCGAGAACGTCGCGCGGCAGTACCAGATCACCCGCGCGCAGCAGGACGAGTTCGCGGTGCATTCGCAGAACAAGGCCGAGGCCGCGCAGAAGGCCGGCAAGTTCAAGGACGAGATCGCGCCCGTCACGATCAAGACCCGCAAGGGCGACATCGTCGTGGCCGACGACGAATATCCGCGTCATGGCGCGACGATCGAGGCGATGGCCAAGCTGAAGCCGGCCTTCGAGAAGGACGGCACTGTCACCGCCGGCAGCGCGTCGGGCATCAATGACGGCGCTGCCGCCGTGGTGCTGATGACCGCCAAGGAAGCGGCCCGCCTCGGCAAGACACCGCTCGCCCGCATCGTCTCATGGGGCCAGGCCGGCGTTGATCCCAAGATCATGGGCACCGGCCCGATCCCGGCGTCCCGCACCGCGTTGAAGAAGGCCGGCTGGAGCATCGGCGACCTCGATCTGATCGAGGCCAACGAGGCATTCGCGGCGCAGGCCTGCGCGGTCAACAAGGACCTCGGCTGGGATACCGCCAAGGTCAACGTCAACGGCGGCGCGATCGCGATCGGCCATCCGGTTGGTGCGTCGGGCGCCCGCGTGCTGGTGACGCTGCTGCACGAGATGCAGAAGCGCGACGCCAAGAAGGGCCTCGCCACGCTGTGCATCGGCGGCGGCATGGGCATCGCGATGTGCATTGCACGCGACTGAACAAAAGGCAGCGGGGCGGGTTAGGTGATGAAAAGATCATCTGTCAACCGCGGCGCGAGCTGATAAACAAGATGCCCGGCTTCGCGCCGGGCATTTTCGTTTTTGCGCGAGCATGATCCGGAAGAGTGTGAAGCGGTTTTCCGGAAAGATCATGCTCAAACAAACCAAGTGAGTGAGTGCGAAGGCCGGGGGCAATTCCGGCTATAAAAGACGGCCAAGGAGGAGACGGACATGGCACGTGTTGCATTGGTGACGGGCGGAACGCGGGGCATCGGAGCTGCGATCAGCAAGGCGCTGAAAGCGGCGGGCTACAAGGTGGCGGCGAGCTACGCCGGCAATGACGCCGCGGCGGAGAAGTTCAAGGCGGAGACCGGCATCCCCGTTTACAAATGGGACGTCGCCTCGTTCGAGGCCTGCACGGCCGGCATCAAGCAGGTCGAGACGGATCTCGGTCCTGTCGAGGTGCTCGTCAACAATGCGGGCATCACCAAGGACACCGCCTTCCACAAGATGACGCACGAGCAGTGGACCGCCGTCATCAACACCAATCTCGGTTCGCTGTTCAACATGACCCGCCCGGTGATCGAGGGCATGCGCGCCCGCAAGTTCGGCCGCATCATCTCGATCTCCTCGATCAACGGCCAGAAGGGCCAGTTCGGTCAGGTCAACTATTCCGCCGCGAAGGCCGGCGACATCGGCTTCACCAAGGCGCTCGCGCTCGAGAACGCCAAGGGCGGCATCACCGTGAACGTGATCTGCCCGGGCTATATCAACACCGAGATGGTGCAGGCGGTGCCGAAGGACGTGCTGGAGAAGAACGTGATCCCGCAGATCCCGGTCAACCGCCTCGGCGAGCCCGAGGAGATCGCGCGCGCGGTGGTGTTCCTCGCCGCCGACGATGCCGGCTTCATCACCGGCTCGACGCTGACCATCAATGGCGGCCAGTATCACGCGTAGTCGTCTTGACCGTCATTGCATCGACAAGGTTGTTGTCGGCGGCCACTCCGAAATGTAATCCGTCATCCTGAGGAGCGCGTAGCGCGTCTCGAAGGATCGGCGGCCCCGATCTCTCCGCATGAATGGTCCCTTCTTGCGGAGGCGCGGGGCCGTGCATCCTTCGAGGCTCGCTGCGCGAGCACCTCAGGATGACGGTGACAGAGCGATGTCCTGGCGCCGACCCCTTGGCTCGCAATGACAAGACGATGACCCCCCGAACTGCCACCCTCGTCGGACTGACCGCCATCTTGATGTGGTCGCTGCTGTCGGTCATGACGGTTGCGACCGGCACGATTCCGGCGTTCCAGCTCGCCGCCATGACGTTCGCGATCGGCGCGGCGGTCGCTTTCACAAGCTTCCTGTTTCGCCCCTCGGCGTTCGGCGCGTTGAAGCAGCCGCTGGTGGCCTGGGCGGTCGGCGTCGGCGGATTGTTCGGCTATCACGCACTGTACTTCCTGGCGCTGCGCTTCGCGCCGCCGGCGGAAGCAGGATTGCTCAACTACCTCTGGCCGCTGTTGATCGTGCTGTTCTCGTCCCTGTTGCCGGGGGAGAAGCTCGCCGCCCATCACGTCATCGGCGCAGTGCTTGGCCTGCTCGGCACGGTGCTGCTGTTCGCCGGCAATACCGGAAGCTTCACGACCGCGCAGATCCCGGGATTTGCGGCAGCCTTCGTCGCGGCTTTCGTCTGGGCATCCTATTCGGTGATGTCGCGCCGGCTCAAGGCGGTGCCGACGGATGCGGTGGCTGGCTTCTGCCTGGCCACCGCGGCGCTCGCAGCCCTCATGCACGGGATGCTCGAGACCACGGTGTGGCCCGCGACCTCGCTGCAATGGCTCGCCGTGATCGCGCTCGGCATCGGTCCGGTGGGCGCCGCGTTCTTTGCCTGGGACATCGGCATGAAGCGCGGCGACATCCGCGTGCTCGGTGCCGCCTCCTACGCCACGCCGCTGCTGTCGACCGCGTTCCTGATCCTCGCCGGCTTTGCCAAGCCGAGCGCCAACATCGCCATATCAGCGATCCTGATCGCCGGCGGCGGCCTGATCGCCGCGAAGGACATGGTGTTGAGGAAAAGAACGTAGGATGGGTAGAGCGCAGCGAAACCCATCGCGCATGCGGATAGAAAGTTAATGGGTATCGCTTCGCTCCACCCATCCTACGAAGGTGGTTACGAAGTCGGCTCCCAGCCTCTCGGCGCCAGCTCGAACTTTTCAAACTCGAATCCCGGCGCGACCGTGCAGCCGACCAGCGTCCAGTCGCCGGTGCTTTCCGCGGCTTGCCACGCGCCCGGCGGCACGATGATCTGCGGCTGTTCGCCGCCCGCGACATCGGGGCCTAGCGTGATGCGGTGCTGCATACGGCCGTCTTGCGAAATCCGCAGCGTCAGCGGCGCGCCGGCATAATGATGCCAGACCTCGACGGCGTCGATGCGGTGCCAGTGCGAGCGCTCGCCGCGCGCCAGCAGGAAATAGATCGCGGTCGACGCGGCGCGTCCGCGGCAGTCGCTGTTCTGGTCGCGAAACGTCTCGCGATAATGCCCGCCCTCGGGATGCGGCGCGAGCGCGAGCCGCGCGATGATCTCGGCCGCCGAGTGCTTGGCCGTCACGACTTGTTCTTGCGCTCGCGCAATTCGCCGAACACCTGGGCCGGGTCGGCGCCCTTCATGTGCAGCTTGGCGGCGACCGCGGGCTCGTCGGCGCGCAGGAACACGTTGGCCTGCTTCTCCTCGCCGAGCAGCGTCGGCACGGTCGGCCTGTTCTCGGCGCGCAGCTTTGCGACCTCCGCGGCGCGGGCCTGCAGCGCCGCATTGTCGGGCTCGACCGTGAGCGCGAACTTGACGTTGGAGGCCGTGTATTCATGGCCGCAATAGAGCCGGAAATCGTCCGGCAGCGCGCGCAGCTTCAACAGCGAATCCCACATCATCGGATAGTTGCCCTCGAACACCCTGCCGCAGCCGATCGAGAACAGCGTGTCGGCGGCGAACACCGCCTTCTCGCCGTCGAACACGTAGGAGATATGGTCGAGCGTGTGGCCGGGCGTCTCGACGACGCGCGCCAGCAGGCTGCCGATCTTGATCACGTCAGCATTGGCGGCGCGCAGATCGACATTGGCGATCTTCGCCGATTTGTCGTGCGGCGCGACGACGCGGCAGCCGTATTTCTGCTTCAGCTCGGCGACGCCGCCGACATGGTCGCCATGGTGATGGGTGATCAGGATGTCGGTCAGCGTCCAGCCCTCGCGCTCCAGCGCCTTGATGATGGGGGCTGCCTCCGGCGCATCGATCGACGCCGTCGCCTTGGTTGCGGGATCGTGGATCAGGTAACCGAAATTGTCGGTCAGGCAGGTGAAGGTACGAATTTCGGCGGCCATGATATCTCCACGAATTGCAGCGGCGAGGAACACGCCAAATATGGGGATGAAATATGGCGTTAACGCTCCCGCGGCAACGCAAATTTCCGCGCGCCGCGGCTTGAGGCGGCATGGTAGATTGGGGCCATGGACGTCATCGACCTCCGGGATTTCTATTCGCAGCGCCTCGGCATCGTGGCGCGGCAGCTGATCAACCGCGGCATCCGCGAGCGCTGGCCCCATGCGGATGGCCAGCGGGTGCTCGGGCTCGGCTACCCGACGCCCTATCTCGGCCTGTTCCGCGAGACCTGCGAGCGCTGCATCGCCTTCATGCCGGCGGCCCAGGGCGTCCTGAAATGGCCGACCGGGCGGCCGGCGCTGGCGACCCTGATCGACGAGTTCTCGATGCCGCTGCAGGATGCCACGGTCGACCGCGTGCTGCTGGTGCATGCGCTGGAGATGTCCGACGATCCCGAGCGGCTGCTGCGCGAGGTGTGGCGGGTGCTGGCGCCGTCGGGGCGGCTGATCGCCATCATCCCGAACCGGCGCGGGGTGTGGACCCGCACCGACAACACGCCGTTCGGCCATGGCCGGCCGTATTCGCGCGCGCAGATCACCCAGCTGTTGCGGCAGACCTGGTTCACGCCGACGGCATGGGGCGAGGCGCTGTTCATGCCGCCGGTGCAAGGCAATTGGTTTCTGCGCTCGGCGATGGCGTGGGAGCGCGTCGGCGCCGCGCTGTCGATGCCGTTCGCCGGCGTGCATATCGTGGAAGCGAGCAAGCAGGTCTATCGCGCGATCCCCGCCCATCGCGAGCGCACGCGGCTGATCCCGTCGCTGCAGCCGGTGCTGGTGCCGTCATCGACCGGGGCACGCAGCTAAAGGGAAAGGGGCGTCGTGGACGATCTTGTTACCCTCCCCTGGAGGGGGAGGGCAATCGCATATGCCTTGCGCGAAATCTGGCACTGACGTTCCCACATCGTCATGGCCGGGCTCGTCCCGGCCATCCACGTCTTCCCCGCCCTAGAAACGAAGACGTGGATGCCCGGGACAAGCCCGGGCATGACGAGTTTGTGGCGAGGGCCAGGACCACACCAACTGCGCCGAGTTCGCTGCGTGATCCCCATATGCGATAGCCCTACCCTGGAGGGGGAGGGTCGTTACGCATGCAGCGAAGCGGAATGCGCAACGGGGTGGGGTGAAGGTCTCTCAACACGGGCACTGCCCGATGCGAGAGACCTTCACCCCACCCCGCCGCTCATTGCATTCGCGTCGACCCTCCCCCTCCAGGGGAGGGTGATTGCGCGTGCTGCTTACTCGTTGCCCGGATTGAAGTCCTCGCTCGGCGCGGGCGCGGCCATGTCGGCACGCGGGCCGTGCGGGCGGCGGCGCCGGCGCGGGAAGCGCTCGCCACGCTCGCTGCGTTCTGCACCGCCATTGCCTTCAAAGGCGCCGTTGACCTGCGGCTGCGCGCCGCCGGTGATGAAGGAGGGCAGGCGATCGACGCCGCCGGCATCGGCCAGCACCGGCTGCGGCTGATTCGCCGGTTGCGGCTGCGGCTGATATTGCGGCTGCGGACGATGCTCGCGCTCACGGTGCTCCCGCTCGCGATGCTCGCGCGGCTGCTGCTGCTCGCGCTGATACGGCGGCTGGCCGTTCTCGCGTGCGAACGGCTGCGGCACGAAGCCCGGCTCCTGGCCGAAGCTCGAATAGCCGTCGCCGTCGTCATCACTGTCGTCGGAGACCGCGACTTCTGCATCAGGACGCGGCTGCTGCTGGTTCTGCCGGAATTGCTCCTGGGCGGCCGCGATGACCCGGAAATAATGCTCGGCGTGCTGATAGTAATTCTCGGCCGCGACGGGATCGCCGGACGAGCGCGCATCGCGCGCCAGCTGAACGTATTTTTCGGCCACATGGGAGGCCGTGCCGCGGATCTTGATGTCGGGACCGTTCGATTCGTACACCCGAGTCAGGGGATTCTGGCCGCGCCGGTTATTGTTGTTATTGTTGTTGTTATTGTTATTCCGGTTACGCATCCGCTTGTTGTTCTGACCGTTTCTCATCTGTCGCCTTTTATTCCAGCCCTGAAGTTATTTGCCGTTCACTGCCTGGTTCGATTCGGGCACGCAACCGCGCGCACGGAATCGCAAGTACCGTTCGAATTGGCTACCGTTCGAATTGGCTTCGATGTCGCCGACCATCTCGTTCAGCAAAATCGCGTGCAACAAGGACGCGTTCCCCAACCGCCGGCGGCTCCGCCAGCGACCAAATCATTCCGCCCGTCGAAACAGGCTCAGTTCTCTCACGTAAGTCTTCAAGCGCAATAACAGGCTTTCGTTCGCTTGGCGGTCGCGAGCAGCACAGCTTCAGCTCTTGCGCTCAATATGACCTGCGGTCGTGGAACCTTTTGATCGGCGGGCTCTCTTGGAGAACCCTGGTCATCACCCGTAGGCTACGGGGCCAGCACCGATGTTGTGAGCGGAACGTAGTCGTTCCCGGGGGATATTCCAAGAGGTTTTTTTGCGTTCCAATAGGACTTTATCGGGGCAAAGGGCGGCCGGAAACCGCCCTTGGGATGCCCCCGAGATCGGCCCTGGGCGGTCCTGTTGGGGATAAGCCGGAAGCCGTCATCAAGGCTTCAACGTCGCCGTCCTGGCCCTGGCCGACCTCGACGACCAGCGCCCCATACGGCGCCAGAAGTGGCGCCGATTGCGCAATCAGCGCGCGGTAGGCGTCGAGCCCGTCGGCGCCGCCGTCGAGCGCAGCCGAAGGATCGTGGTCACGCACCTCGACCGTCAGGCCGGCAATGTCGGCGGAGCGGATATAGGGCGGATTCGACACGATGAGGTCGAAGGGGCCGGCCAGCCCCATCGCATAATCGCAGCGGACGAACGTGACGCGGTCGGCAAGGCCGAGCTGCTCGGCGTTCTCTCGCGCGGTTTGCAGCGCCTGCTCCGAAATGTCGGTGCCGAAGCCGACGGCGTGCGGCAGCTCCGAAAGCAGTGCGAGCAGGATCGCGCCGGTGCCGGTGCCGAGATCGGCGATCCGCAAGGCGCGCTCGGTCGCGCCACCGGCGCGGATCAGCTCGAGCGCGCGCTCGACCACGGTCTCGGTGTCCGGTCGTGGCACCAGCGTTGCCGCGGAGAGCTGTAGCGGCAGTCCCCAAAACTCCTTCATGCCGAGAATGCGCGCGACCGGCTCGCCCGCCATGCGGCGCTGCGCGAACGCTTCGAGGCGATCCGTCTCGGCGGGCGTGAGCGTGCGCGCCGTCGCGGTGATCATGCCGGTCAGGTCGAGGCCGAGTGCCGCGCCGACCAGCAGCCGTGCGTCGAGCTCGGCGGAGCCATTGCCATCGGCCCTCAGGCGCGCCGCAAGGGCGCGCCTGGCACGCTCGACGGTCTGGCTGCCACGCTCTGCGGGTTCGCTCATGGCGGGTTGTTAGCCGATGGCCGCCGCGGCGTCGATATCACTTGCACCGTATCCAGGCGGCGCGCACGGTGATGGCCGAACGTGTCGATCCGGAAGCCGCGACCATGACCGCCTATGACGACCAGAATGTCTTCGCGAAAATCCTGCGCGGCGAGATTCCGAGTTTCAAGGTCGATGAAACCGACCGGACTTTCGCTTTCCTCGACATCATGCCGCGGTCGCCGGGACACACGCTGGTGATTCCGAAGGCGCCGGCGCGCGGCATCCTCGATATTGCAGAGGACGATCTTGCCGCGGTGGCGCGGACAGCCAAGCGCATCGCGATCGCAGCGATAAAAGCCTTCGGTGCCGACGGCATCATCATCCAGCAGTTCAGCGAGCCCGCCAGCGGCCAGGTGGTGCTCCACCTGCACATGCATGTGATGCCGGTGAAGACCGGCGTCGCGCTGCTGCCGGCCCAGACCCACAAGCAGGACATGGATGTGCTCGCCGAGCACGCCCGGCGGATGGTCGCGGCCCTGGACGGCTGAGCCGTTGCAAGCGCAGCTCGCACGATTTCGGAATATTGGAATGATAACGCTGAGTTGCCCGACGTGTCAAGCGGCCGTGCTGAGCGTGTCGGTAGCACACGATATGTCCGGTTTACGTAGCACACGATCTGTCCGGTAATTCTCGTGCCCTTTGGAGGGGCATGTGATGCGCCGGACGGAAGCCCTTCAGGGTGTGCGCATGATCAAGTTTCTGGACATTTTGGGCCGGTACGAGGCTTTGGAGTTCAACCAGTTGGAAGCAGCGGAGCTTTTGGGTGTCGGTGAACGGACGTTTCGGCGGTGGTGTCAGCGCTACGAAGAGGACGGCGAGGCGGGGTTGCTGGATCGTCGGCTCGGCAAGGCTTCCGGCCGGCGGGTTCCGGTTGACTGTGCAGACGAGGTGGAAGCGCTTTATCGCACGCGCTACGCCGGCTTCACGGCGAAGCATTTTCACGAGCATCTGGTGAAGGATCATCGCTTCAATTGGAGCTACACCTGGACCAAGACCTTCCTGCAGTCGAAGGGGCTTCTGAAGAAGGCCCGCCGCCGCGGCGCACACCGACGCAAGCGTCCGCGCCGGCCGTTACCGGGGATGCTTCTGCATCAGGACGGATCGCGGCATCAATGGCTCGAAGGGCAGCCGATGTTCGATCTGATCGTGACCCTGGATGACGCGACGAGCGCAATCTATTCGGCGTTCCTCGTCGAGGAAGAAGGTACCGGCTCGACCTTCCGCGCGCTGGAGGAAGTGTTTGGCCGGCATGGCCTGCCATTGAGCCTCTACACCGATCGGGGCTCGCATTACTTTCAGACGGCGACGGCTGGCGGCGCGGTCGATCGCGTGGCGCTGACCCAGGTCGGCCGGGCGCTGGCACATCTGGGTGTCGAACATATCGCGGCTTATTCGCCGCAAGCGCGGGGCCGTTCCGAGCGTGTCTTTCAGACGCTGCAAGACCGGCTGACCAAGGAGCTGGCATTGGCCGGGATCGCCACGGTGGAGGCCGCCAATTTATTTATTCGCGAGGTCTACCTGCCGGCCCACAACGCCCGTTTTGCCATCAAGCCCGAGCAGGACGGCAGCGCTTTCGTCGCGATTGCGGGTATCGATCTCGGCGAGATTCTTTGCGTGCAGGAGGAGAGGCAGGTCGGCAACGACAATTGCGTGTCGTTCAACCGCTTGAAGTTGCAGATCCCGGAGAGTCCTTTGCGCGCGCATTTCGTCAAGGCGCGGGTCAAGGTCCGTCAGTACCACGACGGCACCCACGCCATCTTCCACGGCCCGCGTTGTCTCGGTCGCTATGACCGCAGCGGCGCGGCCGTGGACATACCGATTGCCGCTTAAATCCGCTCGGCGGCGAGCCTGTGGACGGCATGGACAAGTCTGCGACTTGCCCACCCCGCCCACACGAGAACAAAAGCAGACGAAGCGGACATTTGATGTGCTACCAAAACCGGCCAACTCAATTAGCTATCGACAGCGGCCGTGCTGAGCGTGGCCGTGTCGAGCGCCGGCAGCCGCCGGCTCCTTTGCATGGGGTTGTTTTTCGATATTTTGCCGGCGCGCCCCTGCACTCGCGGGAGCGCAGCGCCTTCGCGGTTGCCTCAAACCCCGAGATAGCGCTGCAGGACCTCGGGCTGCGCCTTGATCTCCTGCGCCGGCCCCTCGTGGACGATGTGGCCGTTGTTGATGATGTAGATGCGCTGGGCGAGCGCGAGCGTCGCCGCCAGGTTCTGCTCGACCAGCACGATGGTCTGTCCGGCCGCGGCGAGATCGCGGCAGGCCTTCATCAGGTCGCGCACGATCACCGGCGCCAGTCCCTCGAACGGCTCGTCGAGCAGGATGATCTTGGGATCGCGCACCAGGGCGCGCGCGATCGCCAGCATCTGCTGCTCGCCGCCGGAGAGGTCGGTGCCGCGATTGCCGCGGCGCTCCTTCAGGCGCGGGAACATCTCGTAGATGCGATCGAGCGGCCAGCGCTTTGAGGCGGTCAGCCCGGCGATGACGAGGTTCTCCTCGACGCTGAGGCTGCCGAAGATGCGACGCTCTTCATGCACCAGCTGCATGCCGGCCTGGGCGATCTTGTGGCTCTTCTTGCCTGCTATCTCGGCGCCGTCGAACATCACCGAGCCGGCGCGCGGCGTCACCACGCCCATCAGGCTCTTCAGCGTCGTGCTCTTGCCGGCGCCGTTGCGGCCGAGCAACGCGACCACCTCGTTGCGCTCCACGCGCAGCGAGACGTCGAACAGGATGTGGGAATCCCCGTAATAGCTGTTCAGTCCGTTGACCTCGAGCAGGCTCATGCGGCGAGGTCTCCATGCACGCCGCCGAGATAGGCTTCCTGGACGGTCGCGTTGTTCTTGATCTCGTCGGGCGTGCCTTCGACCAGCACGCGGCCTTCCTGCAGCACGGTGACGCGTTCGGCGAGCTCGAACAGTGCGTCCATGTCGTGGTCGATGATGATCATGGTGCGGCCCCGGCTGATCGACTTCAACAGCTTCACGGTCTCGACGCGCTCGCGCGGGCTCATGCCGGCCAAGGGTTCGTCGAGCAGTAGCAGGCTCGGCGAGGTCGCCAGCGCCAGTCCGATCTCCAGGCGCCGCTTCTCGCCATAGGCGAGCTCGGCGACCGGCGTGTCCGGCCGCGCGGCGAGGTTGACCAGTTCGAGCGTGTGCTGCACGCGCTCGGACAGGCCGGGAATGCCGTCGATGCTGCGGAACAGGTCGAGCCGGAATTTTCCGCGCAACCCGGACAGCGCCGCGATCACCAGGTTCTCGCGCACGGTCAGGCCGGCGAACAGCTGGTTGACCTGGTAGCTCTTGGTCAGGCCGAGCTGGCAGACGTCGGTGACGCTCATCCCGGTGATGTCGCGGCCGGCGAAGGTGATGGTGCCCGAGGTCGGAGCGACCTCGCAGGTCAGCATCTTGAAGAAGGTCGATTTGCCGGCGCCGTTCGGACCGATGATGCCACGCAGCTCGCCATGATTGACCGTGAAGTCGATGTTGCTGTTGGCGAGCAGGCCGCCATAGCGCTTGGTCAGGCCCCTGGCCTGCAGGATCGGGCCGGACGGGTTGTTGTCGGGACGCGGATCGGCCGGCATCGGTGCCGCGGCGATCTCCTGCGCGAGATCGACCTTCGCGGCGCGTTGCTCGTCCTCGGCCGTCGCGCCGGACTGCGCGGCGTCCTGCTCCGGCGCCCTGGCGCGGTGCTGGCCGCTCAGGAGCCCGTAGAGGTCGACGAGGCCGCCGATGATGCCGCGGCGCAGGAAGCACACCAGCAGCACGAACACGACGCCGAGCACGAGCTTCCAGGCCGCGCCGAGCCCGAGCGCCGCCTGCAGGAAGTCCTGCAGCGACAGCCAGACCGCGGCGCCGACCAGCGGTCCGAACAGCGTGCCGCGGCCGCCGATCGCGGTCTGCATCACGAGTTGCCCGGAGGTGTCGAAGGTGAAGGCGTCGGGGGGCATGAACGCCTGCAGCACGCCGAGCAGCCCGCCGGCGAATCCGGCATAGGCGGCGGCGATCACGAAGGCGGTCAGCTTGTAGCCGTGGATGTTGTGGCCGACCGCGGTCGCCCGCAGCGGATTGTCCCGGATCGCGTTGAAGATGGCGCCGACCGGCGAGCGCACGATGCGCAGCGCGACGACGACTCCGATGAAATAGCACAGCGCGAGGAACTGGTAGAGCGACCAGCCGGTGGTGAAATGCAGCGTGGTGAAGCCGAGATTGAAGCTCGGGGTCGGGACACCCGGCAGCCCGTTCTCGCCGCCGGTGAAGTCCGACAGCGGATTGAACTCGACGAAGAAGAACACCTCGGCGATCGCGACCGTGATCATCGCGAAGTAGATGCCGGTGCGACGCAGCGCGATCAGGCCGATCAGGTAGCCCGTGGCAGCGGCGGCGATCATGCCGATGATCAGCGCCAGCACGACATTCGGAAAGCCGGCGCGGGTCAACAGCCAGGCCGCGACGAAGCCGCCGGTGCCGTAGAACGCCGACTGGCCGAACGACAACAGTCCGGTGAAGCCGAACAGGATGTCGAAGCCGAGGCCGAACAGGCCCCAGACCAGGATTCGGTTGACCGTGTTGGGCGCGAAGCCGAGCCATGGCAGCACGAAGGGGGCGGCGATCAGGCCGACTGCCGTCAGGGTCTCGATCAGGAATGGGCGCTGTTTCAGCATTGCAAATCCGTCATTCGCGGCCCTGCGTGCCGAGCAGGCCGTGCGGTCTGAGCACGAGCACGAGCGTCATCGCCGCGAACAGCATGACGTAGGCGTAACCGGGGTTGAACATCGAGGTGACGCTGATGATCTCGCCGGCGATCAGGCCGCCGAGGATGGCGCCGGGAAACGAGCCGACGCCGCCGATCACCACCACCACGAAGGTCTCGACCAGGATGTCGTCACCGACGCCGGGCGTCAGCGACACCACCGGCGCATTGACGATGCCGGCGAAGCCCGCGGCCATCGCGCCGATGCCGAACACGATCATGAAGACGCGGTAGACGTTGATGCCGAGCGAATCGACCATCACCGAATCCTCGATGCCGGCGCGCACGATCATGCCGAGCCGGGTACGGTACAGCACGATGAACAGTGCGCCGAGCGCGACCGCGACGATGCCGACCACCGCGAGCCGATAGGTCGGGTAGAACAGGAAGCCGAGCGAGGTGATGCCCTGCAACATCGCCGGTGGCGGCACGAGCTGCGACTGGCTGGTGAAGATCAGCCGCACGATCTCGACGAAGCAGATGCCGAGGCCGAAGGTGACCAGCAACTGGTCCTCATGCGGACGGTGGTAGAAGTGGCGGATGATGAGGCGCTCCATCGCGATGCCGAGCAGCATCACGAACAGCGATCCCGCGATCACAGCGACGATGAAGGAGCCGGTGTAGCTGTAGGCCACGTAGCCGGCGTAGCCGCCGATCATGAACATGGCGCCGTGGGCGAGGTTGAGCACCCCGAGCGTGCCGTAGATGATCGTCAGTCCGGAACTGATCAGCGCCAGCAGCGCGCCGAGCGCCAGGCCGTTGAACAGTTGCGAGACGAAATTAGGCCAGTTGATCATTGCGACAGCTCACATGTCCGCTCGATGAAAGTCGTCGCGCGCAGTCTGACACAAAACGACGCCGCGGAACGGGTTGTCCCGCCCACGGCGCCGAGTTTCCCACGTCTGATCAGGTGTAGTCGCCGAGTTGGCAGCCGAATGCGTCGGGCTTCTGCATCAGTCCGTCGCCGGGGACGATTTCGACGATGTCGTAATAGTCCTCCTTGTTCTTCATGTCCTTTTCCATCTTGCCCTTGACGATGATGACAGGGCGGACGCACTGATGGTCCTCGGGGCGATAGTGGACGTCGCCGACCAGCGAGGGGATGGTCTCGCCCTTCTCATAGGCCTTGATGACGTCGGGCGGATAGAAGCTGCCGGCCGCCTCGACCATGCGGGCCCAGTGAGCGAAGCTGACATAGGCGTTCTCGGCGCCCCATTCCGGCTGGTAGCCGAACTTCTTGTTGAAGGCTTCGTTGAACATCTTGGCGAGCGGATACTTGTCCTCGATCGTCCACCAATAGTCGGTCGCGGCGTAGACGCCCTGCATCAGGCCGCCGGTCTCGCGGGCGATGAACGGCACCTGGTAGGGCACGACCAGCTTCATCTTGTCGAGCACGCCGAACTGCTTGGCCTGCTGGGTCGACAGCACCGCGTCGTGGCCCCAGTTGACGTTGATCAGGACGTCGGCGCCGGAGTTCGCGACGTTGAGCAGATAGGACGAGTAGTCGGGCGCGCCGAGCGGCGAGACCTGGTTGGTGACCGTCGTCCAGCCCGCCTGGGCCAGGAAGTCCTGCATCGATTTGGTGACGGTGTGGCCGTAAGTGTAGTCCGGCGTCAGATAAGCGGCCTTCTTGTTCTTGCCGAACTCCTTGATCATCACGGGCGCGATCGCGGCCGCGGCGGTCTGGCCGAACAGGTTCTGGCGGAAGCCGTAGCGCACGCAGTCCTTGCCGGTGGTGTCGTTGGAGCCGGAAATGCCGCAGACGAAGATTACCTTCTCGCGTTGCGCCAGCTTGTTGAGCGCGACCGCAACCGCGCTCGACGTGCCGCCGGTGATCATCACGGCCTTGTTCTCGCTGATGAAGCGCTGCTGCGCCTGCACCGCCTCGTTGGGCTTGGCCGCGGAATCCGCGACGCCGAACTTCAATTCCTTGCCGAGCACGCCCTTGGTGGTCTTCGGCGATATCTTCTTGATCAGGTCGTGCCCACTGTTGATGTGCTCGATCGCGAGCTGGTAGCCCTTGAGCTCGTCCTCGCCCTGCACCGCATAGGTGCCGGTGCGCGGCACCGAGATGCCGATGAAGACCGATGAGCCCGACGAGCCGGCGGGATAGGTCCCGATCGCCGGTTTGTCCTCGGCAAAGGCCGGCGAGACCGCGGCCGGCAGCACCGAGCTGCCGATCAGGCCGGCGCTGGCCTGCAGCAGGGTGCGACGCGAAACGTTCAGTGCGCTGCCCGGCCGAAACTCCTTGGTGCTCATCGCTCGGTATCCTCCAAATGATCGATTATTGGCGCACATGAACAGACCTCGGCGGATCGGGGCGATCGGCCGCAAGGTGCGCCGGCTGCGCTGCGGCAACCTGTCGCCGCTACAATTCCCCAGCGGCACATTTAGTCAATGTCACTTTCGTCGAATCATGTCGGCCTACGATACGATTAATATCGGTCAACGATATTTCGACGCATTGCCGCGCGGACGCACGTTCGATAGTTAATGGCGATGATCCGGGAAGGCGCGACACGGGAGGACGGTCCTGACGGAGGCGTGGCGGCAGGAGACGCCGCCGCGCAGCCTTGTGCCTTGAGCGGCCGTGCGATGAACGTGCTGAAGGAGCTGGCGGCGGAGCTGCTCGACGAGGTGCCGCCGAAGACCGGCTGGACGCCGCCGGACGAACTGCTGCGCCGGCTGACCGCGCAGCACCTTGCGACCGCGCGCAATTGCGGCCAGCGAACCGGGCGCGAGATCGTCGATTGGGCGCAGTCGCGCGGCGTCACGATCCCCTCGCCGTATCACGCCGGCAAATCGCTGTCGGAAGTCTGGGGCAGCCTGATCGAGCGCGCGTCGGCCGGCCGCCTCACCAAGAGCGAGATCACCGAGGCGCTGGAGAAGTCGATCCGCCGCCGCAGCCCGCGGATCCCGGTGGCCTTCCAGATCGTCCTCCTGAAAATCCTGAGCTCGGGCTACGATCAATTGCCCCCGACGTGAGGGTGTCCGGCCGGTCCGCTGCGACACTCTGCGCGTTGAAAACGAGCGGGCGGTGGTATCCCGGGGTGGTTTGCGCCACCGCTGCTTGGTAACCTTGCCAACCGGCGGATCGGCCTAGGGACGCGTGCATGCCACGACCAAAGCAGCGACGGATGACGGCCGGGACCGCGAAGCGCGGTGGTGCGGCCGACACGGTCGACTATGCGACGCTGGCGCGATTTCGCTACCGGTTGCGGGCGTTTCTCGCCTTCAGCGAGCAGGGGGCGCGGCAGGCCGGACTGACGCCGCAGCAGCATCAGGCGATGCTCGGCATCAAGGGATTCGTCAGTCCGGGACCTGCGACCGTCGGCGACGTCGCGCGGTTTCTCTTGATCCGGCATCACTCCGCCGTCGAGCTGGTCAACCGCATGGTGAAGCTCGGGCTGATCAGCCGGGTCGCCGATCCCGAGGACGGAAGGCGGGTTCAGCTCAGGCTGACGCAAAAGGGCGAGCGGAAGCTGCAGGCGCTGTCGCGGAAGAACATCGAGGAGTTGCGCCGCGCCGCGAGCCCGGCGCTGCGCCGAGCGCTGAAGGCATCCCCGCAGCCCAGCGAGCACTGAGTCACGCGCCGCTATGCCGCAGCGCCCTGTGCGGCGAGTTGTGCGGCCTGGTGCTCGGTGGTCAGCGCATCGATCAATTCGCCGAGCGCTTCGCCCGCGATCACCTGCGGCAACTTGTAGAGCGTCAGATTGATGCGGTGGTCGGTGACGCGGCCTTGCGGAAAGTTGTAGGTGCGGATGCGCTCCGAGCGGTCGCCGGAGCCGACCTTCTCCTTGCGGTCGGCGGAGCGTGCCGCATCGACGCGCTGGCGTTCGGCGTCGTAGATGCGCGAGCGCAGGATGTTCATCGCGGATGCGCGATTCTTGTGCTGCGAGCGGCTGTCCTGCATCATCACCACGATGCCGGTCGGGATGTGCGTGATGCGGATCGCCGATTCGGTCTTGTTGACGTGCTGGCCGCCGGCGCCGCCCGCGCGCATCGTCTCGATCCGCAGGTCTGTGTCCTTGATGTCGACGTCGACATCCTCGACTTCCGGCAGCACGGCGACCGTGGCGGCCGAGGTATGGATGCGGCCCTGTGTCTCGGTATCGGGCACGCGCTGCACGCGGTGCACGCCGGACTCGAATTTCAGCTTAGCGAAGGCGCCGCGGCCCTGCACCTCGGCGATGATTTCCTTGTAACCGCCGACGGTGCCTTCGCTCGCCGAGATCACCTCGACCTTCCAGCCCTGCAAGCTGGCGAAGCGCTCATACATCCGAAACAAATCGCCGGCGAACAGCGAGGCCTCGTCGCCGCCGGTGCCGGCGCGGATTTCCAGCACCACGTTGCGGTCGTCCATGGCGTCCTTCGGCAACAGCGCGACGCGGATCTTCTGCTCGAGCTCGCCGATGCGCGCCTGCAGCGTCTCCAGCTCGGCCTCCGCCATGCCGCGCATCTCGGGATCGTCGGCCGAGTCCGCCAGCAACGTCTTGGCGCCGGCGAGCTCGGTGAGCGCCGAACGATAGGCCTTCACCGCATCGATCAGTGGATTGAGCTCGGCGAGCTCGCGGGTGATCGCGACATAGCGGTCGGAATTGACCCGGCCCAGCAGCTCGGCCTCGAGCGAGGCGTGGTGGGCGAGCAGGATATCGAGCTTGGCTTCGGGAAGCATGGGAAAATCTCAGAATTGCGCATGACAGAAGAGCGGCAGCAGGCGACGCGAGCCTCGCTACAAGGCCAGCCCTTCGGTCTCGGCAAATTTCGTCAGCGCCTCGCGGATCGAGACGCTGCCGGACGGAGCTTCCAGCAGCGGATTGATCATCGCCTCGGCCTTCTTGGCGTCGAGGTCGAGGATCATCGCTTTCACCGGGCCATGCGCGGTCGCGGACAGCGACAAAGATCGATAGCCGAGCGCGATCAGCGCCAGCGCGCCGATCGGCTTCGAAGCCATCTCGCCGCACAGCGAGGCGACCTTTTTCGCCGACTTGGCCTTGCGCACGATGTCGTGCAGCGCGCGCAGGATCGGCGCCGACAGGATGTCGAAGCGCTCCGACACCTTGGCATTGCCGCGGTCGACCGCGAACAGAAACTGGAACAGATCGTTGGAGCCGACCGAGACGAAGTCGACCTTCTTCAGGAGCTCGTCGAGCTGGTAGAGCAGGGCCGGCACCTCGACCATGGTGCCGACATCGATGCGCTCGGGCAGCGAATGGCCGTGCTGGCGCAGGTAGGTCAGCTCGCGCTCGACGATCGCCTTGGCCTGGTCGAACTCGGCGATGTCGGAGATCATCGGGAACATGATCTTCAGCGCGCGGCCGCCGCCGGCGCGCAGCAGCGCGCGGATCTGGCCGCGCAGCAGGCCCGGACGGTCGAGGCCGAGCCGGATCGCGCGCCAGCCGAGCGCGGGGTTTTCCTCGACCACAGTCTCCATGTAGGGCAGCGCCTTGTCGCCGCCGATGTCGAGCGTGCGGAAGGTGACGGGCTTGGTGCCCGCGGCGTCGAGCACGGTGCGGTAGAGCTGCAGCTGATCGGTCGAGCGCGGCAGGTTCGGGCTCACCATGAACTGCAGCTCGGTGCGGAACAGGCCGATGCCGGCGCTGCCGGTGTCGTCGATGTGCGGCAGGTCGATGGTCAGGCCGGCATTGATCAAAAGCTCGATCGGCTGGCCGTCCTTGGTGACGCAGGGCTTGTCGCGCAGCGCCGAATATTGCGCCTGCCGCCGGGCGCGGAAACGGACGCGCTCGGCATAGGCGGATTCGATCTCGGTCGAAGGCCGGACATAGATCTCGCCCGAAATGCCGTCGACGATGATGGCGTCGCCGGGATCGGCAATGCCGGGCGCGTTCGGCACCTCGCCGACCGCGGGAATGCCGAGCGCACGCGCCACGATCGAGACGTGGGAATTGGCGGTGCCTTCCTCCAGCACCAGGCCGCGCAGCCGCTTGCGGTCGTAGTCGAGCAGCGCCGCCGGGCCCATGGCGCGGGCGATCAGGATGGCGTTGTCGGGCAATTGTTCACGCGACGGCGCATGATCCTGGCCGACCAGCTGCCGCATCAGGCGATGGCCGAGATCCTCGAGATCGTGCAGCCGGTCGCGCAGATAGGGATCGGTCGAGCGCAGCATGCGCGCGCGGGTGTCGGACTGCACGCGTTCGACCGCGGCCTCCGCAGTGAGGCCGGTGGCGACCGCTTCATGCAGCTTGTGCGACCAGCCCTGGTCGTTGGCGAACATGCGGTAGGCTTCCAGCACCTCGCGGTGCTCGCCGCCCTCGGCGACGTCACCGCGTTCCAGCATGCGGTCGAGGTCGGCGCGCAGATTGGCCAGCGCTGCGTCGAGCCGCTTGACCTCCTTCGGCAGGTCCTCGGCGATGTAGTTGGTGATGACGACGCGCGGCTCGTGCAGCACGACATGGCCGAGCGCGATGCCGTCGGAGAGCACCGCGCCGGTCCGGTGCATCGCGTGTCGCGCCGCGGGCTCCGCGCCGGGCTGCGCCAGCGCGGCGAGCTCGCCGGAGGCGATCATCTCCGCCACCACCATCGCGGTGGTCTGCAGCGCCTCGACCTCCTCCTCGACATAGGTGCGCTTGGCGCGGTTCTGCACCACAAGCACGCCGAGCGTGTTGCCGGCGCGCAGGATCGGCACGCCGAGGAACGAGTGGTAGGCCTCTTCGCCGGTCTCCGGCCGATAGGAGAAGGCGGGATGGCTTTGCGCGTCGGACAGGTTCAGCGGATTGGCGTCGCTGGCGACGAGGCCGACCAGGCCCTCATGCGCGCTCAGCACGGTGCGGTGCACGGCGTCGCGGTTGAGGCCTTCGGTGGCGTAGAGCTCGAGCGTGTTGTCGACGCGCAGCACATAGGTCGAGCAGACCTCGGCCACCATGTTGGCCGCGATCAGCACCACGATCTTGTCGAGCCGCTCCTGGGCGGAGACCTGCTCCGCCATGGTTTCGCGGAGTCGTCTCAACAGGATGCGGGGGCCTCCCGACGCGCTCCGCATATGCTCCAGTCCCTCCCCCGTCAGGCCAGCGCACGGGGTTGCCGGCCGCTGGCGCAAAACGCACTAAACCAAACAATTTTAATCATTCGGCGTTGCTGCAAGCGCCAGTTCCCGCCGAATCGGGATCGCCAAAACTGTGGCACAGTTTGCGGCAGCCCACCTGACTGGCCGTATAGCCAATCGAGGCTTGCTTTGCCAAGCAAAACGCCTGCCAGTAGCAAATAACGTCTGCGTCAGCCCAATGCTGCGCCCGCTAAGAGAAATTCTAACTCTGGGTGCGGGGGCTGGAGGAGATGGTCTCTAACCTCGTTATTCCGGGGCGTGCCGCTTGGCGCGAGCCCGGAATCCATTTCACCGCAGAAATCGTGGCCCGATGGATTCCGGGCTCTCGCTTCGCGAGCCCCGGAATGACGGGGAGGGATTTACCGGCCGGCCAGCGCCCTACGCCTGATCGAGCCCGTACAGCGTATGCAGCGTGCGCACCGCGAGTTCGGTGTAGGCGGCGTCGATCAGGACCGAGAACTTGATCTCGGACGTCGTGATGGCGCGGATGTTGATGTTGCGCTCGGACAGCGCCTTGAAGGCCTTGGCCGCGACGCCGGCATGGCTGCGCATGCCGCTGCCGATCACCGAGACCTTGGCGACGTCGGTCGCGGTGTCGAGCCTGGCGTAGCCGATTTTGGCCTTGGCGGAGGTAATCGTATCCTTGGCGCGGTTATAGTCGGTGGCCGGAACGGTGAAGGTCAGGTCGGTGGTTTTGCCGTCCTCGGACACGTTCTGCACGATCATGTCGACGTTGATGTTGGCATCCGCCAGCGGCCCGAAGATCGAGGCGGCGACGCCCGGCTTGTCCTCGATCTGGCGCACCGAGATCTGGGCTTCGTCCTTGGAGAAGGCGATGCCGGTGACGACGTGGCTTTCCATGATTTCCTCCTCGCTGCAGATCAGCGTGCCCGACGGCTGGTTGGCGTAGGGGTCGATATCCTCAGGCTTGTCGAAGCTGGAGCGGACGAAGATCGGCATGTTGTGCACCATGCCGAGTTCCACCGAGCGGACCTGCAGCACCTTGGCGCCCTGCGAGGCCAGCTCCAGCATGTCCTCGAACGCGATTCTGTCGAGCCGGCGGGCTTTCGGCACCACGCGGGGATCGGTGGTGTAGACGCCGTCGACGTCGGTATAGATGTCGCAGCGGTCGGCGCGCAAAGCGGCCGCGATCGCCACCGCCGAGGTGTCGGAGCCGCCGCGGCCGAGCGTGGTGATGCGGCCGTTCTCGGGATTGATGCCCTGGAAGCCGGCGATCACGGCGACTTCCTTGCGGTCCTTGAAGCGGGTCAGGATCTCGCTGCCGTCGATCTCGAGGATGCGCGCCGAGGCGTGGGCATCCGAGGTCTTGATCGGGATCTGCCAGCCCTGCCAGGAGCGTGCCTGGATGCCGAGGCCTTGCAGGGTGATCGCAAGCAGGCCGGAGGTGACCTGTTCGCCGGAAGCGACCACCGCGTCATATTCGCGCGCGTCGTGCATCGGCGACGCCTCGGTGCACCAGGCGACCAGCTCGTTGGTCTTGCCGGACATCGCCGAGACCACGACGGCGACCTCATGGCCGGCGTCGACCTCGCGCTTCACATGCTGCGCGACGTTGCGGATGCGATCGATATTGGCGACGGACGTACCGCCGAATTTCATCACGAGGCGGCCCATGACGACGCGTCTGTTCCTTTAAGAGGATAAGTAGGTTAACCCACGCCGAAAACCGCAAGCGCGGGGACCGAAACGCGCGTATACATAGCGCCGTGCCCGGGGGCAAGACGGTTGCTTGTGGTCTTTTGGGGTGTTTTGGGCGCGTTTTTACCGGTTGTGGCGGGCTGTGGCGCAGCGGCGACTCGAAGGCGGATTGGATGGGGCGTTACATCGACGAAATCCTGCAGCCGGGCGAGAAGGTGCTGTACTCGACCAATGCGCACTGGATCTTCTATTGGCAGGCGATCGCGGCCTGGGTCGTGGCGCTGGCGCTTCTGATCGCCTCCCGGCTGACGACGGTCGACGGGCTCGTGCTGGCGTGCTTCGCAGCGGCCGCGGTGGTGGCGCTTGCGGCGCTGTTCTGGACCATCAAGGCCTGGTTCCATCGCCTTACCACCGAGACGGACGTCACCAACCTGCGCGTCGTCCACAAGACCGGTTTCATCACCCGCAAGACGTTCGAGATGAGCCTCGACAAGGTCGAGAGCGTTGATGTCTACCAGAGCATCCCGGGCCGCATCCTGAACTACGGCGATGTGACCATCCTGGGCGTCGGCGAGGGCAAGCAAAGAATCACAACCATCGCCTCGCCCTTGGCGTTCCGCAGTGCGATCACCGCGCGATAGGGGCGCGCGTAACCATGGCCATGCAATCAACCGTTTCCTCATCATCCGCCAGCTCGGTCGATCCGGCCGAGGTCGCGAAATTCTCAAAGCTGTCGGCGGAATGGTGGGATCCGCGCGGCAAGATGGCGCCACTGCACAAGATCAATCCGTTGCGCCTGACCTATATCCGCGACGCCGCCTGCCGCAAGTTCGAGCGCAATGCCAAGAGTCTGAGCTGCCTGTCCGGCCTGCGCGTGCTCGACATCGGCTGCGGCGCCGGGCTGCTGTGCGAACCGCTCAACAGGCTCGGCGCCCAGGTGATCGGGATCGATCCCGCCGCCAGCAACATCGCCGCGGCGAAGCTGCACGCCGACAAGAGCCATCTGTCGATCGACTACCGCTGCACCACGCTGGAGGAGATGGATCCGCGCGAGCGCTTCGACATCGTGCTGGCGATGGAGGTGGTGGAGCATGTCACGGACGTCGGTGCCTTCCTCAAACGCTGCGCGGCGATGCTCAAGCCCGGCGGGCTGATGGTGGTCTCGACGCTCAATCGCAACTGGAAGAGCTTCGCGCTCGCCATCGTCGGCGCCGAATACGTGCTGCGCTGGCTGCCGCGCGGCACCCACGAGTGGGGCAAGTTCGTCACGCCTTCGGAGCTCGAACGCTACCTCGCCGACCTCAACCTCACCATCACCGAACAGGCCGGCGTGGTCTACAACCCGCTCGCCGACAAATGGACGATCTCGTCCGACATGGACGTGAACTACATGGTGGTGGCGGAGGGGGTGTGAGGCTGGCGAAGCAATCTCCACAAGGCGATGTCGTCCCTGCGAAAGCAGGGACCCATAACCACCGGCCCTCATTGTTGGGCGAGATCGCGTTCCGGGCATGTACTACGTCTACATACTCGCGAGTCGGCGCAATGGTACGCTGTATATCGGCGTGACAAATTCCATCCAGAATCGGCTTGAGCTGCACAAGATTGGCAAGGGCTCGTTATTCGTCAAAAAATACGGCGTCTACCGCCTCGTTCACGTGGAATCGTATCAACGCGCCGAAGAAGCCATCACGCGCGAAAAGCAGCTCAAGAAATGGAAGCGTGACTGGAAGATCGAGCTCATCGAGCGCGACAATCCGGAATGGCGGGATCTCAGCGATCTGCTTGTCTGAGCGGTATGCCCTGAACGTCTCCCTGTGGTTATGGGTCCCTGCTTTCGCAGGGACGACAGTGAATTTTTGGCGCCCGCGCAATCTAGTCATGCACCGCTTCGGTTGACCGCATTGCGCGCGCCCGGCACGCTCCGCACATGCTCACCATCGCCTCGCTCTGGATTCCCTTCACCATCGTCGCTGCGTTGGGGCAGGTGGCGCGCAATGCGATGCAGCGCCAATTGACCGGGCCGCTCGGGACCTGGGGTGCGACCAATATCCGGTTCCTGTTCGGCCTGCCGTTCTCGATCCTGTTCTTCGCACTCGCCGTGATCATCACCGGCGATCGCGTACCGTGGCCTTCGACGGCGTTCTGGCCGTGGCTGCTCGCCGGCGCACTGAGCCAGATCGTCGGCACCGGCTTCATGCTGCTGGCGATGAACGACCGCTCCTTCGTGGTGACCACGGCCTATATGAAGACCGAGGCGATCCAGACCGCGATCTTCGGCTTCTTTTTCCTCGGCGACCACCTCACGTCGGCGAAGGTGATCGCGATCGTGATCGCGACGATCGGCGTCATCGTCACCGCGCTACGGGGTGGCGGGCAGAGGAGCTTTGCCGATTGGCGCCCGACCGTGCTCGGCCTCGGTGCGGCTGCGGTGTTCGCGATCTCGGCGGTAAGCTTTCGCGGCGCGATCATCGCGGTGCCGGGCGCCTCCTTCGCGACGGCAGCCTCCTACACGCTGGTGTGGAGCCTGTTCGTCCAGACGCTGATCCTCTCGGTCTATCTGTTGCTGCGCGCGCCCGACGTGCTGCGCAAGATCCTCGGCCTGTGGCGCCCGTCGATGTTCGCGGGCTTCATGGGCGCGTTCTCCTCGCAATTCTGGTTCCTGGCGTTCGCGCTGACGGCGGCCGCCAATGTGCGCACGCTGGCGCTGATCGAGGTGCTGTTCGCGCAAGGCGTGGCGTATTTCTCGCTCAAGCAGCCGTTCTCGCTGCGCGAGCTCGCAGGCATTGTCCTGATCGTGATCGGCGTGGCGCTGCTGATCGCAGCTTAACCCTTGGCCGCGATCAGCACCGCTCCGGCGGAGATCAGCGCGATCCCGATCCAGCCATAGGTCGAGGGGCGTTCGCCCAGGAAGATCACGCCGAACAGCGCCACCAGCACCACGCTCAGTTTGTCGATGGGCGCGACCAGCGTCGCCGGGCCGAGCTTCAGCGCGCGAAAATAGCAGAGCCAGGACGCGCCGGTACCGAGCCCGGACAACAGCAGGAACAGCCAGCTTTTTCCGGAGATCGGTCCGGACTGCGCAAACTGCCCGGTGGCGAACAGGATCGCCGACAGCGTGATCAGGACGATCACGGTGCGGATCAGGGTCGCAAGATCGGAATTGATGCCCTCGACGCCGACCTTGGCGAAGATCGCGGTCAGCGCCGCGAAGATGGCGGAGAGGAACGCCCAGACCTGCCAGGAAGAGAAAGTTTCGGGAGGCATGCTACGCCCTCTCGTCATTCCGGGGCTCGCCTCTTGGCGAGTGCCCGGAATCCATTGGGCCGTGCAGTCTGTGTCGGAACGGATTACGGGCTTGCGCTGCGCGGGCCACGGAATGACAAAAGGAGATCAATTGCGGTCTTCCGGCAGCGTCGGCAGCGGCGATACTTCGACGCCTTCGTCGACCAGCGCGCGTGCTTCCTCCGGCGAGGCCTCGCCGTAGATCGGCCGATGCTCGATGTCGCCGTAATGCATCTTGCGCGCCTCGTTGGGGAAGCGGTCGCCGACATTGTCGGCGTTCTTGACGATGTGGTCGCGCAGCTCTTTCAGCTTGGCGCGCAGCTCGCGCTCCTGTGCCATCATCAGCGAGGTCGGCTCGCCGGCCGTGGCTTCCGCCGGCACGGCCGGCGTTGCCTCGGCGGGCACCGATTGCGCCGCTGCGCGGCTCTTCTTTTTGCTGCTGATGATCTGCGGCGCCATGATCGCGCGCTCGACCTCGGCCGAGCCGCAGGATGGGCAAGCGATCAGATGACGCCGCTCCTGCTGCTCATAGGCCGACGAGCTCTGGAACCAGCTCTCGAACTGATGGCCCTGCTCGCAGCGCAGGGTGTAGCGGATCATGCCTGACCCCGGACCAGATGCAGATGCTCCGGGCCGGCCTTGGGGTCGGCGATGCCGAAGCGGCGTCCGTGCTGCAGCGAGGGGACGGTTTTTCGCGCGGTCTCGACCTTGCCGGGATCGATCTCGGCCAGGATCACGCCGGGCTCGACACCGCCTTCGGCGAGGATCTCGCCCCAGGGGGAAATGATCAGTGAATGCCCGAACGTCTCGCGCTTGTTCTCGTGCAGGCCGGCCTGGGCTGCGGCGAACACGAAGCAGCCGGTCTCGATGGCGCGGGCGCGCAGCAGCGTGTGCCAGTGCGCCTCGCCGGTCTTGCGGGTGAAGGCCGAGGGCACCGTGAGGAAGGCGGCGCCGGCCTCGGCCAGCGCGCGGTACAGCGCCGGGAAGCGCACGTCGTAGCAGATCGTCAGCCCGATCCGGCCCCAGGGCAGGTCAGAGATCACGGCGGTCTCGCCGGGCTGGTAGTTGGCCGATTCGCGATAGCTCTCGCCGCCGGGCAGATCGATGTCGAACATGTGGATCTTGTCGTAGCTCGCGAGCAGGTTGCCCTCGGGCCCGATCAGGAAAGAGCGGTTGACCGCCTTCTCGGGCGAGTAGCGCAGCGCCAGCGACCCGATATGCAGATGGATCTTCAATTCGGCGGCGAGCGCGCGGTAGGCTTTCAGCGACTTGTCGTCCTCTTCGCTCGCCAGGTGCTCGAACAGCGCCTTGCGGTTCAGCTGCATCATGTTGCTGACTTCGGGCGTCTGCACATATTGCGCGCCCTGGGCTGCCGCCTCGCGGATCAGCCGCGTGCCCTGCTCCAGGCTCGGCTCGGGCAATAGCGAGGTGCGCATCTGCACCATCGCGGCGGTAAAGGTGGTGTTGTCGGCCATCAGGCGCCGCCTCCGTTGGCGAGCAGACCATCGAGCTTGCCGTCGCGGTCGAGCGCATAGAGCTCGTTGCAGCCGCCGACATGGGTCTTGCCGATGAAGATCTGCGGAAAGGTCGAGCCGGCGCCGGCGCGATTGTACATCTCGTCGCGGTAGGCCGGGTTGCTGGCGACGCTGAGTTCGGTGAATTCGGCGTTCTTGCGCGTCAGCAACGATTTGGCCGCGGTACAATAACCGCAGCCCGGGCGGGTGTAGATTTCAATGGCAGCGGTCATGGTGCGCTCGGTTGAACCAGAATGCCTGGATTATATGGGAGCACGGTGGCCATCGACAACCCGGGCGAACACCAGCACGTCGACCTGCGCGGCCTTGGCCCGCAGCAGCGCCCGGGCGCAGGCATCCACGGTGGCGCCCGAGGTCAGGACATCGTCGACCAGGATCACGCGGCGGCCCGCGATCTCAGCCTTGCGTTCGGAGGCGACCCCGAATGCGCCCTGGACATTGCTGGCGCGGTCCTTCCGCGACAGTCCGATCTGCTGCTCGGTGGCCCGGACCCGCCGCAGCGCCTCGGAGGCCATTTTGACGCCGCTCTGGCGCGCGATCACCTTGGCCAGCGCACCCGACTGGTTGTAGCGCCGGCTCCAGCCGCGCCGCCAGTGCAGCGGAACCGGAACCAGAACATCGGCGTCGTGGAGCAATTCCTTCCCCGCCCGCGCCATCCAGCGGCCCATGGTTGGCGCCAGGTCGGTGCGGTCCTGGTATTTCAATGCGTGCACCAGCGTGCGTGCGACGTCGTCGTAACGCACCGCGGCACGGGCGCGCTGGTAGGTCGGCGGATTGGCGATCGCCTCCATCGACAGCAGGTCGGGCCCGGGATCGTAGACAAAGGGAATGCCGAGCCGCGGGCAGAGCGGCGGCGCGATGAACGACAATTTCGCCCAGCATGCCGCGCAGACGCCCTCGCCATGAACCGGCTCGCGGCAGGCGACGCAGAGCGTCGGCAGCGCGATATCGAGCGCCAGCCGCGCCGTGCGCATGCATCCGCCGCCGACCGCGCCCAGCGCGCGCCGCAGATGGCTTGCGATCGAAGGTGATGGTGATGCTTCGGCGTCCATGGGAGCGAGGCTAGCGCCTGAGCCGTGTCTGCTCAACCCGCATTGCCTGCCGATGTCATCCGGCGTAACCAGCCGCCATGGCATCGAGCCCGGCTATAGCCCCGATCCTGTTCGACCGCGCGCTGCTCGGCGCGCGGCTGGCGCGTGCGCGACGCGAGGGCGCAGTGACGTTTCTGCTCGAGCGCGCTGCCGAGGACATGGCGGACCGGCTGCTTGCGGTGTCGCGCGGCTTTGCCGCGGCGGTGGATGTCTGGACGCCGGGCGGTGGGCTTGTCGAGGCGTTGCGGGGGCGCGTCGGTTCGATCGCGCGGATTGCTTTCGCGGAGCCGGAAGGGCTCGGCCTGGCGCCTGAATCGCTCGACCTCGCAGTCTCCGCGCTGGCCTTCCAGTTCGTCAACGACCTGCCCGGCGTGCTGGCGCAGATCCGCCGTGCGTTGAAGCCCGATGGGCTGCTGCTCGCGGCGATGCTCGGCGGCGACACGCTGACCGAGCTCAGGCAAAGCTTTGCCGCGGCGGAGGCCGAATGCGAGGGCGGGGTGTCGCCGCGCGTCGCGCCGTTTGCCGATCTGCGCGATATCGGCGCGCTATTGCAGCGCGCCGGCTTTGCGCTGCCGGTGACCGACGTCGACCGCGTCGTGGTGCGCTACGCCAGCGCCTTCGCGTTGATGGCCGATCTCCGCCGGATGGGTGCGACCAATGTGCTGTGCGAGCGCCGTCGCGCCCCGACCCGCCGCGCCACCATGCTGCGGATGGCGGAGATCTATGGCGAGCGCTTCGCCGACGCCGACGGCCGCATCCGCGCCACCTTCGACATCGTCTGGCTCTCCGGCTGGGCGCCGCATGACAGCCAGCCGAAACCGCTGAAGCCGGGATCGGCGAAAGCGAGCCTGGAGGCGGCGGTGAAGGGTGTGAAACGTTAGGGACGCACGTTGCGCGGGCTCCCTCTCCCCTTGCGGGAGAGGGTTGGGGAGAGGGGGGCCGCATCGGGACTGCCGCCGTGGCCACCCCTCTCCCGGATCGCATCTGTCGACGCGATCCGACCTCCCCCGCAAGGGGGGAGGTGGCGACGGAGCAAGACTACAGCAGCAGATCGATCAGATGCGGCAGCAGTGGAATGTCCGCCGGCGGCATCGGATAGTCGCGCAGCCTGTTGGCGCGCACCCAGGCGAGGTTCTGGCCTTCGCGCGCCACCGCCATGCCTTCCCAGCGGCGGCAGATGTAGAGCGGCATCAGGAGATGGAAAGTCTCATAGGCATGGCTGGCGAAGGTCAGCGGCGCGAGGCAGGGCTCGCTGACGGTGATGCCGATTTCCTCGTGCAGTTCGCGGATCAGCGTCTCTTCCGGCCGCTCGCCGGGCTCGATCTTGCCGCCGGGGAATTCCCAGAGGCCGGCGAGCGCCTTGCCTTCGGGGCGCTGCGCCAGCAGCACGCGCTTGTCGGCGTCGACCAGCGCGCAGGCAACGACGAGGGTGAGCTTGATGGAGGCCATGTGATGCGGGCGTCTTCGGTTGCGGTCTTCAAGCTTCATTAACCAGCAATCGCCGCAGCAACAAACGAATTGTTTTCACACGCCTTTCTGCGATCGCAATAAAGTTCCCTTTAATTCGTTACCGGCAGGGTGAGGGCCGCATTCCTATCCTCATCAAAACCCATATACCGATCAAATCATGCGCACCTTGCTCCGGACCGCCAGCCGTTTCCGCCGCGACCGCTCCGGCAATGTCGCGATGATCTTCGGTCTTGCTGCGCTGCCGATCATCGTCGCGATCGGATGCGCGATCGACTATTCCCGCGCCAATCAGGTCCGCAGCAAGCTGATCGCCGCCGCCGACTCGGCGAGCGTCGGATCGGTCGCCAAGGCGTCGCCTGCCTTCGTCGCCGCCGGTGCCATGACCTCGGACGGCCCGATCCCGGCAGGCGTCAGCGACGCCAAGAAGATCTTCAAGGGCAACATCGCCAACCAGACCGGCTTCACGCTGAACAATGTCAAGCCGACCGTGACCAAGAGCAGCGGCACCGTCACCTCGACGGTCACGTTCTCCGCCAACGTCCCGACCATGTTCCTCGGCGTGATCGGCAGCAAGACCATCACGGTGACCGGCTCCTCGACGGCGACGGCCAACATGCCGTCCTACATCGACTTCTATCTGCTGCTGGACAATTCGCCGTCGATGGGCGTCGCGGCGACGCCGACCGACGTGACCACGATGGTCAACAACACGTCGGACCAGTGCGCCTTCGCCTGCCACGACTACAATGATCCCAACAACTACTACAATCTGGCCAAGACGCTCGGCGTGACGACGCGGATCGACGTGTTGCGCAGCGCGACTCAGCAATTGATGGATACGGCGTCGTCGACCGAGACCTATTCCAACCAGTACCGGATGGCGATCTACGATTTCGGCGCCGCCTCGGCGACGATCGGCCTGCGCGCGCTGTTCTCGTTGTCGACCAGCCTGTCGAGCGCGAAGTCAGCAGCCAGCGCCATCGACCTGATGGGCGTCTACGGCAACAACGATGCCTATACCGCCGACAAGGATTCGCAGTTCTCGACCGTCCTCCCGGCGATCAACAACGTGATCGCCTCGCCGGGCACGGGCACCTCGTCGGCGCCGCTGAAATATCTGTTCTTCGTCTCCGACGGCGTGGCAGATGAGCCCAATGCAGCCTGCCTGAAGCCGATCACCGGCACCAACCGCTGCCAGTCGCCGATCGACCCGACGCTCTGCACCACCATCAAGAACCGCGGCATCAAGATCGCGGTGCTCTACACCACCTATCTGCAGCTGCCGACCAACAACTGGTACATGACCTGGATCGATCCGTTCAATCCGGGTCCGTTCGGTCCCTCGCCGAACAGCCAGATCGCGCAGAACATGCAGACCTGCGCCTCGCCGGGGCTGTATTTCGAGGTCAGCCCGACCCAGGGCATCGCCGCGGCGATGACCGCGCTGTTCCAGAAGGCCATCGCCGACGCGCGGATCTCGAGCTAGACCGCGATGTGCCATTCCGCCGGCACCACGCCGGCGGCGGCAACGATGTGGGCGAAGCCGATCTGGCCCCTATCCCAGATCGACACCGCGCCATTGTCGTTGTGCCAGAGGATGTCGGTGTGGCCGTCGCCGTCATAGTCGCCGGTGTCGGCGATGTGCCAGTCGTTACCCACCACGCCGGCGGCCGCGACGATATGGGCGTCGCCGATGACGCCGTAATCCCAGATCGACACCGCGCCATTGTCGTTGCGCCACAGGATGTCGTCGTGATGGTCGCCGCTGAAGTCGCCGGTGCCGGCGATGTGCCAGTCATTGCCCACCGCGCCGGCGGCGGCGACGATGTGGGCGCGGTTGATCTGGCCGTCATCCCAGATCGACACCGCGCCGTTGGCGTTGCGCCACAGGATGTCGCTGGTGCCGTCGCCGTCGAAATCCCCGACGCCGGCGATTTGCCAGTCGGTCGACACCACGCCCGCGGCGGCGATGATGTGGGCATTCTGGATTTGCCCGCCATCCCAGATCGACACCGCGCCGTTGTCGTCGTGCCACAGGATATCGCTCTTGCCGTCGCCGTTGAAATCGCCGGTGCCGGCGATATGCCATTCCGCCGGAATGACGCCGAAGCTTTGCGTGAGGCTGATCGACGGATAGGTGATGATCACCGAACCATCGTCAAGTCGCCACAGGATGTCGCTGCTGTGGTTGGCGTCGAAATCGCCGGAGCCTGCAATATGCCAGCTGTTCGGGATGACGTTGGGATTGGCGGTGATGTGCGCCTGGGTGAGCTGGCCGCTGTTCCACACCGACGTCGAGCCGTTGATGTCGTCACGCCAGAGGATGTCGGCGTGGGTGTCTCCGTTGAAGTCGTTCCGCGCCGGAAAGATAATGGTCGTCGGGGGCGGCGGAGCGGGGAGGTCGTTCGTGACAGCGCTGCCGGTGCCGAGCGTGTCTGACGTCATCAGGGTGGCGCCGGAGAGGCTCAGGCTTGACTGGTGAGCGGCTCCGAAATCGTGCGACGAGTCCGGCGCTGCGATCGTCAGCGGATCGTGTCCGTCGGTGGAGAGCGATAATTCTCCCGCATTCGCGACGGTGGCCGCTGCCACATGGTGGTCGGCGTCGCCGACGAACAGCTCTCCTATCGGCACCAAAACGAAACCATCATCGACGGTCCCGCCGAACGCGAAGCTATCCCAGCTTTGCGGCAACTGGCCGTCGCTATCGGTCTGCGCGGGTGTGAAGCCGTAAAAATGGATACTGCCGTTCGGATGAAAAGGCGATGCTGCCATCGTCAATGCTCCAAATCGAAATTGATGGGTCGACATGGATCAGCCGGAACCGGATCGAATGTCGACCAGTGAAGCAAAGCACAGATCAAATCACGGGCACGCGCTGCGCGCCCATGCCGACTGTAGCACCCGAGCCGATCAAGCGGGAGTCGCGATCGGCCGTGTCGTGTCGACGAATGGCTTCGTTGTGTGACGTCGCTCTGTGACGTGGCGGCGTGACGTGCCCGTCACTGCCTGTCGCGCTGGCGGAGCTAGATCGTGAGGTGCCACTCCGCCGGCACCGTGCCCGCAGCGGCGACGATGTGGGCGCCGGAGATCTGGCCGTTGTCCCAGATCGACACCGCGCCGTTGTCGTTGTGCCAGAGGATGTCGGCGCTGCCATTGTCGTCGTAGTCGCCGGTGTCCACGATGTGCCACCCGGCGGGGACGACGCCGGCATTCGCGACGATGTGGGCGCCGGTGATCTGTCCGGAGTCCCAGATCGACACCGCGCCGTTGTCGTTCTGCCAGAGGATGTCGGTCTTGTGGTCGCCGTTGAAGTCGCCGGTGCCGGCGATGTGCCAGCCTCCAGGCACCACGCCCGCGGCGGCGACGATGTGGGCGTTGTTGATCTGTCCGCCATTCCAGATCGACACCGCGCCGTTGTCGTTCTGCCAAAGAACGTCGTCTTGCGTGTCGCCGTTGAAGTCGCCGGTGCCGACGATGTGCCAGCCGGCGGGCACCGCGCCCGCGCTGGCGACGATGTGCGCATTGTTGATCTGTCCGGAGTCCCAGATCGACACCGCGCCATTGTCATTCTGCCAGAGGATGTCGGTCTTGGCGTCGACGTTGAAATCGCCGGTGCCGACGATATGCCAGTCGGTGGAGACGCCGTTGAAGACTTGCGGCGTGCTTGCGCCGGTCGTCATCACCGAGCCGTTGTCATTGCGCCAGAGCAGCTCGCTGTCATGGTCGCCGTTGAAGTCGCCCGAGCCTGCGATGTGCCAGTCGTTGGAGATCGCGCCCGGCGCGGAGACGATCTGGGCGCCCGAACTATCGCCACTGCTCCAGATCGACACCGCGCCATTGTCGTCGCGCCAGACGAAATCGGCATGATGATCGCCGTTGAAATCGTTGCGCGGGTGATAGTTGGAGACATCGATGACGCCGGAAGCGGTCAGGCCGCCGTTCGCGCCATCGTCTGGTGCGGCGATCGCGCTGCTTGTTGCGAGCTCGCCTTGATGGCTGCCGCTCGCCGCGGCCTGGCTGTCGGTGTCGACGATATGCCAGTCCGCCGGTACGGCACCCGCGGCCGAGACGATATGCGCGCCCGAGAGCTGGCCGTTATCCCAGATCGATACCGCGCCGTTGTCATTGCGCCAGAGGATGTCGGCCTTGCCGTTGTCGTCATAGTCGCCGGTGTCGGCGATGTGCCAGTCATTGCCGACGACGCCCGCGGCGGCGACGATATGCGCGCCGGAGATCTGCCCGCTATCCCAGATCGACACCGCGCCATTGTCGTTGCGCCAGAGGATGTCGTCGTGGCCGTCGCCGTTGAAGTCGCCGGTGCCGGCGATGTGCCAGTCATTGCCGACCACGCCTGCGGCGGCGACGACGTGGGCGCGGCCGATCTCCCCGCTGTCCCAGATCGACACCATGCCGTTGTCGTTGCGCCACAGGATGTCGGCCGAGCCGCTGCCGTCGAAATCGCCGGTGCCGGCAATGTGCCAGCTCGGCGCCACGACGCCGGCGGCGACGTTGTCGGTGGTGTCGTAGTATTGAGACGCCCAGACCTGGATTGCGCCGTTGGTGTTTTGCCAGAGGATGCCGGTCGTGCCCTCGCCGTAGAAATCGCCGGTGCCGGCGATGTGCCAGCTCGAATCCAGTTGCGCTTGATCGGTGATAATCCTGGCGTTGTCGATGCTGCTGTTGAGCCAGACCGACGCCGCGCCGTTGTCGTTGCGCCATAGAAGGTCGCCGATTCCGTTGCCGTCGAAATCGCCGCTCCCGACGAGATGCCAGGAACTCGGTACGGCGCCTGCACCGGATATGATGTGGGCCTGGCCAAGCTGTCCGCTGTTCCAGACCGACACTGCGCCGTTGTCATCCTGCCAGAGGATGTCGGCGTGTTTGTCGCCGTTGAAGTCGTTTCTGCGCGGGATCGGGTAGAAGGTGGTGGTGAGCGAGAAGTCGTCGATGGCAAGCCCGCTGCCGAAGTTGTTGGATGGCACCCAGCGAATGTAGAGAGACTGGCCCGGCCCGATGGAGACGGGGATCTGGCCACCGGCAAAAGCCTCGTTCTGGAAGGCATTGCCGTCCAGGGCCTGGCCTGGCCGAGCGCTCGTATTCGGCGCGGTGAAATCCAGCGCGTTGACGTCTTCCCATTGCCCCGTCGTGAGCGACGTTGCGCCGCGGATATTGGAGCTGAACTGGAAATCCAGCCGGTCGGATGCGCCGCCAGCTTCCCACTGCTCTCCGGTATACGAGATCGTGATGTTCTCGTCGCGATCGGTGGTGTTCGTGAACACCGCGCCCAGGATCGTATCGTTGCTGCCGATCGAGAGCTCGCCGAACGCACGGTCGATGCTGCCGTCCGCGCCGTAGCTGTAGGTATCGTTGAAGGGTGAGCTTCCGTCGTCCGCTTGAAGCGTGGAATTGGCGCCGGCGCCGCTCTCGACGAAGGTCCAGCCCTGCGGGAGCTGGCTGACACTTTCGCTGCCGAAGACCGTCAGCGTATCGAAATTCTGGAAATAGGAGCTTCCGGTGAGGGAGATGGGCGAGAATGGCATCGTCGACGCTCCGGTCAAAATCGATGGTGCTCGACCGGAGCGGCATCTCGGACCGGCGAGGCTGAAAACACTCAAGATGCAATGCGAGCGTAACGCGCATGTCCGTAGCCGGCATCACCCGAACGGGCGATGCCGAGATTGTCGGATGGTCAGGAGTTGCTTTTCGTGGATGCTGTGCGGCTCTCTTCCCGCCGTCGTCCCGCAGGGACCCATAACCACCGAACGTCATTGTTGTGCGACGTTGGGATGACGAGTGCCGTTCGCAACATCCGCCGCGGCGTATGGGTCCCTGCTTTCGCAGGGACGACAGCGAATGTGTTGCGCGACTGTCCGATCCGTCACCCGAAAGATGACGGAGCCGGAAGCGTCGCGCCTTGCAATGGCGGAATCTACTACGACCTGTAGTCGCCGTTGATCGCGACGTATTCCTTGGTGAGGTCGCAGGTCAGCACGCGGTCGCGGGCCTTGCCGAGGCCGAGCGCGACCTTGATCTGGATTTTGGGCGCCTTCATCGCCTCCGAGACCTCCTTCTCGTCGTAGGACGGATCGCGCGCGCCGCTTTTCGCGACACGGATGCCGTTGAACGAGATCGAGAGCTTGTCGCGGTTGGCAGGTTCGCCGGCCTTGCCGACCGCCATCACGACGCGGCCCCAATTGGCGTCCTCGCCGGCGATCGCGGTCTTCACCAGCGGCGAATTGGCGATCGACATTGCGATTCGGCGCGCCGACGGTTTTGTGGTGGCACCCTCGACCACGACCTCGACCAGCTTGCGGGCGCCTTCGCCGTCGCGCGCCACCTGCTCGGAGAGGTCGGCGAGGATCGCCTGGAACGCCTTCGCAAAGGCCTTCAGGCGCGGATCGCTGGCGCGCGAGATCTTCGGCGCGCCATGCGCCGCGGCGGCGCCGGTCGCGAACGCCAGCAGCGTATCCGAGGTCGAGGTGTCGCCGTCGATGGTCAGCGCGTTGAAGGTGTCCTCGACGCCGGCCTTGAGCAACGCCTGCAGCACGCCCGCCGACAGCGGCGCGTCAGTGAAGATGAAGGACAGCATGGTCGCCATGTCGGGCATGATCATGCCGGCGCCCTTGGCCATGCCGTTGATCGTCACTTTGGCCTTGCCGAGCTTCACGGTCGCGGTTGCGACCTTCGGGAAGGTGTCGGTGGTCATGATCGCCTTCGCCGCGTCCATCCAGTGGTCGGGCGTCGCTGCATCAGTGAGCTGCGCCAGCACGCCGTCGAACTTGGTGGCGTCGAGCGGCTCGCCGATCACGCCGGTCGAGGCGAGGAACACTTCTGATGTCGTGCAGCCGGCCGCCTTGGATGCGATCTGCGCGGTCAGCGCGGTCGAGGCCTTGCCGGTCTTGCCGGTGAAGGCGTTGGCGTTGCCGGAATTGACCACCAGCGCGCGAGCTTGACCGCCCTTCAGCTTGGCGCGGCACCACTCGACCGGCGCCGACGGGCATTTCGACTTGGTGAACACGCCGGCCACCGTGGTGCCCTTGTCCATGAGCGCCAGCAGCACGTCGGTGCGCCCCTTGTAGCGGATGCCGGCGGCGGCGGTCGCAAGCCGCACGCCAGCGATCACGGGCATCTCGGGGACATCAGGCGGGGCGAGGGGGGAGACGGCGGTGGACATCGGGAGGCATCCGGCTTCGGGGAGGGAAGCGCTGCTTATCATCAAGCCGGTCGGAGCGGGAGAGGGTGACCCGCAGGAATGCGTCGTCATGAATCGTTCAAGAAGCCTGGTCCGCGCCCGCCTCTCACCTCCCCTCGAAAAGGGGAGGTCGCTTTGCTCGTTAGAGCAAAGCGGGTGGGGATCTGGTCTCTCAGTATCGCTCGCGGCTGACCCCCATCCCGACCTTCCCCTTTCAGGGGGAAGGAGAAACGCGTAGCCCGGAGAAGCCAACGGGTCGCGCAACGCGCGCCCGACGACAGGCTCCTCGCAATCCGGGAGCCATGTAACCGCGGAAGGGCCTGTCCCGGATTTCACTGCGCTTCATCCGGGCGACACATACGGCAGGATTTCGCACCCGAAAATGCAAATGGCCGGGACATGCCCGGCCATCGCAACTGCGTCTGCTTCGCGGCGCTTACTTCTTCGCCGGCGCCATCTTGTTGTCGGCGGGCTTCGGCGCATCCTTGGCGGCGTCGGCCGGCGGGGCGGCGGGAGCGGCCGCGTCGGCCGGCTTGTCCATGCGCTCGACCTTGGCGGCCTCGCGCAGCTTGGCGACATAGTCGGCCTGGGCCTTGCGGGTCACGTAGGTCTCGATCTGGGCCTTCACCTGCTCGAAGTCGGGCGCCTTGCGGTTGCGCTTTTCCTCGACCTTGATGATGTGCCAGCCGAACTGCGACTTCACCGGGTCCGAGATCTTGCCCGGCTCGAGCGCGAAGGCGACCGCGGAGAATTCCGGCACCATCTGCTCCTTGGTGAAGAAGCCGAGGTCGCCGCCGTCGGAAGCGCCGGGGTCCTTGGACTTCTTCTTGGCGAGCTCGGCGAAATCGGCACCCTTGTCGAGCTCGGCCTTGATCGCCTTGGCCTCATCCTCGGTCTCGACCAGGATGTGGCGGGCGCGCACCTCCTGCTCGCCGGTGATCTGCTTGGCGGCCTCGTCATAGACCTTCTTCATGGCATCGTCGGTGGTGGCGGCCTTGCCCTCGGAGGCGAGCAGGCTGTCCATCAGGAGGCGATTGCGGGCGAAGGCCATGCGCCGCTTGAAGTCGTCGTTGTTCTCGATCTTCTTGTCCTCGGCGGCCTTGGACACGATCTTCATGTCGATCAGGAACGACAGCACGTTGTCCTTCTTGGTCGACGGGTCCATCTGCTGCAGGCTCGGCCCCAGTTCCTCTTCGGCCATCGCGACGTCGCTGGCATGGATCTCGGAACCGTTGACCTTCGCCAGGACCGGGTCGGATTCGGCGGCGCGGACCGGCAGGCCGGCGGCCAGCACTGCGACAAGACAGCCGGTTGCGGCCAGGGCGGCGAGCCCGAGGCGGAGGCCGGTTTTTGTTTCCGGAGGCGAGGTGGTCATGCAAAATCCTTAGGTCCAAAGGAGGGGCTTGAGCGGGGCGGACACTCGCCCAATCGCACCGCGATGGCAACGCGAAAGTCTTGTCAAAATGATGAATTCCTTGACATCCTGCCAACGTTGACAACCCCCCGACCGGGCCATATCTCTGCGCAATCGTGTCGACGGCAAGAGCGCTTATTTTGCTGCGTTTTTGGCCGTTGAACCCAGGATGGCCTGTTTCCCACTCAATTGGCGGAGAGCCCCCGGGTCGGGCTGTCGTCGCCGCGCGTCACGGTGAGTTGATTGGCGACCCGGTGGACTATCTCAGGCTGTAACCGAACAACGAACTCGAGACCGAAGAACAGGAATTTCGCATGATCGGCGCGCTCGCCCGCAAGTTTTTCGGCTCCTCCAACGACCGTCGGGTCAAGGGCTATCAGTCCCGCGTCAACGCCATCAATGCACTGGAGCCCGAGCTCATCGCGCTCACCGATGAGCAGCTCAAGGCCCGCACCGACGAATTCAAGCAGCAGCTCGCCGACGGCAAAACGCTGGACGACATCCTGGTTCCGGCCTTCGCCACCGTGCGCGAGGCGGCCAAGCGGACACTCGGCCAGCGCCATTTCGACGTCCAGCTGATCGGCGGCATGGTGCTGCACGAGGGCGACATCGCCGAGATGAAAACCGGCGAAGGCAAGACGCTGGTCGCCACCCTCGCGGTCTATCTCAACGCGCTCGCCGGCAAGGGCGTCCATGTCGTCACCGTCAACGACTACCTCGCCAGCCGCGACTCCGGCTGGATGGGCCAGATCTATGCGTTCCTCGGGCTTTCCACCGGCGTGATCGTGCATGGCCTCGACGATTCCGAGCGCAAGGCGGCCTATGCCTGCGACATTACCTACGGCACCAACAACGAATACGGCTTCGACTATCTGCGCGACAACATGAAGTACCGCCTGGAGGATATGGTCCAGCGCGGGCACTATTACGCGATCGTCGACGAGGTGGACTCGATCCTGATCGACGAAGCGCGCACGCCGCTGATCATCTCCGGCCCGCTCGACGACCGTTCGGATTTCTACAACACCATCGACACTTTCATGCCGAAGCTGACCAAGGTCGACGACTACGAGGTCGACGAGAAGCAGCGCACGGTGACCCTGACCGAAGCCGGCATGGAGAAGCTGGAGACGCTGCTGCGCGACGCCGGCCAGCTCAAGGGCGAGTCGCTGTACGACGTCGAGAACGTCTCGGTGGTGCATCACGTCAACCAGGCGCTGCGCGCGCACACGCTGTTCACCCGCGACAAGGACTACATCGTCCGCGACGACGAGCTCGTGATCATCGACGAGTTCACCGGCCGCATGATGCAGGGCCGCCGCTACTCCGAGGGCCTGCACCAGGCGCTCGAAGCCAAGGAGCACGTCTCGGTCCAGCCGGAGAACCAGACGCTGGCCTCGATCACCTTCCAGAACTATTTCCGGATGTACGCCAAGCTGGCGGGCATGACCGGCACGGCGCTGACCGAAGCCGACGAATTGTTCGACATCTACAAGCTCGAGGTCGTCGAGATTCCGACCAATCTGCCGGTGGCGCGTCTCGACGAGGACGACGAGGTCTACCGCACGCAGAATGAGAAATACGGCGCGATCCTCGCCGAGATCGAGCGCGCCAACAAGCGGCTGCAGCCTGTCTTGGTCGGTACGGCGTCGATCGAGAAGTCGGAGGTGCTGGCCGAGTACCTGAAGAAGCACGGCTACAAGCAGATCGATTTCAGCTCCGGCTCGGGCATGGAGAAGCTCTACGCGGCCGCCCGCGCCGGCAAGCCGGCCAAGCTGTTCGCGGTGCTGAACGCGCGCTTCCACGAGCAGGAAGCCTATATCGTCGCCGAAGCCGGCGTACCCGGCGCGATCACGATCGCGACCAACATGGCTGGCCGCGGCACCGACATCAAGCTCGGCGGCTCGCTCGATATGCGGCTCCAGCAGGAGACCGCCGGCATCACCGACGAGGCCGAGAAGGCGACGAAGATCGAGCAGATCAAGGCCGACATCGAGCGCTTCCGCGAGATCGTGCTGAAGGCGGAGGAGGATTTCGAGGTCGAGCCGGCGAAGGGCAGCAAGCCCGCCAAGACGGTGAAGAAGCCGGGCGGACTCTACATCATCGGCTCCGAGCGACATGAATCCCGCCGCATCGACAACCAGCTGCGCGGCCGCTCCGGCCGTCAGGGCGATCCCGGCCGCTCGAAGTTCTTCCTGTCGCTGGAAGACGATCTGATGCGCATCTTCGGCTCCGACCGGCTCGACAGCATGCTGCAGCGGCTCGGCCTGCAGGAAGGCGAGGCCATCATCCATCCCTGGATCAACAAGGCGCTGGAGAAGGCGCAGCAGAAGGTCGAGGCGCGCAACTTCGACATCCGCAAGAACTTGCTCAAGTTCGACAACGTCCAGAACGACCAGCGCAAGGTGATCTTCGACCAGCGCGTCGATTTGATGAAGGACGACAGCGTCGCCGAGACCGTCACCGACATGCGCCACGCCTTCGTCGAGGACGTGGTGACCAAGTACATCCCTGAGCATGCCTATGCCGAGCAGTGGGACACCGCGGGCCTGAAGGAAGAGCTGAAGCGCGTGCTCGACGTCGATCTGCCGGTCGACGAATGGGCCAAGGAAGAGGGCATCGCCGACCAGGAGCTGCTCAACCGGATCGAGACCAACGTCGACGAGCGCATGGCGGCCAAGGTCGCGCAATGGGGCCCCGACGTGATGCGCTATGTCGAGAAGACCATCCTGCTGCAGACGCTGGACCATCTCTGGCGCGAGCATCTGATCATGCTCGACCATCTGCGCCAGGTGATCGGCCTGCGCGGCTACGGCCAGCGCGATCCGTTGCAGGAGTACAAGACCGAGGCCTTCAATCTCTTCCAGGAGATGAGCGCGCATCTGCGCGAGGCCGTCACCGCGCAGCTGATGCGGGTCGAGATCGTGCCGCCCGAGCAGCCGCCGGAGCCGCTGCCGCCGATGGAGGCGCACAAGCTCGATCCCAACACCGGCGAGGACGAGTTCGCCCGCGCCAGCCTGACCGAGGCCACCTACGCCCAGGCCTCGCTGGCGCCGGGAATGCCTGCCGGCGGCACCCGCGATCCGAATAACCCCACCAGCTGGGGCAAGGTCGGCCGCAACGAGGACTGCCCCTGCGGCTCGGGCAAGAAGTACAAGCACTGCCACGGGCGGTACGCGTAAGCTGGCGGTGGCGGGTGGGCCAACGACCCGCCTGCCGCAGCGCAGTGGCCAGAGCCACTTGCAGCGCTTGTGAAGCCCTTCACTTTGCAACTTCTAAGTGATCGAGTAGCCTTGGCGTTGCGGCGTCCTGGCTGACGTTCGGCGGCATTTTTTCGTTGCCGCACGGGCCTTTGTCGTCGAGCCGGACGTTCGACGGGGCCGATCATGTCGCGTCTGATTCAAATTGCGGATTGGACTGGCGAGAAGCGTGCCAATGTCGTGTTCGTTCACGGACTTGGCGGGCATCCCTATGACACGTGGCGACGCTCGCCGACCGGCGACACGTTTTGGCCGCTTTGGCTGGCCGAGGACGTCAAAGGCCTGAGCGTCTTTTCGTTCGGGTATATATCTCCGGCAACGAACTGGCTCGGGACGGCGATGCCGCTGCTCGACGAGGCGGCCAATGCGCTTCGGGTGCTGTTGAACGATACCAGGCTTCATGATGGTCCCATCGTATTCGTGTGTCACAGCCTCGGTGGCTTGATCGTCAAGCAGGTCCTCCGCGCTGCGAACGAACAGCGGAGCGACCCGCAAACGGCCGAGTTCCTCGCCCGGGTCCGGCAGGTCGTTTTCGTCGCCACCCCACACACCGGGTCCGGCAAGGCGACGCTTCTCGAACGACTGGGTTTCTGGACCTGGGGATCGGATTCGGCGCGCGACCTCGTCGCCAACAAGCCAGAACTTCGCGATCTCAATTTCGGCTATCGGATTCTGGCCAGGGAGCGAAAGGATCAGCTACGGCATCTCAGCTACTACGAGATGGTCAACACTCTGTTTGGGCGGATCGTGGAGCCCGACTCGGCCGACCCCGGGCTCCCCGATTGCACGCCGACGCCGATCAGGGAGGATCACATCACCATCGCCAAGCCGCGCCGCCGCGACGAATTGGTGTACGCCGAGACGCGGAATTTCATCGCGAAGCTCGCGCCCGAGCCTGGTGGCGCAGCGGTGCTGCGCACATACCCGCTCGAGCCTTTCACGGTCGAATGGTCATGGTCGCAATTTGTGCCCAAGCTGATCCGGATCGGCGCGATCGGGCTCGTTGCGGTAGCGATCTGGTTCGCTGTGCCGCGGCTGCATGCGGTCTATTCCGCCATTTTCAGCACCCAGGCGCAGGTCAGCAAAACCCAGTCGAAGATCGAGCAATTGCACTCCGATGTGGTTCGGATCGTTTCGGAGAAGGAGGGCGTGCCTCTCGATATGTTGCGCGCGGTCGTCGAGGAAATGGGCGCGGCCGCGACAACCAAGGACCCAGGAGAGATCGGCCGGCTGCTGATGCAGAAGGCCGATGAGTTCAAGGCACTGACCGAACGTCTCAACCGCCTCTCCGATAGCGACCCGGAGGTCAAGAACCTGAGACTGGCGGCTGCGGCCGCCCTGACAGAGGGGCGCTTTGCCGACGCGAATTCGTATTTCGCCTCCGCTCAGTCGCGCGATCTGGCTGGTGTGGCGGATATCGAGGCGATGGCCAGGAAGAAGCGCCTCTCAGCCGCAGAGTCGACTGCACAATGGGCATCTGCGGCCATGCTGCGGCCCAACCCGGGCGCCTACCGTGAGGCGGCGCAGCACTATGCGGAGGCCGCACGCATCGCGATCCCCGCAGATCCCAAGGTCGCGCGAAACTATCAAAGACAGCAGGGCAACGCGTTGAGCGCGCTCGGCGGAGAGTTCGGCCAGAACGAAGCGTTACACGAAGCGATTGATGATTTTCGCGGCTTGCTGGGGACGATCGATCGGACCAGCGATCGGCTCGGTTGGGCACGTGCCAAGAACGATCTGGGTTTCGCTCTCTGGAAGCTCGGCGGGCGGGAGCCTGGCGTCGGAACGCTGAATGAAGCTGAACGGACCTACCGCGAGGCACTGGAAGAACTGACGCCGGAGCACGAGCCGGCCGACTGGGCGGATGTGCACAACAATCTTGGGCTGGTGCTCTTCGCAATTGGAGAACGGGAAGCGGCCGCCGACAAACTGAAGGATGCCGTCGTCAATTTCCGCCAGGCACTCGAGGTGAGGAGCCGCGAGAAAACTCCCGTCGCTTGGGCGCAGACACAATCCAATCTGGGCATGGCTCTTTTGAGGCTTGGGCAGCGGCAAAGTGGCACCGAGACGCTTGAGCAGTCCAAGGCTGCCTTCGAAGAGGCCTTGAAGGTGAGGACTCGCGAGAAGAGCCCCTTCGACTGGGCGGAGACACAGAACAGTCTTGGATTTTCGCTGACGGAAATCGGACAGCGACAAAACAGCAACGAGAAATTGGAGCAGGCGGTCGGCATTTTTCGCGAGGTCCTGAAGGAGAAGAGCCGCCAGCGTTTCCCGCTTGATTGGGCGATGGCGGAGACCAATCTGGCCATCGCGCTCGTCGGGCTCGGGCTACAGGAAGGACAGCCTCAGAAGTTCGAGGAGGCGACCGCGCTGCTTCGGGAAGCGTTGGAAGAACGGAGGGAGGATCGCGTTCCGCTCGATTGGGCCGCAACGCAAGTCGTGCTTGGCGGAACGCTTGCACAGATCGGGCACCGGGACCGCAGCACCGAGAAGCTGAACGAGGCGATTGCATGCTACCGGGAAGCCCTCAAGGAATATACCCCCGAACGGCACGCGCCAAACTGGGCGGCCACGGAAGTGTCTCTTGGCATAACCCTGATTTCGCTTGGCGAACTGAGCGGTGACGTAGAGAAATTCCAGGACGCCGTCGTGGCTTTGAAGGCGGGACTGCAGCAATACACGCCCGAACGCTTTCCGGTGCAATGGGCGGCAACTCAGGTCTCGATAGGCTATGCGCTTTGCAGAAAGGGTAAGCAGGGCGGCGAAACGCAGAATTTGGTGGATGGGGTCGCAGCCCTTCGCGAGGTGATGAAGGCGCAGATATTCGATCAGGCCTCGGCACAATTCGAGATGGTCCGGAACGAGATCGCTTCCTGCGCGCCTCCTGGCTCGCAGTGACGAAACGTCATCTGCGTGGGAATGGCGGGCGCATGCTCCGGTTGCGTCCGTCTCACCCCGCGAACGCGCTATCGAGATCGGCGATCACGATCTTCTTCATCTTCATCATCGCCTGCATGGCGCGGTTGGCCGCCTCGCGGTCGGAGGCGCCGAGGTAACCGCCGAGCGCTTTCGGGACGACCTGCCAGGACAGGCCGAATTTGTCCTTGAGCCAGCCGCAATTGCCTTCCTCACCGCCGTCAGCGGTGAGCTTGTTCCAGAAGTAGTCGACCTCCTCCTGGGTCTCGACGCTGATGAAGAACGACACGGCTTCGTTGAACCTGTATTTCGGACCGCCATTGAGCGCGTGGAAGCGTTGCCCTTCGAGCTCGAAATTCGCCATGAAGTCATTGACCTGTTCGATCCTGGCGTTGGGGAACACCGATTTGTAGAACGCGACCGCGTCGCGGACGTTGTTGTCGAGCCAGAGGAACGGGGTGATCGACGGCATCGGGAACTCCTGGTTGGGGACGGCGGATCGACCTGCGCGACGGCGCGCGGGCTGCGCCAAACGGGCGCGCCCATAGGACGCGCGCGCGAGCCCACACCCGACATGTCCTGAGAACTTTTTTATGGTTCGCCGGGCTCGGCCCGCCGTGCCGCCAGAGCGTTTTCGAGCGAAGTGGATACCGGTTCGCGTGAAGAAAACGCGTCAAAACAAAAAGCTAGAGCTTCGGTTCTGATTCAATCAGAACCGAAAATGCTCTAGTTCGCGCTGCCGATCAGGCTTTCCAGCAGGCGCTTGAGCTCGTTGGTCGACTTGTCGCCATAGCTCTCGACGATGTGCTCCTCCTGGCTCACCGCCAGCGAGTTGAGCCGCCGCGACAGCGCCTTGCCGCGGTCCGAGACGAACATCAGGACCTTGCGCCGGTCCTTCGGATCCTGCACGCGGTAGACCAGCGCGTCCGACACCATGCGGTCGATCATCTTGGTCAGGGTCGGATGGTTGAGCAGCACGGCATCGGCGAGCTCGCCCATCGAGTGGCCGTTGCCGTCAGACAGCACCTTGAGGATGCGCCACTGCTCCACCGGCACGCCCTCCTTGCTGAGGCGTATTTCCAACTGCCGGTTGATCTCCCGGTTGGCTTGCGCCAGCAGGTAGGCGAGATGTTCGGTGATCGGGAAATTTTCTTTCGACGGTTTGGCCACGGTGTGAGACTTCGTATTGGTCCAAATGAGCGAATGACCGGCAACGGTTGCTGCATCTATATGCACGCCAATCCTTGAATATTCAATATTCTCAAAATAGGATCATTGCCCAACAAAAGGGCGGATGCCGCGGGTCGCCCGCTGAATGTGCTTTGAGCCTGGTGTTAGACAGGAGTTGGCGTGCGCTCGACGGTAAACTTCCCGGCTCGCGGCGAGCCTGCCTTTCCGCCGTCTTTGCTGCTCAGGAATCTGTCGTCGCCGGCGATCGATCGCGCCTTGTCGCCGGACGACCACGCCTTTGGGCGCCGCAGCGCCCGCGCCAAGCTCCGGATCGGCGGCTTCATCTGCTGCTCCGGCTCGCCCGGGGTCTGGGGTCCCTGCGCCACCAACAGCGCCGAGCTTGCGGTTGCCGAGATCAACCGCCGCGGCGGCATTCTGGGACGCGAGATCGAGCTGTCGATCTACGATGCCGGCGGGCCGGTCGACGAGGTGGTGCAGCGCGCCGAGCAGGCGCTGGCGTTCGACGATCTCGATCTCGTCGTCGGGCTGCACACCAGCGCGGTTCGCGTCGCCTTGCGCAAGGTGATCACCCGCAAAGGCATCCCCTATATCTATACGCCGGTCTACGAGGGCGGCGAGCAGACCCCGGGCGTGGTGGCGATCGGCGAGACGCCGCGCTGGCAGAGCCGGCCGTCGATCCACTGGCTCGCCGAGGTGAAGCGCGCCGCGCGCTGGTACCTGATTGGCAGCGACTATGTCTGGCCGTGGCAGTCGCATCGCGCCGTCAAGCGCTACATCGCCGAGACCGGCGGCTATGTCGTCGGTGAGGAGTTCGTTCCGCTCGGTGAGGACAATCATGAGCCGCATCTGGCGCGCATCCGCGCCGCCAAGCCCGACGTGGTGCTGATCTCGCTGATCGGCACCGATAGCATCACCTTCAACCGCGCCTTCGGCGAATGCGGGCTCGCCACCACCACGCTGCGGCTCGCGGGCGCGATGGACGAGACCGTGCTGCTCGGTATCGGCGCCGACAATTCCGAGAACCTGTTCTGCGCCTCCGGCTATTTCCCCGGCATCGGCTCGCGCGCCAATGACGATTTCCAGGGCCGCTATTTCGCGATGTTCGGTCCGAACGCACCACCGATCGGTTCGCTTGGCCAATCCAGCTATGAGGGGCTCTGCCTGCTCGAGGCCGCCGCGGCCAAGGCTGGCACCCTGGCGATGCGCCCTTTGCTCGCGGCGGCGCGCAACATCGTCTATTCGGGGGCGCGCGGGCCGGTCACCGTGCGCGATGGCCGCACCCGGATGGCGATGTATCTCGCGGAAGCCGACGGGCTCGATTTCCGGCTGATCAAGCCGATCTGACGGCGGCCTGCGACCGCCGGGGTTCGAAATAATACTTGAAAAGGAAAATATTTCCGTTTTGAATAGTGCATCTCGCCGACCGCCCGCCAAGACGGGCGCGGCGCCATGCCCAGGGACCACCAAATCCAGGAGAGCTCCGTGACCGTCTCCCTTCCCACGCCCACGCAACTTCGTGCCGTCGCCGAACAATGCGGCCTGTCGCTGACCGACGAGGACGTTGCCTCCTTCCGCGGCCTGATGCAGGGCTCGATCGAGGCCTACAATCTGGTCGGCGCGATGCCGGACGAACTGCCTGAGGTGAAATATCCGCGCACGCCGGGCACCCGCCCCGCGCCTGAAGACAACAAGCACAACGCCTGGTACCGCAAGGCGACGGTGAAGGGCGCGAGCTCCGGCAAGCTGAAGGGCAAGACGGTCGCGCTGAAGGACAACATCATGCTGGCCGGCGTGCCGATGACCAACGGCTCGTCGACACTCGAGGGCTACGTCCCCGACTTCGACGCCACCATCGTCACCCGCATGCTCGATGCCGGCGCCGAGATCAAGGGCAAGGTGCATTGCGAGCATTTCTGCCTGTCCGGCGGCAGCCACACCGGCTCCTACGGTCCGGTGCACAATCCGCACAAGATGGGCTATTCGGCCGGCGGCTCGTCGTCCGGTTCTGGCGTCGTGGTCGCGCTCGGCGAGGTCGACATGGCGATCGGCGGCGACCAGGGCGGCTCGATCCGCATGCCGTCCTCGTTCTGCGGCACTTACGGCATGAAGCCGACCTGGGGCCTGGTGCCCTATACCGGCATCATGCCGATCGAGATCTATGTCGACCACACCGGGCCGATGACCGCGACGGTGGAAGACAACGCGCTGCTGCTCGAAGTGCTCGCCGGCGACGACGGCTACGATCCACGCATCAAGGCGCCCAAGGTCGAGGACTACACCAAGGCGTTAGGGGCCGGCGTCAAGGGCATGAAGATCGGGATCGTCAAGGAAGGCTTCGAGCAGCCGACCGCTGAGGCCGCCGTCAACGAAAGCGTCCGCGAGGCGGCCAAGCGCTTCAAGGATCTCGGCGCGAGCATCGAGACCGTCTCGATCCCGATGCACATGGCCGGCGGCGCGATCTGGACCCCGATCGGTACCGAGGGACTGACCCAGACCATGATGTTCGGCGACGGCTACGGCCTCAGCCGCGGCGATCTCTATTCGACCTCGCTGATGGATTTCCATCGCGGCTGGCGCCGCCAGGCGGATTCGCTGTCCGAGACCACAAAGCTTTTCATGCTGCTCGGCACCTACATCAACAACAGCTTCGGTCCGCGCTTCTACGGCAAGGCGCTCAACATTTCCCGCCGGCTGGCTGCGGCCTACGACAAGGCCTTTGGGGATTACGACCTGCTGCTGATGCCGACCACGCCGATGAAGGCGACCAAGCTGCCGGCGCCCGACGCCAGCCGCGAGGAGATTGTCGCCCGCGCGCTGGAGATGATCTCCAACACCGCGCCGTTCGACATCACCCATCACCCCGCGATGTCGCTGCCCTGCGGCATGGTCGATGGCCTGCCGGTCGGGCTGATGCTGGTCGGCCGCATGTTCGAGGAATCCACCATCTATCGCGCCGCGCATGCCTTCGAGCAGGTCGGCGACTGGAAGAAGATGTGAGGCGGACGTTGTTCCAGGTAGAGGCCGCAAAGTCTGGATGGATCGGACGCCATGGCTAGCACGTTTGCCGCGGCGTTCGAGATCATCAGCTTCGGCGCGATCATCGTCCTGGTCGTGCTCGGGCTCGGCATCATCGCCAGCATGATGGGCATCTTCAACTTCGCGCAGGGCGAGTTCGTCCTGCTCGGGGCCTATGTCACCTATCTGGCGTCGGCACATGGCGCGCCGGTCTGGGCCGGCATGGTCGCCGCGCCCTTCGTGGTCGGCGCGCTCGGCTTCGTGCTGGAGGCGCTGATCATCCGCCGCTTCTATGCCGCGCCAGTCGTCGCGATGCTCGGCACCTATGCGCTCGGCCTGATCATCCGCGAGAGCGTGCGCACTTTGATCGGCGGCTTCTATCTTACCGTGCCGGAGCCGATCGGGGGCTCGATCGATCTCGGCAGTATGCACATCTCGGCCTGGCGCTTCACCATCATCGTGATCACGCTCTTGGTGATGGCCGGCTGCTATCTGTTGCTGGCGCGCACCTCGTTCGGTCTGCGCGTGCGCGCCACGCTGGAGAACCCGGCGCTGGCGCGCGCCTCCGGCATCTCGACGCCGCTGATCTACGGCGCCACCTTTGCATTCGGCGCGGCGCTGGCCGGGCTTGCCGGCGCGCTGATCGTGCCGGTGTTCAGCCTGTTCGCCGATCTCGGCATCCGCTTCCTGATTCAGGGCTTCGTCGCCGTCATGGTCGGCGGCGTCGGCTCCTTCATCGGCCCGGTTGCGGGCGCCGGCGTGATCGGCACGCTGAGCGCGGCGCTGCCATGGGTCATGTCGCCCGTCGTCGCCGACGTGCTGGTCTTCGTGCTCGCCATCGCCTTCATCAAATTCCGGCCGCAGGGCCTCATCGCTGGAAGAGGGGTTTAGTCGCATGTCATTTCAACGCACCGATCTCACGCGCCGTCGCTTCATGAGCAATTTTGCCTTCGCCACCGGCGCGCTCGCGACCGGCGTCGGCAGCTGGGTGATCCGTCCCGATTGGGCCAATGCGGCCGAGGGCCCGATCAAGGTCGGCATCGCGACCGACCTCACCGGCCCGATCGCCTATGCCGGCAATGCCGACGCCAATGTCGCCAAGATGGTGATCAAGGAGATCAACGCTGGCGGCGGGCTGCTCGGCCGGCCGCTCGAGCTCTACATCGAAGACACCGCCTCCAACGAATCGGTCGCGGTCGGCAACGTCCGCAAGCTGATCCAGCGCGACAAGGTCGACATGGTGCTGGGCGGCATCACCTCCTCGATGCGTAACGCGATCAAGGATCCGATCGTGGCGCGCGGCAAGACGCTCTACATCTATCCGCAGCTCTACGAGGGCAAGGAGTGCACGCCGTATCTGTTCTGCACCGGCCCGACGCCGGCGCAGCAATGCGACGAGTTCATCCCCTGGCTGATCAAGAACGGCGGCAAGAAGTTCGCGCTGCCGAGCGCCAACTACGTCTGGCCGCACACGCTCAATGTCTATGCCCGCAAGGTGATCGAGGCCAATGGCGGCGAGGTGGTGTTCGAGGAATACTACCCGCTCGACCAGGTCGATTTCTCATCGACGGTCAACCGCATCATCTCCAACAAGGTCGACGTCGTCTTCAACACCGTGATCCCGCCGGGCGTCGGCCCGTTCTTCAAGCAGCTCTATGAAGCGGGCTTCCTCAAGAATGGCGGCAGGCTCGCCTGCGTCTACTATGACGAGAACACGCTCGCCATCAACCAGGCCAACGAGATCGAGGGCCTTGCCAGCTGCCTCGACTATTTCAAGGTGCTGACCAAGGACGATCCGGTCTCGGCCAAGATCCAGGCCGCCTACGATAAGGATTTTCCCGGCAACTTCCTGTTCGCTGCCGGCAGTGCGGCAACCGGCACCTATCGCGGCCTCAAGCTGTGGGAAGCCGCCGTCAAGGAGGCCGGCAAGGTCGACCGGGATTCGGTTGCAGCCGCGCTCGATCATGCCAAGATCGCGGAAGGGCCGGGCGGGCCGGCCGAGATGGTTCCGGGCAAGCGTCATTGCAAGATGAAAATGTACACGGCCGTCGCCAAGGCCGGAACCTACGAGGTCGTGGCGCACAGCGACGGTCTCGTCGACCCCAAGGAATGCTGAGCGACCGATGGGTGGAGCAGAGCAGGCGGTCGCCGACGCCGGGAAGGGACCCGGCGTCGTGACGGGCGAGATTGCACCGGCCGCACGCGTGCCGGCGGGACGGGCGTCGGCACGATGGAAGATCCTGCCGATCGTGGAAGGGCTGGTGCTGCTCGTGGCGCTGGCCCTGCCATGGGTCCTGCAGGATTATCTGACGGTGTTCGCCACCCGCGTGGTGATCCTCGCACTGTTCGCCATCTCGTTCGACTTGGTCTGGGGCTACGCCGGCATCATGAGCTTCGGCCAGGCGCTGTTCTTCGGCGCCGCCGGGTACGGCGTCGCGCTGCTGGCGCGGGACGTCGGCGTCACCTCGATCTTGCTGATCCTGCCGGCGGGCGCTCTGATCGGGCTGACCGCGGCGCTGCTGCTCGGCGGCTTCCTGCTGCTCGGGCGCTACCCGTCGAGCGTGATCTTCGTCTCGCTCGGCACGCTGACGGGTTCCTATGCGGCCGATCGCCTGGCGCGCGGCTGGTATTATCTCGGCGGCCAGAACGGCATCCCCTCGATCCCGCCGCTCACGCTCGGCAGCTACGAGTTCGAGGAAGGCCCGGTCTATTATTACACGGTGCTCGGCATCCTCCTCGTGGTCTATCTGCTGTGCCGTTTCCTGGTCCGCTCGCAATTCGGCCTCGCGCTGGCAGGGTTGCGCGAGAACGAGCAGCGCATCGCCTTCTTCGGCTACAAGGCGCAGCACCTCAAGGCCATCATCTTCGCGATCGGCGGCACCGTCGCCGGCCTCGCCGGCAGCCTCTATGCCTTTCATGAAGGCTTCGTCTGGCCCAACATGCTCGGCGTCGTGTTCTCCACCCAGGTCGTGCTCTACGTCCTGTTCGGCGGCTCCGGCACGTTGATCGGCGCTGTGATCGGCACCGTCATCATCGAGGGCGTCAGCTTCTGGCTGTCGGACAATTACCGCGACATCTGGCCGATCATCCTCGGCGTGCTGCTGCTGCTCGTCATCATGTTCCGGCCACTCGGCCTGATCTCCTTCGTGCTCGGCGAGCGCGAACGGGTCGGCAGCTTCGGCAAGGAACCTGAAGAGTCGCCGAAGGAGGGCCGCTAATGCCGCTCCTCGAAGCCTCCGGCATCAGCAAGATATTCGGCAAGCTGACCGCGCTCGACGGCGCGGCGCTGACCGTCGGCGAGAACGAGTTTCACGGCCTGATCGGCCCGAACGGCTCCGGCAAGAGCACGCTGATGAAATGCGTCGCCGGCGCCGAGGTACCGACCACGGGCAAGGTCTCGTTCGTCAACACCGACATCACCGCGTTCACGCCGACCGAGCGCGCCCGTGCCGGCATGAGCCTGAAATTCCAGATCACCTCGGTGCTGCCGACGCTGACGCTCTACGACAACATCCTGCTGGCGTTGCAGGCGCAGTGCTCGCTGCTCGATCTGGTGTTCTCGCGGACGCGGGCGGCGTTGCACGAGCAGGTGATGACGATGCTCACTCAGTTTCGCCTCGCCGATCGGGCGCACGATGCCGCCGCCAATCTCTCGCATGGCCAGCAGCAATGGCTGGAGATCGCGATGGCGCTGGTCGGCAAGCCGCGCCTGCTGCTGCTCGACGAACCGACCGGCGGCATGAGCCTGGAGGAGCGCCGCGTCACCGGTGAACTCCTGCAGCCGATCAAGCAGCATTGCTCGCTGGTCATCGTCGAGCACGACCTCGATTTCATCCGCGACATCTGCGACCGCCTCACCGTGCTCGACCAGGGCAAGGTGCTGGCATCGGGGACGGTCGCCGAGATCCAAGCCAACAAGAGCGTCCAGGAGATCTATCTGCGCCGTGCCTGACCCATCCTTCCTCGATATCAGGCATCTCGATGCCGGTTATGGCCGCAGCCAGGTGCTGTTCGATGTCAACATCGGCATCCCCTGGCGCGGCGGCGTCGCCGTGCTCGGCCGCAACGGCGCCGGCAAAACCACGCTGATGAAGACCATCGTCGGCGAGCTCGCGAGTTCGCAAGGCGAACTGCTGTTCGACGGCCGCGACATCACCCGCAGCCGTACCGAGCAGCGCGTGCGCTCCGGCATCGGCTACGTGCCGCAAGAGCACTCGGTATTCGCCCGCCTCTCGGTGCGCGACAATCTCGCCGTCGGCTCGTTGAGCAACCCGGACGCGGCGCGCGCGGTCGACCGCGTGCTCACGATCTTCCCGAAGCTCGGCCAGCGCCTCGACCAGCCCGCCGGCACGCTGTCCGGCGGCGAGCGCAAGATGCTGGCGATCGGCCGCGCCATGCTCGGCAATCCGAAATTGCTGCTGCTGGACGAGCCGACCGAGGGCGTCTGGATCGGCGTCATCGAGGAGATCACCGAGCGCCTGATCGAGCTTGCCAAGGACATCTCCGTCGTGATCGTCGAGCAGCATCTCGACCTCGCGCTGCGCGTCGCCGACTACGCCTACGTGCTCGACCGCGGCCGCGTCGCGCTGCAGGGCGAGGCGGGCAGGGTGCGCGGCGATCCGGAGCTGCTGCGGTATCTGGCGCCGTAATGCTCCGTCATTCCGGGGCATCGCGAAGCGATGAGCCCGGAACGACGAAGGCGGCTCAGGCCTCAGGGCCCACGAACAGCCGCCAAACCCCCTCGAACAGCGCCATCGCGATAAACAGCGTCGACGCACTCAGCAGGACGCCCGCGGCGAAGTCATGATACGGGCCGCCTCTCGTGAGCCAAAATCCAATCAGCGCAGCGCCGATCACGCAGATCCAGCCGGCCAGCGCGCGCCGGGACTCGCGGAGCAGGGCGGAGATGCCGCCGGTCACCCCGGCGCACTCGTCCGGATCACCGTCGGATTGGCCGACGGTGCGCGTTCGAGATGGCTCAACGCTGCCTTGAGCTGGCTGTCCTGTTCGGTCCCGATCAGTTGCTCCTTGATCGGCGGTGACGCGGTCGCGGGCGATGCGCCCTTGCTGCCCGGCGTCACGTCGGAATTTGGCAGCGTGCCAGGATTGGCGAACGCGCCGTGCAGTTGCGCTTCCCGCCAGATCAGGGAATTTTCGACCTGTTCGTCCTTGGCTGCCTGGACGACGATGTCCGGCGTGATCCCGTCACCCTGAATGGAGCGGCCCGACGCGGTATAATAGAGCGCCGTGGTGAGCCGCAGCGCGCCATGCTCCTTGATCGGGATGATGGTCTGGACCGATCCCTTGCCGAAACTCTGCGTTCCCATCACCGTCGCGCGGTGGCGATCCTGCAATGCGCCTGCGACGATTTCGGATGCGGACGCGGAGGCGCCGTTGACGAGCACCACCATCGGGGTATCCGGCAGCAAGGCGCCGCTCGCGGGCGCGGTGAACGATTCATCGTCGTTGCCGTTGCGGCCACGGATCGAGACCACGGTCCCGCCGTTCAGGAAATCGCTGGAGACGTCGACCGCGGACGTGAGCAACCCGCCGGGGTCGTTGCGGAGATCGAGCACGACACCGGCAAGCTTGCCGTTGGCCTCGTGCTGCAACGACATGATGGCCTGCTTCAGTTCGTTCGGCGTCTCCGCGCCGAACTCGCTGATCCTGAGATAGCCGACATCGTTCGGCTCCAGCCGCGACTTGACGCTATGGACTTCGATGATCTGCCGGGTCAGCGGCACGTCGAAGGGCGACTGGCTGCCGCGCTGGATCGTCAGTTTGACGACCGATCCCGGCGTGCCGCGAATCTTCCTGATCACGTCCATCAGGTCGATGCCATGCGTGCTCTGGCCGTCCACCGACACGATCGCATCGCCCGGCTGCAAGCCGGCGCGGGCGCCCGGCGTGTCGTCGATCGGCGAGAGGACGGTCGGCAATCCGCTATGATCGGTGATCTTGAGGCCGACGCCGCCGAACTTCCCGCTGATGTCCTCGCGGGACTCACGGAATTCCTGTTCGGTCATGTAGGAGGAGTGCGGATCGAGCCGCGACAGCATCCCCTTCAGGGCCGCGTCGGTCAGCTCGCCCGAGCCGACCGGATGCACGTAGTCCTGCTGCACGAGTTGCATCACGCCGGCGAGAAGGTCGACGTCGACCCTTGAAGGACCGGCGGCGACCTCGGAAGCGAGAGCGAAGCCCGCGACGGCGGCCGTGGCCACGCCGACGATGGCGATCGTACGCAAATGGGATGTCTTCATTGCTGTCCGTCCGGTGAATGCACATGCGACGCGAGGATGCCACGGGAGCCGCCGCGGCGTACTTCAAACAAAAGCGATGAGATCATGATGCGGTTCCATGGCATCGCATCATGATCCCGAGAACCAGCCGTCGCCAGGAGACGCCGCGGCGGCTGGCCGGCCGATCAGCCGATCGGCATGGCGACGAAGCGGGTATTGTCGGACGTCTTCACCCGCATCAGCACATCGTGCTTGCCGTCGGATTTTGCTTCCGAGAGCGCGTTGCGAAGGTCAGCCGCGGAGCTGACGCTCTTGCCGCCGACGGCCAGGATGATGTCGCCGGATTGCAGGCCGTGCTCGGCGGCCGGGCCGTCCGGCTCGATCCCGGTCACGACCACGCCCCTGTCGCCGGCGCCGCCGACGTCGCTGGCGGGGGCGACCGACAGGCCGAGATGCGGAATGCCCTTTGCGCCCTGCTCGGAGCCGTCGGCCCGGGCAGTCTTCTGGATCTCGTTCGGCATCTTGGCGAGGGTCACGTTGATCGTCTGCGCCTCGCCCTTGCGCAGGATGTCGAGCTTGGCCGAGCTGCCCGGCGCCATTCCCGAGATCTCGCGCGCCAGCGTCCGCGAGTCCTTGACCGCGTTGCCGTTGACCGCCGTGATCACGTCACCCGGCCGGATGCCGGCCTGCGCCGCAGGCGTGTCCGGCTGGGCCTCGTCGACCAGCGCGCCCCGGGCCTGCTTCAGGCCGAGGCTTTCGGCGATGCCGGTCGTCACCGGCTGCACCTGCACGCCGATGTAGCCGCGCGTCACCGTGCCGTGCTCCTTGAGCTGGGCGACGATCATCTTCACGGTCGATGCCGGGACGTCGAAGCCGATGCCGACCGAGCCGCCGGACGGCGAATAGATCGCGGTGTTGACGCCGATGACGTTGCCATTGGTGTCGAAGGTCGGGCCGCCGGAATTGCCCTTGTTGATGGGCGCGTCGATCTGGATGTAATTGTCATAGGGGCCCGCGCCGATGTCGCGACCCTCGGCCGAGATGATGCCGGCCGTCACGGTGCCGCCGAGACCATAGGGGTTGCCGACCGCCACGACCCAGTCGCCGACCCGCGGCGTCTGGTTTTCGAGATTGACGTAGGTGAAGTCGCTCTTGCCTTCGACCTTGATCAGCGCGAGATCGGTCTTCGGATCGGTGCCGATCACCTTCGCGGTATAGATGGTGCCGTCGTCGGTGGTGACCTGCACCGAGGTGGCATGATCGACGACGTGATTATTGGTCACGGCATAGCCGTCCGCAGAAATGAAGAAACCGGAGCCGACGCCGGTGATGACCTGATGGCGCTGCAGTCTGCCGCCGTCGGGCGAGCCGTCATAGCCGAATTGACGGAAGAATTTCTCGAATGGCGTGCCGCGCATCGACGGCGGCAGGTTCTCGGCCCCGGGACCGGCCGCGTTCGCATCGCCTTCGTCGAGCTTCACGCGGACCGAAATGACGGCCGGTTTGACCTTCGCGACCAGGTCGGCGAAGCCCGCCGGGCCCTGCGTCTGCGCGATCGGCGCGGCGAATGCCCGTTCGACGAATCGCCCGTGGCTCAGCGCCCCCGTGACGGCGACGGCAGCGCCGATCATTGCGACGGAGCCCAGCAGCGCGAGCCGGCGGGCCGAAAGCGGTTTGCGATTTGATTTGCCGTTGTCGTTTGATGTGTTGGTGTCAGGCATGATGTCTCTCGCGGAAATGGTTGATGTCGCCGACACCAAACCTATCGCCGCCGCATTACGACGTCCTGTCCGAGGCATTAATTCGAGGGATAGGTTGCTAAATTCGCGGTAACGCTCGACGGACGCGTCATGTCTTTGCGATGCGCTCGACCAGATGCGCGCGCGAAGCGCCGGGCTCGAACCGATCCGCAAAATACTGAGTTTCGTGGATGACCCGACCGTCGCGGAATTCCATGATGCTCACCGTGTAGGAAGGGACGCCGTCATAGGTCAGCACGAATTCGGTGACCCAGAGATCGCCGCTGCCGATCATGCGCCGGATCGTGAAGCGCTTGGTGTTCGGCTGCACCGTCCGGCTCTGCTGGATGTTGCGCCGGCCGCGGATCCGCTCGCCCGATTGCGGATAGTCGAGCACCGCATCGTCGGCGTAGATGTCGTGCTCCGCCTCGAAATCGCTGGCATCCGACGCCTCCCAGTGACGCTGCAACGCAGCCCGCACGGTGCGATCATCCATGGCAATCTCCCGGCCGTGATTGTGCGGCATTTCACGCCCTGCCTCACGCCATTGGCAAGCGCAATCTCGTCGCGATGTTGCAAGGACTCTCTACGCCGTCATTCCGGGGCATGCGAAGCATGAGCCCGGAATCCATTCATCCAGGCGTGGTGTGGCGCGATGGATTCCGGGTTCTCGCGGAGCCTGTCATCGGGCGCGCGTTCGCGCGACCCGTTGGCGACCCCCGGAATGACGAGTGGAGAGACGGCGGCTGGAGCGCCGCGCTACTTCATCGCCGAGAAGCGATTGTCGAACGAGCTGGACTGCACCACCGGAGCGGCGCCGGCGAGCTGGCTGTTGGTGGTCGGGGCAGGCGCAGGCGCTGCGGCGGTGTCGGTGATCGACGGCTTCAGCGCCGGCCTGGCGGCGGGCTTCGGCGCGACGCGGACCACCGATTGCGGCTTGGCTTCGGCGAGCTTCGGCCTGGCCGGTGCCGCCGCGACCGCCTTGGGTGCGGGCGCAACGGGTGCTGCCGGGGTCGCGTCGGCCGCGGCAGTGCCGCCGATGCCGACCTTGCGGGCGAAGCTGGAGAAGAAGCCGCCTTCGGACTTGTCGGCCCTCGCCGTGGCGACACGGGTCGTCGGCGTCGACGACGTCGTCGCCACCGCGGGCTCATCCTGCGCCACTGCGAGATTCGGCTTCGGCGGGTTGACCGTGCCGGGGATGGTGCCGGGCGCGCGCGCCAGCGCCATCGATTGCAGGTTCTGGCTGTCGCCGCCTTCGGAGAGACCGGTGTTGCCTTCCGGAATCTTGGAGGCGAAGATCGCGTTCATGCCGCCGTCGATGCCGGTGTTCATGCGGGCCATCGGCGTGCCCTTCGACACCAGCTTGGCCATCTCGGCGTTGTCCTGCTGCTCCTTCTCGCGCACCGCATTCGCGATCTCGTCGGGGATCACATAGGCCGGGCACTTGGCGGAGGCGTTGAACACCGGATCGCGTGTCGCGTTCGGCGGCTTGGCCGCATCGAACACATATTTCTTCTCGCAGAAGTCGACCTTCGGCTCCTGCTTGGTCACCTCGAAATGGTCATTGCCTTCCTTGATCATTCGCCAAAAAGGCATGTTCGGGTTGTTGCGGTGCTTGGCCATGTTGGCCGCGGTCATGTGGAACGGATAGGCCTGGAATTGAAACGCCTTCTGGCCGCCGAAGAAGGACTCGCGGCCGAGCGAATAGATCTCCGCGATCTGCTCGTCGGTCATCGCGTAGCAGCCGCGCGAGGAGCAATCGCCATGCACCATCAGCTCGGAGCCGGTGCGGCCGAGCGCCTTGTCGAAGGCGTTGGGGTAGCCGGTGTTGAACGAGAGGTAGTAGGCCGACTGCGGGTTCATCTGGCTCGGGTTGATCGAGTAGAACCCTTCGGGCGCCTGGCGGTCGCCTTCGCGCACCTTGGGGCCGAGATCGCCCGACCAGCGGCAGATCGGATAGGTCTTGAGCAGCGCGAACTGGCCGGAGCGGTTCTGTTTCCAGACCTCAAGCGTGGCCTCTTCCTTGAACAGGCGGACCAGGATCGGCGACTGCAGGTCCATGTCCTTCTCGGCCATCGCGGCGACGAGTTTCGGCGGCACCGGCTGATTGGCCTTGGCGTTCTGGGCCAGCGAAATCTGGTCGGTGTCACAACCGGCGAGCAGCACGCTCGCCGCAAGGGCGGCGGAGGCGAGAAGCGCGCGTACGACCGTGCGATGATTCAAAGTCCGAGCTCCACACCCACCGGGCGATTTTTCGCGACCCCAACACGGCGAAAAAGCCCTGAAGCCATTGTCTAAAATATTAGCCTTCGCTCCCCCTGCTCGCAACCTGAACGGGGGGAACCAAACCTTACGGTAGCAGGCATGGTTCAAGGAATGTTAAAGACCCGGCTCGGGGCTGAATTGCGGCCAAAATTGCCGATTTGGGCCAAAAATCGCGCCGTTTCGGCACATCAGCCGAGCTTGCGGCCGATATCCAGGAATTTCTGCCGCCGCTGTTTGCGAATCGCGTCCGGATCAAGATTTCGTAGGTCGCCAAGCGCCTGGGCGATGGCATCGCCGGTGGTCGCGATCATCGCCGCGGCATCCCGGTGGGCGCCGCCGGAGGGCTCTTTCAGGATCTGGTCGATCACGCCGAAGCGCAGCATGTCCTGGGCGGTGATCTTCATGCTGTTGGCGGCTTCCTGCGCCTTGGTGCCGTCGCGCCACAGGATCGAGGATGCCGCCTCCGGCGAGATCACGGAGTAGATCGCATGCTCCATCATCAGCACGCGGTTCGCGGTCGTGATGGCGATGGCGCCGCCTGACATGCCCTCGCCGGTGACGATCGCAACGTTGGGTACGCCGAGCGAAAGGCAGGCATCGGTCGAGCGCGCGATCGCCTCGGCCTGGCCGCGCTCCTCGGCGCCGATGCCGGGATAGGCGCCGGCGGAATCGACGATCGACAGCACCGGGATGCCGAAGCGGTCGGCCATCTCCATCAGCCGCACCGCCTTGCGGTAGCCTTCCGGCCGCGCCATGCCGAAATTGTGCTTGATGCGGCTCTCGGTGGTGGCGCCCTTTTCCTGGCCGACCACGCAGATGCTCTCGCCGCGGAAGCGGCCGAAGCCGCCGACCAGCGCCTCGTCGTCGGAGAATTTGCGGTCGCCGGCCATCGGCGTGAATTCGGTGATCAGGCCGCCGATGAAATCGGTCAAATGCGGCCGCTGCGGATGCCGCGCCACCAGCGTCTTCTGCCACGGCGTCAGATTGGCGTAGAGCTCGGTGAGCGCCTGCGCCGCCTTGTCCTCGATGCGGGCGACCTCGTCGCCGATGTCGCTGCCGCTGGCCGCGAGCGCACGCAACTCGTCGATCTTGGATTCAAGCTCGGCGACGGGTTTTTCGAAGTCGAGATAGCTGCGCATCGGGTCAGGCATCGCGTCAATATAGGGAGGAAGGGTGCGAGGGGCGAAGCGGTTTTGGCGTCGGATAGAGAAGTTTTGATACTTCAATTGGTTAACGCGCGCTCGGGTCGAGCGCACGCTTCGTCGCGGGCAGGTGACGCTCTTTCTGCGGAGACGCCGCGGAAGTCAAGACGTTGCCGTGGTCCCGTAGCCCGGATGGAGCTACGCCTTCTCGGCCAACGGGTGCAGGTCGCGGACCAGGCTCTTCAGCCGCTCCTCGACCACATGGGTGTAGATCTGGGTTGTCGAGATATCGGTATGACCGAGCAGGGTCTGCACGATGCGCAAGTCAGCACCGTTGTGCAGCAGGTGGCTGGCGAAGGCATGGCGCAGCACGTGCGGAGAGACCAACCGCGGCGCGAGGCCGGAGGCGCTCGCGAGCTCCTTCAGGTCGCGGGCGAAATGCTGCCGGGTCAAATGGCCGCTCTCGCCGAACGAGGGAAACAGCCATTTCGATGTTGCTGCTTTCTTCTTCTCGGGCTGCATCACGGCCATCGCCGCGAGGTAATCCGCCATCGCCTGGCGCGAGGCGTCGTTCAATGGCACCAGCCGCTCCTTGTTGCCCTTGCCGCGCACCACGATCATCCGCGTGTCGCGCCGCGCTGCGGACAGCGGCAGCGACACCAGCTCGGAGACGCGCAGGCCGGTGGCGTAGAGCACCTCGAGCAGGCAGTAGAGCCGCAGCGCGCGCAGCCGCTGCGCCGGCGAGACGTCGCTCCCGGTCAGTTGTTTCGCGCGGGTCAGCATGCGGTCGACATCAGTGATCGACAGCACCTTGGGCAGGCCGCGTCCGCGCTTCGGGCCGGACAGGATCGCGGCCGGATCGTCACTGCGGATCCGCTCATTGAGCAGGAAGCGATAGAGATGCCGGATCGCCGACAGCCGCCGCGCCACGCTCGACGATTTGAAGCCGCGCGTATCGAGATCGGCGAGATAGCCGCGTAGCGCCTCGGTGTCGGCGCCGGTGAAATTCGTACCGGCGTGGCTGAGGTAATCGGAGAAGTCGGTGAGATCGCGCCGGTAGGCGTCGAGCGTGTTGGCGCCGGCGCCCTGTTCCGCGGCGAGCATGTCGAGGAACAGCGCGGTCAGGCGGGCGTCGGAGGATTTGGCAGCAGGTCTGGCAGGAGCGGGCATGCCAGCAATCATAGCGCCTATTTCTTGAGGAACTTATCCGGCGGGATGGTCACCGTCATTTCCCGCGGCTTGGGATGGACGAAATTGGCCAGCGCGAACACGATCCCGTAGCCGATGCCGAAGATCACGGCGACGACCGTCAGGAAGCGGAACAGGCTGGGCATGGAGGCGGCTCGGGAGGCGAATTAACCAATGAAATCATCCAACATGTTCCCCGTGTCGTTGCAAGTCTGGCTGGTAAAGTCTGGCTGGTAACGGTATCGCCGGGGGTAGTATAGGTGGCCTTCAATATGACAAATCGCCCCGCGACCAGAGCTTTTTGATGTCCGACGCAGCCGTCCCGGCACCCACCACTCCGACCCTCGAGGCCGATATCGCGGCCGCGCTGGGGCCGCGGTCGATCGTGCTGGTCGGCATGATGGGGGCCGGCAAATCGACCATCGGCCGGCGGATCGCGGCGCGCCTGCGGCTGCCCTTCACCGATGCCGACACCGAGATCGAGACCGCCCACCGGATGACGATCCCGGAAATCTTCCAGGAATATGGCGAACCCTATTTTCGGGACGGCGAAGCGCGGGTGATCGCGCGGATACTCGAAGAGCGTCCGGTCGTGCTGGCGACCGGCGGCGGCGCCTTCATGCGCGAGGAGACCCGCGACCGGATCCGGGAGCGGGCGGTCTCGATCTGGCTCAAGGCCGACACCGACATCATCATGCGCCGGGTCCGTCGCCGCGCCGACCGCCCGCTGCTGCAAACCGCCGATCCCGAGGCGACGGTCAATCGTCTGCTCGGCGAGCGCGAGCCGGTCTACGCCAATGCCGACCTGACCGTCGCCTCGCGCGACGTGCCGCATGACCGCATCGTCGACGAATGCCTCGAGGCCCTGCGCAGCTATCTCTGCGGCCCACGCTCGGCTGTCGAGCCGCCATCCGATGGAATGAACGCAACCTCATGACTGCGCCTTTGAAACACTCCGCATCCGTCACCGTCGATGTCGCGCTCGGCGATCGCGCCTACGACATCGTGATCGGCCGCGACGTGCTGAAATCCCTCGGCGAACGCGTCGCGGCGCTGCGGCCCGGCGTGCGCACCGCCATCGTCACTGACCGTACCGTCGCGAAGCACTGGCTGGAGCCGACCGAGGCGTCGCTGGCCGCAGCCGGCATTCCCACGGCGCGGATCGTGGTCGAGGAGGGCGAGGCCTCGAAGAGCTACGCGACGCTGACCCAGGTTTCGGAAGCGCTGATCTCGGCCAAGATCGAGCGCAACGATCTGGTGATCGCGCTCGGCGGCGGCGTGGTCGGCGATCTCGCGGGCTTTGCGGCCGCGATCCTGCGCCGCGGCGTCGATTTCGTGCAGGTGCCGACCTCGCTGCTGGCGCAGGTCGATTCCTCGGTCGGCGGCAAGACCGGCATCAACTCGCCGCAAGGCAAGAACCTGATCGGCGCCTTCCACCAGCCGGTGCTTGTCATTGCCGACACCTCCGTGCTCGACACGCTGTCGCCACGCCAGTTCCGCGCCGGCTACGCCGAGGTGGCGAAATACGGCATCCTCGGTGACGAGGCCTTCTTCACCTGGCTGGAGAAGAACCACGCCGATATCTTCGCAGGTGGCGCTGGACGCGAGCACGCCATCGCGACCTCCTGCCGCGCCAAGGCTGGTGTCGTCTCCCGCGACGAGCGCGAGATCGGCGAGCGTGCGCTGCTCAATCTCGGCCATACCTTCGGCCATGCGCTGGAAGCTGCGACCGGCTTCTCCGACCGCCTGTTCCATGGCGAGGGCGTCTCGGTTGGCATGGTGCTGGCGGCGGAATTCTCCGCGCAGCTCGGCATGATCGCGCCTGACGATGCGGCCCGCATCGCGCGTCATCTTTCCGCGGTAGGATTGCCGACGCGGCTGCAGGACATCGCCGGCTTCAAGCAGGAGGGCCTTGCCGACGCGGACGCGCTGCTGGCGCTGATGGCGCAGGACAAGAAGGTCAAGCGCGGCAGGCTGACGTTCATCCTGCTCGAGGCCGTCGGCCGCGCCGTGATTTCCAACAATGTCGAGCCGTCGCTGGTGCGCGACTTCCTGCAAGCCAGACTGAAGGCCTAAACCGCGGATCAAGTCAGTGGGCTGGTTCACCTTCGCGATCGTGCTGGTCTGTCTGCTCGTTTCCGCGTTCTTCGCGGCGAGCGAGACCGCGCTGACCGGCGCCTCGCGCGCCAGCATGCTGCGGCTGTCCAAGCAGGGCAACAGCGAGGCCAGCGTCGTCTCGAAGCTGATCGCCATGCGCGAGCGGATGATCGGCGCGCTGCTGCTCGGCAACAACATCGCCAATATCGGTGCCTCGGCGCTGGCGACCGGCGTGTTCACCGCCTGGTTCGGCGATGTCGGCGTGCTCTACGCCACCGCGGTCATGACCGTGATGGTGGTCGTGTTCGCCGAGGTGCTGCCGAAAACCATCGCGATCAACGCCCCGGACCGTATCTCGCTGCTGGTTGCGCGGCCGATGCGGCTGACGATCCTGCTGCTCGGGCCGCTGCTCGCGGTGATCGAGGCCATCGTGCTGGCGCTGATGAAGCTGCTCGGCATCAAGGTCGGGGCCCATCAGGCCGTACTGTCGCCGACCGAGCGCCTGCGCGGCGCGGTCGACCTGTTGCATCACGAGGGCAAGGTCGAGAAGCAGGACCGCGACATGCTCGGCGGCCTGCTGGACCTGCGCGAGCTTCAGGTCTCCGACGTCATGGTCCACCGCACCGAGATGACCATGGTCAATGCCGATCTGCCGCCGGAGGAACTGGTGCGCGAGGTGCTGGCGAGCGAATACACCCGGATCCCGCTGTGGCGGGAAAAGCCGGAAAACATCATCGGCGTGCTGCACGCCAAGGATATGCTGCGCGCGATCCGCGCCAATGAGGGTGATATGTCGGCGATCGACGCCTCGGCGATCGCGCTGCCGCCCTGGTTCGTGCCGGAGATGCGCCCGGTCTCCGAGCAGTTGAAGGCGTTCCGCCGCCGCAAGACCCACTTCGCCCTCGTCGTCGACGAGTATGGCGAGGTCGAAGGTATGGTGACCCTTGAGGACATTCTGGAGGAGATCGTCGGCGACATCTCCGACGAGCACGACGTCGTCGTCGCCGGCGTGCGCGCGCAGCCCGACGGTTCGGTCGTGGTCGACGGCTCGGTGCCGATCCGCGATCTCAACCGCGCCATGGACTGGCACCTGCCGGACGAGGAGGCGACCACGGTCGCCGGCCTCGTGATCCACGAAGCGCGCTCGATCCCTGACCGCGGCCAGAGCTTCACTTTCCACGGCTTCCGCTTCCGCGTGCTTCGCCGCGAGCGCAACCGCATCACCGCGCTGCGCATCGTCGCCGTGCCGCGCGAAGGGACTGAGCTCGAGGAGAAGAAGCCGAAGCGCGCGGGCACGGCGTTCTGAAGCGGCCTACTCGATATCGATCGAGATGCCCGACAGCTTCCACAATCCGTCGGAGGCGATGAAGCCGAGCTGGTACTTCACCTGCTTGGGCGTGGTGTCGAAATGGCCCTTCAGCCGCAGCACGCCCTTGTCGTCGATCTTGGCGTCCTCGTCGAGGATGATCGGCTTGGCGACCACGGCATCGAACACGGCGTGCTTGTCGACCAGGTCCTTGAAGATCGTCTGCAGCTTGTCCGGCGGGAACTGGTCCCGGAACGGCTTCGATATCTTGGCATGGAAGACGGTGAAGTTATTGGCGGCTACCGCATCGTTGAGCGAGACCAGGATGCTCTTGATCAACACTTCCTGAACGAACGGGCTCGGCATGTCCAGCGCCGAGGCCGGACCCGTCAGCCAGACCAGAAGCAGGCCGGCAATGGCTGCGATCGACCGGAAGCGCACCCTGCAAGGGATCATCGACGGCCCCTCTCAAATCGGCTGGCGATGTGATCCTTGAGCCTGCCCGCTCACAGACGGGACTGTCCATCGCCGAACAATATCCGTCCCTCAATAGAGCAAAACCACCGCGGCGTCTTGCGGCAAGCGCGAGCTAGCGCGGCTTTTCCCCGGGAGCGTGTGCGTGGATCGCCAGCGCATGCACGGAGCCGGCGAGTTCCTGCGCCAGTGCTGCATTAATCATGCGGTGTCGCTCGATCCGGCTCTTTCCTTCGAACGCCGGCGACACCATATACACTCGGAAATGCGTCTCGCCGCCCGGGCTGTGGCCGGCGTGGCCCTCATGCAGATGTGATTCATCGACGACGTCGAGGCTTTCCAGCAAGAAAGCTTCACGCAACTTGTTTATGATAACGTCCTTCGTGCTCATGCTGCGGCATTACGTTCGCGGCGGCTTTTCGTCAATGATGTAGCGGGAAACGAGGTCTGCGCAATGTCAAGACTTGAAGAATTGTGCATTGCGTAGTCAAACAAAGCATGCCGATCGATTCATCCAAATTCTTCGACTCCATTCGCATCAAGCCGACCAAGGTGAGTGCGAAGCGCCAGGCGCAGGCCGGCGATCAGGCCGTGACCTGCGAGTGGGCGGGCTGCCAGAACAAGGGCGCGCACCGCGCCCCGAAGGGTCGTGACAATTCGCGCGAGTACTGGCACTTCTGTCTCGATCACGTCCGCGAATACAATCAGTCCTACAATTTCTTCCAGGGCATGAATCCGGACGACGTCGCGCGCTACCAGAAGGATGCGCTGACCGGTCACCGGCCGACCTGGAAGATGGGCGCCAATGGCGGCAAGAAGGGCGAGGGCGACATCGACGCCGCGTCCGATCCGTTCCACATGTTCTCCGAGCTCAACGGCCGCGGCCGCTGGCGGCCCGGCCCGGGGGGCGCGCAGGAGGCCAAGCAGGAAACCCGCAAGGTCATGAACGCCGAGCGCAAGGCGCTGCAGGTGATGGGGCTTGCCGCCGGTGCGACGCTGGAAGACGTCAAGGCCAAATACAAGGCGCTGGTCAAGCAGCATCATCCCGACGCCAATGGCGGCGACCGCTCCACCGAGGATCGCCTGATCGAGATCATCAAGGCGTATAATTATCTGAAGACCGTGGTACGCGAGGCTTAGGCCTTCGCGCTTAACCTCCCCTTGAAAAGGGGAGGTCGCTTTGCTCGCGAGAGCAAAGCGGGTGGGGATACCCTCTCCGCATACAGTGTCGCTCGCGGCTGACCCCCATCCCGACCTTTCCCCTTTTAGGGGGAAGGAGAAGATTTTCGATCACTTCGGCATCGCCCCGACATAGGACGAGCTCGGCCGGATCAGTCGGCCGGTGCGGCGTTGCTCCAGGGCGTGGGCGGTCCAGCCGGCGGCGCGGGCGACCGCGAAGATCGGCGTGAACGCCTGCCGCGGGATCTGCAGCGCGTCGAGCAGGATCGCGGTGAAGAATTCGACATTGGTCTCCAGCGGCCGTTCCGGGTTCTTGTTCCGCAGCGCTGCGCGGATATAGGCCTCGACCTCGCCGGCAAACGGCAAATCGGCGCCGTCAGCGGCGAGCCGCTCGATCGCGGCTTTCAGCACGTCGGCCCGGGGGTCGCGCACCCGATAGACGCGGTGGCCGAATCCCATCAGCCGTTCGCCGCGCGAAAGCGCGTCGTCGACCCAGGGCTTGATCCGCTCGCGCGTGCCGATCGCATCCAGCATCTCCAGCACCGGCTCCGGCGCGCCGCCATGCAGCGGCCCGGTCAGCGCGCAATAGCCGCCGGTGATCGCCGCAAACAAATCGGCCTGGGTCGAGGCGATCACCCGCGCGGTGAAGGTCGAGGCGTTCATGCCGTGATCGCAGACCGTGACGAAATAGGCATCGAGCGCTGCGACCTCGCGCGGCTCGGCCTTGCCACCCCGCAGCATCCGCAGCGTATCGGCGGCGTGGCTGATCGTCGGGTCCGGCGCGATCGGGTCGTGGCCCTTGGCACGCTGGACCAGCGCACCCGCGATCACCGGGAAGGCGCCGACGATGGTCGCCTCGTGCTCCAGCCCGTTCTCGCCGCGCAGGCCAGCGCTCGCGGCACGAAAGCCGTCGACGATCGACATGCCGCGGGTCGCCGGCAACAGCTCCGGCAGGCGGGCAAAGGCGCGTTCGCGGGCGGCGCCGAGGCCGGCGCGGACATTGGCCTCGCTCAGCGCCTTGCCGGTGGCGCCGTTCCACAGCCGCGCGGTGACGCCCTCGAAGCCCGACTTGCCGGCGAGGTTGGCGACGTGCTCGCCGGCGATGATCAGTTCGCCGCGCTCGCCGTCGACATGGCTCAACACGGTCTCGGCGGCGGGAACGCCGTCCAGACCGATCGTGCTTTTGGTGAGGTGCAGATTCATGGCCCGATCTCCTTGTTTCGTACCGATAAGGTCGGGCCTCTCGACGTATTGATCAACCTTGATTATATCAATCAATATGAAAAAATCCGCCGAGCTTTACCTCTCCGCCCGGGAAGCCGCCGCCGAGCTCGCGATCTCGCCGGCCACGCTCTACGCCTATGTCAGTCGCGGCCTGATCCGCTCCGAGCCGTCGCCGGATTCGCGCAGCCACCGCTACCGTGCCGAGGACATCAGGGGCCTGAAGGAACGCCGCGTGCCGTCGCCGGAGCCGCGCGGTTTTCGCAACTTCGACGCCGATCTGCCGGTGATGGATTCGGCGATTGCGACCATCACCGAGCAGGGCCCGATCTATCGCGGCGTCAACTGCGTCGACCTTGCCCAGCGCGACACGCTGGAGCACACCGCAACGCTGCTCTGGGATGTCACCACTGTCGATCCGTTCGCGGCGGACAATTGTCCGCATGTGTCGGACGAGATGCGCGCGATTGCGGACGCCGCGCGTCGCGCGCCGCCGATCGATCGGACGGTTGCGGTGCTGGCGCTGGCCGCCAGCGCCGATCCCCACGCCTTCACCCGCGCGCCCGATGGCCGCGCCATGGTCGGCGCGCGGATCCTGCGGCTGCTGGTTGCGACCATGCTGAATGTACCGGCGTCGGCCGATCTGCTGCATGAGCAGGTCGCCCGCGTCTGGACGCCTGACAACAAGCACGCACCCGACCTGATTCGTCGCGCGCTGGTGCTGCTCGCCGACCACGAGCTGAATGCCTCGACCTTCACGGTGCGCTGCGCGGCGTCGACCGAGCTCAACCTCTACGACGCCGTGATCGCGGGGCTGGTGGCGCTGAAGGGACCCAAGCATGGCGGCGCCGGCGTGCTGGCCTCGCGGCTGGTCAGGACGATGGTCGACAACGACGTCGCCCCGGTGATTCGCGAGCGGGTGGCGCTGGGCGAGCGCTTCCCTGGCTTCGGCCACGGCGTCTACAAGAACGGCGATCCGCGCGCGATCTCGCTGCTGGACGCGCTGACCCGCGCCGGCGCGCCGCGCAAATTCACCAGGGAGGTACCGGAGCGGATCGCGGAAGCGACCGGCGAGTTCGTCAACATCGACTACGCGCTGGCGGTGCTGGTGCACGCGCTGCGGATGCCGGTGGGGAGCGAGCTTGCGCTGTTCGCGATGGCGCGCAGCGTCGGCTGGATCGCACATGCCAGCGAGCAGCTCCAGCATGGCAAATTGATTCGGCCGCGCGCCCGCTATGTCGGCCCGGCACCCGGCCGCGGCGGTACGACCAACAGCCTCTGACTCGCTTACTTTGTCGACTTGGCCGGCTCGATCAGGCCACCGCCGTTGCGGCGGCGGATGGTCCAGACCGCGAGCGCGAGGATCACGGCGCCGCCGGCGACCGCGAACATCCAGAGATGCTTGCCGACATGCTCATGGTGCGGCAAGCCGGCATAATCGTGCAGCGCGGTGACGGCGAGCACGCCGGGCAGCACATGCGCCGGCGCCCAGAGCAGGATCGCGGGGATGTTGACGGCGTAGAATCGCGCCGGCGGCATGCCGAGCGCGCCCGCCGTGATCGGCACGAAAGCGCGGATCGGCGGCACGAAGCGGGCAAAGAACACCGCCAGCACGCCCCAACGGTTGAAGAAGGCTTCGCTCTGCGCGACCACGTTCGGATATTTGTTGAGCGGCCAGCAGGTCAGGATCTCGCGCTGGCTGCGGTAGCCGATCAGATAGGCGACGCCATCGCCCAGCATCGCGCCGGCCGCGGCCCAGGCCAGCACCGGCACCAGCTTCAATTCGCCGCCGGGCACCAGCGCGCTCAGCGCCAGGATGATGGTCGAGCCCGGCACCAGCGAGCCGATCACCGGGACCGCCTCCAGCAGTGCAGCCAGGAACAGCGTCAGGTAAGCAAGCCAGGCATGGGCCGAAACGAAGGTGATGAGAGGGTTAAGAAAGGAAGTCACAAAATCCCTTTGGCGCCGGTGACATGGTTCTGAGAGGTAACAACTCTCAACCGGGGCGGAAAGTGCCCGACCGGGCAGGCGTTCCCGCGACCGTACAAGAGTGCGGTATGATTCGCAGAGCAGCCTTCCAAAAACCCCCCTCCGGCACTATCTCTATGACAGGACAACGGAACTTTGATTTGCCGGCGGGCTTCTGCCGGCCGTTGCTCTCTGCTAGGCTTGTGCGAAGCACCCCATCCGCAGCCAATCGATCAATCTGGTTTCGGGAATGCCCGGGACCTCGGAGGATGAATGACGACCGCCGTCCAGACCAAACAACAGGAACCCGTCGGTTTGCCCGACATGAAGGTGTCGGTCCGGCAGGTCTTCGGCATCGATAGCGACCTCGAAGTTCCCGCCTATTCCGAAGTCGATCCGCACGTGCCCGAAGTCGACAGCGACTACCGCTTCGACCGCGCCACCACGCTCGCGATCCTCGCCGGTTTTGCCAAGAACCGCCGCGTCATGGTCACCGGCTATCACGGCACCGGCAAGTCGACCCATATCGAGCAGGTCGCAGCCCGCCTCAACTGGCCCTGCGTGCGCGTCAACCTCGACAGTCACATCAGCCGTATCGATCTCGTCGGCAAGGACGCGATCGTGGTCAAGGACGGCAAGCAGGTCACCGAATTCCGCGACGGCATCCTGCCCTGGGCGCTGCAGCACAATATCGCGCTGGTGTTCGACGAGTATGACGCCGGCCGCCCCGACGTGATGTTCGTGATCCAGCGCGTGCTGGAAGTCTCCGGCCGCCTGACACTGCTCGACCAGAACAAGGTGATCAAGCCGCATCCGGCGTTCCGCCTGTTCTCGACCGCCAACACGGTCGGCCTCGGCGACACCTCAGGCCTCTATCACGGCACCCAGCAGATCAACCAGGGCCAGATGGACCGCTGGTCGATCGTCACCACGCTGAACTACCTCGCCCATGACGAGGAAGTCGAAATCGTGCTGGCCAAGGCGCGCCACTACCGCACCCAGGAAGGCCGCGACATCGTCAACAAGATGGTGCGGCTGGCCGATCTCACCCGCAACGCCTTCGCCAATGGCGACCTGTCGACGGTGATGAGCCCGCGCACGGTGATCACCTGGGCCGAGAACGCCGATATCTTCAGCGACATCGGCTTTGCGTTCCGCGTCACCTTCCTCAACAAGTGCGACGAGCTGGAGCGGCCGCTGGTCGCCGAGTTCTATCAGCGCTGCTTCAACGTCGAGCTGCCGGAATCTTCCGTCAACGTGGCGCTCAGCTAGCCCATGCCGAAAATCTCCGTCGAGCGCACACTGACCCAGACCAAGAAGGCGGTGCTCGGCGGATTGGGCCGCTACAACGACGAGAAGATGGGGAAGCAGCTCTACAAGCGCTTCGCCATCTCGCTGCGCGAGCGCGACGAGATCGTCGGCGGTATTGTCGGCGAGCTCTGGACCGCGGTGCTGTTCATCCAGTACTTCTGGATGGAGCAGAAGTTTCGCGGGGCGGGCCTCGGCGGCAAGCTGATCAAGGCGATTGAGGACGAGGCACGGCGCTTCGGAGCCGTCCGTGCCTATGTCGACACCATGAGCTTCCAGGCGCCGGACTTCTACCGCGCCAATGGTTATGAAGAGTTCGGTTCGATTGAGGGGTATCCCGGCGGCGCGACGCGCCATTGGTTTACGAAATCGCTATGACAACCTCCAACAGCAAATTCCGTCCCGGATCAAAGGAAGCGCCGACCGAGCCGTTCAAGCGCTCGGTCTCCGCATGCCTGAAGGCGATCGCCAGGAAGCCCGAGCTCGAGGTTAGCTTCGCCGCCGAGCGGCCGGGGCTCGCGCCCGGCAAGGCGCGGCTGCCGGAGCCGGCGCGCAAGATGACCAAGCGCGATGCCGCGATCGTGCGTGGGCACGCCGATTCGATCGCGCTGAAGATCGCCTGTCACGATCCCAAGGTGCATCGCAAGCTGATGCCGGGCAATCCGCAGGCGCGCGGCGTGTTCGAGGCGGTCGAGCAAGCCCGCGTCGAGGCGATCGGCTCGCGCCGCATGTCGGGGGTTGCGAAGAACCTCACCGCGATGCTCGACGATCATTTCCACCGCGGCAAGTATGACGAGATCACCGACCGCGCCGACGCGCCGCTGTCGGATGCGCTGGCGATGCTGGTGCGGGAGCGCCTGACGGGGCTGGCGCCGCCCGCGGCCGCCAAGAAGATGGTCGATCTCTGGCGTCCGGTGCTGGAGGACAAGATCGGCGCGCGGCTCGACAAATTGAGCCGCTTCACCGAGGACCAGGCGCGGTTCGGCGACCTCGTCCACGATCTGCTGTCGGCGCTCGATCTCGGCGACGAGCGCGACATGGACACCGACGATGACGACCAGGACGAGAACCAGGACGGCGACAGCGATCAGTCCGGCGCCGAGGGCTCGCCCGATTCCGACGCCGCGCAGGAGATGAGCGCCGACCAGGCGCAGGCGACCGCGGAAGAGATGAGCGAAAGCGCGATGGAGAGCGCGCAGGCCTCGACATCTGATACCTTCGACGACGGCGAGCTCGGCGACGACGAGACGCCGGGCGAGGCGACGCGGCCGAATTCGCGCGGCCAGAACGAGCCGCGCGGGCCGGAGTACCACGCCTTCGCGCCGAAATTCGACGAGGTGATCGCGGCCGAGGATCTCTGCGACCATGACGAGCTGGAGCGGCTGCGCTCCTATCTCGACAAGCAGCTCGCGCATCTGCAAGGCATCGTGGCGCGACTCGCCAATCGCCTGCAGCGCCGCCTGATGGCGCAGCAGAACCGCGCCTGGGAGTTCGACCTCGAAGAGGGCATCCTCGATCCGGCACGGCTGTCGCGCGTCGTCACCGATCCCTATCACCCGCTGTCCTTCATGCACGAGAAGGAGGCGACCTTCCGCGACACCGTGGTGACGCTGCTCTTGGATAATTCCGGCTCGATGCGCGGACGTCCGATCACGGTCGCCGCCACCTGTGCCGATATCCTGGCGCGCACGCTGGAGCGTTGCGGCGTCAAGGTCGAGATTTTGGGCTTCACCACCCGCGCCTGGAAGGGCGGGCAGTCGCGCGAATCGTGGCTCGCCGCCGGCAAGCCGGCCAACCCCGGCCGCCTCAACGACCTCCGCCACATCATCTACAAGTCCGCCGACGCGCCCTGGCGTCGTGCGCGCAAGAACCTCGGCCTGATGATGCGCGAGGGACTGTTGAAGGAGAACATCGACGGCGAGGCGCTGGACTGGGCGCACAAGCGCCTGTTGGCGCGTCCCGAGCAGCGCCGTATCCTGATGATGATCTCGGACGGCGCGCCGGTCGACGATTCCACGCTGTCGGTCAATCCCGGCAATTATCTCGAGCGGCACCTGCGCCACATCATCGACGAGATCGAGACCCGCTCGCCGGTCGAGCTGATCGCGATCGGCATCGGCCATGACGTGACGCGCTACTATCGCCGTGCCGTCACCATCGTGGATGCCGAGGAGCTCGGCGGCGCGATCACCGAAAAGCTGGCCGAGCTGTTCAGCGAGACTTCCGGCTCCGCGCCTGCGCAGGGCACCCGCCGCCGTCTCCACTCGTGAGACATGCGCTCAACCCCTAGCCGCCGGCGCTTCCTGCAAGATGTGGCGGCGGGGTTGTCGGCGGCGGCGCTGCCGCAGCTTGCGCTGGCGCAGAGCGCCACGCAGCCGCCGACCAGGCGGGCAGCCAAGCCCAACCCGCACTTCGTCAACGAGCCCGCCGCGATCGAGGTCAAGGCGCGGCCGCTGCCGTCCTTCGACACCCGCGATCGCGCGCGCGTCCGTTTCGGCCAGTTGGAATATCGCAGCGGCCTGGTGCTGACCTCGGCATTTTCAGGCTTCGGCGGCCTCTCGGCGCTGCGCCTCGACGCAAAGGGCGAGCGCTTCATCGCGGTCAGCGATCAGGGCTCCTGGTTCACCGGCCGCATCGTCTATCAGGGCCGGGCGATGACCGGCCTCGACGACGTCGAAGCGGCGCCGCTGCTCTGGTCCGACGGCAAGCCGATCACCGCGCGCGGCTGGTACGATTCGGAATCGCTCGCGCTCGACGGCTCGTTCGCCTATGTCGGGCTCGAGCGCGTCAATCAGGTGCTGCGCTACGATTTTTCGAAGGGCTTTACCCGCGCACGCGGCGAGGTCGTGCCGACGCCGCCGGCGGTGCGCAAGCTGCCGTTCAACCAGGGGCTGGAGGCGCTGGTTGTCGTGCCCAAAAATCTGCCGCTCGCCGGCACATTGATCGCGCTCTCCGAACGTGGGCTCGATGCCGACGGCAATCTGATCGCCTTCCTGGTCGGCGGCAAGACGCCGGGCCAGTTCAGCGTCCGTCGCACCGAGAATTTCGACATCAGCGACGCCGTGCTGCTGCCGTCGGGCGATCTCTTGATCCTGGAGCGGAAGTTCTCCTGGTTCGGCGGCGTCGGCATCCGCATCCGCCGTCTCGCTTTGTCCGAGATCGCGCCCGGTGCCGTGGTCGACGGTCCCGCGATCTTCAATGCCGATCTCGGCGACGAGATCGACAACATGGAGGGCATCGACGCCCATGTCACCGCGGAGGGCGACACCGTGCTGACCATGATCTCCGACGACAATTTTTCCCTGATCCAGCGCAATCTGCTGTTGCAGTTCACGTTGGTGGGGTGAGATTCCGGTGCGCCCATTTCAACGTCGTCATGGCCGGGCTTGTCCCGGCCATCCACGTCTTCTTTTCTCGGAGGCCAGACGTGGATGCCCGGGACAAGCCCGGGCATGATGATCTCTGGTGTGCCGGCGAGGCGGCGTTCCCGCATTGCTGGTCTGCGCCGCGGCTCGTCCGACGGGGTCGGCAGTTGTGATCGTACTCGCCGCCGCTATCTTACCCGCACCCTTTCCCCGGTCCGGATGTCCCCCGCATGAGCACCCTGTTTTCTCCGATCGAGCTGCGCGGCCTGAAGCTTGAGAATCGCATCATGGTTTCGCCGATGTGCCAGTATTCGGCCGTCGACGGCTCCGCCACCGATTGGCACTTCACCCACGTCAACATGCTGGCGCTGTCCGGCGCGGCGATGTTCTGCATCGAGGCCACCCATGTCGAGGACATCGGACGGATCACGCCGGGCTGTCTCGGTCTTTACAGCGATGCCAACGAGGCGGCGCTGAAGCCGATCCTGGCTTCGGTGCGCAAGCATTCCAAGGCGGCGGTCGCGATGCAGATCGCCCACGCCGGCCGCAAGGCCTCGAGCGCGCGTCCCTGGGATGGCGGGCAACTGATCCCGATCGCGGACGGCGGCTGGCAGACGGTTGCGCCGTCGGCCGTCCCGCACAAGGACGGCGAAGCTTCGCCGACAGCACTTGATGACGCCGGCCTGAAGCGCATCCGTGAGGCTTTCGTCGCCTCGGCCAAGCGCGCCGAACGGCTCGGTATCGATGCGATCGAGATCCACAGCGCGCATGGCTATCTCTTGCATCAGTTCCTGTCGCCGCTGGCGAACAAGCGCACCGACCGGTATGGCGGCTCGCTGGAGAACCGGATGCGGTTTCCGCTGGAGGTGTTCGACGCTGTGCGGTCAGCGTTTCCCGACCGCAAGCCGGTCGGCGTCCGCGTGTCGGCGACCGATTGGGTCGAGGGTGGCTGGGATGTCGCGCAGACCATCGAATATACGAAGGAGCTGCAGAAGCGTGGCGTCGACTGGATGGATGTCTCCTCCGGCGGCGTCTCGCCGCTGCAGAAGATTCCGCTCGGGCCGGGTTACCAGGTGCCGGCGGCGCAGGCGGTGAAGGAAGCGACCGGCGTCACTACGATGGCGGTCGGCCTGATCACGGAAGCAAAGCAGGCCGAGGAGATCGTGTCGTCCGGCAAAGCCGACATGGTCGCGCTGGCTCGCGGCATGCTCTACGAACCGCGCTGGGGCTGGCACGCCGCCGCCGAGCTCGGCGGCGAGGTGCCCGCGCCGCCGCAATATTGGCGCTCGCAGCCGTCGACCCAGAAAGCGCTGTTCGGCAAGACCACGTTCGGGGCGAGGTGAACCTGTAGCCCGGATTGCGCTTCGCTCCATCCGGGCTACGCTGCGCGGCAGAGCCATTGTCTTGCCGCAACCAAGGCAGGTACTCTTCCGGTCGCGTGCGGAAGACACGCAGTCAACAAGAGAGGAAGCCCATGGAACTCGGATACTTCGCGATGCCCTCGCATCCGCCGGAGTGCGGATTGAAGGAGGGGCACGATTGGGACCTGCAGACCCTGCGCTGGCTGGATGAGCTCGGCTATCAGGAAGCCTGGATCGGCGAGCATCACACCGCGCCGTGGGAGCCGCATCCCTCGCCCGATCTGTTGATCGCGCAGGCGCTGCTGCAAACCAAGAATCTGCGCATCGGCCCCGGCGGCTTCCTGCTGCCGTATCACCATCCGGCCGAGCTCGCTAACCGCGTCGCGATGCTCGATCATCTCTCGAACGGCCGGCTGAACTTCGGCGTCGCCGCCTCGGGCCTGCCGAGCGACTGGGCGATGTTCAACGTCGACGGCATGTCGGGCCAGAACCGCGACATGACGCGCGAGGCGCTCGAGATCATCCTGAAGATGTGGACCGACCCGGCGCCCTGGACCCACAAGGGCAAGTTCTGGACGGTGAGCAAGCCGGACACGATGTTCGATTTCCTCAAACCCCATATCAAGCCGCAGCAGGCGCCACATCCGCCGATCGGCGTCGCCGGCCTGTCGAAGAATTCCGACACGCTCAAGCTCGCCGGCGAGCGCGGCTTCATTCCGATGAGCCTCAACCTCAACCCGGCCTATGTCGGCAGCCACTGGGACTCGGTGGAGGCCGGCGCCGCCAAGACCGGCCGCAAGCCGAGCCGCAAGGACTGGCGGATGGTGCGCGAGGTGTTCGTGGCCGACACCGACGAGGAGGCCTGGAAGCTCTCGACCGGCGACATGATGGGCCGGATGATGGGCGAGTACTTCCTGCCGCTGCTCGGGCACTTCGGCTTCAAGGATTACTTGAAGGCGTCACCCGACGTATCTGACAGCGACGTCACGGTCGAGTATTGCGCGCGCAACAACTGGATCGTCGGCTCGCCTTCGACCGTTACCGAGAAGATCGAGAAGATCTACCGGGAGGTCGGCGGCTTCGGCGTGCTGCTGGTATTCGGCTTCGACTACAAGCACAAGCCCGAGGCCTGGCACAATTCGCTGCGGCTCCTGAAGCAGGAAGTGCTGCCGAAGCTGAAGCATCTCGACGCCTCGCTCGGACGCGCGGCGTAGCCTTTGACGTGGGTGAGGGAGCGCGCGGGGCAGCGGCAACGTTGCCCCGCGCTTCGTTGGTGGTCGCGCGCATGTGACGCCACGGCACCTATCGCGGCGCAGCAAGAAGGCCTAGTTTCGTTGCGGGGCGATTGATGAGGGCACAGCGATGCGAGCCCGGGTGCGGAAATTCGCTCATATCCTGGAGCGGTTCGGCCTTGCCATGGCAGGCGCCGCCAGCGGTCTGTTCGTCGCCATCCATGTCGGCTCCAGCGTCTCGGCGCTGACCTCGCAGGCGTTCCTGCTCTTGATGATGCTCGGCGGCGCGGTCGGCTTCTATCTTGGCATCGATACGCCGCAGCTCGCCTTTCATCCGAGGGACGATAGCGCCACGCGCCAGATCGATGCGGCCGAGTTCCTCAGTGCGGTCGGCACCTTTCTTGCGACCTTGGTCGCGTTCTTCTCGGTCGGCGTCATCGTGCTGCGCGGCGAGCCGCACATCGCCTGGACCGCGGCGATCATGCTGGGTTGGGTGCTCGGCGTCGCCATGCAGATCGTGGCCGGGACCATTGCGCGCCGGCGCGCGTGAACTTTACGCACGCGAGACACCTAGCCCTGCAAGATGCGTATCGATGAATTGCGCGAGCCGCTCGCGCAGTTGTTCGGGCGGCACTGCGACCATGCGTTCCTCGAGCCCCAGCGAGATGATGCCGTGGACCGCGGAGAACATCATCCGCGCCAGCAGCGCAACGTCGCCGGCATCCCGATCCGGCAATAGTCGCGCCAGCGGGGCATGCATCAGCGCGAAGGCGTCCATCACCATGGCCAGGATGTCTTCCGGAAACGGCCGGTCATCCTCCATACGGTGTTCGAACAGCGAGCGCAGCAGATTGGCGTGCACGGTCGCGAAGCCGAGATAGGCGTCCGCGAGCCCATGGAGCTGGCGGAGCGGATCCTCGGCCGGAACGGCCTTCAGCTGAGCGGTCAGGGCCTCAACGGTCTCCCGGTTGACCGTCAGGATCAGGCCGTCGAAATCGCCGAACTCATTATAGACGCTGCCGATGGAGCAGTCGGCGGCTTCGGCGACATCACGAACCTTCAATGATCTCAATCCTTTAGTTGCGATCAAACGGCGTGCGATCTCAATCAGCAGGGCCCGCCGCTGAAGTTTTTTTCGTTCTCTTCGCGATTCTTCTTGAACAATGTTCATTTTTATCCTACTAATTTGAGCGTTGCTCAAATACTGCTCTGGAGGCCACCCGCATGCAGACCCTAGCACTCGAACTGACCACCACCTTCGTCGACGACGCGATCGAGCTCGTGAAGGGCCTTGGCCGCATCACGGTCGACCTGGCGACAGCGCCGATCGAGCGCATCGCCCGCGCCTGCGACGTCGCGGGCGTGCTGGAGCAACGGCGCGCCAACCGGCGCGCGGCGTCCAGCCAAAGCTGCAACCGGCGCACCTGCTCGCCGTTCGGCGGCCTCAGCGAGCTGACCTGAAGCAACGCCCGATCGCGCCGGCAATTGTTGTCGAATCCTCAACAAAGCACTCACCATGTCCCGCCTTCGCCTCATCCCGCGTCGGTTGACCGCAGTCCCGGCTAAGGTCTCGTACATCTCTGCCGGGCAATGTCGCGGCATCTCGCCGATTTGCACCGGATCGAACCGATACGTTACGAAAAAGACTAAAGGCTGCGGCATCTTCGCCCCATCAGCCGGCTCGCCATTCTCCGCCACGCCAGCTCGCAGATAGTCCCGCGCGGCACGCCTGAACCCAAGGAAACGGTCATGATCAAGGAACTGATGTCGTCCCGCCGCTTCGCGCCGCTGTTCTGGGCGCAGTTCTGCTCGGCGCTGAACGACAACGTCTTGAAGAACGCGCTGGTCATCATGCTGCTGTACGGCGCCGCCACCGAGCAGGGGCCGATGCTGGTCACGGTCGCTGGCGCCGTGTTCATCTTCCCGTTCTTCGTGCTGTCGGCGCTGGGCGGTGAGCTCGCCGACAAATACGTCAAGTCGGTGGTCGCGCGGCGGTTGAAGTTCTTCGAGATCTTTGCCGCAGCCTTCGCCGCGGCCGGCTTCTTCCTGCATTCGATCCCGCTGCTGTTCGTCGCGTTGCTGCTGTTCGGCACCGTCGCGGCGCTGTTCGGGCCGGTGAAATATGCCATCCTGCCGGACCAGCTCTCGGTGCCGGAACTCGCCACCGGCAACGCGCTGGTCGAGGGCGCAACCTTCATGGCGATCCTGATCGGCACCATCGCCGGCGGTCTGTTCATTGCGGGCGCGACGCATATGGGCTGGATCTGCGCCGCCGTGGTCGGCCTCTCCATTCTCTCATGGGCGTTCGCGTCGCGCATTCCGGTGACGCAGCCGTCGGCGCCGGATTTACCGATCACCAGGAATCCCTGGACCTCGACCGTGCGCCTGTTGAAGTCGCTCTACGCCGAGCCGCGGCTTTGGGACGGCATGGTGATCGTGTCGTGGTTCTGGATGGTCGGCGCCATCGTGCTGTCGCTGCTGCCCGCGCTGATCAAGGAAGGTGTCGGCGGCACCGAGGGCGTGGTTACGCTGTGCCTCGCGGTGTTCGCGATCGGCATCGCGGCCGGCTCGCTGTTCGCCGCCCAGCTCAGCCATACCAGACCCAATATCGCGCTGGTGCCGATCGGCGCCATCGTGATGGGCCTGGTTGGTCTTGATCTCGCCTGGGCGATCGGCCACACCGCGACCAGTCATGATGTCACCGCCGCTGATTTCGCGGCCTCGTTCAGTGGCTTCCGCATGCTGTTCGACTTCTTCCTGTTCGCCTTCGGCGGCGGCCTGTTCGTGGTGCCGGCGTTTGCCGCCGTGCAGGCCTGGACCGCGCCGTCCGAGCGCGCCCGCATCATTGCCGCCGGCAACATTTTGCAGGCCGGCTTCATGGTCGCCGGTGCGCTGTTCGTCGCGGCGCTGCAATCCGCCGGGCTTGCGATCGCCTGGATCTTCTTCGGGCTGGCGATTGCGAGCTTCGGCACCGTCTGGTTCGTGCTCTCCAAATGGGGCAAGGAGGGCGTGCGCGATTTCGGTGGGCTCTTGTTCCGCGCGCTGTTCCGCGTCGAGGTCCGCGGCATGGAGAACCTGCCGCCGGCGGGCACGCGGATGCTGATCGCGCCCAACCACGTCAGCCTGGTCGATGGCCCGCTGCTGCACGCCACCTTGCCGATTGATGCGAGCTTCGCGGTCGATACCGGCATCTCCAAGGCGTGGTGGGCCAAGCCATTCCTGAAGATGATCAAGCACTACACGATGGATCCGTCGAAGCCGCTGGCGGCGCGCGACCTGATCAAGCTGGTCGCCGCCGGCGAGCCGGTGGTGATCTTCCCGGAGGGCCGCATCACGCTGTCGGGCTCGCTGATGAAGGTTTATGACGGCACCGCGATGATCGCCGACAAGGCCGATGCCGTGGTCGTGCCGGTTCGCATCGAGGGCGCGCAGCGCTCGCATCTGTCCTATCTCAATCAGGGCGAGATCAAGCGCTCCTGGTTCCCCAAGGTGACGATCACGATCCTGCCGCCGGTCAAGCTGCCGGTCGACCAGGCGCTGCGCGGCAAGGCCCGCCGCAATGCCGCCGGCGCCGCGCTTCAGGACGTCATGATCGACGCCATGGTCAAGAACGCGATGCTCGACCAGACCCTGTTCGAGGGCCTCGGCCACGCCTATCGCGACCGCGACACTGGCAAGCCCATCATCGAGGACGCCCTCGGCACCAAGCTGACCTATCGCAAGCTGATCCTCGGCGCCCAGGTGCTGAGCCGCAAGCTCGAGCAGGGGACGTCGGTCGGGGAATATGTCGGCGTGCTGCTGCCGAACTCGGCCGGTGTCGCCGTCGCCTTCTTTGCGTTGCAGACCATCGGCCGCATCCCGGCGATGCTCAACTTCTCGGCCGGCCCGGTCAACGTGCTGGCTGCGATGAAGGCGGCCCAGGTGAAGACCGTGCTGACCTCGAAGGCGTTCATCGAGAAGGGCAAGCTCGACAGACTGATCGCCGCGATCGCGGGGCAAGCCCGCGTCGTCTATCTCGAGGATGTCCGCGAGACCATCAGTCTCTCCGACAAGATCGCGGGCTTCCGTGCCGGCATCGCGCCGCGGGTCGCTCGTCAAGCCAATGATCCCGCGGTGGTGCTGTTCACCTCGGGCTCGGAGGGCACGCCGAAGGGTGTCGTGCTATCCCACCGCAACATCCTCGCCAATGCCGCGCAGGCGCTGGCGCGGGTCGACGCCAATGCGCGCGACAAGGTGTTCAACGTGTTGCCGGTGTTCCACTCGTTTGGTCTCACCGGCGGCATGATGATGCCGATCCTCGGCGGCATCCCGATCTTCATGTATCCGTCGCCGCTGCACTACCGGATCGTGCCCGAGCTGATCTACCAGACCGGCGCCACCATCCTGTTCGGCACCGATACCTTCCTCACCGGCTACGCCCGCTCGGCGCATGCCTACGACTTCCGCACCCTGCGGCTGGTGATCGCGGGCGCGGAGGCGGTGAAGGAGCGCACGCGGCAAATCTACATGGAGCGCTACGGCGTCCGCATCCTCGAAGGCTACGGCGTCACCGAGACCGCGCCGGTGCTGGCGATGAACACGCCGATGGCCAACCGCCAGGGCACCGTCGGCCGCATCTCGCCGCTGATGCAATACCGCCTCGATCCGGTCCCCGGCATCGAGGAGGGCGGACGGCTCTCGGTGAAGGGCCCGAATGTGATGCTCGGCTACCTCCGTGCGGAAAATCCCGGCGTGCTGGAGCCGCTCACCGACGGCTGGCACGACACCGGCGACATCGTCACGGTCGACGCGCAGGGCTTCATCGCCATCAAGGGCCGCGCCAAGCGCTTTGCGAAGATCGCGGGCGAGATGGTCTCGCTGTCGGCGGTCGAGGCGATGGCGACCGCGCTGTGGCCGCAGGCGGCCTCGGTCGCGGTGTCGTTGCCCGACCAGCGCAAGGGCGAGCGCATCGTGCTCCTGACCACCGAGAGGAACGCCGACCGCTCTGCGATGCAGCGCCAGGCAAAGACGACGGGCGCCTCCGAGCTCGCGGTGCCCGCCGACATCCGCATCGTCGACAAGGTGCCGCTGCTCGGCACCGGCAAGACCGACTATGTCGGCGCCACCGCGCTGGCAAAGGAACTTGCTGCCGCGCCGGCGCAGGGCGAGCCGACTGGCGAGGAAGGCGCGCCCGACGCGGAGCCGCAACAGCACGTCGCATGACGGACGGGTTGTGCTTTCGGGGAGCATGTTGTCAGATGCCGGCAACTGCTCCCCGAAGAAAGCACTCTTCATGCCGCTTCCGCTTGATCCCGTCGTCGAGAAGATCATCCCCCTCCTGCCGCTGCGCGACCCCGCGACCATGACGCCGCAGAGCGCGCGCGATTCGCTCCGCGCGCTGGCCGATGCCCGCGCCGCGATCCCGCCGCCGCCGAACGACACGGTCCGCAACATCGAAGTCGCGGGCGCGGCCGGCCCGCTCGCGGCGCGGCTCTATCGCAACGGCCAAGAAAACTCCCAGGGCCGCGCGCCGACCGTGATCTTCTTTCACGGCGGCGGCTGGGTCGCCGGCGATCTCGAGACCCATGACCGCCAAGCCCGCAACCTCGTGATCGAGACCGGTGCGGTGGTGATCTCGGTCGATTACCGCCGCCCGCCGGAGACCCGCTTTCCCGGCGCCTTCGAGGATGCCTTCGCCGCGGTCCGTGATGTGGTCGCGCGCATCGGTGAGTTCGGCGGCGATCTCTCCCGCATCGGCGTCGCCGGCGATTCCGCGGGCGGAAATCTCGCCGCCACCACGGCGCTCGCCTGCCGCGATGCCGGCATCAGGCTCGCGGCACAATTGCTGGTCTATCCCGTCACCGACGTGGTCGGCAATTACGCCGATCCGACGGAGAATGCGAAATTCCCGTCGCGCGCCGAGAACGCCGACGGCTACTTCCTGTCGCGTGCGGTGATGGAGTGGTTTGCCGGGCATTATCTCGGCGACAGGACGCAAGGCACGGACTGGCGCGTCTCGCCGCTGCGCGCGACATCGCTTGAAGGTGTCGCGCCTGCCGTCGTCACCACCGCCTGGTTCGATCCACTGCGCGACGAGGGGCATGCTTACGCGAGGGCGTTGCAGGCTGCCGGCGTCCCGGTGACGTATCACGCGGGCGAGGGCCTGATTCACGGCTATTTCGGCCTCGGCGATGCCTCCGAGACGGCGCGTGCCGAGGCGCAGCGCGCGCGGGCCGATTTCAAGGCGTTGTTCGATCGCGGCGTCTAACCTCCTCGTCGACTGCGTAGGGTGGGCAAAGGCGCGGCAGCGCCGTGCCCACCATTCTTGCTCCGTGCTCGCGATGGTGGGCACGTCGCTTCGCTCCTTTGCCCACCCTACGCATCTACGTTCAATACTCCCCCTCAATCATTCCCGATCGTGTCCCCGAACAGCTTCCACGTCTCGCCATCGAATTTTTGCAGCCGCATTGCTTCGACCGGGAAATAGTCGGTCGGCGAGGTCTTCACCCTGATGCCGGGCAGGAACATCGGCAGCTCGATGTCGAGATTGGCGGCCTGCTTCATGATGTTCTCATGGGTGAGGTCGTCGCCGCACTGCTTCAGCACCTGCACGGTCGCCTCCGCCACCACATAGCCGTAGACGATCAGCTGGTCCTGTTGGCTGCCGTCCGGAAAATACTTCGTCATGAAGTCGTGCCAGGCGATGACGTCCTTGTCGTCTTTCCACTGCGGATCGTTCGGATCCTTCAGCGAGTAGGACGAGATGATGTCCTTGGAATACTCAAACCCCGCGGGCTTCAGCACCGAGGACACCGAGGTCGAGGTCGCCGCGAGGAAGAACAGGTCCGGCTTCCAGCCGATCTCGCCGATCTTCTTGATCGCCTGCGCCGCCTGCTTCGGGATCGCGTGCATGAACAGCACGTTGGCGCCCGACGATTTCAGCTTCACGATCTGGCTGTCGACCGTCGGATCGGTCGATTCATAGGTCGCTTCCGCCACCACCATCTTGGCGGTGTTCTCCGGCCCCAGCCCCTTCTTGAAGCCGTTGCCGTAATCCTTGCCGGCGTCGTCGTTCTGGTAGAACAGCGCGATCTTGGCGTCCGGCTTGTTGGTCAGCACGTATTTCGCATAGACCGCGGTCTCGGCCTGGTAGGACGGCTGGAAGCCGATCGACCAGGGATAATGCGCATAGTCGCCCCACAGCGTGGCGCCGGCGCCGACGAACAGCTGCGGCACTTTCTTGTCGTTGAGATATTTGCGCACCGCGAGGCCCGTCGGCGTGCCCAGCGGATTGAGGATCGCGGCGACTTCCTCCTGCTCGACGAGCTTGCGGGTCTGCTCTACCGTCTTCGGCGGCGAGTAGCCGTCGTCGAGCGTGATCAGAGTGATCTTGCGCCCGTTCACGCCGCCCTGGTCGTTGATCATCTTGAAGTAGGCGGCCTGCACCTTGGCGATCACGCTGTAGGCCGACGCCGCGCCGGAGAACGGCGAGGTCTGCCCGAGCTTGATCTCGGTGTCGCTGGTGCCCGCGCCATATTTTTTTTCGGCAGCGTGCGCCTGCGCGGCAACCGCAAGCACGGCTGCGGCCGTGATGGCCTTCCATCTCATCGTGAGCCTCCCTGTGGCGTTTTGCTTTTTTTGGCAGGAGGAGCTTACGCGAGGTAACGCGGGGAAGGCTTGCGGGGAGATGCTGGGGGCAGGGATGCGGAAATAGCACCACATTCGTCGTCCCGGCGAAGGCCGGGACCCATAACCACGAATGTTTGCCGTCTCGTGGAATGTGGCCCCAGCGTCGCGCCACAATTGACAGCCGGGGTAATGGGTCCCGACCCCCGTGCGCAATTGCGCTCCAGGCCGGGACGACGATGTTAAATCCCTTACCTTACCCGCACGCTGCCGGTGGTGATCGGATCGGTCGGCAGAATGGTCGCGCCGGCGCGGCTCGCGGCGGCCGAGGTGATCATGCCGGGCTCGCCGCTTGCGACATTGCGGGGCGGATTGAATTCGAACAGAAACAGCACCGTCGTCGCCAGCACCGCGATTGCGGCGGCTGCGAGCATCGGCACCAGTCTTCCGCGCGGATCGGCTGCGCGAACTTGCATTGACGTATTCCTTGACTGAGGTCGTTCTTGAGATGTGATCTATGTGCGGTGCGGCATCTTCCCAAGAGCAAGGCGCATGCGCCTCACGATGAGTTGTGCCGACCGTGATGATCCTGCAACGCTTTGAATGACTCCAAGTGTTCGAGCTACGCGGAATATCGCGTCACGGTTTCACGCTTGAGGGCCAATCGCCGAATCGCAAGGCGCGGCGGACGGCGTCGTTCGCACACAACGCGCAAAAAGAGATCGCGGCGTTTTGCATGCGCCGCATGCGTGCGCAATGTCGTGAGCAAGTCGCGGTCGTTAAGCATTCCTTCACCGCGCTCCGCCTCAAACGCACGTTGATTTGCGCTTATCGGGCGATAGAAGCCGCCGATGATTGCGGTGTCATTCCTCGACATTGTTAACCGCAAAACGAACTTGCCGCGCGTCAGCCCTGGCGTAGGTGAATGTTGCTCGTGAACCGTGATGTGCAGCACAATCTACTTCGCGATCATCTCGCTTCGCCGGGGGGGCCGCCACGAACCGATGTTCGAGCGCCGTCGCGGCCGCGCGCGGCCAAAAATGTCGAAAACAACCCCATGCAAAGGGAGTCGGTGGTTGCCGGCGTCCGATACGACGGCTGTCGACACGGCCGCTTGACACGCCGGGCAAATCAGCGCTATTATTCTAATATTCCGAAGTCACGCAGGCGCTGTCCTCGTCACCGCTGGTCTTGTGCGCGCGATAACCATGCGGCGCGCCTGCGGTTGCCGTCCCTTGTCACGACAACCGAATTTCGGCACCATGCTTGATGTGGCGGCGGCGACGCGCCTTGGCGCGCGGGCAGTGCTCGCCGCGCCGGTTTTGTTTGGCAGATTGTCTTGACTGATTTCCTGACCGGTCTCCCCCTTCCGCCTGCGGCAGGCAACGCGTTCGAGCGCGCCGGCTTCTGGCGTCGTGCCACCGCGCTGCTGGTCGATCTCGCGATCGCGACGCTGCTGCTGCAAATCCTGGCCTTCGTGCTGTATCCCGCGACCGGCGGCCGCGTGCAGTTCGCCGGCGGTTTCATGCTGCTCACTTGCGACAAGCTCGATGCCGTGCCCGAAGGCTTCAAGCTTCCCGGCGATTTCGTCCCCACCAGCATCGTCGAGTGCCGGCAGGGCCTGTTCGGGTTGACCTCGGCGCGCACCCTGCAGCTGACGCAGGTCTGGCAGAACGGCGCGCTGACACAGAGCAAGTACATCACCTTCCTGCGTGATGCCGAGGGCAGGCCGGTGACGCACTCGATTCTCGGCGAGGCCTGGCTGGCGCTGTTCTTCCTGCTGCGCCTGCTGTTCGATCGCCGCCGCGGCACGCCCGGCCGCCGCCTGCTCGGCGTCCGTCTCGCGGCGGCCGCGACCGGGCGCACTCCGCCGCCCTCGCGCGACGTGACCAGGCGCTATCTGCTGCAGGCCCTGCCGTTCGCGCCTTACATCATCCTGCCGGTGCTGATGCATCTGTTCGGGATCGAGATCGTGCCATTCAGCATCGCAGGCTTGATCCTGATGATCGCGCCCGGGCTCTGCGGCGGCGCCGGATTGCTGATCGCGCTTTACGCGATCGTCAAGCGCCGCGATGCGTTCTACGATTCGCGTGCGGGGACCGCCGTGCCGCGGATCGTTGGGCGCAGTGCCACGGCGCCGTCCGCGCAACCGGCATTGCCGCCGCCTGCTGTCGTGCCGGACGAGCCCGAGGTTGCCGATGCGGTCGTGGTGCAGCCACCGCCTCTGCCGCGGCCGGCCAACTATGTCGTGCGGCACTGGCGCGGCGAGCTGCCGCTGCCGCTCTCGTTCTGGGTCAACGACATCGTGCTCGGGGTCGCCTTCAGCATCCCGCTTGCGTTGCTGATCTCCCTGGCCGCGCAGCGCAGCGGCGAGCAGCCGCTGCTGTGGCTGGTCGTGCTGAGCATGGTCTGGCTCTTGATCGCGCTGTTGCGGGTCTGGCAGGCGGTCGGTATCTGGCGCGCGGCGTCGCGCTACGATGCCAACGGCCTGACCTTCTGGGGTGGCGCGGCGAAGCTCGCGACCGTGGGGATGCTGCTCTACTTCGCCTATAGCTTCGTGGTCGCCGCGATCCCGCAACTCGCCGGCATCTACGAGATCGTCGCCGGCGATGCGCTGGTCGGGCCGCACCAGTTCCGCGTGCTGGCGAACGGCCGGACGCTGGAGTTCTCCGGCGGCATCACCTTCGGCGTCGCCAAAGAGATGGAGAATTTCCTCGGCGCGATGGGCAACATCAGGACGGTGCGACTGAACTCGACCGGCGGACGCATGCTCGAAGCGCAGAAGATGGCCGACCTGATCAAGGCGCGCGAGTTGACCACCTATGTGGCGCAGGACTGCCTCTCCGCCTGCACCGTGGTGTTCCTCGGCGGCAAGGACCGCGTGCTGCTCAAGGGCCGCGGCCGGCTCGGCTTTCACCAGGTCAGGTTTGCCGGCATGACCTCGGCCAGCCGCAGCCTCGCGATGTCGAGCGAGATCGCACGGCTGGAGCGCTTCGGCCTCAGCCACGCCTTTGCCGAGCGCGCGATGTCGGCGTTGCCGAGCAGCATGTGGTACCCCGACCAGGACGAGCTGCTGCGCGAGAAGGTGGCGACGCGCCTGTTCACGCCGCCGCTGAAGCCACAAGCCTCGACCGCCGATGCCACCGCATCGGAGCCGGCGCCCGCGCCAGCCGAGCCCACGCCGCCCGCGGACACAGCCGCCGATCACGCCGTCCTGGCGCCGGCCCCACCTCGGCAAACCGACTCCGCCAGGCTGGAGTCCCGCAGCGTCTCGCTGCCGACCGAGCTCGTGAAACGGCTGACGCCGAAGGCCGCGGTGAAGGCAGGGGCGACCGAGGCGAAGTAGCGGGCGGCCAGGGCGGCACGCGATTTCCCGTCCGCTGTGTGCACAAGTGGACAGTCCGGCTGTTCCCTCCTGGTGTAGCGTCACGCATCACCGCACGGACCCCCGGCAGCTATCGGTGACCGAGAACGCCAGTTGCGCTCCCGCCTTCGTTCAGTGGAGCAGCATGATGCAGATCAAACTTTCCAATCCCCGCAAATCCGTCAAGCAACGGCTCGCCGACGAATCGATCCGCCTCCGCGACGAGGCGGGCGCCATGCCGCCCGGCGTCGCCCGCGACCGCCTGATCCGCATGGCCCGCCAGGCCGAAACCGCCGCGCGCGTCGATGCGTGGCTGACCTCGCCGGGATTGCAATCGCCGAAGTGAGCGAGGACGTCCGCCGCGCATTAACGCCGATGCGTTGAGCGACGGTGGCTGCATGGCGGACACAAGGAAATACTGGTTTGTGTGACGGAGCGGCGTGAGAGGTGGCTTCCCGATCTCGTGGGAGGGGTGGGCTTGGCTGTTCGGGGTGTTTGAGATCGAGGTTGCTGTGACGCGGGAGTTGCAGGGAGCGCTGCGGGTGGTCGCGCTTTGTGTTGTGATCGTCGTATTCTTTCTGCTTGCCAGGGGGAGAACGCAGGTAGTGTCGCAGAAATACTAGCCCGCCGACCGGTCGTTCTTCCTACGAATCTGCACGTTTGGAGGCCCGCAAAGTTGCACCGAAGTGCTGCTCTTCAAAACGCCATAACACGATGTCCGTCACGCTGATATTGTCACCCGTGACAAACGATAACGTCGAACACATCTCGTTTACCGTGGAATATCCAAATCGCAAGGCCAGTCTTGCGAGATGACGGTCCGGCTTCGCGGTCTTTACGCCAAGGTTTTTAGCAAGGTGGTGCACGGTGATCGGACCTATCAAGGGAAAGGAGGTAGCGAAGCCGAAGAAGTCATTATCGAGATAGGCTTTTACTTGCTGAAAGCCTAGTTGGTGCACAATCGCTGCTGTCTGCGAGATCGCTTGCAGCTTCCTTCTATTGCCAAATACAGTTAATGCCGTTGAGCTACAAACGTCTGACAGTTCGCATATCTCTCGCGCTGATTGCCAGTCGCAATAGCAAAGGGAGATAAAGTTGAAGTGTTTTCTAACCACCGACTCGCGAAAGCCCGAATTCAGCACCACCCAAGCATATTCCCGAAGGAAATCCGATTCGGAGAAGCCATTCAGGCCGGCGCGTTCTTGCCAACGAATCTCGTTGGCATATGCAGATCGTTCAATCCACGACTTTGCAGACAAGTAAAATTCAAGCAAGTTAGTGTCTACAGAGCGAGCCATTATCTATTATCGCGGAGAAAGAGTTTAATTTTTGCTAGCCAGATGAATGCGCCCGGCTTCTCGTCGATCAACCGGCTGATCTCAATCTTCATCTTGTGGTGTTGCTTAAGCGGCAAAAACTCCTGTTCGGGAATGCCGCTCCCGACGTCACTAGCCATGTCGTATCTATCTACCAAGCGTTGAAAATCCTTCGCCGGGATGTCGATTGATGTCGTTAGGAAATATCCTGCCTCTCGTTTTACCTCGGCATACATGGTGAAACTGCGTTGGTGAGCTTCACTCCGCCCGCGCCAGTCGGCTTTGAACTGAATTAACGTCAGTCCAAAAGTGACAGCGCCGAGCAGGCCGATCCACAACTGAGAATCCAAACGAGGTGGAGTAAGCCACTGGGCCATCTTAGGATCGACGAAGGCCATAGAGGTAATCCACGCAGACAGCAAAAGTATGGCGACGTCTGCAGCAAACTGCCGCCGGGCAAATCGATCGCGTAGGGCAGCGTGAGCTGAGCAGAGCTGATCGGCGACCCGACGAATCCGCTCGGCTTCGGTACGGAACGATGAATTATCCGGATCAGTCATCAATCAATCCGAGTGTCGCTTTCCACTGATCGCGCGACATGTGAGAGCTAGCATTCCGCATTCGTTTTGCGATCCGTCCAAGTATGTGACCTGCCGCAATTCTTTGGGGACTATTTGCCTCTCCGAGGTATCCATCCACGTGCACCGACTGACCAGAACTGTCGCGAATGGGCTGCAACACCAGATCCCGCGACCTTTCGAAGAAAACCGGGAGCATTGCGGCGGTCGTACTGGGGCCGGAATAGTCTTTGAAGGCGGCAATCGCCAGACTTTCTACATGATAGCCGGAGAGCCGTTGTCGTTCCGGCAGTGTACCTATTGCTGCCTTAGCGAGCTTAATCGTCGGAATAAGCTTTCCGTGACATTCTTGATTGCGCGTTGACAGCGCAGTTTGAAACTCCTCCGGGGAGATATGGGACCAGCCGTCCCGCATAAATGAAGGCACTTTCAGGCCTTCCTTAAACCGAAAGGCAGGTAGAAGCTGAATTTGCATTCCATCGCCATACTCGATGGTCACAGCCAATTTGCCTGCGCCAACTGAAGCTGTCGTTGGAACGGCATTCCGAACGATGTCGGCCACTCTCGGTAGCGCTTCTGATGGCTTCAGCCCCTCAAGCTCCGACCCGTTGAGAATAATGAGCGAATCAATGTCGCTGAGCCCATCAACGTAGGTGTGCTTTGCGACTGATCCGCCGAACAGCAAGTCAGTTGAGGTCTCCAAAGCATCGCTCATTTCGTCTTTAATTTCGTCGAGCCGCTCCTGAACGAGGCTGACGTCGCGGCTGTTCGCCGTGGCAAGAAGTTCTCCAAGAAGTGCGCTCAGTTCGGCGCCAAACGCCTTTATGGCGGTTTCGTCTTCAGCCTTTCGAACTTGCTTGGCGAGTTCTGCTGGAGACCTTCCTAAGAAGGGATCGCCGCCGCCGCTTCCGCCCATGGTTAGTCTCCCAGCAACATAGCGCACATTTCTTGATAGGCGCTCTTGATCAACTCATGATGCTTGCCAAAATGCCCAAAGTCACCATCGCTGACGTGTTTCAGCATGTTGAGCTGCATCTGTCGCATGTACTGATAGTTATTAGACCAGCAGCGACCTTCGACGATGTCCGAGTTGATGCTAATGGGTAAATTCAATGCGCCGTATGAGTGTCGATAGATCGTGTCTCCGTTGGAAAATGCGTATCGAAGCCAAGTTAGGCCGTCGAAGATGTCTGCGCCGGCTAGGAAGAATAGATACGTTGAGATCGTGTCCAAGCTTCCAAAGACGTGTATCGGCATGTTTGCGTATTGCCGATCGAGGAGCTTTCGAAGGCGCGCTACATTGACCATCCGCGTTAGTATCGAATTGCCTATCTCCTTTTCGGTGACGCCAACGACGGCGAAATCCTTCAATCGTGTAATATGGGGAGCAATATGATCGAGGTGGAGCCGGATCGAACCTTCACTTTCCGGCTTTAAGAGTATCGATCGAGCATGCTCTCCGGGCGGGAGAATCAGCTGCTGAGCTCGTTCGATTTGCGCTTGTGTATTAGTTCTATGCTTTGGATGGTCGAAGCTAACGAACACAGTCGGTGAATTACTGGTCCAACCTTCCACCACTTGTGCGTACTTCTCGGGGGACCATTCTTTCGCAACATGCTCGCCGTCGTAGATTTCTGAGAGGTCAGCATCTTTTGAGGCTTCATAACCTCCGCTATCGAGAAAGATGGCCGAGGCAAACTCGAACTCGGGGGAAATTACTCCATACGAAATATCGTAAGCGCTCACCAAAATTTCGTCGGATATGTATTCTTCGGACGCCTTGATGATCTTCTGGACCTTGGGAAATCCCTTGCTCGAGAAAGAAGGTAAGAGAATGGGAGTCGTTAGCTCTGTATGCGTGCCGAGTCTGACGGTCCTTTTCCTAGCGAACATTCCAACCTCTTCCGGTCAAGGCAGGATGCGCAACGATCGCAAGGCGGTTGATTGCCTGCTTCGCAGCTATAAGTTGCGCTGATTGAAATGTTTTGCGATAAGAAATAGCTATAGACGTCATCTTTGCTCCAATGAACGAATGGCGTCAGAACGGTCAGCTTTCCGTCGGAGCACTGCTGGACCAGTTCGTCTAACCTCTCAACGAAATCAGGTGAGCAATCGTAGTACGGTGTGCCGGCATGAATGCCGATTCCAATCCCGCCGGGTTCGCAATTCCCCAGCAGCACGGCAGCAAAGACTAAAAAGGCGTTTCTTCCCCTCAGCTCACCCGCGCCGTGTTTGGCGTGTGTGCTAACTTGCAATTCATCTACGGTAATTCCTAGTACATCCCTTAGCCGAGCCACGGCCTGGCGCTCCATATCGCGCGCCGCTTGACCGTAATCGATAAAGAGTCCTCGTACTGCAAAGCCGTTCGATCTCAGCAGAAGCACGGCTGATGCAGAATCGATTCCTCCGCTGAGCAGAACGGTTGCTGTTTTCATACGAATCAACCTCTAAAATACCTCGCAGAGGCGGAGGGTTTCTAGTGGGCGGATTGCGCTCTCAACTCCACTTTCGTTCAATATCTCTGACTGTCAGGCAAAAACAAAAACGGCCAGATCTTCCGACCCGGCCGTCCAAAACTATCTCCGCGCTTTTCTGCGCCGCAGCTAGCCTTCGCTCAGCCCGCCTTCTTCACCGGCGCCGGCTTGCCCACCTTCTTCTCGATCGCGCGCTTCAGGTCCAGGGCGCGGGGCGAGAGGACGTCGGCCTTGGCCTTGATCAGGTAGGCGTCGAGGCCGCCATTGTGGTCGACGCTCTTGAGCGCATTGGTCGAGACGCGCAGGCGCACGTTGCGGCCGAGTGCTTCCGAGATGAAGGTGACGTTGGCCAGGTTCGGCAGGAAGCGCCGCTTGGTCTTGATGTTGGAGTGGCTCACCTTGTGGCCCGTCAGGGGGCCCTTGGCCGTCAGTTCGCAGCGCCGCGACATGTCACAAAATCCTCATTGCATCCCCGGCATCGGCGGCACGTGCGATCACGCGGCCTGCGCGGGGGTTTTGAATTCGCGTCCATTTTCCAGGAACCGCGGGTGTATAATTGGGGATGGCGCCAGCGTCAAGATCAGACAGCGCCGAGGAGGTGACGGATATTCGCGGTTCATAAGCCGTTCCAGCCACTTAACGGCGGATATGGCAACCATATAAAGGGCGTATTCGGCTGCAAACTAGGTTCCATAAGGGCCCACGCGTTGTCTGGCCGGATCTGTCGCCTAGATGACTTCAAGCAGCGCCCGATAGCAGGACCGTCAGGTAAGTGACCGCCCCAATTGCCATTTTGCCGCCGTCCGGGTGGCTTGTCGGCCTTCTGGCCGGCGCCTTGCTGCTGTTCGGCGGCGAGGACGCGCGCGCGCAGGGGCGGCTCGATGCGCAGTACGAGGCGACCCTGGCCGGCATCCCCGTCGGCAAGGGCACCTGGACCGTCGAGGTCAGCGACGACTCGTTCTCGGCCTCGGCCCAGGGCGGCACCGCGGGGCTGTTGAAGGCGTTTTCCGGCGGCGCGGGCTCCGGCGCCTCGCAGGGCCGCATGGCCAACGGCGTGCCGATCGCGAACTCCTACACCGCGACCACCACGACCTCGAAGAAGTCAGAGACCATCCGGATGGTGCTTTCGAACGGCGTCATCAAGGAATCCGCGATCGAGCCGGAGCCGCCGGTCGATGCCGACCGCATCCCGGTCACCGACGCGCAGAAGAAGGGCGTGCTGGATCCGATGACCGGCTCGTTCCTGCGCATCCCCGGCAATGCCGAGCCGATGAGCCCGGACGTCTGCCGCACCGCCAACGGCGTGTTCGACGGCCGCATGCGCTACGATCTGCGCGCCGATTTCAAGCGCGTCGAGATCGTCAAGGCCGAGCACGGCTATCACGGGCCGGCGCTGGTCTGCGCGATCTATTTCGTGCCGATCGCGGGCTACATCCCGGATCGCCCGGTGATCAAATATCTCGCCGCCCAGCGCAACATCGAGATCGCCTTCGTGCCGATCGCGGGCACGCGCCTGCTGGTGCCGTTCCGCATGACGATCCCGACCCCGCTGGGCCAAGCCATGCTGGAGGCGACGTCGTTCATCACCACAGCCGCGCCGCCGCGCGTGGCGAAGACGCAGTAGGCCTTCGTCGCAAGGCGTGCTTGCTTCGCCTTCCCCCTGAAAGGGGGAAGGTCGGGATGGGGGTCGGCCACACGCACTGCTGCGCGCGGAGAGACATGATCCCCACCCGCTTTGCTCTGCGAGCAAAGCGACCTCCCCTTTTCAAGGGGAGGTGAGCGAGAGGCAGGCGTCGGGAATGCAACAAACGTCACTGGAATCCGGTTGACTCTCGTCCGGTTCTGATTCGACTCGGTGTTCTCACGAACTTAAGGAAATCAGTCCTCATCACAGCGGCTTGTGGAGCCCTCGCAAACTTGATCTAGTGCCGCCGCCTTGGATGCCACCGAGATGTTGCGGTGAACGTTTCAGGCCTGGATGCGAGTCAGCGATTCGGCCGCGATTCGTTCCGGACTCGTTCCGAAGCTTAAGGCGAAGGCGGAAAGCGTCGCATTGTGAGACAGATTTTGCGCAATTCTCTCTCCCGTCACCCTGAGGAGGCCGCAGAGCGGCCGTCTCGAAGGGCGACAGCCCGACTCGCTCCACGTGAGGAAAGTCCGATCAAAACCTGCGGATAGATTTCGGCCGTGCATCCTTCGAGGCTCGCGAGCGCTCGCACCTCAGGATGACGGGACGGCTATCTTGCCAACAGTTCACGAAACACCCGGAAAATATGGCTTTCTCATCTTCGTTCGGATCTGACCGCGCTCCCGGCGCCGGCGTCACTGCGGTGCTGGGTCCGACCAACACCGGCAAGACGCATCTTGCGATCGAGCGGATGCTGGCGCATTCGTCCGGCCTGATCGGGCTGCCGCTGCGGCTGCTGGCGCGCGAGGTCTACAACAAGATCGCGGACCGCGCCGGCGTCGACAACGTCGCGCTGATCACCGGCGAGGAGAAGATCAAGCCGAAGGCGCCGCGGTTCTGGGTCTCGACCGTGGAGGCGATGCCGCGCGATCTCGACGTGTCGTTCCTCGCCGTCGACGAGATCCAGATCGCGGCCGATCTCGAGCGCGGGCATGTCTTCACCGACCGCATCCTCAACCGCCGCGGCCGCGACGAGACGCTGCTGCTCGGTGCTGCGACGATGCGGCCGATCATCGAGCGGCTGCTGCCGGGCGCCTCGATCATCACGCGTCCGAGGCTGTCGCAGCTCGAATTCGCCGGCGACCGCAAGATCACGCGGCAGCCGCGACGCACCGCAATCGTCGCGTTCTCCGCCGACGAGGTCTATGCGATCGCGGAATTGATCCGCCGCCAGCATGGCGGTGCCGCCGTGGTGCTCGGCTCACTGTCGCCGCGCACGCGCAATGCGCAGGTGTCGATGTTCCAGAACGGCGACGTCGATTATCTCGTCGCCACCGACGCCGTCGGCATGGGGCTCAATCTCGACGTCGATCACGTCGCCTTCGCCTCCGACCGCAAATATGACGGCTATCAGTTCCGCCGGCTGACGCCGGCCGAATTCGCGCAGATCGCCGGCCGTGCGGGGCGTGCCACCCGCAACGGCACCTTTGGCACCACCGGGCGCTGCGCGCCGTTCGAGCCGGAACTGGTCAATGCGTTGCAGAACCACACCTTCGACAGCGTGAAGATGCTGCAATGGCGCAATGCAAAACTGGATTTCTCCTCGCTCGGCGCGTTGCAGGTGTCGCTGGCGCTGTCGCCCAATCATGAGGCACTGACGCGGGCGCCGTTCGCCGAGGACCAGCGCGTGCTCGACCATGTCGCGCGCGACGCCGAGGTGCGCGAGATGGCGCATGGCGCCAAGGCGGTGGAGCGGCTATGGGAAGCCTGCCAGGTTCCTGATTACCGAAAGCTGTCGCCGGCGGCGCATGCCGAACTCGTGACCACGCTGTACGGCTTCCTGATGCAAAAGGGGCGTATCCCTGACGCATGGTTCGGCACCCAGGTCGACCAGGCCAACCGCACCGACGGCGATATCGACACGCTGTCGGGACGGATCGCGCAGATCCGGACCTGGACCTTCGTGGCCAACCGGCCGGACTGGCTGTATGACCCGGAGCACTGGCAGGGGATCACGCGCGATCTCGAAAATAAATTATCCGATGCGCTGCATGAACGGCTCACGGAGCGTTTCGTTGACAGGCGGACCAGTGTATTGATGCGCCGCCTGCGGGAGAACTCAGTTTTGAATACGGAAATTGGCAAGACCGGCGAAGTGATCGTGGAAGGCCACGTGATCGGCCGCCTCGATGGTTTCACCTTCGCGCCCGATGCGGCCGAGGCCGGCAGCGATGCCAAGGCGCTGCAAGCCGCGGCCCAGCAGGTGCTGGCGCGCGAGATCGATGCGCGGGCCGAGAAGCTCGGTGCAGCGCCGGACGAGCAGTTCGTGCTGACGTCCGACGGCACCATCCGCTGGACCGGCGATGCGGTGGCCAAGCTCGTCGCCGCCGACCAGGCGCTGCATCCGCGGCTGCGCATCATCTCCGACGAGCGGCTGACCGGTGCCTCGCGCGAGGCCGTGCAGACCAGGCTCGACCTCTGGCTCAAGACGCATATCGAAAAACTGCTCGGGCCGCTGTTCGAATTGTCCAAGGCGGAGGATCTGCAGGGCATCGCCCGCGGCATCGCCTTCCAGCTCGTCGAGGCGCTCGGCGTGCTGGAGCGTTCGAAGATCTCGGCCGAGATGAAGGATCTCGACCAGCCGTCGCGCGCCACGTTGCGCAAATACGGCGTGCGGTTCGGCGCCTATCACATCTACTTCCCGCTGCTGCTGAAGCCCGCGGCGCGCTCGCTGGCCTCGCTGCTGTGGGCCGAGAAGCAAAGCAATGTCGACATGGCTGCGCTGTCGAACGTGCAGCATCTGGCGTCGAGCGGCCGCACCTCGTTTCCGGTCGACAAGGCGTTGCCGCGCGACGGCTATCGCGTGCTCGGCTATCGCCAGTGCGGCGAGCGCGCGGTGCGCGTCGACATCCTGGAGCGGCTTGCCGACCTGATCCGTCCGGCGCTGGCCTGGCGCGAGACCAATCCCGGCGAAAAGCCCGCCGGCGCATTCGATGGCCGCGGCTTTGTCGTCACCCAGGCGATGACCTCGCTCACCGGCTCCGCCGGCGAGGATTTCGCCTCGATCCTGCGCGCGCTCGGCTACCGCATGGACCGCCGCCCGCCATTGCCGCCGAAGCCGGTTGAAGCCGCGCCGGCGGAAGCGACCGAGACCGTCGCCGCCGAGACGCCGCCGGTTGAGGCGACCTCCGATGCCGCCGCTGACGCGCCGGTCGATGTTGGCGCAGAACCCTCGGCCGAAGCCACCGACACGCCCCATGCGCCGCTGGAGACTGCGGCCGAGCCCGAGGCTGCGACCGAACTGCCGGTCTCCGGGGATCCCGCGCCGACATCGGCGCTGCTGCCCGATATCGGCTTCGCCGAGGTCACGGCCAGCGAGACGACGCCCGTCGTCATCGAAACCCACCAGGATGTTGCGGCCGAGCGCGCCGCACCGGTCGACGAACCCGCCAGCGCAGCCGAGGCTGCGCCCGCGGAAGCCGCCGAGACGCCGTCAGAGCCTGCGACCGAAGCGCCTGCGGAGACCGCAAGCGCTGACCCCGCCACCGCCGAGGCTGCTCCCGCAGCGCCGGAGACGCCGGCCGAGCCGCAACTGATCGAGGTCTGGCGTCCGGGCGGGCGCGCCGACGATCAGCGCCCGCGGCAGCATGATCGAAACCGCGATCGCAACCGCGGCCGTCATCAGGGTGGCCAGCCCGCGCAGGCCGGCGCGCCTGCGGCAGAGGGCGGCGAGGGCGAGAAGCGCGAGCATCATCGCCGGCCGCGCCGCCACCAGGATTTCCGCCACAAGCCGCGCGAGGCCGCGCCCGCCGACGTTTCAGCCGCGGCGCCCGCCGATGCCGCGGCTGCGCCCGCCGATGGCGCGCCGGCCCGCGACAACAATCGTCCGGACCGCGGCGAGCGCCGCGACCGGGTCGAGGGCAAGGGCCGCGATCGCGACAATGAGCGGCGCGGCAACAAGTTCGGCGGCGACCGCAAGGGCGATCGCAATGATCGCGGCGGCCGCGATTTCAACCGCGACAAGGGCGGCCGCGACAAGCGCGACGGCGGCGGCCCGTCGCATCGTCCCTATGCTTCGAGCGCGCCGCGCGAGCGCGACCGGCCGATCGATCCGAACTCGCCGTTCGCCAAGCTTGCCGCGCTGAAAGAGCAGCTCGCCGGCAATCGCAAGGATTGATCGCAGGATTTGGACAGGCAGCGGCTCGACAAATGGCTGTGGCACGCGCGGGTGGTGAAGGCCCGCACCAGCGCTGCTGCACTCGTCGAGTCCGGTCACGTCCGCATCAACGGCGTCAGGGAGAAATCGCCGGGCCATGCGGTCAAGCTCGGCGACGTCGTCACGGTCGCGCTCGACAACAGCGTCCGCCTGCTGAAGGTGATCGGCTTTGCCGAGCGGCGCGGCGATGCCGCCTCCGCGCGCCTGCTTTGCGAGGATTTGCAAGAAGGCAAGGAATAGCTATTTAGGGCCAGCATTTCCTTGCGGCTGCGGTATTCCTGCGCTAGGCAACCCCAGAAAAATGCTGATCGTTTCCGGAGTTTTGGATGACCTACGTCGTCACTGAAGCGTGCATCAAGTGCAAATATACCGACTGCGTCGAGGTCTGCCCCGTCGACTGTTTCTACGAGGGCGAGAACATGCTGGTCATCCATCCCGACGAATGCATCGATTGCGGCGTGTGCGAACCGGAATGCCCGGCGGATGCCATCAAGCCGGACACCGAGCCGGGGCTGGAGAAGTGGCTCGAGGTCAACACCGAATACGCCAAGAGCTGGCCGAACATCACCCAGAAGAAGGACTCGCCCGAGGACGCCAAGGAGTGGGAGGGCAAAGAGGGCAAGTTCGAGAAATATTTTTCTCCGAATCCCGGCAGCGGCGACTGATTCGCTGATCGAGGCCGTGACCGGCGGATCCTTGCTCCGGATGCGCCACGTTTCGGCACGTTGGACCTTTGTTTCGCCTGACGATTTAACCCTAATGACGGACATATGACCGAAAGCGCCGGGCATATGTCCGGAATCGGGCGTAAATCATTGATTTTTGCGGAAAATGTGCTATATTGAGCACATACCAAGCCAAGAACCTGCCATGCGTATCTTGTGGCTTCGAGGTTCCCGCAAACATCGAACAGGGGCGTGGCAGTTTCCACGCGCAGGCTGTGTCACAGAAAACGCGTAAAAAGAGTGCTTCAAAGACGACGAAGAAAGCCGCTGTCGTTGCTCGCAGCGCATCGAAGGGCCGTGCCAAGGCGTCCGTGAAGGCTGCCCGGAAAGCACCGGCCGCAAAGTCCTCAAAGAACAAAAGAAGCGTGATGCCAGAAAAGACTGCCAAGACTGCCGCGAAAGCGGCAGCTGCGAAGACCCCTGCTGCCAAGGTCGCTCCGAAGCCTGTTGCACCCAAGCCGGCCGCCCCCAAGGCTGCCGTTGTGAAGCCTGCTGCCGCCAAGCCCGCCGGCGCCCCCGTTGTCGCTCCGAAGGTCGCCGCCAAGCCGGCCGCCGCCCCGCGCGTCGAGGAGCCGAAGAAGGTCGTGACCCAGCGCCAGGGCTTCAAGGCCAATGAATTCGTCGTCTATCCTGCTCATGGCGTCGGCCAGATCCTGGCGATCGAGGAGCAGGAGATCGCGGGCGCCAAGCTCGAGCTGTTCGTGATCAACTTCATGAAGGACAAGATGACGCTCCGCGTCCCGACGGCGAAGGTCGCCAATGTCGGCATGCGCAAGCTGTCGGAGCCGGCGCTGGTCAAGCGGGCGCTGGAGACGCTGAAGGGCCGCGCCCGCGTCAAGCGCACCATGTGGTCGCGCCGCGCCCAGGAATACGAAGCGAAGATCAATTCCGGCGACATCGTCGCGATCGCCGAGGTGGTCCGCGATCTCTATCGCTCGGAATCGCAGCCCGAGCAGTCCTACTCGGAACGCCAGCTCTATGAAGCGGCGCTCGACCGCCTGTCGCGCGAGATCGCGGTCGTGCAGCACTCGACCGAGACCGAAGCGATCAAGGAGATCGAGAGCCAGCTCGCCAAGAGCCCGCGCCGCGGCGCCAAGGCCGAGGGCAGTGAAGGCGAAGCCGAGGGCGATGCCGAAGGCGACGAGACCGACACCGACGGCGACGACGCCACGGTGGAAGACGAAGCCGCCTGAAAGGGTTCGACGGATTGAAAACAAAAGCCCGGTCGCAAGACCGGGCTTTTTGTTTTGTGAGGTGTCGCTGCTGGCTGCATTGCGCAAATCATCCTTGGCCCAACGCCGCGACTCATGCCTCTTGCGGCGCTGGCGCGCGGCGCCAGTCGGGGGCTCGGCATGCTTGCACAACGATCGCTGGGGCGCGGATTTGGCTGGCTGTGGGCAGCGTTTGCGGTCTCGACGTTCGGGACCACGATCGCCTTCGACGCCTTGCCGTTGATCGCGATCCTGGTGCTCCACGCAGGACCCGCCAGCGTCTCGATCCTTGCGGCGACGGGACTGGCCGTCGGCGCCGCGGTGGCGGTGCCGCTCGGCCCATGGGTCGAGTTTCGCCGCAAGCGCGGCGTGATGATCACGATGGACCTCGTCCGCTTCGCGGCGGCGATCAGCGTGCCCATGGCGTTCATGGTCGGATGGCTGAGCTTCGCCCAGCTGGTCATCGTGGCGATCGTCATGGCGGCATCGGACATCGCCTTCCGCGCCGCGAGCGGTGCCTGCCTGAAGGCGTTGGTCGCGCCGGATGATCTCGTCACCGCCAACGGGCGGCTCGAGGCCACGACCTGGACCGCCACCGCGATCGGGCCGCCGCTCGGCGGCGCGGCGATCGGACTGTTCGGTCCGGTCGTGACCGTCATCGCCAATGCACTCAGCTTCCTGCTGTCGGCGGCGGCGATCGGTGCGATCGGCGGCACCGAGCCGCTGCCGGTTCGGCAGGATACGCAGGGCTTTCGCGTTGCCGAGCTTGCCGCGGGCTGGCGCACCATCCTCGCGCATCCGGTGCTACGGCCGTTGTTCTTCAATACCATTCTGGTCAACGGCCTGATCATGGCGACGGCGCCGCTGCTCGCGGTGCTGATGCTCGGCGAGCTCGGATTTGCGCCATGGCAGTACGGCCTCGCCTTCGGCGCGCCGTGCATCGGCGGCCTGATCGGCGCCCGGCTGGCCGCTCCGCTGGTCGCGCGGTTCGGGCAGCGCAATGTTCTGCTCGTCGCGGGTGCGCTTCGTGCCTGCTGGTCGCTCGGCCTTGCCTTCATCCCCGCAGGCGCTGCCGGGATCGTGGTCGTCATGATCCTGCAGCTCGGCATCGTCACGAGCGTCGGCGTGTTCCAACCGGTGTTCGCAGCCTATCGCCTTGGACAGATCGAGATGGACCGCACGGCGCGGACCCTGTCGGCCTGGTCGATCACCTCTAGCGCGACCATTGCCGCGCTGACCGCATTGTGGGGAGTGCTCGCCGGCCTTGCCGGCGCACGCCCGGCGATCGCGCTCGCCGGTCTGCTGATGCTGGCGACGCCGCTGTTGCTGCCATGGCGCGCACTGGCGATCCCTCGCGGCCTCAGTCCGACCGCTGCTTGATGCCCAGCCGCCCGTTTGCAGCTCAACCCTCTCCGCTCGAAAGCGATCGCGATCGTGTCTCGGGCGCAAGCAGCGCCGCGATGAGGCTCACCGCGGCAAGGCCCGCGAGCCAGGCCGGCGCGGGCCAATAGCTGCCGCCGGCCCATTTCACCAAGGCGGTCGCGATCAATGGCGTGAGGCCGCCGCCGATCGCAGCGGAGAGCTGATAGCCGAGCGACGCACCGGTGTAGCGGACGCTGGTCTTGAACAGCTCCGGCCCGAACGAGCCCATGATTCCGAACAGCACGCCGTTGGCCATTCCACCGACCGCCATGCCGAGCAGGATCAGCGACGTGACTTTCGTGTTCACGAGCCAGAACAGCGGAAAAGCGAACATGATCGTGAAGATCGCCGATGCAACGAATACCGGGCGGCGCCCGATACGATCCGAATACGCGCAGATCGGGACGATGATCAGGAGTTCGGCGAGCGCAAATGCAAGCACGCCATTGAGCATCAGTTCGCGGGGCAGGCCGAGATTTGTCGAGCCGTACGCGACCATGAAAGTCACGTAGACGTAGAAGCCACCGCTGGTGACGAGGAACAGCCCGGCAGCCAGCAACACCTCGCGCCATTGCGTCCGCAAGGTCTCGACCAGAGGCAATGTCACGATCGTGTTGTTGCGCCTGGCCTGTGAGAACGCCTTGCTCTCGGGCATCGAGAAGCGGGCCAGCGCACCGACGATCACGAGCAGAAGGCTCGCAAGAAACGGCAGCCGCCAGCCCCACGCAGCGAATTGCTCGGCGGTCGTCGTCGCGCTGATGGCGGCAAACACCAGCGTTGCGATCACCAATCCTGCCGGTGATCCCAATTGCGGCAGGCTGCCGAGCAGTCCGCGCCGCGACTGCGCTTCGCTTTCGGTCACGATCAGTACGGCGCCGCCCCATTCACCGCCGAGGCCGATGCCCTGGATCACGCGGAGCAGCACGAGAAGGATCGGCGCAAGCACGCCGATCGCATTGTAGTTCGGCAGGCATCCGACCAGCAGTGTCGCGCCGCCCATCAGCAGGAATGTCGTGATCAAGGTCGACTTGCGGCCGATGCGATCGCCCATGTGTCCGAAGATGATCGCGCCGATCGGGCGCGCCAGGAATCCGACGGCAAAGGTCGCGAAGGAAAGCAGCGTGCCGGCGACCGGATCGATGTTTGGAAAGAACTGCGAGTTGAAGATCAGGGCCGCGGCGAGGCCATAGACCTGGAAGTCATACCACTCGATGGTCGTGCCGACCGTCGCCGCAAAGGCCGTGCGAGGGAGTGAGTCTGTGGCCTGATCGGCCGGAGTTGCTACCGCCGTGTCCGAAATCTGCGTCATGAATCAGCTCCTTACGCGCAACGCTGGCTGTCGAATGATCTGCTTGCCTTAGTACCGATATTAGATTATCGATAATCGAAGATCACGTAACGTCACTGGATTGTCAAGGATGACGCTCGCGGACGGCCTCGCCGGCATTTCGACCACCAAGCTCTCGACCCCCGAGCTGATCGCCGACCAACTGCGCCGCGCCATCCTGCTCGGCGCGATTGCCGGCGGTGCACAGCTCAAGCAGAACGACGTCGCGGCGCGGTTCGGTGTCAGCGTCGCGCCGGTGCGCGAGGCGCTGCAGCGGCTGGTCGCGGATGGGTTGGCGGTGCTGCATCCCAATCGCGGGGTGACGGTGTCCCGGATATCCGAGCCGGATTTCCTGGAAATCGCTGAACTTCGCGGGCTGCTCGAGCCGCACGCGCTTCGTCTCTCAGCGCCGCGGCTGACGGAGGTGGACCTCGATTATTCCGAGTCCGTTCTGGCCAAGGCTGCGGCGGCCGCAGACCCGCTCGACCGCGCCGCGCTGCACTGGGAGTTTCATCGCAGCCTTTACCAGCGGGCCGAGAGGCCAAGGCTGCTCGCGCAGATCGCCGGTCTGTACCAGGGCATCAATCGCTATTTGCTGCCGGCCTGGGCGCAGTCCGGCCTCAGCGCGGGCTGGGTCGATAGCCATCTTTTGATCGTGGCCGCGATCCGCAACGGCGATACCGAGGCGGCGGCGCGCCTCATCGTCGATCAGACCGATGCATCGACAAGGCGCGTGCAGGCCCATTTGCACCGCGACACCGCAAAGAGAGAACAGCAGCGATGATCCACTTCGCGCAATTCAAGGTGATCACGTTCGACTGCTATGGAACGCTGATCGATTGGGACTCGTCGATCTCGCAACTGGTCCAGCCCTGGCTCAGCGCGATGGGCTCACCGGTGCCGCCGGATCTCGTCGTCAGCACCTTTGCGCTGATGCAGGCGAGACATCAGCAGACCCGGCCGACCCTGCTGTATCCGGAGGTGCTGAGGCGCTCCTGGCGCGATATCGAGGAGCAGTTCGGGTGGGAGGCCAACCCCGAGCGTGCCGACGCATTTGCGCAGTCCGTGCCGCATTGGCGTCCTTTCGCGGATACTGTCGATAGCCTGCGTTATCTCAGCCGGCATTACCGGCTCGCGATCCTGTCGAATGTCGATAATGCATCGCTGCAGGGCACGCTCAAGCTGCTCGAGGTGCCCTTCCTGTTCACCGTCACCGCAGAGGACGTCAGTTCCTACAAGCCGGGACAGCCACACTTCGATGCGGCATTCCGCGAGGTCGCGCGGCACGGCATGGTCGGCAGCGATATCCTGCACGTCGCCCAAAGCAAGCATCACGACATCGCGCCCGGCAACAGCCTTGGCCTGACGACCGTGTGGGTCAATCGTCGTCACGGCAAAAAGGGCACCGGCGCGACGCTGGCGGCGACGGCTGAGCCCACGCTGACGATCAATTCCCTGGCAGAACTGGTCGATCTGCACCGGGCGGCGCAAGCAGGTTCAGCGCCGCTCGCCTCGGCACGGTAGCTTTGGCGACAGCGTGCGAACCATCGACGACGGCGGCTGCTACTTCACCCGCTGCTTCTCCAGCTTCCGCGCCAGCGTCCTGCGGTGCATGCCGAGCCGTCGTGCGGCTTCGGAGATGTTGAAATCGGTCTCGATCAGGGTCTGGTGGATACGTTCCCATTCCAGCGTCTTGATCGAGGTTGGGCGGGCACCGAGCTCGATGGCGGCATTGCCGGCGGCTTTCTGGAATGCGGCCTCGATGTCGTCGGTGTTCGATGGTTTTGCCAGATAGTGGCAGGCGCCGAGCTTGATCGCCTCGACCGCGGTCGCGATGCTGGCGAAACCCGTCAGCACGACGATCAGCATCTCTGGATCATGCGCGTGCAACGCTTCGACGCAGGCCAGCCCCGAGGCGCCGCCGGCGAGCTTGAGGTCGACCACGGCATAGCCGGGCGAGTGCTGCTCGACGAGATGGCGGACCTCGTCGAGCGAGGCCGCGATGGCGACGCCATAGCCGCGGCGCTCGAACGAGCGCTTCAGGGTGCGGGCAAAGCCGGCATCGTCCTCGACGATCAGGAGCTGGCGTTCATCCGTCAAGATCGTCTCCGATCGCGAGCGTCGACAGCGGCAGTTCGAGCCGGACGGCGGCGCCGATGTCCGGCCGGTTGCGCGCCGTCACCACGCCGCCGAGCTTGCGCACGACATTGACCACCAGGAACAAGCCAAGCCCGCTGCCGGCGCGGCCCTTGGTCGACTGATAGGGTTTTCCGACATGCGGCAGCACTTCGCGCGAAAAGCCGGGGCCACGGTCGATCACCGACAGCACCAGCCGGTCGTAGTCGCGCTCGGCCGTCAGCTCGATCCATTCGCGCGAGACCTCGGCGGCATTGTCGAGCACGTTGAAGATCGCCTGCTTCAGCGCGATGTCGGAGACGATGGGCAGGTCGGCGCCGAACGCGTTGCGGAAATACAGCGTGGCCGAGGGGCGCGTGGTTCGCCACTCCTCCACCAGCGCGGACAGAAACGCCGCGACCGTGGTCGGCGCCGAGCCCTCGCCGCGGGCTTCGCCGGCCGACAGCAAAATCCCCGTGACGATCGACTTGCAGCGCTGCAGCGAGGTTTCCATCTCGCCCAGGTCCTGCGCCAGTTCGGGATCGGCGGCGAGCTGAGGCATTCGCCGCCAGTCGCCGAGGATCACCGAGAGCGAGGCGAGCGGCGTGCCGAGCTCGTGCGCGGCGCCGGAGGCGAGCAGGCCCATCCGGACGATGTGATCCTGTTCGGCGGCATGCTGGCGCAGTGCGGCGAGCCGCGCGTCGCGGTCGCGCAAATTGTGGTTGATCCGGGTCACGAACACCACGAGCAGCACGGCGTCGAGCACCAGGCCGATGAGGGTGCCGGCGATGTAGCGGCTGAACGCATCGCCGAAGCCCTGATGCGGCGACCCCAGCGGCTCGTAATAGCCGGTCAGCCAAGCGTAGCTCATGCAGACCAGCGCCACCAGCGACCAGGTCGAGGGGGCGTCGAGCAGGACCGCGCCGAGCGTCACCTGCAGCAGATAGAGCGAGGTGAACGGATTGGTGGCGCCGCCCGAGAGATAGAGCAGGGTGGTCAGCGCCGCGACGTCGAGCGTCAGCGCGATCAGGAGCTCGCGGTTGTTGACGTCGGCGCGGTAGCGCACCCAGAGCAGGCTGACGAGATTGAGCGCCACCAGCGCGCCGATCACACCGGCCATCGGCAACAGCGGCAGTGCGATGCCCATCCAGAACTGGACGAAGGCGATGGTGACGATCTGGCCGATCACCGCGGTCCAGCGCAGCTGGACCAGGAGCGCCATGTTCTTGCGGTTGGTGGCGACGTCGGGCGGCGACAGCGCCGCGAGATCGAATGGCATGCCGGCGGACGCGCTCGCGCCGGCCGGCATCACGGCCGGCCCGGTCGCGGCATTCTCCTCATGCGGATCCGATGTGCGCTCGAGCATCTGGGCCTGTGTCGCGAGACAGATTGCGGGCTGCGCCGATCAGGCGGCGCACGGCGGCGCGCCGTGAGCCCCACTTTGGATCGGAGGCGCCGGCGCGGCCCCTGCCGCGCAAATTGCGCAGCAGCGCACCCGCCAGCATAAAGGCCAGCGTGAACCATGTCAGCGCGTAAATCAGGTGGTTGTTGGGAAACCGGACAATCGTGAGCCCGCCGAGGGGATAGCCGTCCGGGTTTGGCGTCGCATCGGCGTCGATGAAGTAGGGCGCGACCAGCGACAATCCGTGCGTCGCGGCGATCGCAGCGACGTCGCGCGAATACCATCGGCCCGCCGCGGGATCGTTGTTGCGCAGAAAGCCGCCCCTCGGCTCCGACATCCTGAGCAGGCCGGTGACAGTCACCGGGCCCTTTGGCTCGCCGTCATGCCGGGTCGCGGGGGCGCGCTTGTCCGGTGGAACGAAGCCACGGTTGACCAGCACCGTGGTTCCGTCGGCGGTGCGGAGCGGGGTCATGACCCAGAAGCCGGGACCCTCCGTCGTCACCGCCTGCACCAGCGTCTCGTCGGTGTTCAGGAAGCTGCCGCTGATCGTGACGTGCCTGTATTCGTCGCCGGCGGCGTTGATTGCCGGCCAGGACGACGAGGGCGGCAGCGGCACGGGAGCCGCATGGACGCGCTGCTCGACCCGCTCGATCAGCTCGAGCTTCCAGGTCCTGCGTTCGATCTGCCAGACCCCGAGCGCGGTGAGCAGCACCACGCCGAGCATGCCGAGCGTGAGCAGCGGGACCGATGGTCTGGCAGCCCGCATCGTCACGGCATCTGGCTCATGTCGTGGACCGGCATCATGTTGGTGTTGAGGTGGTGCATGACCCAGAGCGAGCCGGTCAGCCCGATCAGCACCATGATCACGGTGAAGATCAGCGCCATCATGATCCAGCCGTTCTCGGAGCGGGTGTTCATGTGCAGGAAATAGACCATGTGCACCACGATCTGCACCGCGGCCAGCGCCAGCACGATCACGGCGGTGACCTGCTTGTCGGCGATCGCGCCGGTCATCACCAGCCAGAACGGAATCGCGGTGAGGACCACCGAGAGGCCGAAACCGATCAGATAGGTCTTCAGCGAGCCGTGGGCCGCCGCGTCATGGACGTGGTGGCCGCCGTGACCGCCGGCGTTGGCTTCGAGGGCGTGAGCTTCCGTGTTCATCGCAGCATTCCCAGCAGGTAGACGAAGGTGAAGACGCCGATCCAGACGACGTCGAGGAAGTGCCAGAACATCGACAGGCACATCAGGCGGCGCCGATTGGCCTCGATCAGGCCGAAGCGCGCCGTTTGCGCCATCAGCGTCACCAGCCAGACCAGGCCGAAGGTGACGTGCAGGCCGTGGGTACCGACCAGCGTGAAGAACGACGACAGGAAGGCGCTGCGCTGCGGCGTCGCGCCTTCATGGATCATGTGCGCGAATTCGGTGAGCTCGATGCCGAGGAAGGCGAGGCCGAACAGGCCGGTGATGGCGAGCCAGGCCTGGGTGGCGCCGATCTTCGACTTCTCCATGGTCAGCATGGCGAAGCCATAGGTGATCGAGGAGAGCAGCAGCATCGTGGTGTTGAGCGCGACCAGCTTGAGGTCGAACAGGTCCTTCGGCGCGGGTCCGGCGGCGTAGTTGCCGCCGAGCACGCCGAAGGTCGCGAACAGCATCGCGAAGATCAGGCAGTCGCTCATCAGGTAGATCCAGAAGCCCAGCATGGTGCTGGCGCCTTCCGGATGCGCGTGCTCGTCGATGACGTGGAAGACCGGTTCGGCGCTTTGCGTGGGGGCGGTGGCGACGGTCATGACTTGGCTCATCACTTGGCTCCCGCGGCGATAAGGCGCGTGCGCGCGGCTTCGACGTGGTCCACATCTTGGGCGGGGATGTCGAAGTCGCGGTGATAGTTGAAGGTGTGGCCGATCGCGACCGCGAGCAAAGCGACGAAGCAGACCGCGGCGAGCCACCAGATGTACCAGATCAGGCCGAATCCCATCACGGTCGCGAGCCCGGCGAGGATGACGCCGGTGCCGGTGCTGGAGGGCATATGGATCGGCTTGAAACCGGTCAGCGGACGCTTGTAGCCGCGGCGCTTCATGTCCCACCAGGCGTCGTTGTCGTAGACCACGGGCGTGAAGGCGAAATTGTAGGCCGGCGGCGGCGACGAGGTCGCCCATTCCAGCGTCCGCGCGTTCCAGGGATCGCCGGTCGTGTCCTTCAGCTGCTCACGACGCAGGATGCTGACCGCGAACTGCACCAGCATCGAGATGATGCCGAGGAAGATCAGCAGCGCACCGAAGGCGGCGATCACGAACCAGATCTGCAACGACGGATCGTCGAATACGCGCAGCCGCCTTGTGACGCCCATCAGGCCGAGCACGTAGAGCGGCATGAAGGCGAAATAGAAGCCCGAGACCCAGAACCAGAACGACAGCTTGCCCCAGAACGGATCGAGCCTGAAGCCGAACGCCTTCGGGAACCAGTAGTTGATGCCGGCGAACAGGCCGAACAGCACGCCGCCGATGATCACGTTGTGGAAATGCGCGACCAGGAACAGGCTGTTATGCAGCACGAAGTCGGCCGGCGGCACCGCCAGCAGCACGCCGGTCATGCCGCCGAGCACGAAGGTGAGCATGAAGGCGATCGTCCACATCATCGGCAGCTCGAAACGGATGCGGCCGCGATACATCGTGAGCAGCCAGTTGAACATCTTCGCGCCCGTCGGGATCGAGATGATCATCGTGGTGATGCCGAAGAACGAATTGACGCTGGCGCCGGAGCCCATCGTGAAGAAATGATGCAGCCAGACGAGATAAGAGAGGATGGTGATGACGACGGTGGCGTAGACCATCGAGGTGTAGCCGAACAGGCGCTTGCCGGAGAACGTCGCGGTCACCTCGGAGAAGATGCCGAAGGCCGGGAGGATCAGGATGTAGACCTCGGGATGGCCCCAGATCCAGATCAGGTTCACGTACATCATCGGGTTGCCGCCGAAGTCGTTCGTGAAGAAGTTGGTGCCGACGTAACGGTCGAGCGCCAGCAGCGCCAGCACCGCCGTCAGCACCGGGAAGGAGGCGACGATCAGGACGTTGGTGCAGAGCGCGGTCCAGGTGAACACCGGCATCTTCATCATCGTCATGCCCGGCGCGCGCAGCTTGACGATGGTGCAGATCAAATTGATCCCCGAGAGCGTGGTGCCGACACCCGCGACCTGCAGGCCCCATATGTAATAGTCGACGCCGACGTCGGGACTGTAGCCGATGTTCGACAGCGGCGGGTAGGCGAGCCAGCCGGTGCGGGCGAATTCGCCGACGAACAGCGACATCATCACCAGCACGGCGCCGCCGACCGTCATCCAGAAGCTGAAATTGTTGAGGAACGGGAAGGAGACGTCACGGGCGCCGATCTGCAACGGCATCACGAAGTTCATCAGGCCGGTGACCAGCGGCATCGCCACGAAGAAGATCATGATCACGCCGTGGGCGGTGAAGACCTGGTCGTAGTGATGTGCGGGGAGGTAGCCGTCGGCGCCGTTGAAGGCGATCGCCTGCTGCAGGCGCATCATCAGCGCGTCGGCGAAGCCGCGCAGCAGCATCACGATGCCGAGCACCATGTACATGATGCCGATCCGCTTGTGGTCGACCGAGGTGAACCACTCGCGCCACAGATAGCCCCAGAGCCGGAAGTAGGTGACGATCGCGAACAGCGCGAGGCCGCCGGTTGCGACCACCGCGAAGGTACCGACCAGGATCGGCTCGTGCAGCGGCAGCGCGTCGAGGTTGAGGCGGCCGAAGACCATCTTGATGAGATCGGGATTCATGCGGCGGTCCTCAGGATAGCGGAATTGGTTTGCTCAGCTTGCTCGGTGTCATCACCCGCGAATGCGGGTGATTTAGTATTCCGGAGACGGCAGTACTTGAGCCGATAAGCCGCGGCGTACTGGGTCGCCCGGTCGGGCCGGGCGACGACAACGGTGGATGAGGACAAGGACTTCACATCTGCCTCAGGAGTCTGATTTCGGGCGCTGGCCGAGCAGCAAAGACGTCGATGACGGGTTGACGGGCAGGAACGGCGGGCGCTTCAGCCCGACCCCGCGCAGCGGCGTCAGGTCGAGCGGCGCGGCGACATCGCGCGACGGCGCACCCTTGATCTCGTCCATCGAACAGATGCCGGCGACGAAGGTCGGCGCGTTGCCGAGCGGCGCGCCGCGGCGGGCGTATTTGTCGTAGGTCAGCGGCAGCGTGTTGTTGAGGCCCTCGCGGCCGAGGCCGCCCTTGGCGTCGATCGCCATCATCTCGCTCATGCACATCTTGCCCGGCTCGACGCACATGTTGAGGATCGCCTTGTAGAGATCGCGATCGACCGTGCCGTAGAAGCGGACCGGATCGTTCTGGCTCGGGCGTTCGAGTTGCAGATAGTCGCTGCGGCCGAGCATGTCCGGGCTCGCCCTGGCGCTTGCGATCCATTTGTCGAAGTCGGCGGCCGACAGGCTCTTGAACGCGAAATGCATGCCGGAGAATCCGGCGCCGCTGTAATTGGCGGAGAAGCCGCGGAAGGTGCCCGGCTGGTTGGCGACCGCGTGCAGCTTGGTCTCCATGCCGGGCATGGCGTAGATCTGGCCGGCGAGGGCCGGGACGTAGAAGGAGTTCATCACGGAGGAGGCCGTGATGGCGAAGCGGATCGGGCGGTCGACCGGAGCCGCGAGCTCGTTGACGGTGGCGACGCCGTAGTCGGGGTAGATGAACAGCCACTTCCAGTCGAGCGCCACCACCTGAACGTTGAGCGGAGCGTCCTGCGTCGCGATCGGGCGGTTGGTGTCGATGCGGCCGAGCGTGCGGTAGGGATCGAGCAGATGGGTGCCCATCCAGGTCAGCGCGCCCAGGCAGATGATGATCAGGAGCGGCGCCGACCAGATCACGAGCTCGAGCTGGGTCGAGTGATCCCACTCCGGCTCGTAGGTGGCTTCCGTGTTGGATTGGCGGTAGCGCCAGGCGAACAGCACGGTGAGCGCCATCACCGGAATCACGATCACCAGCATCAGGATGGTGGAGATCACGACCAGGTCGCGCTGCTGGGCGGCGACGTCGCCGGCGGGGGCCAGGACGACGAAATCGCAACCCCCGAGCAGCGCCACAAACGGCAATAAGGCCAGTAATTTCAAGGCGCGCACGGCTCACCCCATTAGAATTTTATGAGTTCTGCCAAGGGGTAGCTGCGATGCAGCAAATCGGACATTGGACAATTTGTCCAATGTTGCAGTGCGAGATGGGGGATCAGAAATTTACCGGGAACGCGCGGCAAAGGCTGCCCGCGGCCGCACTTTCCAGGGACGGTTTCGGCGATGGCACAGGCCCCAGCAATGGCTCACGGCACCCCGACGGCATCAGGTCACGGCCAGGCCAAGCCCGGCGAGATCGCCATCGGCGTGATCATCGGGCGGACCTCGGAATTCTTCGACTTCTTCGTCTACGCCATCGCCTCGGTGATCGTGTTCCCGAAGCTGGTGTTTCCGTTCGTCAACGAGCTCACCGGCACGCTCTATTCATTCGGCATCTTCGCGCTGGCGTTCGCCGCGCGGCCGCTCGGCACCATCATCTTCATGGCGGTCGACCGCCGGCACGGCAAGGGCGCCAAGCTCGTCATCGCGCTGTTCCTGCTCGGGACGTCCACGGTCGCGATCGCGTTCCTGCCCGGTCATGCCGACATCGGTGCCGCCGCGATCTGGCTGCTCGCCGCGGCGCGGATCGCGCAGGGTATCGCGTGGGGCGGCGCCTGGGACGGCCTTGCCTCGCTGCTGGCGATGAATGCGCCTTCGCGGCATCGCGGCTGGTACGCGATGGTGCCGCAGCTCGGCGCGCCGCTCGGGCTGATCGTGGCGAGCGCGCTGTTCGCGTTCTTTGCCGGCAATCTGTCGGCGGACGATTTCTTCGACTGGGGCTGGCGCTATCCGTTCTTCGTCGCCTTCGCCATCAACGTGGTGGCGCTGTTCGCGCGGCTGCGGATCGTCGCGACCGAAGAATACGCCGAGCTGTTCGAAAGCCGCGACCTGCAGCCGACACGCATCAGCGAGACCGTCAAGGAAGAGGGGCGCCACATCCTGCTCGGCGCCTTCGCGCCGCTGGCGAGCTTTGCGCTGTTCCACATGGTCACGGTGTTTCCGCTATCCTGGGTGTTCCTGTTCACCCGGGAGAGCCCGGTGCGCTTCCTGATCATCGAGATGGTCGGCGCCATGGTCGGCGTCGGCGCGATCGTGGCCTCGGGCGTGATCGCCGACAGCATCGGCCGCAAGCCGCTGCTGATCGGTTCGGCGATCGCGATCGCGGTCTATAGCGGCTTCGCCCCGCAGCTGCTCGACGCCGGCGCCTATGGCGAGACCGTCTACATGGTGCTCGGCTTCGTGCTGCTCGGTCTGTCCTTCGGCCAGTCGTCGGGCGCGATCGCCTCGAGCTTCGCGCAGACCTATCGCTATACGGCGTCAGCCCTGACCTCGGATTTCGCCTGGCTGTTCGGCGCCGGCTTCGCGCCACTTGCGGCGCTGCTGCTGGCGACCCATTTCGGCCTGCTCTCGGCCGGTGCGTATCTGTTGTCCGGCGCGGTGTGGACGCTGCTGGCGCTGTGGCTCAGCGGCCTGCGCGAGGCGGAGAGCTGACTCATCTCCTTCCCCCTGAAAGGGGGAAGGTCGGGATGGGGGGCAGCCACAAGCACCGCTCTATGCGGAGAGACCGAATCCCCACCCGCTTTGCTCTGGCGAGCAAAGCGACCTCCCCTTTTCAAGGGGAGGTGGAGTTCACCGAAACAGCCCGTCGACGCGGAAGGAATAACCGACGCCGACCACATAGGTCGGCGAGTTGCGGTTGAGGCCGAACGCGACATGGAGGTCGACCTGCTGGGTCGGCGTCAAATGAGCCATGCCGCCGGAATTGATGAGCTGGGTCGGCACCGCGCCATTGGGATAATCGCCGACATATTCGGTGAACACGCTGAGCTTTTCGGTCAGCTTCTTCTCGATCACGAAGGTCGCCTCCGAGATGTGGCGGCCCGTCAGCTCGGCGGGACGGAAGAACTCCGTGAACATGCCGCTGAGCCCCCAGCCATCGTGCAACTCCCACGACCATGGCAGCTGGATGTAGGGCTGCGTGCCACGGCCGGCGATCGCGGTCGCGCCGGTCGGCAGCGCGACGCCGGCCGTGATCGACAGGTCGATCTTGCCGGGCACCGGGCTGACCTGCCATTTGACCGCCGGCGCGACGTCGGAAAAGCCTGAAGCGCCCAGTCCTTTCAGCGGGCCGACATAGCTCGGCAAATCGATGAGCACCTCGAGGCAGGGCGCGACGCCGAGCCGCCAGCGGCTGTTGCTGCCGTCGATGGTGCGGCCGCCGTCGCGGCCGGTCAGGTTGACGCCGTTCTCGTTCTGCAGGCTTCCGACCGGCACGACGATGCTCGAATTGGTCACGTCGGGCCGGTCGGTCGCCATCTCGTCGCTCGATTTCGGACAGCCTTCTGCATGGGCGGCAGCGGAGGCGGCTGTCGCAAGCGCGGTCAATCGAGCGACGACACCGAGCCGGTTCAGAAACACTGGGGATGCTCCAATCGCGCGGTGCCGCTGCTGGGGGGCAGCACCAATGGAGATCGTGCGAGGCGGCAGATATTCCCGCCTCAGCCTGCTAGATAACTGCACCCTCCACGAGTCGTCCCGGCGAAAGCCGGGACCCATAACCACAGAGCATTGTTGCTTGAGCGCGCCGTGGCCCCAGCTTCTTCAAACGACTGATGACGGTGGTTATGGGTCCCGGCCTTCGCCGGGACGACGGCGGTGATTAAGCGCGGGCTCAATCGATGTCCGCGAGCCTCAATCCACCACGATCTTGACGCGGTCGCGCGGCTTGACCTGGGCGTGGGCGTCGAGGCCATTGAGGACGCGGAAGCGCTCGGCCGGGTGATCGATGCCGGCCATGCGGTGCGAGAGCGATTCCACGGTGTCGCCGGGCTGCACGTTGATCACCTTGATGCGCAGCGGACGTGCGGCCTGGATCTCCTCGAGGGTCAGGCGGCGGAACGAGTTGACGGTCTCGCGCGCATTGCGCTCGCTCTCGGTGGACTTCTGCTTGGCGGCGAAGATGAAGCGGTAGACGTCGCTGCCGAAGCGTAGCGCGTAGACCTTGAACTGCCACTGGTCGCCATGCGCGGTGGCGGAGGCCGCCGGAAAACCGTTGATGTTGATGTCCTCGGTCGAGGCCTTGTCGACGCCTTCCATCCAGCCCGAGTTGAGGTAATCGCCGAGCGACTGCTCGGCCGGCACCCGCACCACGTCGAAGCGCATCGCCTGGCTGCCGCCCTCGCGCACGCCGATCACCGCCTGCGCGGTGTTGTCGAGCGTGAAGGTGTCGGGCGCGGTGAAGGTGAAGCCGAGCTTGGGATGCAGGAAGCGGCGGCCGCGCACGAAGCCTTCGCTCGGATCCTCGCCATAGACGATGTTGTCGATCGCGGCGAGATAGGTCTCGCGGTCGCGCTCGTCGCTGTCGGGCGACGAGTATTGCCGCGCGGTGGTCTGCGCATTGGCGATGCGCTCCGGCGTCGCCGGATGCGAGGAGGTGAAATCCTGCGCACGCGGATCGAGCGCGGTGCGGCCGACCTTGAGCGCGGCGTTGCGCTCCATCGCGGTCAGGAAGCGCGCCGCGCCGTAGGGATCGAAATGCGCGCGCGCGGCAATCCCGACGCCGATGCCGTCGGCCTCGAATTCCTGCTGCCGCGAGAAGCTCGCCATCGTCAGCTTGGTCTTGGCGAGTGCGAGCGCGGTGAGATCGGGATCGGTGCTCATGTCGGTGACGACGCGCGTCACCACCGCGGCCTGGCGGGCCTGGTCCTCGCGCATCGCGGCGTGCTTGGCCAGCACATGCGCCATCTCGTGGCTCAGCACCGAGGAGAGCTCGGACGTGTCGCTGGCGAGCGCGATCAGGCCGCGCGTGACATAGAGCTGGCCGGTCGGCAGTGCGAAGGCGTTGACCGCGCCGGAATTGAGGATGGTGACCTTGTAGGCCTGGTCGGGCCGGTCGGAGGCCGCAACCAGCCGCTCGACGGTCTTGCTGATCAGCGCCTCGAGCCTGGGGTCGTCATAGGCGCCGCCATAGGTCGACAGGATGCGCTCATGCTCGCGCTCGCTGGCCGGCGTCTGCTGCACGATCCGGTTCGGCTTGATCGGCGCGGCCGACGCCGGGGGCGCCGCGACCTGCTCGAAGCGGCCGGCGTTGCCGCAGGCCGAGAGCGTGAGCGCGGCGCAAAGCAGCGCCGGCGCAGCTGCAAGGCAGCGACCCGTCACTTCCCCACGCCGTCCTGCGCGCTCAATCACGTTTTCAAAACTCACAATTTTATCGAATGAACCGAACGGGGCTTCGATCTCTGCGGTCCCGCGCCCCTAGTTCCCGCCAACCAGCTCCACCTGCCCGACCCGGAGCAGTTCGATTCGTGGCCCACGTCGTGCTTCCACCCAGCCTCGGACCCGAATCCTTCGATTTTCGAGGGACTTGGGCGCCAACCCGGCCGCCTCGAACGCAGGGACTATGCGCCTTGAAATAGTCGCCGCAAAGTCCTGTGTCCAGTTTCGGCCGAAATTCAGGTAGGTCGTTGACCCAGCCTGCCGCACCGACAAAACCCTGCCCTCGACCACCGCAAAGCGCCCGATCCCCGCCAAAATATCGCCCGGACTTTCGGCGTTTTTTATGACCGTTAACTCTCCCCAGGTTCCCGATTTGGCGGCCCGCGCCTCGGCCTCCGCCGCCATCAGCAGCGCGGTGCAGTCCTTGGCCACGCTGTCGGGCGATACCAGCACGAGCCCCTGCCGGAGCAACTCGCTTTGCACCGGCGTCTCGCTCCCGGCGAGGAAGACGTAAGCCGGCTGGCGGCCATAGCGATCCGGCGTGTCGTCGCCGCCGCGCAGGCTCACCTCGCGGCCGACCAAAAGCGCCGATAGTGCCGCCATCGCCTTGGCTTTGTCCGCGACTTCGATACCGGCCAGCCTGATCTCGCTGCCGTCATCGAGCCGGAAGCTGCGTGCATCGACGATGGCTGCGACACGACCTTCGCCCTGGGTCTCGAAATCGCATCCGGCCGCGTCAGCCCGCCCGATGCACGCGCCGATCAGCACGGCGCAGGCCGTCGTGATCGTCAGCACATTCAGTCTGCGATTTGGTGCTCTCTTGCGCGCGCGTGTCATGCTTTCCGTGCTGGGTCCGCCGGTTCGGTCGCGTCCGAATCTGCCGCTGTTCACGCCGCTTCGCAACTGCCGGTTGAATGAACGGCATTTGCGGTGGCATTCGGTTCCATCGTCGCGGCCATTCAAGTCTCATTCCGGGACGTGCGTCGCCGCAATTCTAGAGGCGTCCACGCGAATCGCGCGGCCGTGGTCGACTAAAGTTAATCAATCCTTATTTGTCTTGTTGGCGTCGCGATCCACTGTTACCTTTTGTCGCATTGCCAGTGCGCGTCAATTATACGCTTGCGCGACTTTTTTCTCGAAGCGCAAGAAAGCGGATAAGAGCTCCGCACATAAACCCAGCCCTGGCACGCGGGAGTGCGGCCAATGAGGCTGAACAAATGGCTGCCGGGGCATCATGGCGCCGGCGACGATATTGCAGACAGCAACGTTGCGGGACTGAACGATCCATTTGCCTCTGACTTTGTCACGCCGTTCACGATTTTCGATCCGCAGTCCTCCCAAGCGCATTCTTCCGAAGCCCATCCATCGACGCTGCCACAGAGCAGTAGCGCCGCGGGCGCGATAGAGGTCCACGACACGCCGGATGCCTCGCACGGGCTGCTCCCGGACGCGCAGGCCTTCGTGGTCGACGGCGGTGGTGCGGGCTCCGATCATCCCGGCGCCGCAGATGTCACCGATCAATCCGGCAGCTTCCAGCTTGTGTACTCCGGCGCGGTTGAAGACGGATCGGTCACGGTCACCGATGTCGCGCTCGAAAGCTACGCCGCACTGATAGTGCAGACCGACGCCGCGACGACAACATCGGACCAGCCGCTGGTCCCGGTCGATCCGGCGCCGAACTCCGAGGTCACCGTCGTCCACAACACCACGACCGCGTCGAACAATTTCGGCGCGGTGTTCGGTGTCGCCTATCTCACGGGTGGCAATACCGTGCTGGTCGGCGCGACGCCGCCCGGTTCCAACGATAGTTCCGCCGGCGGCAATCCCGTCGATACCGGCTTGCAGGTCGCGATCGTCAACGGCTCGAACGTCAGTTTCGTCGATATGCCGTTGCCCGGCGGAAGCGTTTCGACCGACTACGTCGGCGGGGCCTCCGTCACGGCGCTGACCAACGGCAATTTCGCCGTGCTGTATTGGGGGTCGAACGCCAGCAATGGCGGTGAAGGAGCCCAGAACAACGATAACCTTCCAGATTACTACGTTCAGATCTTCACGCCCGACGGGACACAAGTCGGCGGTCTGATCACGCTCGATGCCGCCGCCAGCAACAACTTCAATGGTTACGGTTGGATTGCGGAAGATCCGGCGAACAACGGCTTCGTCGTCTCGACGGCAACCAACGACGAGGTCGACGTTGTCGTCCAGCGCTTCAGCAATACGGGCACGGCGGGCGCGAGCTTCAGCATCACCGGTGGCTATGGCTTTGCTTATGTCGATTCGGCTGGGGACATCGTCGAGACCTACGAGGACCGCAGTCTCAACAGCAAATACGCGTTCATTCCGGCCGGCGCCACGTCGCTTGCGAGCAGCGGCGTCCTGCTCGACCAGCCGATGCCGGGCTCGAGCTACCTGAATTTCACGGCCGCCGCCTCGGGCGGCGGCTTCGTGGCGTTCTACTTCAGCGGCACCAACCTGATGGCCCAGACGCTGTCGGCCACCGGTGCGCTCGGATCGCCGATCACGGTGGCCAATGTCGGATCGGTCGCGACCGGTAACATGCCCTGGTCGGTGGTCACGCTCTCGAACGGCAACTACGCGATCACGCTGGTCTCGCAGAGCAACAGCGGCTACACGGAATATCCCGGCACCAACAAGGTCATCGAGGTCGGTCCGAGCCTGACGTCGGCCGATACGACGGTCTATGACCTGACGACAAGCGGCGGGTCTTCGTCCGTGCAGCTCGGGCCTTATGCGGTGGCCGGGCCTTCGGGCAGCCTCATCAGCTACAATGAGACTGCGGGCAACGGCGTATCGAACCACGACGTTCCGCTGGAAGCCACGGTGACCGCCGTGAGCTATCTCGGCAGCACCGGGCCGACCGTCACCGCGGCGAACATCCACGTCAGCGGCGGCAGCGGCACGGGCAGCGCGTTCAAGATCGGCGACACCGTCACCGCGACCTGGAACAACAGCGCCAGCGGCGACAACAACACCGATCCGATCAACGGCGTGACTTTCGACTTCTCGCAGTTCGGCGGCGGGTCGGCGGTCCACGCGACCAACAGCGGCGGTGTCTGGACCGCGACCTATGTCGTCACTGCCGGCAGCATCGACACCGCCAACGCCCATGTCGCGGTGACCGCGACCGATACCAGCAGCAACGCCACCACCACCAGCGGCAGCGCCGTCACCGTCGACGATGTGCAGCCGGTCATCACTGCGGCGCATATCAGCATCTCCGGCGGCACCGGCACCGGCGGCGCGTTCAAGATCGGCGACACCGTCACCGTCAGTTGGGACAACAGCGCCAGCGGCGACCATAACACGGACACCATCAATGCCGGCGGCGTGACCGCCGACTTCACGGAATTCGGCGGCGGGGTGGTGCACGCGACCAACAGCGGTGGCATCTGGACCGCGACCTACACGATCACCGCGGGCACCGTCGACCAGAGCGGCGTCCACGTCAACGTGGACGTGCTCGACCACGTCGGCAACTCGAGCACCCAGTCCAGCGGTCCCGTGACCGTCGACAACGAGCAGCCGGTCGTCACTCCGGCGCATATCAGCGTATCCGGCGGCACCGGCACCGGCGGCGCATTCAAGATCGGCGACACCGTCACGGCCACCTGGGACGGCGGCGCCGGCGGCGACAACAACACCGACACGATCTCCTTCGGCGGCGTGACCTTCGACTTCTCGCAGTTCGGCGGCGGATCGGCGGTCATCGCGACCGATCAGGGCGGCGGCGTCTGGAACGCGACCTACACCATCACCGCGGGTGCCATCGACACCGCCAATGCACATGTCGGCGTGACGGCAGCCGACCATGTCGGCAACGCCACCACTGCCGCCAGCAGTACCGTCACCGTCGATAACGAGCAGCCGGTCGTCACCACGGCGAATATCACCACGGGTGGTGGCCCGTTCGGGGTCGGCTATAGCGTCACCGCAATCTGGGACAATAGCGCTGCCGGCGACAACAACACGGATACCATCAGCGCCGTGACCTTCGACTTCTCGCAGTTCGGCGGTCCGTCGGCCGTCGCGGGAAGCAACCTGGGCCACGGCGACTGGATCGCGGGCTACACGATCGCCATCGGCAGCATCGACACCGCCAACGCCCATGTCGTGGTGACGGTCACCGACCACGTCGGCAACGCGACCACCGCCAGTGGCAGCGCCGTCACCGTCGACGATATGATACCGCAGGTCCACGCGGCGAATATCCATGCGAGCGGCGGCACCGGCACCGGCGGCGCATTCAAGATCGGCGACACCGTCACCGTGAGTTGGGACAACAGCGCCAGCGGCGACCATAACACCGACACCATCAACGCCGGCGGGGTGACCTTCGACCTCTCGCAGTTCGGCGGCGGCACCGCGGTGGTCGCCACCAACAACGGCGGCATCTGGACCGCGAGCTACACCATCACCGCCGGCAATATCGACATAGCCCCGGCCCATGTCGGGGTCACCGTCACCGACCACGTCGGCAATGCGACCACCACCAGTGCCGTCACCGTCGATGTCGACAACGAGCAGCCGGTGGTCACCACTGCGAATATCCATCTGTCCGGTGCTTCGGGCGCCGGCGGCGCGTTCAAGATCGGCGATACCGTCACCGCGACCTGGGACGACAGCGGAACCGGCGACCACAACACCGATACCATCAACGCCGGCGGGGTGACCTTCGACTTCACGCAGTTCGGCGGCGGATCGGTGGTCGCAACCGATAACGCCGGCGTCTGGACCGCGACCTACATCATTGCCGCCGGCAACATCGACACGGCCTCGGCCCAGGTCGGCGTGACCGTCATCGACCACGTCGGCAACACGGGCTCAGCCAGCAGCAGCGCTGCCACCGTCGACAACGAACAGCCGGGTGCTCCGACATTGGCGCTGCACCAGGACACCGGCGTGCTGAGCACCGACCACGTCACCAGCAATCCATTGATCGACTACACCAAGGCCAATCCCGCCGACACGCTGCTCTACAAGCTCGACGGCGCGGCGGGCTTCACCACGGTCGTGCCGGTCATCACCACCGATGGCGTGCACACGGTATCGGTCGAGGAACAGGATGCCGCCGGCAATGTCAGCGCGGCGTCGAGCCTGACGTTCACGCTCGACACCACCGCGCCGACGGTCACGGTGTCGGCCGATCACCCCGTGCTCGCGCCGGGGCAGACCGCGACCGTGACCTTCGACTTCTCCGAGGCGGTTGCGGGCTTTTCACTTTCCGATGTCCAGCTTGGCGGCGGCGCGCTGAGCGATTTTCAACATGTCGGCCTCAACGGCGGACATGACATCTACACCGCGACCTTCACGCCCCAGGTCGCGGTCAATCTGTCTGATGCGCTGTCGGTCGCGGCCGCGGGCTACACCGACATCGCCGGCAATTACGGCGCCGCCAGCAACACCGTCACCTTCACCGGCGACACCAACAGTCCGGGCGCGCCGCACCTGGCGCTGCAATGGGACAGCGGCACCTCGGCCACCGACGGTGTCACCAGGGATCCGGTGATCGACTACTTCAAGTCCAATCCGGCCGATACGCTGCTGTTCAAGGTGGACAATGCGACGAGCTTTTCGTCGACTATGCCGAGCTTCGCGACGGACGGTTCGCAGGACGGCGCGCACACGGTATCGGTCGAGGAGGCCGATGCGGGCGGCAATCTCAGTGCGGTGGCGAGCCTGAGCTTCACGCTCGACACCACGGCGCCGCATATCACCGAGTTCGGTGCATCCGTCTCCAATGGCAGCGTCATGGCGGGGTCGACGGTGCAGTTCACCATCGGCTTCAACGAGGGGGTCAGCGTGGCCGGCGGAACGCCGGAGCTGACGCTGAACGACGGCGGCACCGCAGTTTACGATGCGGTGGCGACGATGGCGAAGGGCGACACGTCGAAGCTCGTGTTCGACTACGTCGTGTCGGCGACGGACCAGACCTCGGCGCTGACCGTCACCGGCTTTGCTTCCAACGGCGCCGTCGTCAACGACGCCGCCGGCAATCATCCCGATCTCTCCGCCGTCACGCAGGTGTTCAATCTGCTGGAGATCAACGAAACCTCGACCCCCGCCTATTCGGTCGGCGCGCTCGAGCGGCCGGAGCTGCATTTCGATTCGACCGGCCACATCCTGCTCGATGCCGCCGCGACGACATTTGCGGATCAGTACGGCATCCAGGCCCTCTATCTCGGTCTGCCGCCGGGAACACCCTATCCGCCGGTCGCCGAACTGCACGCCTGATCTTTCTTGCGGCCGCGCGCGGAGTGTCATTCCGTCGAGCGGAAAACATCCGTGGCGTCCGTGGCTTGCCGCTCCGGATGGCATGCGGCATGATCCCGCGCGCTGAAGCGGACCCGCCGTCGTGCAGAACCGGTCCGCGCTTTCCCGGGAGGGTTTTGATGAGACGAGTTTTGGCCGGCGTGCTGGCCTGCGCGCTTGCGATTACGGCGAATGCGGCGCTGGCGCAGGGCAAGCCGCCGCTGAAGCTCGGCGGCATCCTCGACATGTCGAGCCTCTATGCGGATATCACCGGCCCCGGCAGCGAAACCGCGGCCAAGATGGCGGCGGAGGATTTCGGCGGCGAAGTGCTCGGCCGCAAGATCGAGATCGTGGTCGGCGACCATCTCAACAAGGCCGACCTCGCCGCCAACATTGCCCGCGACATGCTCGACAATCAGGGGGTCGAGATGATCTTTGACGTCGCGGCGTCGGCGACCGCGCTCGCCGCAGGCGAGATCGCGAAAGCGCGCAACAAGATCATCATCTTCAACGGCCCGGGCTCGATCCGCCTCTCCAACGAGGCCTGCGGCCCCTATACCGTGCACTACGTGTTCGACACCTTCGCGCAGGCCAACGTCACCGGGCTTGCCGCCGTGAAATCCGGGCTCGACACCTGGTTCTTCCTGACCGCGGACTATGCGTTCGGCCAGGACCTGGAAAAGGACACCACCGCCGTGGTGCTGAAGTCGGGCGGCAAGGTGCTGGGCAGCGTGCGGCATCCGCTCAACACCTCGGACTTCTCGTCCTTCCTGCTGCAGGCGCAGGCCTCCAAGGCCAAGGTGATCGGGCTTGCCAATGCCGGCGGCGACACCATCAACGCGATCAAGCAGGCCGCGGAATTCGGCATCATGAAGGGCGGCCAGAAGCTGTCGCCGCTGCTTGCCTTCGTCACCGACATCGACGGTGTCGGACTGGAGACTGCGCAAGGCCTGCTGCTCGCCGAGGCTTTCTACTGGGATCTCAACGACGACACCCGCGCCTTCTCGAAGCGCTTCATGGAGCGCACCAAGCGGGTGCCGACCTCGGCGCAGGCCGGGGTCTACTCCTCGGTGCTGCATTATCTCAAGGCGGTGAAGGCCGCCGGCACCACCGATTCCGCCGCCGTCATGAAGGTGATGAAGGAGACCCCGATCAACGACATGTTCGCCAAGAACGGCCGGATCCGCGACGACGGCCGCATGGTGCACGACATGTACCTGTTCGAGGTCAAGAAGCCGTCGGAAAGCAAGGGACGTTGGGACGACTACAAGCTGCTGGCGACGGTGCCGGGCGACCAGGCGTTCCAGCCGCTGGCCGACTCGCGCTGCCCGCTGGTGAAGAAATGACGCGAAGCGTCATCCCGGGATGCTCCGAAGGATCAGACCCGGGATCTCGAGATTCCGGGTTCACCCCGAATGACGCCGTAGCAACCAACAACAACGAAAGGCAAACGCCATGAGCGACAACCAGATGGTGCTCCAATCCCTCGAGCAGGGCCTGCTCACCATCACCATGAACCGCCCGGAGCGGCGCAATGCGCTCAATCCCGACATGACGCGCGGCCTGGTCGAGGCGGCCCGGCGCGCCGAGAGCGATCCGGACGTCCGCGCGGTGTTGATCCGTGGCGCCGGCGGCACGTTCTGCGTCGGCGGTGACGTCAAGTCGATGGCGGAGGGCCGCGCGCCGCTGCCGTTCGAGACCAAGATGGCGAATTTGCGCCGTGGCATGGAGGTCTCGCGCATCCTGCATACGATGCCAAAGCCCGTGGTGGCGCAGCTCGATGGTGCGGCGGCCGGCGCAGGGCTGTCGATCGCGCTGTCCTGCGACCTGCGCGTGGCGAGCGCGTCCTGCAAGATCACCACCGCCTTCGCCAAGGTCGGCTTCTCCGGTGACTATGGCGGCACCTATTTCCTCACCAAGATGCTCGGCAGCGCCAAGGCGCGCGAGCTCTATCTGATGTCACCGGTGCTGTCGGCGCAGGAGGCGTTCAACCTGCACATCGTCTCCAAGGTGGTGCCCGATGCCGACGTCGAGGCGGAGGCGCTCGATCTGGCGCGCTCGCTGGCGCAAGGGCCGTCGGTGGCGCTCGGCTACATCAAGCGCAACATCAACAATGCCGAGACGATGACCCTGGAAGCCTGCTTTGACGGTGAGTCGATCCACCACACCCGGGCCGGCGAGACCGCTGACCACAAGGAAGCCGCCAAGGCCTTTGTCGAGAAGCGCAAGCCCACCTTCCAGGGGCAATAGGCGATGGCCGCGTACATGCGGCTGCGGCAGATCTGCCTGGTGGCGCCGCAGCTCGCGCCCGTCATTGCGGATATCTCCGCGATCATGGGCCTCGATGTCTGCTACCGCGACGGCAACGTCGCCAAATACGGCCTGGAAAACGCGCTGCTGCCGGTCGATACCATCCTGCTGGAGGTGGTGGCGCCGTTCCAGCCGGGCCCGGGCACCGCGGCCGGCCGCTTCATCGAGAAGACCGGCGGTCGCGGCGGCTATATGGCGATCTTCTGCTGCGAGGATCCCGACGCGCGTGGCGCGAAGGCCAACGCGATCGGTGTGCGCACGGCGAACGTGATCACGCACGCGCCCTATCACGGCGTCCAGCTGCACCCACGCGACTGCCGCGCCGCCTTCATCGAGTTCAATCACACCGACGGCAGCGACGACGTGATGGGACCGTATCCGCCCGCCGGGCCGGACTGGCAGAAGTCGATCCGCAAGGATACGACCCTGGCGTTGACCGAGGTCGAGATGCGGAGCCCGGACCCCGAGGGGCTGGCGGCGCATTGGGGCCGGATCATCGGCGTGCAAGCTGATGGCGCCGTCGTGACGCTGCAAAACAGCACCTTCCGCTTCGTGAAGGGCGACAGCGAGATCATGAGCGGGTTGACGTTCGAGGTCGCCGACAAGCGCAAGGTGCTGGAGGCTGCGAAGGCGAGGGGCTGCGTCGTGTCCGGCGACGAGTTCTTGCTGTGCGGCGTGACGTTTCGATTGACAACCTGACTTCGCTGCATCCCCAACGTCGTCCCGGCGCAGGCCGGGACCCATAGCCACCGAACGTGGTTGGAGAAGCAAGCTAACGCTGCGTGTGCCCTTTTCACGGGCCCGGCGTATGGGTCCCGGCTCGGAGGCCGGGACGACATGTGGAGAGAGCGACGCGGGCTTACCGCCCCTTGAAGTTCGCGACCCGGCGTTCGGCGGTCGCTTTCACGCCTTCCTTGAAGTCTTCCGTGGCGCGGAGCTTGGTCTGCTCGGCGAGCTCGTGGTTGGTCGCGGCGAGCACGCGGTCGGCGAGGCCGGCGCGCATGGTGGCGCGGGTCGAGACCAGGCCGAGCGGCGAGCATTCGGCGATCTCCTGCGCGAGCTTCATCGCCTCAGATCGCACCTGGTCCTGCGGCACCAGCACGTTGGCAAGACCCCAGCGATAGGCCTCCTCGCCGGTGACGCGGCGGCTGGTGTAGAACATCAATTCCGCATTGTTCTTGCCGATCAACTCCGGCAGCGTCGCCGTCAGGCCGAAGCCCGGATGGAAGCCGAGCTTGGTGAAGTTGGCCGCAAAGCGCGCTTCGGGGCAGGCGACGCGGAAGTCGGCCGACACCGCGAGGCCGAGACCGCCGCCGATCGCCGCACCGTGGATCGCGGCAACGATCGGCTTCTTGTTGCGGAAGATGCGCACCGCCTGAACATAGAGATGGTTGATCGGCAGGTTCGAGGCCGGATCGGATTTCGCGCGCTCTTCCTGCTCCTGGCGGGCGGGATCGCCGAAATTGGCCCCGGCGCAGAACGCCTTGCCCTGCGCCGCGAGCACCGAGGCGCGGATCTCGATGTTGTTGTCGAACTCTTCCAGCGCGTCGGCAATCTGGTTGATCAGCGCGACGTCGAAGAAATTCAGCGGCGGCTTGCGGATCTCGATCAGGCCGACATGGCCGTGGGTCTCGACGCCGATATCCGTGTATTTGGTCATGATCGTTCCTCGTTGAATTAGCGCAGGCCCAAGCCGCGGGCGATGATGCCGCGCAGCACTTCGGTGGTGCCGCCCTGGATGGTCAATTTGGGTGCGGTCTTGATGGCGAAATCGAGCTGCTTCTCCAGCGTCTCGCGGTTGGTCGCGGTCTCCTCGACGAACGCCGCGAGATCGCGCACGCGGTGCGGCAGCTGCTGCTCCCATACCGTGCCGATGTCCTTGACGATCGAGGCCTCCACCACGGGCTCCTTGCCGGCCTGCAGCATGCCCGCGACCGACACCGACATGCGCCGCATGGTGTGGACCTGCGCCACCAGCCGTCCGATGCCTTCGGCCGAGCGGGTGTCCGGATTCTTGCCGACCGCGCGCACCAGTTCGGTCAGCACGTAGTAGGTCTCGAGGAAGCGCTCCGGGCCCGATCGTTCATACGCGAGTTCCGACGTCGCCTGCTTCCAGGCACCATCGACTTCGCCGAGCACGTGATCGTCGGGTACGAAATAGTCGGTGAACACGACCTCGTTGAACTCGAACTGGCCGGTGATCTGGCCGATCGGGTTTACCTGGATGCCCGGCTGCTTCATCTTGACCAGGAACTGGGTCAGGCCGTGACGGCGATTTTCCTTGGTCGGCGGCGAGGTCCGGAAGATCGCGATCATGTAGTCGGCGATATGTGCCGACGAGGTCCAGATCTTGGTGCCGTTGATCAGGTAGCCGCCATCGGTCTTGGTCGCGCGCGTCTTGGCCGCGAACAGGTCGGAGCCGGAATTCGGCTCGCTCATGCCGATCGCAAAGCAGACCTCGCCGCGGCAGATCCGCGGCAGGATGTCCACCTTGATATGCTCCGGGGCGTATTTCAACAGCACCGGCCCGCTCTGGCGGTCGGCGACGAAGAAGCGCCGGGTCGGCGCGTTCGCCACCCGCATCTCTTCGGTCACGACGTAACGCTCGAGGAACGAGCGTTCCTGGCCGCCATATTTCTTCGGCCAGGTCATGCCGAGCCAGCCCTTGGCGCCGACGCGGCGGGAGAATTCCGGCGCGTCATTGTCCTCGCGGTTCGGCGCGTGGGGATCAAAGGTGCCGGCGGCGATTTCCTCGGCGAGGAAGGCGCGCACTTCCTTGCGGAGCTGCTCGCATTTCTCGGGCAGGCGGATCGGATCGAAACGAAGGGCTGCGGTCATGATGTCTGTCCCGATCTCAGCGCGAAGCCATCAGCGGCCACAATTCATCGGCACCACGCTCGGCGACGAGCTTGCCGAGCTCGACCGCCCAGTAGCTCTCCGAACCGAAATCGTCGCGCCAGGCCAGCGCCCGCAGCGAGTAGCGGTGCAGGATGTGCTCGATGGTGAAGCCGATCGCGCCATGGACTTGATGCGCGATGCCGCCGCCCTTTTCCGCGGCTTCCGAACAGCGGATCTTTGCGGAGGCTGCTTCGAGGAAAACGGCGTCGGTGGCGAGCGACGTCGCATTGACGAGGGTGTCGGCGGCCGACGTCGCAACCGCCAGCGCGGCAGCGGACTCGCCGGCGAGCCGGGCTAGGTTGTGCTGCACCGCCTGGAATTTCGAGATCTTCTTTTCGAAGGCGACGCGCTCGTTGGAGTAGCGCACGGAGATGTCGAGCATCGCTTCCAGCGCGCCTGCGATCTGCAGGCTGCGCACCACGCCGCCCATCAGCAGCAGCGTGGTCTGGTCGAAACCCTTTGGTGCGGGCTTGATCGCGGCCGGCTGCACCTTGTCCAGCGTGACGGTATCGCTGTGATCGCCGCCGAGGCCGATGCCGGATTCGATCCGGCACTTTGCGGCATCGACCAGCGCGATCGAGGCGCCGTCCTTGCCGCTCGCCAGCGCCGCGAAATGCTTCGCGTCCTTTGCGAACGGCACGCCGCGGGCGCGGCCGGAGAGCGAGCCGTCGCCAGCAAGCGTGATGCGGTCCTTCGGGGTCGCCGGCACCACCGTCATCTCGCCTTCGGGCGAGGCGATCCTGGCCTGCGTCAGCAGCCAGCCGGCCAGCATGGTTTCGGCCAACGGCACGGCGATCGCATGGCGGCCGGCGACGTTGAGAACGGCAAATCCTTCGGCGAGGCTGGCGCCGGAACCGCCGAGATCATCTGAAACCCAGGACAGCGGCAGGCCGGCTTCGGTCAGCGCCTGCCACAGCGGCGCCTTCCATGCGCCTTGCTTGTCGTGGTTGATGGTCTGGGCATCCGCGAGATCGGCGAAAATCTTCTCCGCGGTCTCGGCGACGATGTTCTCACTCTCCGCCACAGCGTTCCTCGTGTTGATTGGCGCAGGGCGGCGATTCCGCCGATCTCTGCTTATGTCGTTGTCTTGCGCGCAATGATGCGGAAAAGCCATAGCCGTGACAAGCGTGGCCCGCAGGGCGACTTGCGCGGATGGCATGCGGTCAGGCATGCGCCCAACCCTTGCGATGAATAAATTCCGCAGCGCGGATTACGCAGATTTGCAGGGACGTGGCTGCGCGATATGGTATGCCACCGCCGCAATTATTTGGCTCAGAACAACTGACAGGAAACGCAGATGTCGAAGGAAGGTTTGTGCGCGATCGTGACGGGGTCGGCATCGGGACTCGGCGCCGCCACCGCGCAAATCCTGGCGACCGCAGGGGCGCGCATCATCATCAACTATTCCAACAGCAAGGCGGAAGCCGAGGCGACCGCCGACGTCTGCCGCAAGCAGGGCGCCGAAGTGCTGGTGGTGCAGGGCGACGTCTCGCGCGACGAGGATTGCAAGACGATCGCCGCGGCCGCACAAGGCTGGGGCCGGCTCGACGTGCTGATCAACAATGCCGGCACCACCAAGCATGTGCCGCATCACGATCTCGATGGTCTCACCGCTGAAGACTTTCAACGCATCTATGCCGTCAACACCATCGGCCCGTTCCAGATGGTGCGCGCCGCGCGCAGCCTGCTCGAGGCCGGCGCCAAGGCCTCGGGCCGGCCGTCGGCGGTGGTGAATGTCTCCTCAGTCGCCGGCATCTCCGGCGGCGGCTCGTCGGTCGCCTATGCCGCGAGCAAGGGCGCGCTCAACACCATGACGCAGTCGCTGGCGCGCGCGCTGGCGCCGCTGATCCGCGTCAACACGGTGTGCCCGGGCTATATCGATACGCCGTGGTTCACCAAGGGCCGCGGCGCTGACGGCGCCAAGCAGGTGCGCGATGCCGTGGTGGCGCGGGTGCCGCTGAAGGTCGCGTCAACGGCGGAGGACATCGCCAATCTGGTCTGCTTCCTGGCGAGCCCGGCGTCGAGCAATATGACCGGCGAGTTCGTCCGCATGGACGCCGGCATGCATTTGATTCAGTGAGGCGGTGACTGTCATTCCGGGGCTCGCGAAGCGAGAACCCGGAATCTCGAGATCCCGGGCTCGATGCTTACGCATCGCCCCGGGATGACGGCTACGCCGTCACCTATTCCCCAAATCCGGGATCACCCGCGCTGCGACCAGCCTGTTCCAGATGAACAGCACCACCAGCGCGCCGATCGTGGCGGTGATGAAGCCGGCGCCCTGGTCGGGGCCGTAATGGCCGATCGCCTGGCCGACCCAGGTCGCCAGGAACGCACCGATGATGCCAAGCACGGTGGTGAGGATGAAGCCGCTCGGATTGTTCGGCCCGGGCGACAGCAGTCGCGCGATGATGCCGGCGACGAAGCCGACGATGATGATCCAGATGATGCCGCCCATGTTCGTTCTCCTCAGCTAGAACGTTGCAGTTAGAGCATGATCCGGAAAAGTGCGAAGCGGCTTTCCGAAAAGACCATGCTCGAACAAAGAGCCAAAGCGCGATGACGGTTTAACCCAATCTCATCGCGCTTTAGAGCCTGCCGTGCAGCTCGTCGCCGCTCGGCAGCCGGCCGTCCGGCGTCAGATGATTGACCGCGTCGGGCAGATACTGGCTCAGCCCCTGCAGCAATTCGTCAGGTGACAGGCCGCTCTGCGACGCCAGCGAGTTGATCTGGTCGGCGCCGAGCGCGTTGGCGAGGTCGCCGGGCGCGATCTGCTTGTTGGGGCCGTTGCTGACCCAGGAATTGGCCGCGTCGCCATGGCCCTTGTCCTTCAACTGGCCGAGCAGATCGCCGAGGCCGCCGCTCAGCACGGAGCCAGCGGCGCCGCCGGCGAGCAGGCCGCCGAGGCCGCCCTTCAGCAGATCGGATAATCCGCCACTGCCGCCGAGGCCGCCGGGCAGGCCAGCTGTGACATTGCCGGGAAGCGACGGAGCCTGCGATGGCGTCGGCGCGGGGGCCGGGGCGCCGGGCTGGCTGCCGGTGAAATGCTTGACGGTCTTCCAGGCGAGCAGTGCCAGGATGGCCATCGTCATCGGCGACATGCCGCCGCCCGAACTGTCGGATTGAGAGCTTGGCGCGCTCGGCCCGCGCGGGCCGTTCTGCATGCCGTTGAGTACGTCGAGCAAACCCATGGTCGTCTCCTGCCGCAACCGTGCCCCGAGCCGGAAACATAGCTTTGGCCCATGACGGTTACAAGGCGAACCGGGGTGGTCGGCGGCGCGTTGAAATGGGCAGCGCCGCCAAGGTCTGCTATCGAGGTTGAATGAACGGACATTTGGCCAGATGAACGACCAGCCGATCGGCATCGCAGGCGCCGGCAGCATCGGCTGCTTCGTCGGCGGCATGCTGGCCGCCGCCGGCCGCCGCGTTGCGCTGCTGGCGCGACTGCGGGTGGTCGACGAGATTACCGCCAATGGCTTGCGCGTCAGCAGTTTCGACGGCTCGGAGCGGATCATCCCGGCCGACCGGATGACGCTGTCGGACGACCCGGCGATCTTCCGCGATGCGCAGACGGTGCTGGTGACGGTGAAGAGCGCCGATACCCCCGAGATGGCCGATCTCGTCGCCCGCCATGCGCCCGACGATGCCGTGGTGGTCAGCCTGCAGAACGGCGTCGGCAATGTGCCGCGCCTGCGCGAGCATCTCGCAGGCCGCCGCGTGCTCGGCGGCATGGTGCCGTTCAACGTGGTCGCACTCGGCAATGGCCGCTTTCATCGCTCGACCTCGGGCGACATCGTGATCGCGCAGGACGACGCCGGCACCGCGGCGCGGCTCGCCGTTCAGGGCCTTGCGGTCGGCGCCACCGACAACATCGATGGCGTGCAATGGGGCAAGCTGATCGTCAATCTCAACAACGCGCTCAACGCGCTCGCCGATATTCCGCTTCGCCAACAGCTCGCGCAGCGCAGTTGGCGGTATTTATTCGCCGACCAGATGGTCGAGGGCCTGGCCGCGGTGCGCGCCGAGGGCATCAGGCCGGTCTCGCCGACGCCGCTGCCGTCGAGCTGGATGCCGCCCTTGCTGCGGCTGCCCGATGCGCTGTTCGACATGCTGCTCGGCCGCACCATGAAGATCGATCCGGAGGCGCGCTCCTCGATGTGGGAGGATCTCAAGCGCGGCCGCCGCACCGAGATCGACTATCTGCAGGGCGTGATCACGGAGATTGCCGACCGCTGCGGGCTCGAGGCGCCGTTGTCGCGGCGGATCATCGCGCTGATCCGGAAAGCGGAAGCCAGTGGCGACGGCTCGCCGGGCCTGACGCCGGAGCAGATTCGCTCCGGCGGCACGCCATGAATCGGCGGTCATTCGTCGGCCAAATCGTCGAAGCATGCGGAGGGATGACACCATGATGCGATCTTGTACGGTGCTGCTCACGCTGGCGGTGCTTGCGGCCGGCTCGGTCCGCGCCGCGCCGCCGACGGTGGTGCCGTCGCCGGGCTATGATGCGCGCTTGCAGGAGCAGCGCGCTGCGGCCGCTGCGTCGAGCCGGTCGGCAATGCCTGCTCACGAGCCGATCGCGCGCCGGCACCACAAGCGCGTCCGCGCGCGCTGATCCGTCGAAGAGAAGGTCCGAGATGAAGTTGCTTGTCCTTGCGCTCGCCGTCCTGCTCGGCCTCGTGACGGCTGCCGGCGCCGCCGACTATGCCGGTTCGATCAGCGCCTACCGGCGCGCTCACGGCATGCCCTCGGTCAAGCTCGATGGAAAGCTCAACGCGATGGCGCTGAAGCAGGCGCAGGCGATGTCGGCGGCCGGATCGGTCAGTCATTCCGCCGGCGGCAGCTTCTTCACGCGCATCGCGCCGTTGAAGAAGCAGCGTGCCGCGGAAAATATCGGCGCCGGTTACATCGCCTTCGCCGAGATGCTGAAGCAGTGGGAAGAATCCACCGGCCATCGCGAGAACCTGCTGATGCCTGGCGCCAGGCGCGTCGGCGTCGCTTTCGTCGACAATCCGAAGTCGCCGTACCGCAGGTTCTGGGCGATGCTGATTACCGACTGACGCGAAAGCGCTAGTTGCGCTTCGCCGTCCTGGTCGGCGTGGTGGGCTGCGATGTGAACAGCTTCTTGAGGCCGTCGAGCCCTTGCGACAGGTTGGGCCATTCGCACGAGAACGAGCTCTTCGCGCATTGCGCGGCCCTGATCCGCGCGGCCTGTTTGACCGGACTGGCGACCGGCATCGGCACTCTTTCGGGCTGACTGCGCAGCGCAACCTGCTCGATCCGTCGCGGCGGCTGCTGTTGCGGCTCTTGTTGTTCCTGCAGCTTCTGCTGCTGTTCGAGTTGCTTGGCGTTGAATGCCGCGACGATGTTCGAGCGCCGCTGCTGGTCGAGATAAGCGGTATAGTCCTGGTCGATCTTCTTCTGCTCGTCCGGGGTCGGATTTGGGCCCGCGATGTCGAAGCTGCGATCCTGCATGAAGTCGTAGTAGGTGTAGCCGCCGCCGGGCTTGCGGCGTCCCGCGAACTTGGCGTTGCAATCGGCGAGCTGCGCGGTCTTGTCTTCCTTGGTCTTGGCCTTCTCGGCGCGATCGGCGCAGTCCTCGAAATCCTTCGGACCGCTGTGCCACCATTGCGCCTGCGCGGGCGCGAGCGTGATGCAGGCGGCGAACGCGGCGACAGCCAACGTCGATGATCGTGACGGCATCACGGACATTGAATCAAACTCGAACGACACGGATTGACCTGATTGTCGCCATTTCGGTGACGCTTGTCACGCTGGAACCCGGCGAATTTCGCAACACGTGGAACCGCGATGCGCGGCTGTGTCTGATCGAACACAGCCCTCCGCATTGCCGCCACATTTCAAACAGTTCTTGGGCACAGTGTGTGGAAAACTTCGGGATTCAATTCGCGCTGCGTTGAATCTCTCACTTCACCTTGTGCAGCAGCGCGACCAACTCTGCCTGCCGGTGCGTGCCGGTTTTCTGGAAGATCGCCTTGAGTTGATTGCGCGCGGTGGCGAGCGCGACGCCGGCCTCTTTCGCCGCATCTTCGATCGACGTGCCGCGGGCGAGCCGCGTCGCGAGGCGTGCCTGCGCCGGCGTGAGCTCGAAGGTGGCTGATAGCAACGCCTGGTCGAACGCAGCGCTGCCTTCGAGGTCGCGGATCAGCAGGATCGCGCGGGCGCCAAGGAAGGGCGAACGCGCCGCCGGCGGTACCGGTTGCATCTGGATCACGATCGGCCGCTTGTCGATCCTGCGCACCACGATTGGCGCCGTCGGCAATGGCAGCAAGTCCGAGGTGTGCTCAAGCTGATCGATCAGCCTGGTCAGATCGGCATTACCCTGGCGATCGCGCAACGCAAGGCGATTGTTGCGGATCGCGAGGTCAGGGCCGAGGCAGGCCTCGGCCTGAACGTTCATGCCGATCACGGCGCCGAAGCGGCCGACTGCGATGGCGGCGACCTGGATTAGATCGAGCGCGCTGGAGATGCCCGACAGCGCGGAGCGGCCGACCACGGTGGACAATGTCGCGGCCTCGGTGAGCCGCGCCGGCAGCCGTGACAGCGCCTTGACCTCGTCGGCATCGAACATGCCTTCCTGCGGCGAACGCTGGATGGTCAGTCCCCACAGCGCCGGACCGGCGCGGAAACCGACCGCTGCAAACCATTTCAGCCCGAACTCGCCGAGACTGGCATAGAGCGGGTCGCGCAGCATCTCGGCCTCGGACTCGAACAGGTCCGCGTCGGTGATGACGTCGACGCCGGCGAGCATCAACGGCACGCCGCGCGCCGCGCGGATGTCGGTGAGATGCAGATTGCTGGCGAAGTAGGTATTCGTGAAGAAGTCGGTGATCGAGTCGGTGCGCGGAATGTCCTCGGTGCGGACATCGCTCTGGAGCATCGCGGCGCCGGTTGCGCCGACCGCAGCACTGAGCTCGGCCATGAAGGCCGGCCAGCCCGCTGGATCGAGCACCAAGTCGCCGAGACGCGCGGTCACATCGTCAAGTCTGCGCAGATCGATCAACCGCTTTCACTCCGCCCGATGCAAGAACCCATGGTTTCGCGAGACGAAACTTGCCGCCTCACTTGCGCCCGCTACCGTGCATAAGACAGCCAAAGCCGGCCGGCTTGCGCAAGTTAAATTGACGACACCAGTTAAGGCCGCCTGTGTAAGCCTTTGCAATCCCGGCAAAACCCGGTCAGTCCGCCGCGTGCAGTTCCCGATGGCGGTCTTGCTCGGCCAGCGCCACGCGGCAGAAGCCGGCAGCGACCGCGATCACCTCCTCGACGGGGTGCGGATATTGCTTCGACACCCAGCGCCGCGCGATCGAGATCACCGCGCCGACCATGCCGACCGGGAGCAGGGCGGAGGCGGCTTTCCCACTGCGCTTCGGATCGATCGCCGGCGGCACCAGGAGATCGCCGAAGGTGCGCAGCGCGTCGAGCACGACCGCATCGACGGCCGGGCTGATGCCGGAGATCTCCAGCAGGAACACCCGCGCGGGCTTGGGATGCTCCTTGAGCCGCGTGAAATAGAGCGTGAGCGCCGCGCGCAATTTCGCCTCGGGATCGTCGCCCGCGGCGGCAACGGCCGCCGCCATGTCCGCGTAGAGATGGCCGACGACATGGCCGTAGGCGGCGATCAGCAGCGCCTCGCCATTGGCGAAGGATTCATAGAAATAGCGCTCGGTGAGCACCGCAGTTTCGCAAATCGCCTTCACGGTGGCGCCGCGATAGCCGACCTCGCCATAGACCGAGACGGCCGCGTCGATCAGCTTGAGCCGCCGCTCGGCACGGCGTTCCTCGGCGTCCATCCCGCCATAGACGCGGGCTTTGCGGCTGTTTGCCATGAAAGTGTATTGACATGAGGTATTGTCAGATGTCAAGTTATCTGACAACAGATGTTGTCAAATAGGACTTCACACAGAGAGCCCGGGGGAGGGCAACGCATGTCCACTCATTTCGACGTGTTGATCGTGGGCGCGGGCCTGTCCGGCATCGGTGCCGGCTATCATCTGCAGACCAACTGCCCGGACCGCAGCTACGCGATCCTCGAAGGCCGCGACTGCATCGGCGGCACCTGGGACCTGTTCCGCTATCCCGGCATCCGTTCCGATTCCGACATGTACACCCTCGGCTATTCGTTTCGACCGTGGACCGAGCCGAAGGCGATCGCCGACGGGCCGTCGATCCTGAACTATGTGCGGGAGACGGCGCGGGCCTACGGCATCGACCAGAAGATCCGCTTCAACCACCGCGTGGTGCGCGCCGACTGGTCGTCGGCCGATGCGCAATGGACCGTCGAGGTCGAGCGCGGCGCGGAGAAGACGATCGAGCGCTTCACCTGCAATTTCCTGTTCATGTGCAGCGGCTATTACAAATACGAGCACGGCTACACCCCGGATTTCCCCGGCCTCGCCGATTTCGCCGGCCGCGTCGTCCATCCGCAGCAATGGACCGACGATATCGATTATGCCGGCAAGAAGGTGGTGGTGATCGGCAGCGGCGCGACCGCGGTGACGCTGGTGCCGGAGATGGCCAAGACGGCCGACCATGTCACGATGCTGCAGCGTTCGCCGACCTATGTCGTCGCCCGTCCCGACACCGACAAGGTCGCCGACTGGCTGCGGGCTCGGCTGCCCGCAAAACTCGCTTACGGCATCACGCGCTGGAAGAACGTGGGGTTCGGCATGTTCTTCTACCGGCTCTGCAAGAAGAATCCCGAGCGCGTGAAGCGGCTGATCCGCCGCGGCGTGCGCCATGCGCTGGGTGACGACTATGACATCGCCACCCATTTCACGCCGCGCTACAATCCGTGGGACCAGCGGCTCTGCCTGGTGCCGAACGGCGACCTGTTCACGTCGATCAAGAGCGGAAAATCGACCGTCGTCACCGATCAGATCGAGACGTTCACCAAGCACGGCATCAAGCTCAAATCCGGCGACACGCTCGATGCCGATGTCGTGGTGACGGCGACCGGTCTCGATCTGCAGGTGCTGGGCGGGCTCGCGATCAGTGTCGACGGCGCCAGCGTCGATCTGTCGAAGAGCATGAACTACAAGGGGCTGATGTGCAGCGGCGTGCCGAATCTCGCGGCCGCCTTCGGCTACACCAACGCGTCCTGGACGCTGAAATGCGACCTGACCTGCGAATATGTCTGCCGGCTGCTCAACTACATGAAGGCCAAGGGCTATGCGCAAGTCACGCCGCGGCGCAACGATCCGACTGTGACGGAAATGCCGTGGGTCGATTTCTCCTCCGGCTACATCCAGCGCGCCGTCGACAGGTTCCCCAAGCAGGGCTCGCGCCGGCCGTGGCGGCTCTACCAGAACTACGCGCTCGACCTGATCACGCTGCGCTTCGGCTCGTTGACCGACGAGGCGTTGGAATATCTGCCGCCGCGGCGGGCTGCGACGGTGGGATCGGCCGCCGGCCCGGCGCGCCAGGTGGCATAGCGGCGAAGGTTCGACGCCGCACAACTTCGCGCGCCTGACGCTGCCGCGGGCTGGCGATCAGCCGGCGTCTCTGCTATGGGATGGCACGCCTGCGCGTCGCGTGGGTTCGCGGTCCCGTAGCTCAGCCGGATAGAGCGACGGTTTCCTAAACCGTAGGTCGGAAGTTCGAGTCTTCCCGGGATCGCCAGCGCTCGCGAGGCGCTTGATACGGTCAAGTCAGCGACTGCAGGTGTGTCCTGTCCGAGCAAAGCGTCCCCCAATTCGCAGCCTCCATCCATCCGACCCTCGACGTAGGCGGTCTCGTTCCGTCCATGCGCCAACACGAGAACTTCCAAGAATGACGACCCTCGACAACATGTCTGCGGTGGCCCCGGTGGGCTATCGGCTCCGCCTGCCCGGCCCGACGGAGGTGCCCGAGCGGGTTCGCCAGGCGATGGCGCGGGTGGTGGTCAATCATCGCGGACCGGAGTGCAAGGCGGCGATCGGCCAGGCGCAGGAGATGATCCGGCCGGTGCTCGGCACGGCCAATCCGGTGCTGTTCTTTGCCAGCTCCGGCACCGGCCTGATGGAGGCGGCGCTGGTCAACGTCGCGGGACCGGGCTGTCGTATTCTCGTCGTCGAGCACGGTCAGTTCGGCGAGCGCTTCACGTCGATCGCGCGGGCGATGCGGATCGAGGTCGATACGGTCGCGGTCGAGTGGGGCCGGGCGATCGACATCGCGGCGGTCGAGGCCAGGCTGCGCGAGGTCGACTACCGGGCGGTCGTCGTGGTGCATAACGAAAGCTCGACCGGCATCATCGCGGATCTTGCGGCGCTCGGCGCGCTCGTTCGCGAGCGGCCGACCTTGCTGATCGCCGATTCCGTCAGCGGCCTCGGCGGTGTCGAGATGCGCCAGGACGAATGGGGCGTCGATATCGTGGTGTCGGCTTCGCAGAAGGCGTTGATGTGCCCGCCCGGTCTCGCGCTTGCCAGCGTCAGTCCGAAGGCCTGGCGCGTCATCGGCCAGGACGATGGCCGCGCGGTGTTCTACTGGGATTTCCGCCGCGCCCTGAAATCGGCCGAGCAGAACGAGACCGCCTTCACGGCGCCGGTCAGTCACATCTACGGTCTGCGCGAGGCGCTCGCGATGATCCACGAGGAAGGGCTGCCAGCCGTGCTGGCACGGCACGCGCGTCTTTCAAGCGCTCTGCGGACCGGCGGCGCTGCGTTAGGCCTCGCGGATTTCTGCGCCGAAGGACCGCGGTCCAACACGGTGGTCGTGTTCCAGGTGCCGAAGGGCCTGGAAGGCAGCACCATCGTGCGCCGCCTCTATCAGGATCATCGCACCGTCATCGCGGGTGCCCGCAACCGCCTCTCCGGACGCGTCATCCGGTTCGGCACGATGGGGACCTTCGATGCCGGCACCATCCTGACCGATCTCTTGCATCTTGAAGACACGCTGGCCAAGCTCGGTCATCCGGTCGTGCCCGGTGCCGGCCTCAAAGCTGCAACGGAGCACCTTGCCGCGACGGCGTGACCGACAACGAAATCGAGGGGCGAACCACGATGCGACTGGCCGTCAAACTTCTCACCCGGGCGCTTGTCCTGGCGGTCGCCCTCGTTACGGCGGGTATCGCCAGCGCCCAGCAGAGCGTCGTGCTCTACTCCGCCAATGATGACACCGTGAACAAGCTGGTAGCCGACGGCTTTGCCAAGGCCACCGGCATCCGGGTCGACGTCGTCTCGACCGGCTCGGGCGTGCTCGCCCGGCGGATCGCGTCCGAGGCGGCCAATCCGCAGGGCGACGTCATCTGGGGCGTCAGCGCAACGCTGTTGCGGCTGATGAGCCCGCATTTGCAGGCCTATCCGGTGCAGGGGCGCGAGGCGGTGCCGGCAGAGTTTCGCGATCCCGGGGATCTCTGGATCGGCACCAATATCCAGGTCGTCGTGATCGGCCAGAACACCAAGTCGATCGAAAAGAGCGCCGGCCCGAAATCCTGGGCCGATCTGATCGATCCTAAATGGAAGGGCAAGCTTGCCTTCACCGATCCGGCGAATTCCGGCTTCTCCTACGGCGCGGCGACGACGCTGCTCGCGCTCTGGGGCGACAACGATGCGGCCTGGACCAGGATCGGCACGCTGCTAGCGAACGCGAAAGTCCTGAATCGCTCGACGCAGGTGTTCGACGGCAATGGCAGCGGCGAATACCCGCTCGGCATCGCACTGGAGTACGCCGGTCTGCTGTGGGCGCACAATGGCGCCCCCGTCATCGCCGTCTATCCGTCCGAAGGCACGCATGGCTTCGTCGAGGGCGCGGCCGTGCTCAAGGGCGGCCCCAATGCCGACAACGCCAGGAAGCTGGTCGACTATCTGGCCAGCAAGGAGACGCAGGAAATGCTGCTGAAGGCGACGTTCCGCCGGCCGGCGCGGCAGGACATCGATCTCGCCGCTATCGCGCCCGACATGCCTCCGCTCTCGTCCATCAAGCTGCTGCCCTATGACGACGCCAAATGGGATGCGGTGCGGCGCGACACCCTCGCGAAGTTGAAGACCACGATCCAGAACACGCGCTGATCCCATGAGCACGATCCGGATCGAGCATCTGGTCCGCAGCTTCGGTGGGGTGCGGGCGGTCGACGATATCTCGTTGTCGGTGCGCCATGGCGAGCTGTTCACGCTGCTCGGCCCTTCCGGTTGCGGCAAGACCACGCTGTTGCGTATGATCGCCGGCTTCACCGACGTCGAAGCGGGCAGCATTTCCTTCGACGATCGCCGGATCGATCGCCTGCCTGCGCATCGGCGCGACACCGGCATGGTGTTCCAGAACTATGCGATCTTCCCCAACCATACCGTCGCGGAGAACGTCGCCTACGGCCTCAAGGCCCGCAAGGTGGCGCATCAGGAGATCGGTCCGCGCGTCGAGAAAGCGCTGGAGCGGGTCCGCCTCGCCGGCTACGGCACGCGCGCGCCGCATCAGCTCTCCGGCGGCCAGCTCCAGCGCGTCGCCATCGCCCGCGCGCTGGTCATCGAGCCGGCGGTGCTGCTGTTCGACGAGCCGCTGTCGAATCTCGATGCGCAGCTGCGTGTCGAGATGCGGATCGAAATCCGCCAGTTGCAGCAGGCGCTCGGGCTGACGACCATCTACGTCACGCACGACCAGGAGGAGGCGCTTGCGATCTCAGACCGCATCGCCGTGCTGCGTGGCGGCAAGGTCGAGCAGATCGACACGCCGGAACGGATCTATCGCGCGCCACAAACGGCGTTCGTGGCCGAATTCCTCGGCTCGACCAACATGCTGTCAGGCATCGCCGGCGCTTTCGACGGATCGAGCACCAGGGTGGCCGCGGCCGGGACCGAACTCGCGGTGCGCGGCGAGGTGGCACGACCGGGCGCGCCGGTCATGCTGTCGGTCCGTCCCGAGGCGCTACGCCTCCATGGCGGCGACGACGCGCCGACGCTGCAGGCCAAGCTTGTGCTGCGGGAGTTTCTTGGCCCGGTGCAGCGGCTGCATGCCAGCCTCCCCGACGGCACCCAAATCCGGATCGCAGCCCTCGGCGGCCAGGCGTTCGATCTCGCGCCCGGCGCGCCGCTGACGCTGGCCTACGACCCGGCTCAGATCACGGCATTCCCCGCGCCATGAAAGGCTTCGCCACCACGGTCATCCTGGCGGCGCTGGTCTTCCTCGCCGTCTTCCTGCTCTATCCGCTGGCGCTGGTGCTCGACGCAAGCCTGCGGACCGATGGCACGGGAGGTCTGACGCTTGCGAACTACACCGCGATCCTCAAAAGCGGGTATTACCTCGGCAGCATCGGCAACAGCCTGATCGCAGCCGCGCTCGCGACCGTGTTCGCCTGCGCCATCGGCATCCCGCTTGCCTTCTGCCTCGCCCGCGTCGAGATGCCCGGCCGCGCGCTGCTGCTGACGCTCGCCTCGCTGCCGCTGGTGCTGCCGTCTTTCGTCAGCGCCTATGCGCTGGTGCTGCTGTTCGGCCATGCCGGCGTGATCACGACGGCGCTGCGTGCAATCGGCATCCCGATCGGCTCGATCTATGGACTGCCAGGCATCGTCGCGGTGTTCACGCTGACGCTGTATCCCTATGTCGTGATGCCGGTACTGGCCGGCTTCCAGGCCGTCGACGCCTCGATGGAGGAGGCGGCCTGCAATCTCGGCGGATCGCGCGCCTACGTGTTCCGCACGGTGCTGTTGCCGATCGTGATGCCGGCGATCCTGGCCGGCGGGCTGCTCGTCTTCATCGAGGCGCTGGAGAATTTCGGCGTGCCCGCCGTGCTTGCCGAGGACCGGCCGTTCCTCGCCGTCGACATCTTCAAGCTGTTCGCCGGCGAGGCCGACGCCAACCCGGCGGCTGCCGGTGCGCTCAGCGTTCTCCTCATCGTCTGCACGGCGGTGGCGCTGCTGGTGCAGCGCCATTATCTCGGCAAGCGCCGCTTTGCGACCGGTGCCCGCAGCGCGCCCGCGACGCTGCCGCTGTCGCCGGGCTTGCGGCTCGTGGCTGTTGTCACCAGCTGGGGCATCGTGATCGCGTCGCTGCTGCCGTTCGCGGCCGTGCTGATGATTTCGTTGCTGCGCTTCAGGGGACCGGTCCTGACCTGGGAGATCGGGATCGGCAACTATGCGGCGCTGCTGTCGGGGTCGCTGCGACCGCTGCTCAACACCATCACGCTCGCCACCATCGCGGCCTTCGTCACCATGCTGATCGGGGCGCCGATCGGCTATGTCGTGACCCGCCACCGCTCGCGCCTTGCAGGGCTGCTCGACTTCGTCGGCATGGTGCCTTTCGCGGTCTCCGGCACCATCTTTGCGATCGGGCTCATCATCGCCTTCAACAGCGGCCCGCTGGTGCTGACCGGCGGCGGGCTGATCCTCGTGGTCGCCTATGTCGTGCGCAAGCTGCCTTTCGCGATCCGTTCGGCGTCGGCGATCGTGCATCAGCTCGATCCGTCGCTCGAGGAGGCCTCGATCAATCTCGGGGTGTCGCCAAGTCGGACGTTCGCGACCCTGACGGTCCCTCTGATGGCGAGCGGCCTGGTCGGCGGCCTTGTGCTGGTCTGGATTTCGGCGGCATCCGAGCTCTCCTCCACCATCGTGCTCTATTCGAGCCGTTGGGAGACCACGACCGTGGTGATGTACCATGCCATCGAAGGGACCGGTGCAGGGCTGGCCGCGGCGGCTGCGGCGGTGCTGATCATCGTGACGGCGATCCCGCTGCTACTGGTCAACCGGCGCCTGCGCAGGCAGGGCGGCGCGATGACATGATGGGCCATGGCATGAAATCACCCGCACTTTGGCAGGATATCACCTTGTCCTGATCGGCCGGGATTCCGATGCTTCAACCTGAAGGGAGGCAATGTCCCCCGACGGAGGAAGCCGGATGCGCCAACTGAGCCCAGAGCAGACGCGGGAGATTCTCGCCGATGCAGCGTTCAAGGAGCTTGTCTCGGGACGCGCGCGGTTGCGATGGGGCCTGTCCATCGTGACTCTCGTGATGTTCTTCGGCTTCATCGCGCTGGTCTCGGCCGCGAAGTCTGCGCTCGGCGCGAGCATCGCGGGAAGCGCGCTGCCGCTCGGCTTTGCGCTGGCGCTCGCGATGGTCGCGGTGGTCATCCTGCTCACCGGCATCTACGTGCAGCGGTCGAATGCCCGCTTCGACGAACTCTCCCGCACCGTCAACCGGGAGCTCGGCCGATGATCGCCAGACTCCTGCTCGCCGCGCTCGGCGTGGCTTTTCCATTCGCTGCATTGGCACAAAATGCGCCGGCGTCTGGCGGGCGCGGGCCCGATTGGATCGCGATTGCGATGTTCGCCTTCATCGTCGCCATCACGCTCGTCATCACCTACCGTTCGGCCGGCAGCACGAAGTCGAAGGCCGGCTTCTACACGGCCGGCCACTCCATCACGCCGTTGCAGAACGGGTTGGCGACCGCCGGGGATTTCCTGTCGGCAGCGGCCTTCCTCGGCATCTCCGCGCTGGTTTACGCCAACGGCTTCGACGGCTTCCTTTACGCACTTGGCTTTCTGACCGGCTGGCCGATCGTGCTGTTCCTGATGTCGGAGCGGATGCGCAATCTCGGCAGCTACACCTTCGCCGATGCGGCAGCGTTCCGCCTCGACCGGACCTCGGTCCGGCTGGTCGCCGCGACTGGTAGTCTGGTCGTCGTGCTGTTCTATCTGATCGCGCAGCTGATAGGGGCCGGCAAGGTGATCCAGCTGCTGTTCGGCATCGACTACGTGCTCGCCGTGCTCGGCGTCGGCATCCTGATGATGCTCTATGTGATCGTCGGCGGCATGCAGGCGACCACCTGGGTGCAGATTTCGAAGGCGGTGCTGCTGCTCTGCGGCGGAACGCTGCTCGCAATTGCCGCGCTGTGGCATTTCGACTTCAGCCTCGGCAAGCTGCTCGATGCCGCAAGCCGCATCCATCCCAAGGGCGCGGCGATCCTGGTGCCCGGCGGCCTGTTCGCCGAACCGGTGTCCGCGATCTCGCTCGGTCTGGCGCTGGTGTTCGGCACCGCCGGGTTGCCGCACATCCTGATGCGGTTCTTCACCGTGAAGGACGCCGCGGCCGCGCGCAAATCGGTATTCTACGCGACGACCTGCGTGGCCTATTTCTGCTGGGTGATTCCGGTGCTGGGCTTTGCCGCCGCGGCGATCCTGATGGCCGATCCCAGCTACTTCAATGTCGCGTCATCCGGGCAGTTCAACAAGATCGCCGATCTGATCGGCGGACCGAACATGGCCTCGATCCATCTTGCGCACGCGATGGGCGGCCCGGTGCTGCTTGGCTTCATTTCCGCGGTGGCCTTCGCCACCATTCTGGCCGTGGTCGCCGGCCTGACGCTGGCCGGCGCCTCGGCCGTCAGCCATGACATCTACGGCCAGGTGCTGCGCGGCGGCAAGGCCTCGGAGGCGCGCGAGCTGCTGGTCTCGCGGATCGCTGCGGTCGCCATTGGCGTCATTGCGGTGCTGTTGGCGGATGCCTTCGAGAACCAGAACGTTGCTTTCATGGCGGGGCTCGCACTGTCGGTCGCCGCAAGCTGCAATTTTCCCGTATTGGTGATGGCGATGTTCTGGCGCGGCACCACCACGCGCGGCGCCGTCGCCGGAGGCCTCGTCGGCTTGGTTTCATCGGTCGTCCTGGTCGTGCTCAGCAAGACCGTATGGGTTGCCGTTCTCGGCTTTCCGTCGGCGTTATTCCCCTACGACAATCCTGCGCTATTCTCGATGCCGCTGGCCTTCCTGTTCGTGTGGCTGTTCTCGGTGACGGATCGCACGGCGCGGGCGGCGCGGGAACGCGAGGCGTTCGCAGCGCAGTTCATCCAGTCGGAGATCGGATCGGCTCTCGCGAGCGAGGCTCCGAGCCTCGCGGCGGCACATACGTAAGCGGAGAGTGGATAAAGCATGAGCGACCCGCATCAACTCGATGAGACGCACGACCCGGCACGGCAAAGCTTCGTCGAGACGGCGAACGGCAAGGACACCGATTTCCCGATCCAGAATCTGCCGCTCGGTATCTTCAGCACAGCGGCCGATCCGCAGCCGCGGATCGGCACCGCGATCGGGGACCGCATCTTCGACCTGAAGCGCGCGCTCGGGTCGGACGAACGTCTCGGCCAGCCGATTCGACAGGCCCTGCAAGACCCGACGCTCAACGCGCTGTTTGCGCTCGGACCAGCCGCCACGCGCGAGCTGCGCCGCCGCGCCGCCGACATGCTCGGGCAGGGCAGTGCGGCCAACGAGATCAGGCGCGCGCCTGATTTGCTGATGCCGATCGCGGATGCGACGCTGCATCGCCCGACCCATGTGTCGAACTACACGGATTTCTATGCCGGCATCTATCACGCGCAGGCGGCCGGCGCGCTGCTGACGCCGGAAAATCCGCTGCCGGCGAATTACAAATGGGTCCCGATCGCCTATCACGGCCGCGCGTCGTCCGTGCAGGTCGGGCGTGGTACGGTGCGACGGCCGCTCGGGCAGCGGCCGCCCGCGACAACTGGTGGCGCGCCAAGCTTCGGTCCCTGCGAACGGCTGGATTTCGAGCTCGAGATGGGATTCTACCTCGCCAACGGCAACCGGCTCGGCAAGCCTGTCCCGATCGCCGAGGCATCGCAGCAGATCATCGGCTTTTCGTTGCTGAACGACTGGTCGGCGCGCGACATCCAGCGCTGGGAGATGTTTCCGCTCGGGCCCTTCCTCAGCAAGAGCTTTGCCACGTCGGTGTCGCCCTGGGTCGTCACCTCACATGCGCTGGCGCCGTTCCGTGTCCCGGCGCTGGCGCGCCCGGCGACCGATCCGCGGCCGCTCGACTACCTCTTCGATACGATCGACCAGTCCCATGGCGGTCTCGACGTCGATCTCGAAGTGCTGCTCTCGACCGCGCGGATGCGTGCCGAGAAGCAGCCTGCCGCAGCGATTCTCACGTCCAACGCCAAGTATCTGTACTGGACGCCGGCGCAGATGGTGGCGCACCACTCCGCCAACGGCTGCAACCTGCAGCCGGGCGATCTGATCGGCACCGGCACAATTTCGGGGCCGCGCCCGGAACAGCTCTCGAGCATGCTCGAACTTACCGCCGCCGGATCGAAACCGGCCATGCTCCCCAATGGGGAAAGCCGCGGCTTCCTGCACGATGGCGACGAGATCACCTTCCGCGGCAAGTGCCGCAGGGACGGCTACGCAACGATCGGGTTCGGGGCATGCGTGGGCAGGATCGAGCCGACCGATGCGGTCATTGCCGGAAGCAGCCACGCTTGATGGAGGGCTGACATGGAATGTCAATCTCTGCTCTTGAGCACCTACCTGCCGGGATCCTCGCTCGATGCGGACGAGGTCCGCCTCGGTCAGCTTCTGGCGCTGGTCGCGGGATTGTCCCTGCTGCTGGTCGTGCGCCTGATGGTGATGCTGGTCGTCGCTCTTTAGCGCGGTCACGTCGCGCCTCTTGAGTGCTCCCGCTGCTCCGGATGACGGAAGTCCGACGGTGAGCGGTTGGTCCACTTCTTGAACGCCTTGCGAAAGCTGGTCGCGTCGGCAAAGCCGACGCGCTCGGCGACCTGATCGATACCCATATGGGTGTTCTCGAGCAGCTCGGTCGCGATCGACTGGCGGATTCCGTCGACGATCGACTGGTAGGAAAGCCCATCGTCCGACAGCCTGCGGTGAAAGGTGCGCAAGGAGAGACCGAGCTGGGACGCGATCTCGGGCGCGGCCGGAAATCGGTTGGGGCTGTTGAGGCACGCGGCGCGAATCCGCCTGACCAATTCGGATTCGCCGGGGCGCTCGGTGAGGACGACGTCGCAGAGCTGCTGGCAGATCTTGGCGGTGATCGGGTTTGCGTTGGGGCAGGGCAGATCGAGCACCTTGGCGTCGAAATGCCACTCCATCCGATCGGCGGCAAAGTCGATCGGACAGTTGAACATCCGCTCATAATTGCGCCAGTGCACCGGTGCCGGGAACGGAAAGATCATCCGCTTGGTCGGGAACGGCGATTCCAGCACGCGGCTGAACACCGCGGTCATCGAGCTGCGCCAGAATTCCGCGGCGAACGGCAACAGCTCGCCGAGCGGATCAAGCCCGTGGCTGCGCAGGATCGCGGTGGTGCCGTGCTCGATCCGGAAGCTGATCTGCCGCACCGCGGGTCCCGCCATGGTGATATGATCGAGCGAGAACAGCAGCGCCTCGCCGAAGGTCCGGCTCGACACCAGCGCATAGCCGTAGATGCCGTAATCGCTGATGCGCTGCCGCGCGCCGGCAAGCAGCGCGATGTCGGAGCGCTTCGCCAGCCGCATGGCGTTGCGATAGATCGACAGCCGCTGGCGATGCGAGATGCGGGCATGCGGATCCTCGAGCTGCGTGGCATCGAGGCCGGTCCGCGCAAACAGTTCGCGGACCGAGACGCCCTGCGAGGCCAGCTCAGCCGCCAGCGCGCCGAGGCCGAGCAGGCTCTGCGTCGGCGCATCGGGATCGCTCGAGATCGGCATCACGATCTTGATCGGCTTCATGACACGTCCTCCCCGTTCGGCTGGCACAGATTGACAGGCCGATCCGCGGCTCTTCCGGCCGGTTGGCAATTTTCGACATCATAAATGGCAGAGCTTGACGTTGTCACGCTTGTTATGACGCGCGACATTCAAACCATCGAGACAAGCGGAGCCTTGCCAGAGCAGGCCCGCGACGAGGAAACGCCTGTCCGCCGCGATGCCGCATCTCAAGCGGCTGCCGGCTTTTGATCGAGCGAGGGAACCGGATGACGACAGTTACGCACGAGATGGATGGCAAGGTCGGCGTGGTCACGCTGGCGAAGCCGCCACACAATCTGCTCGACGACGCGCTCATCAATGGCTTGATCGCCGCCTACAACGCGGTGGTCAAAGCCGGCTGCCGCGCCATCCTGTTGCGTAGCGCGATGCGGCATTTCTGCGCCGGCGCCGAGATGGCCTCCTGGGGAACCGGCACGATCATCCACACCGATCAGGCCAAGCTGGAGGCGGTCTGGCGCAGCCTCGAGGACGTGCCGGTCCCGACGGTTGCGGCCGTCAACGGCGGTGCGCTCGGCGGCGGGCTCGAACTGGCGCTGACCTGCGACATGATCATCGCGGCGAACACCGCGTTCCTCGGCCAGGTCGAGGTCGCGGTCGGCTTGCTGCCCCTGCTCGGCGGCACCCAGCGCATCGCCCAGCGCGCCGGCATCGCGCGCGCCAAGGAGATCGCAATGCTCGGCCGCCGTCACACCCCTGAGGCGTTCGAACGCTGGAACATCATCAATCTCGTCGTCCCGGAGGCCGAGCTGGGCGCGGCGTCGATGACCATGGCCCGGCAGCTCGCCGCCGGTCCGACCAAAGTGATCATGGGCGTCAAGATGCAGGCCAACCTCGAGGCGCGCGGCGGCATCGCCGCGGCGGACGCGCGGCAGGTCGAGATCAACGACATGATCTGGCAGGCCAAGGATCGCCAGCGCGGCGCCGACGCCTTCTTTGCCGGCGGTCCCGCAACCGCCGTTTACGAGGGAGATTGACGATGTCGGCAGCACCCCTGCAAGGACTGCGTGTCGTCGATTTCACCCGCGTGCTGGCCGGTCCGCACTGCACCAAGGCGCTGCGCGACCTCGGCGCCGAGGTGACGAAGATCGAGCCGCCGGCCGGCGATATCGGCCGCGCCGGCCTGCCCAACGTCAACGGCATCGGCCTCTATTTCGTGCAGCAGAACGCCGGCAAGCGGAATCTCAGCATCGATCTGAACTACGCCGAGGCGCGCGAGATCGTCACCCTTCTGTGCCGCGACGCCGACGTCATCGTCGAGAATTTCCGGCCGGGCACGCTGGCGCGGTTCGGCTTCAGCTATGAGGATGTCAAAGCGTTCAATCCCGGCATCATCTACGTGTCGCTCAGCGGCTACGGGCAGTCGACGTCCTGGCGCAATCGTCCGGCGTTCGCGCCGACGGTGCAGGCCGAGACCGGACTGACCTCGATCGTGCAGGATCATTTCGGCGAGGCGCTGTCCGAGCCGCGCGGCGATTCATGCAGCCATGCCGACATTTATACCGGGCTGCAAGGCGTGATCGCCGTGCTTGCCGCGCTCCAGCATCGTAACCGCACGGGCGAGGGCCAGCATGTCGACGTCTCGATGGCGGCGACCATGCTGTCGGTCAACGAACGTGCCGGCGCGATGCTGTCCGACATCGACAATGACGGCGAGCCGATCGCGCTCTCGGCCAACGAATCCCATATCTTCGAAATGGCCGACGGCAGCCGCCTGACGATCGCGGCGAGCCCGATCTATTCGCCGATGTTCACGCGCTATTGCGCGATGATGCGGCGGAGCGATCTGCTCGGCGATCCGCGCTACGCCACCGCGAAGCTGCGCCGGCAGAATCTCGCATCGCTGCTCGTCGAAATTCGCGCCTGGCTCACGACGTTCGAGAATCTCGAGCAGCTCCAGGCGCAGGTCAGCGAAGCCGGGCTCGCGGTCGGCCGCGTGCGAACCGTCAACGAGTTCGCGGCCTCCGAGTGGGTCAAAGAGTGGAACGCGGTGGTCGAGGTCGACGATCGCGCCGGCGGCACGGTGCGCATGCCGGGCAATCCCTGGATCTTCAGCCATTCGGAACTGCCATCTCCGGGCGCGCCGGCCTATCAGGGCGAGCACAATGAGGACATCCTCGGCCAGCTCGACGTTTCGTCCGACACGGTGAGGGATTTGCAGCAGCGCAACATCCTGCTCAGTCGGCGGTAAGGGATGGTGCGGTCTTCGGGATGCTAGTCGGCGGCGGTGACAAGGGCGGTATCGCCATGTCATAACGCCTCGCATGCCGAAGCCTCCTCCTCCCGCCAACCGTGGCTCCCCTCCATCACCGGCTCTGCAACGTGCCGCGCTCGCGCTGCAGATGGGGCAGGTCGCCGAGGCCGAACGGCTCGCGGCCGAAGTTCTGAAGGCGAGCCGGACCGATGTCGCGGCGGCCTCGATCCTGGCGCGGGCGCTGATGGCGCAGAACCGTGGCGCGGAGGCGATCGCGCCGCTGGAGCGGATCGCGCGCCGCGTCGAGGACGGCGGCGTCGACACCCTGCTCGGTGCGGCGCTCGGCGGCGCCGGCCGCCGCAACGAGGCGATCGAGCTGCTGCGGCGGACCACGGCTCGCCGCCCGCCGTTCTTTCCGGCATTTCAGGAGCTGGCAGGCCAACTCGCGGCAGCGAACTGCGTCGACGACGCCGTCGCCGTGATCGAGGGTGCGCTTGTGCTGGCGCCCGGCGCCGTCGAGCTGCAGCTCAGCCTCGCGCGCCTGCTGCTGCAACGCCATGACCGCAGCCGGGCCCGCGCGATCCTCGAAGCGGCGCACGCCACAGCGCCCGGGCATCCCGAGATCATGACGACGCTTGCGCGGGTGCGGCTGCTCGACGGCGAGTATGCCGCGGCAGCTACGCTCTACCGCCATGTGCTGGCGCAGCGTCCCGATGATGCCATGATGCGCGCCGATTTCTCGGTGTGCCTGCTGGAGATGGGCGACCGCGCGGCAGCCGAGGCCAATCTGCGCCAGGTGACGCGCGCCCGGCCGCAACTGATCGGCCGCGCCACCCACGCACTGGTGCATTCATCGCACGGCCGCTTCTTCTTCCGCCCGAGCACGGCGGCGAAGTTCTTGAACGAGCCGGGCTAGCCGCAAGGCTAACCCCGACGTCGTGCCGGCCTTCGCCGGCACGACTCAATGGGCTACGTCCGGAATTGCCGGCGATAGAGTCCGGGTTCGCGGCCGATCCGTTTGGTCAGCTCCTGCGCCCGCAGCGTCTCCTCCGGCGTCATCGCGGCGGTCTCTACGGCCCAGCCCTCGCGCTTCACCGGAAAACACTGCGCGATCGGCGTGCCCTTCGGCAGCACGCCCTGGAAATTCGGGTCGTGCCAGCGCGCCGGGAAATGGATCCAGCTGTCGCGGAACAGATCGCAATCGACGACGCCGGTCAGCGTGGTGAACGGCAGGTCGAAGCGATTGACCGGATGGGTGAAGAACAGCGAGTAGCCCGGCGGCGTCTCGATGGTCCACAGATTGTGAAACTTGATCACGTAGCGATCGGGCTCGAACAGCGGCGAGCCCGTCATCTGGCTCTCGTCGTGGAAGCCGACCGGCGAGCGTGGGAATTCCAGCGTGCCGCTGACGGGAAGGTCGTTGTCCCAGGTCACCCCGCCGTTCTCGACCTTGAGGTCGCAGATCAGCGGCAGCAGGAAGCCCGACGTCATGGCGTCGACGAAAGGCGGACAGCGCTTGACGGTATCGATCTCGCGCATGTCGATGGTGCTGAAGGCCTGCGTCGGCATCGCCTTGAGCCAACCAGGCAGGCCGAGTGACGCCCGCACCGGCGGCGGGATCTTGCCTTCGAGCTCGGCCGGGCAGCGGAATTTGACGGTCATTGCTTCGCTGCTGTCGGACATCGCGCCCTCGCTTTTGGTTCGTTGCTATTGGAAGCGCGCTTGCGCCGGACGAGGCTGATCTAGCACGCGCAGGTGCTTACGAGAAAGCCGCACCATCGGATCCGCGGCGCGCGCCGCGCGGCCTCCATAAGCCATTGTTATCGCGGGGGATAAGGCGACCCTTAAATCCCGACCTGGGGCGTGCAAATCTTGCCATGAGGTGGCCTTTCGCGCGCTGCTCTGTGCACGACTCCGCGGATAGCCATTGGCTTTCGACACCAGCCCGGCGCATCATGCCCGGCGTCGGCGACGACAGAATTCTGGCAGGCAACGGAGGCAGCGATGGCCGAATCGAAAGTTGAGACCACGAACACCGCAGGCGCCACGCCGCCATCCGGCGAGAGCACGAGCAGCCCCAGCGAACTCGCGGTCGCCACCGTCCGTACCGTGCCGATCGAGCAGGCGCTGTCGCGCACCGAGCACGATCTGCTCGGTGAGGACGAGGTGCCGGCCAACGCGCTATGGGGCATCCACACCAAGCGCGCGGTGGTGAATTTTCCGATCACCGGCGTGCCGGTCGGCCATTTCCCGGAATTCGTCCGCGCGCTGGCGCTGGTCAAGCAGGCGGCGGCGCGCGCCAACAAGCGGCTCGGCTATCTCTCGCCCGAGAAAGCCGATGCGATCGACGCGGCCTGCACGCAGGTCGCGACCGACCGGGTCTATGCCGAATCCTTCGTGGTCGATGCGATCCAGGGCGGCGCCGGCACCTCGACCAACATGAATGCGAATGAAGTGATCGCCAATGTCGCGCTGCGGCTGATGGGCCGCAAGCCGGGCGACTATCACGCGCTGCATCCGAACGACGACGTCAACATGGCGCAGTCCACCAACGACGCCTATCCGACCGCGCTGCGGCTCGCGGTGATCTTCGCCACCCAGCCTTTGGTGCGCGCGCTGGACGATCTCGCCTATGCCTTCAAGGGCAAGGCGGTCGAGTTCGCCGACGTCCTGAAGATGGGCCGCACCCAGTTGCAGGATGCGGTGCCGATGACGCTCGGCCAGGAGTTCGATGCTTTCCACGCCACCGTGAAGGAGGACGTCGCCCGGTTGAACGAGATTTCCGGCCTGTTCCGCGAGGTCAATCTCGGCGCCACCGCCATCGGCACCGGCATCAATGCCGACCCGCGCTATGCCGCGCTCGCGGTCGAGGAATTGTCGCGCCTGTCGGGCCAGCCGATGATACTGGCCTCCAACCTGATCGAGGCGACCTCGGATCTCGGCGCCTTCGTGCTGTTCTCCGGCGTGTTGAAGCGCGTCGCGGTCAAGGTGTCGAAGATCTGCAACGATCTGCGGCTGTTGTCGTCGGGGCCGCGCACCGGCATCGGCGAGATCCGTCTGCCGGCGGTGCAGGCGGGCTCCTCGATCATGCCGGGCAAGGTCAATCCCGTCATCCCCGAGGTGGTCAACCAGGTCGCCTATCTCGTGATCGGCCACGATCTCACGGTGACGATGTGCGCCGAGGGCGGCCAGTTGCAGCTCAACGCGTTCGAGCCGACCATCGGCTATTGCGTGCTGAGCTCGCTGCGCATGCTGACCGCGGCGATCGATACGCTGACCAAGCGCTGCGTCGACGGCATCGAGGCCGACCGCGAGCGTGCCCGCAGCCTGGTGCAAGGCTCGATCGGCCTGATCACCGCGCTCGCGCCCACGCTCGGCTATGAGGCGAGCTCGCGGGTGGCGCGCCGCGCGCTGAAGGAGAACCGCTCGGTTGCCGACATCGTGCTGGAGGAGAAGCTGTTGACCGAGGCGCAGCTCAACGAGCTGCTCGAGCTCGAAGCCATGACCCGCCCGGCGCGGCGCCAGGGCTCGCCAGTGCCGAAAGGATAGGGCGTCGCAGGAGATCTCGCGCAGCGATCTGCCGCCAGAAAGCGACGGTCGCGGAAACGTGCGTTTAATCTGAGGTTGTTCCATGTGAGAATGCGCGCATTGCGCAACGAGGTTTTCATGGAACATCCGCTTCGCGTCGACGAGTTCGTCCCCGCCGAAGCACCGCCTGCCGCGGCCGGTGCCGAGAGCGTTGCGCCTGCGGCGAAGGCGGCCGCGACGGCGTTGCCGCCATTGCCGAACCTTGCGGCCAGCGACGTCCAGTTCCTGACACCGTCCGATCCGCACTATGCCGACTTTCTTCCCGCAGCCAACAAGCTCACGCAGCTTGCGCCGGCGCTGCGCGCGGTCTGCAAGACCGAACATGCGGTTGCCGTGATGGTGGACTGGGTCCGTGACAACGGCCTGAACTTCGCGACGCGCTGCGGCGGACACTCCTATGAGGGCTTTTCGCAATCCGCCGATGTCGTCATCGACGTGCGCGGGCTGAAGCAGATCACGGTCGACAAGGCATCGAACGTCGTCACCGCAGGCTCCGGCGTGTCGCTGTACGAGCTCTATTCGGCGCTGGCGGCGCAGGGGCTCGCGGTGCAGGCCGGCAGCTGCCCGACGGTCGGCATCTCCGGTCACCTGACCGGCGGCGGCCATGGCCTGCTGGCCCGTTCGCACGGGCTGACTTGCGACGGCCTGCAGCAGGCGACGCTGATCGACGCGCAGGCAAGGACGTTGCACGCCAATGCGACGTCGGAGCCGGACCTCTATTGGGCCTGCCGCGGCGGAGGCGGCGGCAGCTTCGGCATCGCCACGGAATTCAAGATCGGCGTCTTCCCGCTGAACAACGTCCTGGTGTTCGGCGTGACCTGGAAGCTGTCGCAGGCGCATGCCGCGCAATTGTTCGCGGCGTGGCAGAGCTGGGCGCCGAACGCGCCGTCCGACATCACCTCGATCATGAAGGTGGGGCCGCTGGGAAACGGCCTGGTCATGTTGCGCTGCATCGGCCAATCGGTCGGCAGCGAGGCCGCGTTGCGCAGCGAGCTCAAGCATCTGATCTCGCTGCAGACGCCGTCGTCGGCGCTGACGGTGCAGTCGCTGTCGTTCCTCAAGGCAGTGCTGCACTTTGCCGGGACGCTCAGCTACGAATCGGTCCTGATGAAGGCGAAGTCCGACTACGTGCTGACGCCGCTGGCGGCCAGCGGCATCGCTGCGATGATGGCGGCAGTGGCGCCGCTTCCATCAGGCGCGATCGCGCTGTTGTGCGACTCCTATGGCGGCAAGATTGCCGACATCGCCCCCGACGCGACCGCGTTTCCGCGTCGCGCCGGCACGCAGTTCTGCATCCAGTACTATGCGAGCTGGAGCCGTGCCGCCGACACCGCGACGCATCTGGCGCAGGTCGCGAAGGTCTACGCGGCGATGCGGCCCTATATGCCGGGCGCATCCTATGTCAATTACTGCGACCTCGACCTTGCCGATTACGCCACGGCCTATTGGGGCGACAACCTCGCCCGCCTGGTCGCAGTGAAGCAGCAATACGATCCCGACAATCTGTTCCACCACGCCCAGAGCGTGCCGCTGAGTGTGCCTGCGGTGTGAGACATGCTCACAGCGTCTTGATGAACTCGATCAGCGCGCGCCGCTCGTCCGGCTTCAGCTCCGGCCCGATCACGCCTTGGCCCTTCTCGTTGGAGAATTCGTGCCCGGTATTTCGATTGCCTTGCTTGGTGGTGTCGAGCAGGAAGCCGTTCTTGATGCTGACGTTGGTGACGTAGCCGAGATCCTTGGGATCGTATTCCCGGCTGCCGAGCCAGAACTGCGCCGGCCGTTCCTTCACGGGTGACAGCAACGCATAGATGCTCGGCACCGAGCCGTTGTGCAGATAGGGCGGCGTCGCCCAGATGCCGTTGAGCGGCCGCACCTTGTAGGCGAGCTTGGCCTGGATGTCGGGCGGCCGGTAGCCGTTGATCCGGTCGCGATCCGGGGTCGGGGTCTTGTTCTGGTCGTACCAAGAGTTGACGGTGTTCACGACCACATCACGCAGCGCGAATCCGAAGCTCTTGTCCTTGATCCCGAGATTGTCTGGTGTCTCGACCGTGCGCGATGCCAGGCCCTCGGCCTGCGCGGCATCGGTGCCGATATGGCTGATCGGAATCAGTTCGACGTCGAGCAGCATCTCGCCGGCGCTGTTCTTGGTCCACCGCTTGTCGTCCTGGAACAGCGCAAAGGCTTCGCCCGGGGGGCGGGCCTTGCTGTCGATCGCCGGGCCATGGCAACCCTGACAGTGGGTCACGTAGAGGTCGCCGCCTTTCTTCGCGAGGTCCATGTTGATCGGCGGCAGGATGTTGTCCGGCCATTTCGGCGACGCCAGGCCGCCAAAGCCCTTGTCCTTGCTGGGCGCGTCGCCGGCGATCATCCGCTCCATCTCATACAGCACGTCGATGCGCGAGCTCGACCTGAACAGGTCCCTGGACGGGTCGAGCAGGTTGAGCTCGGCGGACACGCCGAGCGACTCGCCGGCATTGCGCACCATCGGCTGCATGATCGAGCCGTCATACTGTACCCAGCTGAACCACGGCGCGTTCCAGATCCGCGGGAAGTGTACCGGCGCCGAGTGCGAGGCATAGTTGCTCGGATTGTTGAGGTCGATCGAGAACACCTGGTTGCCGATCCGGTTCAGCGCGTCGAGCCGGGCGTAGCCCTCCTCGACGCTGTTGGCCGCGACCTTGGTCTCCAGGTTGTTGATATTGGCGTACTGCTTCAGCACCAGGTCGAGCTGCCCGCGCAGCGCCATCTTCTCGTCGAGGCTCGAATCCTTGCCGAGGATCTCGTCGGCGAAGCGCGAGAAGCGGCCCGGCCAGAACCGGGTCAGCAACAGCGACAGGCCGACGCTCTTCTGGAACTCGAACAGATTGGTGTTGGCCGGCCCGCCGTCGATCACGATCTCGGTGCCGCGGTAGCTGAAGCTGCCGGTGTGGCAGGCCGCGCAGGTCAGCCCGATTCCGGTCATGTCGCTCTTGTCGTGCGGATTGCGCCAGGGGGCTCCGTTCGCATCCAGCATTGCGGTGCCATGCGCGAATCCGATCGGCAGCGGATCGGCCTTGCCGGGAATCACGGTGTCGGGGATGAAGCCGAAGCGGCCGAGATAGTTGGTGTCGCTGAGCCGTGGCGCGGCGCCGATCAGCGGCCAGATCGTCGGCTGCTCCAGCACCATGAACCATTCTTGGGGAATGCCGAACGTCCGGGTGCCCTGGTCGGCGTGGTAGAACCAGCGCAGTTGCTCGGCAGAGACCTTCTGGTCCAGCCACACGGTCTTGGCGGGTGGCTGGTAGTCGACCGCCTTGACGTTGAACCCTTCGGCGAGGAATTTCAGATCATCTTTGAAGTAGGCGAGGCCCGCGACAAGCACCAGTCCAATGAAGATGATCGTCTTGCGAGGCATGCCCGTCCCCCAGATTCGCGGTCACCGCGCGTCATATGGATGAGATGTTAAAAATCGCCAAAACATGTTCGCGCGGAGCGTGTGTCACGTTGCACGCCATCCTACAGTAGCGCCTTTCGCTCTAACAGTGAAAATATCGGTCGGCTGTGAAGCAGTTCACTTTCGGCAGCTCGGTCCGCGGCGGCATTTGCGCGCATCACGGCCGGACGCTAGAAATAGCCGGCAATTTTTCGCGGGGCAATTGCTTGAACGCCGCCGGCGCGCAACCTCTCACCATCACCATCTCGGACGACCGCGCGGTGTCCGCGCTGCTGCTGCGGCCGGCGCAGCCGCGTGCGGCCTATGCGTTCGCCCACGGCGCCGGCGCCGGCATGACGCATCCGTCGATGGCCGCCATCGCGGAAGGGCTCGCGGCGCGCGGCATCGCGACGCTGCGCTATCAGTTTCCCTATATGGAGCAGGGCAGCAAGCGGCCCGATCCGCCCGCCGTCGCACAGGCCGCGGTGCGCGCGGCCGTGGCCGAGGCCGCACGCCGTTGCGGCGATCTGCCGCTGTTCGCCGGCGGCAAATCCTTCGGCGGCCGCATGACCTCGCAGGCGCAGGCCAAGACGCCGCTTGCCGGCGTGCGCGGCCTGGCGTTCCTCGGCTTTCCGCTGCACGCCGCCGGCAAGCCGTCGAACGAGCGGGCGAGCCATCTCGCCGAGGTCAAGATCCCGATGCTGTTCCTGCAGGGCACTCGCGATGCGCTGGCCGAGTTCGATCTGCTCCAGCCGGTCGTCAAAGGGCTCGGGGCGCGCGCGACGCTGCATCCGGTGCAGGAGGCCGATCACTCCTTCCACGTGCTCAAGCGCTCCGGCCGCAACGATGCCGAGGTGATGACCGAGCTGCTGGATGCGTTCGCCGCGTGGGTGACGAAGCATTCGTAGCCGCATCCGCGCTACGATCCACCATAAATCCGATCGCGCAGCCGGCGCATGCCGGACAGCCAGCGGTCGCGGTTGGCGGCCTTGCGCTGCATGTAGTCCTGCACCTGCGGATGTGAGAGGATCAGGAAGCGCTCCTCGTCCATCGCCTCGAGCACCATCCGCGCGACGTCGCCCGGTTGCAGCACGCCGTCGACGCGGGCGGCGCTCGGACCCGGCGTCGTCATGCCGGTCTGCACCGATTGCGGACAGAGCACCGAGATGCGGATGCCGCGGTCGCCATACTGGATTGCGAGATGCTCGGCGAGCGCAACCGCGGCATTTTTCGTCACCCCGTAAGGCATCGAGTTCAGCGATGCCAGCAGCCCCGCGGCTGATGCGGTGTTGATGAGATAGCCGGAGCCGCGCGCGAGCATGCCGGGCACCAGCGCGCGCGCCGCGAACACGTGGCTCATCACATGCACCCGCCAACTGACGTCCCAGTCGGCATCGGACGCACTCTCCTGTCCCTTGCGCGACAGCCCGGCATTGGAGAAGAACACGTCGACCGGGCCGTATTTGTCCTCCGCTGCGGCGATCAGCGCCTTGATGTCCTCTTCCAGCCCGACATCTGCGGTCACCGCCAGGCCGTCGATATCGCCGGCAACGCTGGCGAGGCGGTCGCGCGAGGTCTTGAGGTCGGCAACGACGACGCCGCGCGCGCCGGCCTGTGCATAGGCCCGCGCCACCGCCTCGCCGATTCCGCTGGCGCCGCCGGTGACGACGCAGACCTTGTCCTTGACGTGCATGGTTGGATGTCCCTGCTTGTTGTCGTTGCGTGGAGTGTCAGCCCTGATCGAGCCCCTTGTCACGCGCCTTCTGGATCGCGAGCGCGGCCATCAGATCGAGCATCGGGGTGGCGAGGCCGGCGGCGCGGGCAAAGGCGGCCGGTGCGCGCACCAGCACGTCGATCTCCATGGCGCGGCCGAGCTCGTAATCCTGCAGGATCGACGGCTTGTGATCCGGCGCCGGCCCGGTGCGGGCGACGCGCTTGACCTCCGGGATGAAGTGCGTCGCAATCGCATTGGCCTCGTCGAGCAGCCGCGGGATCACCTCTTGCATCGCAGGATCGTCGCGCAGAGCGCGCGCCGTCAGCCCGGTCAGCAGGCACAGGACCGACATCGACATGTTGGTGAGCAGTTTCGACCAGATGGTCTCGCGGATTTCCTTGACGTCGAACGATTCGATCGCCGCTTCGTTCAGCGCGCCGCGCAGCCGCGCGATCCGCTCGCTGTCGCGGTCGTCGCATTCGCCGATCAAGAGCCGATTGCGCTCCGGCGTGAGGTTCGCCACCACGCCGGGCGCGACCACCTCGTTGGAGGAGAAGATCACGCCGCCGATGATCCGCTGCTTCGGCACCGCCGTGCGCAGCCGTCCGCCCGGATCGAGGAAGCCGAGATCGGGAATTTTGGGATGAGCCGCCGGCATGCCGAGATCATACCACCAGGGAATGCCGTTCTGTGCGAACACGATGGCGGTGCCATCATGCAGCAATGGCTTGAGCCCGTCTGCGAGCGCGCCGATGCCGGTCGCCTTCAGCGTGCTGATGACGACGTCCTGCGGCCCGAGTTCGGCCGGATCGGCCGATGCCTTGATCCGCGCGGTAAAAGCGGTGTCGCCGACCTTCAGCGTCAGCCCGTTGGCCTTGACCGCGTCGAGATGCGGCCCGCGCATCACGCAGGACACGTCGTGTCCGGCCCGCGCCAGCCGGACCGCGAAATGGCTGCCGACGGCGCCCGCGCCGAAGATGCAAATGCGCATGGATGGAACTGTCCCTCGAAGTTACGGCTTCAGTTTCCACAAGCGCGAGGCCGTGCGCAACCCGGTTACGCCACTGCGCAACCCGGTTGCGCCATTGCGCAACCGCTCATGCGCATGGCGCGGGCCGATGCGCTCGAAAGTGATGGAAGGATCCATCTCGTATCGGCCATAGTGCCGGGCACGAGAGCATGCCGAACGAAGGAGAGACGTCCATGTCCGCCAGCCCAGTCCTGTGGAGCCTCGATGCGCGCGGGGTCGCGACCGTCACGCTGAACCGGCCGGAGGTCAACAATGCCTATGACGGCGCGCTGATTGCGGGCGTGCTCGCTGCGATCGACGATCTCTCCGGCGAGCCGCTCCGCGTCGTCGTGCTCAAGGGCAACGGCAAGCATTTCCAGGCCGGCGCCGACCTGAAATGGATCAACAGCGTGCGCCCGAAATCGTTCGAGGAAAACGAAGCGGCATCGCGCGCCACCTTCGAGGCGGTGCAGCGCCTCAACACGCTGCCGGTGCCGACGGTCGCGCTGGTGCAGGGCGGCTGCTTCGGCGGCGGCACCGGGGTGATCGCGGCCTGCGATGTCGTGATCGCGGCCGACAATGCGCTGTTCTCGATCACCGAGGTGCGCTGGGGCCTGACGGCCGCGATCATCATCCCGCAATTGTGCGACGCCATCGGCGTCCGCCAGGTGCGCCGCTACGCGCTGACCGGCGAACGTTTCGGCGCCGAAGACGCCCGCCGCATCGGCCTCGCGCATGAAGTGGTGCCGTTGGCCGAGCTCGAGAGCGCGGGCAGCAAGGTCGTCGAGCAGTTGCTGGCGAACGCCCCCGACGCGCTGACCGAGACGAAACGGCTGGCGATGGAAAGCTCGTTCGGCGGCATGGCCGCCGACGATGCCGCCTATGCGCGCCTGGTCCATCTGCACTCAGCCAAGCGGCAGACCGCGGAGGCAGCGGAAGGACTAGCGTCCTTTGCGGAGAAGCGCGCCGGTCGGTGGGCGTAAGCAAGGCGTAGGTTTATTGTGCCGTTCAGCAGCCGTTGCAGATGCCGCGGATGCTCCGATAGACCTGCTCGTCGTCGCGCCGCATCTGCTGCAACGATTCGATCGTCTTCGATTCGCTTGATCTTGATACTGCCGGTTCGGGCTTGCGCTGGGCGGCGAGCTCTTCTTCCTGGCGGTGATAGCAGGCTTCGCGCTCCGCTTTGGCGGGAATGAAGCGGCAGGTCTCGATCGCCGCCGCGGGCGTGGCGGCGAGGGCGAAAGCAAGCGAAGCTGCCGTCAGGAGTTTCAAGCGGGCGATCCTTTCGCGCCGTTGTCTCAGGTCCGCGCGACAGGGGCAAGACTGGCGTCGGATCACAGCGGCTGCGACAGCGACGCCTTCAACGTCTTGAGCAGTGCCTGCACCGCGGCCGCGTCGATGCGGCGTTCGGGAACGGCGGCCTTGACCCACAATTCCGGGATCGGAAACTCCGGTAGCACCGGCCGCAACGCGCCCTCGCGCAGCGCATCCGCAATCAGATAATGCGAGAGCAGCGCGATGCCGTTGCCGGCGATCGCGCTTTGTGTCAGCACGCGACCCTCGTTCGACGAAAGATAAGGCCGCACCTGGACATTGATACGGCCGCGCGGTCCCTCGAACGGCCACTCGGGCCCGGTCGGCAGGAAGCTGAGGCAGCGATGATCGACCAGGTCGCGCGGATGTTTCGGCGTGCCATGCTTCTTTAGATACGCGGGTGAAGCGCACACCAGCCTCGGCAATTGGCACAGCGGCTCGTCGACCACCCCGCCGAAGGAATGCGGGAAGGCGCCGATCGCGATATCGAATCCTTCGGTCACCGGATCGACCGGACGGTCGATCATCACGATCTCGAGCTTCACGCTGGTGTTCTGCTTCTGGAAGCTGGTGAAGGCATCGGCGAGCCGCGCCACGGTCAGCGACGTCGGCGCCTTGACGCGCAGATGATCGGTGAGGTCGCGCTGCTTCTCGCCCATCCGCGACAGGAGATCGCCGACGTCGGCAACGACGCCGCGTGCGCGATGCACATATTGCTGCCCGGCCTCGGTTAGCCGCAATTGCCGGGTCGAACGATGGAACAGCGCGGTGCCGATGCGCTGCTCGAGCTGGGTGACGCGCTTTGCCACCACTGACGTTGCGATGTTGAGCTTGCGCGCAGCCGCGGAGAAACCGCCGGCGTCGGCGGTGGCGAGGAAGGCTTCGAGGTTGACCAGCGTGTCCATGTGCCTTCTCGAAGTGTGCCTTCTCGAAGTCTATCTTTCTCGATTCGCGAAAGCTGATACCATAATTTGGTGGATTGTACTGCAATCCGCATCAATTCATAGTCGGCCCAACCAATTTACCCAGGGCGGAAGCGATGCGAGCGAGCACGATCGAAGAACCGGCGCGGCAGGTCCCGATCTACGGCGAATACGACGTGGTGGTGCTCGGCGGCGGGCCGGCCGGGATCACGGCGGCGGTGGCCGCGGCGCGCGCGGGACGGCGAACGCTGCTGATCGAGCGTTACGGATTCCTCGGCGGCATGGGCACCGCGGCAGGCGTCACCAATTTCTGCGGTCTGCACGCCAACATCTTCGGCGAGATGCACCGGGTGGTGCAGGGCATCGCCTCCGACCTGCTTGATCGGATCGATCGGCTCGGCGGGCTCAACGCCCCGCATCTGATCCTCGGCAAGATCCTGGCGCAGGCCTATGACACCGCGGCCTACAAGATCGCCGCGGACGATCTGCTCGCCCATCACAAGGTCGACATTCTCTTTCATGCGCTCGGTGCCGGCGTCGTGATGGACGGCGCGCGCATCCGCGCGCTGACGTTGGAGACCAAGGCCGGTCGCCAGGCGGTCGTGGCCGGCATCTTCATCGATTGCTCCGGCGACGGCGATCTCGCGGTGTGGGCCGGTGCGCCCTATGAAGTAGGCGACAATGAAGGCGGCATGCTCTATCCCTCGATGATGTTCCGCCTCAACGGCATCGATCCGGCCAAGGCAGGCGATGCGTGGCGGACGATCCCGGAGCGGATGGCGGAGGCCGAGGCCAAAGGCACGCACAAATTTCCGCGCAAATCCGCGATCGTGCGGCCGCAGAAATCGCAGATCGAATGGCGGGTGAATTTCACGCAGGTGACGCGCCGCGACGGTGGTGCGATCTCCGGCATCGACCCCGATGACATGACGCGCGGCGAGATCGAGGGCCGCCGCCAGGCGGTCGAGGCCTTTGCGTTCCTGCGCACGCTGCCGGGCTTCGAAAACTCCTACATCGTCGATCTGCCGCCGCAGCTCGGCATCCGCGAGACGCGGCGGGTGATCGGCGGCTATATGCTGTCGGGCGATGACGTGCTCGGCTGCGCCTCGTTCGAGGACTCGATCGGCGTCAATGGCTGGCCGAAGGAATCGCACGTGCCCGGCGACGTGATCTTCGAGTTTCCGCCGATCCCGGAGAGCCGCGGCTACAACGAATTGCCGTACCGCATGCTGGTACCTGATGGCGTCGACAATCTCTTGGTCGCGGGCCGCTGCGCCTCGATGACCCATGAGGGACAATCGGCGGCGCGCGTCTCCGGCGCCTGCTTCGTGATGGGTGAAGCGGCGGGAACTGCCGCCGCTCTAGCACTTTCTGGCAATACGATTCCGCGCGACATTTCCGTCGAAAAGTTGCAACAACAGCTCGGCAAACAGGGCGCGTTCATCGGCCGCGATCAGGCCGTGCCCCAGGGACTTTAAGCGGAGGACGGCAATGAAGGGTTGGGCGCGATTCGCACTCGCGGGTCTGCTTGTCTGGGCCGCGAGCAGCATCGCGCAGGCCGACGGTCTTCTGAAGGCCAGGATCGGCGTGCTGCGGCTGTCCTCCTCGGCGCCGGTGTTCATCGCGCAGGACAAGGGCTATTTCCGCGACGCCGGCCTCGACGTCGAACTGAAATTCTTCGACGCGGCGCAGCCGATCGCGGTTGCCACCACTGCGGGCGATGTCGATTTCGGCATCACCGCGTTCACCGCGGGTCTCTACAATCTCGCCGGCAAGGGCACGCTGAAGGTAATCGGCGGCATGAGCCGCGAGAAGGCCGGCTATCCCCTGATCGGCTATTTCGCCAGCAACAACGCCTATGCGGCCGGCCTCAAGGCGCCGAAGGATCTCGCGGGCAAGCGCGTCGCGGTGACCCAGGTCGGCTCCAGCTTCCATTATTCGCTCGGGCTGCTCGCCGACAAATACGGCTTCAAGCTCTCGGATGTGAAGATCGTGCCGCTGCAATCGCTGTCGAACGCCGCCGCCGCACTGAAGGGCGAAACCGTCGATGCCGCGCTGTTGCCGGCCTCGACGGCGCGCACGTTGATGGATTCCAACGGCGCAAAATTGTTGGGCTGGGTCGGCGACGAAACGCCCTGGCAGCTGGGCGCGATCTTTGCCTCGCCGAAGACGCTGACCAACGCGGCGCTGGTGACCAAACTGCTCACCGCGCTTGACCGCGCCGACCGCGAATATCACGACGTCGTCCTCGCCGCGATCAAGGACGGCGTGGTGCCGATCAACGACAAGACAAAGCCGTTGCTCGAGATCATCGCAAAGTACACCAACCTGCCGGTGGAGCAGGTGGTCGGCAACTGCGCCTATGTCGATCCCGACGGCAAGCTCGACGTGAAGAATGTCGACAACCAGATCAAATGGCTACAGGGGCAGGGCTTCGTCGACAAGGGCTTTGACGCGAATGCGATCGTCGCGAAGGACTATGTGAAGGCGGATTGATGTCACAGCACCATGCGCACCACTCCGTCCCCGTCACGCTGAGAGGCGGTGAGTATATGATTTCCGATGTCGCAACATATTCGCTGTCGTCCCGGCGAAAGCCGGGACCCATAGCCACCGAAGTTCATTGTCGTGCGACGCTGGGGCCACAGCCTGCTTCAATAACTCAACCCTGTGGTTATGGGTCCCGGCTTTCGCCGGGACGACGTGGGGAAAGAGACACGCACCTTCGTCACCCTCCACAGAGTGACGGATTGAAAGCCGAAGTCGGGCTGACATGGACCTGATCGCCGACCACATCTCCCATCGCTTCGGCGCGCTCGACGTGCTCTCCGACGTCTCCTTCACCGTCCGCGCCGGCGAGATCGTCGCGATCGTCGGACCCTCCGGCTGCGGCAAGAGCACGCTGCTGCAAATCCTCGGCGGCCTGCTGCTGCCGAGCAAGGGCGCGGCCGAGCTCCGCGGCGCGCCGCCGGCCGGCAGCCTCAATCCGCTGACCTTCGTGTTCCAGGATTTTGCCCTGCTGCCCTGGAGCACGGTGGAGGAGAACGTCGCCTTTCCGTTGCTGCATACGAGCTTGAGCGCGGCCGAGCGCCGCGCCGTGATCGACGATGCGCTGCGCCGCACCGGACTGTCGGATTTTCGCGCGACCTATCCGAAGCAGCTCTCCGGCGGCATGCGCCAGCGCGTCGGCATCGCCCGCGCGCTCGCGGTGCGGCCCGCGATCCTGTTGATGGACGAGCCGCTGTCGGCGCTGGATTCGCAGACCCGCGAGCTCTTGATGGAGGATTTCGTCGGCCTGCTCGCCGACGGCACGATGGGCGCGGTCTATGTCACGCATAATCTCGAAGAAGCCGTGCGGCTCGCCGATCGCGTCGTCGTGCTGTCGCGCCGACCCGGCCGCATCCGCGAGATCGTGACCATTCCGATGACGCGCGCCGAGCGCGGTGCGGCGGACGCCCGCGGGCAAATGGCCGCGCTGCAAAGCGAGCTCTGGTCGCTGATCCGCAAGGAGGCGATCGACGCCGAACGCGAGGTGCAGCATGCTTGATGGCGCGGTGTCGGAGACGAAACAGCAATCGAGCGAGGCAACGCGACCGGTCGCATTTCGCGGTGCGGGCTTCGCGCCGGCCGGCAGCCGCTTTGCCGGTTGGATTGCGCTCGCGCTCGTGATCGCGGTCTGGCAGCTCGCCGGCAGCGCCGGCTGGGTCAATCCGCTGTTTCTGCCGGCGCCGTCGGCCATTGCCGTTGCGATTGGCAAGCTCGCCGCATCGGGCGCGCTGTGGCACCATCTCTCGTGGTCGTTGCTGCGGATCGGCACCGGCTGGATCATCGGCACGGTCGCCGGCGTCATTGTCGGCTTTGCAATCGGTCTCTCGACCACCGCGCGCGGCGTCGGCATCACCTTCATCTCGGCGCTGTTTCCGATCCCGAAGATCGCGCTGCTGCCGCTGTTGATCCTCTGGCTCGGTATTGGCGAGGAGCCGAAGATCGCGACCATCGCGCTCGGGGTGTTCTTCTCGACCGCGATCTCGGTCTATAGCGGCGTCGACGCGGTGCCGCGCAACCTGATCCGGATGGCGCAGAGCTTCAACGTGCCGTTCCACGCCATCGTCCGCCGCGTGATCTGGCCGGGTGCGCTGCCCTCGATCCTCGCCGGCTTCCGCATCACCGCATCGGTCGCGCTATTGCTGGTCGTCAGCGCCGAGATGATCGGCGCCGAATACGGCATCGGCGCCTTCGTGCTGCAGGCCGGCAATCTGATGCAGACCGATCAGCTGCTCGCCGGCGTCGTGATCCTGTCGCTGTTCGGGCTCGCGGTGGGCAGGCTGATCAATCTGCTCGAGGCGCGGTTGCTGCACTGGCGGTGAGGGACGGGAATTGTAGGGTGGGCAAAGCGAAGCGTGCCCACCATCGCGAGCACGTCGTGAATGGTGGGCACGTCGCTGCGCGCCTTTGCCCACCCTACGATCGCTACGCGTTCCCGCGATCCTCGCGGAACAGGTCGAGCTTCTGCTGCACCGGGCGGTCCGAGAACGAGAACAGCACCGAATCCATGTCGGCCTCGTGCGTCACCCAGCGCCAGCTCGGCACCACGAACAAATCACGCGGGCCCCATTCGAAGACCTCGTCGCCGATTCGTGTGCGGCCCTTGCCTTCGATCGCGGCGAACACGGTGGCGTCGGTGGACCGATAGCGCGCGGTCTTGAAGCCCTTCGGCAGCAGCTGGATGAAGGTGCCGATGGTCGGCATCGCATAGTCGCCGGTCTCCGGGTTGGAGAACTTCAGCTTCAGGCCGTGACAGGCGTCCCATTCCTCGCGGGCCCTGGCTTGTTCCAGCGTCTCGCGGGTGTGGTCGTAGGGATAGTTGAAGATCGGCGAGGTCTTCGACGCCCGCTTCTGGTCGACGGGTAACAGATTGCGGCCGTAGCGCGCAAAGCTGTCGCCGGCGGGTTTCGAGATCTTCTGCTGATCTTCCTTGGCGCCCTCGGCAAAGGAGCAATCGAAGAACTGCACCATCGGGATGTCGAGCCCGTCGAGCCAGAACATCGGCTCTGATGTCTCATTGGAATGGTCGTGCCAGGTCATCGACGGCGTGATGATGAAATCGCCCGGCGCCATCGCGGTGCGCTCGCCGTCGACCGCGGTGGTGGCGCCCTTGCCTTCGAGCACGAAGCGCAGTGCCGACTGGGTGTGGCGATGCGCCGGCGCGACGTCGCCCGGCACCACCATCTGCACGCCGGCGAACAGCGAGGTCGTGATCCGGGACTGGCCGCGCAGGCCGGGATTTTCCAGCACCAGCACGCGGCGCTCGGCTTCCTTGGCCGTGATCAATTTGCCGGCCTCGTTCATGTAGTCGCGGATCTGGTCGAACTTCCAGAGATGCGGCCGGCAGGCGCTGCGCGGCTCGGGCGTGACCAGGTCGCCCAGCACGTTCCATAGCGCCGAGAGGTTTTCACCATCGATCTTGTTGTAGAACGCCTCGCGCTCCGGGGTCTTCTGCACGGCTTCCATGGCAAGCCTCCCTTATGTTCCTTGCATCGTTCTTTGTCGGTTCAATTTAATTGACAGTATACTGACGATATGGCTAGCGTCAATCAACCAAGCCAGAGCGTTTTCGAGCGAAGTGGATACCGGTTCGCGAGAAGAAAACGCGTCAAAATCAATGACGAAATGCAAGGGAGGTTCCGATGAAGCTGCATGGCTATTTCCGCAGCAGCGCGTCCTACCGGGTGCGGATCGCCCTCAATTTGAAGGGGCTCAGCCCTGAGCATCTGCCGCATCATCTGCGCAAGGGCGAGCAATGCGCGCCGGCCTATGTCGCGATCAATCCGCAGGGGCTGGTGCCGACGCTGGAGAACGACGCAGGCGCTATCCTGACCCAGTCGCTCGCGATCATCGAATGGCTGGACGAGACCCACCCCAATCCGCCGCTGTTGCCGAAGGATCCGCTGCGCCGCGCCAAGGTGCGGGCGTTCGCGCAGGTGCTCGCCTGCGACACCCACCCCGTGCAGAATCTGAAGGTGCTGGCGCGGCTGCGCCAGCTCGGTCTGCCCGAGGAGAAGGTCACGGAATGGGCCGCCTGGGCCAATCGCGAAGGCTTGTTGGCCTGCGAGACCCTGATCGCGGACGAGACGGGGCCGTTCTGTTTCGGCGAGCAACCGACCATCGCCGATCTCTGCCTGGTGCCGCAGCTCGCCAATGCGCGGCGCTTCGGCGCCGACGTGTCGGCCTATCCGCGGCTGCTCAAGGCCGAAGCCGCAGCGAAGCAAATGAAGGCATTCGCCGACGCCGCCCCGGACAAGCAGCCCGATGCCGAATAGCAAGCCCGTCACCATGGACGCGGTCTACACCGCGCCCGGCTATCTGTTCCGGCGGATGCAGCAGATCGCGGTCGCGCTGTTCATCGAGGAGTGCGGGGCGTTCGACCTGACCCCGGTGCAATACGCCGCGCTGGTCGCGATCTCGACCCATCCCGGCATCGACGCGACGCGGCTCTCCGCGGTGATCGCGTTCGACCGTTCGACGCTCGGCAACGTCATCGAGCGGCTCGAGGCCAAGGCGTTCATCGTGCGCAAGCCGGCGCTCGAGGACAAGCGGGTCAAGCTGCTCACTCTCACCAAGGCCGGCGCCGCCGTGCTCGACGACATCATGCCTTCGGTCGACAAGGCGCAGGCGCGGATGCTGCAGCCGCTGAAGGCCGCCGACCGCAAGGCGCTGCTGGCGCTGCTGACGCAGCTGGTCGACCTCAACAACGAGGCCTCGCGCGTGCCGCTGCGCGCGGAGGACGCGCTCGAACATCTCGGGAAGGCGGGCTGATGGCGGAGGCAAAACCAGTCCTGATCGCGGGCGGCGGCATCGGCGGCCTCGCCGTGGCGCTCGGTCTCGCGCAAAAGGGCATCCGCTCGATCCTGCTGGAGAAAGCCGCCGCGCTCGGCGAGATCGGCGCCGGCATCCAGCTCGGGCCGAACGCCTTCCACGCCTTCGACTATCTCGGCGTCGGCGAGGCCGCGCGCAACATGGCTGTTTATATCGACCAGCTGCGGCTGATGGATGCGCTCACCGCCAACGAGATCACCCATATCGACCTCGGCGATACGTTTCGTTCGCGGTTCGGAAATCCCTATGCGGTGGTGCATCGCGGCGATCTGCACGGCGTGTTCCTGCGCGCCTGCCAGAGCCACGAACTGATCGAGCTGCGTGTCAGCAGTGAAGTCGTCGGCTATCAGCAGGAGGCCTCGTCCGTCACCGCAAAGCTCGCCAACGGCGAACGCATCACGGGACGGCTCCTGATCGGCGCCGACGGCCTATGGTCGAACATCCGCAAGCAGGTCGTGGCGGATGGGCCGCCACGCGTCTCCGGCCATACCACTTACCGTTCGGTGATCCCGACCGAGCAGATGCCGGAGGATCTGCGCTGGAACGCGGCGACGCTGTGGGCCGGCCCGAAATGCCACATCGTGCATTACCCGCTGTCGGGCTGGAAGGTGTTCAACCTCGTCGTCACCTATCACAACGACGCGCCGGAGCCGGTCGCCGGCAAGCCGGTCTCGGAAGACGAGGTGATGAAGGGTTTTGCCCACGTCCATGAGCGCGCGCAAAGCATTATCCGCCACGGCACCAACTGGAAGCTCTGGGTGCTGTGCGACCGCGATCCGACCGAGCGCTGGATCGACGGCCGCGTCGCGCTGCTCGGCGACGCCGCGCATCCGATGCTGCAATATTTCGCGCAAGGCGCCTGCCAGGCGATGGAGGACGCGGTCTGCCTGTCGCACATGCTGGCAAATCACGACGACCAGGCGGCGGCACTGGAAGCCTATCGTGCGCAGCGATTCCAGCGCACCGCGCGCGTGCAGCTGATGTCGCGCGCGATCGGCGAGCACGTCTACCACCCCGCCGGCGCCCATGCCCGCGTGCGTAACGCGATCATGAGCGCGAAGTCGCAGGAAGAGTGGTGCGATGACATCGCGTGGCTGTATGGCGGGACGGGGTTGGGCAACTAGCTGCCCTCTCCGTCGTCCCGGATAAGCGAAGCGCGATCCGGGACCCATAACCACGAATGGGCGTTGTTTTGATAAGCTGGGGCCCCAGCCTTCGCACCACAAAGATTTGTGGTTATGGGTCCCGGCCTTCGCCGGGACGACACTGAGGGGGTAGCTGCAGCGGTGGCTACATCCGCATCACCGCCTGCCGGTCGATCTTGCCCGTCCCGGTCTTCGGCAGTTCGTCGATGAACGTTACCTCGCGCGGATATTTGTAGGGCAGGAGCTTCGCCTTGACGAAATCCTGCAGCCTTCGTGTCGCCTCGCTGGCGTCGAAGCCGGCGTTGTTCATCACCACCACCGCCTTCAAGGTCATGCGCCGGTCCGGCAGCTCGGCCGCATACACCGCGCATTCGCGGACGTCGGGGTGATCGGCGAGGCAGAGCTCGACCTCGAGCGGGTAGACCCACTGGCCGGAGATTTTCACCAGATCGTCGGCGCGGCCGCGGAAGAAGTGGAAGCCGTCGCTGTCGCGCACGAAGCGGTCGCCGGTGTAGATCCAGCCGCCTTCGCGTACGGTCTCGGCGGTCTTGTCCGGCCGGTTCCAGTACAGCGGCGTCGCGGAATCGCCGCGCACCCACAAAATGCCTTCCTCATTGTCGCCGACCTCGCGGCCGTCGCTGTCGCGCAGTGCGATCTCGTAGCCGGCGACGCGCAGCCCGGCGGCGCCGAGCTTCTTCTGCTCCGCGCGGTTGCAGAGATAGATGTGCAGCACCTCGGTCGAGCCGAGGCCTTCGATGATCTCGAGCCCGGTGAGCCGCTTCCAGCCATTGAAGACATCGGCCGACAGCACCTCGGCTGCCGAGACCGCCATCCGCAGCGAGGAGAAGTCGGCTTGCCCGGCGCCCTCGGCCTTGGTCAGCGAGATGTAAAGCGTCGGCAGGCCGAAGAACACGGTCGGCCGATAGGTCGCGATCGCCGCGAAGATCGCCGCCGGCTTCGGCTGGCCCGGCAGCAGCAGTGTGGCGGCGCCGACCGAGAAGGGAAAGGTGATCGCGTTGCCGAAGCCGTAGGCGAAGAAGATTTTCGGCACTGAGAAGCAGATGTCGCCCGGCTTGAGATCCAGCACGCTGCGCGCGAAGGCCTGCTCGCTATAGGCCATGTCGTGTTGCAGATGCACGATGCCTTTGGGGCGGCCGGTCGAGCCCGACGAATACATCCAGAACGCCATCTCGTTGCGATGCGTGTCGGCGGCCTCGAGCTCGCCGGGAAAGCCTTGCAGCCATTCGCCGGCATGACGCGCCTCGGCGACGGCGTGATCGGCCGCCGTGCCGTTGACCACGATCAGCGTGCGCAGCGGCGTGTCCTTGCAGGCTTCCGCGTCGAAGCGCACGCAGAATTCGGCATCAGTGACGGCGACCTGCGCACCGGCGTCGGTAAGATAGAATTGCAGCAATTCCGGCGTCGTCAGCGTGTTGATCAACAGCGGCACGAAGCCGGCGCGCACCGCGCCGAAGAACGCCGCCGGATAGGCCGGAGTGTCGTCCAGGAACAGCAATATGCGGTCGCCGCGCTTCAGCCCGAGCGACAGGAAGGCGTGGCCCCAGCGCGCCGCCTCGGTGCAGAGCTCGCGATAGGTCCGCCTGCCGGCAGGTCCGGTCAGTGCCATCCGTTCGGCGTTGCCGTTGCCGAGATTGTCGAACAGGATGCGGCTCGCATTGTAGCGCTCGGGAAGCGCAAAGCCGATTTCGCGCGCGCCCGGATTGTCCTGCGGAACCTGGTCGGCGATCACGGTCATGACTGTCCCTTTGTCCCCTCGTAGCGGGCCATGAAGGCCGGCGACATCGCGCGGAGCCGCGCATCGTCGATCCGGCCGGAGCGGGTGATGTAGCTGTAGGCGAAATCCAGGAGATCGCGCTTCATGTGCGTGCGAAAATGCTCGTACCAGTCGGCGCTGGTGCGCGCGGCGGTGACGAGCTTCCTTACGATCGGCTTGCGCTCGCTCTCATAGCGCGCCAGCGCGGCGGGAATGCCGCCTTCGCTTTCCAGCGCCTTGGTCAGCGCGATCGCGTCCTCGATCGCGAGCCGTGTGCCCGAGCCGATCGAGAAATGCGCCGAATGCAGCGCGTCGCCGATCAGCACCATGTTGCCGTGCGACCAGCGCTCGTTCCAGATCCACGGAAAATTGCGCCACAGTGATTTGTTCGAGATCAGCTTATGGCCGTCCAGCGTCGCGGCGAACACGCCTTCGCAGATTGCTTGCGATTCCTCGATGCTCTTGTCGGCAAAGCCGTAGGCCGCCCAGGTTGGCGCGTCGCACTCGACCAGGAAGGTGCTCATGTCCTTCGCATAGCGATAATGATGAGCGTTGAAGCAGCCCAATTCGGTCGCCACGAAGGTCTGCGACAGCGTCGCGAACGTTTTCGTGGTGCCATACCAGGCGAATTTGTTGGTCGAATGCGTCACCGAGGCGCCGAACGCGCTCTCGAAACTGCGGCGGACCAGCGAGTTGAGCCCGTCGGCGGCGACGATCAGGTCGTAGCCTTGGAGCTCGTCGACCGACTGCACCACGGTGTCGAACCGCGGCGTCACGCCGACGCTGCGCACCCGCTGTTGCAGGATCGTCAGCAGCTTCAGCCGGCCGATCGAGGAGAAACCGACCCCGTCGATCTCGACGCTCTCGCCGCGCAGGTTCAGCGTGATGTTGGTCCAGCTCTCCATCTGCGGCGCGATCGCCTCGACCGTGTCCGGGTCGTCGGCGCGCAAGAACTCCAGCGCCTGCTCGGAGAACACCACGCCGAAACCCCAGGTGGCGCCGGCTGAGTTCTGTTCGAACAGGTCGATCTCGGCGTCCGGATGACGCCTCTTCCAGAGATAGGCGAAGTAAAGCCCGCCGGGCCCTCCGCCGATCACGGCGATGCGCAACGTCTACCTCCCAGATTGACAGTGTACTTACTATTTCCGGCACACTAGTCCGGCTTCAGCCGGAACGCCAGAGGGAAAATGCGGGCTTGCGGCGATGTCGAGGAGCCTGGCGGCCTAGCACGCAGGCAGCTCCATCCCCGTCATTGCGAGCGAAGCGAAGCAATCCATAGCGCCACTTGCGGAGCCATGGATTGCTTCGTCGCGGAGCCTGTCATCGGGCGCGCATTCGCGCGACCCGTTGGCTCCTCGCAATGACGAACCCGCTTATGAAACTCGCTACTTCTTCTCGGCCGCCTCCAGCACCTTCTTGCAGGCCGGCGTCAGCTTGTCGGTTTCCTTGGCGAGGCAGGCGATGATGCGGCCGCCGCCGGGCGTCACGCTTTTGCAGAACTTCTGGTAGTCGCCCATGCAGGCATCGCGCTGCGCGGCGGTCAGCTCCTGGGCGAAGGCGGCCGTCGATGCGCAAAGCAGCGCGGTGGTCAGGATGATACGCAACATGTGTTTCTTCCCCGAGTGATTGGTCTGTGCAGATCACGTTATTGCGCCGCGAACGGCGCCAGCACGTCGCGGCAGGCCGGCGACAGCGAGCCGGCATTGGTCGCCAGGCACTGGATGATCCGGCCGCCGCCGGGTTGCACCCCGCCGCAGATCGATCGGACGTCGCCGCCGCAGGCCGAGCGCAGCACGAACAGCTCTTCGCGCGGCCGCATCGGCCGCAGCACGATCACGGCCGGCGCGGCCGCAGGTGCGGCAGCCGCTCCTGCTGCGGGTGCGGCGGCCTCGGTCGCGGCAGCCGGAGCCGCGCCACCGCCGCTCGCTGCGGCCACCGCCTTCTCGCAGGCCGGCGAGAGCTTGGCCTTGTTCTTCTCCAGGCACTGCAGCGCCGGCGCGCCGCCGGTGGGCACGCCCGCGCAGACCTTGGGGTAATCCGAGCGGCATGCGCTGCGGATCGCCGAAATCTGCGCGTTGCTCGGCTTGCCGGTCGCGGCCTTCGGCGTCGCAGCCTCCGCGGCGGGCTTGGTCGCAGCCGCCGGGGCCGGACTTGCTTCAGTTTTTGCTGCCGGCGCTGCATCGGTCTTCGGCTCGGCGTCGGCCTTCGGCGCGGCCGGCGCCTCCACCGCCTTCACCGCGCTGGCGCAACCCGGCGCAAGACTGGCCATGTTCTTCTGCAGGCATTGCAGCGACGCCTCGCCGCCGGGCGGAATGCTGGAGCAGTGCGCGATGTAATCGTTGCGGCATTGCGACTTGATGGCATCACGCTGCGCCGGGGTCGGTGCTTGCGACAAAGCCGGTGCGGCGCTCATCATTGTCGCGAACGCAAGCCATGCCGACAGCCTCGCCCCACGTGTCAACACGTTGATCATTTGACTAAATCCCTTGTTGGCGTCGGAAGCCGCCGCTTCAATCGAACGGAGTTTTGAAAAGTCTCGTTGTCGCAACCTGAAAACGAGCGGCATCATTTTCGCTTTCGAGTTCCACTGCAAGCGGATTGTTGCTATGCAGGGAGCAAGCTGCTTTTCGCCCGATGCAACGTCTTTGAATGAAGCATTTTGAATCGAGGCCCCGACATGAGGCATGCGCGCGCACCGGCACATTTCATGCGGAGCTATTTTGTGCGGCTGCGAAGCACCACGCCGGCGCGTATCGCTTTCGCCACATCCGCCTTCGTCAGTTTAAGTGCCTGCGATCAAAATAGTTTTGTGCCGCCGCCGCCGCCGAAGGTCGATGTTGCACTGCCGGTGCAGCGCGCCATCACGCGCTATCTCGATGCCACCGGTAACACCGCGCCGATCAAGAGCGTCGACCTCGTCGCGCGCGTGCAGGGCTTTCTGCAATCGATCAACTACAAGGACGGCTCTTTCGTGAAGGAGGGCACCACCCTGTTCACGATCGAGCCGGAGACCTACAAGCTGAAGCTCGAGCAGGCGCAGGCTGCCGAAGCCGGCGCGCAGGCGACGGTGAAGCAGGCTGAGGCCGACTTCAAGCGGCAATCCGATTTGGTGCAGCGTCAGGCGGTGTCGCAGGCGACGCTGGACACATCGACCTCGACCCGCGACAACGCGCAGGCCAATCTGCAGCAGGCCCAGGTCAACACCCGGATCGCTGCGGTCAATTACGGCTACACCAACGTCGCCGCGCCGTTCGAGGGCATCGTCAGCAACCACCTGGTTTCGGTCGGCGAACTGGTCGGTGCGGCATCGCCGACCCAGCTTGCTACCATCGTTCAGCTCGACCCGATCTACGTGAACTTCAACGTCAGCGAACAGGACGTGCAGCGCGTGCGCGACGAAGCGCGGCGGCGCGGCATTTCGATCGACGAGATCCGGCAATTGCCGATCGAGGTCGGCCTGCAGACCGAAACCGGCTATCCGCACAAGGGCAAGCTCGATTATATCGCGCCGACGGTCAACCAGTCGACCGGGACGCTGCCGGTGCGCGGCCTCGTGCCGAATTCGGATCGCGCGCTGCTGCCGGGCTTCTACGTCCGCGTCCGCGTGCCGTTCGACAAGCAGGACAATGCACTGCTGGTGCCGGACACCTCCATCGGCAGCGATCAGGCCGGCCGTTACGTGCTGGTCGTCAACGCCGACAATGTGGTCGAGCAGCGCAAGGTGACGACGGGGCCGCTCGATGACGGCCTGCGCGTGATCGAGAGCGGACTGAAGGGCGAGGACCGCGTCGTCACCGCGGGGCTGTTGCGCGCGATTCCCGGGCAGAAGGTCGACCCGCAGATGCAGAAGGGCGACGCGGCGCCGGCACCGGCGAAATAGGGGCGCGCCATGATCTCGAAATTCTTCATCGAGCGGCCGGTCCTTTCCAACGTCATCGCGATCCTGATGATCCTGCTCGGCGGCGTCGCGCTGTACAATCTCGCGGTCGCGCAATATCCGGATGTGGTGCCGCCGACCGTGCAGGTGACGACGCGCTATCCCGGCGCCTCGGCCAAGACCGTGGTCGACACCGTGGCGCTGCCGATCGAGCAGCAGGTCAACGGCGTCGAGGACATGCTCTACATGCAGTCCTACAGCGGCGCCGACGGCACCTATACGCTGACGGTGACCTTCAAGATCGGAACGGATCTGAACTTCGCGCAGGTGCTGGTGCAGAACCGCGTCTCCTCGGCGTTGTCGCAACTGCCGACGTCGGTGCAGAACCAGGGCGTCACGGTGCAGAAGAGATCGACCTCGATCCTTTTGTTCGTGACGCTGACCTCGCCGAACAAGACCTATGACAGCCTGTTCCTGTCGAACTACGCCACCATCAATATCCGCGACGAGCTGTCGCGGTTGCCCGGTGTCGGCAACGTCACGGTGTTCGGCGCCGGGCAGTATTCGATGCGGGTCTGGCTCGATCCGAACAAGCTGCAGGTGCGCGGGCTGATGCCGCAGGACGTCATCCAGGCGATCCAGCAGCAGAGCCAGCAGGTCACTGCCGGCCAGGTCGGCGCGCCGCCGACGCCGGCGGGGCAGGCGTTCCAGTACACGCTGAACGTCAACGGCCGGCTCGACGACAAGAGCCAGTTCGAGGACATCATCGTCAAGACCGGCAGCGTCGGCGACGTCACGAGGGTGCGCGACGTCGGCTGGGTCGAGCTCGGCGCCCAGACCTATAGCCAGATATTCTCGCTGAACCAGAAGCCTGCGGTGGGCATCGGCGTGTTCCAGTCGCCCGGCGCCAATGCGCTGCAGGTCGAGAAGGCGGTCGACAAGAAGATGGCGGAGCTGGCCAAGCAGTTCCCGCAGGACATCAAATACGACACGCCGTTCGACACCACGAAGTTCGTCAACGCCTCGATCGAAGAAGTCTACAAGACCCTGCTCGAGGCCGGCGTGCTGGTGCTGGTCGTGATCCTGATCTTCCTGCAGGACTGGCGGGCGATGCTGGTGCCGGCGACCACGGTGCCGGTCACCATCATCGGCGCCTTCGCCGGCATGGCCGCGCTCGGCTTCACCATCAACCTGTCGACGCTGTTTGCGATCGTGCTGGCGATCGGTATCGTGGTCGACGACGCCATCGTCGTGGTCGAGGGTGCCGCGCACAACATCGAGCGCGGCATGTCCGGCCACGACGCCGCGATCAAGGCGATGGACGAGTTGTTCGCGCCGATCGTCGGCATCACGCTGGTGCTGATCTCGGTGTTCCTGCCCGCCGCCTTCCTGCCGGGCCTGACCGGGCGGATGTACGCGCAATTCGCGCTCGTGATCGCCGCAACCGCGCTGCTCAGCGCCGTCAACGCCGCGACGTTGAAGCCGACGCAATGCGCGCTGTGGCTGCGCCCGCCGGCGCCGCCCGAGCAGCGCAACTTCTTCTATCGCGGCTTCAATGCGGCCTATGACCGGTTGGAGCGCGGCTATGCCCGCCTGATCACCGGCATTGCCGGCCACGCCAAGACGTCGGTCGCGATTGCGCTGATCATCATCGGGCTTGCCGGTTATGGCCTGTCGCGGGTGCCGACCGGCTTCATCCCGATCGAGGATCAGGGCTATCTCTTGGCCGCCGTGCAACTGCCTGACGGCGCGGCCCTCGACCGCACCCAACACGTGCTCGACAAGGTCACCGAGATCGCGAGCAAGACGCCCGGCGTCGAGCAGGTGGTCTCCATCGCGGGCATCTCCGCACTCGACAATTCGTCGAGCCTCGCCAATGCCGGCGTCGCCTATCTGATCCTGAAAGACTGGAGCTCACGTGGGCCCGGCGAAGACCTGCGCTCGCTGGTCTATGGCCTCAACGACAAGCTCGCTGTCATCCCGGAGGCGCGCATCCTGGTGATCCCGCCGCCGCCGATCCAGGGCATCGGCAATGCGGCGGGCTTCGCCATGCAGGTCGAGCTGCGCGACGGCAACGCCGATTACGGCAAGCTCCAGGCGGTCACCGGCGCCATCGTCGCCAACGCGCAGACCCAGAGCGCGCTGCAGCGGGTGCAGTCCTCGTTCCGCTCGATGGTGCCGCAGTTCGACGTCGAGGTCGACCGCATCAAGACCCAGACGCTCCATGTCACCACCGACCAGATCTTTTCGACGCTGTCGTCGTATCTCGGCGCCAGCTATGTCAACCAGTTCACCAAGTTCGGCCGCACCTTCCAAGTCTACACCCAGGCCGACGCGCAGTATCGCCTCAGCCTGCGCGACATCGAGAACCTGATGGTGCGCAACAGCAATGGCGACATGATTCCGCTAGGCACCGTGGCGAAGATCACGCCGTCGGTCGGGCCGTCGCTGATCAGCCTCTATAACCTCTATCCGTCGGCCACCGTGATCGGCCTGCCGGCGCAGGGTTTTTCATCCGGTCAGTCGATGGGGCTGATGGAGGAGATCGCGGCCAAGACGTTGCCGGCCGGCGCGGGTTATGAATGGACCGCGATGTCGTACCAGGAGAAGGCGGTCGGCGGCCAGATCTACTACGTATTCGCGCTAGCGCTGCTGCTGGTCTATCTCGTGCTCGCCGGGCAGTATGAAAGCTGGTACGCGCCGATCTCGGTGATCCTGGCGGTGCCGCTGTCGCTGCTCGGACCGACGCTGGTGCTGACGGGCTTGCGGATCGAGAACAACCTCTACACCCAGATCGGCATCATCCTCCTGATCGCGCTGTCGGCCAAGAATGCGATCCTGATCGTCGAGGTCGCGCTGGAGCACCATGTCCGCGACGGCAAGCCGGTGCTGCAATCGGCGATCGACGCCGCCCGCGCGCGCTTCCGGCCGATCCTGATGACGTCGTTCGCCTTCATCCTCGGCGTCGTGCCGCTGGTGATCGCAAGCGGCGCCGGCGCCAACGCCCGCAAGTCGATCGGCATCACGGTGTTTTCCGGCATGATCGCCTCGACCTGCCTCGCCGTGCTGTTCGTGCCGGCGTTCTTCGTCGTGGTGCAGAATTTCGAGAACTGGCGCAAGGCGAGGAAGGGCAAGGCGCTCGGCGCGCAGCCGGCGCCGCAGCCGTCCGGCACCGTGCACTGAAGCTCCCGCTGTCGGTTCTTTGCGTGTACGATTTCGGAATATTGGAATAGTAGCGCTGAGCTGCCCGACGTGTCAAGCATCTGTACGGGCTGCCGGACGCCGACTCCTTTGCATGGGGTTGTTTTCGACATTTTGGCAGGTGTGAAGCTGCGTAGGGTGGGCAAAGGAGTAAAGCGACGTGCCCACCATCCGCGACGTGCTCGTGATGGTGGGCACGGCGCAAGCGCCTTTGCCCACCCTACGACCCTACGGCACCTTGCTTCCGTCTACATCTTCACCATGCGCTTGCCACGGTTCTCGCCGGCGAGCAGGCCGATCAGCGCCTGCGGCGTGTTCTCGATGCCCTCGATCACGTCCTCCTGCACCTTCAGTTTGCCCGAAGACACCCAGGCCTGCAGGTCGGCCAGCGCGGCGTCGCGCTGGTCCATGTAGTCCATCACGATGAAGCCCTGCATGACGAGCCGCTTCACCACGATCAGGCCGGGCACGCCGCGCGGACCGTGGGCGGAGGGGACGCCGTCATATTGCGAGATCGCGCCGCAGCAGGCGATGCGGCCGCGGTTGTTCATCTGCGCCAGACAGGCCTCCAGGACGTCGCCGCCGACATTGTCGAAATAGACGTCGATGCCCTTGGGCGCGGCCGCGCGCAGCGCCTTGTAGGTGGCGCCGTCCTTGTAGTCGACCGCGGCATCGAAGCCGAGCTCCGATGTCAGCCAGTGGCACTTGTCCTTGCCGCCGGCGATGCCGACCACGCGGCAGCCCTTGATCTTGGCGATCTGGCCGACGATCGAGCCGACCGAGCCGGCCGCGGCCGACACCACCACGGTCTCGCCCTCTTTGGGCTTGCCGACATGGAGCAGGCCGAAATAGGCGGTCAGCCCGGCAATGCCGTAGACGCTGAGCAGATGGGTCATCGGCTCGAGCTTCGGCATCTTCGCGAGATGCTTCGCCGGCACCGCGGCGTAGTCCTGCCAGCCGGTGTCGCCGAACACGATGTCGCCCGGCTTCAGGGCCGGATCCTTCGACGATACGACCTCGGCGATGCCGCCGCCGGCCATCACGGTGTTGGCCTCGACCGCGGCGCGATAAGTCGCTCCATGCATCCAGGCGCGGTTGGCGGCGTCGAGCGAGATGTAGTGCGTGCGCACCAGCGCCTCGCCGTCCTTCGGCTCCGGGATCGCGCCCTTGGTCAGACGGAAATGCTCAGGCCCGAGCTTGCCGGTCGGCTTCTCCACAAGCAGGATCTGGCGATTGACGGTGTCGTTCATTGGCGATGTCTCCCCCTCGCGTTGATCGCTAACGATGCAATTGACTGCGCCGCAGGCGCCTCATTGCACAGATTGTGCGCTGCATGAACGCTAGTCCGCGCGCTGGCATTCCACAACGGGAACATTCCGGCAAAGTCCCGCTCGGCGCGAAGCGTGTTGCATAGGTGCGTAAATCTGCCACACTTGCCCTTCGCTGGGAACTTACGGGGGTAAGAGAATGTCGAACAGGTTTACGCAGTACATCCTGATTGCGATGGTCCTAGGCATCGCGATGGGGACGATCATCTTCAACTATCTACCCGACAGTCGCGCCGAGATCGCAGGCGACGTCAATCTGATTGCAATGCTGTTCCTGCGCCTGATCAAGATGATCATCGCGCCGCTGGTGTTTGCGACCCTGGTCGGCGGCATCGCCCATATGGGATCGGGCGCCAAGCTCGGGCGCATCTTCGCCAAGACCATGGGCTGGTTCGTCTCCGCCTCCTTTATCTCGCTGCTGCTCGGCCTCGTAATGGTCAACCTGCTGCAGCCCGGCGCCAACTTCCCCGGCACGCTGCCCGACAAGGCGCAGTCGACCGGGCTGCCGGTGTCGGCCTTCTCGATCGAGAAATTCCTGACCCATCTGATCCCGACCTCGATCGCGGATGCGATGGCGCAGAACGAGATCCTGCAGATCGTGGTGTTTGCGGTGTTCTTCGCGGTGGCGCTCGGCGCCATGCCGGAACGTTCGAAGCCGATCATGAGCCTGATCGACGATCTCGCGCACATCATGCTCAAGGTCACCGGCTACGTGATGCTGTTCGCGCCGATCGCGGTGTGGGCGGCGATCACGGCGACCGTGGCCAAGAACGGCCTCGCCGTGCTGTGGAAGCTGATCGTCTTCATGGGCGGCTTCTATCTGTCGCTGATGATCCTGTGGGGCATCCTGGTCATCGTCGGATTCATCGTCATCGGGCCGCGTTACAGCCACCTGCTGCGGCTGATCCGCGAGCCGCTGATGATCGCGTTCTCGACCGCCTCCTCGGAGGCGGCCTATCCGAAGACGCTGGAGGGACTGAACAAGTTCGGCGCCTCCTCGCGGATCTCGGCCTTCGTGCTGCCGCTCGGTTACTCCTTCAACCTCGACGGCACGATGATGTACTGCACCTTCGCGAGCATCTTCATCGCGCAGACCTACCACATCGAAATGTCGCTCGGCACCCAGTTCGCGATGCTGGCGACGCTGATGATCACCTCGAAGGGCGTCGCCGGCGTGCCGCGCGCGTCGCTGGTGGTGATCGCCTCGACACTCGGGCAGTTCAACATCCCCGAGGCCGGCCTGTTGATGATCATGGGCATCGACACCTTCCTCGACATGGGCCGCAGCGCCACCAACGTGATCGGCAACTCGCTGGCGACCTCGGTGGTCGCGAAGTGGGAGGGCGAGCTGAAGGCCGAGCACGAACTCGGGCCCGATGACGCCGTGCCCTCGGATGCGGTTGCCGGTGACGCTGTGCCGGCACATTGACGGGAGGGATGCATGCATCGGATCCGCTGGGGGCGGATACGGGCTGAAGCCGGGGCGCTGTCGGCAGGTTTGCTGGCAGCGTGCCTGCTGGCGGCGCCGCTATCCGCGCAGACGGCCGGCGAGGGGCTGAGCCCCACGCTCGCCAACATCAAGGCCACGCATACGGTGCGGGTCGGCTACCGCGAAAGCTCGCCGCCGTTCTCGTTCCTCGACCATTCCAACCGGCCGATCGGCTACAGCCTCGAACTGTGCGATGCAATCGTCGAGGAGATCGGCGCCGAAGTCGACGACGCCAATCTCAAGATCGACTACGTCAAGGTCACGTCCGACGACCGCATTCCCGCTGTCGTCGACAAGAAGATCGATCTCGAATGCGGATCGACCACGGCCAACGCCGAGCGCGGCAAGCAGGTCGCGTTCTCGCCCTTGATGTTCGTCGCCGGCACCAAGCTGATGGTGCCGAAGGCCTCCGGCGTCGCGCAAGTTGCCGACCTCAAGGGCAAGACCGTGGTGGTCACCAAGGGCACCACCAACGAACAGGCGATGCACAATGTCGACGCCAAGCAACAGCTCGGCCTCAACATCGTGACCTCGCCCGATCACGAGCAGTCCTACCAGATGCTGGTCGACGGCAAGGCCGACGCGTTCGCGACCGACGACATCCTGCTCTATGGCCTGATCGCGCGGCACAAGTCGCAGGACAAATTCCGCGTCACCGGCGACTATCTGTCCTACGATCCCTACGGGATCATGTACCGCAAGGGCGAGCCGCAGATGAAGGACGTGGTCGAGCGCGCCTTCCGCAGGCTCGCCTCCAACCGCGACATCATCCCGCTCTACAACAAATGGTTCGTCGCCCGCCTGCCGACCGGCGAAAAGATGAACGTCGCGCTGTCGCCGCAGCTGGAAGAGGCATTCAAGGTGCTCGACGAGAACCAGTAGGCCGAGGACGAGCCGCAAACATAAATGTCGTCCCGGCGAAGGCCGGGACCCATAACCCCAAATGATGATTGTTGCGCAGCGCTGGGGCCGCAGCCGTCTTAACAACTGGATACTGTGGTCATGGATCCCGGCCTTCGCCGGGATGACGAGGTTGGGGCCGGGTTGCCCAGCCTACGCATCTTCCGCAAACACCTCATCCAGCGCGGCGAAGTAGATCGCCTCGACCACCTCAGGCGCGTGCCTGCCGAGCGCTTCCATCTTCACCCCGGAATTGACCTCGAGGATCCGCCAGCAGCCGTCGACCTCCACCACATCGATCGAGGCGAAGCGGATGCGCAGGGCCTGTGCGGCCCTGATCGCAAGCGCCGCGCCGAATTGCTCCATCTCCTCGCGCTTCAGCAGCACCGGCGCGGCGCCGGCATCGAGATTGTGCCGCCAGTTGATCTCGCGTCGTTCACCCGCGGGTGGAATCGCATCGAGTTCTGCGGGCGAGAAGTCGTCGCTGATGGTTTCGAGCTGCTCAGCGGATGCGGCCGCGTGCGCGAGCTCACGAAGCGAATGGATGCCGTCGCCGACCACAGACGGGCGCAGCTTGATGTAGCCGGCCAGCGCGCGGTCATCGAGCACGACGAAGCGCACCTCATGCTTGATCGCGACATAGGGCGAGATCGCAAGGCTGCGGTACTCCGCCAGCACGCGCTCGACCGCTGTCTCCAGCTGCACGCGCGCGGTGACGCGAAATACCAGCTCACCCGAGGTGCCTTCGTTCGGCTTGACGACGATACCGCGCGGATGCGCATCGAGCAGCCGCGCCATCGCATCGCGCGAGCCTGATCCCGGAATATGCGGGCTGTGCCGCGGGCCCAAAAACAGCGTATGCGGAATCGCGTCGACACCGGCCGACGCCAGCACCTCGGCGCAGGCCGACTTGTCGTTGGCGACCTGGTGCGCCACCGCGTTGTTCAGCCCGAGGTCGTAGCCGATCGCGAGCCGCCGCACGCCGCCACGCTGCATGATGACCAGCCAGCCGCCGGAACGCGGCTCGACGGCGATATCGCGCGCCAGACAATATTTTTTGATGGTTTCCAGGACAATTCGCTGACCGATCAGGACCACGAGAGCATTTTCCCTTCAGCGCGGTTCTCGCAGCAATTATTTGCCAGATCGGCCGCGATCTCAGCAAGTAAATTGCTCTCGTCATGGCGCGTTAACGATGTCGTCGCTGAACCTCACGGCGGATTCGAGCGACTGCCATTCTGAGATCGCAATTGCACGCCAGTTGATCTTGACTATCTCACACACAGGCGCAATGGAGACGCGAGATCCACAGTGATTTCGGGCACTTCTGCGCCGCCCCGGATCGCCTGAAAATCAAACCATTCTAAATCTTGTCAATCGAGAAAACGAAAACACATGAGCGCGTTCTATCGAGAGAAGGTTCTTTCCGTTCAGCACTGGACCGATACGCTTTTCAGCTTCCGAGCCACCCGCGATTCCGGTTTCCGCTTCCAGAACGGCCAGTTCGCCATGATCGGCCTCGAGGTCGAGGGACGGCCACTGCTGCGCGCCTATTCGATGGCGAGCGCCAATCATGAGGAAGAGCTCGAGTTCTTCTCGATCAAGGTGCAGGACGGCCCGCTCACCTCCAAGCTGCAGAAGATCCGCGAGGGCGACACCATCCTGGTCGGCCGCAAGGCCACCGGCACGCTGATCACCGACAATCTGATTCCGGGCAAGCGGCTGATGCTACTGTCGACCGGCACCGGCCTCGCGCCGTTCGCGAGCCTGATCAAGGACCCCGAGGTCTACGATCAGTACGAGCAGATCGTGCTGGTGCATGGCTGCCGCCAGGTCTCCGAGCTCGCCTATGGCGAGGAGCTGGTCGCCAAGCTGCGCGACGACGAATTGTTCGGCCCGCTGCTGTCCGAGAAGCTCTCGTATTATCCGACCGTGACTCGCGAGCCGTTCCGCAACCGCGGCCGCATCACCGACCTCATCACCTCCAACCAGCTCTTCGCCGACTTGCATCAGGGCCCGCTCGACATCGAAACCGACCGCATCATGATGTGCGGCAGCCCGGGGATGCTGGAAGAATTGAAGCAGCTGTTCGAAACCCGCGGATTTGCGGAAGGCAGCGGCAACAATCCCGGCCACTTCGTGATCGAGAAGGCGTTCGTCGAGCGCTGATCCTCTGTCGTCCCGGGCAAGCGAAACGCGACCCGGGACCCATAACCACCGTTGCTGATTTGACGAAGGCTGGGGCCCCATCAGGCTCCAGCCTTTTGCATTTGTGGTTATGGGTCCCGGCCTTCGCCGGGACGACGGCTGTGTCTGTGGCGTGCACCATTCCTCGCGCAGCCGCGCGATTGTTGACGTGCGCCCTTCCCCCTCTCCGTGAAGAAGGGGGCGAGCGAGCGCGGCGTCTCTCCGCGGCCCCTTCGTTGCACCGCAATAGGCGATTTTCGTTTCAGTTTGGCCGGATCTGCCGGCGCCACCCGCCCATCCGGGCGGTTGTCACATCCGTGACTGACCGGCGGATATAACGTGTAGCGCTTGCTCGCAAAGTTGGATTAGGCTTACGGCCCAACAAGATCGCCATGCCGATTGGCTGAGGGATTCCATGGAAACGATGCTGCTTCCGTTCTCGCCGCGCTTCATCGTGCTGACGATCTGCGCCGTGGTCACCGCGCTGCTGCTGCTGGTGGGAATTTTCGACCACAAGGTCTTCAATATCGTTCTGATCCCGCTGGTCATCTTCGGCGCGCTGACCTTGCTCGGCATCCGCGACCTGACCCAGAAGGGCCACGCGGTGCTGCGCAACTATCCGATCTCGGCGCATGTCCGCTTCCTGCTCGAGGAAATCCGCCCGGAGATGCGGCAGTACTTCTTCGAGAGCGAGAAGGACGGCATGCCGTTCTCCCGCGACACCCGCGCGGTGGTCTATCAGCGCGCCAAGATGGTGCTCGACAAGCGGCCGTTCGGCACCCAGGAGGACGTCTATCGCGAAGGCTATGAGTGGATGCACCATTCGGTGGCGCCGAAGCCGCATGCCGACGAGAAATTCCGCATCACCATCGGCGGCCCGGACTGCACCAAGCCGTATTCCGCCTCGGTGTTCAACATCTCGGCGATGAGCTTCGGCGCGCTGAGCCCGAACGCGGTGCGGGCGCTCAACGCCGGCGCCAAGAAGGGCGGCTTTGCTCATGACACCGGCGAGGGCGGCGTCAGCCCCTATCACCGCGAGATGGGCGGCGACATCATCTGGGAGGTCGGCTCCGGCTATTTCGGCTGCCGCAACCGCGACGGCACCTTCAACCCGGATGAATTCGCGCGCGTCTCGGCCGACGACCAGATCAAGATGGTCGAGCTCAAGATCAGCCAGGGCGCCAAGCCCGGTCATGGCGGTGTGCTGCCGGCCGCCAAGGTCTCCGAAGAGATCTCCAAGATCCGCGGCGTAGCGCTCGGCGAGGATTGCATCTCGCCGGCCTATCACAAGGCATTCTCGACCCCGCTGCAGATGATGGAATTCGTCGCCAATATGCGAAAACTGTCCGGCGGCAAACCGGCCGGCTTCAAGATGTGCATCGGCCATCCCTGGGAGTTTCTGGCGATCTGCAAGGCGATGAAGGAGAGCGGGCTGTATCCCGATTTCATCGTGGTCGACGGCAATGAGGGCGGCACGGGTGCTGCCCCGCTCGAATTCATGGACCATCTGGGCATGCCGATGCGCGAGGGCGTCAATTTCGTCCACAACGCGCTGGTCGGCATCGGCGCGCGCGACCGCATCAAGATCGGCGCGTCCGGCAAGATCGCGACCGCGTTCGACATGGCGCGGGCGATGGCGATTGGCGCCGACTGGTGCAATTCGGCGCGCGGCTTCATGTTCTCGCTCGGCTGCATCCAGTCGTTGAGCTGCCACACCGACCGCTGCCCGACCGGTGTCACCTCGCAGGACCCGTCGCGCAACCGCGCGCTGTTCGTGCCGGACAAGAAAGAGCGCGTCTACAACTACCACCATAACACGCTGCACGCGCTGACCGAGCTGCTCGCTGCCGCCGGCCTCGAGCACACCCAGGATCTGCGCCCGATCCACTTCTCGCAGCGGACCTCGACCACCGATGTTCGTACTTTCGCCCAGCTCTATCCGGCGCTGCGGCCCGGCGAGTTGCTCGAAGGCACGCAAGATCAGCGCTACCGCGACGCCTGGGCGATGGCCCGCGCGGATTCGTTCCAGCCGGCGGGCTAGGGCGGCTGCCGCAAACACGCCGTCGTCCCGGCGAAAGCCGGGACCCAACCACAGGACTTTGTGGTTGCACTCGCTGTGGCCCCAGCCAACTCTAACCACGCACAGCAGTGGTTATGGGTCCCGGCTTTCGCCGGGACGACGATGGGGAGATAGCACCGAACCATTTCGTCAGCGCCTCGGTCAGACCCGCCTGCGTTCGCTCGCCGACCCACGCCACATGGCCGTCAGGCCGCACCAGCACGGCGGTAGGAGCCGGCACAGTCCCGAGTGCAGGAAGCTCCCACCCGCCGTCGTATGCCGCATCGACCAACTGAACCCGATCTGCCCATCCGGTGATATCGACGCTGCCAGGCTCGCCAAAATTCAGCAGCACGGACTGCGCATGATACAGCAGATTGAAGATCTGCATCGCACCGTCAGCCGTGATCAGATCGAGGTCGGGCATGCGGCGGCCGAGCAGCGGATGGCCGTTACCGAGATCGTAATGCACATCAAGGCCCGACATCATCGCGGCTACGCGTCTGCGCGGCTCCTCCATGCGCAGCAGGTCGGACACGACGTCGTGCAACGCCCTGGTTCGTGCATCGGTACGGTTCAGCGCGACATGCGCCATCGTGTTGCGCAGCACGCGGGCTGCGATCGGATGCCGTTCGGCCTGATAGGTGTCGAGCAGGCTCTCAGGTGACGTCTGCTTGACCACCTGTGCCAGCTTCCAGCCCAGATTGACCGCATCCTGCACGCCGATATTGAGGCCCTGTCCGCCCATCGGCGGGTGGACATGGGCGGCGTCACCGGCCAGCAGCACGCGGCGATCGCGGTATGTAGTGGCCTGCCGGGTCATGTCGGTGAATCGCGAGATCCAGACCGGACTGTGGATGCCGAAATCAGTCCCGTACACCGCGATCAGGGCGTCGCTGACCTCGCGCAGGGTCGGCTCGTTGTTGCCGCCGAGCTGCCGCTCGGTCAACACGACCCGCACGCGCCCGCTGTCCTCCACCTTGCCGATCGCATAGGTGCCGCTGTCGTCCTGCCGTATGCCCCATTCCGGCTCTTGGGACATCTCAGCCTCGGCGTTCAGCCAGCTCTTGGTCGGGTCCCATCCGGCGAATGCGATGCCGGCCGATATCCGGATCACACTGCGTCCGCCATCGCAGCCGACGAGATATTGCGCGTGGAGCGGGCTTTCGTCCGACAGCGCGACGTCGACGCCGGTGTCGTCCTGGGTGAAGCCCGTCACCTCACGCCCGCGATAGACCGGAACCGCCAGTTCGTCGATCCATTCGCCGAGCATGCGCTCGGTATGAATCTGCCAGAGCCCAAGCGTGAAATTGCGCCGGGTCGGCAGGTCGGTGATATCGAGCGGAACCAGATGCGAATGGAACAGTACCGCCGGATGGCGCGTCCCCTGTGAAACGAAGCGCTCTCCGATGCCGCGCTGATCGAGCACCTCCATGGTGCGCGCATGCAGGCCTCCGGCCCGCGAGCCGGTGAGGTCAGGGCTGGCACGGCGCTCGACGATCGCAACATCGACCCCGCCGATCGCCAGCTCACCCGCCAGCATCAGCCCGGTCGGACCGCCGCCGACAATCACCACATCATGTTCCCGCATCCCGCGCTCCTCCGTTCGATGGGCGCGCGTTCTACGGGATGAGGTGGGGGTTGCGGCAAGCCGGGGGTGGCTACATATATCTGAGTGGGGAGAGGGGCGTGGCCCGTCGAACTATTCCAGCCGTCATTGCGAGGAGCGAAGCGACGAAGCAATCCATGCTTCAGCGCATGCGAAGCCATGGATTGCTTCGCTCCGCTCGCAATGACGGTTGAGAAAGCGTGGCCGTCGCTTCTTCCCTAACGGCGATGCGGCCTAAAACTCCCCGTGGACGCGGCCGGAGAAGATGTGCACCGGGCCGCGGTCGGCGTTGTAGGCGGGGTTGGTGATGAACTGGTAGTCCGCGGTCAGCGTCAGGTTCTTGTTCACCTGGTAGGCGTAGTAGGTCTCAAAGATCCGCTCCGGGCTGTAATTCAGCGCGCCGTCACCGATCAAGAGGCCGAGGCCGCCTGCGGCGAGGAAGTCGCGATGTGCGGTGGACAAGCCGTTGATCGCGCCGCCGATGCCGATCGTGTCGTTCGCCCGTCCCCACGAGCTGCCCTTGATCGACAGGCCTCCGGAGAGGCTGCGATCGACATCGGTGAAGGACAGGATCTCGTTCTGGCCGTCGTTCCAGGAGAACCGGCCGAACAGGCCGACGTCCTTCACGATCTGCTGCTCGCCGTTCAGGTAGAAGCCGTATTTCAGATTGTCCTTGCGGATCGATGCCATCACGTCGTTGATGTCGAGCGCGGGATTGGCGTCCTCGATCGCCAGCGCCTGGTTGTAATTGCCGGTGTTGCCGCGATTGCCGAAGATGCCGACGCGCAATTTGCCGGGCTGGTCGAAGATCGAATAGCGGCCCTCGAACTCGACCACTGCGCCGCCGGTCGAGAACACCAGCGTGTCGCTGTTCGGCTCGTTCGGCACCTGGAACACGCCGGCCCGCACTGCCCAGTCCTTGCGGTTGAGCTCGACCACGGCGCCGCGGGTATAGCCGGGCAGGTCGGCCGGGAAGTCGTAGGCGGCGGACGCCCACATCGCCCAGTTCATGAAATCGGCGCGCGGGTCCTTGGCGTAGGAATTGCCGTCGAAGAAATCGCCGACCGCGAAACGCCCGACCACCAGCGTGACGCGGTCGATGTCGCGCTTGCCGGATAGCTGGTTGGGCCCGTCGTCGACGTCTTCCTGCTCGCCGCCGAGCCCGAAGGTCTGCTTGAAATAATAGCGCTGCGGCCGGATCTTCGGAAACTCGGCGCCGGCCTTTTGCGCCTCGCCGTTCGAGAAGCCGGCGAGACCGAGCGTGCCGTTGAGGCCAAAGCCCTGCGCGGTCTCCGGATTGAAGTAGAACTCACCGCCCTCCCACAGCCGCACGCCGAGGAATGCGGTGGTGGTCCAGGTCTGCTGCACCTGGCCGGGCCCCGGCAGGCTGTTGGTGCCGGTGTAAGGTGCGCGGAACGACGGGTAGCCTTGCCCGATCAGCGTGGTCTGTGCGTGCACGCTCCAGTCGTCGGACTTCGGCGGCGCTGCGGCCTGCGTCGGCGCCGCCGACCACGGCGAATCCCCGAACTGATAGTTGAGGCCGAACTTGAGCAGCTGCAGTCGCGGCTCGATGGTGACGCCGGGCATGCCGAAATCGGCAAGGCCCATCGTCCGTCGCGACAGGTCGATATAGTCGTATTCGAGCTTGGCGGTCCAGTTGCCGCCGACCGCGAATTCCGCGCCGCCGCCGACGGTCCAGCCGGTCTGGTACTGGCCGGGCTCGCTGACCACCGTGCCGGTGGGGTCGTTGATCCTGACGGTGCTGTGCCCCCAGGCGAAGCCGCCGGTGACATAGGGCATCCAGTTGCCGAAGGCATAGCCGATGCGGCCCCGCGCCGTGCCGACATAGTCGATCGTCGAATTGTAGGGCGCCAGCACCCGCCGCGGCAGGTCGACCGGACCGGTGAAGGTCGCGTCGGCTTCGACGCCGAGCACGAAGCGGTTGGCGAACTGGCGGTTGTATCCGGCCTGGAAGCCGCCGATCCCGCCAGTGATCGTCGGCGGGAAGAACACGCCCTGCTCGGGAAGCGGGTTAGTGCCGGGACCGAGGCTGCCGTCGCCGTAGCCGACATGGGCGCCGACGTAAAAGCCGGTCCAGTTGTAGACGGCGTCGCGCACCGGCGATTTGACGGCCAGGTCGGCCGCCGATGCCGGCGTGCCGAAAGCGGCCGCGCCGAGCGCAGCGCCGGCGGCGAAATGGACCCGGATGAGGCGGACGCAGGTCATGACGCGGCGTGGTTCGGCGGAGTTGCCAAGCATCACTGCAGATTTGGCGGCCGCTGGCCACCCGAGATTTGAAGTCATCGCCCGCCGTCCCCGATCCGATCTGCGCTTTTGGTTCCAAACTCAGATCAGCCCCCTACCATCCCCCAACTCTTATTGCAAATAATTCGCAATAGCAACTGAGGACCGTCGATTACCTCTCCGATTCCCATGCCATTATGACAGCCATGCAACAGCGCGAGGCGGGGGCCTGTTCGGCTGCGTCCTCGCCGCCGCCGGGCGCGGCGAAGGACGCGAGGCGCGTTGATGCGCGCGGGTCTGCGCTGCCGTGAGCAGCAGATGTCGGGTTGCTTGAACGTCCCGTTGCGGCACCGGACCGGCGCGCAACGGGGGCAACCAGATCTTCGCCCATGTCGGGCCTCCGTTATGCTGCGCGTCGCTGGTGATCGCGATCACCGGTGGGATCGTCGAACGTCCAGCGGCATTCCAGGCGGCCGCGGACCAGGATCCAGTGACAGACCGGGGCCGGCCGCCGGCGGCGGCGAACGCCCGGCTGGTTATCGTTGCAATGAATCGCCGTCGGCGGCGCCAGGCGCAGCCGCTCGAACGGCCAGAATTTTGCGAGCTTTTCGAACATCGCTCACCTCCACTTCCGCTGGTCGCGCGGCAGGCCGGTGAGGATCGGGCGGGTCAGCCGGGCGGCGACCGCCTGTCCACGCAGCGGGAGCTTGCGCGATCAGTCTTGTTGTGTTGCGGCGAAATTAGTCCCGGCATCGCCGGTCTACTGTCGCCTGAGTTGCTACTGCCCATGTGCCTTCTGTGCTGGCTCGTGGTCCGATGATGTCAGGGGATCACCCCCGATGCGGAACGCTTGTTCCGATAAGCGGGCACTACGCCCGGCGCAAAAGCCTGTCAAGCCGAAAGTGCTATCCTCCAGGGAGGATCGTCTCTATCCTCCCCGGAGGATAGGAGATCCACATGACCGACGACCACCCGCACGCCGCGATCGCCCGCCGCCTGAAGCGCGCCGGCGGCCACCTCGAGACCATCGTCGAGATGATCGAAGCGGGCCGCCCCTGCGTTCAGATCGCCCAGCAATTGCAGGCCGTGGAGAGCGCGATCGAGAGCGCCAAGAAGGCGCTGATCCATGACCATATCGGCCACAGCCTCGAGGCCACGCTGGACGCCTCCGCCCCAAAGCGCCGTGCCGTGCTGCGCGATTTCAGGCTGATCGCAAAATATCTGTAATCGCGCAGGCTATTTCGCCGGCCAGCGCGGCGTAGTCGCCAGCGCGCCGAGGTCGAATCTGTCGACATCCGCGAGCAGCTCGCATAACGCCCGCGCGCCGTGGTCGAGCAGCGCCGCGCCCTTCGCGGCCGAAGCCCTGGTCGCATCGCCGATCGCGCCGCTTGGATGCAGGTCCTGTGCCTGCCAGGCGAACGGGGCCGGCCGCTGCGTCGACAGATGGCGGTGATCCTTCTCGATTCTGACGCTGGCAGGCTTGAAATCCGCGATCGCATCCATCCGGACGGCTTGCGGATATTTCGCCAGCATGATCGAGGTCTCGACCGCGCCGCCATGGATGCCGTGGCGCAATTCGTCCGTGTCGAATAATCCATCCGGCGCGCCGAACCGCGACCAGCTCGTGGTCACCACCAGCATGCCGTGCTGCGCGCGCAGATCCTGCGCCACCAGCGACATCGCGGCCGAATTGCCGCCGTGGCTCGTCACCATCACCAGCTTCCTGACGCCGGCGCGCGCCACGCTCGCCCCGAGCGCCGTCCAGCTGTCCAGCGCGACCGCGTTCGGCAAGGTCAGCGTGCCCGGAAAATCGATGTGCTCGGTCGAGATGCCGACCGGCTGAAGCGGCAGGAAGGTCGCGGGGATATCGGTGGCGAGAAGCTCGCGCACCCGCGCCAGATAGGCCTCGCCGATCATGACGTCGGTTCCAAGCGGCAGATGCGGCCCGTGCTGCTCGGTCGCGGCCAGCGGCAGCACTGCGATCCAGCGCGCAGGCGTGCTGCGTTCGATGTCGGGCCAGTGGATCGCGGTCCAGTCGCGGGGCGGAAGTTTTGAACTCATCGAGCCGGGCGTTTCATTGCAGGTGTTTCATGGCAGGCGTTTCAATGGATGGATTTGCGGGGTAGCCTGTTCATCCCGATCGGGGGTATGAACCAATGCCATTCGGGGGCGTTTCCCGCGTCCCCCGGCGCGGTCCATCGCCTCCGCCTGCCATCATGGGCCAGAATGATCGACGGAGTCCAACCATGAAGCCGGCCTTTTTGTCGCGAGCGTTAACCACGGGCCTGTCCGCCGTCGTGTTGTCCGCGCTGGCGGCCCTTGCCCCGGCCTGCGGGCAGACCCTGGACAAAGTCTCGTTCGGCACCAACTGGGTTGCCGAGGGCGAGCACGGCGGGTTCTTCCAGGCGGTCGCCGACGGCACCTACCAGAAATACGGCCTCGACGTCACCATCGTGCCCGGCGGGCCCAACGCGAACAACCGCGTGCTGCTGATCGCGGGCAAGCTTGACTTCTTCATGAGCGCGAACTCGCTGCAGACCTTCGATGCCGTCACCAACAACGTGCCGCTGGTCGCGGTCGCCGCCATGTTCCAGAAGGACCCGCAGGTCTTCCTGACCCATCCCGAGATCAAGCTGACCAAAATCGAGGATCTCAAGCCGCTGACGCTTTTGATCTCGAAGGAGGGCATCACCAGCTACTTCCAGTGGCTGAAATCCGAATACGGTTTCGACGAGAGCAGGGTGAAGCCCTACACTTTCAACCCGCAGCCCTTCATCGTGGACAAGCAGACCGCGATGCAGGGCTATGTGACGTCAGAGCCTTATGCGGTGGAGAAGGCCGCCGGCTTCAAGCCGAACGTGCTGCTGCTCGCCGATTACGGCTTCAACTCCTATTCGACCCTGATCGAGACCCGCCGCGACCTCGTCGACAAGAAGCCGGACCTGGTGCAGCGCTTCGTCGATGCCTCGATCGTCGGTTGGTACCACTACGTCTACGGCGACAACTCCGCCGGCAATGCGATGATCAAGAAGCTCAACCCTGAAATGACCGACGAAGTGCTGGCCTATTGCGTCGCCAAGATGCGCGAATACGGCATCGTCGATTCCGGCGATTCCCTCAAGAACGGCATCGGCGCCATGACCGACGAACGGATGGCGAGCTTCTTCGACAAGATGGTGCGATCGGGCGTGGTCAAGAGCACCATCGACTATCGCCAGGGCTACACGCTGCGCTTCATCAACAAAGCCGTCGGCGTCGAGCTTCGGCCGAAGAATTGACGGTCGGACGCGCGTGATGGTGGAGCCCGTATTGCCCGATACCGATGCCGGCGCATCCGGCATGGCGGTACGCTTGCGCGGGGTCACGAAGATCTATGACACCGGCGTGACGGCGCTCGGGCCGCTCGATCTCGACGTCGGCAGCGGCGAGTTCGTCTCGCTGCTCGGTCCCTCCGGCTGCGGCAAATCCACCGCGCTGCGGCTGATCGCCGGGCTCTCGGCGCCGAGCGCGGGCACGGTCGAACTCTCGCGTTACGGCACTGCGCGCCGCGGCAGCCACAGGATCGGCTTCGTGTTTCAGGAGCCGACCTTGATGCCCTGGGCGACCGTGCGGGACAATGTCCGTCTGCCGTTCCGCCTCGCGCAGACGGCGCGGGCCGATGCCGAGGCGCGCATCGACGACGCGCTCGAGCAGGTCGGGCTCGCCGATTTCGCGGCCGCCTATCCGCGCGAATTGTCCGGCGGCATGAAGATGCGGGTGTCGCTGGCGCGCGCGCTGGTCACCGATCCCGACATCCTCTTGATGGACGAGCCGTTCGCCGCGCTCGACGAGATCACGCGCTTCCGTCTCAACAACGATCTGTTGTCGCTGTGGCGCAATCTGCACAAGACCGTCATCTTCGTGACGCATTCGGTGTTCGAGTCGGTCTATCTCTCGCAACGCGTGATCGTGATGACGGCGCGTCCCGGCCGCATCGGCGCCGAGTTTCGCATCACCTCACAGGAGCCGCGCGGCGAGGCGTTCCGCACCTCCGCCGAATACGCCGCGTTCTGCCGCGAGGTCTCGGCCGCGCTGGCGCCGTCCTATGCAGGGCAGGCGGGCGCATGAGGTCTCCGCAGGATATTGTCCGCTGGCTCGCTCCAGTCGCGGTGTTCGCCATCGGCCTCCTCGTCTGGGAAGCGATCGTCCGCATCTACGGCATCCAGCCCTACGTGCTGCCAAGCCCGCTGCTCGTCGTCAAAACCTTGATCAGCGACTGGCCGGTGCTGTCGCAATCGCTCGGCGTCACGCTGCTCACCACGCTCGAAGGATTCGTTGCGGCCGCGATCGGCGGCGTCGCGCTGGCGCTGTTGTTCAATCAGTCGAAATGGCTGGAATATTCACTGTTCCCCTATGCCGTGGTCCTGCAGGTCACGCCCGTGATCGCGATCGCGCCGTTGCTCCTGATCTATCTGCAGCAGCAGACCGCGGTGATCGTCTGCGCGTGGATCGTGGCGTTCTTCCCGGTGCTGTCGAACACCACGCTCGGGCTGAACTCGGTCGATCGCAACCTCACCGGATTGTTTCAGCTTTATGGCGCTTCGAAGCTGCAGACGCTGCTGTTCCTGAAACTGCCCGCCGCGCTGCCCTATATCCTGGGCGGCCTGCGCATCGCCGGCGGGCTGTCGCTGATCGGCGCCGTGGTCGCGGAGATCGCGGCGGGCAGCGCCGGCGCCGGTTCGGGGCTCGCCTTCCGCATCGCCGAGTCCGGTTACCGGCTGAATATTCCACGCATGTTTGCCGCCCTGCTGCTGCTGTCGCTGGCCGGGATTGTCATCTATGGGTTGCTGGCGCTAATTTCGCATCTGTTGTTGCGGCGCTGGCATGAGAGCGCGCTAGGAAAGGAAAGCTGAATGGCCCCGATGTCTTCCGAGAAGATCGATCTGTTGATCTATGGACCTGTCAGGCCAATCCTCGAAAACGGCTTTTCCGATCAATACGTGCTGCACAAGGCCGAAAGCCGCGGCGACCTCGAGCGGCTGACGGCGGAAACCAAGGCCAGGATCCGCGCCATTGCCGTCACCTACCACACCATGGCGACCGACAAGACCGCGCTGGCGATGTTTCCGAAGCTCGAGATCGTCGGTAGCTTCGGCGTCGGTTACGACCACATCGATTCCCACCATGCGCGCGATCACAATATCGTGGTGACCAACACGCCCGACGTGCTGACCGAGGAGGTCGCCGACGTCGCGATGGGCCTCTTGATCGCGACCTTGCGCGAATTCGTCAAGGCCGATCGCTACGTGCGCTCCGGCCTGTGGCAGACGCAAAACTATCCGCTCAGCGTCGGTTCGCTGCGCGACCGCAAGATCGGCATCGTCGGCATGGGCCGGATCGGCCAGGCGATCGGCCGAAGGCTCGAAGCCTCGCGCGTGCCGGTGTCGTATCACTCGCGCAACCCGTCCAAGGACGTCGCTTACAAGCACTATCCCGACCTGCTCGAGATGGCGAAGGCCGTCGATACGCTGATCGTGATCGTGCCCGGCGGCGCCTCGACATCGAAGATGATCAACGCCGACGTGTTGAAGGCGCTCGGACCCCGCGGCGTGCTGATCAATGTCGCCCGTGGCTCCGTGGTCGACGAGCCGGCGCTGGTCGCCGCGCTGAAATCCGGCACCATCCTCGCCGCCGGCCTCGACGTATTCGCGGCCGAGCCCAACGTGCCGGACGAGATGAAGGCGATGCAGAACGTCGTGCTGCTGCCGCATATCGGCTCGGCCTCGGTGGTGACGCGCAACGCGATGGACCAGCTCGTGGTCGACAACATCAAGCACTGGTTCGCCGGCAAGCCGCCGTTGACGCCGGTGGCCGAGACGCCGGTGAAGGCGCGCTGATGTCGTCGTCCCGCTGCAACGTCGTGTTGCTTGTGCTGCTCGCCGGCCTCGCGCCGGCAGCGGCGCAGGACGTCAAGACGTTGCAGCAGGACATGATCGGGCAGTGGGAGCTCGCCACCACCGACCGCAGCAAGACCTGCGTCGTCACGATGAAGAGCGATGCCACGCCGCAAGGCTTCAAGCTCGAGCTCGAGCCGGCCTGTGCGGCGGCGCTGCCCTTCACCAAGGACATCGCGGCCTGGAGCATCAAGGGCCTCGGCGACATCGTGCGTTTGCAGAGCGCGGCCGGCGAATCCGTGATCGATTTCACCGAGGTCGAGACCGGCATCTTCGAGGGCCTGCGCACCAATGAGGGTGTCTACATCCTGCAGAACCTCGCCGCGGCGCGTTCGCTCGCCAAATCGATGGACCAGATGATCGGCGACTGGTCGATGGTCCGCGGCAACGGCCAGCCGATCTGCGGCCTAGTGCTGACCAATACCGACGCCGGCAACGACAATTTCCAGGTGTTCCTGAAAGGCAAATGCGATCCTGCGGTCGCAGCCTTCAATCCGACCGTGTGGCGGCTCGATCACGGCCAGATCATCCTGATGTCGGCCAAGGGCGAGAGCTGGCAGTTCGAGGCCGACGACAACGCGCAGTGGCGCCGCGTGCCCGACAGCGCCGACCCGCTGATCATGTTGCGCGAGCAGTAAGGGACGCGCCTCTTCACCTCCCCTTGAAAAGGGGAGGTCGCTTTGCTCGCCAGAGCAAAGCGGGTGGGGATTTGCTCTCTCCGCATAGAGCATCGCCGTGGCTGACCCCCATCCCGACCTTCCCCCTTTCAGGGGGAAGGAGAACGCAGATCCGGGTTACGATGGCCAACATGGTGTCCGAAAATAATTCCCGCGCCGCTGTCGATCCGGCGCGCCATGGATCGTCGTCTCCCATAGCGGGCCGATTTCGCCGCCGTCCGCCGCCAACAGGAGCAATTTCATGCGCTTTATGTCGATCGTCACTTCGCCCCAGCCGCCCGCCCAGCCGACCCCGGGGCTATTGGAGGCCATGCACAAGCTCGCCGACCGCGAGATCAAGTCCGGCCGCATGATCGACAATGCCGGCCTGATGCCGCTCGCGACCGGCGCGCAGGTCCGCCTGGTCGATGGCAAGCTCAGCGTCGTCGACGGCCCCTTCGTCGAGGCCAAGGAAGTGGTCGGCGGCTACGCGATCTTCGAGCTCGGCAGCAAGGAGGAGGCGCTGGCGCTGGCGGTCGAGTTCATGCAGCTGCACAAGGATCACATGCCGGGCTGGGAAGGCACCTGCGAGGTCCGTGCCTTTGCCGGCTTCGCCGGGCGGCAGTGCGGCGGTTAAAGAGGAGGTTGCGATGCGCTTCATGTACGTCCTGGTGGCCGAGAAGCCGATGCTGCCCAATCCCCCATTGAGGGAGGCGATCCAGCAACTCGCCGCGCGTGAGGTCGCGGCCGGACGCATGCTCGATACCGGCGCGCTCAAGCCGCGCACGGCGGGGGCGGAGGTGCGGATCAAGGACGGTAAGCTCACCGTCACCGATGGCCCCTTCATGGAAGCCAAGGAAGTGGTCGGCGGCTACGCGGTCTTCGAGCTGAAGGACAAGGAGGAGGCCGTGGCGCGCGCGGTCGAGTTCATGCAGCTTCATCTCGATCACATGCCGGACTGGGAATTGTCATGCGAGGTTCGTCCCTTCATGGACTACTGACGGTCGGATCGCTCGCATGCCGGTGGCCGGCATGACCGAGGACGATGTCAGGCGCACCATCCTCGGTGTCTGGCGCATCGAGCAACCGCGGCTGATCACCAGCCTGTCGCGGATGCTGCGCGACGTGCCGCTTGCCGAGGATCTGACCCAGGAAACCCTGGTCGCAGCGCTCGAACACTGGCCTGCCAGCGGCGTGCCGGAGAAGCCGGGCGCCTGGCTGATGGCGACCGCCAAGCGGCGCGCGCTCGATCATCTGCGCCATGCCGGCATGCGCGCGCGGAAGCACGGCATGCTGGCGCACGATCTGGTGCGGGAGCAGGAGACCATGCCCGATTTCGATTCCGCGCTCGACGATGACATCGGCGACGAATTGCTGCGGCTGATCTTCACCGCCTGCCATCCGCTTCTCGCGCGCGAGGCGCGCGCCGCGCTGGCGCTGCGCATGATCTGCGGCCTCACCACCGAAGAGATCGCGCGCGCCTTCCTGCAGGCGGAAGCGACCATCGCCCAGCGCATCGTGCGCGCCAAGCGCACGCTGTCGGAGTCGGGCCTCGCCTATGAGACGCCGCGCGGCGAGGAATTGTCGGAGCGGCTCGCCTCGGTGCTCGAGGTCGTCTACCTCATCTTCAACGAGGGCTACACCGCGGCAAGCGGCGACGAATGGCAGCGGCCGCAGCTTTGCAACGAGGCGCTGCGCATCGGCCGCGTGCTGACCTCGATCGCGCCGAACGAGCCGGAAGTGCATGGGCTGCTGGCGCTGATGGAGTTCAACGCTTCGCGGATGGCCGCGCGCACCGATGCGGCGGGCGAGCCGATCCTCCTGATGGACCAGGACCGCACGCGCTGGGACCGCCTGCAGATCCGCCGCGCGCAGCTCGCGTTGGCGCGCGCCCGCGAGCTCGGCGGCGCTGGCGGTTTCTACGTATTGCAGGCCGCGCTGGTCGCCTGCCACGCCGAGGCTGAGACGCCCGCGATGACCGATTGGCGCCGCATCGCCGCGCTCTATGGCGATCTTGCCGCGCTGGTGCAATCGCCGGTGATCGAGCTCAACCGTGCGGTGGCCGTCGGCATGGCCGACGGGCCGCTGGCGGCGCTCGCCATCGTCGACGGCCTCGCGCACGAGCCAGCGTTGAAGTCCTACCATTTGCTGCCGAGCGTGCGTGGCGACCTGCTGCTGAAACTGAGCCGCTTCGACGAGGCCCACGCAGCATTCGAGGCCGCCGCCGCACTCGCCGGCAACACCCGCGAGCGCGATCTGCTGCAACGTCGCGGGGCCGCAGCGGAGAAAGCTGCACGAGCCGAAGTGAGGTGAGCACGCCTCTCAGGCTCCCTCCCCCCTTGCGGGGCCCCGCAAGGGGGGAGAGAACCCTCACGCCGGTGCGTCCCTTACTGCAACACTTGCGCACGAGCCGTGCAGCCTCGCGTCCGCGCTTCCGACTTAAATCGATGCCATGCTCGATCGACGATCATCGCACCAGGAGCCGCGATCACATGACCAAGCCATCTGTGCTGGCGATCGGCCTTGATCCGGCCGTCGTCAATCTCTCCGCGTTCCCGCAATTCACGCCCGAACTGGTGCGCAGCTACATCGACGCGCAAATCGAGGGGCTGCGCACGCTCGGCTATGACGCCGACAGCTGCCTCACCGATCTCGGCGACACCGCGGAAGCCGTGACGGCTACGGCGCTCAACGCGAGGCGTTACGATTGCGTCGTGATCGGTGCCGGCCTGCGCGAGTCGCCGGAGCGGCTGCTGCTGTTCGAAAAGATCCTCAATCTGGTGCATCGCCTGGCTCCCGATGCGTGCATCTGCTTCAACACCAACCCGGCCGATACCGCAGCGGCAGTACAACGCTGGGTCAAGCCCTCGCGAGAGTGAGCTTCCGACCGGGCGACCCGGTACGACGCGGCCCATCGGCTCAAGCACCGCCGCGTCTGGAATACTGGATCACCCGCATGCCGCATGCGCTGGTGATGACACCACCTTCGTTGAAGCACGCCATTTCAAGCGACCGCGGGACGCATGCTTCGGGCTACCCTTTGCCGGCCCGATCTTCTATGGTGGCCGTTCGGTGCGCGGCCGGCGCGCATGATAAATCCACGATATCAAAGGCTTAAGGTTTCGGATCGGAGCCTTTGGAGGGCGGTTTGACGCGGTATATTTCGACCAGGGGCGAAGCCCCGAGCCTCGGCTTCTGCGACGTGATGCTGACCGGGCTCGCCCGCGACGGCGGGCTCTACGTGCCCGAGACCTGGCCGCAATTGTCGGCGGAGACCATCGCCTCCTTGTTCGGCCGGCCCTACTGGGAGGTCGCGGTCGAGATCATCCGCCCGTTCGTTGCCGGCGAGATCTCGGATGCCGAGCTCGGCCGCATGGCCAACGAGGCCTATGCCACGTTCCGCCATCCCGCCGTGGTGCCGCTCGACCAGATCGGGCCGAACCAGTTCTTGCTCGAGCTGTTCCATGGCCCGACCCTGGCGTTCAAGGACGTCGCGATGCAGCTGATCTCGCGGCTGATGGATCACGTGCTCGCCAAGCGCGCCGAGCGCACCACCATCGTGGTCGCGACCTCCGGCGACACCGGCGGCGCTGCGGTCGAGGCCTTCGCGGGGCTCGACAATGTCGATCTCGTGGTGCTGTTCCCGAACGGCCGCATCTCCGAGGTGCAGCGGCGCATGATGACGACGACGGGCGCCGCCAATGTCCACGCGCTCGCGGTCGAAGGTACGTTCGACGATTGCCAGGCGCTGGTGAAGGCGATGTTCAACAACCATCGCTTCCGCGACAGCGTCGCGTTGTCGGGCGTCAACTCGATCAACTGGGCGCGCATCGTGGCGCAGGTGGTCTACTACTTCACCTCGGCGGTCGCGCTCGGCTCGCCCTCGCGCAAGGTCGACTTCACCGTACCGACGGGCAATTTCGGCGATATCTTCGCGGGCTATGTCGCCAAGCGCATGGGCCTGCCGATCCGTTCGCTGCGCATCGCCGCCAATGTCAACGACATCCTGGCGCGGACGCTGAAGACCGGCATCTACGAGGTCCGCGAAGTCCATGCCACGACGTCGCCCTCGATGGACATCCAGGTGTCCTCGAATTTCGAGCGGCTGCTGTTCGAGGCGAGCGGCCGCGACGCCGCGCAGGTCCGCCGGCTGATGGATTCGCTCAAGCAATCGGGCCGCTTCGTGCTGCCGGACGCGACGCTCGCCGCCGTGCGCAAGGATTTCGACGCCGGCCGTGCCGACGAGACCGAGACCGCGGCTGCGATCCGCGCCGCCTGGCGCGAGGCCGGCGATCTGGTCGACCCGCACACGGCCGTGGCGCTCGCGGTCGCCGACCGCGACACCGCGGAGACCAAGATCCCCAACATCGTGCTGTCGACCGCGCATCCGGCGAAATTCCCCGACGCGGTCGAAGCCGCCTGCGGGGTGCGCCCGCAACTGCCGGCCTGGCTCGGTGGCCTGATGAGCAAGTCCGAACATATGACTGTGACGAAGAACGATTCCGCCGAGATCGAGCGCTTCGTGCTGTCGGTCAGCCGCGCCGCCAAGCAGGGAGCCATCGGATGAGCGTCGAGATCACCAAACTTCCGAGCGGGCTCACCATCGTCACCGACAGCATGCCGCATCTGGAGACCGCCGCGCTCGGCGTCTGGGCCGGGGTCGGCGGCCGCGACGAGAAGCCCAACGAGCACGGCATCTCGCATCTGCTCGAGCACATGGCGTTCAAGGGCACCACGCGGCGTTCCTCGCGCGAGATCGTCGAGGAGATCGAGGCGGTCGGCGGTGACCTCAACGCCGGCACCTCGACCGAGACCACGGCCTATTATGCGCGGGTGATGAAGGCCGACGTGCCGCTGGCGCTCGACGTGCTCTCCGACATCCTCGCCAACCCGTCCTTCGTGCCCGATGAACTCGAGCGCGAGAAGAGCGTGATCGTGCAGGAGATCGGTGCCGCGCAGGACACCCCCGACGATGTCGTGTTCGAGCATCTCAACGAGCTCTGCTATCCGGACCAGCCGATGGGCCGCTCGCTGCTCGGCACCGCCAAGACGCTGAAGAGTTTCGACCGCGACATGCTGCGCGGCTACCTCTCGACGCACTACCGCGCGCCCGACATGGTGGTGGCCGCCGCCGGCGCCGTCGACCACACGCGCATCGTCGAGGACGTGACGCAAAGGTTTGCCAGCTTCGACGCCACGCCGGCGCCGAAGCCGCAAACCGCGATGTTCGGCAAGGGCGGCTCCCGCGTGGTGCATCGCGATCTGGAGCAGGCGCATCTGACGCTGGCGCTCGAGGGCGTGCCGCAGGCCGATCTGTCGCTGTTCTCGCTGCAGGTCTTCACCAACATCCTCGGCGGCGGGATGTCCTCGCGGCTGTTCCAGGAGGTCCGCGAGAAGCGCGGGCTGTGCTACTCGATCTACTCGTTCCACGCGCCCTACAGCGACACCGGGTTCTTCGGGCTCTACACCGGGACCGATCCCGCCGATGCGCCGGAAATGATGGAAGTCATCGTCGACGTCATCAACGACGCGGTGGAAACCCTGACCGAGGCCGAGATCGCCCGCGCCAAGGCGCAGATGAAGGCCGGCCTGCTGATGGCGCTGGAAAGCTGCTCGGCCCGGGCCGAGCAATTGGCACGGCACGTGCTAGCTTATGGCCGGCCGCAGACGGTCGACGAGCTGGTGGCGCGGATCGATGCTGTCAGCGTCGAATCGAGCCGCAATGCCGCCCGTGCGCTGTTGTCGCGCAGCCGGCCCGCCGTCGTCGCGCTCGGCAGCGGCAGGGGTCTGGACACGGCGGTGGCTTTTGCGGAAGGATTGACCAAGTCGAAGGCAAAGACGCTGCTGCATTGAAGTTCACCTCTCCCCGCCTGCGGGGAGAGGTCGGATTGCGGAGCAATCCGGGTGAGGGACTCTCCGCGAGTCTGCTTTGCGGAGAAACCCCTCACCCCAACCCTCTCCCCGCAAGGGCGGGGCGAGGGGGAAGTCGCGGGGGAGTAGTGGGCCATGGCCCTGTTTCGTTTGCCATCCAGCGGACCGGCTGCCTTGATGCCGCGCGGTCACGGGCTGTTGCTGCGCGCACCGACGATGTCGGACTTTCCGCAATGGGCGCAGCTGCGCGAATCCAGCCGCGCCTATCTCACGCCCTGGGAGCCGATCTGGCCGTCGGACGACCTGACCCGCTCCGGCTTCCGCCGCCGGCTGCGGCGCTACGCGGAGGACATCGGGGCCGACCGCTCCTATCCGTTCATCGTCTTCCGCGAATCGGATGGGGTGATGATCGGCGGCATCACGCTCGCCAATGTCCGCCGCGGCATCGTGCAGGCCGGCACCATCGGTTACTGGGTCGGCCAGCCCCATGCGCATCGCGGCTACATGACCACGGCGCTGCGGGTGCTGCTGCCGTCGCTGTTCGGCGAGCTCAATCTGCATCGCATCGAGGCCGCCTGCATCCCCTCCAATGGGCCGTCGATCCGGGTGCTGGAGAAATGCGGCTTCACCCGGGAAGGGCTGGCGCGGCGCTATCTCTGCATCAACGGGATCTGGCAGGACCATCTGTTGTTCGGCCTGCTGCATGAGGATTTTCGCGGCTGATGGTACGCCTTTTGGCTGACCCCTGCGCATCCGAAGTGCCTTGGCTTCGCCGCCATTACCCTGTTATTTCGCCCGCTGAATTGGGAACCGGAGGCTACTGAAAAAGAGATGGGCGACAGAGGCGTGAGCAGGCTTGCGGTTGCGGCTGTGGTGTCGATCGGGCTCGGCTGCGGATTATGGGCGTCCGCGGCGTCCGCGCAGTCGTTGAGCGACCGCTTCAAGAGCCTGTTCGGCGGCGGCTCCTCGGATTCCGACAAAGCGGCCGCGCCGAGGGCGCCGGCCCAGCTCGATGACAGTGCCGCCGAACTGACCTGTCCGCCGGTGCAGGTGCGCGCCGGCGCCTCGACCTATGCCGTGGCCAACCCCGGCAAGGACGCGGTCGGCAACGACATCAAGTTCCTGGCCTCGATCACCAAGATGGCGCGGCAATGCAGCCTGAACAGCGGCCAGATCGTCGCCAAGATCGGCATCCAGGGCCGGGTGATCGTGGGGCCGGCAGGCGCCCCGCCGACCATCGAGGTGCCGTTGCGCGTCGCCGTGGTGCGCGGCGGCGTCGGCGAGAAGACCATCATGACCAAGGCCTACACGACCGCGGTCCAGGTCGACGAGAGCGGCAGCGTGCCGTTCAGCCTGGTCGCCGAGGACGTCGCCTATCCGGCGCCGTCGGCAGCGGAGAACGACGACTACGTGTTCTATGTCGGCTTCGACCCGCAGGCCCTGAAGCCCGAGCCGAAGCCGCGCGCGCCCCACAAGAAGAAATAGCGCCGTATCGCGGCCGCCTCGACAAACAAAAGGCCGGCGCGATCGTCTCGCGCCGGCCTTTTGCTTTGGTTGGATTTGCCTCAGTTCAGCTTCGAGCGAACCTCGGCGATGCCCTTGCCGACGAGGTCGTCGGCGACCGGGCCTTTGACCGACTGCGACAGGATGGTCGATGCGGCGGCGACCGCGGCATTGGCCGCGGCGGCACGGACGTCGGCGACAGCCTGGGCCTCGGCGAGGGCGATCTTGCTCTCGGCGGTCTTGGTCCGCCGCGCGACAAAATCCTCCATCTTGGTCTTGGCCTCGGCCGCGATCCGCTCGGCTTCCGCCTTGGCGCTCGCGATGATGTCCTGGGCCTCGCGCTCGGCGCTGGCACGGCGGGCCTTGTACTCGCCGAGCAGTTTGTTGGCCTCGTCCTTCAGGCGGCGGGCATCGTCCAGTTCGGCCTTGATGCGTTCGGCGCGATGATCGAGCGCGGTCAACAGCGTGCGATGGACGCCGAGATAGGCGAACACGATCATCAGAACGACGAAGGCAACCGCAACCCAGGTTTCCGGTTCGTAAAGCATCCGACTATCCCTTCAGCGAAGCGTCGACGGCGCTGTTCACCGCAGCCGCATCCGGCGTCACGCCGGCGAGCTGCTGGACGATGGCGCCGGCGGCATCCGCCGCGATGCCGCGGACGTTGCTCATGGCGCTGGTCCGGGTCGTTGCGATCTGCTTCTCGGCGTCGGCGAGCTTCACGGCCAGCTTGTCCTCCAGCGCCTTGCGCTCGGCTTCCGAGGCCGCGTTCAGCTTCTCGCGGGTCTCGTTGCCGATCGCCTGCGCGTTGGCGCGTGCATTGGCCAGTTCGGTCTCATAGGCCTTCAGCGCCGCGTCGGACTCGTCCTTCAGCTTCTGCGCTTCGGCCAGGTCGCCTTCGATCTTGTTCTGTCGTGCGTCGATGGTGCCACCGACGCGCGGCAGCGCGATCTTCGACACGATCAGGTAGAGCGCGACGAACGCGATCGCCAGCGACACCAATTGCGAGGCGAAATTGGAGGAATCGAACGGTGGAAAGGCTCCGCCGTGATGTCCGCCATCGGCCTCGGTGTGGGCACCGGCGTCGTGGCCTTTTGCCTCGCCATGACTTTCAGCCATGGTGTTCTCCTGTTGCTGTCAAACGCGCCGCCCTTGGGACGACCTTTGGGCGACGCGACGGGTTACCGCAGGGCGGAACCGGGTTACCGCCAGAGCGGAACCGGGTTGCCGCTCGGATCAGAGCGGAACGAACAGCAGCAGCAGCGCGATCAGCAGCGAGAAGATGCCGAGCGCTTCGGTCACCGCGAAGCCGAAGATCAGGTTGCCGAACTGGCCCTGCGCGGCCGACGGGTTACGCACCGCAGCGGCGAGGTAGTTGCCGAAGATGATGCCGACGCCGACGCCCGCACCGCCCATGCCGATGCACGCGATGCCCGCGCCGATAAGTTTTGCTGCTGCCGGTTCCATATGTAGCTCCTTGAGAAAGATAGACGGATTGGTGGGTGGAGATTCCCCGGACCGCTTAGTGTCCCGGATGAATGGCGTCGTTGAGGTAGATGCAGGTCAGGATCGCGAACACGTAGGCCTGCAGGAACGCGACCAGCAGTTCGAGGGCGTACAGCGCAATCGTGAGCGCGAGCGGCAGCACACCGCCGACCCAGCCGAGCGCGCCCAGCGAGAAGCCGAGCATCGCGACGAAGCCCGCGAATACCTTCAGCGCGATGTGGCCCGCCAGCATGTTGGCGAACAGACGCACGCTGTGCGAGACCGGGCGCAGGAAGAACGACAACACCTCGATGAACATGACCAGCGGCAGGATGTAGATCGGAACGCCGGAGGGGACGAAGATCTTGAAGAATTTCAGCCCGTTCTTGTAGAGGCCGTAGATCAGGACGGTGAAGAACACCAGTAGCGCCAAGGCTGCGGTGACGATCAGATGGCTTGAGATCGTGAAGGTGTAGGGGACGACGCCGACCAGGTTCGAGACGCAGAGGAACATGAAGATCGAGAAGATCAGCGGGAAGAACTTCATGCCTTCCGAGCCGGCCGTGCTGCGAATCGTCGAGGCGACGAACTCGTAGGAGATCTCGGCGACCGATTGCAGCCGTCCAGGAACCAGCTCACGGCCGCTCGCCAGCATCAACAGCGCGATCAACAGCACTGCGATCAGCATGTAGAGCGACGAATTGGTGAACGCGATCGTGTGGTTGCCGATATGGCCGAGCGTGAACAGGGGCTCGATGTTGAACTGATGGATCGGGTCGATTTTCATCCGCGCGGCTCTTGGTCCACCGGCCGTTCTGCCGGTAATCGAATTGCAAATGTCATGACTTCCCGCCAGCGCTCAACGCTTGCCCGAGGCCACGCCCGCAGACCTCACCACGTTGACCACGCCGGCGACGAAGCCGAGCAGCGTTAACACGATGAAGCCGAATGGCGATGTCGACAGCAAACGGTCGACCCCCCAGCCAAGCGCCGCCCCGACGACAACGCCCGCGATCAGTTCCGAGGAAAGACGAAAACCGAGCGCCATTGCCGAAGCCCTGGCCGCACTGTCCCCGCTTTCAGTACCGGATTGATCAGTCTTGCTTCTCCGGCTGTCGCGAATTTCAGACAGCCGATGATCGAGACTTCCGAGCCTTGCGGAAAGCGCAGCTTCGTCAGGGGACGATGGATCGCGATGTCCACCTGCGCCGTGGTTGGTGTTCTCAGCCATGCTGCAAACACTAACCGATGCCGCGGATGATGGAAATTGCGCTCGTCCCCGTCAAAGCCGCGCGGACCATACTGACCGCGTCCAATCAAGTCAAGATTGCGTCTTCACCAGCTATTGCTTTGATTCAATTGCATTTATTCGGAGTTGTTCAAGGTCAGAGTGACGCAGCGTTCGCAGTGCAAACCGGTTGCACGCATGGCTGCACGATTGTGGCGGCTTCGCTGCACTGCCGGGACTGCCGGACAGCGTCTCCGCATCGGCGCTTCGGGATGCCGGCCAGTCGTGGCAGCGGGATCTTGGTAAACTCGTAAGCCGTTACGATATCAATGCAAATGTCTGCGTCTTGAGGCTCCTTGGCCGGCGCTGGCACACGTTGCGGCGACTGGCTGACGCGTTGAAATCGAGCGGCGCGCCCTATAGGTCTGGTACTCAGGGGCAGGATCTGGTTGAGGCGGAGCGAGCCATGCCGACAGCGACGTTGCCCTCGAAACTCTCCATAGCGATTGCCGCTGCGATTCTTGCCGGTGGTGCGGCGATGGCGCAGCCGGCGCCCGACACCGAGAACGGCCGCTACACGCTGTCGCCTGCGGGCGAGGGCTTCCTGCGGCTCGACACGCGCACCGGCGCGGTGTCGACCTGCAGCAATTCCAGCTCCGGATGGGCCTGCTACACGGTGCCCGACGAACGCGCCGCGCTTGATGCCGAGATCGGGCGCTTGCAGGCCGACAACGACAAACTGAAGGCGACGCTGGCAGCACGCGATGCCACGACGCCGAAGACCGACGAGGCATTGCCGAAATCCGACCAGCTGAAGAAGCCGGAGCCGAAGACAGCCGAGGGCGAGCGCAAGATCGAGATCCCGCTGCCGAGCGACCGCGACATGGACCGCATGATGTCGTTTCTGGAAGGTGCCTGGCGGCGGCTGATCGAGATGGCCAACCGGGTTCAGCGCGACGTCAATGGCGGCAAGATCTGATCCAGCGCTGCCCACATCGCCGGGACGACATCATGAGAGATTACGGATGAACTCATCGAAAACCGTCACCCGCTCGACGTCGTCCTCAATCGCCGCGACCAGCATCGTCTCGTCGCATCTCGCCGTCGAGACGTCGGGTGCGGGCTTCACCGACATCACGCGCGAGGTCGCCAAATTCCTGCGCGAGGCGCGCGCGGTGGAAGGCGCGGTGACGCTGTTCATACGTCACACCTCGGCCTCGCTGACCATCCAGGAGAATGCCGACCCCACGGTGCTGGTTGACCTGATGACGGCGCTTGACCGCGCCGCGCCGGAGGATGCCGGCTGGCGTCACGACACCGAGGGCCCCGACGACATGCCGGCGCATATCAAGACCATGCTGACGTCGACCTCGCTGCAGATTCCCGTGCTTGAAGGAGAAATGGCGCTCGGCACCTGGCAGGGCATCTACCTGATCGAGCACCGTGCCCGGCCGCACCGGCGCGAGGTCGTGCTACAATTCATCGGCGCCATCAAATGAAATCGGCCGCGGATCGCTCCGCGGCCGATGCAATTGGATCGTGATGTCGACGGATCAGGTCTTGGTGATATCGACGTCCTTGGTCTCGGGCAGGAACAGGAAGCCGATCACCAGGCTCATCAGGGCGATGACGACCGGGTACCAGAGACCGGAATAGATATTACCGGTCGCGGCTGCGATCGCGAACGCGGTCGCTGGCAGGAAGCCGCCGAACCAGCCGTTGCCGATGTGGTACGGCAGCGACATGCCGGTGTAGCGGATGCGGCTCGGGAACAGCTCGACAAGCCAGGCGGCGATCGGCGCGTAGACCAAGGTCACGTAGACCACGAGGAGCCACAGCAGGACCGTGGTCATCACGTAGTTGATCTCGTTCGGATCGGCCGAGGCCGGATAGCCGTGCGCCTTGATTGCAGCCGGCAACGACTTGGCGAAGTCGGGGCTATCCGCCGCCAGCGTCTGGTCGCCGATCTTTACCTTTGCCTTGGTGCCGGCCGGAGCGACCTCATTGTTATAATTCACCGACAGGTTGACCAGCGCCGATTTGGCGACGTCGCAGCTCGTCGTGAACTTTTCCGTACCGGTCGCCTTGAACTGGAACGAGCATTCGTTCGGGTCGGCGACGACCGTCACCGGCGCGGACGCGAGCGCCTGCTCGAGCTTCGGGTTGGCGAAGTGGGTGATCCCCTTGAAGATCGGGAAGTAGGTCAGGGCCGCGAGCAGGAAGCCGGCCAGGATGATCGGCTTGCGGCCGATCTTGTCGGAGAGCCAGCCGAACAGGACAAAGCCCGGCGTGCCCAGCGCCAATGCGACCACGATCATGATTTGCGCGGGAACGCCAGGTACCTTGATGGTCTGGGTCAGGAAGAACAGCGCATAGAACTGCCCGCCATACCACACCACGGCTTCGCCGGCGGTGGCGCCGAACAGTGCCAGGATCGCAATCTTGGCGTTGGACCATTCGGCGAACGCCTCGCCCAGCGGCCGCTTCGAGGTCTTGCCTTCCTCCTTCATTTTCTGGAACACCGGCGACTCGTTCAGGCTCAACCGGATCCAGATCGACACGACCAGGAGGACGCCGGAGAGCAGGAACGGAATGCGCCAGCCCCAATCGCCGAATGACGCTTCGCCCATCCACGAGCGGATGCCGAGGATCAGCAGCAACGCGAGGAACAGACCGAGGGTCGCCGTGGTCTGGATCCAGGATGTGTAGTAGCCACGCTTGCCGGGAGGCGCGTGTTCGGCAACGTAAGTGGCCGCACCACCATACTCGCCGCCGAGCGCGAGGCCCTGAATGAGGCGAAGCAGGATGAGGACGACCGGAGCAGCGATACCCCAGGTGTCATAGCCGGGCAGCAGGCCGATGAAGAAGGTGCCGATGCCCATCAGCGTCATGGTGACGAGGAAGGTGTATTTGCGGCCGATCATGTCGCCGAGCCGCCCGAAGATCAGCGCGCCGAACGGGCGCACCGCAAAGCCCGCGGCGAACGCCAGCAACGCGAAGATGAAGCCGACATTCGGCGGCACGTTCGAGAAGAAGTATTTGGCGAGGAACGCGCCGAGAGTGCCGTAGATGTAGAAGTCGTACCACTCGAAAACCGTACCGAGTGAGGAGGCGAAAATGACCTTTCTCTCCTCGGCGGTCATTCCACCTGTGCGGACGCTTCCGCCCGCGGCTGCAGCCATCGTCATCGTGTTTCGCTCCCCGAACGTGTTTCCTCGCGCCCCAAAAGCCTCCCCGAACGGGCCGGATCGACTCTGGTCTTACGGCCAAAGGTAACATCCCGGTGAAATGCGCCCCAATAAGACTTTTGGCTTTTGCACGGAGGCAGCTTAACGTCAGGAAGCCGCGGAGGATGCGGCGTTTCCGCTAGCGCCTGTTGCGGCGCACAAGGCGTGTGAGTTAACCGCGTTGGCATCTGGCATTAGCGAGCGCTTGCGTGATCCTTCCGCGCGGGCGACAACCAAACCGCGCGGTTTCTGCAAAACCCGCTTGTGGAACTGAGATGACTGCTGCTGTCCATACTCATCTTGTCATCGCCGACGACCATCCGCTGTTCCGCGATGCGTTGCGGCAGGCGGTGGGAAGCGTGGTGAGTTCGGCCACGATCAGCGAGGCCGGATCGTTCGAGGATCTCACCGCGCTGCTGGAGCGCGACTCCGAGGTCGACCTGATCCTGCTCGACCTCTCGATGCCGGGGATCAGCGGCTTCTCCGGCCTGATCTATCTGCGCGCTCAATATCCCGCGATCCCCGTCGTCATCGTCTCCGCCAGTGACGACATCGGAACCATCCGCCGCTCGCTCGATTTCGGTGCCTCCGGTTTCATCCCAAAGCGCTTCGGCGTCGAGACGTTGCGCGATGCCATCATGAAAGTGATGGAGGGTGACGTCTGGGTTCCGCCGGACACCGATCTCTCTGCCGCCGGCGATCCCGAGATGACGCGGCTCCGCGATCGCCTGGTGACGCTGACCCCGCAGCAGGTGCGGGTGCTGATGATGCTGTCGGAGGGGCTGCTCAACAAGCAGATCGCCTACGAGCTCGGCGTCTCCGAAGCGACCATCAAGGCCCATGTCTCGGCGATCCTGCAGAAGCTCGGCGTCGAAAGCCGCACCCAAGCCGTGATCGCCGCCGCCAAGATCGCCGGCGGCCAATGGCGCCAGGGCACGCCGTCGACGTAGCCACTATCCGATCAAACTTCACACCGTCATCCTGAGGTGCTCGCCTCTTCGGCGAGCCTCGAAGGATGCACGGCCCGGCTGGTGGCCGTCGATCCTTCGAGGGCCGCTGAAGAAGCGGCCACCTCAGGATGACGGGATGAGGATCGCGCGCGCGCGTGACCGCCGCTACTCCGCCGCCACCATCTGCTGCGTCCGCCATTGTCCGAGCAGTGCGCGGAGCGAAGCCGGTTTCACCGGCTTGTTCAGCACCGCGATGTTCTCCTCGCGGGCGGCGCCGCGGACGGCGGGGCTGCGGTCGGCGGTGATCAGAATCGCGGGGATGTTGTCGCCGAAGCGGCGGCGAATCTCGCGGATCGCGGCGATGCCGTTGCCGCGGTCGAGATGGTAGTCGACCAGCACACCGGTGACGCGGCCGCCGGCTGCCTCGATCGCACTGAGCGCAGCGTCGGGATCGGTCACCGCGATCACCTCGGCGTCCCAGGCGGTCAAGAGCGTCTTCATGCCGTCGAGGATGGCCGGATCGTTCTCGATGCAGACGATCAGCGCGCCGCTCATCGGCGTCTTCGACAGCGGCGTGGCGGTCGTGACGGCCGCGGTGTGGTTGACCGCGGTCGCGACCGGCACCGTGACCGAGAATGCCGAACCGCCGCTGAGATTGGCCGAGATCGCGATGCGGTGGTTGAGCACGCGCGCCAGCCGCTCGACGATCGACAGCCCAAGGCCGAGGCCGCGCGCGATCCGGGCGCCCTGCTCGAGCCGATGAAACTCCTTGAAGATCTCGCCGCGCTTCTGCACGGGGATGCCGACGCCGGTGTCGAAGACGCTGATCTGGAGGCTGTCGCCGCGGCGGCGGCAGCCGATCAGCACGCGCCCTCGCGGGGTGTATTTGATCGCGTTGGAGATGAAGTTCTGCAACAGCCGGCGCAGCAGCGAGCGGTCGGATTCGGCCGCCAGCGAGCACGACACGAAGCGCAGATCGAGGCCCTTGTCGCGGGCGATCGGCATGAACTCGATCTCCAGCGATCGCATCAAATCGGCTATCCGGAAGCTCGTGATCGACGGCGTCATGGCGCCGGCATCGAGCCTGGAGATATCGAGCAGCGCGCCCAGGATGTCCTCGATCGCCTCCAGCGAATCGTCGATGTTCTCGACCAGGCGGGAATCCTCGCCGCCGCTCTGGCGCTCGACCAGGCTCGTGACATAGAGCCGCGCAGCATTGAGCGGCTGCAGGATGTCGTGGCTGGCGGCGGCCAGGAAGCGGGTCTTGGAGGCGTTGGCGTCTTCCGCGAGGCCCTTGGCGAGCGCGAGCTCCGAGTTCAGACGCGTCAGCTCCTCGGTGCGGTCGCGCACCCGCTTTTCCAGCGTCGCATTGGCGCGCTCCAGCGCCTCGGCGGCCTCGAAGCTCGGGGTGACGTCGGAAAAGGTGATGACGAGGCCGCCGCCCGGCATCCGGTTGGTGCGCACCTCGATCACCAAATGGCGGTCGGTGAAGCGTTCCAGATAGGGCTCGCCCTCGGTGGTGTAGGCGCGCAGGCGGAGCTGCAGCAGATTGTCGCCGTCGCCGGCCGGCGGCGGACTGACCGCGCCCATGAATTCCAGGATCTCGGGCAGAGGAATGCCGAGCTGGACCAGATGCGGCGGCAGGCTCAGCAGCTCGGAGAACTGGCGGTTGGAGCAGATCAGCTGCAGGTCGGGGTCGAACACCGCGATGCCCTGGCGCACATGGTTGAGCGCGGTCTGCAGGATCTCGCGGTTGAAATGCAGCGCGGCGTGGGAGTCGTCGAGCAGTTTTAGCGCGGCCTTGGCCGACACGGTGCGTCGCTGCAGCAGCAGCGACATCACGAGCCGCGACGACGCCGCCCCGATCGACGAGGCGATCAGGCGCTCGGCATGCTGCAGCAGCTCGAAATCGGCCGGCGCCGACAGATCGAGTGCGATGTTGCGATCGGCGGCAAACGCAACGAAGGCTTCGCGGGCGCGGTCGGGGCCGAGATACTGCGTCACCGTGCTCTGGATGTCCTGGACCGTCACGGTGGTGCGCCAGCGCCGGAAGCTCGGTGCGATCGGGGCGAGCTCGTTCGGCACGAACACATCGGCCTGCAACAGTTCGATCGATGACGGCGCGCGCGCCAGCGAGAACAGGACGTAGGTCAGGATGTTGAGCGAAAGGCTCCACAGCACGCCGTGCACCAGCGGCTGCAGATCGGCGCCAAGCAGCGCCTGCGGCCGCAGCGCCTCGATCCCGAACGGCCCGTGCTGCAACAGCATCAGGCCGGCGGTCGAGTTTTCCAGGAAGCTCGGGATGAACAGCGTGTAGAGCCACACCGCGAAGCCGACCAGCATGCCCGCCATGGCGCCGCGTGCGGTGGCGCGACGCCAGAACAGGCCGCCGAAGAACGCCGGCGCCAGCTGGGCGATCGCGGCAAACGACAACAGGCCGATCGCGACCAACTGGGTGTTGCCCAGCGCGCGGTAGTAGAAATAGGCCATCACCATGATGGCGAAGATCGAGAAGCGGCGCGCCTTCAGGAGGAAGTCGCCGAAATCCTTCTGCCCGACGCGGGCACTGTCGCTGCGCGGCAAGACCAGCGGCAGCACGATGTCGTTGGACACCATGATCGACAGCGCGACGCATTCGACGATCACCATCGCGGTCGCCGCCGACAGGCCGCCGACGAACACGGCGAGGCTGAGCAGCTGCGAATTGCCTTCCATCGGCAGTGCCAGCACGAACATGTCGGCATCGACCGCGCCGAACGGAAAGATGATGAGGCCGGCGATCGCGATCGGAATCACGAACAGATTGATGACGACGAGGTAGAGCGGGAACAGCCAGCGCGCACGGCCGACATCGGCGCTGGTCGAGTTCTCCACCACGCTGACGTGGAACTGGCGCGGCAGCAGCATGATCGCGCAGAACGACAGCAGCGTCATGATCAGGAAGTTGCCGATCGACGGCACATATTCGATCGCGCGCACCGCCTCCGGCGTCTTCAGTGCGCGCTCGTAGAGCTCGACTGGCGAGAACATCCAGAAGGTGACGAAGGCGCCGGCGGCGATGAAGGCGACCAGCTTGACGATGGATTCGGTCGCGATCGCCAGGATCATGCCGTGCTGGTGCTCGGTCGCGTCGCTGTGGCGGGTGCCGAACAGCACCGCGAACACCGCCATCGCCAGCGTCACCATCAGCGCGATGTCGCCGATGATCGGTATTTTCGAGAACGCCTGGTCCTCGCTCAGGATCGTCTCCAGCGACGATGCCATCGCCTTCAGTTGCAGCGCGATGTAGGGCACCGAGCCGATGATCGCGATCAGCGCTACCGTCGCGGCGACCGCCTGGCTCTTGCCGTAGCGCGCGGCGATGAAATCGGCGATCGAAGTGATGTTCTGGGACTTGGCGAGCGCGATCACGCGGCGCAGCAGCGGCGTGCAGAACCCCACCATCACGATCGGGCCGACATAGATCGCGAGGAAGTCGACGCTGGTGCGGGTGGCGAAGCCGACCGAGCCGAAGAAGGTCCAGGAGGTGCAGTAGATCGCGAGCGACAGCGGGTAGATCCACTGGCTGGCACGACTGCGCTCGCCCGGCGGAATCCGATCGCCGCGGCTCGCGATGAAGAACAACAATCCGATGTAGGCGAACGCCGTGGCGATCACGCCCCAGTCGTGCAGCATCGCTGCTCATCTCCCTACCCGGCCGGGGAGCATGATCCGGAAGCGGTTTTCCGAAAAGATCATGCCCTAATAAAGCGGCCGGGTGCGGGAGTATAAACGGAATGGGCCGGCCGCGCATCGCACGGCCGGCCCCTATTTCGGGTCAGAACAGGATAGGGTTACTCGGCGGCCAGCGGCTTCTTGGTCAGGGGCAGGCCGAGCTGGTCCCAGACCTGCAGCAGGGCTTCCGCCAGCGCGTCGATCAGGCCGTCCTCGTGGTAGGGCGAGGGCGTGATGCGCAGCCGCTCGGTGCCCTTGGCGACCGTCGGATAGTTGATCGGCTGGATGTAGATGCCGTGCTCCTCGAGCAGGAGGTCGGAGGCGCGCTTGCACTTCTCGGGATCGCCGACGAACAGCGGCACGATATGGGTGTCGCTCGACATCACGGGCAGGCCGGCGGCGGTCAGGATCGCCTTGGTGCGGGCGGCGCGGTCCTGGTGGCGTTCGCGCTCCCAGCTCGAGGCCTTCAGGTGCCGGATCGCGGCGGTCGCGGCCGAACAGATCGCCGGCGGCAGCGCTGTCGTGAAGATGAAACCCGGCGCATAGGAGCGCACGGCGTCGATGACCGAGGCCTTGCCGGCGATATAGCCGCCGAGGCAGCCGAACGCCTTCGCCAGCGTGCCCTCGAGGATATCGATCCGGTGCATCACGCCGTCGCGCTCGGCGATGCCGCCGCCGCGCGGGCCGTACATGCCGACCGCATGGACCTCGTCGACATAGGTCATGGCGCCGTATGTCTCGGCCAGATCGCAGATCTTGCCGAGCGGCGCGACGTCGCCATCCATCGAATAGAGGCTCTCGCAGACGATCAGCTTCGGCCGGTCGGGGCCGACGGCGATCAGGAGCTCTTCGAGATGGGCTGTGTCGTTATGGCGGAAGATCTGGCGCTCGCAGCCGGCCTGGCGGACGCCCTCGATCATCGAATTGTGGTTCAACGCGTCCGACAGGATCAGGCAGTTCGGAATCAGCTTGGCGAGCGTCGAGATGCCGGTCTGGTTCGAGACGTAGCCCGAGGTGAACAGCAGCGAGGCTTCCTTGCCGTGGAGATCGGCAAGTTCCGCCTCGAGCTGCACCAGCGGATGATGGGTGCCTGCGATGTTGCGGGTGCCGCCGGCGCCGGTGCCGACCCGGGTCGCGGTCTCGACCATGGCGCCGACCACCTTCGGGTGCTGGCCCATGCCGAGATAGTCGTTGGAGCACCAGATCACGACATTGCGCTGGCCCTTGGGCGAATGCCAGGTGGCGTGCGGGAAGCGGCCCGCGATGCGCTCGAGGTCGGCGAACACGCGGTAGCGCCTCTCGTCATGGAGGCGATTGAGGGCGGACTTGAAGAACTGGTTGTAATCCATCGGCAAACCCAACAGCGGAACCTGACCGGCATAGATCGTTCTTCTTAGAGCTTTTCCAGCTCTAATGTCTATGCATTGGCTCACATCTGGGCATGCGTCGCGGTTGGGCAAATTGCCCTAGTCCGGCGCGTTCCGGGTCGAATTCGGATCCAATCGGCGAGAAGGGCTGCTGCTCAGGTCGTCCTGAAGCGCAGCATGCCGTCGCCGCCGGTCTCGGCAGTCAGCCGGCCCTCGACCAGCATGTAGTTGACATGGGCGACCAGTTCGCCGGCGGCAAAGCCCATCTGGTGCTCGTCCAGCACGTGCTTGTGGAATACGACCGGCACCAGTTCCTTGGAGGTCTGCGGCACCTCGCGGCAGGCTTCGGCGATCAGCCGGCAGCGTTCCTCGTGGTGGTCGGCGAGCTGCTTGATCCTGGTCTTCAGGCCGTAGAACGGCACGCCGTGGCCAGGCAGCACCAGCAGATCATAGGGCAGGGTGGTGGTGAGGCTCGCGAGCGAGGCGAGATATTCGCCGAGCGAATTCTGCTCGGGCTCGACCGCCCAGACGCTGACATTGGGCGAGATCTTGCTCAGCACCTGGTCGGCCGACAAAAACAGCTTGTCGGCGGCGCAATACAGCATCACCTGGTCGAGCGCGTGGCCGCCGCCGGTGATCACCTTGAAGCGCCGCGAGCCGATCACGACCTCGTCGCCATGGGTGAGCCGGTGATAGGACGGCGGCAGCACCGACACCCGCTTCAGATAGTCCTGGCCGCGGCCGAGCAGCTTTTCGGTGAGGTCCTCGTCCATGCCGTGGCGGCGGAAGAACAGCCGCTGCGCATTGCGGCGCTCCTCGGTGCCGCGGTTCTGGTGATAGACCGATTGCAGATATTCGACCTGCGACATCAGCAGCGGGCAGTTGAAGCGCTCGGTGATCCACCCCGCAAGCCCGACATGGTCGGGATGCGAATGGGTCACGATCAGGCGGGTGACCTTGACGTGCTTCAGCGGTCCGTCGAACAGCGTGGTCCAGGCCGCAATCGATTCCTCGTTGCCGAAGCCGGAATCCACCATGGTCCAGCCGTCGCCATCGGCGAGCAGGTAGATGTTCACATGGTTGAGGCGGAACGGCAGTTTCAGCCGCGCCCACAGCACGCCCGGCATCACCTCCACGACCTCGTCGTGGCCGGGATGGTTCTCCCAGGGGTATCTCAATGCCTCCGCCGAGGAGGCGATGCTGTCGGTCTTCTTGTCCATGCTACGGGCTTAGCGGCACATCGGGCGCCGCGCCAGCCGAAAAATCGGGTGGGCTATTCCCGCCGTCATTCCGGGGCGCCTCGAAGAGGCGAACCCGGAATCTCGAGGTTCCGGGTCTGGTCCTTCGGACCATCCCGGAACGACGACACCGCTAAGCCGCCCGAATATTCGACAAGAACCCGTCGATCTCGGCGCGCAGCACGTCGGCCTCGCGGCGCAGCGCGTCGGAGGCGCTCAGCACGTCGGTCGCGGCGGCGCCGGCTTCGGCGGAGGCGGTCGAGACCCCGACGATGTTGCTCGACACTTCGCTGGTGCCCCCGGCGGCGTGCTGGATGTTGCGGGCGATCTCGCGGGTCGCAGCACCCTGTTCCTCGACGGCGGCCGCGATCGCTGTCGTGACGTCGTTGATCTCGCCGATCGTGCTGGAGATGTTGCGAATCGCTGTGACAGCGGTGGTCGTGACCTCCTGCATGCTGACGATCTGCTGGCGGATCTCTTCGGTCGCCTTGGCCGTCTGGCTCGCCAGATTCTTCACCTCGGAGGCGACCACGGCAAAGCCGCGGCCGGCCTCGCCGGCACGCGCCGCCTCGATAGTGGCATTGAGCGCCAGGAGATTGGTCTGCGAGGCAATGGTCTGGATCAGATCGACCACGACCGAGATGCGCGCGGCGTTGTCGGCAAGGCCCTGCATCGTGGTGTCGGTGGCCTTGGCCTCCTCTACCGCCTTGCGGGCGATCTCGGCCGAGGTGACGACCTGGCGGCCGATCTCCGAGATCGACGACGACAGCTCCTCGGTGCCGGCCGACACAGTCTGCACGTTGACCGAGGTCTCCTCGGCGGCGGACGCCACCGCGCTGACCAGCGCGCTGGACTGGTCGGCGGTCGCCGACATGCTCTGTGCGGTGGTCTGCATCGAATTCGCCGAGGTCTGCAGGCCGCCGAGCGCATTGCGGACGGTGGATTCGAACTCGGCGATCTGGGTCTCCATGCGCGAGGCGCGCTCGGCCTTGGCGGCGCGGTCCTGGTTCTGGCTCGCCGTGAGCTCGCGGCCCTCGAGCATGCTCTCGCGGAAGATCTGCAGCGAGTCGGCCATCACGGCGATCTCGTCGCGCTGCCGGCTCTGCGGAATCTCGGTGTCGAGGTCGCCGTCGGACAACAGCTGCATCGAGCGCTGGAGACCGCGGATGCGGCGCAGGATGTTGCGTCCGACATAGAGCCAGACGAACAGGAATGAGCCGACCAGGGTCAGCGCGCCGAGGCCGATCATCGCCATGGTCGCGACCGAGATCTGCTGCCGGGTCTGGAAGGTCGACGTATCGGTTTCCTTGCGGACGGCGTCGACCAGTTGCTGGACGCTGATGCCGAGCCCGACATTGAGCTTGCGGGTCTCTTCCAGGATGGTCTGGCCGTAGTCGATCGAGTCGAGTTCCTTCTGGCGGATCTTGAACACGCCGGTCTTGCCCTCGCCGAGCGCGAGCAGCTTCTCGGCGGTGCCGCGCACCGCGACGATCGACGGATTGTTCGGCAGGTCCTCCAGGTTGGACTTGATACGGTCGCGGCCCTTCTTGAATTCCTCCTCGATCGCATCCAGCGTCTCGCTGGAATTGGCCGACAGCGCCGCGGTCATGTCGGCCGCCATCAGGTTGCCGGCGGCGAGCACGTTGCCGATCTGGCCGACGGTGCGGGCCGCCTCGGTGGCGTCATCCGCGGACACTTCGGCCGAGCCGAGGATGGCGTTGAGCCGGGTCTGCGCGTCGAGCATCGCGGGATTGGCGGCGCCGACGAACGCGGTCTGCGCCTTGCGCAGCGCATTGTAGGTGTTGTCGCGCAGCGCGGCGATATCGAGCCGCTCGTGCGCCGCGGAGACCAGGCTCTTGGAGGCATCGTCGCTGTTCTTGATGTTGTCGGTGAGCGCCGCGACCACCGATTTGTCGGCGCCGAGCTCGATCAGCTCGCCAAGCTTGGCCGAGGTCTGCTGCTGCACCTCCATGATCTTCTTGGCGCGCTCGGCGAGTGCGTCGTCGCTCTGGGCTGCAAGCAGCGCCGGCCCCTGGGCCGCGAGCGAGGCGCTCTGCGCGGACAGTTGCAGGCTCGCGGCAAGACGCGGAATGTCGCGGCCGCTGAGATCGGTCATGGTGCCGCCGAGCTGATGCAGCACCATGCCGGCGCCGGCGCTGATCACCAGCGCCATGGCGGCGATCACGGCAAACGCCGCGAACAGGCTGCCCCTGACGCCCATCTGCGGCAGCCGTGTCCGCTTGAGATTGAGTTTGCCGAGCTTGAACCGAAACGCCATTGCCCCGTATCCCCCGCACTACCCTTGGATGTTTCCCCGGCGCGGCAGTATCGATGCGGCGGGTTAATAAAATCGGGAAAATTGTGGCAATCGGCGCGATTTTTGTGCGGTTTCAGCGGCTGCGTTTTCTGCGCAGTGGGATTGATGCGCGCATTTCAATACAAAAAGGCCGGCGTGCGCCGGCCTTTCCATTCACGGTTGTGGACTGCGCTCCTCAATAGCGCGCGGCCACCGGGGCACCGAAGCTGCCGAGGTTGAAGCGGTAGTTGATGCCCGCCTTCACGGTGTGCTCGTCGTTGTGGAAGCTGCCATAAGGCACCAGCGCGCCGGGGCCGGTGAAGCGGCTGTCGCCGAAGTCGTAGTACTGATACTCGACCTTCGCCGACCAGTTCGGGGCGAACATGTATTCGGCGCCGCCGCCGATGGTCCAGCCGTTCTGGTGGTCGTCGCTGAGCGCGAACGCCACCGGCACGCCGCCCAGCGTCACCTTCTCGTTGTTGTCGGAATAGGCGTAGCCGCCCTTCACATAGATCAGGCCCGGGCCCCAGGTGTAGCCGAGGCGGCCGGTAACCGAGGCGATGCCGCGCTGATCGTTGTTGTAGACATAGCCGCCCGGGAAGATCGCGTTGAGCTGGTGGCCGCCGACCCATGAATACTGGCCTTCGACGCCGATCACCCAGTTCGGCGACATCTGCCAGTCATAGCCGGCCTGCACGCCGCCCATGAAGCGGGAGCTGGAGTCGGTCAGCGCCAGCCCGTTGAAGGTGCTGTTGTCGGCGAACACGCCGCCGAGATGGCCGCCGAGATAGAAGCCGGTCCAGTTGTAGAGCGGCGCGGCGTAAGCGGGCGCCTTCTGGTAATAGGGGCGGGCGCCGAGGTCGGCGGCCTGGGCGGTCGCGCCAAAAGCGGCGACGGCGGTCACCGCGGCTGCGGTTGCGAGCAGATAGGTCTTCATGAGGATCAGTCTCCGGACAAGTCATGTGAAGACACCCGTCGTGTGCCGGCGCCCTCCGTGCCGCGAGTTAAACCGGATTTGAATAAAATGCTGTCACCCGAAGCCTGCGCGGGCCGTTAAGTCGCAGGCTTTGCCGGTAAACGTTTTCTTGTGCCTAACGAACGCTTAAGCCGGAATGAACCAAGGCTTAACACCGAGGCTTAACACCAAGGGCTTGGCGCGGCGCGCGCGGCGCCCGTCGCTTAACCGAGCCGCTTGCGCACGTCGTCGCACATCTGCTCGCGGAACGCGCGGCGGCGCGCGGCGCGATCCTTGACCGGGATGTCGTGACGATCGAACACGTCGAACTTCTCCAGGATCGGATAGCGCTCGCTCGCCATCGCCAGCACGCCGAGCAGCTTGGCGACCGCAGGCGTCGGGCCGGTGACGTCCCATTTGCGGACCTTGTCGGCGCTGCTGGTCGGCAGTCCGCACAGCCTGGCCATGTCCGACGTCGTCAGCTTCCGGCCGATCGCCTCGCCGAGGTCTTCGCGCAATTTCTTGAACTCTGGGCCGGTCACTCGGGTTGGGCTCCGGGGCAATCAGGTATGGAATCAAAGTCGCGTGACGTGTTTGCACGGACAGTTCGGTTGGAAATGGGTCGGCAGTGTGTTCGCGGTTGATGTTGCGGTGATGATGGGGTGGCGCTCACGCACCGCCAGCGTCGCGAAAACGATGGTGTAGATGATCGAGAAATGGTGCTGCCAGACAGGATTGAACTGTGCTGTCTATCCCATAGTCTGTTGATTTTATTAGATTTTTGGGTCCGGCGATCAATTCTTGTGTGGCACCCTTGGGTGGCGCGCGTAGCAACATTAGCACATTCGCGGCAAGGTCCCTAGGGAGAAGCCCCTTAGCTGCACCGGCTGGTGTCGCAAGACCGCAACAATTATCGGGGAGCTAGACGATCAGCTCCCGTGCGTTGCCGGCGCTTCTCTGGCTTGCCGATATGGTACCTTATGTTCCGGTGCATCCGGGGCGGGAAGCCGATGTTCTTTAGTCAGAAAGCCATCGATGAGATGGCGGGTGGTTTCCAATCGATGGACGAACGCTCGAATGCACTCGTCATCGCCTTCGCGTCATTTGCGTTCAGGAACGACCGGGCCCGCGAATTCGCGACGCACGGCTTCTCTCGACGCATCACCTTGCTGACCCATTGCATAGAGAACGTGTTCGACCGTTTGCCTCCCAACGAGGACGCCATACCGACCACCGAGGCTTGTGTCGATGCGGCGGCCTACGTTCAGGCGTTTCTATTCAACGTCTTCGGAGCGCTCGACAATCTGGCTTGGACGTGGGTCGAGGAGCGGGGCATCAAGAATCGGGAAGGTGGCCAACTCAAGGAGACGCGAGTCGGCTTGGGAAAGAAGTATAAGGAGATCCGACGGACCTTTTCCCCTCAGTTAAGGGGTTACCTGGATGCCCACCAGGACTGGTTCAAGCATCTGGCGGACTTTCGGCACGCTTTGGCGCATCGCATACCGCTGTACATTCCGCGATACGCGATCGTCGACAAGAAGTCGTACGACGATCTGCAGGCTGCGAAGGAGGCGGTCATCGGAGATCCACAGGAATTCGATCGCTTGACCGGCGAGCAGATGAAGCATGTCCAGTTTCAACCGGTAATGGTGCACTCGCTCTCCGAGAGATCGCCGAGAATTGTCTTTCACCCGCAGATGCTCTCCGACTTCGCGATGGTCGAGGAGATTGGTCGAAGGATGCTAGTCGAGTTGGCCAGGGACTTGCCGGCGGAACGCGTCGGCCTCGTACAGCGACTTTGGCGACGCTTTCGATCCGCCCTTGGTCTCTAATCGGGCTTGGGCGGCATCCGTCACTCCCGTATCGAGATGTCCCAGCGTGGTCGGCGATCGTACCAAGGGATGGCGGCCTCCGCGAATTCTCTGATCGTCTTGTGGCCGCTCTGGCCATCAGTCACCAGACGCCGTGCGCCGACCGCGAGGTGCTGCGCCCAGCGGTGATTGTGCGCGGGGAGGTTTCGAACGTTCGGCGTCATCGAGATCAGCATCGCGGCCGCGTTGTTTTTGTCCTTGTCCGATGCGGCTGGGTCTTCGCCTATTTGGTCGAGGTAATGCGCCAATTCGTGCACCATCAGCGGGTGCAGAAAGTCGCGCCCCTTGCCGAAATGTTCGACGTTCAGAAGGAAGCAATCCGCCTTCACGTCGGTGATACCGAGCGGTATGTGGGCGTCTGCCATGAAGCCCGCGTCGGTATCGTCGTAGGTCCGACGGATTTTAGAGTCGAACAGCTGCGGGTCGATCATCCCGCAGACATCTACCATCTCGCGCTTCTTCGAATCGATTCCGATGATCCAAAGCTGGCGCCCTCGCGCGGTTAGCAGCGCGTCGAGATCCCGCCCGTAGGCGTGGCTGAACAGCTCGGCAAGGTCTTTCCGTATTCGTTCGCAATCGTCCTGCATCTTCGATCTCGCGATATCTGCCGCGAAGGGCGTTCTCAGGCCTTGGTTGAAACCGCGTGAGCGCCGTCAGCCCCGGCTTCACGTTGCGAAGATAGATCTCCGTCCTAAGGATTGCTCTCGCGGTCAACGAATCTTGCCACCCTCGTTGAGGTTCTTACGGTGCCATTGCGTGTATCACTCGTGGCCGCAATGCTTCGCTGAAAGGAGCTTTACTTGTTGGCGATGAGCGCGGCTGAAAGGGCCACGTCCCAGAACTTCCTGTCCATCTTCGATTTGATTTCCTCCTCGTGGTTGAGGTCGCGGTCGTGTCCTACGACAGCAAGTACCGCTGCCCGAGCGAACCGTTTCGCGAAGTCCCCGAGAGTATCAAGGTCATCGAAGCGCGGAAGGTCAGATGGCGGATCGTCGAACAAGTGATGAGCCAGCCGACCCGTTCTGAAGCTGCGAAGCCGTGATTGGGCGTCCTGATAACTTTCCGAGTTCACGTACATTTCATGTAGGGCGAGAGCGGAAGAGAATGCGTCTTGGCAACTAGCTTCGCCCAACTCCGCTCCGTCAATTAGCTGTGGGTGCCACCCGCGAGCGTCCCTCGTAAGGCTTTCTTGGACATCCTTCCGCATGAGCAGGTGTGCGAGAACCGGAATCGAGGCCTTGTCCTGTAGCTCGATGGGGTATCGGTCAGGGTCGGACACATCAAACAGGCGAGCCAGGGCGAGCGCAACGGTCAGTGCCAGGCTATTTTGCGTCACGTTGAAGGTGTCGCCGAAAGGAGTGGGACGATTAAACCTGTCGTCGCTTACGACATCATTTGCGGCATGCAGAGTTGCCCTCGCTCGCAGCGCAAACCATGTATCGGTGGCCAGCAATGGAGCAATGAGCTTTGTGCGCCGTACAGCTTCATCGCTATCTAAGGAGGCGCGCTTCTTGGGCATCTGTGTTCCTGGGTCACGCGTCCCTTGCGGGCGCGAGAGTCGCGGGCGCGTTTAAAAGTTCTGCAACCTTGCCAATCTTCTTCTTTGAGAAGCACCAAGCGTAGAAGCCATGCCTTGTGCGTGTCCAAGATGCTCCAATCTCTTTGATCTGATCCTTCAAGGCAACGGTGTCACCGACCAGAATGAACGACTTCTCCGTATACTCCTCCATGAGCATGCCGTCTTTCGGTTGCCCTACTTGCTCCGGCTTCTTTGTATCGTCTGATTCCTTAATTGCCTTCTTCACCGCTTGTGCATCGACGGTGGAGGTGACGCTCATTTCACGCATGATAATAGTTGTCTGACGCGACAGTTTCTCGGTCAGTTCGGAAATGCTTTCGTACTGCTCCAAGAGTCCCTTGTGCTTGAGGCTTTCTCTAAACTGCTTCAGCTCCTCGAACTGCGACGTGTCTAAGTTGTCAGGGTCGACCCGTTGTTTAGAGAAATAGAGCATGACCGGCTTTTTTTGCTTCATGCACCAGTTGATTTCCTCGACGGTTCCGCTCTTCGCTTTTCCCGTCGGAGAACCAAGGCGCGTCCAAAAAGCTCCAATCAACATGTCGCACTTGCGGACCAACTGCTCATTGATCACTTCTTGCGGTCTATCGGACATAGAGGGAGCGCTATGGGACTCCCACATCATTGGCAGGAGCACCTTACCGGTATCCTTCGAGTGCAGGGCGTTCCAAGCGTACAAGCATTCAGCAATAGCCACGCGCTCTTGAGGCACATCAGACGGCGATGCGATCAGGACGTTAAAGACAGTAGCTGGGAATGGCATTGGTCCCTCAAGCTGTTCGTTTCAGTGCATTTTAGATGGCCATCGGCGCAACGGAGTCAGCAGTCGCACGACCGTTAGCCGCTATCCAAAGAGATCGTTCTGCTTGATCTCGTCCAACCGCAGGACGCCGAGCAGTTGCCACGTCTGAGGACGCTTCGCCATGTTACCCAAGGCGAATACCATTCCCTTTGCGGGGTAGTGCTCGTTGTAAACCTCTGCCATCCGCGTCAGTGCTTCAGTTTCCCCATGCATCTTCTTCCAGCGCCAAAACATGGCGTGGGTCTCCCAATCACCATTCTGGTAGTTGTGCGTACCATCGTCATCCTCAAACTGAAATCGGAAATCGAATGGAGAGGGATCCAGCTCGGCCAGCTCCTTGTCGAAGATGGATGTCTGCTGCGCCGCCAGCCTGAAGGCATCCCTCTCCTCGGCGATGTCCGCAACTGATTTCAGCTTCGCGATGAATTTGGCCTTGCGGGGGCGGACGAGCGTGAGCGACAGCCCCTTCCGCGCGGCATCTGCTGCTGATCGAGTTATGAGCGGTGAGAGGAGGCGGCTTCGCTCGTCCTCAGGAAGAGACCGGTCAACGGAGATGCTGTCTTCGTATACGTGGCAACTCTCGACGCGTCGGTCGCGGGTAGGACGCCTATAGGCGAAGTTGACCCAGTCCCATCGCTTGAATGTGCTACCCTGGAGGTGACGGAAGCGAATAGGAAAGAGCCGCTTCCACTGCCCGTCAGTGGTTACACCGGCGCAGCAAACCGTCTCACCGTAGCTCTTGCTGGGCTGCGGTAGTGCTTTGACCAGTACGACCACGCGGGAGTTTTGCTGCGTTGCGGACATAACGGCTAGGTTCGTCACCAAAGAGGTGAAAGGTGCTGATTCCCTTAGGTAGCTGACTTGCTACTATCAGTCGATGGCATTCGGACGGTTCGCGTTCAAAGCACATCAGGCAAGTAGACTTCTCCCTGACCAAGGCTGCCAACTCCTCGAGTGCCTGCTGCGGCTCCGCCTGTGCGAGACGCTTGCGGTAGATGCGGCGAAAATCCGCGTATCGCCCTGCACGGGCAGCGTCTCGGCCATCCTTGGGGTCGCCAAGTGCACCAAGATGGATGTACTGCATGCCCTCGGCTTCGATCCGTTCCCGCAACCGGCTCTTTGAGAAGCCCTTCTTGCGGGACAAGGGCAGCGCCCTAACGTCGGCCAAGAGGGTTACGCCGACTGCCTTAAGGGTCGCAACGAACCTGTCGATGTCCGTGCCTTCGTAGCCAATCGTGTAGACCGTCGTCATGGGGAAATCATCTCCATCGTCCGATGTTGCTTTGCACTCGTTAAGCTCTGGTTGCAAGTCGGACCGTTCCGGAAACAATTCTAGAGCCGCAATTTCAATCCAACGCCTCTCGGGGAGGCGAGGATCAGACTGACGCCGTCAGGAATCGATGGGAAATGTACTATTGCCGGGCTCAACCGATCGTGGCAGCGTGCCACTTTCTCGCCTACAACGACCGGGGCTTTCATGGCGCAAAGGGGCCGCTCCATAAGGATGTTTCTGACTGATGGTACACCTGCGGGGTTGATTATTGCTGAAATAGTGAATTGGACTGGGAAGGCTCTGGTCGTACCGAGACCAGCGTTGGCTGGTTTTTTGAAACGTGAAGAGGCGCAAAGCGCTGGTGTCTATATCCTAACGGGAGCAGACCCAGACGATCCATTTCGCCAACAGCTTTACATTGGTCAGAGCGAAACTGTAGGGCGACGTCTAGTTGAACACGATAGCGATCCAAAGAAGGATTTCTTTGATCGGGCCATTGTGTTCGTTAGCAAGGATGAAAATCTGACTAACGCACACGCAAGATTCTTGGAACGGCATCTTACGAACAGAATAAAAGTTGCCGGGCGTTCGACTCCAACTAATGGAAACACTCCCGGCGGCGCGGCACTACCTGAGGCAGATGTTGCCGATATGGAATACTTTCTCGATCAGATCGAAATTGTGTTGCCTGTCCTGGGATTAGACGTTCTTCGACCGATAGCCACAGCCAAAGGCCAAGCTGCTGGTGCAGCCGTTCAGAATTCATCTGCCCTAACGGCGCTCACCTTTGAATTGAAAGTGGGCCCCGCCTCCGCCAAGGCTGTCGAGTTGGAAGGCGACTTCATCGTGAAAAGTGGCTCGGTCGCACGCGATATCGAGACGGCCACGCTTGGTGCGGGCTACAAAGCGTTGCGAGCAAGCCTAAGAGCGGAGGGCGCCTTGGTCTCGGGAGACAACCAGACGCTTACATTCAAACGTGACGTTGCATTTACAAGCCCGTCCGCGGCCGCATCAGTCGTCTACGGAGCATCGATGAGTGGTCCAGCAAACTGGAAGGTCTCGGGCACGGACACGACTTATGGGGAGCTGCGGCAGGCGTCGTTAAAAGAAGCTGAGGCGCAGGGCGAGCAGTTAGCAATTTCAGCTCTCGACCAACCTACACAGCGGGATGGTTGAAGAGATTCTTGTTCTTCGCAAGGATGTATGGTGTTGAGTCGCAAACAAGTGCAGCGACTGCTCGAGGCAGAGGGCTACAGGCTGGTCGAGGACGCTTGGGTCGAGCATGGTCGTCTCACGTTCGTTCATGATGACGACGCTGATCGCTCGCACATCAGCCGACTTGCGAGGGTTCTTCAGGCTGAAGGGTGGGAGAAGTCTAAAACTCAATTGCGGACCTTCGGGAACCCGACGAGCGGCGAAATCGTGGAAGTCGAACCTGGCGGCGCAGGCACGAGCGGCCATTTCATCCACTATGTGTCAGCCTTCGCGACTTCGTGATCCCGTCAGAGCTACGAGTTGTGCATTCGCGACCTGGACCAGCGCTCCCGCAGCAAATGGACACGTCGTGGCCCGTCGAGATGCTTTTGATAGAGCGGGCTAAACGATCTTCCGATTGATGTGTGAAGTCTACAGCTGCTATCGCTGAACGAGAGCCGGTTGCGTGTGCTATGGCGCTGGAAGGAACGAGGGTGGGGGCCAGAATGACTGAGCTTAATTTCAAAGGTAAGGAGTTCGTCTACAACCACCATTTGGCGGTGCCGTTTCGTCCCTTGGTACCAAACCCCAAGAAGGGAATCGGGCCAGCCGCGCTGAACGGCAATTTGATCATCCACGGCGACAACCTGCACGCCCTTAAGGCGCTATTACCGATGTACGCCGCGAAGGTGGACTGTATCTTCATCGACCCACCCTACAACACTGGAAATGAGGGCTGGGGCTATAACGACAACGTCAACGCTCCGATGATCAAAGAATGGCTCAACGCCAATCCTGTCGGAGTCGAGGACGGCCTGCGCCACGACAAATGGTGCGCGATGATGTGGCCGCGATTGCGGCTCCTCTATGAGCTGCTGTCGGACTACGGAAGTTTATGGATGACGCTAGATGATAACGAAGTTCATCGGGCAAGAAGCATGCTGGACGAGATATTTGGATCGGAATGCTGCGTTGGCCAAATTGCCTGGCAAAAGCGGACCTCACGCGAAAACAGAGCAACGCTGTCTCCAAGCATCGACCATTTGCTAGTCTACTCAAAGCCGCTGCCTGATACGTGGAAGCGACGTCGAAACCTTTTGCTTCCAACAGAGGACGGCTATTCCAATCCAGACAATGATCCACGCGGCGTATGGGCGTCGATCCCCTTTTCTGCGCAGGGATTCCGAGAGAACCAAGTGTACACCATAATCTCACCAACCGGGATTAAGCATCAGCCTCCGAAAGGAAGATGTTGGGGTGCAACAGAGTCCGAATTCGAAAGGTTGAAAGCTGAGGGACTTGTCTACTGGCCGAAGGGAGGCGACGGAAAGCCGAGAATCAAGCAGTTCCCTGAAAATGCGAAGGGCCTGGTTCCTCTCACATTGTGGCCAAGCAGTGAGGTCGGTGACACTGAGGAGTCGAAAAAGGAGTTGATGGCTATCTTCTCTGATCACGACACCATTGACTTTCACGCACCCAAGCCACCGGCGTTGATCCAACGAGTTCTTCAGATTGCGACCAAGCCTGACAGCATTGTACTAGACTCGTTCGCGGGGACCGCTTCGACTGCGCATGCGGTCCTCAAGCAAAACCGTGCAGACGAGGGCAATCGACGTTTCATTCTCGTCGAAATGGAGGACTATGCCGACAAGCTGACGGCCGAACGAGTGCGCCGCGTTATCAATGGTTACAAGTTCAGTGGAACACAGAAGACCGAACTGCTGCGCGAGAGCCTAAACTGGCGGACGATTGAACGCGCCGACGATCTTGTTCAACGGGTCAAGGGTATCGAGAATCTGGAAGGCCCGGACTTCGACCGCGTCACGAAGCAGGTTAAGGATGGAGAACTGATAGTCACAGGTGAGAAGGACGTCACGAAGCGCGCCGAAGGCCTCGGTGGCGAATTTACCTATTGTACGCTCGGCGACTCTGTCGAACTCGACAGGGTCCTGAGCGGGGAATCGTTGCCAGCCTATGCGGCCATCGGCGCGGCGCTCTTCCACATGGCGACCAATGAGGCAATCGATCTGAAAACAATCCGCCAGAAGGATTTCTATCTCGGCGAGACCGAAAGCCAACACGTCTGGCTGATTTACAAGCCTGATCTCGATTGGCTCAAGACTCCAGAAGCAGCGTTGACACTGGCCCGCGCCAAGACGTTCGTGGACGCCAGGCCCGGCAAGCGGCACTTGGTCTTTGCGCCGGCCCGGTTCGTCAGCCAAAAAATGTTGACCGAGCAAAACATCCCATTGGAGTTCGTGCCGCTGCCGTTCGCTCTTTACCGCATTGAGCGGAGCTGACGACAATGTTCCGCGAACTTGACTATCAGGGGCGGGTGATCTCGACGCTCGACGCTTATCTGGACGAATTGAAGGCGAAGAAAAGAGGGGCTGACGAGGTGGAGGAATTTGCCGCCACCAAGCCCCACTTGAAGTTGCCGATCCCGGACTTCGCAAAGGAGGCTTGGGACGCAATGAAGTCGGATGGCAAGCTGCCAAGTTCTCGCACCGCTATCCCCTTCTCTCCCCGCATTGACGGGCGCGATAGGCCCGTACCGAACATCGTGCTCAAGGTGCCGACCGGCGGCGGCAAGACTTGGCTTGCGGTTTCGGCCGTCTCGCGGGTCATGGGCAAGTATCTCGATAGCAATACCGGCTTCGTACTCTGGATCGTGCCCAACGAGGCGATCTACACCCAGACGCTGAAGCACCTGAAGGACCGCCAGCACCCCTACCGGCAAGCGCTCGACCGCACGGCCGCCGGTCGTGTCCGGATCATGGAAAAGTCCGATCGGCTCGACGCGCGCGATGTGGAAACTAATCTCTGCGTCATGCTGCTGATGCTGCAATCCGCCAACCGCGAGACGCAAGACTCCCTGAAGATGTTTCGGGACCGCGGCGACGTCCACGGCTTTTTCCCACCAGAAGGTGAGCAACAGGCCCATCAAGCTGCTCTTGCTCGGACGCCCAACCTTGACGCCTATGAGGGCATGTTCCCGATGGTGAAGGATTCGCTTGGAAATGCCTTGCGGATCATTCGGCCCATGGTGGTGCTCGATGAGGGGCACCGCGCCATTTCCGATCTCGCGTTTCGGACGCTCTATGGTTTCAATCCCTGCTTCGTGCTGGAATTGACGGCCACTCCTTTGGACGTACAGCCACGCGGCGGCAAGAATCCGCGCGACGCCCGTTACGCCAACGTTCTCGTCGAGATCACGGGTCGAGACCTCGATCGGGAGGGCATGATCAAGATGCCGCTGAACCTCGATCCACGGCAGGGCACCGACTGGAAGGCAACACTGAACGCCGCACTGGATCGGCTGAAGAGCCTCGACCGTGAAGCGCGGAAGCTGAAGGCGAACACCGGACGGTATATCCGCCCGATCATGCTGATACAGGTCGAGCGCACCGGGACCGATCAGCGCTCCAGCAAGCACATACATGCCGAGGACGTGCAGGACTGGCTTCTCACCGCTGGCTTCGACGCCGCTGAAATTGCTATCAAGACCGCGGAGCAGAACGACCTGAACCAACCCGAAAACCAGGACCTGCTGTCCCCGACCAATCGTATCAGGGCAATCATCACCAAGCAGGCGCTCCAGGAAGGATGGGACTGTCCGTTCGCCTATGTCTTGTGTGCGCTCGCCGCCAGTTCCAATCTCAATGCGATGACGCAGTTGATCGGCCGCATCCTTCGTCAGCCCGGCGCACTCAAGACGGGTATTGTCGCGCTCGACGAATGCCACGTCATTACACACCACGCTAAGACCGCCGATGTCGTTGACGCAATCAAGGATGGGCTGGAACAGGACGGCCTTGGCGACCTCGTGCTGCAGGTATCACAGGAAGACTCGAAGAAGTCAGCCAAGGGATCGCGGAAGATCAAACGACGCCCTGCTTTTTCATCACACCAGATTTTCCTGCCTAAAGTCCTGTTGGTCGATGGCGATGGCGCTCGCGACCTCGACTACGAAACCGACGTGCTGTCCTGCATTGATTGGCGTGGATATGATCCGAAGGATATTGCTGCGCGTATTCCGGAGAACGCTCAAGCGGCTGAAAGTCAGCTCCAACGAATTCGCCTCGCGGACGACGGCGACGAATTGTTCGTCGGTGAAACTGTTGCCGCCAACTCGGAGGTGCTGGTGTTCGATCCAGCTCATGCCGTCCGGATGATCTCCGACATATTGCCAAATCCTTTCGTTGGTCGCGAGATCGTCGGTCGCCTTCTGTCCACGTTGCGCAGCCGAGGCTTTGACGAGGCCAAACTAGGGGCGGTCGCGAGTCTTATTGTCGAGGAACTGCGGAAAGGCTTGGATCAGGAGCAAACAGCGAGGGCGGAAGCCCAATTCAAGGCCGGTGTCACGGCGGGACGTATCCAGTTTCGGCTCCGTCTCGACGGCCAGAATTGGCAGATGCCATTCGAAACTGAGACGAACCAACCGGATGGAGCGCGCCAGCTTGTCGGCAAAGACGGCGGACCCCTGCAACGAAGTCTATTCGCTCCGATGTATGAGGACGACTTCAACGCTGATGAACGCGACGTCGCGGTCTACCTGGATGGTGACGTCGCTCTCAGTTGGTGGCATCGGAATGTCGCTCGCTCGCAATATGCGGTGCAGGGCTGGCGCAAGGCAAAGATCTATCCAGATTTCATCTTCGCGGTTAGCCGCAAGGATGGAGCATCCAGAATCACCGTCCTGGAGACCAAGGGCGATCAGCTCGACAATCTTGACACTGCTTATAAGCGCGAGGTGTTGACCTTCATGTCCAAGAACTTCAAATGGGACAGCGCCGTCGCCGCCGGTACGCTTGAGCTGGTAAAGAAGACTGGAGAGACTGTCGATATGACGCTGATCCTGATGAGCGAATGGAAGGCCAAGCTGCCGACTTATTTGAAGCCGTAGGGCGCCGCATCGCGCCGCAACAGCCATTTGAATGATCCCCGGTTCAAAAATTTGACGCTCGCCAATATCGATGATAAGCATTTGATCATCATCGCTACTATTTGATCAGAAAAGCCCTGCCGTAGGTGGGGCTTTTCTCGTCGACCTATTCGCGCCTCGGCAATCCCGCCGGGGCGTTTTCGTTTTTGGAGGAACCATGAACCGTCTTTTCTACGACCCCAACACCGCACGGCCTTACGTCGGCTTCAGGCTATCAGCGCACCAACTGGCTGCGCTGGATGAAGCACGCCTGAACCTACGTCAGGGCAGGTCAGAGTTCGTGCGGCAGGCCATCGATGAGCGTCTGCAACGGCTCCAGGCCGCTGCGAAGTAACCACCAACAAGAAAGCCCCAGCGTTGGCGCGCCGGGGCTGTGAGAAGTTCAAAATCTAGCAGAGTTCTTATGTCACGAAACAACGTAAAAATCAAATTTGAAGCTCCCGTCCTCACGTCACCGGAAGGTGTGAAGATACAGATCACCGCCGGCCGCAAGCTGCAAATGATCCGGTCCTACGCTGACGATCCCGAGATCACAGACGCACAGTTCCGGGCGCTGGTCTGCATCACAGATCGTCTGAATGAGGGGCGCTCCGGAGATGAGAGCCGGTGGGGAAGCGCCTATCCGAACTACAAAACCCTCGCGAAGGATATCGCGAAGGACGAACGCGCTGCAAAGCGCATCGTCAATGAGCTGGAAACCGGCCAGCGTGAGACCCGCTGTAAGGGGGAGACGAAGCTTGTCCCGTGCAAGGCAGTCCTGAACGTCAAACGCACCAAGAAAGGAAAATCTGATGAGGTCAACGAGTACCGGCTGAAGAACTGGGGAGCGTTCGCTGTCGCATGTGGGGGTGCGTTCACCGCACCCCCACAACCCGAGGAGGGTGCGGTGACCGGTGAGGAGGGGTGCGGTCACCTGTCAGAAGGGGTGCGGTCACCTGTTGACGAGGGTGCGTTCACCGCACCCAACTCTTCTCATGGACCCCGCTCAGAGACCCACCCCAAAGACCCGCCTCAATCTGCGCTCGCCTCCGGCAAGCGCAGGCCGGCTGTTGGTTCGGTTGATAATGATCATCCGCAATCCAAGCCAGCGAATGAGAATCTGCTGGTTGATTGGCCCACGGACTGGCGTGATCAGTTCTGGAACGCCTATCCGAAGCGAAAGAACACCAAGGCCGCAGAGGCCGCACTGGTTTCTGTTGCCAAGTCCGGCGTCAAATTCGAGCCAGTCCTGATCGCGGCACGGCGGCACGGTCAGGAGGTAAGTGACCGGCAATTCTGCGCAGATCCCGTGAAGTGGATCGCCGATAAACCGTGGCTGGATAACGCCAAGGCAAGGGAGCAGGCACGCCGAGCCCTGCTCTCCATGGCGATCTAGCCAGCGATCACGACCCGCAGCGGCACTCACCCCGCTGCCGGTCCCTTCGTCAGTCCTTCAGCCGGTACCCTGCGTCACGGAGGGCCGCTCCACAATCATCATCACGATCGCCCCCCATGCCGGCCGCCACACCGAGCGCGCCGGCCCCAAGGTACTGCCACATGACGACCACGACCACCGAACGATCGAACAGCAACGCTTCCACCACAGGCCGCTACCGCGTCGCCATCCGCGAGGCAGATGACCGACGCGGCCGGTTCGAGATATCACTACCAGACGGCTCGACCTTGCCGGCATCCCGCACGCCTCTCTTGTCCGTAGCTCGCTACCTTCTCAGCGAAGGTGCGAACCCCTCCGCCGTGGTCGAGATGCGTCACGCCAGCCGACCTGATACCGTCGCCGCGTTCGGCAAGATCGGTGCGCTCGCAAAGCTCGACGTTCGCGAGGATCAGACAAGCGGTCCCCGTTTCTGCAAGTGGCGACCGCCACCACAAGACCGTAGCTAGACGTAGCGGGTAACGATCGCTGAGGCATTCTTCGTGACCGAGGCTATCATCCCAGCCCTCAACTTGAGGCGCGCTCTACGGGACCGCTACACGCCATGCGACGCGATCACCGTGGGCTATGGGAATGTCTCGCCGACTCGCCAATTTACACCACATAAAAAGAGAGTGGCATTTCAGAGACAGTTTGCATTTTCCTTCTGACTCCCCTGGACAAAATCACCATATCGTGTATCTAAGTTAGCTACATTGGCACCCGATTGAACGCTAGGCCCCCGCGAGGGGCCTTTTGCATTTCTACACCACTGACAACCCAGCCCGCTCGGCATCCTGCCCGGCGGGTTTTTTGCGTTTGGAGAACCCGACATGAAAAAAGCCGACCCCTTCGCACCAGATGACCTCGTTATGTCCCCTATGGTGCACGTAGCGCTCAAGCTTCCCAAAATCCTGCTCGACAGGATTGATGCCGCAGCTGCTCAAGACGATCCGTCATGCGCGAACCGCAGTTCGAAGATGCGGCGATATCTGATCGCCGGCCTTCGCCGCGAACATGAGGCTGCCTGAGATGACCACGGACCCAATTGAGGACGCTGTCGTGTCTGCCGCACGCGCCAAGGGATATGTGCTCAACTCCACGATCATGGCGACGGTCGCGATCGACCTCGCTGGAAGTAAGTTGGACGGCGACCTGATCGCGATCCCCGGTAAGGGCGCGCTGTCCGTCCAGGATTATCTTCGCGATCTGCATGACCGGGCACCGAGCGGGTTCAGCCGGCTGCAACAGCCCGACGCGGAACGGACAATCGCCGAGATGCGCGGGAAACGACCGCTCGATGCCGCATGGCATGCACGCCACGCCAAGGCCACCGGCATCACCAAGACCATGATGGACGAAATCATGAGGAACCGCGCATGACCTATCGAAGATCACGAAGTGCAGTTGCAACCCGGGAAGCCATCGAAGCGATTCCGCCCGATGCACGGGAGCAGCGGGCTCAGCATCTCGTTGCCCGCGAACGAGGCCAGCGCCTTGCCGCCGCTCAGGCCGCTGTGGCAGCCGCGCTTGAGGCGTATGAATGCGCACTGGCCGGTGTGCCGGCGGCTGAGGCTGCTCTCAAGGCAGCCAATGCAAGGCTCGACGAAGTTGAACGGGAGGTGGCAGGGTCGCCGCCGACTGCTTAGATGTTTGGACCGTGGTTCAGCTGCTCCAGAGTCGCCGCGGTCCATCGGAGGCACAGCAGATGATATTGAGACGACTTGCAGGACTGCACGCACTCGCGTTGGCTCTCACTGTTGCGCCTCCCGCCCTTGCCGGACCCTACTGCGTACCCGTCCACGGTCGCGACCAGATCGCTAAAGCCAGCAGCGTGTGTCCTGTCGGGTATCTGGCGTCGGGACGGTGCTGCATCGCGCTCCATGCGGACACGCCACGCGCCTTTGCCCGTCTGCTAGCCCGATCGTGTCCGAGCGGGACGTTCACCAGCGCCGGCAGCTATTGCGTGTCACTGCGATAAACGTGCGAGAACGCGCTGCACTTGCACCGCCTGCCACTTTCCGTTGCCGAGCGCTGTGGGAATGCCGGCCTCGTTCAAGCGATCTGCAATCGCCCGTAGCGACGTTGCGCCGTCCGCCTGTAGCTGGCGGATCGTCGGCCCGATATCGGCCGCATGCTTAGTGGTGCGTTCCAAGAGCGCCTTCCGGGAAGCTTCCTGCATCTTCGCACCGGGGACAACGCCACGGTTGCCGCCTAGCTGCTTACCACGCCGCTTGGCCGCTGCCAGAGCCGCCTTGGTGCGAGCTGAGATCATGCCGGCTTCCAACTCCGCCACGGCCACCATCTGTTGAAGCAGGAAACGGCCTGTAGCGCCCTCGATTACTGGCAAATCGGCAAACCGAACATCAACGCCGGCCTCAAGCAGGCGGGACAGGAAGGCGACAGAGCGCGTAAGGCGGTCAACCTTGGAGACCACCAGCGCAGCCCGATGCAGTCGCGCCGCGGCCAGTGCCTGCTCCAGCGCGGGCCGGTCGGATCGCTTACCCGACTCCACCTCGGTGAACTCGGCAACGATCGTCCAGTCGCCACCGTTCAAATACGCCGCTACCGCGGCGCGTTGAGCTTCGATGCCGAGACCAGACTTACCCTGCTTGCCGGTGGAAACCCGGTAGTAGGTGACGAACTTCCCGTTGTGCTGCGCCATGGTCTTCCTGTTACGAATATGTCAACGTCAGTTGACGTATCTGTAACGAAGAAGAATCCTCACCGTCAATCGAAATCTTCGATCGACCAGCGATCGGGAGGTCCAAGGCTGCCCGGTGCCCAGATGTCTGACGGTCCCTTGACGAAGGGCCTCAGCCAAGGCGCCAGCCGCTAGGGCCTTCAGTTGAGGAGGCGGAGCTTCCTGATGATCGCCCGCAAGTCCTCTGCGTGTTCTTCGATCGTCCGCAACATCCTCTTCCGAGCGCCGCGGCTCGGGCCTCGGATGTGCTTTGGTCTGGTGTGGCTGAGATTGGCGTTCCATGGCCCAACGTCAGCGATGGCGATGTAGGTCAACGAAATCAAGTTGGCGGGGCGTCGTCACCACCAGCGTCATCATAGTCATCATCATCCGCTCGCACCGGCAGCGAAGGTTTCCCAGCGCTCGCAAGCGCGGGAGGGGTGAAGCCGAGATTTTTTGTGGCGCATGCCCCCTCGGTTGACCAACCCCTTCCTACTAGCGAGCAACAAAAGGGTCCTTTCTCGGACCCCACCCACCAAGAAAAAGACCCGTCCCCTTTCGGGTGGTCACCGTCCGCGCGATCGGCGCGCCAACAACAAGAGAAACATGTCAGAGATCATCAGCGTCCACGCATCATTGACCGCGACCGACAGCGCGAGTCCCGTCATCGCCGGACTTCTCCGGAACGTTCGCAAGCTCGAGGCCGCAGTCAAGTCCATCAACGGCGTCTCAGCATCCAAGCTGTTTCCCGACAGTGTCTCGGCCAGCCTCCGGAAGATCACCGACGACGCTCGCAAGGCCGCGTCGACCTATCGCACTGAATGGAAGTCGGCCTATGCAGACAGCCTGCGCGATGCACGGGTATTCCATCGTGAACTGGACCGCCTCGACCGGCAGACCCACAACCGCCGGCAGGCTGAGCAACGCGCCGTTGGTCGTGGTGCCAGCTCCGGCGGTCGCGGCGCGCTCCCCCGTGGCACGTCACCAACAACCGCGCTCATAGCAGGCGGCATCACCATCGCCGGGGTCGCATCCGCGTTCAAGAAGCGGATGGAAGCTGAGGCGAGCGAGACCAAGGCGCAACTCTTCGGAGGCTTGTCCGCAGCAGGCGTGAGACGACTTCGCGGCGACTGGGGTGACCAAATTGCTCTCCGATTTGGAGAGAGTGCAGCCGCCGTATTGGATAGCTACACGGAGGCATTGAAGCAGGGCTTCGACGGCACGGCCGCAAAGAAGATCACTGAGAACGCCTTGGAGGCGTCGTCTGCGCTCGAAATGAACATCGGCGAGCTGATGAAGTTGGCCGGCAAGACCGCAACGAGCCTCTACGGCAACGTTCGCAACGCTGATCCCGCTCGCGTGGCTCGGATGATGACCTCTGTTGCCGTTGCCGCCGCTGCGACCGCCGCAGACCCGAACGAAATTGTCGAATCGAACAAGCGTGCCCTGTCCGCCTTGAGCACGACGAGGATGAAGGAAACCGACCTAAGCGCCTTCACCTCGGTGGGCATCTCGGCAGGCCTCCAGCCGAACAAGGCCGGTACGTTCCTCGGCTACTTGACCTCCGAATTTGCAAACGCAGGCAACGCTCGCGGCCAGCGCGGGAAAGATCTGGACCAGGCGGCACGTATGATCGGGTACGGCGGCCGGGCGCAGATGGCTCAGAGGATGGCGTCGGCTCCAACCGAGTTCATGTTGGATATGTTTTCGAAGATGAGGAACATGTCTGAGCAGAACCGGGCGAAATTCGCGAACCTCGCCGGTATGCGGGAGTGGCGCGATGAGCTGGTGCAGATGGCCAAGGCTGCCGATCAAATCCGGGAGACCTTGAAGGAAATCGATCAGAAGAGCGACGCGGTTTCCGCGTTCTCCCGCATCAAGCTCAACTCGCTTCAGAAGCGCTGGGACCGTATCAAGACGATGTTTGGTCTTGCATGGGAAAAATTCGGAAGCGGATTCGAGCAGAGCTTCATTGAAGTGTCGGATTGGTTCGATAAGCACACCAGCATCGTCACCTCCGGCAACATCGCGGAGAAGTCGAGAGAGTTTGTCGAAAGGCTGAAGAAAGCCTTCGGCGTCGCCAACATGGGCGAGGCTCTCGACAAGATCGCCGTGAAAATATCGTCGATCGACTTAGACAGGATCATCGGGTTTGTGTCGGGCTTCGCGGGCGGGCTTAAGTCAGTCTCCGATACCGTCATCACCATGTTGAAGGGCGTTGCCACTGCCATGGGCAAAGACGGCAACAGCGCTGAGGTCCTGGGTAAGCTGGCCGGCCAGATCGTTGGATTGTCCGTTGCACTCGGACTGCTCGCCCCAGTTATCGCCGTGCTCTCTGCGTTCGCGACCATCATCAGCCGCATTGCCGGGCTTCTCGGTGGCCGCGCACTGCTTGGGGCTGCCAAAGCGAACCCTGTCGGAACTACCGCGTGGCTCGCTTGGCTGCTGGCACAGAACAGCGACATGGGCGTTTCCGACTCCGCGATCAAGCGGCCTGGAGAAACGACCAGCCAGTGGCGAGAGCGTCAGCGTCAGCATAAGAAAGACCTGTACCATAAGCAGTCTGGTGAAGGGTTCGATCCGACGAACATTCACCCGATGAACTATCTGTCAGACAAACTCGACAAGTTCGGCGGCAAGATCGAACGCGCCTCGCTCATGAGCACCGATTTCAGTTCTCGTGGCCGCCTCTACGGTGTCGGCGGTGGGCTCAGCGGCAGCACGGCCATGGGCGCCAACATGAACCGCATCGTCGGCGGTGTCGGCACTCCCGATGCCTTGTGGAAGAGCGTTACACCCGGCGCTGTGCTCCCGAACTTCGGTGTAGGCTCCGGCGGCATCATCAAGCGCAGCAACATCCCGTCCTTCAATGGATCGGGTGGTAACTTGGCTGGCGGCGGGGGCCTCAGTCGAAGCGCGTTCGAGAAGGTGTTCGCTGGAACGGCGATGGCCGGTAAGTACGATCAGGTCGTTACAGCGGCGAAAGCCAACGGGATCAGTCCGGCGCTTCTGGCGGGCGTCATGGCCCACGAGACTGGCGCGGGCAAGAATCTGAACGGGAATAACCCGGGCGGAATCATGGACCCATCGACCAACTGGTCAAGGAAAATGCGATTCGGCAGCCTCGACGCTGGCATCGACAAGACGGCGGCAACCGTGGCGAAGAACTTCCAACGGGCCGGCGGCGACCTCGGTGTCATGGGCAGGAAGTTCTACGCTCCAATCGGAGCGGCGAACGATCCGAACGGCCTGAACAGGTACTGGTCTGGCGGTGTCAGCAAGTACATGAACCAGATGTCGGATGGCGCGTCTCTCACGCCTGTCATGCCCGGAACGACGGCGACCAACATCTTCAAGGGTGTCCCTCTCAGGGGCGGTGTTGATCCTCGTATCCAAGAGATCGTGAATGCTGGAGCAACCCATCTGCCGGAAGGCTACTCGCTTAAGATGACCTCGGGATTCAGAGGCGCCGGACAGGCCAACCACAACGGAAATGCCGCCGACTACCAGATCATCGGACCGGACGGAAAGGCGCTCTCGAACCGAGGCAATGATCCGACTGGTATGTATCAGCTCCTGGCTCGCTACTCCTACGGCGAGATGCTGGCTCGGTATCCCGAGTTGAAGGGCAAATTCGCCTGGGGTGGAGCCTTCGGCACGAAGCTCGGAGGTGGCGGCCCTCGCGACCTGATGCACTTCGACATCAACGGCGAACGTGGCCGATACGATCAGTTCCAGCTCCGAAACATGGGAGCAGTTCCGGACACGAAATACGGCGTCACTAGTGGCGTACCCACGCCCGCTGAGGCCGTTCGCAACGTTCCTGCGGCACCCGCAGCAACGCTCGGCGGAGGGATGATGCGCGGTGGTTACGGCGGACCATCGGTCATCAACATCAACGGCAACAGCCATGATCCGGAAGCTCTCGCAACGCTGGTCCAGCGCCGCGTTGACGAGCAGATGAACTGGCGAACCCACGATACTGAGAGCGAGTACACCTAACGACGACTACCCGGTCCCACGGGGCCTGCAGGGAGAGGCGTCATTGTAGAGGTTGACGTACCTTCGCCTTGACGGCTCTCCCATTTGCATTCGAGCGAATGCAACAGCCTTGTAAGCAAATGCGGCCTTCAGCACAGTGGCCCCATCGATCAGTACACAAGAGGAATCTAAGATGAGAGAATATCGCGGGTACAGCACCGAACGCCACGGCGGGAAATATGTTCGCCGCCCCCTGGATGGAGACCAGTTAGAGATTCGGTCCGTTTACCTTCCCCGTCTCGATGCGGCCATCGATGCATTTCATGCCGCGTTGGAGCAAATCCCGGCTGTCCCCGCTGCCGAGATCACGGGGCCGCGTTGGCTTAGGGAATGGCTGACGCGACCTGTCGAGATCATCGATCTCGATTCGGCCTATGCGCGCGGTGCTTGCTGAGCCCGATTTTAAGCCGATGGTTTGAGCCGCCCAACATCAGCCGGCGGCTGCGTGACTCTCAGTCGCCGTGCTTGACCCCGGCACGGCAATTCGCGGAATAGCGGCGATTACACGAGCCATGGCCATTAGTGTCACGTCCCCGTAGTCTTCACCTGCTGTACGCGAAGCGTGATCCTGGATGGCGTCCACGACTCGATGATCCAGCCCAAAGGTTCGAGCAATCGTTTTGAGGCGGTGCCGCCATGCGTGATTGGGTTGAACGCGCTTGTCCGTAACAATAGTTCGAACGAAGTCCACTACGCGCTTGTAAGAGCCCTTCGCGAACAGCGGGCCATCATCGGAGTCTCCCACGAAGCGAATGAAACCTAAGTCGATCAGGTGCTGATGTACTGGCACCAGTCGATATTGACCTGACTTGATACTGCCGGCAGCCGGGTTGAAATCGAATATGTGATGCCCGGAGTCCTTACGAACGTCTTCTTTGCGAAGCTGCAATGCCTCGGCAATGCGGCAGCCGGTGTAACAAGCGATGAGCGGTGCCCATCGCTTGGCTGCAGCGGTCTTGGCGTCCTCTTTCGGCTTCTGCTCGTATGCAAGGCAAGCGGTGAAGATCGCCCTGGCTTCTTCATCCATGAAGCCCTTCGGGCGGGTCCGTTTTTTCTTCTCCGCTTTGAGCTTGATTACGTCTGCCGGATTCTTGGACAGCTTCCGATTGTCAACACCCCATCCGAATACGGACCTGATTCCCGGTAGATCACCGTCTTTCAAGGTCTTGACGGTTACGACCTCCAGACGCGCATCCTTGTACGCGAGCATGTCTGCCTCTGTCACACGGCCAGCATTGTCATGCCCCAGGTGTTTTATCAGCCGATCTATAGCTCCCTTGTAGGCGTCATGAGTGCTTTGACTCCGTCCCGTGGCCTTGGCTTCCGTCCACCAGTGATCAAAAAGGCCTGTAATTGTCTGTTTCGGCTTGACCGCTGCTACGCTTTCGAGCGGCGGGAAGCGTTGAGCTTTTGGATCAGGCGAGTAATCGCCCTCCGCGTTGCGACGGAGCTGCCAGCCGGCATCAAGGCTGGCTGTCGCGACAAGGCGAAGAAAGCGCCGCCGAACGTCGGAGTTTAGATGTATGCGGTGACGGATCAGAACCCAATCCGCAAGAAGCCCGAAACGGTCTTCCAGCGCGTCATGCTGATCGACTGGGAGTGCGTCAACAGCCGCACTCAGATCACCGCGACCAAACAGTTCGATCGCGGCGTCCGTTTCGTTCGGGATCAACGCTGCGGGCGGTGGCTTCCTGACGCGACCTTCAAGCGCTGCCCGACTGAGCGCCTTGTGATACATCCAAGCGTCAGCTTCGCCGGGGTTGTCGCGGTGGATCTCCTGATAGAGACGATACGTCTCTCCGCTCAGCGCAACCATGTCCTTGTGACTGAGGCTGATGGGGGGTGCTTCAGTCAGATCGAAGAGCCGGCGAAGATGGTCCAGAGCGTTGGCCTGCCGCGCCTCGGCAATGGTTTTATCATCGGTCCCGAGGCTAAACGACACGTCGGTTCCGATCGTCACCGTCCGGACGAACGGATAGTCGTCTGGCGGACTAATGCTGAGCAACACGCGCATGCCGCGCAGTCGATCTACGATCTTGGTGGGGACGCGAATTCGGAACTGGGGAACGGTCGAGCCGGCTCGTTTGGACATTGAAAACTTCAGAGAAACCATTGGTCTGTGTGGCACTTTTGTGTGGCACTCAGGACCGAATTTCCAATAAAATCAATGCATCCAATGGGATAAGTGGTGCTGCCAGACAGGATTGAACTGTCGACCTCTCCATTACCAATGGAGTGCTCTACCACTGAGCTACGGCAGCATGCCCGGGAAAAACTGAATCGGCCAAAGGCCCGTCCAAGCGGGCGGTTCTTGCCACAGGCCTCCCTTTGGCGCAAGCAAAACAGCATGCCTTTTGCCCGCGAAATCGGCGGAGTGGACGTTCCGCATTGGCGAATGCGCCCAATCTGGCCGATTCCGGCCTGATTTGGTTCCCGATCCGCCACGGCTGTCGAATCACGCGGTGACAGGGCAACTGGCCGACCGGGCAGGGTGCGCGGGCCGCGCGCATTGTCTATTCTCGGCAGGCGAGGCATCGGCGGTTTGAGAATGTCGAAGATGACGGGCGATCAGGGCAAGGGCAGCGGACAGGCCGGGTCCCGCGTGAAGGATTCGCGACAGGATCGGCTCAAATCGGCGCTGCGCGAAAACCTGAAGCGGCGGAAATCGCAGGCGCGCGGTCGCGAGGATACGATACCTTTCGAACCGACCGACGCCGCTCCGGATGACGCGGGCGGAAGCGAGCCGCAGCGCTAGCGCGCGTAAACGAGTGGGGCGCCGAGGATGGCTGCAGACGACACGACGATCAACCGGCTGAACGCCACCACCACCGCCTTTCCACGTCTCGAACAGACCTTTCCCACGCTGACCGCGCACGAGATCGACCGCATGCGCCGGTTCGGCGAGCCGCGGGCGTTCAGGGACGGCGAGACGCTGTTCGAGACCGGCAGGCCCGGGCCCGGCATGTTCGTGGTATTGGCAGGCCAGGTCGCGATCACCCAGCGCGACGGCCTCGGCCGCGTCGCGCCTGTGATCGACCAGGGGCCAGGCCAGTTCCTTGCCGAGATCGGCCAGCTCTCCGGCCGCCCCGCATTGGTCGACGGCCATGCCGAGGGCGAGGTCGAGACGCTGCTGCTGCCGCCGCAACAGTTGCGCGCGCTGTTGGTCGCCGAGGCCGATCTCGGCGAACGCATCATGCGCGCGCTGATCCTGCGCCGGGTCAGCCTGATCCAGGGTGGCGCCGGCGGGGCGGTGCTGATCGGGCCGGTCTCGGTCGGCAACATTGCGCGGCTGCAGAATTTTCTGACGCGCAACGGCCAGCCGCATCACGTCCTCGACCCCGATGCCGACAAGGATGCCGCCGACCTCGTCGCGCGCTATTCGGCGGCGCGCGCCGAACTGCCGCTGGTCGTCTGCCCGAACGGCACAGTGCTTCGGAATCCATCCGAGACCACGCTTGCGATGGCGCTCGGCATGATCAGCGGCAAAACCCACGACAAGCTCTACGATGTCGCCGTGGTCGGCAGCGGTCCAGCCGGGCTTGCCACCGCGGTCTACGCCGCCTCGGAAGGGCTCTCGGTCGCGGTGTTCGATTCCCGCGCCTATGGCGGGCAGGCCGGCGCCAGCATGCGGATCGAGAACTATCTGGGATTTCCGACCGGCATTTCCGGTCAGGCGCTGGCCGGGCGCGCCTTCAACCAGGCCAATAAGTTCGGTGCCGAGATGCTGATCCCGGTCTCGATCAAGTCGCTCGACTGCTCGAAGGCGTCGGGCGCGTTTTCGCTGCTCACCGAATGCGGCCACACGCTACGCGCCAAATCCGTGGTCGTCGCCAGCGGCGCGCGCTATCGCCGGCCCGAGATCGACAATCTCGATGCTTATGAGGGCCGCGGCGTCTGGTACTGGGCCTCGCCGATCGAGGCGGGGCTCTGCGCTCAGCAGGAGGTGGTGCTGGTCGGCGGTGGCAATTCCGCGGGACAAGCGGCGGTGTATCTGTCGGCGCATGCCCGCAAGGTCGTCATGATGATCCGCGGCGGCGGGTTGGGCGCCAGCATGTCGCGCTATCTGATCGAGCGCATCGAGGCGACGCCGAACATCGAATTGATGTTCAACACCGAGGTGATCGGGCTCGATGGCGCCGAGACGCTGGAACGGGTGCGCTGGAAGAGCCGGCTCGCGCCCGACGAATTCACGCTTCCCATCCGCAATCTCTTTTTGTTCGTCGGCGCCGATCCGGCCACCAGCTGGCTCGACGGCTGCGGCGTGCAGGTCGATCGCGGCGGCTTCGTGATGACCGGTGCGGCGCAGAGCGGCGGTGAGGGCGCGCCCGCCGTCCCGCTGCTGCAGACCACCGTGGCTGGCGTGTTCGCGGTCGGCGACGTCCGCTCCGGCTCGGTCAAGCGCGTCGGCGGCGCCATCGGCGAGGGCGCCCAGGTGGTCGCCGCGCTGCACGGCTATCTCGCCGATGCGGGCAGTCCGTCGTTGTGAGGATGATTTCTAACCCGTCATCCTGAGAGGATGTGAGGCTATGTCCTCATCCACCGCTGTCATCGCCCGGCCTGTGCGCAATTGCGCACATGGACCGGGCGACCCAGTACGCCGCGGCCCATCGGCTCAGGCACAGCCGCCTCTGGAATACTGGATCACCCGCATGCGCGGTGATGACACCAAATGAGACGGGTAGACCAACCCCGTCATCCTGAGGCGCGAGCCTCTTCGGCGAGCCTCGAAGGATGAATCGGCCCGGCTGGTGGCCGTCGATCCTTCGAGGCTCGCAAGGGCTCGCGCCTCAGGATGACGGGTCTAACAAACTTGCAAATTGAGAGGCAAACCATGTCAAAAGGCTGCACCCATCTCGCCGGCATCCAGGATGTCACGCCGAGCGCGCTCGGCTGCGAGGAATGCCTCAAAAGCGGCAGCCCGTGGCTGCATCTGCGGATCTGCCGGACCTGCGGCCATGTCGGCTGCTGCGACGATTCTCCGCACAAGCACGCCACCGCGCATTTCCATGCCACCGGCCATCCCATCATCGAGGGCTACGATCCGCCGGAGGGCTGGGGCTGGTGCTATGTCGACGAGGTGCTGTTCGACTTGTCGAAACGCAAGACGCCGCATAACGGGCCGATCCCGCGCTATTATTGAAACAAGTTCTCAGCGAGCGCATGTCACCGCCGCCCGCTTCATGACATGTCACCCATCCTGCCATCCAAGCATGTAGCAATTTCCGGGAACCCATCGTAACGTGGCGCGGGTTCTCAGCGGGGAGTGCGCCATGTCGACGTTAGTGCTTGTGCACGTCATCATCAGTCTCGTTGCCATCGTCGCCGGCCTGGTCGTGATGTTCGGGCTGCTCGGTTCGAAATCGATGCCCGGCCTGACCGCGATCTTCCTGGCGCTGACGATCCTGACCAACGCCACGGGACTTGTGATTCCGCCGCTGATTACGGAGAAGCTGCTGCCGTCGCAAATCATCGCGATCCTGTCGCTGGTGCTGCTGGCGATCGCCTGCATCGCGCTCTACGCCATGCATCTGAAGGGCGCTTGGCGGCCGATCTATATCGTGACCGCGATGGTCTCGCTCTATCTCAACTGCTTCGTGCTCGTGATCCAGAGCTTCCTCAAGATCCCCGCGCTGCAGGCGCTGGCACCGGCGGTGCCGCCGAACCCGCCGGGCGGCCCGGTCTTCGGCGCCGTGCAGGGCATCGTGCTGGTGTTCTTCGTGCTTGTGATCATCGGCATCTGGCGCCGTTACAGGCCGGTCACGTTCGCCTGATTCATTTGCGCCTGCTCAACGCCTTGTCATTCCAGGTTCTCGCTTCGCGAGCCCCTGAATGACGACCTATCAACGGAGTGCTTCCCATGCCCACCATCACCACCAAGGACGGCGTCGAGATCTTCTACAAGGACTGGGGCAAGGGACAGCCGATCGTGTTCAGCCACGGCTGGCCGCTGTCGTCGGATGATTGGGACACCCAGATGCTGTTCTTCCTCAGCCACGGTTTTCGCGTCGTCGCGCATGACCGCCGTGGCCATGGCCGCTCCAGCCTGGTTGCCGACGGCCACGACATGGACCACTACGCCGACGATCTTGCTGCGGTCACCGCGCATCTCGACCTCAAGGACGCCGTCCATGTCGGCCATTCCACCGGCGGCGGCGAGGTCGTGCACTACATCGCGCGCCACGGCGAGAGCCGGGTGGCGAAGGCTGCGATCCTTTCTGCCGTGCCGCCGTTGATGGTGCAGACGCCGGCCAATCCCGGCGGCCTGCCGAAATCCGTGTTCGACGGTTTGCAGGCCCAGCTTGCGGCCAACCGCTCGCAATTCTATCGCGATCTCGCGTCCGGTCCGTTCTATGGCTTCAACCGGCCCGACGCCAAACCGTCGGAAGCGGTGATCCAGAACTGGTGGCGCCAGGGCATGATGGGCGGCGCGAAGGCGCATTACGACGGCATCGTCGCCTTCTCGCAGACCGATTTCACCGAGGACCTGAAAAAGATCAGCGTCCCGGTGCTGGTGATGCATGGCGATGACGACCAGATCGTGCCCTACGCCGATTCCGCCCCGCTCTCGGCCAAGCTGTTGAAGAACGGCACGCTGAAAACCTACCAGGGCTTTCCGCACGGCATGCCGACCACGGAAGCCGAAACCATCAACGCGGATCTGCTGGCGTTCATCAAGGGTTGAGGGTGAGCGTCACGCACGTGAGGGACACGCCGGCCTATATGACGACGTCGGAACAGCTCGGCCGCGCCATGCTCAAGGTCGTCCGCGACGGTTACCCGAAGCCGGTGCTGGAGAGCGAGGACATCAACCGCCTCTGACGGCCCGGCGGGGCCGGTTCCCTCGGCCGGTTTTCCGTCGGCGGCGCGGTACTTTCTGCGCCGCGAGGCGTTATAGTGGCCGCCATGCTCTCGCCCTCTCCCCTGAAACTGATCGCGCTCGATCCCGATGACCTCGCGGTGATCTCGGCCCATGTGCAGGACGCCAAGGTTCTGGCCGCCGACATCATATGGCGGCAGAACGAGAAGCGGCTGGTGGTCGGGCTGAACCGGCTGGACTGGGAACAGACCCTGTCGGGCGGCACCTGCTCGCGGCGGCTGATCGCGGCCCTTAGGTTCGACCGGGTGCTGGCCTGCAAGTCGCGCAATATCGACCTGGAGACCCCGGAGGCGACGTTGGATCTGCTCGGGATCGAATTCCATGCCTCCGACCCGCCCGGCGGCAGCGCGCTGTTGATGTTCGGCCAGGGCGCGGCGCTGCGGCTGGATGTCGAGTGCCTGGAGTGTGAATTGACCGATCTCGGGGCGGATGAACTGGGGACGGGGCTGGGGTAGGAATGACGGACTGGCAAGGGTTGACGGCCATAATCCGCCGCGCCATTGAGCAGGGGACCTGATCCCTTGAGTCACCTTAGAAAGCCGCCATGCCCGTTCGCCTGGACCGACAGAGCGCCGATTTCGACCAGCGTTTCCGCGACTTCCTGGCGGCCAAGCGCGAGGTGTCGGCCGACGTCGAGCGCGCCACCCGTGCCATCGTCGATGACGTCATCGCCCGCGGCGACGCGGCGCTGCTGGAAGCGACCAAAAAATTCGACCGACTGGACATCGAGGCGGGCGGCCTGCGCGTCACCGCCGCCGAGATCGATGCTGCGGTCGGCGCCTGCGACCCCAAGACCGTCGACGCCCTGAAATTCGCGCGCGACCGGATCGAGACCTTCCATCGCCGCCAGATGCCGAAGGATGAACGCTTCACCGATGCCGCAGGGGTCGAGCTGGGCTGGCGCTGGAGCGCGGTCGATGCCGTCGGCCTGTACGTGCCCGGCGGCACCGCGGCCTATCCGTCCTCGGTCTTGATGAACGCGGTGCCGGCCAGGGTCGCCGGCGTGCCGCGCGTCGTGATGGTGGTGCCGGCACCGGACGGCAAGCTCAACCCGCTGGTGCTGGCGGCAGCGCAGCTCGGTGGCGTCGCGGAGATCTACCGGGTCGGCGGCGCCCAGGCGGTGGCGGCGCTGGCCTATGGCACCGCGACCATCGCGCCGGTGGCAAAGATCGTCGGTCCCGGCAATGCCTATGTAGCCGCCGCCAAGCGGCTGGTGTTCGGCAAGGTCGGCATCGACATGATCGCCGGCCCGTCCGAGGTGCTGGTCATCGCCGACGACACCGGCAATGCCGACTGGATCGCCGCCGATCTGTTGGCGCAGGCCGAGCATGACGTCAGCGCGCAGTCGATCCTGATCACGGACTCGGCGCGGCTCGCCGCCGATGTCGAGCGTGCGGTGGAAGCCCAGCTTGCGACCCTGCCGCGCGAAAAGATCGCGCGTGCCTCATGGGACGATTTCGGCGCCGTGATCAAGGTGGCGAAGCTCGACGACGCGGTCGAACTTGCGAACGCGATCGCCGCCGAGCATCTCGAGATCATGACCGCAGATGCGGAAGCGTTGTCGACAAAAGTCCGCAACGCGGGCGCGATCTTCCTCGGCGCCCATACGCCGGAGGCGATCGGCGACTATGTCGGCGGCTCCAATCATGTGCTGCCGACCGCGCGCTCGGCGCGGTTCTCCTCGGGCCTCGGGGTGCTTGACTTCATGAAGCGAACCTCGATCCTGAAGTGCGGGCCGGACCAGCTCCGTGCGCTCGGGCCCGCCGCGATGACGCTCGGCCAGGCCGAAGGTCTCGATGCCCATTCACGTTCCGTCGGATTGCGCCTCAACCTCTCATGACCAAGTCACCCGCCGACGAGGATTCCAACAATCGCATCGTCGCGGTGACGCTCGACGAGGAATCGATCGGCCGTTCCGGGCCGGACATCGAGCACGAGCGCGCGATCGCGATCTACGATTTGATCGAACAGAACCTGTTCGCGCCCGAGGGCGCGCAAGCCGGGCCGTATGCGCTGCATATCGGCATCACCGGCAACCGGCTGATGTTCGAGATCAAGAAGGAAGACGGCTCGCCGGTGGTGGCGCATCTGTTGTCGCTGACCCCGTTCCGCCGCGTCGTGAAGGACTACTTCATGATCTGCGACAGCTACTACCAGGCGATCCGCACGGCGACGCCGGACAAGATCGAGGCGATCGACATGGGCCGCCGCGGCATCCATGACGAGGGCTCGCGCACGCTGCAGGAACGGCTCAAGGGCAAGGTGCGCGTCGATTTCGAGACCGCGCGGCGGCTGTTCACGCTGATCACCGTGCTGCACTGGAAGGGTGAGGGCGCCGGATGATGTGCGTATCGCCCCCGTCGAAAAAAGCCTGATCGCATGGATGCGCCGCGCGCGCGCAATCCGCAGGCCGTGCTGTTCGCATGCGGCCACAACGCCGTGCGCTCGCCGATGGCCGAAAGCCTGCTGCAGCAGATGTTTCCGCACGGGCTCTATGTGCGCTCGGCCGGCGTCAAGAAGGGCGAGCTCGATCCGTTTGCGGTCGCCGTGATGGCCGAGCTCGGCCAGGATATTTCCCATCACAAGCCGAAGACCTTCGAGGAACTCGAGGATTGGGAAGGGCTGAACTTCGACCTCATCATCACGCTGTCGCCGGAGGCGCACCACAAGGCGCTCGACCTCACCCGTACCGTCGCCGCCGACGTCGAATACTGGCCGACGCATGATCCGACCAACACCAGCGGCAACCGCGAGCAGAAGCTCGCGGCCTACCGCGAGGTGTGCGACGGCCTGCTGCTGCGCATCCGCCGCCGCTTTGCCAGGGTCGTTGCGGCCAACGGGTAGCTTGCAGGATGGGTGGAGCGCAGCGATACCCATCACTCTTGCCGCGAAAGGATGGGTGTCGCTTGCGCTCTACCCATCCTACGGCACTGTATGATTGGCCCTTGTCGCCAGACTGACAAACATCCGTGCTTATGGGGGCACTGTCTTTCGTCGGGGAGCGCGATTCGCGGCCGGTTCCAAGGTTGTGCAACCATGCCCCATCCGATAGGTTCCGCGCGCATCCGTCCTCCGATTCCAGCCCAAAACCAGCATGCTAGGCCGTCCCAAATTCGTTCTTGCTTCCGGTTCGCCGCGGCGGCTGTCCCTGCTCAACCAGGCCGGCATCGAGCCTGATGCGCTGCGCCCGGCCGATGTCGACGAGACTCCGCGGCGGGGCGAGCTGCCGCGTGCCTGTGCCAACCGGCTGGCGCGGGCCAAGGCGGATGCGGCTCTGAAGTCGGTGCAGCTCGACGACGATCTGCGCGGCTCCTTCATCATCTCCGCCGACACCGTGGTCGCGGTCGGCCGCCGCATCCTGCCCAAGGCCAATCTGGTCGACGAGGCCGCGCAGTGCCTGCGGCTGTTGTCCGGCCGCAACCACCGCGTCTATACCGCGATCTGCGTGGTGACGCCGCGCGAGGCGTTCCGCCAGCGCCTAGTCGAAACCCGCGTGCGCTTCAAGCGGCTCAGCGAGGACGACATCCAGGCCTATATCGGCTCCGGCGAATGGCGCGGCAAAGCCGGCGGCTACGCCGTGCAGGGCATCGCCGGATCCTTCGTGGTCAAGATGGTCGGCTCCTACACCAACGTGGTCGGCCTGCCGCTCTACGAAACCGTGACGCTGCTCGGCGGCGAGGGTTTTCCGATCCGCCACGGCTGGCTCAACGCGGTCGCGGTGTGAGCCTGTTTCGGCCACCGCGCCCTTGAATTCGCGATTGGTATAAGCTCTGTCCCAGCCATGACCGACCAAGCTGGAAACCGCCCGGCCGCCCCGCGCACCTGCCCGATCTGCGGCAAGCCCGCCGAGCAGGCCTTCCGCCCGTTCTGTTCCCCGCGCTGCCGCGACGTCGACCTCAACCGCTGGCTGACCGGCCGCTACGTCGTCCCCGGCCGCGAAGACGACGTCGAGGACGAGGAATAGCGTGATTTTCCAACAAGTTGGGGAAAGCGTCAGCAGCCGGCTGTGCCCGGCGAAGCCTTTGGCGAAGCCGGGTGGACACGACGCTTCGACCTCTCTATAAACCGCCCGCTCGGCTCACGCCTTTTGAGGCTCTGTCGGGTATGCCCAGGTAGCTCAGTTGGTAGAGCATGCGACTGAAAATCGCAGTGTCGGTGGTTCGATCCCGCCCCTGGGCACCACGCTTCGCCCTGCGGGCTACGCGTGGCGCAGCCTTGCGTAGCGAGAGCGAAGACGGACTGGCGCAGCGAAGCAGGTGACGCGACGTTCCCCTTAGCCGACGCATGGGAGTTTCTTCAGAGGAAGCGACGGCGCACGGCTTCCGTGCTTCGACGAGCACGATCCTGAACGAGCGCGGGTTCAATCTGGATCCGGCGCATCTACAATCGATCGAAGGGTGAGCGGGCCAGACTCAGGGCGCGCCTGGGCCAACCCCCTAGATGGCTTTCGGGCATATAGCTTAACATGAGTCGAGAACCAATCGCCGCGACTTGCGCTTGGTCTTGGAAATTGAATTGCAAGCACACTGTAAGAGGTAGCGCCGCCGAACCCGACGCTGCTTCGCGACTATCACTTCGCAACAAAACTAAGGCGTTGTTGGAGGGAGGCAAAAAGAGCAACCAGTCCCAGGCGAGATTCGAGCCTCGAAATTGTTGTTTCTATGAATACACGCGGTGCTCTTGCAACCGTGAATGAATGCGCCACGTAGCCACCTTGCACCAAGAAAGTGAAATTCTTGTCTACGACGAGATTATAGACGGGCTCACGTTCGCATTCTGTGATCTCCAAAATCTCGTCGAAGTAAGAATCAAGATGGTCATTTCTTAGGAGCGCCTGTCCAAAGCGCAATTTTCTCACGGTTGTCCATCCGTGATCTTCGGACAACAACGAATGGGATTTGGTCACTCGAAGCGCGCGGCCAGATGCGAATCGTATGCTGACAATTTCTCCAGCATCGAAGCGTTGCACTCTCTTGACCGTGCATAATTCCAGTGAGGCCGCCGCCGACGGCTTCGTCCAGACTCTATCTCCCTTGGAAATCTGTGGAATCGTTTTCATTCCAAATTCCGTCAATATGAGTGTATCGCCAGGGAAACACCCGTGGCTCGGATGGTCACACTGGCGAACATGCCCATCCCTATACGCGCGCTGTCCAGTGCACTTGTTAGTCTTCGAATCTCGGATATACCCTTTCGGATCGGAATACTTACCCATTTCGGTTCTCCTAAAAGAAAACGCGGGAAGGTCTAATATTCGATTTTCACGCTGCGGCTCCAGTCGCTCAAGGCCGGGTGAGTTTTGAATACGGCTACTACACCCGGCATATTATGATCACTATACAAATATCATTGTTGGCATGGGGCGAGGTTCTACCTATTTGATCCTCGCGGTCACGTATTAGGTTGCGTGCCAAATAGGTGCTCTTTCCGATCCAACTAGTCGAAGAAATGTCCCCAAATGAGTGCCTGCAGACCTATTGCCGGGGTTCGTAGCAGCCCCCTAGATTGATAAATGTTCGATTGCGGTGACACTGTCACCGCAATTGCGGAGTCTTGTCACCTACAACGAAGCGGTTGTGATGCCGAAGCTTCTTTCTCCGTTTGCGTGGCGGAGCTCGACCGACTTCAATCCGGTCTCGTACAATAGCGCTACGGTCCTCGTAATCTGGCTTCGGTAACCGATCGAGCGGCGGCAGCCCTCTTGATCCCAACAATTGGTCTACTTGGTCCAGCTCTTGCTGTTCTAAATCGCGCTCAATCGCCTGGACGTCCCGCGCCACCTCATGAAGCTGCTCTTGGAGCATGCGCTTCGGAGCGTGCTTTTCTAGATGGCGTATTTCCTCCAACTTCTCGACGACACGACTGATACGTCCCGGCGTCATGGCACGTTTTGAAACACTGTCGGGCTTCTTTGCCCCTGTCACTTTCACGACTTCATTCAGAATTGCGGCTCCATACTTTTCCGCGTCGTGTACTAGCAGATCCACACCTTCTTTGAAGTCTTTGTACTTCGAAACTGCATCATACGTTCCCAACAACAGGCCGCCAATGACGGTAATTCGGACGAGCAATGACCCGGCTTCTACAACGACATCGACCTCGACCGCTGGCCCATAAATCTCCCTGGCAACTCGCGCGGCCGCCGCGTCAATCTCCATACTCAGCCGCTCGAATTCACTCGGGCCAACCTCATATTCCTTAAAACGAATGGACGTCTGCGCCAGCCTTGCCACGAGGTCCCCAATCAATGATCAAATTTGCAGATCGCAGTTTACCGGCACGCCATTGAGCCTATAGGGATTTCATATTGTGCTAGTCGGCTTGGCTCATTTGCTTTTGTGCAAGGGTCGCAAATCATTGGCGAGCTTGATAGCTTGCGAAGCCGCGAGAGTGCGAGTGTCCAATCACTCACGTATGTCTCCGATCGACTTACTGACGCAGTGGTATATCACACTGCCTTACTGCATCTCACGGGCGTAAGGGTAGGACCGCAACGAGGTCAAAACCTAATACTGTGAAAATCGCTTTATTTCAATACTTTAGAGGGAGTGCGTTGGCGCCCCTAGCGCCGTCAATCATACGGCAGTCCTGATCGGTTCTCTGCACCTATAGCAGCCGTAGCAAGATGAGCGCAGAGGCATCAGGGATTTTGAGTGTTGCCAATCCCATAGGCCGCCTCTCTCTGAGGCGCTGCTTTCTGCAATCACGCCACACAACGCACCGTCACAGCGGCGCCGGCGGGATCATCCTGGCGAACCACGGCAGCTCCTCGCGCCACAACAGGCACGCGCGCTGCTCCGGCGCCAGGCCGGTCGCGAGCGCTCTGAGTTGTGCGCGCGACAAGCCGGAGCGTTCGCAGAGGAACGGGCGCAGCGGCGGGCGGGCGAAGTAGTTGTAGAAGATGGCGGCGCGGTCGCGCGCGACGGCAGGCTTGCCGCGGTGATAGCGGGTCGCGGGATCGCTGAAGATCACGGTGCCTGCCGGTCCGGTGCAACTCGTCACATCCGCTTCGGTGAAGGCGCGGCCGAGCCGCGTCTCGAGTTCTTGCTGGGTCAGGATCGGATAGTTGAAGCCCGACAGCGACTCGCTGCCGGGAAAATCCCGATGCAGTATCTCGTAGGGACCGCCGTCCGCATCGACGTCGTGGAGATAGACCGTGACCTTGACCATGCGCCGGTCCTCGAAATCGCGATGCCACAGCCGGGTCGCGACCTGCCGGCCGTCGGCGACCGTGTAGAAGAAGTGCAGGCCGTCATAGGCGACCGGCAGGCCGAGGTAGGTTTCGACGATCCGTAGCAGCCGTCGATCGAGACCCCAGCGGAGGATGGAGGGACGCAGCATCAGTTCGTCGCCGCGCGCCAGGATAGTGTAGTGGCGGCGAAACTCACCGCGCGCCGCGCGCACTGCATAGCTCGCCATCAGCTCGCCGGCCGACGACAGCATGCCGTCGGTGCCGGCAAGCGCCAGCGTCTCGAGCGAGGTGATGAAGACGCCGTCCTGCCGCAGGCCGGCGACGATCTGCGCCTCCATGTCGGATAATGCCGGCAGCTTCGCTTTGTGTTGCGCGAGCTGCCGTTCGTAAGACAGTGACAGCCGCCGCGCCAAAGCCGGGACGTTGATGAGATGCGAGGCGATCTCGGCCGGAAGGCCGCGGGCGCGCCGCGAGAGCCTGCGGTGAAGCGGCGTTTGATCGACGGTGCGGCTCATGCGGACGGCTTTTTTGACCTCGGTCGACAGGCTCTGCCCGCGACACGCGGATCGGACGGCTGACTGCTTCAACCCAAAGCGCGATGCGATCCCGGTCGGGCCGTCATCGCGCCTTCGATGTCATGCTCGCGGATGATCATGTCGGAATGCCGCGCCGAAGTTTTCCGGATCATGTCCGAGAAGCATTCCAACCGGCCCACTCGGAAACAGAGATGTGGCGGCGGGCGTCGTTGCGCCGAACGTCAATTGCGCTGCGCGGTCCAGTAGCCCGCGCATTGCGCGCTGCCGGAGTGGCCGCGCCAGGTGCCGCGGCCGGAATTGCCGGAGAGCCGGCCCGAGCCCGCGGCGTATTTCTCATGCACGGTGACGGAAGCGCGGACCGCGCCCGACTTCGCGACATAGCCGCGGAATTTCACCAGATTGGGATGGGTGACGACGCCGTTGGAGATCTTGACGCCGAAATTGTAGGAGCGATCGCAGTCACCACTTTGGGTGACGAACACGAGGTCCCAGGATCCGTCATAGGCCGATGCCGCATCGGCCTTAGGCGCCGCGGCAACGAGGCAGCTCACGGCAAGCACGCAAAGCAAAAACCGCTTCATGGTCGTCTCCCGAAAAATGCTTATGTAATATCGTCAGGTCTTGATCGGACCAGCGTAGCACAGGTCGGGCCGTTCCGGTGTGACGAAGGATCTCACACCAGCGATTCCACCAGCGCCAGGTAGAGCGCGAACAGAAAGCCGCCGACGGTCGGCAGCACCACCAGCGAGCCGCCTTCGTCGAGCGCGACCGGAATCATCGCATGGGCGACCAGCGCGAGCACCGCGCCGCCGGCGACGGCTTGCGCGAACACGGCAGCGATCGCTTCGCTGCTGCCGATGAAGGCCTTGCCGGCCACGGCGGCGAGGAGGCCTGCCAGCAGCACCAGCGACCACAGGCCGTAGATCCGGGCCGGGCGGTAGCCCGCCTTGGTCAGCATCGCAGCCGAGGCGGCGGCTTCTGGAATGCCGCCCAGGAACATGCCGAGCATCAAGGTCAGCGACAGATTGCCGAAGCTCGTGAACTTGGCGCCGATCACGAGGCAGCCCGGAATGGTATCGAGGATATTGCCAAGCACGATCGCCATGCCGGCGCCGCTCGCGGTCTCGGTCAAGAGCTTGCCGGTCTCATGCCGATGCAGGTCGAGGCTGCGGCTCGCCACTTTCGCCCACAGCGCGGCATTGGCGCCCTTGGCGCTGAGATTGCTGATGGCGCGCTGATGGCTGATGCGCTGCGCGGCCGCGGCCAGCTGGTCGTCCCTGGCGAGCAGCTGCTCGAAATCGGCTTTCGCAATTGCAAGCAGCTTGGTGTCCTCGGCGGCGCGGATCGTCGCGGTGCGCGGCTCGCCCGAGAGCAGGGCCATCTCGCCGAACACGGCGCCCGCGCCGAGCACAGCGAGCGGTGCGCCGTCGCCGGGCGCATCGCCCTTCAGCACCTCGACGCGGCCCTTCGCAACGATGTAGAGGGCATCGCCCGGGTCGCCGGCACGAAACAGGATCTCGCCGGCCTTCATTTGGTGGTCGCCGATGACGGCGAGGATCGGCTCGATCTCCTCGGCCGGGAGGTGGCACATCAGGCCGGATTTCGACAACAGCTTGATGCGTTCGCTGTTGTCGGCGTGCTTGCGCGCCAGCGCGAACTCGCGGAACTGGGTGACATAGCGGATCGCCGCGCCCTTCTTCTCGAGGAACAGCGACGTCGACCAGTAGATGATCGCGCCGGTGGCAAAGCCCGCGCTGATGAAGGCCCAGGCGCCGTGGGCATCGAAATTCTGGTGGTGCAGCGACTGCGCGCCCTCGTAGGCGAGCTCGATCGCCAGCGCCGAGATCAGCGAGCCCGCGGCAAAGGCGAGCAGGCGCTTGGAGATCGAGAGATGCAGCCCGATCGCCGCTCCGATCAGGGAGGACGATGTCGTGACCAGGCCGAGCAGCGACGCCATGCCGAGCTGGTAGAGGGACGTCATCAACTCTTCCGCTGAAAACGAATGGCTTCGGTGTGGAGATGCCGTTTCACGGCAGCGCGCCGGCCGGCAATGTAGACGTCCGCGTGTGCACAGTTCAACGCAACAAAGTTTGTTCGCGGCGATGTGGAGGCACCGGCACGTCATAAATCCTTTGCGGGTGGCATGATGGATAGCAGGGCACGGCAATGCGAGCTGGCCGCAGCCTGTCTTGCATAGGAAAATCATAAGCGGGCCGGGCTACCGGCCTCAATCCGCGCTCCGGTGCCGATATCCCGTGCCGAGCCTGCCGGTGATGACGGCCAATCGCGGATACGGCTATGCGCCGCTCAGGCCGCCTGCCGCGGCGGCGACCAGACGCCTGATGGCACCGGCTCGGCGGGCAGCAGGGTCTTGCTGGCGACACCGGTCATCGTGGTCGTGATCTCGTGGATCTCCTGCACCGAACGCTGCATCGAGAAGCGCGGATACATCTCGGTCAGGGTCGCAGCAGTCGCTGCCTGGGCGGTGGCGGGATCGGCGAGCAGCGCCTCGACGGCGCCGGCGACGCTTGCGGTGTCCTGGCCGAACGTGAAGGGGGCGAGATGCGGCATCTCGGCGGCCGCGAAGCGGTTGGTGTCGAACACCGGCACGGTGCCGGCGCCGAGCGCGAAGAACACCCGGTCGTGCACCGACAGATCGATGTTGGGATTGAGCGAGACCGCGCCGAGATAGCTGCCGAGACCTTCGCGCATCGCATCGAACGTCATGGCGCCGAGCACGCGGGCCGGCTTGCCGGCGACGTCGAGGTCGCTCCAGCCGCCGCCGATGATATCGACCGGATAATTGGCGAGCATCTCACCCACCGCGCGGGTCCGCACCCCGCGCGTGTAATTGTCGAGCCGGGTCAGGATCACGTTGAACAGGTCGCCGCCCGGCTTCAGGTAGACCAGATGCTGCTCGGCGACATCGAGGATGATCTTCGGGAACGCGCCGCAGGTCTTGCCTTGGGCCTCAGCGATCGCGTCGAACAGGATGGTGAACAGCTTTGGCGGCATCGCCTTGCGCCAGTTGCGCTCCATCGCCACCGGATTCCAGCCCGACTTCGCGAACACCAGCCTGCCGTTGCGCTTCTCAGGCGGCAGCCCGGCGAAGAAGCCGGGATCGGGAATGCCCATATGGGTCGCGAACACGCCGCCATTGGCCCCCAGATAATCGCGGTTGAACTTGGCGTGGTCCGGAAACACGTAGCCGTGCACGGTATAGCGGCTTTCCAGCGCGTGACGCCGCGAGAAGTAGCAGGGGTGGTCGCAGAACCAGGTGAAGACCGGGATCTCCGCGACATCCCAGAACAGCCTGCCGTCGCCGGTGGTGATATCGAGCCCGATGCCGGAGAAGCCGAGCGCCATCGTCTCCGCCTTGCGCGGCAGCAGCGCGTTCATCCGGGCCGAGAAATCCGGCGCCAGCAGGTCGAGCATCTTGACCTCGTGCCCGAGGCGGTCGAGCTCGGCGGCGGCCATCGCCAAAATGCCGCGCAGCGAATCATAGGTCGTGTTGCTGGAGTACAGGACGCAGATCACGGACATGATGGATGGGCCCCCGCCGCTGGACGCTGATCATGCGCGCGGGCTAACGCCGGCGCCTTGCATGCTTCTCGTTAAACGGGCGCCGCCGCCGTTTCCGGCTCGGAATTATCCGATTGCTAACCATATTTTTCGCCGGAAGTCGGCCTCTCTCGCGTTCAAGCTTGGTCGGGATTGTCGCGGCGTCAGCTGCCCGGACCGGCGTGCAGGGCGGGGGCCAGATGCAGCTTGATGGTTTTGACGTCGTCGTGGTCGGCGCGGGCTTCTTCGGCGCCGTCATCGCCGAGCAAGTGGCTAGCCGGCTCGGCAAGAGCGTTTGCGTGCTCGACCGCCGCCTGCATATCGGCGGCAATGCCTATTCGGAGGTCGATCCCGACAGCGGCGTCGAGGTGCATCGCTACGGCACCCACATCTTCCATACCAACTCGGAAGCCGTCTGGCGCTATCTGCACCGTTTCACCGCGTTCACCGACTACCGCCACCGCGTCTTCACGGTGGCGCAGGGCCGCGTCTATTCGATGCCGATCAACCTGGCGACCGTCTCGGCGGCGTTCGGCCGGCTGATGTCGCCGGAAGCGGCGCGCGCCGCGATCGCGGCGGAGGCGGCCGCCCATGGGGCATCGGGTGCACCGAATCTCGAGGACAAGGCGATCGCCTCGGTCGGCCGCACGCTCTACGACCTCCTGATCCGTGGTTATACGCAGAAGCAATGGCAGACCGATCCGCGCGAGCTGTCGGCCGACATCATCGGCCGCCTGCCGGTTCGGCTCACCTTCGATGACCGTTACTTTGCCGATCGCTATGAGGGCATGCCGGTCGAAGGCTACACCGCGATCTTCCGTAAGATGCTCAGCCACCCGAACATCGCGGTTCGGCTCGGCGTCGACTATTTCGGCATGGCCGACCGCGTCACGCCGAAGCAGCTCGTGATCTATACCGGGGCGATCGACCGCTTCTTCGAGTATGCCTGCGGCCATCTCGGCTGGCGCACCGTCGATTTCGAGCGCGAGGTGCACGAGGTCGCCGACTTCCAGGGCGCCTCCGTCATCAACTACGCCGATGCCGAGGTGCCGTTCACGCGCATCCACGAGTTCAGGCATCTGCATCCCGAGCGCGCGCATACCCAGGCGAAGACCACGATCTACCGCGAATATTCCCGCTTCGCCGGCCGCGACGACGAGCCTTATTACCCGATCAACACCGCGGCCGACCGCGCGATGCTGGCGTCCTACCAGGCCATGACGGCCGACCATCCGAACGTCATCTTCGGCGGTCGGCTCGGCTCCTACAAATATCTCGACATGCACCAGGCGATCGGCGCGGCGCTCAAGACCTTCGAGCACGAGGTGATGCCGTTCTTCGCCGAAGGCGGCATGACCCCGCGCACCGCGGCCGAGCGCCGACGGCGGGAGACCAGCCCGGCGTAGCGCCGCGCGCCGCGGCGTCCAAAACAAAAGCCCCGGCCGGAGGCCGGGGCTTTGACGCGATCGGGTGATCTCGCAACGATCGGTGTTTGGTCAGTATCTGGCGACGATCGGACCGCCGAACTTGTAGTTGATGCCGATCTTGCCGGTGTGGATGCCCTCCACATTGTGGTTGCCGCAGAAGGCCGAGCCGGCGGCAGAGGCGCCACCCGCGCCGCAGACCGAATAATTGTTGTCGAGGCCGAGATACAGATACTCGCCCTTGACGGTCCAGTTCGCGGCGAACGCATATTCGATGCCGCCGCCCACCACCCAGAATGCGCGCGTGTCGCTGGATGTCGCGTTGAGCGTTCCGCCGCCGCACGGCGCGGTGGTGCAGGCGTCGATCACCGAGGATTTGACGTCTGCGAAGCCGACGCCGCCCTTGACGTAGAGCAGGGTCCGATCCCATGCGTAGCCGGCGCGGCCGGCGAGGACGGCGTACCAGTCGCCGACCTTGGTTGTGGCGACGGTGTCGCTGCCGAACCCGACCGAGTAGGGATCTATCGCCGAGCCTCTCAGCCTCATGTAGCCGCCCTCGGCTTCGAGACCCAGCACGAAGGGTGAGCTCGGGCCCTGCCAGTTGCAGCCCAAAGTGCCGCCGCCGATGGCGCTGCCCTGCATGTCATAGCCGAATGCGCCGCCATTGCCGGCGTTGGCAAACGGCGAGTTGTAGAAGGTGCCGGCCGGGAAAGTGCCGCCCGTCGACGACGGATCCTGGGCCTGCACGGCGCGGCTCTGCACCGCGCCACCGGCGTATCCACCGACGTAGCAGCCGGTCCAGTTGTAGGCCACAATCGGTGGTGGCGCCTTCGTGTAGGCCTTGACCGGCATGTCGGCCGCGACCGCTGAACCTGTGAGCGCCGCCAAAGCGGCGAGCGTGAAGGCAAGCTTCTTCATAGTGCCCCTCCAAATAAGCTGCGATTCAATTTCCCAATCAACTTTCCCGCGAATTCTAGCCGGATTCTTCCCGCCAAGGCTGTAGCCAGAAGGTCACATCCTACCGGTAAGTTCGCCCCTGTTTGGTACGATTGAAGGGCGCCCGGCGGACGACACCGCGATACGGATTCATCGAGTCGCGTTGCGTGCCGCCGTCGCCCGTGACGCATCATCCGGTCTGCCCTGCGGCTGGCGCGTTTGGTCTCGCATTCCGCGCGTGGTTTATTTGGCGGGGCACTGAACTGCACAACAATCGCCCGCGCGTTCTGGGGAGGCAATCATGAAGTCCATCATCGCCGCGGCCTTGGCGGCCGGCATCGCCGTCAGCATGGCGCAGGCCGCGCCGCTGCCAGAAACAAAACCCGAGCAGGCCGGGTTCTCGCCAAAGGGGCTGGCACGGCTCGATGATTTCTTCGCGCGTGAGATCGCGGCCAAGCGGGTGCCCGGCGCGGTCGTGGCAATCGCGCGCGACGGCAAGCTCGTGCACTACAAGGCCTATGGCCAGCTCGACGCCGCCAAGGGTACGCCGATGCCGCTGGACGCCATGTTCGCGCTGGCCTCGATGACCAAGCCGATGGCGGCGGTCGCCGGCCTCACGCTGATGGAGCAGGGCAGGCTGGGGCTGCAATCCAGGGTCGCCGACTACTATCCCGGCTTCGCCGACATGAAGGTCGGCGTGCAGCAGGCCGACGGCTCGCTGAAGATGGAGCCGCAGGCCTCGCCGATCTTCGTCCACGATCTCTATCGGCACACCTCCGGCCTGATGTATGGCGGCCGGCCCGACAGTTCGAGCGCGCTGGCGAAGCTCTATCCCGACGGCACCGCGCCGGCGGTCGAGGGCGACACCCAGGCCTTCATCGACCGCATCACCAAGCTGCCGCTGGTGCATCAACCGTCGACCGAGTTCGAATACGGCTTCTCGATCGACGTGCTCGGCGCGGTCGTCGAGAAGGTGTCGGGCCAGCGGCTCGGCGAGTATCTCGCGGCCAATGTCTGGCAGCCGCTCGGCATGAAGGACGCCACGTTCCATCCGACCGACGCGCAACGCCCGCGTCTCGCGCGGCCGTTACCGAACGATCCGCTCACCGGCAAGCCGCAGGCGATCAAGCTCCTGGACACGCCGACCAAGTTCGACTGCGGCGGCGCCTGTTCGTTCGCCACCGTCGGCGACTACCTGCGCTTCGGGCAGATGCTACTCAACGGCGGCGAGCTCGACGGCAAGCGGATCCTGAGCCCCAAGACCGTGCATCTGATGACCTCGAACCATCTCGGGCCGGAGATCAAGAACAACGTCGCCAATCTCGAGCCGCATCGTGGCGGCTACGGTTTCGGCCTCGCGGTCGCCGTGCGCACCAGCGACGGTCTGGCGTCGGTCCCGGGCAATCCGGGCGAGTTCACCTGGAACGGCGCCTACGGCACGCAGTTCTTCTGCGATCCGAAGGAGCGCCTCGTCGTGGTGGTCGGAACCGCCGCGCCCGGTGAGCTGCGCAAATATTATCGCGAGAACGTCCAGGACATCGTCTATGGCGCGATGGTGAAGTGAGCCGCGCGATCGCGATCGGATTCGTCGCGAGGAAGCAGCAAGAGGCCCACCGCGCGGTGGGCCTCATTTTTTGTTTTTGCGCGCGTTACCAACCGCGGTAGACGCCGGTCAGCGTGCCGTTGTTGTTCCCTTCAGGGCCAACATCGCCTTGGGTCGAACTCGGCGTCGGATGGTTGCTGCCATTATACTCGCCATACTCGCCAGACCAGCCGGGCTGCGCCGGATAGTACATCACGTGCGGCTGGGCGCGATCGAAGTTCGGACCATTGTAGTCCCAGGCATCGGAGTTCCGATATGGATTGCCGTAGTAGCCTTGGGCAAAGGCCCCCGCCGTCGATGCGATCAGGGTCGCCGCGGCCACGGACAAGATCTTGGTCTTCCGTTGCATTCACAAGTCTCCTTGCTGGTGTCACGACCAACGACCCGCGCGGAGTGGCGTTCCGAATTTTTTATTCAACTCTCTGGCGTGAATTCGCGGCCGCGCTGGATCATGTTTTGGTGAAATGCTCTTGCGCCATTGGCCGGGCAAGAGTCCCGATGGAGCGGCAATTTGCTCTGGCGGACCCGTTATGCCGTGGCGGCTATAACGAGTCATTATGGTGCAAGTGGTTCGGGCACGCAGGAAAAGAAAGGCCCGCCAATCGGGGCGGGCAAGGTCTCAGGGAGGAAACGCTCAAAGTGAGCATTGATAGTTTCCTCGATTCGATCGCGGCTGCGAAGATCGTATAACTACTGTCATCAGGGGCGGCATTATGCCAATGCTGGCAGGCGGCCCGGGGAACCGGCCGCAGCCGCGGCAGGTTGCTTGCGCGCAAATCGGATGTGGACGTCAGTAGGGGAATTCTCATGAGCATGTCTGGAGCCTTTGCGCGCGTCGTCGCGCTGATCGGCGCTGGCGCGGTGCTGTGGCGCCGGCAGCAGGGTGAAACGCCGACGCCGGCCTGGGGGACTGCGCCGCAGATTCCGACAGCGAAATCGCAAGGCGCGATCCCGACGTTGAAGATGCCGACGGCGAGGGGCTGGGACGAGGGCCAGATCCCGACCGCGGCAGCAGGGCTCAAGGTCAACGCCTTCGCCGAAGGCCTCGACCATCCGCGCTGGATCAACGTGCTGCCCAATGGCGACGTGCTGATCGCGGAATCGACCCAGATCGCCAACACGCCGCGCACCATCTTCCACTATGCGATGCAGGCGACGATGCGGCGCGCCGCGGCGCTCGGCGTCAGCGCCAACCGCATCACGCTGCTGCGCGACCGTGACGGCGATGGCGTCGCCGAGACGCGCGGCGCCTTCATGGAGGGGTTGAGCCAGCCGTTCGGCATGGCGCTGATCGGCGACACCTTCTATGTCGGCAACACCGACAGCGTCGTCGCGTTTCCCTACACGGCAGGCGCCGACAGCATCAAGGCTGCCGGCCGCAAGCTCGTCACCTTCAAGCCGTCCGGGCACTGGACCCGCAGCCTGCTGCCGAGTGCCGACGGCAAGAAGCTCTATGCCGGCGTCGGTTCGCTGACCAACATCGGCGATGAGGGTTTTGAAGCCGAGCAAGGCCGCGCCGCGATCTACGAGCTCGATCTCGTGAGCGGCAGCAGCCGCATCTTCGCGGGCGGCCTGCGCAATCCGGTCGGGCTCGCCTGGGAACCGAAGACCAACGTGCTGTGGACCGTCGTCAACGAGCGCGACGGCATCGGCGATGAAACACCGCCCGACTATCTGACCTCGGTGCGCGACGGCGGCTTCTACGGTTGGCCCTATTGCTACTGGGGCCAGATCGTCGACGACCGCGTGCCGCAGGATGCCGCGATGGTCGCGAAGGCGGTCCAGCCGGACTACGCGCTCGGCGGCCACACCGCCTCGCTCGGCCTGTGCTGGGTGCCGGCCGGCACGCTGCCGGGCTTTCCCGACGGCATGGCGATCGGCCAGCACGGCTCGTGGAATCGCTCGACGCTGTCAGGCTACAAGGTGGTGTTCGTGCCGTTCGAGAACGGCCGTCCCTCCGGCCCCGCGCGCGACATCCTGTCGGGCTTCCTCGCGCCCGACGAGAAAGCGTCCTACGGCCGCCCGGTCGGTGTCGCGCTAGGCCCCAATCGCTCGCTGCTGGTCGCCGACGATGTCGGCAACGTGATCTGGCGCGTGACGGGGGCGTAGTGCAAGCTCTCACACCGACCGGATCTCGCCGCCGTCCATTCGCAGCACGGTGCCGGTCATCCAGCGCGCGGCCGGCGACACCGCAAACGCGATCAGGTCGGCGATCTCCTCCGGCGTGCCGAACCTGACGATGCCGGCCTGCTTCAGGAAGCCGGCTTTGGTGGTTTCTAGGTCGATCTGCTTTGCGGCCGCCGCCCTCTCGAGCATCGCGAGGCGGCGTCCGGTCATGATGGCGCCCGGCGAGACGCAGTTCACCTGCACGCCGTCCGCGATGCCGCGCTCGGCGAATGCCTTTGCCAACGCCTCGATTGCGGCGTTGATCGCGCCGACCGCGGCAGCTCCCGCGCGCGGCATCACGGCGGCATTGCCCGAGGTGAAGACCACCGCGCCCTGCGACGCCTTCAGCGCATCCCAGGCGCGGATCGCAAGCCGCCTGGCGCCGTGCATCTTGAGCTGGATGCCGGAATCCCATTGCGCGTCGGTCATCTCGAACAGGTCGAGCCCGGGCACGGCGCCGGCGACATTGACCAGCGCGTCGATGCGGCCGAAGCGATCCAGCGTCGCGCTCACCACCGTCTCCGCGGCTGCAGGCGTGGCCAGGTCAAGCCCGAGCACCAGCGGCGTAGCGCCATCGGCCTCGATCTGTTGCCCGACCTCGCGCAGCTTGTCGCCGCTGCGCGCGACCACGACGACGGCGGAAAAATCGCGGGCGAGCCGCAGCGCAGTGGCGCGTCCGATGCCGGAGCTCGCTCCGGAGACGATGGCGACAGGCTTTGTCATGACGGTCCCCTAGCGGCTCAGGAATTCGCGGATGTGTTGCGCGATCTCGGCGGCATGCGTCTCCAGCGCGAAGTGGCCGGTATCGAGGAAGCGCACCACTGCGTTCGGATTGTCGCGCTTGAAAGCCTCCGCGCCCGGCGGCAGGAAGAACGGATCGTTCTTGCCCCATACCGCGAGGAACGGCGGCCGATGGCTGCGGAAATAATTCTGGAAGGCCGGGTAGAGCGCGACGTTGCTCTTGTAGTCGCCGAACAGATCGAGCTGCACGTCGTGTGCGCCGGGACGCGCCATGTAGTAATTGTCGAGGTTCTGTCCATCCGGCGACACGGCTTCCGGATCGGTCGTGCCATGGGTGTACTGCCAGCGCGTGGTCTCCGGCGCGAGGAACGCGCGCAGCGCATCGCGGTTGGCCGGCGAGGGGTCCTGCCAATAGGCGCGGATCGGCGTCCAGCCGTCGCTGAGGCCTTCCTCATAGGCGTTGCCGTTCTGCGAGATGATCGCGGTGATGCGCTCCGGATGCTTGACCGCGAGGCGGAATCCGGTCGGCGCGCCATAGTCGAACACGTAGACCGCAAAGCGGTCGAAGCCGATCACCTCGGTGAAGCGGTCGATGACTTTCGCGATGTTGTCGAAGGTGTATTTGAACGTTTCGCGCGGCGGCATGTCGGACTGGCCGAAGCCGGGGAGATCAGGCGCCACGATGTGGAAGCGGTCCGCGAGCAGCGGGATCAGATCGCGGAACATGTGGCCCGCGCTCGGGAAGCCGTGCAGCAGCAGCAGTTTTGGCGCGCCCGGCGATCCGGCCTCGCGATAGAACACCTTGAAGCCATCGACGTCGGCGCTGTGGAATTTGATCTGGGACATGTCTCACTCCTCTGATGGTGATTGATCGGAAGCTCCGTCAGGCCTGCGCGACGCTGCGGATCGCATCCTTGATGATGTCGGTGACGTGTGACGGCGCGGTCACGATCGGGGTGTGATCGACGGCGTGCGCGTGCACGTGCGCCCGCATGCGCGCAGCCATGAAGCGTTGGGTCTCGGGCGGGATCATGCGGTCCTCTTCGGCGACCAGGAACCAGGCCGGCACGTCCTTCCACAGCGGACGGCCGACCGGCACCGTGATGCAGGCCGGCGAGATCGGCCGCTGCACCGCGGCCAGCACCGCGAGATCCTCCGTCCGCGCGCCCTGCGCGAAGGCCGATGCGAAAGCGGTCTCGGGCAGCCAGATCAGTCCGTTGGCATCGGGGGCGAGCTTCGGCGCGAACGGATGCGGGGCTGCGCGATAGAACACGTCGGCGACGGTCTCGCCTTCGTCGGGCGCGAGCGCGGCGACATAGACCAATGCCTTGACCCGCGGCGCGCGGGTCGCGCCGATCACGGCGCCGGCATAGGCATGGCCGGCGACCACGATCGGTCCCTCGACCCGATCGAGCGTGCGGTTGAGCGCCGCCATGTCGTCCGCGAACGAGGTCAGCGGCAACGGCGCCGCCACCGCGGTGATGCCCTCGGCATCGAGCGCCGTGATCACCCGCGCCCAGCTCGAACCGTCCGCCCATGCGCCATGCGCAAGCACCACACTGACATCCTTGATCGACATGCTCCGCTCCTGTTTCCTGTCGTAACCAATTAAATGCCTATTGACAGGTTACGTTGCTTATGGCCTGCTGATCATAACTTGTCAACAGGCTTCAATCAGGTTATTTGCGACGAGCTTGAAAGCCGCCAGGAGGACCCGACCCGTGCAATCCCATCCGCCTGCGATGTTCCTCGCCGACAGCCTGGGTCTCGATTTCATCAATTCGATCGCGACCCCCGTCGACACGCCGGTTGACTGGATCGCCGACGGTGACGGCCTGTTGCGCTGGCTCAAGCAGGCGGAGCTGGTGGCTCCTGATGTGCTTGACGCTTTGAAGGGGCGCGCCGTTACCGGCGAGCTCGACAAAGTCGCCGCCCAGGCCCGCGATTTGCGCGAATGGTTCCGCGGCTTCGTGCGCAAGCATATGGGCCGGCCGCTCTCCGCGCGTGCGCTGAGGGAACTCGAGCCGCTGAACCGGCTGCTCGAACGCGACGAAACCTTCAGCCGGATCGTGCCGCATCGCGAGCACGATCAGAGTGGCTTTGCATTGGACCGCACGCGGCACTGGCGCTCGGCCGAGGCGCTACTGCTGCCGATCGGCGAGGCGATGGCGAAGGTCGTCTGCGAGGAGAGCTTTGTCGACATCAAGGCGTGCGAGGGTCCGGCCTGCACGCTGATGTTCGCCGATCACACCCGCGCCCGCGCGCGGCGTTGGTGCAGCATGGCGATCTGCGGCAACCGCGCCAAGCAGGCCGCGCACCGGCAGCGTTTGAAGGAAAAGGGCTGAGACCACCAAACCCAACGAAGAAGGAGTTCAGTCAAATGGCACTTCCCTTGATCGTCTTCGACGTCAACGAGACCCTGCTCGACCTCGACACCATGGAGCCGGTGTTCGCGCGCATCTTCAACGACCAGAGCGCGATGCGGCTCTGGTTCGCGAACTTCATCATGTACTCCGCATCGCTCACCGTAGCCGGCTGCTACGTGCCGTTCACCGATATCGGCGCCGCCGTGATGAAGATGCTGGCGGACACCCGCGGCATCAGGATCACCGACGCCGACAAGCAGGAGCTGACCGAAAAGTTCTCCACCATGCCGCCGCACAAGGAGGTGCCGGCGGCGCTGCGCAAGCTGCGCGGGGCCGGCTTCCGCCTGTTCACGCTGACCGACAATCTGCTGGAGGTGCAGACCCGCCAGCTCACCAATGGCGGCATCGTCGATCTGTTCGAGCGCCGCTTCTCCGCCGACGGCGTCAAGCACCACAAGCCGTCGCGCCAGGCCTATGGCTATGTCGAGAAGGAGCTCGGCGCCAAACCTGCCGACTTCTGCCTGATCGCGTGCCACACCTGGGACACGCTCGGCGCGGTCGCCGCCGGCTGGGAGGCCGCGCTGATCAAGCGCCCCGGCAACGATCTGCTCGGCGTCGGCCCGCAGCCGCAGGTCGTGGGCAGCGATCTCAACGATGTCGCGGACCAGCTGATCAGCCGCTACGGCGCGAAAACGTAACGCTTTCCGCGTGATGCATCGGGCGCCGGCGGGAACCGGGCCCGATGCATGCGAAAGCGCATAAAACCGGAATGAAATCCAGAACGGTTTTCAACCATGTCCCTTGAGTGTTCCTCAACTTCCACGTCCGATGCTCGCTGGCGCCGAACGCACACACGAGGAGCGCCAGGATGCCGGCCAAGGGACTGAAGACTGCGAGCAAGCCGCAAGCGCCCGAGCGCGAGGATGTCCTGAACGCGCACGCCATCTCGACGCTGAGCGCGGGCGCCGTCAGCGCGATGAGCGCAGTCGGAGCCGCCGTGATCAAGAAGCACAAGGCCGCGTTGGCCAGGAATGCCGACTGGTTCTGGCACATGTTCGCGAAATGCGAGGCCAAGGCCGCGCGCCTCGCCGAACAGGCTGCGCACGATCCCGCCGGCTGCGGCGACGCCACCTTCATCGAGACCTATGCCAGGCAATTGCCCAAGCTGATGACCGTGGCGCTCGACGCACACGAGAAGGCCTTGAAGCCGAAGTGACGTGACAGCGGCGATGATCTCCCCCTGATTCGTCGTCCTGGCCTTCTCCGGGACGACGATGTGGAAACGCCGGCGCGCAGGGCTGCCATGCGCGTCGCAACCAATCGCTGAACCATCCGTATCTGTCCGGCGATTTCTTGATGCGGGACGTCCGATGGTGAAGCACCTTATTTCCGATGAAGAGAAATGTGACCTGTGTAACGGGACCGGCTTTCCCAAGGTGAGCCAGCCGAGCGAGCCGGGGCGCAAGGTCTATCCGGAGCCTTGCAAGAAGTGCGGCGGCAAGGGGCGGATCAAGAAGGCCAGCTGGGGCAAATAGCTTCTCTTGCGCTGAACGCGGCGGCAAGAGGCCGGCTCCGGCGCTTTCCAGCTCTATGTGATGCGTGTGTGAGGTCAGTCACGGCCGAAGCGAACGCCGTGCGCCATTGATAGCGCCATGAACGGGATGCCCCGTCAACCATGGAGCTGACAATGACCCCCTCTGTTGCGACCCTTGTGACTGATGACAGCGACCTCGCGTTGGCGCCGGCGAGCGATCACGCTGCCGCATCCCTCGCGCCCGCAGCGCCGCAGCGCCAGTTCTGGGAGACCGAGCACACCCGCCCGGATTTCGAGCCCTCGAACGAAGCCGCGCCCGAACTCGTCGCCGCCACCAGGAATTATCTCGGCGAGTGCATGCGCCATCCCTATCTGCCGGTCGCCGAGATCCGCGCCAAGCAATTTGCCCGCATCAAGGAGCTGGTCGAGCTCGCCTACCGCGAGATCCCGGTCTATCGCAACAAATACGATGCTGCCGGCTTCAAGCCCGAGCATCTGCGCGACTATGACGACATCCAGAAGATTCCCGTCATCACCAAGCCCGAGCTGGTCGCCGCTTTTCCGGACCAGTGCGTCAACAAGAAGTACAAGCCGGAACACCTGTTCCCGACCCGCTCGTCGGGCTCCTCGGGCCAAACGCTCCTGATCCGCGTCGACTATGACGCCGTCATCACCGACACCATCCAGGGCGTCCGCCAGTTCGCGATGCAGAGCGGCGGCAACTACCGCGCCGAAGATCTCTTGACGCATGTCTACACCGTGCCGTGGTGGTTCGACTCGATCGGCGGCGACTATCCGACCGCCTTCATCTCGAACCTGATCCCGCCCTCCCGCGTCGCCCAGCATCTGCGCTATCTCGGGCCCAAGGTTCTCTCGCTCTATCCGTCGAGCCTGGATGCGCTGATGCCGCATGTCGACGAATTCCGCTCGACGCTCAATCTCGCGGTGACGCATTCGGAATATTCCTCGAAATCGGCCCGCGCAGAATGGTCGCGCCAGCTCGGCGTGCCCGTGCTCGACGAATACTCCTCGGAGGAAGCAACCCGCATCGCGCTCGAGATGCCTGATGGACAGTATTACGTCTGCGAGGACACCGTGCATCTCGACGTGCTCGATCCCATCACGATGCAGCCGCAGACAGCCGGCCAGTCCGGCATCGCCGTCATCACCAACCTCCTGAACGAAGCCATGCCGTTCATCCGCTACGTCCAGGGCGACTACATCACCCTGCCGGAGAAGCCATTGGCGTCCGACATCAACTGGTCGCAGATCGCGAGCATCGACGGCCGGCTCAACGACGCCTTCGTCAATCGCGACGGCCGCAAGGTCCCCGCCGGCAGCATCCTGGATGCGACCTATCGCTGGATGTTCGACTGCAACCTGCATCTGGCGCAGTTCGAGATCGTGCAGCTTGGCGTCGATCGGGTCGATGCGAGGGTCGTGCTCGGCCAGGATACGCCGCTGGCGCGGCTCAATGCCTCGGTTGCGCATCTGGAGGACCTGCTCGCGGCCTGCCTCGAGCATCCGGTGCAGGTGAAGGCCCACGCGCTCGACGTGTTCCCGGCTCGTGTCGGCAAGCGTCGCCCGATCCGCCGTGAGATGGCGTAAGCCGCTGAACGCGGGGAGGATAGTGCCATGACCCAGTCGTTGAACCGTATCGCTGCCATGACGGCGCGCTATTATTACATCCTGCGCTCGTCATGGCTCCGGCTGCTCGAGATCGTCTACTGGCCGGCGATGCAGATGATGGTGTGGGGTTTCCTCTACACCTACCTCTATCAAAGCAAGTCGGCGATGGCGTCCACCGCCGGCCTGCTGCTCGGCGCGGTGCTGCTCTGGGACGTGCTGTTCCGTGGCCAGCTCGGCTTCACCTTCACGTTCCTGGAGGAGATCTGGTCGCGCAACCTCGCGAACCTGATGATGTCGCCGCTCAAGCCGAGCGAGCTTGCCGCATCGCTGATGCTGATGAGCCTGTTCCGGCTGTTGATCGGCACCATCCCGGTGACCGTGCTCACGCTGCTGCTGTTCGACTTCAACATCTATGCGCTCGGACCGGGACTGATCGTGTTCTTCCTCATCCTGGTGCTGACCAGCTGGGCGATCGGCCTCGTCGTCGCCGGCCTCGTGATCCGCCAGGGTCTCGGCGCCGAAAGCCTGGCCTACTCGGTCATGATCGTGCTGCTGCCGCTGTGCTGCGTCTACTATCCCGTCGAGGCGCTGCCCGCCTGGCTGCATCCGATCGCCTGGTCGCTGACACCGACCTATGTGTTCGAGGGCATGCGCGCCGTGCTGCTCGACGGCAGCTTCCGCGTCGACCTCGCAATCGAGGGTCTCGCGCTCAACGTCGTCTATCTCGCTCTCGGCTTCACAACGTTCGTCGTCCTGCTGCAGAGTGCCCGCCATCGCGGCGGCCTGCTCACCATGGGCGAGTAAGGGAGGATACTTTCATGAGCCGCATCATGCCATTCATTCCGGGCAAGCGCCCGACTGCTGCACCGGCGAATGTCACCCCGGTGCAGGACAACGCTCCGACGCAGGTCGCAACCGATGAGGCGCCGGCCATCGCGGTGGAAGACCTCTGCAAGCAGTACCGCACCCATTGGGCGGTCGACGAGGTCAACTTCATCGTGCCGAAGGGCTGGACCGTCGGCCTGCTCGGCGGCAACGGCGCCGGCAAGACCACCACCATCTCGATGATCATGGGCCTCGTGGTGCCGACCTACGGCCGCGCCATGGTGCTCGGCCACGACATGGCGACCCAGCGCCACCAAGTGCTGAGCCGGATGAACTTTGAAAGCCCCTATGTCGCGCTGCCGGGACGGCTCACGGTGCGGCAGAATTTGATGGTGTTCGGCCGGCTCTACGGCGTACAAAACTTGAAGCAACGCATCGAGGAGCTGATCGAGGATTTCGAGCTTGGCGACGTGCTCGACCGCGCCACCGGACGTCTCTCCGCCGGCCAGAAGACCCGCGTCGCGGTGGCGAAGGCGCTGATCAACGATCCCGACGTGCTGCTGCTCGACGAGCCGACGGCATCGCTCGATCCCGATCGCGCCGAATGGGTGCGCAGCCGGCTGCGCGCCTACCAGGCGCGCCGCGACGCCACCATCCTGCTGTCGTCGCACAACATGACCGAGGTCGAGCAGCTCTGCGACTTCGTCGTCATCATGAGCCGCGGCCGCGTCGTCGCGATGGGCAAGCCGCGCGAGCTCGCCGAGCGCTTCCAGTGCCGCGATCTCGACGAGGTCTTCATCTATCTGGCGAGGGTCGCGTGATGCCGTTCTCCTTCAAGCGCCGTGCGGACCTCGCGCAAGCGGTCTACATCAAGGTCAGGCAGGAGCGCCGCACTGACGCACCCGCCCGCGAAAGTCTGCTCGACCAGGCCTTCGGCCCCGGCCGTTTCGCCAAGGCCTCGGAGCGGTTGCGCGAAGGCCGCACGCCCGCGCTGTCCCTCGTCGCACGCCGCGCCGGCCGCCTCGTCGGCACGGTGCGGCTGTGGCCGGTGACGACGGCCTCCGGTCACACCTGCCTGCTGCTCGGCCCGCTCGCGGTCGCAGCCGATGTCAGGTCCTACGGCATCGGCGCGTCGCTGATGCGGCAGGCCTTGCACGAAGCAGCCGTGCTCGGCCATCGCGCCGTCGTCCTGGTCGGCGACGCCGCCTATTACACCCGCTTCGGCTTCTCCGCCGACAAGACCGGTGCACTGCGCATGCCTGGCCCCTACGAGCGCGACCGCCTCTTGGCCTGCGAGCTGGTGCCCGATGCGCTGACCGGCGCCCGCGGGCTGATCACGGCAACGATCCCGCCACGCTCGCGGCTGTCGCAACTGATCGACCGCGTCGGCGAGGCGGCGATCGCACAGCCTGCGTGATCGCGACGAGTGAGATGGGCACAAACCATACCCAATGTCGTCCCGGCGCAGGCCGGGACGACATTGGAGAGGGCAGAGCGTAAAACCCATACTGTAGTCCTGGCTTTCGTCAGGACGACAGCTGGGGGATGTGGTGCAAGCCGGCATCACGCCGCCTTCCGCTTTCCTCGTGCCACACGCTTCACCGCGCCCTTCGTCCCATCCCCCTTCGTCCGCAGTGCCTCCGCCGCCAGCGCGACCACTTCCGCGATCTGCTGCAATTGGCCGGCGAGCGGGCTGGTCTTGCGCCAGACCATGCCGATGGTGCGCGACGGCTGCGGGTTCTTGAAGCGTGCGACGGCAACTGGGGCCGAACGCGTCTCCACCGTGACGGCCATTTCCGGAATCAACGTGACGCCGATGCCGGCACCGACCATCTGCACCAGGGTCGAGAGCGAGCTTGCGTCGAGCACCTCGCGCGGCGGGAACGATTGCATGTTGCAGAACGACAGCGCCTGGTCGCGGAAGCAGTGGCCTTCCTCGAGCAGCAAGAGTCGCATCTCGCGCAGCATCTCGGCGCTCGGCACCGGCGTGTCGGCATCCTCGCCCGGCCGCACCAGCAGAAAATTCTCCGAGAACAGCGCGACCTCGGTCAGTGACGGTTCCGACACCGGCAGCGCAACGATCGCGGTGTCGAGCCGGCCTTCTGCGACCTCCTTGATCAGCTTCGGCGTCAGCGTCTCGCGGACGTGGATATCGAGCTCCGGATGCAGCCGCGCCAGATTCTCGATCACCTTGGGCAGCAGATATGGGGCAATCGTCGGGATCATGCCGACGCGCAAGCGGCCCGCGAGCCGGTCGCGCGAGGCGCGCGCGAAGTCGCCGAGTTCGTCGACCGAGCGCAGGATGTCGCGGACGCGACGCAGCAGGTCCTCGCCGAACGTCGTCAGCCTGACCTGCCGCGCATTGCGCTCGATCAGCACGCCGCCGACCGCCTGTTCCATCTCGCGGATCTGCATCGACAGCGCGGGCTGCGACACCGAGCAGGCGTCCGCGGCACGGCCGAAATGGCCGTGGCGGGCCAGCGCATCGAAATACCTGAGTTGCCGGAGTGTGACGTTTATCATCAGATTATCTTATTGGTCCGATCATTAAAGTCAATTTCACCTGATGGATTGGCGCGCGTAGAATCGTTCTTGGAAGAGCTCCAGCCCATTCCAAAATCCATCACCTCGGAGAAGAAACATGGATGCAAAAACCGACGAAGGCGCGGGGAAATGCCCGTTTGGTGCGAGCCCTCGGGCGCGCACGAACCGTGACTGGTGGCCTGAGGGGCTCGACATCCAGTCGCTGCACAAGAACTCGAGCCTGTCCGATCCGATGGGCAAGGACTTCGACTACGCCAAGGCGTTCAAGACCCTCGATCTGACCGCCGTGATCAAGGACCTCACGGCCCTGATGACGGACTCGCAGGAGTGGTGGCCGGCCGACTACGGTCATTACGGCGGCCTGATGATCCGCATGGCCTGGCACTCGGCGGGCACCTACCGCATCACCGACGGCCGCGGCGGCGCCGGCGCAGGCCAGCAGCGTTTCGCGCCGCTCAACAGCTGGCCCGACAACGCCAGCCTCGACAAGGCACGCCGGCTGCTCTGGCCGATCAAGCAGAAGTACGGCAACAAGATCTCGTGGGCCGACCTGATCGTCCTCACCGGCAACGTCGCGCTGGAATCGATGGGCTTCAAGACGTTCGGTTTCGCGGGCGGCCGCGCCGACGTGTGGGAACCCGAAGAGCTGTATTGGGGTCCGGAAGGCACCTGGCTCGGTGACGAGCGCTACAGCGGCGAGCGTCAGCTCTCCGAGCCGCTCGGCGCAGTGCAGATGGGCCTGATCTACGTCAACCCGGAAGGTCCCAACGGCAAGCCCGACCCGGTCGCCGCGGCAAAGGACATCCGCGAGACGTTCTTCCGCATGGCGATGAACGACGAGGAGACCGTCGCCCTGATCGCCGGCGGCCACACCTTCGGCAAGACCCATGGCGCCGGCGATCCGTCGCTGGTCGGTCCGGAGCCGGAGGCGGGTGCGCTGGAAGACCAGGGCTTGGGCTGGAAGAGCGCGCATGCCTCTGGCCTCGGCGCCGACGCGATCACCTCCGGCCTGGAGGTGGTCTGGACCCAGACGCCGACCAAGTGGAGCAACTTCTTCTTCGAGAACCTGTTCAACTACGAATGGGAGCTGGAGAAGAGCCCCGGCGGTGCCAACCAATGGGTGGCCAAGGGCGCGGACGCGGTCATTCCGGATCCGTTCGATCCCAAGAAGAAGCGCAAGCCGACCATGCTGACCACCGACCTCTCGCTGCGCTTCGATCCGGCCTATGAGAAGATCTCGCGCCGCTTCCTGCAGCATCCCGATCAGTTCGCGGACGCCTTCGCCCGCGCCTGGTTCAAGCTCACCCATCGCGACATGGGCCCGATCGTGCGCTACCTCGGCCCGCTGGTGCCGAAGGAGACGCTGATCTGGCAGGACCCGGTACCGGCGCTCGATCACGAGGTGATCGGGGACGCGGATATCGAAGCGCTGAAGGCGAAGATAACAGCCTCCGGCCTGTCGGTCTCCGAGCTGGTGTCGGCGGCGTGGGCCTCGGCGTCCACCTTCCGCGGCTCCGACAAGCGCGGCGGCGCCAACGGCGCCCGCATCCGCCTCGCTCCGCAGAAGGACTGGGAGGTCAACGAGCCGGCGCAGCTCAAGGGCGTGCTGGGCAAGCTCGAAGCCATCCAGAAGGAGTTCGGCAAGAGGGTCTCGCTGGCCGACCTGATCGTGCTCGGCGGTGCCGCGGCGATCGAGAAGGCGGCGAAGGATGGCGGCACCAACGTGAAGGTTCCGTTCACGCCGGGCCGCATGGATGCCTCGCAGGACCAGACCGACGTCGACTCGTTCGCGCCGCTCGAGCCGCGGGCTGACGGCTTCCGCAACTACACCTCGGGCAAGCATCAGTTCATGATGCCCGAGGAGGCGCTGGTCGACCGTGCACACCTCCTGAAGCTGACCGGGCCGGAAATGACGGTCCTGGTCGGCGGCCTGCGCGTGCTCGGCGCCAACGCCAAGAAGTCCAAGCATGGCGTGTTCACCGCCAAGCCGGGGACGCTGACCAACGACTACTTCCTCAACCTGCTCGACATGAGCACGAAGTGGGACCATGTCGGCGAGGGCGTCTATGAGGGCCGCGACCGCAAGAGCAATGCGGCGAAGTGGACCGCGACCCGTGTCGACCTGATCTTCGGCTCGCACTCGCAGCTGCGGGCGCTCGCCGAGGTCTACGGCCAGTCGGACTCCAAGGAGAAGTTCGTGAAGGACTTCGTCGCCGCCTGGGCCAAGGTGATGAACCACGACCGCTTCGATCTGGTCGGCCACAAGTAAGGCCGATGCAACAAGCCGGAAACGGCGTCAATATCTCAGGGCGGCACTTCGGTGGCGCCCTGATTCATTTCAAGGCTTGCAGAAGGACTTTTCGGACTTTGCGCGATCACCTCAATCGTGCAGCTTCATGTCCCGGATCATCTCGTCGACCTCCGCCTGGGTCGGAGCTGGCGACGGCTGCGACGCGCTGCTCGCGCTGTACGGCGCGTCGCATTGCGTGCTCGCGTGCGGAGATTGAACGATCGCGGTCAGGCTTGCCCAGCAAACCAAAAGCGCGACCGTCCAGTCCAGTAGATTGGGTGCGGTCATCGCGGCACCTGCATCAGCGTTGTCATGCGCCAATGGTGCAGCCGGCGCAGGCCCTGCGCAATTCGGAAGGCGCGAACCGTAACTTCGGCGCTGCCGAGCGACGCCGTCGCTATTTTCCGATGCGCTCGCCGCTTCGTTTCTCCCTGCGCCAAACGATGACGTCGCCGCGGCCGCCGGCAACGGCTGTGGTTAACGGATTTCGACCCGGGACGAGTTTCCTCAAATGCCCGCAGCCGTTTTATCCTTGGTTCAGCATGATCTGCATTGTTGCGCCGGTAGTTTCCCGGTCTGTGCTTGAACAAGCCGCCTTTGGCAAGAAGGCCGTAACGCCGAGCATGGCAGCTTGCTCCCAGTTGGAGCGATGTCGGATGATTGGAACCCGCCAGGAATTGGGAAAGACCCGCCTTGCGCTGTGGGCGTCGGGGTTCGTGCTGCTGGCGTGCCTCGCCATTCTGGCGTTGAGCGGTTGGCACGAATGGCAATCGCGCCGCGTCGACCTGAAGAACGCAGAAGTCGACGTGACCAACCTCGCCCGGTCGTTGACGCAGCAAGCCGAGGACACCTTCGATCTCGCCGACACCATTCTCACCGGCATGGTCGATCGCCTTGAAACTGGCGGAACCGATGCTGCGGGGGTCGCGAAGCTGCGGACCTTCCTGCAGCAGCGGCGCTACAACCGGCAGCGCATCCACGGCATCTTCGTCTACGACGAAACCGGTCGTTGGATCGCCACCACCGAGCAGGTCGACCTCGCCGGTCTCAACAACAGCGATCGCGACTATTTTCAGCATCACCGCGCCTCGCCGGACCGCGGCGACTACTTCGGCCGTCCGGTCAAGAGCCGCTCGGGCGGCCAGTGGGTCATTACCGTCTCGCGTCGCTTCGACCATCCCGACGGCAGCTTCGCCGGCGTTGTGTTGACCACGATCGATGTCTCCTACTTCGTGCGCTTCTACGAAGAGTTCGACGTCGGTCCGCACGGCTCGATTTCGCTGCTCAGTGCCGACGGCATCATGCTGGCGCGGAGTCGAGACGTGGACGGCGTCTATGCCGGCCGCGACATGTCGGACTCGCCGCTGTTTCGTCAGCAGCACCGCCTGCCCGCCGCCAGCGTCTACTACTTCACGTCGCCGCTCGATGGCCGGGCGCGCCTGAGCTACTACCAGCGCAGCAGCCGCTTCCCCATCGTGGTGCTCGCGACCAAGGCGCGGGACGATGTTTTGGCGGACTGGCGGCGGGAGGTCGTCACCCGTACCGGGATCGTGGCCGGCTTGATCCTGCTCATCGCCGGAATCGGATTCTATCTGGTCAAGCAGCTGCTGCAGCGGCAGCGCATGGCGGCGGCCCTGATCGCCAAGGAGGCCGACTTCCGTCTGCTTGCCGAACAGTCCAGCGACATGGTGATGCGGATCGGACTCGATGAATGCATTCGCTACGTCTCGCCATCATGCGTCCGGGTGATCGGCTGGCCGGCCGACAAGTTGCTCGGGATGCCCGCGCTTGCCGGCGTGAACGCGGAAGACCGGCCGCGCGTCGAACAGACGATCGCGGCACTCAAGGCCGCCGAGGCCGACGAGGCGCGGATCGTCTATCGCAACCGCCACCGGGAGAAGAACGAGATCTGGGTCGAGACGGCGCTGCGCGTCACGCGCGCGCCCGACACCGGGGCGATCGACGGCGTCGTTGCGATATCGCGCGATGTGACCGAGCAAAGGGATCTGCAAGACAAGCTCGCCGCGCTCGCGATCTCCGATGGTTTGACCGGCCTGTTCAACCGTCGCCACTTCGATGAGCGGCTGGCGGATGAATGGGCACGCGCCCGGCGTGACGGCACCCCGCTGTCGCTTCTGTTGATCGATATCGATCATTTCAAGCGCTACAACGACCAATATGGTCATCAGGCGGGCGACGGCTGCCTGCGCGCCGTGGCGCGCGTTCTCGCCGCGCAGGCGCAGCGGCCCGCCGATCTTGCCGCCCGCTATGGTGGGGAGGAATTTGTCCTGCTTCTCCCGAACACCGACGCCGAAGGCTGCGCGCTTGTCGGCGAGCGGGTCCGCGAAGCACTGCACGAGCTCGGGATGCTGCACGGACAAAATCCACCATCTCGCATCGTGACGGCGAGCCTCGGCGGCGTGACCAGCCATCCATCGCAGACCGTGAGCGATTCCGGCCCGCTGCTGGCCGCGGCAGATCGGGCGCTCTATGCCGCCAAGGACGGTGGCCGCGACCGTCTGGTGATGTCCGGACAGGTGGTCGCGCTGTCGGCCAGGAGCGCGTAGGGTATACTGCAGCTATCCTGCCGTCCGCGCCCGCCGCCCTTCGATCGGATAGGCCGGATCGTTGAACCCGGGCGTCGAGGGATGGCCGGCGACGACGAGGCGATCGATCAGCGCCTCGTCCTCTGCGGTGAATTTGTAGTCGAGCGCGCGGATGTAGTCGTCCCATTGCGCTTCGGTGCGGGGGCCTGCGATCACGGCGCTGACGAACGACGAGTTCAGCACCCACGACACCGCGAACTGCCCCGCGGTGATGCCGCGGCTTTCGGCGTGGCGCTTGATCTCCTGCGCGAGCTGCAGTGACTCCGGCCGCCACTCGGTCTGCATCATGCGCTTGTCGTTGCGCCCCGCACGGGTGTCGGCGGGCGGTGTCGCGTCGGGCGCGTATTTGCCGGTCAAGACGCCGCGCGCCAGCGGGCTATAGGGCACGATGCCGAGGCCGTAATAGGCACAGGCCGGAAAATGCTCGACCTCGGGCATCCGGTTCATCGCGTTGTAATAGGGCTGGCTTGCGATCGGGCGGTCGATGCCGAGCCGATCGCAGATGTTGCAGATCTCGGCGACGCGCCAGGCGCGGTAGTTGGAGACGCCGAAATAGCGCAGCTTGCCGGCGCGGATCAGGTCGCCGATCGCGCGCACGGTCTCTTCGAGCGGCGTCGCATGGTCTTCCTTGTGCAGATAGTAGATGTCGATGAAGTCGGTGCCGAGCCGCTTCAGGCTGGCGTCGGCGGCCTGGAACACCCAGCGCCGCGACAGCCCGCCATGGTTCGGATCGTCGCCGATCGGATTGGCGAGCTTGGTCGCCAGGATCCAGTTCGACCGGCTGTTGGCGATGGCGCGGCCGACCACCTCCTCGGACTTGCCGCCATTATAGGCGTCGGCGCTGTCGATGAAGTTGATGCCGGCCTCGCGCGCCTTCGCGACGATCCGCGACGAGGTGGCCTCGTCGGTCGGTCCGCCGAACATCATGCTGCCGAGGCAGATCGGCGAGATCTTCAAGCCGCTGCGGCCGAGTTGACGGTATTGCATCGGGTTGCTCCCTAGCTCTCGTTCTTCAGAATCTTGAACACACCATTGGCCATCGCGATGCAGCGCTTGTCGACGGTGATTTCAGCCGTGATGAAGATCAGGCTGCGCGTCGAGCGCACCACGCGCGGCCGCGTGGTCAGGATCTCGCCGATCTTGCCGGCCTCGACGAAATGAGTATCGAGCTGCACGGTCGCGAGCGTCGGCCTGCCCGAGACGAACCGCGCGGCCATGCCGCAAGCGCGATCGGCGAAGGTCATGATCACGCCGCCCTGCACGAGGCCGCGGCGATTGTGGTGCTTGTCCTCGGTGATGAGCGCGAATTCCGGCGCATCACCGGCCATGCGCTGCCACATCGGGCCGACCAGCTGCAGGAAGCCGGTGGTGTCGACGAGCGTCCAGCCGTCGGATTTGAGCTTGGCTTCGGCCGTCGTGTGCTGGTCCATTGCTTACCGATGATTGATCGCAGGAGACATGTCTTGGGGCACATTTCATCAAACGCGGTTGTGTTGTAGTCAAGATCAATGGCCCGCACATTTGACGATGCCACCCGGCGGAATATCGCAGAGCTCTGCACGACGTTCACGCGGCTGGCGCCGGCGGACGCCGTGCCCGATCTGAAGCGCGCTGCGGTCGCGATTGCGCTGACCGAGGACGATGACGGCGTCGGCACTGCATTCCTCCTGACCCGCCGCAGCGCCAGCCTGCGCTCGCATCGCGCGCAATGGGCGCTGCCGGGAGGACGCTGCGATGCCGGCGAGACGCAAATCGCGGCCGCGCTGCGCGAGCTACACGAGGAGCTCGGGCTCGCGCTGTCCGAGCGTGACGTGCTCGGCATGCTCGACGATTATCCGACGCGCTCCGGCTATCTGATCACGCCGGTCGTGGTCTGGGCCGGCGCGCACGCCGCGATCACAGCGAATCCGGACGAGGTCGCGTCCGTGCATCGGATCGCGCTCGATGCGATCGAGGCCGATGACGCCTTCAGCTTCGTCTCGATCCCGGAGAGCATCCGGCGCGTGATTCGCTTCCGCCTCGGCAGTGCGCACATTCACGCGCCGACCGCCGCGCTGATCTATCAGTTCCGCGAGGTGCTCGCCGGACGCCATACCCGTGTCGCCGATCTGGAGCAGCCGGTGTTCGCGTGGAAATGAGCAAGGAAGCAGCCCCAGCGGCGATATGCCCGTTCAATTCCGGGCTGACTTCGCGGCCGCGCTTGCTACAAGGGAGCCATGCGCCAGCAATTGATTCGCCTCTCGCCTGGGTTCGTCGCGCTCGCGCTGGTCGCGGGCGTGCCATCTGTGTTGGCGAGCGAGACCCGCGTGTTGCCGCCCGCCACCGCCAACGCAATGGCGCAGGCGGCATCGCCGCAGGCGATCGCCGACTATCGCCGCAAGCTGCAGGAATATCAGCAGGCGCGCGCCGCCTTCGAGCAGGACGCCGGCGCCTATTGGAACGCGATCGCCGACAAGCGGCGCACCCGCAATGCCAAGCGCCGCGACCGCGTGCAGATCACGCTCGACGATTACGTGCTGGAGCAGCCGCCGGTGTATGAGGGGCCGAAGCGGCCGGTCAATCCGGAGCCGGAAGAGGAGGGCGGCAGGCCGCCGCGCAGACCGCTGCCGGTGGTAGCGGATTTCATCCGCGCCGCAGCCGAGCAATACCAGTTCACGCCGCAGCGACCGGCCAATGAGGTCGAGTTCAAGCGCGCCTACGCCCGTTATGCGCGCGCGGCAGGGCTGACGCCGGAGCAGGCGGTGCGGGTCTATTCGTTCGAGACCGGGGGCACCGGAAGTTACGACGTGCAGGCCGGCATCGAGCATGGCGGCAAGCACGCCATCTCCACCGCGATCGGCTACAACCAGCTGCTCACCACCAACACCGTCGAGCTATTGGCCGAACAGGGTCATGAATTCGTGCGCGAGCTTGCCGAGCGGGTCGCAGCGACACAGGGCCCGGCGCGCAAGGCGATGGAGCACAAGCTGGCCGTGCTGAAGAAGATGGTGGCGTTCACCCGCACCGTGCCCGACGACTGGTCGGCGCATGCCAAGCTCGCCGACACCGCGCAGGGCTGGGCCTGTCACGCCATGACGCTCGACATCGACGTCGGGCCGATGCTGCAGACCCACAAGCTCTTGACCTCGGTGATCTTCGCCCGCGCCAAGGGCTACAATCGCGCGCTCACTGCGGCCGAGCTCGAGATGATGAACCTGACCGGCGACGGTACCGGGCTCGACATGGTGACGATGCCACAGGCGACGCGCGAGCAGGTGCCGACGACGAACTTCTTCCAGCGCTCCGGCTACGAGCGCAACCCGGTCGCGATCCGCCATAACACGGTGGCGAAGCTGCTCGCGGTCACCAACGAGCGGATGGACGTCAACAGCGGCAAGCCCGGCGCCCGCGAGCTCGCTGCCGCATTCTGATCCTGCTAGAGCGCAAGGACGTCAGTTCGGGCCGAACATGAACTTGCCGCTGCCCTCGAGATAGGGGCCGGAGCGCATGTAGAGCTGGCCGTTCTGGCCGATGAAGAACAGCGTGCCCTTCGGCACCTTCTTGGCGCCCTTCAGCAGCGTGCCGGCATTGTTGGTCCCCATCTTGTAGGCGAAGGTCTTGCCTTCCTTGTCGTAGGCGTAGCCCATGTCCGGCTTCAATTCCCACGGCGCGGCCTCCTGCGCGAAGGCGGATGTGGACAGCAGCGCAACGGCAGCTGCCGCGAAAAAGGTCTTCACCAAAAAGGTCTCGGTTGAAAAATTCGTCATGGTCCACCTCCCGGCCGAAATACGGCGTCGTCCCAACCCTTTGAACAAATCACGAACGCTGCGGAGCCGTCAATACAACATTGTGGTGCGGTCGCTCACGCGCATCCGCGACTTTGTGATTTCCTGCGTCACACCTGACGACTATGTTCGCGTTACCGTTTACAACCGCTTTGATTTCCAGAAACACAGTTCGGGATGGCCAGGATGAACCACGTCATGAAGATCGGTTTGGGTGTCGCTCTCGCATGCGTGACGCTGGCTTCGGTCGCGCGGGCTGACGATTTCAAGCTCTCCAACAACCAGCGGATCTCCTGCAGCCGCGGCCTGTCGGCCGGCAAGCTCAACACCGCGACCTGCAAGTCCTACGCCTATCTGTTCAACGCCAAGACCTCGGAATACTTCCGCTGCCAGGTCTCGCTGGCGCTGACGCGGGACAACAAGGAGGTCATCAACGTCCAGGCCGATGGCGGCTGCACCAAGAAGCCGCGCATCTTCGACACCGACGGCAATTATTCGTTCGATGCCACCGAGACCGAGCCGCCGAACACCAACTCGTTCTTCGGTCCCGGCGGCTATGCGATCTGGGCGGCCGACAACAACACCCAGAAGATCCGCGGCTGCATCACCATCTCGTCCGGTCTCGGCTCCGATATCTCGAAGTGCCTGGATATGACGTTTCAGTGACGTCCGGCCGTACGCGAGCCTTACTGATCGAGCTCCGCGCCTGACGCCAGCGACACCCGGGAGCGTGCGAACTTCTTGACGCTCATCGGTCTGCCGAACAGGTATCCCTGGACCAGATCGAAATCCAGATCGTGCGCGGCGAGGAAATCGGCGCGCGTCTCGACGCCCTGCGCGACGACGCGCGCGCCGCTGTCGTGGGCGAGCTCGACGATCCGGCGGCACACCGTCTGCTTCAGCCGCTGATCCGCGCAGCCGGTGACGTACTGATGGTCGACCTTGACCTCGACGAAGGGGAAGTTCGGCAGTCCGAGCAGCGATGGCCAGTTGGCGCCGACATTGTCGATCGAGATTGCGATGTTGTGCAGGCGCGCGCGCCGGGCGACGTCGATCGCGAGATCCAGATTGTCGACCACCTCGGTGCTGTCGATCTCGATCAGGAGGCCGTTGAAGGCCGGATGATCCGGCATCCGGTAGCAGAGTTCGCGCACCGCGTCGGCATCGGCGAGGAAGGAGATCGGCAGGTTGATCGAGGGGCTGACCGGCCCGATCTGCTCCAGCAGATAGCGCCAATCCTCGATCACCCGCTCGATCACGAACTGGGACAGCGCGTGAAAATGCGGGTCGCTTTCGTCGGGGATGAAGTAGGCCGGCGGCACCACGCCCCAGGCCGGATGGCGCATCCGGATCAGCGCCTCGGCGCCGTGCGGCACCAGCGTCCGGAGATGGATCTTCTGCTGGTACCACAGCTCGAGCCAGCCGGCCTTCAGCGCTTCCGGCACATCGACGGCGGGGCTCGGCGCAGGTTCGATCGGCATCAGTGACGCAAGACTGTCACGAAGGGTTCCGGCGCTGAACGGCGTCGAGAGCGCGGGCAGCATGGCAACGCCGTACTCGTCGCCGATCTGCCTGACGGCCTTGACGACGATCGAGTCCGGTTGCCCGATCACGAGGACCTTGCCGCCGAAGTCCTTTGTCACCAAAGTCTCGAGAATTTTACTGACTTCGATGCCGTCGACGGAGACGCCGAGCACCAGAAGATCGGGCCGTTCCGCGTCCAGCACGGCGTCGAGATCGGCGGCCTGGCCGCATTCCGAGGTGATGAAGCCCAGGTCTTCCAGCGCGTCCGCCAGGAAGGTGCGAAGGTGCTTTTTGCCGTCCGCGATGCAGGCGCGCGGTGTCAGCTTGCGATGTCCGAACCAGCCGGCTCGCATGTGTCCGATGTGGCTGATGTGATTCATGCCCCGCCTTTTCTTGGAGTTACCCCGACGCAAGTCGTACATCCACGGGGGGCGGCAATCATGGAAATTTCGGGATTATACATACGTTGCCTTGCTAACCTTAAAGCCGCCAATTCGAATCAAATTGCACCCGGATCCGCGCTTTGCACTGCGGTCACACGCGCAACAAATGCGTCATCTGGCGTTCATGAGCGCGGCTGCGGCCGACTTCGCTCCGCCGGCGGAGATCGGTCCCGTGTGCCATCGGGAGACGGCGTTAATGACTATGTTGTTGCGTCGATGTCGGCGTGAAATCTGCACCATTGTCGGACACGGATCGCCGCGCGAGGACGTCGTGTCATCCGCCCTGCGTCGCCAACGCGGCTGAGCCCGAGGTCTCGGCAGGCGTCCGCAACGTTTCCGGCATCAGGGCGCAATAGCCGATCAGTCCGACAGCTGCGATCGCCGCGAGGAACAGAAACGCCGCGCTGTAGCCGGCGTGCACGATGATGAATCCGGCAACCGCGGTGCTCAGCGCGCCGCCGAGGCCGGTTGCCGTCGCGATCGCGCCCTGGCTGACGTTGAAGTGCCCGGTACCGTGCGTGAGGTCGGCGACCACGAGCGGGAACAGCGCGCCGAAGATGCCGGCGCCGATGCCGTCGAGCAGCTGCACCGACACCAGCCAATATGGATTGTCGGAGAGCGGATAGAGCGCGCCGCGTATCGCCAGCACGGCGAGCGCCACGGCGAAGATCGGCTTGCGGCCCCAGACATCGGCCTTGTGCCCGACCAGGATCGCAACCGGCACCATCACGATCTGCGCCGCGATGATGCACACCGACATCAGCGTGGTGCCGAGGTTGCGGTTGACCAGCGCCAGCTTCTGCCCGACCAGCGGCAGCATCGCCGCATTGGCAAAATGAAAGATCACGGTGGCGACCGCAAAGATCAGCAGCGGCCTGCAGGTGACGAGCACGCGAAAGCCGGATGGCTGGTCGTGCGCCGCACCGCCGCCGTCAGCGACGTCGTCGAGCCCGCGCGCCACCTGATGGTCGATCGCGGTTGATGGAATCGAGAGGGTCGCGGCGATGCTGGCAAGCGCCATCGCGGCGAGCAGCCAGAACACGACGATCGGTCCGAACCAGTAGGCGGTGCCGCCGGCGATTGCGGCGGCGGTGGCGTTGCCGGCGTGATTGAAAGCCTCGTTGCGGCCGGTCCGCGCCGTGAACGCCTTGGGGCCGACAATGCCGAGCGTCACCGCGGCGATCGCCGGCGCGAACACCGAGCCCGCGGCGGCCGCAAGCGCCTGGGTCGCCGCGACGAGGACGAAGCGATCGAGCAGCGGGAGCACGAGGCAGGCGACAGTGACGGCGATCGCCGCCGCAACCATCAGGGCGCGCTTGGCGCGGCTGCGGTCGATCAACGCGCCCGCCGGCGTCTGGGCGAGAATGGCGGCGATCGCCGCAATCGACATCACGCTGCCGATCGAGGCTTCGTCCCACTTGCGCTCGGTCAGGAGATAGATCGCGAGATACGGGCCAAGCCCGTCGCGCACGTCGGCGAGGAAGAAGTTCAGCGCATCGAGCGCGCGTCCAACGGGCGTTGCGGATGGCTGCAAGTAATACCTCGCTGCGGGCTCGCGCACCTCAACTCGCGTGCAAGCGGAGAGTTCCCGATCCGTCGCCCGTTGCTGGCATGCAGAATTCCGTGCGCATGCGTCATTTAGATGGGTTGACCCGGCGGGCGTGTCCAGCCAGTTTCCCGGGCGGGCTCATGGGGAGAATTTTTTTGATGCATTCGAAGTTGATGGCGGCTGCGATCGCGGCCGCCAGCGTTCTGTCGGCGCCATCTGCGCAGGCCGAGCAGTTCATTAACGTGCTGACGGGTGGGACCTCCGGCGTCTATTATCCGCTCGGCGTCGCGATGGGGAAGATCTTCGGCGACAAGATCCCTGATGTGAAGAGCCAGGTGCAGGCGACCAAGGCCTCGGTCGAGAACCTGGTGCTGCTGCAGCAGGGCCGCGGCGAGATCGCCTTCACGCTCGGCGACTCGCTGAAGGCCGCCTGGGAAGGCGACACCGAGGCCGGCTTCAAGACCAAGCTCGACAAGCTGCGCACGATAGGGGCGATCTATCCGAACTACATCCAGATCGTCGCGACCGCCGAGAGCGGCATCAAGACGCTCGCGGACCTCAAGGGCAAGAGCCTGTCGGTGGGCGCGCCGAAGTCCGGCACCGAGCTCAATTCGCGCGCGATCCTGGCGGCTGCCGGCATGAGCTACAAGGATCTCGGCAAGATCGAATACCTGCCGTTTGCCGAGTCGGTCGACCTGATGAAGAACCGCCAGCTCAATGCGACCCTGCAATCCGCCGGCCTCGGCGTCGCCTCGCTGAAGGACCTGTCGACCTCGACCGACATTGCGGTGGTTGCCGTGCCGAAGGAGATCGTGGACAAGATCGGTCCGCCTTTCGTCTCGGTGATGATCCCGGCCAACACCTATGCCGGCCAGGACAAGGATGTTCCGACCGCGGCGGTCGTGAACTATCTCGTCACCTCGAGCGCGGTATCGGACGATCTCGCCTATCAGATGACCAAGCTGGTCTACGAGTCGCTGCCGGAGCTCGCCAACGCGCATGCCGCGGGCAAGGAGATCAAGCTCGAGACCGCCGCAACTGGCAGCCCGGTGCCGCTGCACCCCGGCGCGATCCGCTATTACAAGGAGAAGGGCCTGATCAAGTAGGGCCGTTCACAACGACGATGTCATGGCCGGGCTTGACCCGGCCATCGATCTTTCTAAAGATTTTCTTTTTTGATGGATGCGCGGGTCGAGCCTGCGCATGACGTGCGGCGGATTCGGCCCAGTGCGGCGTCGGCGGCACGGCGGGGGACTCTTTAAATGCAACAGCAGGCCGAGGGTGTTGAGCCCGTCAAGGTCGAGTTCGACAATTTCGAGCATGGCTTTCCGGAAGGATTCGGACCCGGCGGCTGGGGCCATCTTGCCTATGCGATCGGCCTCGCCTTCGCGATCTTCCAGCTCTATGTCGCGGCGTTCAATTACCTGCCGAGCCAGGTGGTGCGCGGCGTCCATGTCGGCTTCCTGATCCTGCTGAGCTTCGGCCTGATCGGCAATTTCACCGCCAAGACCGATTTCGGCCGCGCGCTGAGCTGGATCGTCGGTAGCGCCGGCTTCCTGTGCGGGCTCTACCAGTGGATCTTCTACGCCGACCTGATCGCCCGCGACGGCGATCCGACCACCACCGATCTTGCAGTCGGCACGCTGCTCGCGGTGCTGATCTTCGAGGGCACGCGGCGGCTGATGGGCGCGGCGCTGCCGCTGATGTGCGGCGCCTGCCTGTTGTACTGGTTCTTCGGGCAGCATCTGCCGTCGCCGTTCAACCATCGCGGCTATGATTTCGATCAGATCGTCACCCATCTTTCGTTCGGCACCGAGGGCTTCTATGGCGTGCCGATCTACGTCTCGGCGACTTACATCTTCCTGTTCATCCTGTTCGGCTCGTTCCTCGAGCGCGCCGGCATGATCCAGCTGTTCACCGACGTCTCGCTCGGCCTGTTCGGCCGCACCCGCGGCGGGCCGGCCAAGGTCGCGGTGTTCGCCTCGGGCATGATGGGCACCATCTCGGGTTCGGGCGTTGCCAATGTCGTCACCGTCGGCCAGTTCACGATCCCGCTGATGATCAAGTTCGGCTATCGCCGCGCCTTCGCCGCCGGCGTCGAGGCGACGGCGTCGATGGGCGGCCAGATCATGCCGCCGGTGATGGGCGCGGTCGCCTTCATCATGGCCGAGACGCTGGGCGTGCCCTATTCGGAGATCGTCAAGGCGGCGGTGATCCCGGCGATCCTCTACTTCGCCTCGGCGTTCTGGATGGTGCATCTGGAAGCCGGCAAGCACGGCCTGGTCGGCATGAAGCGCTCGGAAACCCCGAGCGCCTGGAAGGCGCTGGTGGCGCGCTGGTACCTGGTGTTGCCGCTGGCGGCGCTGGTCTACATGCTGTTCGAGGGCTTCACGCCGCTCTACGCCGGCAGCATGGGGCTCGCGCTCACCGTGGCGCTGATCCTCGGCGCCAGCATCACGCTCGGCTTCTCCAACACGTCGATCCGTACCATCTTCTGGATCGGGCTGGGGTTGGTGGTGGCCGCGGTCTCGCACAAAGGGCTCGAGATCGTCCCGGTTGCCTGCGTCGTCGCCGGCCTGATCGCGATCGCCGCGATCACACGCGGCGGACGCGCCACGCTCGCCGCCTGCCGCGATTCGCTCGCCGACAGCGCCAAGTCGGCGCTGACCGTCGGCATGGCCTGCGCCATCGTCGGCACCATCATCGGCATGATGACGCAGACCGGCGTCGGCACCATCTTCGGCAGCTGGATCATCGGGCTCGGCGCCAAGAGCCTGTTCCTGGCCCTGATCATGACCATGCTGCTGTCGATCCTGCTCGGCACCGGCATTCCGACGATCCCGACTTACATCATCACCGCCGCACTCGCCGCGCCTGCGCTGGCGAAGCTCGGCGTGCCCCTGATCGCGAGCCACATGTTCGCGTTCTACTACGGCATCATGGCCGACCTCTCGCCGCCGGTGGCGCTGGCCGCGCTCGCGGCGGCGCCGATCGCCAGGGAGAATCCGGACAAGATCGGCTGGGAGGCAATGCGGATCGCGCTTGCCGGCTATGTCATCCCCTTCATCTTCGTCTACTCGCCGGCGCTGATGCTGCAGACCAATGATCCGATGGCCGCGCAGCTCGGCTTCTATGGCGCGGTCGCGCTGGCGAGTTTCAAGGCGCTGGTGGCGATCGCGTTGTTCGGCATCGTCGCGATCGGCTTCCTGTTCACGCGGCTGAGCTTGATCGAGTTCGCCGTCGCCTTTGCCGGCGCGCTCTGCCTGCTCGGCGATTTTCCGTTTTCCGATACGGCCGGCTTTATGCTCGCAGCAGGGCTCGTGCTGTGGCAATGGCGGCAGCGCTCGCGCAACGCGGTGGCGGCGGCTTGAGCCTCTGCCTCGCATCATCAGGCGTCGTGAAGACGCTGTCGATTGCGGTCTTCACGCTGGCCTGGACGCATTCGATCGAGAAGACCGCCTGGCAGGAGGATTGGCGGGTCACATCTGCCGGCCTCGAATTGACGCAGGCGCGCATCAAGGGGTTTGGCGCCGGCATGGAGCCGCCGCCGGAGGCGCGGCTCATCGATGGCTGGTTTCAGTGGGCGCCGCCACCAGCGCTGCGGCCGGAGGTCGTGCTCGGCAACTCCGGTGCCGCCGGCGAATGGCATCTGTGCCAGGCGGGACACTGCCAGACGCTGTCGGAGATTTTCGGGCATCCGATCGGTGCTAATGTCACCACGATGAGCGTGTGCAAAGAATAACAAGGGAGAAACCGATGGATCGGCTCAAGGGCAAGGTGGCGATGGTGGTCGGGGCGGGCTCGATCGGGCCGGGCTGGGGCAATGGCAAGGCGACCGCCGTTACCTTTGCGCGCGAGGGCGCCAGCGTGTTCTGCGTCGATCGCAACGGGGCCGCGGCCGAAGAGACGGTGAAGATCATCACAGGCGAGGGCGGCAAGGCGACCGCGTTCACCGCCGATGTCTCGCGTGCCGCCGAGGTCGAGGCGATGGTCGCGGCCTGCCTGAGGACTTATGGCCGCATCGACGTGCTCGACAACAATGTCGGCATCGCCGAGGTCGGCAGCGTCGTCGAGGTCGCGGAAACGGAATGGGACCGTGTGTTTGCCGTCAACCTCAAGAGCGCGTACCTGTCGATGAAGCACGTCATCCCCGTCATGATCGAACAGGGCGGCGGTTCGATCATCAACATCTCCTCGATCGCCTCGATCCGTCATGTCGGCATTTCCTATGTCAGCTACAACGCGAGCAAGGCCGCGATGAACCAGATGACGCGCTCGACCGCGGTCGAGTTCGCGTCCAAGCATGTCCGCGTCAACGCGATCCTGCCCGGATTGATGAAAACGCCGATGGTCGAACATTCGGCTGGCCTGGCGCAGAGCTACGCCAAGGGCGACGTCGAAGCGATGTGGCGCGCCCGCGACGCGCAAGTGCCGATGGGGCATATGGGCGAAGCCTGGGACGTCGCCAACGCCGCGCTGTTCCTGGCCTCGGACGAATCGAAATATGTCACCGGCATCGAGCTCGTGGTCGACGGCGGCATCACCTCGAAGTCGGGTGCCTGAAGTCGATCACGCTTCCACGCTGAGCTCGACGCGGTCGAGCTCTTCCTCGACCAGATGGAAGGCGTCGTCGCCGATCGCCTCGGTGCGGCGCAGATTGAGCAGCGCCTGGCGGGCCGCGGCAACGGCGCGGCGGCGCAGCGGATCGGCCGGCAGCTCGCGCGAGAACAGGCCGCCATCGGGATCGCTCTCGGCACGCATCAGCACGGCGCGGTATTCCAGTCGCAGGATCTCGGCTTCCTCCGATGGGTCGGCGTCGATCTCGTCCAGCGCGGCACGGAAGGCCATGCTGCGGGCGTGCGCGGCCTCGCGCCCGACCGGATCGTCGTCGTCGAACTTCATCGCCATGATCAGCGGCCGCAAGGTCAGGCCCTGGATCACCAGCGAGCCCAGCACCACGGCGAACGCCGTCAGCAGGATTAGGTCGCGATAGGGAAAATACTCCGGCAGCGCGAACGCGGCAGCCAGCGTGACGATGCCGCGCATCCCGCACCAGGACACGATGATGCCGCGCTTCAGGTCCGGCACCGCTGCCACGATATGCGCGGGCAGCACGCCGCGCGCCTTCAGGGCACGCAGGAACGCGCCATAAGGCATCACCCACAGGATGCGGGCGATGATCACGACGGCGAGGATGGTGCCGGCGAAGGTGCAATACTTCCAGCGCACGTCATCGTCGAGCTCGGCCCAGATCGGGCGCAGCTGCATGCCGATCAGCATGAAGGCCAGCACGTTGAGCACGAACACGACGGTTTCCCACACCGCATAGGACGATACGCGCAACCGCGCCGAGGTGCGGCCCGGCGCGGTGCGGGCGATGGTGATCGCATAGGCGATGATGGTGAGGATGCCGGACAGCCCGACATGCTCGGCTATGATCCACACCATGAAGGTGCCGCCGAATTGCGTGATGATCGCGCTCGGCGCCTCGGTGATGCGGCGGGTCACCATCATCCAGAGCTGCGCGAACAAATAGCCGGCGGCGAGGCTGCCGAGCAGCGCCACCGCAAGCGCCGGCACGAATTCGCGCACCTTCATGTGCTCGGCCGCGACCAGGCCGACGGCGACGCGATAGACCAGCAGCGAGCTTGCGTCGTTGAGCAGGCTTTCGCCCTCGAGGATCTTCTGGATCCGGTAGGGCAGCTTGACCTGGCGCAGGATCGCGGTGGCCGCGGCCGCGTCGGGCGGGGCGACGATGGCGCCGAGCGCGATCGCGACCGGCCATGGCATGTCCGGCCGCAGCCAGCGCGCGACCACTGCGACCGCCACCGTGGTGACGCCGACCGCGACCAGCACCAGGGTCGAGACCGGCAGCCAGTTGTTGCGGAGGTCACGCAGCGAGGTGTCGAAGGCGGCGTCGAGCAGCACAGGGGCCAGGAACAGCGCCAGCGCCAGTTTCGGTTCCAGCGCCCAGGACGGGCCCGACGGCAGGAACGCCAGCGCGACGCCGCCGATCGCAAGGAAGGTCGGATAGGGCACCTTGATCTTGCGTGCCAGTGCCGACAGCGCCACGGCCGCGAGCAGAAGCCCAATGATCCATTCGAATGTGAGCAAGCCTGACCCCCGTGCAACCGATCGTCGCCATTGACGTATAATCCGGTGTGTGGTTTGGCGGCAAATCGTGTGCTGCCGATGGACCGGATCGCTGGTTCGAGAGCGGGAGAATGACACCTTGGCTGCGATGCGGATGCGACGCAACTTGACAGGTCTCGCGATGGCGCTGATCTACGCTTGCCTGTCATGCGCATTCGGGATCGATGCCGCGCGCGCAACGGGCAGCGAGCCGGGCAAGGACGTCCAGGCTGACCCTGGCCCCTGCATTGCCGCCGTCGCAGCGGCCGATGACGACAAGACCGTCGACGTTTGTAGCGCGCTGATCGACAACGAGAAGGTGACCAAGGCCGATCGCATCAAGGCCTTGACGGCGCGCGCTGCCGCCTACGACCGCAAGCAGCTGATCGATCGCGCGATCGCCGATTACGACACCGTGCTCAGGCTCGATTCCTCGCTCGCCGATGCCTACAATGCGCGCGGCGAGCTGTGGCGCCGCAAGGGCGATCGGCGCAAGGCGATCATGGATTTCGGCGCGGCGGTCAAGCTCAGCCCCGATCACGCCGCCGCCAAGGCCAATTACAAATCGCTGTCGCTGGAGCTGGAGCGGATCGGCGCCATGATGGCGGTCGCCGGCAAGCCCAGCTTCGATTGTCGCAGGGCGCGCAGTGCGGTGGAGAAGGCGATCTGCGCTAATGCCGCGCTTGCCGATCTCGATCGCGAGATCGGTGCCGCGACGTTTCGCGCGGTCCGCGCCGCGCAAGACCCGCACCAGGCGCGCGAGCTGCAGCGCGTGCAGGATCAGTTCATCGCCCGCCGCAATGCCGAGTTTGGCAAACCGGGCTACGATCTGGAGAATGAGATGCGCGAGCGGCTGCAGCAGGTCAACGGAGCCGACGGCCGCTAGTGCCAAGGTCGGTGCGATTCCGGCTTGAATTATTGGGTCGTCGCATGACAATGACCCTCAAACAGAGTTGCCATCCGTCGTCGTCATGCCCGGCCATGACGAGAAGAGATGCGCTAGGGAGAAGCACGATGACCATCCAGCAGCAAAGCCGGTATCATGAGGTGTACGCCCGCTCGCTGCGGGACCCCGAGGGGTTTTGGGCGGAGGCTGCGCGCGAGATCGACTGGATCGAGCCGGCCAGGAAGGTCTACGATCCCACGATGGGCGCCTACGGGCGCTGGTTCACCGGCGCCGTGGTCAACACCTGCTACAACGCGCTCGATCGCCACGTCGCCGGCGGCAGAGCTTCCCAGGTCGCGCTGATCCACGATTCCACGCTCGCCAACACGATCACCAAATTCACCTATGCCGAGCTTTTGCGCGAGGTGCAGGCGCTGGCCGCGGTGATGCAGGATTTCGGCGTCGCCAAGGGCGACCGCGTCATCCTCTATATGCCGATGGTGCCGGAGGCCGTGGTCGCGATGCTCGCCTGCGCGCGGATCGGCGCGGTGCACAGCGTGGTGTTCGGCGGCTTCGCGGCCAAGGAATTGGCGAGCCGGATCGACGACGCGAAACCGAAGCTGATCTTCTCGGCAAGCTGTGGGCTCGAGCCCGGGCGCATCGTGCACTACAAGCCGTTGCTCGACGAGGCGATCCGGCAGGCGGGCGCGAAGCCGGACGCCTGCATCATCCTGCAGCGGCCGCAGCACGGCTGCGAGCTGACCGCCGGTCGCGACCATGACTGGGCGGCGCTGCGCCGCGCCGCGCGCGATGCCGGCAAGGCCGCGCCCTGTGTGCCGGTTCTCGCCACCGATCCGCTCTACATCCTCTACACCTCCGGCACCACGGGCATCCCGAAGGGCGTGGTGCGCGACAATGGCGGACATCTCGTCGCGCTGAAATGGTCGATGCACAATCTCTACGGCGTCAAGCCCGGCGAGGTCTGGTGGTGCGGCTCCGATATCGGCTGGGTGGTCGGCCACTCCTACATCGTCTATGGCCCGCTGCTGCATGGCGCGACCTCGATCATGTATGAGGGCAAGCCGGTCGGCACGCCCGATGCCGGCGCGTTCTGGCGCGTGATCTCGGAGCACAAGGCCGTGGCGCTGTTCACCGCGCCGACCGCGTTCCGCGCCATCAAGAAGGAAGACCCTGAAGGAAAGCTGATCGGGAAGTACGACCTGTCGCGCTTCCGCACCCTGTTCCTCGCCGGCGAGCGTGCCGATCCGCCGACGGTGGAGTGGGCGGAAGCGCAGTTGAAGGTGCCGGTGATCGATCACTGGTGGCAGACCGAGACCGGCTGGTGCATTGCCGGCAATCCGGTCGGTCTAGGCCAGCTCCCGGTCAAGCACGGCTCGCCCACGGTGCCGATGCCGGGCTACCAGGTCGACGTGGTCGACGAATCTGCCAAGCCGCTGCCCGCCGGCACCATGGGCTCGATCGTGATCAAGCTGCCGATGCCGCCGGCCTGCCTACCGACGCTGTGGCAGCAGGACGAACGCTTTCGGGAAGCCTACCTCTCGGAATTCCCCGGCTACTACAAGACCTCGGATGCCGGCTACAAGGACGCGGACGGCTATGTCTGGGTGATGGGCCGCACCGACGACATCATCAATGTCGCCGGCCACAGGCTCTCCACCGGCGGCATGGAAGAGATCCTGGCCTCGCATCCCGACGTCGCCGAATGTGCGGTGCTCGGCATCCGCGATGCGATCAAGGGCGAGGTGCCCTGCGGCTTCCTGGTGCTGAAGGCCGGCGTGACCAAGCGCCCTGACGATGTCGAGAAGGACGTCGTGGCGCTGGTGCGCGAGAAGCTCGGTCCGGTCGCCGCGTTCAAGCTCGCGATCACGGTGGCGCGGCTGCCCAAGACCCGCTCCGGCAAGATCCTGCGCGGCACCATCAAGAAGATCGCCGACGGCGAACCCTGGACCATGCCGGCGACGATCGAAGACCCGAAGGTGCTCGACGAAATCGGCGAGGCGCTGAAGGGGAAGGTGTAGCTGCTTGAGGTGGAGAGAGCGTGCCGTGTGGCACCCCTCTCCCTAACCCTCCCCCGCAAGGGGGGAGGGAACCCATCCGCCGGTGCTTTCCTCACGTCAGTGCTTCCGCCAGTCGTGCGTAAGGTGAGCACGCCGGTCGGGCTCCCTCCCCCCTTGCGGGGGGAGGGTTGGGGAGAGGGGTGGCCCCGGGCGAGATCATCGACGAGCACACGATCGCGCAACTCGGCAACGCGTCCGGAAGCAAAACGGCCTTGATTTTGATGGATTGCCGGGTCATTCCGGCCTTACGACGCCACGAGCTACGGACCCCCTTGATGCGCCCCTTTTCCGCCCGCGTGCCCCTCGCATTGCTGCTCGCGCTGCCGCTGCTGGCGGGCTGCCTCGAGCGCGGCAGCTCGCCGGTCGCCGAAAGCATGGGCGATGACGATCTGTACTGCCAGGCCAACGGCAAGGTGAAGCAGGGCTCCTCCGAATACATCGCCTGCCGCAAGGACCGCGACGTGCAGCGCTCGAACGCCGAAGCTCGCTCCGATCGCCGCCAGCGCGATCTCGGCGAGTACATGATGAACCATCCGGACGTGCACTGAGCTGCCCAACCGCTCCAAACAAAAAACGCGGCAGGTTGCCCCCGCCGCGTTTCGTCACCCTCGCGAAAGCTCGCGCGGCTTACTCCTCGTCGTCGGCCTTCTTGCCGCCGATGGTCTTCAGCTTGGCGAACACGGCATCGACGTTGAGATCGTCGTGCTTCTCGATCGGCTGATCGTCGAGCTCTTCCCGGCGCGTGGTCTCGGAGGCCGGCAGCAGCGTGGCGCCGCCGTAGACGGTGGTGGCGGGCTTCTCCTTGGCGGCGCGCTGCACCTCGAAGTCGAGCTCGATCTGCGAGCACAGGCCGAGCGTCACCGGGTCCATCGGCGTCAAGGTCGAGGCGTTCCAGTGGGTGCGGTCGCGGACGCTGGCGATCGTGGTCTTGGTGGTGCCGACCAGGCGCATGATCTGGGCGTCCTTCAGCTCGGGATGGTTGCGCACCAGCCAGAGAATGGCGCTCGGACGCTCATGGCGGCGCGACACCGGGGTGTAGCGCGGGCCCTTCTTCTTGGCGGCGGTCGGCAGCACCACCTTGCTCTCCTGCAGCCTGAGGCGGTAGTTCTGGTCGCGCTCGCCCTTTTCGATCTCCTCGCGGGTCAATTGTCCGTTCGAAATCGGGTCCATGCCCTTGATGCCCTGGGCGGCGTCGCCGTCGGCGATGGCACGGACCTCGAGGGGGTGCATTTTGGTGAAATCGGCGACCTGATCGAAAGTCAGGGCGGTATTGTCGACCAACCACACGGCAGTCGCCTTCGGCATCAGCGGTGCGTTGCTCATAGGCAAATCTCCTTTGTGCTTCGCCCACCTCGGTAGAGGCGAAGCTGGTAGTCATCGGTGATGACGGGAATTATGCGCCTATATAGACCCTCGGGGGGGAATGGCGCAATGGGCCAGCAAAATCGCCTTGACAGCGCCCGAAAGCAGTCCCAAGTCCTACCCCGTATTGGCCGTTTCCCGCCCGTCGGCGAGGGGTGATTCGGTCGCGAAATTGCCCCGAGACAGCCCCGAGACGTCCCGATGTCAGCGAAAAAACCCGATCTGAGAATCGTGCTTTGTTCCCCCCGCGGCTTCTGCGCCGGGGTGGTCCGTGCCATCGACACCGTGGAACGGGCGCTCACCATCTATGGCGCGCCGGTCTATGTCCGGCACGAGATCGTCCATAACAAGTATGTGGTCGACAGCCTGAAGACCAAGGGCGCCATTTTCGTCGAGGAACTGGCCGAAATCCCCGACGATACCAACGCGCCGGTGGTGTTCTCGGCCCACGGGGTTCCGAAATCGGTCCCGGCCGAGGCCAAATCCCGCAACTTCTTCTCGCTGGACGCGACCTGCCCGCTGGTCACGAAAGTGCACCGCGAGGCGGCGATCCATTTCAAGCGCGGCCGCGAGATCCTGCTGATCGGGCATTCCCATCACCCGGAGGTGGTCGGCACGCTGGGCCAGTTGCCGGTCGGCGCCGTCACCCTGATCGAGACCGCCGAGGATGCCAAGACCTTCATGCCGAAGGACCCCAACAACCTCGCCTTCGTGACCCAGACCACGCTGTCGATCGACGACACCGCCGAGATCGTGGCGCTGCTCAAGGAGCGCTTCCCGAACGTCAACGGGCCGCACAAGGAAGACATCTGCTACGCCACCACCAACCGCCAGCTTGCGGTGAAGAAGGTGGCGCCGGTGGTCGATGCGCTGATCGTGGTCGGCGCGCCGAACTCGTCGAACTCGCAGCGCCTGCGCGAGGTCGCCGAGCGCGAGGGCTGTCCGGTTTCGGTGCTTGCCCAGCGCGCCAGCGACATCGACTGGAGCCGCTTCGAGGGCATCAAGAGCCTCGGCATCACCGCGGGCGCCTCGGCGCCGGAGGTGATCGTCGAGGAGATCATGGGCGCCTTCGCGGAACGCTACGAGCTTCACGTGGAGACGGTCTCGGCTGCGGAAGAGAACGAGTTCTTCCCGCTGCCGCGTTCGCTGCGGCCCGACGCGGCCGCGGCGGAATAGACCATATGGCGGTCTACACCGACGTTGCCGCCGAAGACCTCGCGGAATTCCTCAAAAGCTACGACATCGGCGAACTGCTGTCCTACAAGGGCATCGCCGAGGGTGTCGAGAACTCGAACTTCCTGCTGCACACCAGCCAGGGCGCCTACATCCTCACGCTCTACGAGAAGCGCGTGGCGGAGGACGACCTGCCGTATTTCCTGTCGCTGATGGGCCATCTCGCCGCGCGCGGCGTCTCCTGCCCGCAGCCGGCGCGCAATCGCAAGGGCGAGGTCTATAGCCGGCTCGCCGGCCGGCCGGCCGCGATCATCAACTTCCTCGAAGGCATGTGGCCGCGCCGGCCGAACGTCGTGCATTGCACCGGGGTCGGCGAGGCGCTGGCGAAGATGCATCTGGCCGGCCGCGACTTTCCGCTGGCGCGGACCAATCCGCTGTCGGTGTCCGGCTGGCGGCCGCTGTTCGATCTCGCCGCCGCGCGGGCCGACAGCGTGCAGGCGGGCCTCTCCGACTTCATCGCGCGCGAACTCGGTCATCTCGAAGCCAGCTGGCCGACGGATTTGCCGGTCGGCGTGATTCACGCCGATCTCTTCCCGGATAACGTCTTCTTCCTCGGCGATCATCTGTCGGGCCTGATCGACTTTCCGTTCTCCTGCAACGATATCCTGGCTTACGACGTCGCGATCTGCCTGAACGCCTGGTGCTTCGAGCCGGATCATTCCTTCAACGTCACCAAGGCGCGGGCGCTGCTCAACGCCTATCGCCGCGAACGGCCGTTGTCTGAAGCGGAGGAGGCCGCGCTGCCGCTGCTGGCGCGTGGCGCCGCGCTGCGCTTCCTGCTGACGCGCCTGGTCGATTTCCTCAATGTCCCCGCGGGCGCGCTGGTGCAGCCGAAGGACCCGCTGGAATATGTCCGCAAGCTGCGCTTCCAGCAGAATGTCGCTGCTATCAACGACTATGGCATCACCGCGGCCGGGTGCGCGGCGTGAGCGACAAGCCGCATGTGATCGTTTTCACCGACGGTGCCTGCTCCGGAAATCCGGGACCGGGCGGCTGGGGCGCGATCTTGCGGTTCGGCGAGGTCGAGAAGGAATTGAAGGGCGGCGAGGCCCACACCACCAACAACCGCATGGAGCTGATGGCGGCGATCTCGGCGCTGGAAGCCCTGAAGAAGCCCTGCGTGGTCGATCTCACCACCGACAGCCAGTACGTTCGTCAGGGCATCACCGGCTGGATCCACGGCTGGAAGCGCAATGGCTGGCGCACCGCGGACAAGAAGCCGGTCAAGAATGTCGAGCTGTGGCAGCGCCTCGACGCCGCGCTGAAGCCGCACGAGGTGCGCTGGCACTGGATCAAGGGCCACGCCGGCCACGCCGAAAACGAACGCGCCGACGAGCTGGCGCGCGAAGGCGTGGCGATGGCGAAGCTGAAGGGGTAACCCCAAAACTGTCATCGCCCGCGAATGCGGGCGATCCAGTATTCCAGAGACAGCAGTCGTAGAGCGAGAGGCCGCGGCGTACTGGATCGCCCGGTCAAGCCGGGCGACGACAGTGTTTTTGGGCCGCCATCTCAACTCGTCATTGCGAGCGTAGCGAAGCAATCCATCTTTCCGCTTGTTGCGGCATGGATTGCTTCGTCGCTTTGCTCCTCGCAATGACGGGTGGGGTTAGAGCTGCCCGAGCAGCGTGTCGCCGCCGGAGACCTCGACCTTGCCCGGGGCGGGCTCCTTGTTGAGCTTCTTCACCACGCCGTCCTCGACCAACATCGAGTAGCGGTGGGAGCGGATGCCGAGCCCGTTGCCGGAGGCGTCGAGCTCCATGCCGATCGCCTTGGTGAAATCGGCATTGCCGTCGGCGAGGAAGGTGGCTTCGTCGCGCTCGTCGGTGTCGCGCTTCCAGGCGTTCATCACGAAGGCGTCGTTGACCGAGACGATCGCGATGGTGTCGACGCCCTTGTTCTTGATGGCATAGGCGTTGAGGAAGATGCTCGGCAGATGCATCTTGTGGCAGGTGCCGGTGTAGGCGCCGGGCACCGCGAACAGGGCGACCTTCTTGCCCTTGAAAATGTCGTCGGTGCTTTTGACCTGCGGCCCTTCGGCGGTCATCACGCGAAACTTGGTTTCCGGCAGCTTGTCGCCAACGTTGATCGTCATGTCATTCTCCCTCGGTGAAGCGGAACCTGTCTTAAACCCGGCAGCGAAACCGCACAATATGAGCTGGCGGAAGAACGGCAATGCCGGATGGTGGTCACCGTTCCGTCATCAGCCGGAAAATCCGCCGCCATCCAGGAAGGCCTGCTCCTCCGGCGTCATGTCCCGGCCCAGCACCCGGTTACGGTGCGGGAAACGGCCGAACCGGCGGATGATGTCGGCGTGGTCTTCGGCGTATTGCAGGGTCTCGGGATTGCCGCCGGCCTTCCGGAAATGCGCGACGCAGCGCTCCTGGTCGGCCAGCTCTTCGGAATGCTCGAACGGCAGATAGAGGAATTCCTGCAGCAGCGGTTCGATCCGCGCATCGACGCCACGGTCGATGGCGCGGCCCGCCACCGCGCGGGCCAGCGGATCGCTGGAAAAGGTCCGCGCGTCGCCGCGAAACATGTTGCGGGGAAACTGGTCGAGCACGATGACCAGCGCGAGCGCCCCGTCGTCGCTCGCCTCCCATGACGACAGCTCGCCCGCGGCCGCGCGCTCCCAAGTGGCGAGGAAACGGTCGCGGACCTCGGCATCGAACGCATCGTTGCGCTTGTACCAGCCGTCGCGCCCGGCCGCGCGCCAGAATGCGAGGATGTCGGCCGGCGTTGCAACGCGCGTGTCAGTCATGTCGTCCAACGCACGCGTCGCCTTGGTTCACGCCGCAGCCTTCTTCTCGTCGCGCAGCTCGCGGCGCAGGATCTTGCCGACATTGGTCTTCGGCAGATCGGTCCTGAACTCGATCTGCTTCGGCACCTTGTAGCCGGTGAGCTGCGTCGCGCTGAACTTGATGATGTCCTCGGCGGTGACGTTCGGATCCTTCTTGACCACGAACGCCTTCACCGCCTCGCCGGACTTGGCGTCGGGCACGCCGATCACGGCACATTCCAGCACGCCGGGATGGCTCGCCAGCACTTCCTCGATCTCGTTCGGATAGACGTTGAAGCCGGAGACCAGGATCATGTCCTTCTTGCGGTCGACGATCTTGGTGTAGCCCTTCTCGTCCATCACGCCGATGTCGCCGGTGCGGAAATAGCCGTCCGCCGTCATCACCTTGGCGGTCTCTTCCGGGCGGTTCCAGTAACCCGACATCACCTGCGGACCCTTGGCGCAGATCTCGCCGGCTTCGCCGAGCGGCAATTCATTGCCGTCGTCGTCGCGGATCGAGAGCCAGGTCGACGGCACCGGAAGGCCGATCGTCCCGGAGAACTCGGTGATCGTCGCGGGATTGCAGGTCAGGGTCGGCGAGGTCTCCGACAGGCCATAGCCCTCCGACAACGCGGTGCCGGTGACCTTCAGCCATTTCTCGGCGACCGGCTTCTGCGTCGCCATGCCGCCGCCATTGGCGATCTTCAGCTTGGAGAAGTCGAGCTTGTCGAAGCCGGGCGTGTTCAACAGGCCATTGTAGAGCGTGTTGACCGCCGGGAAGAAGCTGACCTGATACTTCGACAGCTCCTTGATGAAGCCGGCCATGTCGCGCGGATTCGGAATCAGGAGATTGGTGCCGCCGCACCGCATGCCCAGCAGATAGCACGCGGTCAGTGCGAAGACGTGATACAGCGGCAGCGCGCAGACGATGACCATCTGTTCGACGATCGGCGGCTTGGCCAGCGCCGGCTGCAGCCAGGCATCGTTTTGCAGCACGTTGGCCAGGATGTTGCGGTGGAGCAGGGTCGCGCCCTTGGAGACGCCGGTGGTGCCGCCGGTATATTGCAGGAAGGCGACGTCATCGAGCGTCAGCGTCGGCTTGTTGAGACCGGTGCCGCGGCCGGCCGACAGCGCATCGTTGAAGCTGACGGCGCCGGGAATCGAATACGCCGGCACCATCTTCTTGACCCGCCGTACCACCAGGTTGACGATCACGCCCTTGAGGCCGAGCAGGTCGCCCATGCTGCCGACGATGACGTGCTTGACTTGCGTGTTGGCGAGCACCTTCTGCACGGTGGTGGCGAAATTCTCCAGCACGATGATCGCTTCCGCGCCGGAATCCTTGAGCTGGTGCTCGAGCTCACGCGGCGTGTAGAGCGGATTGACGTTGACCACCGCGAAGCCGGCGCGCAGCACGGCGGCGGTCGCGATCGGATATTGCAGCACGTTGGGCATCATCAGCGCGACCCGCGCGCCCTTCTGCAGGCCCTTGCTCTGCAGATAGGCGCCGAGCGCCGTCGACATCTGGTCGAGCTCGCGATAGGTGATCGCCTTGTCCATGCAGATGAACGCCTTGCGGTCGGCGAACTTCCTGAAGCTCTCCTCCAGCAGCTCGACCAACGACGAATACTGCGTGACGTCGATATCGGCGGGCACGCCGGCCGGATAGTGCTTGAGCCAGATGCGCTCCATGTGGTGCTTCCCCTCTCTAAAGTTCTGCTGCCTGATGTCCCGGTTCGCCTCCGGGTTGTCCGGCCTTCGGCCAGCGTTATTTTCGGCAGTATTGAGCGATGCCGCGGCTGATGGCAAGCCGCTGCGCGCTATCGACGCGGAGGGGGAGTGTGAGCTGCGTTAACCGGCCGGCTTGGCGTCGGGCTTGGCTTCGGCTTTGGGCTTGTCGGCAGATTTGGGCTTCGCGGCCCGCTTGGCAGGGGTCGCCGGCTTGTCGGCGGCGCTCGGCTTGCTTGCGGCCGGCTTCGCAGCTGCGGCATCCGGCTTCGCGTTGGCATGGCGTGCGGGCTTGGCCGCGGCCGACTTGGCGTCCGATTTCGTGTCGCCTTTCGCATCCGCTGCCGCATCGGGCTTCTTTGCTGCCATGCGGCTGCGCTTGCCGGCTTTGCCGCGCTTGGCCGGCTGCGCCTCCTTGCTGTCGGCCTCGACGGCGGCGACCAGCGCCGCGCCGGTCTTGGTCGGACCGGTATAGACCACGACCGGCTCGGACGGCGCCGGCGGCAGGTCCAACAGCTCCGACGGCTTCGGCATCGCGGCCTGCAGGCCGCTCGCGAAGAAGGTCATGTTGCCGCCGCCCTCGCTGGAGCTGCCGGCGGTGTTGCTGGCGACGCTGTCTTCGTCCTCGTCGCTCGCCGGCCGCTTGTGCCTGGGACCGCACATCTCGTCGCGCAGGTTCGGCGGCGAGGCGTCGATCGGCGCCAGATTGTCCACGGTGCCGAGCGAGGGGCGCAGCCACGCCAGCCCGTTATTGGCGAAGCCGCGATCCAACAGCTGCGCGGCGCGCACCGCGCGCATGCGGCCCGACGAGGCGCCGAGCACCACCGCGATCAGCCGCTTGCCGTCGCGCGTCGCCGAGGCCACGAGATTGTAGCCGGAGGCGCAGATGAAGCCGGTCTTGAAGCCGTCGGCGCCGGGATAACGGCCGATCAGCTTGTTGAAATTCTGGGTGACGCGGCGGCCGAAGCGGATCGAGGGGATGTGGACGAAATATTCGTATTCCGGCAGGTCGCGGATGATGGCGCGGGCGAGGATCGCCATGTCGCGCGCCGAGGTGATCTGGCCGTCGGCCGGCAGGCCGTTCGGATTGACGTAGCTGGTCTGCGTCATGCCGAGCTTCTGCGCGGTCTGGTTCATCATCGCCGCGAAGCCGTCGATCGAGCCGCCGACGCCTTCCGCCAGCACCACGGCCATGTCGTTGGCCGACTTCACCAGCATCATCTTCAGCGCATTGTCGATGGTGAGCTGGGTGCCGGGCCGGAAGCCCATCTTCGAGGGCGACTGCGAGGCGGCGAGCGGCGATACCGTGACCAGCGTGTCGAGCGAGACGCGGCCGTCCTTGACCGCCTTCAGCGTCACATAGGCCGTCATCAGCTTGCTGAGCGAGGCCGGGTACCACGGCATCGTCGCATTGTCGGCCTGCAGCACCTTGCCGGTATCGGCCTCGACCACCAGCAACGCCTCGGCCGTAGCCATACGCGGCATCGCGATGGCGAGCATCGCGACGGCGAGAGTCCATTTCAACGACGGGCGCAGCAGCGGGCGAAGAAATTGCACGTGTCCGGTTCCGGTCCTTTGAGACCCGCCTGCAGCAGGAGGTCTTTGCAATACGACGTTCGGGTTTCAAGCCTGTCCGGGGCCGCTTTGCGGCGCTGCAAACCCTATACCGGCTTGCCAGTCGAGAACAGAGGCCGGGTCATTAAATCGTGGATGAAAGGGGCTGAATTTCGGCAGCGGCCTCAATTGGAAAGCCGGAATTATGGCGTCCCGTTTTTACCGCTCGCTTGTTGCTGAACCATGAATTGGGCGCGCGCCAGCTCGGCAAAACGGCCGCCTTTCGCCACCAGTTCATCGAAAGTTCCGCTTTCGATCACGCGCCCCTGATCGAACAGCAGGATGCGAGTGGCGTCACGGATGGTGGAGAGGCGGTGCGCGATCACGAAGGTGGTGCGGCCCTTCATCACTTCGTCGAGAGCGGCGTTGACCTTGGCCTCGGTGACGGCGTCGAGCGCGCTGGTCGCCTCGTCGAGGATCAGGATCGGCGGATCCTTGAGCAGCGCACGCGCGATCGACAGCCGCTGGCGTTCGCCGCCCGAGAGCATGCGGCCGCGCTCGCCGGCATGGGTGTCGAACTTCTTGTCGCTGCGCTCGATGAAATCCAGCGCCTGCGCGCGGCTCGCGGCGGTACGCAGTTCCTCATCGGTCGCATCCGGTTTGCCGACGCGCAGATTCTCGGCCAGCGAACGGTTGAACAGCAGCGCCTCCTGGAACACGACGCCGATGTTCCGCCGCAGCGCCGTCAGCTTCATCGCGCGGATGTCCATACCGTCGATCTTGATAATGCCGGATTGCGGATCGAAGGCGCGATGTAGCAGCGCGATCGCGGTGGATTTGCCGGCGCCGGTCGAGCCGACCAGCGCAATGGTCTGGCCGGGCAGCGCGGTGAAGGAGAGATCCTCGATCGCCGGCCGCTTGCCGTCATAGGAGAACGAGACGTCGTCGAACTCGATCAGGCCGGAGAGCCGGCCCGGATCGACCGCACCGGGGCGGTCGCGCACCGCCGGCACCGCGTCGAGCACGTCGAAGAACTCCTGCAACCGCGGCGCTTCCATGAACACGCTGTTGATGAAGCTCACCACCTGCTCGAGTTTCTGGATCAGCATGGTGGCGAACGAGACGAACATCACGATCTCGCCGACCGTGGTCAGGCCCTGGTCGTGCAACGCGATGCCGACGGTGAAGATCGCGAGCACCGTGATGGTGGTGGAGGCCCGGGTGATCACCGTGACCAGTGCCCACCATGACAGCACCGGCATCTGCACCGCGAGCAGCTTGTCGGCGACGAATCGCAGCCCCTGCACTTCGGAATCGATCCGCACGAAGCTCTGCACCAGCGCGACATTGCCGAGCGCGTCGGAGGCGCGCGCCGAGAGATCGCTGTAATAGTTCTCCACCTCGCTCTGCATGCCGTAGGTCTTGCGCACCACCAGGGTGGTCAGCACCGTGAAGACGACGCAGAGGATGAACAAGAGGATCGCGAGCCGCCAGTTGATGTAGAGCGCCAGCGGCAGCAGCACGACCAGCGACATGATCGCCGCGAAATGCTCGCGGAAGAAGCCGAGCCAGAGCCGCCACAGCGCGTCGGTGCCGTTCAGCATCACCTTCATCAGCCGCCCCGAATGGGTGCCGGAATGGAAGGTCAGCGGCAGTTGCAGGATGTGCTCGAAATAGCCGGTCAGCACCGCCTGGCGCTGGCGATGCGCGAGCCGGTCGGCCTGTAGCGCCACGACCGCGCTGCAGGCGATCGTGAACAGACCGAACGCCGCCCAGGCAGCGAGCAGCGGCCATGCCGAATTGGTGGCAAACACGCCGGTCACCGGCCGCCCCGACAGCACATCGACGATCTTGCCGAACAGCACCGGCTCGGCGAATTGCGCGCCGGCAAGCAGCAGATTGGCGCCGGCCAGGATCCAGCCGAGCCGCGCCTCCTTGCCGAGCAATTCGAGCACGCGGGAATAGAGGCGGAGCATGGACATTCCGGCGGGACTCTCAGGCAGCGAACGCCAGTCAGGCGGGACGCAATCTAATCAGGGTTCGCGGTGGAGGGCCAGCGGGCCGCCACCCGCCTCGCTCGTCATGGCCGGGCTTGACCCGGCCATCCACGTCTTTCTTGCGACAGTTGACCGAAGACGTGGATGCCCGGGTCAAGCCCGGGCATGACGAGCATAATGCGGAGCGAGCCCTTCAATTCACCAGCCGGCCATCGCGCGGCGGCAGGAACTGATCGTCGAAAATCTCCGACGCGTGCGGGCGTTTCTGGAATTTGAAGTCCTCGGCGAGCTGGTCGATCGCGCGCTCGAAGCGCGCCGCATCGATGCCGCCGATGCCGTTGCGCTTCACCTCTGATGTCAGGATGTTGTCGCCGATGATGGCGTTGAGCCGCTCGAGCTCCAGTTCGCGCGATCCGCCGTCCATCCGGGTCGCCACCTCGTTTGCGGCGCGCGCGGGGTCCTTGATGGCGAGGTTGGTGCCGCCGATCACCGCACGCACGAAGCCCCTCACGGCCTCCGGCTTGGTGGCGACGAGGCGCGGGCTCGCCACGACGGCAAAGCCGTAGGCCTCGCAGCCATAGTCGGCGAAGCGCAGCACCGCGAGATCGTCTGATGGCACGCCGCGATCGCGCAAATTGACCGCCGACAGATAGGAGAAGCCGGTCACGGCATCGACCTGTCCGGCCGACAGCATCGGCTCGCGCACCGCGGCGCTGATCGTGTTCTGCTTGACGCTCGAAAGCTTGATTCCGTTGTGCCGCGCGACCGCGGGCCAGAACCGGATCGACAGGTCGCCCTCGGCGACGCCGAGATTCTTGCCCTCGATGTCGGACAGCGACTTGATGCCGCGGCTCTTGCGGGCGACGATTGCGTAGGGCGCCTGGTTGAACAGCACGAACACCGCCTTCACCGGCGCTGCGCCCGGCCTGTCGCGAAACCGGATCAGCGAATTGATGTCGACGAGCGCGAAGTCGCTCGCGCCGTCGGCGACGCGTGCGATCGCATCCGCCGAGCTGGTGGCCACGTTGGTCGTGACTGCAAGGCCCGCGGCGCCGAACAGCCCGCCCGCGGCCGCCATCACGAACGGAGCGGCGGCGGCATCAAGCGGACGATCGAGCGTGAACTGGATCGCGACCGGCGGATCGCTCGCGGCGCGCACTCGTGTTGCGCCAGCCCACGCGCCGCCGCCAAGGCCGATCACGACAGCCAGCAGCAGGCGCAGCAAGGTGGTCCGACTGAACTGCATCACCACATCCGGGAGGCGAGACAAAGTGCCGCGCCGGCCGCGCCTGTTTCATGACATCGCATGCGCCATGGCAAGCGTCGATTGCAGGCATTTTGCCTCAGGCAAGGTGAATGGCGGATGACTGCCATGATTCTGCCGGAGGTTGTTCAGCTTGCATTCGGTTTGCGGAACCTAATCTACAGAGTGTGGTTAGCTAAGCAGGGCCCGTCGGGCCGACTCCACAAAAGGAAGACTGCAATGTTTGCGCGAAAGGGTGTTTCTTCGTCCATTGGCCGCGCAGCCACGCTGGCGACGGTCGCCGCCGTGGCGTTGACGGCCGTTGAGCCGACGATGGCGTTCGCAGGCTCCGCACCAGCGGGCAAGGCTGCGGCCGTGACGACGTCGCATGGCACCAGCGGTGCGACCGATATCAGTGCGCGTCGCCGTGTCTATCGTGGCGGCGGTGGTGGCGCGGCCGCAGCGGCGGTGTTCGCCGGCATCGTCGGCACCGGGCTTGCGATCGCCGCGGCCCAGAACCGCCGCGATTACTACGACTCGTACGGCTACTATGACGCGCCGGCCCCGGTTTATGGCGGCCCCGTCTATTATGGTGGCGGACCGTATTATGGTTACCACGGCTACTATGGCCGCCGCTCGGCGTTGCCCTACACGCCGTACTGAGGTCAGCGGTTCTCGCAACTGTCACAAAAGTCGCATCCACCGGCTCGCAGGCCGGTGGATTTTTTCATTGTCGCGCACGGCGTTAACACGCTGGCGATGCGTTTCGACTAGGTTCTGTAGCCATGAGTGATTCGATCGAGCGGCTTTATCAGGCGGTGATCGCGGCGAAGGATCTCGATCCGGCGACGTCGCGCACGGCTCGGCTGTTTCGGCGCGGTCCGGCGAAGATGGCCAAGAAGCTCGCCGAGGAAGCCGTCGAGGTCGTGATCGACGCCCTCAGCGGCAAGCCGGACGCCGTGGCCCGCGAAAGCGCCGATCTGCTCTATAATCTCGCCGTGGTGTGGGCCGAGGCCGGCGTCAAGCCGGAGGATGTCTGGCGCGAGATGGAGCGGCGCGAACGGCTGATGGGGATCGCCGAAAAACTGCCGAAGACATCGGTCAAGCTGCCCAAAAGCGCGCCCGTTCCGGTCGTCCGCCGTCGGATTGACGCGCTGGAAAGCCGCCTGCGCAAAAGGCAGTGATAAATCGCGATGAGATTCGGGCGAATTGTCGTCGCGCTTTAGCCCTTTGTTTGGGCATGGTCTTTTCGGAAAACCGCTTCGCACTTTTCCGGATCATGCCGCAAATCCGTCGAATCCCGGCATGGACAAATCCGCTCGATGATGGTTCATCGCGGCCATGTTGAAACGGATCTACGACTGGTGCATCGCCGCCGCCGACAAGCCCTACGCGCTGTGGATTCTCGCCGCCGTCGCGTTCGCTGAAAGCTCCTTCTTTCCGATTCCGCCCGACATCATGCTGCTGCCGATGTCGCTGGCGCAGCCGCGGCGGGCCTGGTGGTTCGCGGCCGTCTGCACGGTCGCCTCCGTGGCCGGCGGCGTGCTCGGTTATGCGATCGGCGCGCTGCTCTACGACTCGCTCGGCCAGTGGCTGATGCACCTCTATGGCCTCACCGACAAGGTCGACGCGTTCCGCGCGTCCTACGCGCAATGGGGCGCGGTGATCATCCTGCTGAAGGGGCTGACGCCGATCCCCTACAAGCTCGTGACCATCACCTCGGGCTTTGCCGGCTACAACATCTGGCTGTTCATCCTGTGCTCGATCGTCGCGCGCGGCGGCCGCTTCTTCATCGTCGCGGTCGTGCTCAATCGCTACGGCGATTTCATCCGCAAGGAGCTCGAGAAGCGGCTCGGCCTGTGGGTTGCGGTGCTCGCGATCGTTCTGGTGCTGGGGTTTGTTGTCGCATTGAAGCTGATCTAGCCCCGCGCGGCTTTGTCCGCGGCTGGCTTCGGGTTACGCTCGCAGCCAATGGTGCCTATTCCCGCTGAGATCAATCCTGCCAGGGCGCGCGTCGTGATGGCAGGGCTTGCGCTGTCGATGCTGGTGACGACGATCGACCGAGGCTACGCGCAGGCCGCGCCGCCTGCGCTCGGCGTGCAGCCGTCGGCACAGCAGCCGCTCCCTCCCGAGCCGGCGCCGGCCGAGCACGAGAATCCCGGCCTGATCAACGAGATCGGCAAGCTGTTCAAGACGCCGCTGCTGAAGAGCCCGAGCGAGACCATCAACGACCTCTCGAACATCGCCCGCCCGTCGTCGGTGGTCACCGGCCGCGCCGCCTGCGTGGTGGCATCCAACGGCGGGGCGGACTGCAAGGCCGGCGCCGACCGGCTGTGCCAGAGCAACGGGTTCAAGGAGGGCAAGAGCCTCGACACCGACGCTTCGGAGAAATGCTCGCCGGTGGTCTATTTGCCCGGCCACAAGCGCGGGCCGAACGATTGCAAGACCGAGAATTTCGTGACGCGGGCGCTCTGCCAATAAACGCGGCTGGGATGCCAGCTTCGGCTGAGAAAAATGCCGCGTTTCGATGAGCTTTTGTCATCCATCTCGCAGCGCGCAAACGCAATACTTGACAGTGGAAAGATTGCCTTGTTGGTATGGCGGCCAGCATTCCAAGCCAACCAGCCAGACTGAGGATCCGCACCCAATGTCCATGCCAGCTCTGTTCAAGGGCCGCCTGTCTCTTCCCGTGATCGGGGCGCCGCTGTTCATCATCTCCGTGCCCGATCTCGTCATCGCGCAGTGCAAGGCCGGCGTGGTCGGCTCGTTTCCGGCGCTGAATGCGCGGCCGCCGGAACTGCTCGACGAATGGCTGTACCGGATCAAGGAAGAGCTCGCCGCCTACGACAAGGCGCACCCGGAGCGGCCGTCGGCGCCGTTCGCGGTGAACCAGATCGTCCACAAGTCGAACAACCGGCTCGATCACGACATGGCGCTGTGCGAGAAGCACAAGGTGCCGATGATCATCTCGTCGCTCGGCGCGCGCGAGGAGCTCAACCAGGCCGTCCACGGCTGGGGCGGCATCGTGTTCCACGACGTGATCAACCAGAAATTCGCGCACAAGGCGATCGAGAAGGGCGCCGACGGCCTGATCCTGGTCGCGGCCGGCGCCGGGGGCCATGCCGGCACCATCTCGCCGTTCCCGTTCGTGTCGGAGACGCGGCACTGGTTCGACGGACCCATCGCACTATCGGGCACGATTGCCAACGGCCGCGCGATCCGCGCCGCGCGCATCATCGGCGCCGATTTCGCCTATATCGGCTCGGCTTTCATCGCCACCAAGGAGGCGAACGCGGTCGAGGGCTACAAGAGCATGATCACCAACTCATCCGCCGAGGACATCGTCTATTCCAATTTGTTCACCGGCGTGCATGGCAATTATCTGAAGCCGTCGATCGTCGCGGCCGGCATGGACCCGGAGAACCTGCCGACATCGGATCCCTCGAAGATGAGCTTCGGCACCGATGCTTCGGGCGAGCGCGCCAAGCCGAAGGCGTGGAAGGAGATCTGGGGGTCCGGCCAAGGCGTCGGCAGCATCTCCAAGGTGCTGCCCGCGGCCGAATTGATCGGCCGGTTCAAGCAGGAATACGACGCGGCGGTCGATCCGGCATTGCCGTAACGCGCGATGGAGCCGATCTTCCACGTCGACGGCAACCGCGCCGTGACGAGCCCGGATGCCGCGGGTCCGTGGGACCCGCGGATGCAGCACGGCTCGGCGCCGGCGGCGCTGGTGGTGTGGGCGCCGAAGCGATCCCGACGCCCGCGCCGATGCGGATCGCGCGCATCACCATCGACCTGATGCGCCCGGTGCCGGTGGCGCCGCTGACGATCGAGTGCGAGATCCTGCGCGAGGGCCGCAAGATCCAGCTCTGCGGCATCAGGCTGAAGGCCGACGGCGTCGTCGTGGTCTCCGCCAGCGTCTTGAAGATCAAGCAGCAGGCGGCCGAGCTGCCGCGGGAGGTCGCCGCGCTCCCGCTCGATCTGCCGGGACCCGACCATTGCATGGTCGAACCGGCCGATCACGCTTCCAGCCCGTTTGCGCGATGCATCTCGATGCGGGCGGCGCGCGGCCGCTTTGGGCAATTGGGGCCGGGCGCGATCTGGTTCCGCGTCGACCGCCCGTTGATCGCGGGCGCGGCCGTGTCGCAGGCGATGCGCGCGGTGGTCGCCGCGGATTTCACCAATGGCACCGCGCCGGCGCTCGACTTCAACCAATGGACCTTCATCAATGCCGATCTCACGGTGAATCTGGCGCGCGAGCCGGTCGGCGATTGGATCCTGGTCGACGGCGAATCCTGGATCGGGCCGGACGGCGCCGGGCTTGCGATGTCGCGGCTCGCCGACGTCAGGGGCACTTTCGGCCGCGCGGTCCAGAGCCTGGTGATCGAGCGGCGCCCGCAAAATTAATCCATTGCGCCGGGAACGGTTTGTGCACGAATGAGTTTCGCTCCCGTTAGGGGGTGCCATGACGCGTGTCGATCTCGCCGCCGGTATGCTGGCCATGGCCGCCCGACGGCTCTGCGATTTGGCACCGCTCCGCGTTGCAGCCGTGCAGCCGGAAGGACCATCGCGGTGAGGCCCGGGCCGTCCTCCGAACGCGCAGTCATCCTCGGCGCGAGCGAGCGGGACGCCGTGAAGACCGCTCACCTGATCACGCCAATATCTGCGGCGATCTCGCCGAGCTCGAGCGCCAGATCGCAAGCGGCGCAGGGCTCGCCATCGTTGCCGACGAGGCGATCCGGGACGCCGACCTCACCCGCCTGACGCGCTGGCTGAACGCGCAGCCGTCGTGGTCGGATTTCCCCATCGTGCTGATGAGCGAGGGCGGCGGGCTCGAGCGCAATCCGGAGGCGGCGCGGCTTGGCCGCGCGCTCGGCAATGTCACCTTCATCGAGCGCCCGTTCCATCCGACCACGCTTGAGAGCCTGGTCGCTGCGGCGGTGCGCGGCCGGCGCCGCCAGTACCAGACCCGCGCGATCCTGGAGGATCTCACCGAGAGCGAGGACCTGTTGCAGACCGCGCTCAATGCCGGCCATCTCGGCGCGCTCGAGGTGCATCTGCCCGGATTCGAGCTGGCGGCGTCGCCGACCTGCAAGCGCTTCTTCGGGCGCCGGGGCGACGATCCGTTCACCTATCAGGACCTGCTGGACGCCGTGCATCCCGACGACCGCGCACGGCGCACCGGGATCGTCGAGCAAACCTTGCAGAGCGGCGCCGATTACCGGATCGAGTATCGCAACATCTGGCCCGACGGCACCCAGCACTGGGTCGACGTCCGTGCTCGCGCGGTGCGCCAGCCGGACGGCAGCATCAAGTCGCTGGTCGGCGTCTGCTCCGACATCACCGCGCGCAAGACCGCGGAGATCGAGCGCGAGGCGCTGCTGGCGCAACTCGCCGCCGAGCGCACCGCGCTGGCCGAACTCACCGCGACCCTGGAGCATCGGGTCGAGCAGCGCACCGCCGATCTGATGAAGGAGGTCGCCGCGCGCGAGAAGGCGCAGGAGCAGCTTCGCCACGCCCAGAAGATGGAGGCGATCGGCCAGCTCACCGGCGGCGTCGCGCACGACTTCAACAACCTGCTGATGGCGGTGATGGGCAATCTCGATCTGCTGCGCAAGCGGATCCCCGACGATCCGCGGTTGCGCCGCCTGGTCGACGGCGCGCTGCAAGGCGCCGAGCGCGGCGCCTCGCTGACGCAGCGGCTCCTGGCGTTCGCACGCCAGCAGGATCTGCGCGCGGTGCCGGTCGATCTCGGCGCGCTGGTGCGCGACATGAGCAATCTGCTGGAGCGATCGCTCGGGCCGCGCATCGCGCTGCGGCTGGAGATTCCCGAGGGGTTGCCGCCGGCCTATATCGACACCAACCAGCTCGAGCTTGCGATCCTCAACCTCGCCATCAACGCCCGCGACGCGATGCCGGATGGCGGTGCGATCGAGATCCGCCTTGCAAGCTGGCAGTCCAAGGGAGATCACAAGGGTGACAAGGGCGATCCCGCGCTGCGGCCCGGCAACTACCTGAAACTGTCGGTGATCGACACCGGCACCGGCATGTCGCCCGACACCCTGAAGCGTGCGATCGAGCCGTTCTTCTCCTCGAAACCGGTCGGCAAGGGCACCGGGCTCGGCCTCTCCATGGTGCATGGTCTTGCCGTGCAGCTCGGCGGCGCCTTGCTGTTGTCGAGCGCGCTCGGCATGGGCACCACCGCCACGCTGGTGCTGCCGGTTGCGACCGCCGCCCCCGAAGTCGAAGGCCCTGCGCCGGTGGCGCAGCAGGTCAAGCGCTCGGCCGTGATCCTGCTGGTCGACGACGACGCCTTGATCGCGATGTCGACCACGGAGATGCTGGAGGATCTCGGCCATCGCGTGATCGGCGCCAATTCCGGACTCCACGCGCTCGACATCCTCAGGAGCGACCAGGCGATCGATCTGATGATGACCGACCACATGATGCCCGGCATGACCGGCATCGAGCTCGCCGCCGCCTCGCGCGAGCTGCGGCCCGAACTCCCCGTGCTGCTCGCCACCGGCTACGCCGAATTGCCCGACGGCATCCAGGTCGATCTGCCGCGGTTGGCGAAGCCCTATCACCAGGATCAACTGCGCGAGCGGCTCGATCAGTTGCTGGCGACGGACGTTCGAGCAGCCGCAGACACTGTCCTTTCCCCGTCACCCTGAGGTGCGAGCGGAGCGAGCCTCGAAGGGGCGACGGCCCGGCTGTCACCACGAATTGGTGAGGCGAGTGCGGCAGCATCTCGGCCGTGCATCCTTCGAGGCTCGCAAGAGCTCGCACCTCAGGATGACGGGGTTGGTCTACCCGCCTCATTCGGTGTCATCACCCGCGCATGCGGGTGATCCAGTATTCCAGAGGCGGCTGTGCTTGAGCCGATGGGCCGCGGCGTACTGGGTCGCCCGGTCCATGTGCGCAATTGCGCACAGGCCGGGCGATGACAGCGGTGGATGAGGACATAGCCTCACATCCTCTCAGGATGACGGGACCAGATCGGTTCGCGCTCACCCCACCATGCGGTCGCGGCCGCTCCAGAAGCGCGCCTTCAGCGCCTTCTTGTCGACCTTGCCGACGCCGGTCATCGGCAATTCCTTGACGAACTGGATCTGCTTCGGCGCGTGTGCCGAACCTTTCTTCACCCTCACCAGGCCGATCAGCTCGTCGGCGTCGGGCCTTGCACCCTCGCGGGCGACCACGATGGCGGTAACGGCTTCGCCCCATTTGTCGTCGGGGACGCCGACCACCGCGACCATCGCGACATCGGCGTGCTGCGACAGCACATCCTCGATCTCGCGCGGAAAAATATTGAAACCGCCGGAGACGATCATGTCCTTCTTGCGATCGAGGATGAACATGTAGCCGCGCTCGTCCATGCGGGCGATATCGCCGGTGTGCAGCCAGCCGCTCTTCAGCGTCTCGGCGGTGGTGTCGGGCCGTTTCCAGTATTCTGCCATCACATGGCTGGCGCGAACGCAGATCTCGCCGGCCTCGCCGGTTGCAACCTCGTGGTCGTCATTGTCCAGGATCTTCACCTGGCAAGCGGCGATCGGGAAGCCGCAGGACAGGAACAGGTCCGGCGTCTTCGGATCATGGTCGGCCTTGCGCAGCACCGAGACCGGGTAGCATTCGGTCTGGCCGTAAAGCTGCGAGAACACCGGGCCGATCCGCTCGATGCCCTCGACCAGCCGGCTCGGCGACATTGCGGATGCGCCGTACAGCAAAAGCTCGAGCGAGGAGAGATCGGTCTTGTCGAGCGCGGGATGATCCAGCAGCACGTAGATCATGGTCGGCACGAACAGCGTGAAGTTGATCTTCTCGCGCGCGATCGTGGCGAGCACGGCCTCGGGGTCGAATCCCTTGAGCATGTGGACGGTGCCGCCGCGCATCAGCGTCGGCAGCACTTTCGTGCCGGCGACATGGCTGATCGGCGCCACCGTCAGGTAGCGCGGCATCTCCGGGATTTCGAAGTCGGCGAGGATCGCCGCGGCGAACCCGCCATATTCGCGGTGATGGCGCAGCGCGCCCTTGGATTTGCCGGTCGTGCCGCCGGTGTAGTTCAGGGTCGAGATGTCGTCGTGACGCGCGAAGTTCTTCGGGCTCGCGTGGCCTGCGGTCTCGATCGTCCGCAACAGATCGGCACCGTAATCGGCCGGGCCAAGCGTGAACACGGCTTTCAAGCCTGCGGCTTTTGCCGCCAGCTCGCCGCCCCGATCGCGGAACGTGATGCCGTCGACGATGAGCATCTGCGCCTCGGAGTCCTCGATCTGGAACAGTTGATCGTCGAGCGAGCCGAGCGGATGCAGCCAGGTGATGGCAAGCCGCGCCAATTGTGCAGCGACGCCGGCGCACCAGCTGTCGGCGCGGTTGGCGGTGAGCAGGGCGACGCGGGTGCCGGGCGCGAAGCCGAGCTGCATGAACACGCCCTGCATGCGCCCGATCAGGTCGGTCGCGCCCTGATAGCTGAGCGAGCCGCCCGGCCAAGCAAAGGCGGTGCGCGACGGATAGCGCGCCAGCGCCCGCAGCGTCTGCTCGCAGACCGCAGGAAATGCGTAGAGCGGATTGCCCATCGCGTCGTCTCCCCTTTGTCTTTGGCCTCTCGCGTGCCAGTGTTGCCGTCGACGCTAGAGCTATTTCCGTTCCGATGGAATCGGAACGGAGCTCTAGATTCTAGTTTTGACGCGTTTTCTTGACGCGAACCGGTGTCCACTTCGCTGGAAAACGCTCTAACACAATGATGCAGGGAAGAAACGACTTGTCCGGCACCGATCCTCTCGCCCGCTTCCGCGATCGCCTGCGGCTGCCGCTGATCGCCGCGCCGATGTTTCTGGTCTCCGGCGTCGAGCTGGTGGTGGCGGCCTGCCGCAATGGCGTGATCGGTTCGTTTCCGACGGTAAATTGCCGTGAGACGGAACAGCTCGACGCCTGGCTCGGCGAGATCGGAGGCCGCTTGCAGGCGCGTGCGGACGCAAGCGGCCAACGTGCCGCGCCGGTCTGCCCGAACCTGATCGTGCACCGCTCCAACGCGCGGCTGTCGGAGGATCTTGCCGTGCTGCTGCGGCACGGGCCGGAGATCGTGATCACGTCGGTCGGTTCGCCCGCGCCGGTGCTGGCGCCGCTGCACGATGCCGGCGCCCTCGTCTTTGCCGACGTCGCCTCGATCCGCCACGCCGAGCGCGCGGTGGCTGCGGGCGCCGACGGGCTCGTGCTGCTCACGGCCGGCGCCGGCGGGCAGACCGGTTGGCTCAATCCGTTCGTGTTCGTGCGTGCGGTGCGCGGCTTCTTCGACGGCCCGATCGTGCTCGCGGGCGGCATCAGCGACGGCCACGCGCTGCGCGCCGCCGAGGCGCTCGGCTGCGATCTCGCTTACATGGGCACCAAATTCATTGCCACGCGCGAAAGCATGGCCGACGTCCGGTACAAGCAGATGCTGGTCGACAGCAGCGCCGACGACATTCTGCTCACGACGGCCTTCACCGGCCTGCAGACCAACATGCTGCGGCCGTCGATCGCGGCGGCCGGCCTCGATCCCGACAATCTGCCGGCGCGCGGCGCGATCGACATCGGCAAGGATATCGATATCGGCGCCCGCGAGCGCCGCCCGAAGCGCTGGCGCGATGTCTGGAGCGGCGGGCATTCCACCTCGGGGGTGACCGAGGTGCTCGCCGTCGACGATCTCGTGGCGCGGACAGCGACCGAGTACGAGGCCGCCAGCGCGCGCGTGCGGCTCGGCTAGAGCATGATCCGCCAAAACCCGGCCCGCTGCCTTAACGCGGCATTAACCATGCCGGTCCCAATCATAGCGCCACGGCTTGGTCCATCGCCGGACCAATCGCGCATAATGGGAATGCGACATGGCTTTAGAGGCGCTTCTTGCCAAGACCCCGGCCACGCTCGACGAGCTCACGACCCGGGTGTTTTATGCCCTGCAGCGGCATCCGCTATGCCGCCAGGTCGAGTTCGACATCGTCGGCACCCCGCGCACCCGCCGCACCAATTGGACGGTCAGCCTGCGCTCGATCCAGCCGGGGGCGCTCTGGACGGCGCACGAGATCGTCGCCGACATCCAGGAAGCCTATGAGCTTGACGCCGCAGCCTGATTTCGGGCCGTTTCGGCGCGATTTTCACCCAGAATGGCGGCCCATCGCCGCCCTGGTGGCACGCTAACGCCGCATTTGGCGTTCAAGCTGGTGTGATACCGGCCGGGAATGGAGACGCTTTTTGACCAGAGCCATCACGCTCGCCGCGCTGACCTGCTTTCTCCTCGCCGGGGCTGCCGTCGCAGCCATTCTGGGCCGCGACAGCCTGCCGGGCGCGCCGGCAGCGATGGCTGCCGGGCATCCCGAGGGCGGCCCCGTCGCCAACCGGGCGAGCAAGCAGGACAAGCTCGCGGTGACCGTGCTCGCGACCGCCGCCTTTGAGCCGCCCATGGCGGCAACACCCCCGGCGCCGCCGTCGCCGCTCCTGCTTCGCGCCCAGGCCAACATTCCCGGCGCCAACGTTTCTGCTCCGGCCGCGTCCGACACGCTGCGCCTGGCCTATGCCTCCGCCGAGCCGGCCGACGTCGGGCTGCCCAAGGTCACCGATCCCGTCGCGGTCGCGCCGAAGCTCAGCGAGCCCGCCGCCGTGCCGCCGAAGCCGAAGGCCGCCGCCAAGCCGGCGCCGCAGAAGAGCTACACGCTGCTCAGCGACGCGCAGATCGCCAACATCAAGGAGCGGCTCAAACTGTCGTCGGACCAGGAATATTACTGGCCGGCGGTCGAGACCGCGTTGCGCGCCGTGGCCCGCAAGATCCACGCCAAGCGCCAGGGCGATCCGCCGCCGGGCACCATGCCGATTGATCCGGACTCCGAGGAAGTCCAGCAGTTGAAGTCGGCGGCGATGCCGCTGCTGTTCCAGCTGCGCGAGGACCAGAAGAACGAGGTCCGCTCGCTGGCGCGCCTGATCGGCCTGGAAAAAGTCGCCGCGATGATCTGATGCGGCGCCGCTACCGCAAGGATTCACGTCGAAAGCAGCCTTCGGGCCGGTGACGTCCAGGCACCGGTTTGTTCGGAACATCGCATCCGCTCGCACGTTGCCCGCCCGAACGAGGAGGCGCGCGATGCGGACATCAACCGCTTATTTTGCCGGTGTGGGAACCGTCGTCGTGGCGATCGCGGCCGGTGTCGGCGGCGGTTTCATGATTGCGAACACCGCCAATCCTCACGCATCGAAGCTGGAGATCAGCCGAAGGATGTCGGCCGAGCCCGCCGCCAAGGCATCGCCGACGCCGTCGGATTCGACACCTTACCTCGCGGCCACGGAGCCGGCGGCCAAGCCGGTGTCCGTGTCGCCGGCGCCGCAGCCGCAACAGGAGCCATCACAGCCTGCGCCACAACAAGCGTCGCAACCGAACGGTCCGTCGGCCCCGCCGTCGGAGACGAGTGCAGCACGCGACGCGGACCCACCGTCATCTGCCGCACCTGCACGGTCCGCCCAGACTGCAATGCGCGAGCCGTCCGAGCCCTCAAATGCGAATGCGAAGGCCCGCGAATCCGATCTGAAGCATGCCGCTGCAAAGAAGCGCCGCGACGAGCGGCGGCAGCAATGGGCCGACCGCCGGCATATGCGTCAGGACGATGAACTGCGCGACGTCGAGCAGAAGGTGCGGGAGGTGACCGAGGGACCGGAGATTGATCCCGCGCCAATGCGCGCACCGCGCATCGGCTTGTTCGGTGCGCCCGACGACTGACGCGTGATCCGGAAGATCGCGCTGCAGGAGGTGCGGCGAGCCTCATCCACGTCCGAGCCGTGTTCAGGTTTTGAGCAAGCAAGGCGCGCAGCGCTTCACCACGGCGCGGGTGGCCGCGATGCGCGTCGCGCTCAACGCCGCCGCCCCACTCTATCGCGATGCGCCGGAAGCACGCGAGGCGCGGGCGTCAGCCGATCGCATTTTCGAGGCATTTTGCGCGAGGCGTTGCCGCAGGCGTCGAACGCCGTCCGTGCCCTGGCTGCCGAGTTGATCAAGACGACGATGAGCGCGGTGGGGAAGGATTTTTCCGAAAGCCCGCGAACGGCAGCCGAGATCGAGACCTACGCCGACGCCATGGCCGACATGTTCGGCGCGTATCTGAAAAGCCTCGCCAGGCGCTGAGGCGGCATAATTGCTCCGAGAGCAAGATACCGGGTCCCGCGTCACGCAGAATGCGGCTATGCAAAGCCATCCGAAGAAGGGCCAGTTCGCTGGCGAGCAACCGTGAATCTCGAACAACGCCTGAAAGAACTCAACATCGAACTGCCGGCATCGGCCACAGCCGGCGGCGCCTATGCGCCGGTGGTGGTCCATGGTGACACCGTCTATGTCAGCGGCCAGCTTCCGCGCGACGGCGACAGAGTGCATGTCGTTGGCCAGGTTGGCCGCGATGTCACGCTGGAAGACGCCAAGCGCGGCGCGCGGTTGGCGCTGATCCGCGGACTGGCTGCGATCAAGGCGCATCTGGGTTCGCTCGACAATGTCGCGCAGATCCTGAAGCTGACGGTGTTCGTGCACAGCGCCGCCGATTTCAGCGGCCAGACGGCGGTTGCCGACGGCGCTTCGGAGTTCATCATCGAGCTGTTCGGTCCGGAGCGGGGAATGCACGCCAGGACCAGCGTCGGTGTCGCGCAACTTCCCCGTAACGCAGCGGTCGAGGTGGAGTTGATCGCGTCGCTTGCACGCTAGAGTCTTTCCGACTTTGTCTGAATCGGGGATTCCCAAATCAGGTGAGCTCTGATTCAAGCTTCCTGCTGGGACGGAGGCCAGCAAGGATGGCGCGAGCATACTCACTGGATCTGCGTGAGCGTGTTGTTGGGTTGGTTGCAAGTGGCGAAACGTGCCGGGCGGTGGCGGAACTGTATGACGTCAGCGTTGCGAGCGTCGTGAAATGGTCGCAGCGGGCGCGAGCGACAGGCAGCGCGGCGGCCAGGCCGATGGGCGGCAGGCGGCCTTACCTGCTGGAAGGTGAGCGCGACTGGCTGCTGGCTCGGCTGACCGCGAAGCCTGATCTGACCCTGCACGCGCTGTTGGCGGAGCTTGGGGAGCGCGGCGTCGTAGTGTCCTGCGACACGCTCTGGCGATTCCTCAAGCGCCAAGGCATCAGCTTCAAAAAAAACCGTGTTCGCGACAGAGCAGGATCGTCCTGACATCGCGCGCCGCCGGGCCTGGTGGAGACGACACCAGTCGAAAATCGATCCTGCTCGTCTCGTCTTCATCGATGAGACCTGGGCAAAGACCAACATGGCCCGGACCCATGGCTGGTGGCGACGGGGCGCCCCTCTCAGGGCTCAGGTCCCGCACGGCCATTGGCGGACGATGACCTTCCTCGCAGCACTCCGGCACGACCGTATCGCGGCCCCCTGCGTCATCGACGGGCCGATCAACGGCGAGAGCTTCCGTGCCTATGTCGAGCAGTTGCTGGTGCCAACGCTCCAACCCGGCGACATTGTCGTCATGGACAATCTCGGCTCCCACAAGGGCCAAGCTATCCGCACGGCCATCCGCGCCGCGGGCGCCCGGCTCGTCTTCCTGCCGCCCTATAGCCCCGACCTCAATCCGATCGAGCAGGTCTTCGCAAAGCTCAAAATCCTGCTCCGCAAGGCTGAAGAACGCACCGTCGACGGCGTCTGGCGTCGCATTGGCAGTCTTCTCCAACACTTCACACCGCAAGAATGCGCAAACTACCTGCGCAACGCAGGATATGCTTCTGTCTAAATCGGAAAGGCTCTAGAGCATGATCCGGAAAAGTATGAAGCGACAAGCGCGAAGTTATGTCAGCGCGCCGAGCACGCCGCGGGTCGCCTTGTCGATCTCCTCGACATAGCGGCGCCGGGCAAAGGATTCCGTCAGGTAGCCGACCACCTTGCGGCTATCGATGGTCTCGACCACCGCGAGCATTTCGGCAGCCGCCTCGTCGAACACCGCCATCGCGGTCTTCACGTTCATCTCGGGCGTCAGCACGACGTCGGTGAGGCGGGCGAGCTCGATGACCTGGATATCGCTGACGATGCCGTCGAGATCGCTGGAATAGAGATCCGGCATCATGACGAGGCCGACATATTGGTCCGCATTGTTGATGAGGGCGACGCCGGGCCGCGAACCCAGCGGGAATTCGGCCCGGGTCGCTGCGATGGTGGAGGTCGACGGCACCTTGCCGATGTCGGAGCTCATCATGCGTTCGACGGTCAGGTTGCGCAGCCAGCCGACGTCGTTGGCGCTGCGGATGGTCTCGCCGCGCAGATGCAGCCGCCAGGTCGAGAACGAATGGCCGAAGATGGAGCGCACGCAGATCGAGGTGACGATGCAGCCGGCCAGCACCAGCGCGGTGACGTCGACATTGCGCGTCATCTCGAGCACCAGGAACGACATGGTCAGCGGGCCGCCGACGATGGCGACGCCGAGCGTCGCCATGCCGGTCAGCATCGCGACCAGCGGATCGATCGCAAACGCGGGGCTGATGAGCAGCAGCACCGCGGCAAAGAACTTGCCGATCAGGCTGCCGACGAACAGCGAGGCAAAAAACAGACCGCCGCGAAAGCCGGAGGCCAGCGACACCAGGCAGGCGACCACCTTCAGTCCGACGATCGTGGCGATCAGCCCGATCGCCATCTGTTGATGGAGGTCGAGAACCATCGCGCCATGGCCCGCAGCGAGCACCTGCGGCGTGACGATCGCCATGCCGCCGACCATCAGGCCGCCCAGCATCGGCCGCAGCCACACCGGGAGCCAGGCGAACAGCCGCTCGAATACCGAGGAGCTCCGCATCACCGCAATCCCGACCCCGCCGGCGATCAACGCCAGCACCAGCAGCGCCAGATACTGCTCGAGGCCCACCCCGCCGACCCGGGGGATCTCCAGCGAATAGGGCGCGCCGCCGAGCCATTGCGCGGTCAGCGCACCGGCGAGCGAGGCGGCCAGGATCGGCGCGGCGCTGCCGACCGCATAGACGCCGACGATCAGCTCGCAGGCGTAGAAAGCGCCGGTGATCGGCGCGCCGAACGCGGCCGCGATCGCCGCCGCGGCGCCGCAGCCGACGATCAGGCGCAGATCGTTACGCCGCAGATTGAGCAGGCGGCCGAGCAGCGAGGCGATCCCGGAGCCGATCTGGGTGTAGCCGGCCTCGAGCCCCACCGAGGCACCGCATCCGTTGGAAATCATGGTCTGGCCCGAGACCACGACGCTGTCACGCATCGACAGTTGGCCGCCACGTAGGGCATTGGCCTCGATCGGGTCGACGGCATTGGAAATCTTCAGCCGGCGCCGCGACCATTCCATCACGCCGAGCGCCAGCCCGCCGGCCGCCGGCGCGATCAGCGCCGCCCACGGACTGACGGAGGTATTCGCGGATAACCGGACGTCGATCGGAATGCCGTAGATCAGGACATGCGCGATCTGGGCGATCTCGGCCATCAGGGTGACCACCGCGCCGGTGATGGCGCCGAGCACCAGCGCGAGCGGGATCAAATAGAACTCGTTGCTGCGCAGAAGCGCGCGCAGGCGGGTCAGGCTTCGGCTCGATCCCTTGTGATCGACGATGTGCCTGATCCGAGCAAACACGTGCTGTTCCTTCTTGTGCGCCAACCCGCCGCCTGCGGGTCGCAGGCCTGAATTCCGATGGCTGTCCTGCACCGTGCCATACAATGCGTGCGACAGGATTTCACTACAACAAACGACGAACAATGGCGACCGGACGGTGGAAGATGGATCGGCGCGATCCGATTGACTCAGATGCGCCCGTCTGGCCCACTCGGTCGACCACCGTTGTTGTTATACCGAGGACGCCCATGCGTGAGGAAGCCGCCCTGCCGCTCGCCGATGCGGCGACGACGCGATCGGTGTTCGATTGGCTGACACGCTTCGCCGCCTGCGTGAGGGCGGTCGACTATGCCGCGGCCCGTCCGTTCTGGCATCCCGACATCATCGCGTTCGGCACCTATCAGGAGCTGATCCGCGGCCTCGCGCCCTGGACCGAGATGCAATGGGATAATGTCTGGCCGCGCACCGCGGATTTCGCCTTCGACCTCGACAACACCGCGGTGCTGGTCAGCGCCGACGGCGGCATGGCGACGGTGATCACGCCCTGGACCAGCACCGGCTTCCACCCCGACGGCAGCCGCTTCGATCGGCCGGGACGGGCGACGATCATCCTCGCGCGCCAGGCCGATGGGCATTGGCTCGGCATCCATTCCCACATGTCGCTGCAACGTGGCGTGCCGCAGGTCAGCCACGGCAACCGGCCGGTGAAGGCCAGGTAGAAGCGGGATTGCGATGCGAGGAGGATCACCTCATCGCAAGCCGCCCGGCGACTTCACGCAACGGCATTTGTTGGCGTCCAGCGTCTGGTCCGGACCGAGGCAGACCAGGCCGCAGATGCGTGGATGATCCGACGTCGTCGAGGTGCAGGTGCACTTCTCCGCGTTGAATTTGTTCGGCGGAAAGCAGACCAGGCCGCAGAACGGAGGCGAGGCCGACTGCGCCGCCGCGCCGCAAACTCCAGCCACAAGGATAGCGGATGCAAAAAGCAATGACTTGACGTATCTCAAAGCGATCTCCTTCAAAAATCAGCGGCGACAATAATCTACTTTACCGCAATATTCCGCCGGTCACAATGTGGAGTTGCGCGCGGGCCGGTTGAGAGATCGCTAGTCATCGAACGAGAGGTTCAGTGCAATGTCACCGCAATTCGCGATTGTTGGGCGGACGTTCGAATTTGCGCAAAAGGGCTGCATTCGTATTGAGAAGCTGATGGATCGAGAACTGAAGGCTTTCGATCCTTCGTTCAGCGAGGTCGATCAGTCTAAAGTTCGCTGTAACTCGACGGCTGCGCGAGAGGCGTCTGGGCTGTTTCGGAATAATGGAAGTGTACTTCTGATTTGCCCGACGTGTCAAGCGGTTTCGGAGCATGCGCAAGGCGTCGCGTCCGCACGATGCTCCTTTGCATGGGGTTGTTTTGCGAGTTTTGGGTCGCCGCCCGCGTATAGTGGCAGGGCGTGGCCGCGCCACGCGGTGCCCGAAGGGCGAAGCGTGGTGCCCCTGGCCGGCAATCGTTTAGTACCATAATTATTTGAAACTGAAGCGATTTTTATCATCGATGGCTGCTGATACCAGCAGAAATACCAGCAAGCTGACGCGCGGTACAAGCTCGCAAAATAAAAACACCAGCTCTCCTGCAGCTAGCGCGACCCATGCCGTCTCGGTCCCCACAAAGTCCCCGACCGGAATCGAACCCGCCTCTGAGTCGAAATCCGACGGGATCGACCGAACGTAGTATCGCGACGTGAAGGAGAGGTCTTGTCATGCGCGTCTCCCGACGCCGAGCGAGAGACCTACCTCGTGCTGGACGACTTCGGGGGGCGACTGGTTCGCTTGGCGCGAGACGCCGAAAGCATTAATCGCCCAACGCAATCCAGGATCTGTTGGACGTCCAGTAACGATGGCGTGCAAATGGCCAACAACACGCTGAATAGGGCGCCGCGGATCACGGCCTGCGATACTGGCGCCGGCGTAAATTACTGCGCGCGCGCCTCCGCTCGACCGCGTCGATCCTGCTCAACGAGGAGGGCGCGTTCGACGGCGATGGAGTGAAAGCTCACCTCGCCCACGACACGGAGAAAAAAGTGCTGGCGCTGCGACGAGGTGGGTGGCGCTAGCTTGGTAAAGGCGACCGAGCAAATGCGACATCTACAACCGTGCGGCCTCTTGGGCCGAAGTTGTTGAAATGCTGCATTGGTCTGATCGCCCGCGACAGCCTGCGCAGTCTCCTCCGCCCCGCTGCGCGGTCAGCAGCCTAGCTTGCTCTCGTTTCGACCCTCGGTAGCGAAGCGTGATATTCATCCACGCTGTCGAGGTCGATCAGGGTCTTGCCGCCCATCTTGTACGCCCTGATACTCTCGTGGGCGATCAGTTCATAAGCCTTGGTCTTTCCAAATTTGCCATAGCGGCAACCGTCCTTGAACTCGACGAGCCGGCGCCCCTTGTTGCTATCATTGTCAAGCATGGTTCCTGCACGAGTTTCGATGATCTCCGCCATAATCGGATCAAGCAACGCTGAGTGAGATCGGCATTTCCCTGGCACGACCCTGGTGTCTGAGCTGACTTACCAGGAAGGCGCAGCTCTTACTGCTGACTTGTTTCGACGCCATCTGCACGTAGCCCAATTGCCCATGATGCGTTTATCTACATCGCCTACGGCACCAAACAAAGGCTCCATCATGTCGCCGCTAACTCCTGCGCGCCGTAGCGTACAAATCGGAAGGATCCAAAGCGCCATTGAGACCTAGCACCACAAACTGTGGAATAGGAGCTCGGCGGTTTGAGTAACCAAATTGTTCCATTTAAATCAATCACTTATATGGTACTCGCTTCGTTCCCGCGCTCGAATTTTGCGCGTGGGGAGAGCTCTGGGGAATGACCGCTCAATCCCCGGCGAGACATCCTCACCGCCGGGTATCCTCCTAAGGACTGATCGCGTGGGCTACCCGCGATAGTTGTCTAGCGTCCACGGCCCGCTACAGTGCCGAGCATTGGGGGGACGTATGTCATTTGCAGAAAAGCTTGTTCAGACGCCGCGGCGAGAGAAGTCGGGCGAGACAGGATACGAGAGATACGATTATCAGGCGAGCTGGGGTCTCGCGCTCATCTTTGAAAGCCACAGTGACCTCGACGATTACGCAATTGCCTTTGAGTTCCACGACGACATTGTCCGGCTGAATAGCAGCTCCGCTCCAACGCGAGCCCGCTTCTATCAGGTCAAGACCAAGCTGAGCGGTCATTGGACGCTCACAAGTCTGAGCACCCAAAAGAAATCAAAGGATGGAACGTCGAAATTACCGTCCTTCATCGGGAAGATGCATGACAATTATGAGCTCTTTCCCGACGAAACCGAACGCCTGAGTTTTGTCTCAAACCTGCCATGCGAATTTATTGATGCTGCTGCGACCGTTTGTTGTTTTGGCGATTGCGATCCGGACGACTTTGCAAAATTTCTCGCGAAGCTGAAAACCGAACGCCCATCCGCGACGGAGGACACCGCGAAGCTCATGCACTTCGTTCGCGCGGACCTCAGCCTTCACGATGCGTCCGCGCACTTGAAGGGGATGATGCAGAATTTCGTGACGAGCCAGCTTGGGACCGTGATCTACAGTCCGGACACTCTGTATAAAACGATCATCGAGGAATGCCGGACCAAGTCCAAGTATACGGGGTCCGTTCAAACATTTTCCGACCTCATCAAGCACAAGGCCATCACCAAGAGCCAGGTGGATGGTTGGCTTTCTCAGATACTGACAACTCACGTGGTGCCGACGTGGGCAGATATCGCTGGTGACCTGACGTACAGCGCGCTTGAGAAGGCGGGCATCGCAAGAGAATGGAAACTCTACCGTACTCTAGCGCTGGGTGCTGGTAATGAAGCGATCAACCGAGTTCGCGCACGCATCCGGACGGAGTTGAAAAAGCTGCAGGGTTCATCGCTTGAATTGACGCCGTTGACCGAACAGGTGTTTGGTCAGGTTTGGAGCTTTGCGAAGGCGACGATCTCGGAATTGAATGCGGGCCGTGCGAAGGCGATGATCATCTACGAGGTGTTGGACTATGACGCGTCAAGAGATGTACAAAAAGCTGATCAGAAGCCTGCGGACGCGCAGCCATGAAAAACTTTCAATTAAAAAGGCTGTGTCTCTTGTCCGCACGGGAGAAAGCGGCGCGCGTAGTCGAGTTCAGTCCGACAACGACGGTCGTTCTCGGCGAAAATGACACGGGCAAATCCTGTCTCATAAAGTCTATCTATGCCGCGTTCGGCGCCGATCCGGCGAAGGTGAACCCGACGTGGCGCGATGCCAAGGTCGATATATTTGTAGATTTCACTGTCGATGGAGTGCCGCTTAGCATTCTGCGATCTGGGAACAACTACGCACTGTACGACGCCGGCGGTAAGGGCATCTGGTCCGGTACTGGCGTTACGCATGGGCTTGGTCCAGAGCTGGCACGCTTGTTGAGTTTCGAACTCACACTCGCCACTCGCCAGAATGAACTATTGATCCCGCCACCCGCATTTCTCTTCCTGCCGTTCTATATTGATCAGGATAGCAGTTGGGTGGGCAACTGGAATTCATTCTCAAATCTGCAGATGTTTCCGAACTATCGGAAGGACGTCGCAAATTTTCACGCCGGCTTGCGTCCTAATGAATATTATGAAGCCAAAGCTTTGAAAGCTGCATCCGATCGGGCACGAGAAGAATTGAAGGTTGAGCGACGGGCGCTAGATCGTGCTAGCAAGCGATTGCGATCGACGCGTACACGCGTGCACTTCGATATCTCTCCTGATCAGTTCGTTGAGCAGATTGATGCGCTGGTGACCGAATGTCGAGGGTTGCAGGTCGAACAGGACAAAGCTCAGCGTGTTCTATCGGAGTTGAATTCGAAAAGAGCTATCCTCCAAGAGCAAGCCGCCATCGCGGAGAATGCTCTGGCCGATCTTGATGCTGACTACGAATTCCTGCGACGTGAAAGCGAAGACGAGATCATTTGTCCGACGTGTGGCACCGTACATTCCAACGATTTCGCCAATAAATTCAGCCTAATATCGGATGTCGATACCTGCCGAGGGTTTCTCATTGAGGTTCGTCGAGAAATTGAAGCGGTAGACGTGCAAATATCTGACGAGAAGGAGCGACTGCGCGCGTTCTCGGACTCGATCGAGCGCATCACCAAAATTCTTGATGAGCAGAGAGGCGAGCTGAAGCTTCGCGATTTGATAGAAGGTGAAAGCGAAAAGCTAATGGATACAGCGTTCGCCGCAGAGGGGAAGGACATTGATGCGCAAATAGGTGCGCAGGACATGAAATCCGACGAAGCCGCGCAGAGCATGAAGTCCTTTGATGACAAAAAACGGCAGGACAATATCAAGGGATACTACCTACAGCAGATGAACTCGTTTGTGCAGCAGCTTCAGGTACCCAACCTAAAAGAAGCTAGCTACAATGCGATCGATAGCAAAATACAAGAAACAGGTAGTGATCTGCCACGAGCTCTCCTTGCTTACTACTACGCCTTCATCCACACGATGAAGCGCTTCTCTACGTCGGCTTTCTGTCCGATCGTGGTCGATACGCCCGTGCAGCAAGATCAAGACAAGACCAACGCCGCGCGCATGATCGGCTTTTGTCTCAATGAAGTTCCGACAGGTTCTCAATTGATCTTGGGTACGGTAAGCATGCACGGCGTCAAATATGATGGTCATGTTATCGCGACTGACACTAAGAACAAGCTGCTGAAGACCGATCAATTCGATGAGGTTAGCGCGATTCTGGCGTCCTACTACATACAACTGCTTCAGTGAACGGGGCCTCATCTCGATCCATCCGTGAGACCTGCTGGAAACCGCCAGGCGGGTCAGGTGGCGGCCGGCTGCCGGAGCTGCCTCAACGCCTTTCCGGCCGAAGTGTGCTTTTGACCCATTTTTGGACCTCCGGCAGCCCCTACCTCGGGGCTCGCACGCAAGCCGCGGCGGTTATACGATTTTCTTCGTGAGTTGATGGACATTAAGCCGTTTTACGATCAATTGCCGGCAATGACTCAAATGGGGGACGGTACCTTGGAGTCCAGTGACGAAAAACGCGAAATTGTACTCAAGGTGGGAGAAGAAATTCTCACCGCCCTCAAAAGCATTGCCGATGGAGCGCGTTCTAATCTCGAGAGTCGACCATTTGGACTTTCTATTGATGGTGTTTTGAACCGCTCGAATACGATGGTTGGCGTAGGGAATCCGGAGCGGTTCGCCCACGCTCAGAACGCAGGTTTGCGCGAGGCGCTGCGCAGACTTTTGCTTGAGCCGTGTATCGCGCGCGTCGAAGTCGAATGGAAGAACGAGGCCCGACCTCCGCAGACACTCTATTTCGCGCGTCTATCCGCAGCGGGCCTGAATGATGCGGTGAAAGGCGCGCATTTCGTGACCTCGCTAGACGATCTTGGTCACCTCGCGGAGCATGAGGCTGGCGAGACTGTGACCTTGGATGTCCGTAATCGCGAACGAACGGCCCGCATTCTGAAGAGGACGGTTTGGTCGCCGCGGGAACAATCCGCGGGTTGGGACGCGCTGGTTGACGATTTTGAGTCCGCTCCATGGGGTGCATTGCACGAGCTTCTGAAGCAAGACTCCCTACTTCAGGCGCTGAAACTCCTTCGCGAAGGTGACGTTTCGGCGGAAGACATTCTGGGGCGGATTTTGCAGCAGGCGGCCGCCGCCCAATCTGACAGCCAGCGCATCCGACGAAGAACCATCGACAGGATCGCTCTCCGGGATCGGCCGATTCTGAACAAGTTTCAGGGAGCAATCTTTCGATTGCCGCTAAACAAGCAGGTTATGCTGTTTGGCCCGCCCGGATCAGGAAAGACGACCACGCTGATCCGGCGGTTGTCACAGAAGCGGACATTGGAAGCGTTGTCGGACTCGGACAAAGCGTTGGTGACCCGTGCGGGCGTTGATGTAGCGAGCACAAACAGTTGGGCGATGTTTTCGCCTGGCGAACTGCTGAAGCAATATCTTGGCGACGCATTCAATAAGCAGGGAGTGCCGGACGCCGGCAATGTCCGCACTTGGGCTAAGGAGAGGCTCGATCTCGCGCGTAACGTGCTAAACATTCTGCGGTCGGCCAACTCCGGTCGCTTCCAACTCGCCGATATCCATCTACTTGCCGATCAATCGAGCGCCGCGCGGTCGAGCCTCCATGACGAGTTCGCGACCTTTGCGGGGGCGGATCTGATCCGAAGGTTTGACGGTGCGTTGACAAGTCTGCAAGGGTCCAATGATGAACGCGCCAGGGGTATTGCGACCAGGATTCGAGCCGAGCTTAGACAAGGTAACGAGTCCAGCATCGACGATATGCTGGCGGTCGTCATGCAGGCGACGGAACTCCACGAAGAGGTTAAGCGTCTCGGCGACCTGATCACCGCAGAGTTGAGAAAGATCAACAATCTTCTGCTAAATCAAAACAAGGGCCTGCTCCAGGAACTCGCTTCCCTCTCTTCGCCCCGGTCATCGGAGCATGACGACGATGATGAGGATGACGATGACGATGACGAAACAAGCCAGGTCCTAGCGTCCACAGGGACCTCAGAGGCGCGCTCACTGAATGTTCTCTGGAACGCCCTCCGGAATTGGGCGCGTTCCGTCGCAGAAGGCCGGCGGTCACTCGGCGGACAATCGGCCAGGGTCATCGAACTGATCGGCAAGCGGCTGCCCTCCGACAACGTTTTCGTACCGATCGGCAAGAACATCGCGACACGGTCGTGGTTGAGGTCGCTACTCCAGGCGCCGCGCTCTTCAGTACTTGGCTTGCCCGGTGCCTATTCGCGGTTTCGTCGCCAAATGATCCGGGAAGGCAGGCACTACACTTCGGATGAAGCGGTTGCCGAAGCCGCAAGCCGCAGCTTGATCTCTCCCGGTGAGGTCGACATCGTCCTGCTGGCAATGCTTCGAAACGCACGCCGCGTGATACGCAACGTGGATGCGAGACACGACGGCGCAGTCAGGTATGACTGGCTCGAAACGATACGCAGCCGTTACCTCGCTCAGGTTTTTGTTGACGAAGCTACGGATCTCTCCGCCGTCCAGCTTGCATGCACGATCGAGCTTGCCCATCCAGAACTGCGCTCGTGGTTTGCATGTGGCGATTTGCGCCAGCGGGTGACGTCGTCTGGCATTCAGAGTGAAGTCGAGATTGACTGGCTGAGTCGTGTGTCGGGAGCCCAGATTGATATCCGCAAGATTGATATCGGCTACAGACAGAGCCGGAAGCTTCGCCAATTTTCGGACGCTCTAGCAGAGCTGCTCGACCCGGGTGCACAGAAGACGCGATCTCCGTCGGAAACCGAAGAAGCGGATGTGTGGCCGGTACTCGCGGAAGGTGTTTCTGACACGGCGCTTGGAACCTGGCTTGCCGATCGCATTGATGAGGTCGAACAGTCAGTCGGGTCGCTACCTTCTATCGCCGTTTTCGTTGACGGTGACGACCTCATTGATCCGCTGGTAAATGCAACGCGGACCGCGTTGGCGGAGCGCAACATTACCATCGTCGGGTGCAAGGAAGGGCGGGTGGTTGGCGATGCAAGCGAGGTGCGTGTCTTCGATATCCAGCATATCAAAGGTCTGGAATTTGAAGCAGTCTTCTTCATTGGAGTCGACGGACTTGCCCGCCGCCTTAAAGAGCTCTTCCCGCGCTATCTTTACGTTGGCGTCACGCGAGCCGCGACCTATCTGGGAGTGACCTGCGAGGGGCGCTTGCCCGCAATCCTCGAACCATTGCGACCTCAATTCAGCGATCGTGTCGATTGGCGCTCGTGATAGGGCTGCTCATGCAGCCCCTACCGGCGGTTAAGAACGAGCGGTTTCTGACCCGAAAGAGGCGGGCGAAAAATTGTTCTGGAATTACCAAGCACAAACCCAAACAGAGCCGGTTCTTGAGAGCGTGTTTGCTTCACGGCAGTGCCCCTGCTGTAGGTCACATCCGCAATTGTGTCCCGCAGACGAGCGCCAGGACAGTGATGGTCGGCGATTTTCTGAGTCTGTTGAGGTGCTCACCTGCTCATTTTGCGGCTGGTGGTTCGCATTCAAGGATATGTGGGATAGCTCCTGCGGGTCCGTTCCGGACAGGGCGCTGCGGACCGTACAGGCCGGCGGTGCGGCCTTAGCAACGTTTTCACCAGCTCTTGATCAATCTCAAATCGGGCTTTTGGCCAGGGAGATCGAACAACATCTCTTGGGACGAGGAAGTGCTGATGAATGGGCAACTCTTGAAGACGCCAGCGCGGCAATTCTTAGAGAGTTTGGCTACGAGGCCCGCGGCACCGCGCGCTCAAAGGACGGCGGCGTCGACATAGTGGTTCAGCATCCCCGCGGCGGCCCCACCGCGATCTACGCCCAGATAAAGCACACGAGAAACAAGGTCGGAGTTCGAGTGTTGCGCGAACTTATTGGCACGATGGGCATTCATGCGACCAACAGCGGCCTGCTGGTAACATCTTCAGTATTCACAGCCGGTGTCTTTAGGGAAACCGAGATGGCCGCTCAGAGCGGCTTTTTCGTCGAATTAGTTGACGGCGCGAGGCTTCTGGCGTCATTGCGGCTCACGTATCGAACAGCTGCACCTACTGTAGCCGAGATACTCGATGTCGCGCGACCGAACGTGATCATCCTGTCCGGTGAATTCGATGTTTGAAGTCCCGCGCCTCGGCCACCCCTAAAGGACCACGCCGGCAGTAGGGCGGCGCATGGCTGTGATCCACCGTGCGACCTCGTCACGGTTCGCAACTGTGATCGGATACGCCCGAGCTTCGACAAGTTTCGCCGCTCCGGGACTAATATCATTCGTCGTAACTACGAGGCCTCCATCGGCTCCTTCTGCATGAACGTCGGCCCAGAGGGCCTTCACGACGACCTTGCCGATCTTCCGCTTCTCCCGTTTGCACTGAACGATCACAACTGGCGGAACACCGGGTTTCCTGCCGGCATTCCAAGCTCGAATGTCGACACCGCCGTCATTTCGGCCAGCTCCAAGTTCTACCTCGTAGCCGTTCCGAACGAGCCATTCTGCGGAGAGTCCCTCGAACTGCCGCCAATTTATCTCCTGCAGAAGCTCCGGCTGTTGGGATAGGTAGTTTATGAACCGCTGATCAAAGAAACCCGATCCTTCGATTGGAAGACGCTCGCTCTCGAACAAATTCGTCAGAGCCAAGTGATCCTCCGCTTTCATCTCGCGTGTAAAAAACGGGGACAAAGCTAGGTGGACGGACATCGCCTCCAGCAGATGCTCCACAATTGCCTTACGGGACCCACTGATGACGCATTTGATGTCTGAATCGAGTGCGTCCCGATCGAGCGATCCGCTCCTATTGCGTAGTTGCAGATGATGATTTCCAACGGCCTCGACTTGGAGGATCGTCTCGAAGTCCATCAGCGCGCGCCAGTCCGGCCCCAGTCTTGCGATCAACCGTTGACCCAGGCTCGGCATGCCTGGTTGGTCAGCGGCGCCGAGGGCGTAGAGTAGATCTCCTACCGTGTCCGCATACTCCTCACTTCCAACCCGCATCAATGCGTCATCTTGGGCAAATGCCACCCGAAATGGGTGATCCTCCCGGAGATGCTCGATAAGTTGTTGCCTGCTGAGTGCGAGACCCGAACGTTCGCCGGTGTCTTCGCTCAGCGAAGCCACGAACCCCGAGGTGACCATCAGAATGTGTCCCATAAAGCACCGAGTTTGAACCAGTGTTAGCGATCTCCCTCCCGCCCTTCACGCAGGCGAGATTCCGGCAATCTCCTCTAGCGTTGATCTTGCTTGTGGAACGAACCGGGTCCCCGCTGCGGGCGCGAATGTGAGAAGCAATTCGGCGGCAGACGCGATGGTTCGTTCGGACCGCGCAAGGACAGCCTCGACTGGCGGCACCGTGGTCGCCGGGAGCGATAGGCGGAATCGAGCGTTGCTGACAAGATGAGTGCACCCGGCAAAGATCCACGCCACAAGCGGCTCGGCAACACCACTGCGGAGCCGCGAGGCGTTCACATGGAACAGCAGCCATGCCGCTGCCCAGCAAAACTCGGCGGGGCGCGCCGTTAGATCCTCTCGCAGTAGCCAGATCGCGTTGGCCGCGCCATCTCGATCGGTCGCGATTGCCGTGAGGTCGCCCCCCATCCGTCGAAGCAAAGGATGTATGGATTCGATCTCGGGCGACGCCAGTCCTTCCTCGACGATCGCATCGATCGCCTGGAACTCGCGGGCGAGAGCCGCAGCCGTGGCGAAACTCAGCAGATAATCTTCGGCGGCTCGATGCAGATCCGCCTCGGCGGGCTCGCCGATCGTAGCCAAAGGAATCGTGCCGCGTCTGGGATTCTTAAGTGCGTCGCCACTTTCGAGCCCCTCGCCGGAGGAAACCATGCGTGCCACTGAAGCATGCCGTCGAACGCGCTCGACGAAATGGGCTGGATCGTGCGTTGCGATGGTCCTACGATCTTCGGCGATCGCCGTCGACAGTTCTGAAGAGACAATCGGCCCTTCGACTAGATAGTCGCGAAAATTGCGATAAAAGCCGGTAGGCTCGGTGAGTGCTTGGTCCGCATCGGCCAGCAGGTAGAACCCGAGATCGAGCGCAATGACAGGATGCTCGCGGATCACCTCGAGCGGTTCGGTGTTGCTGCCGCAGCCTGGCGGATAGACTACTTCTTCCTGACCGCCCGCTTTGGTCCCAGTGATTTCTCGATAGAGCCAGAGCAAACCATGGGGCACGACACGGCGGCAATATGCTTCAGCCAGCGTTCCCTCCGCATCGACTCCTGTCAAAGCGGAGAGGGCGTCGCGCATCTTGACGATTGAGATGCCGGGCCGGCTTGCGCAATAGGCGGCATGCGCCGTATCGGCGAGCAGCCCGATCGCCATCGCTCGTACCGATGGTATCTTGTCAAGCTTTGACGCCTCGACTTGGGCACGTTCAAACCACTGTTGCGCTGCCGCCCAGTCGCCGAGCGTCGCAGCGCTTATGCCTGCTTCGCGAGCGATATGAGCCTTCTCGATTGTGTCTTGGCCGCCAGCTTCCGCTGCGGCAGTCAGCAGCGGGAGCGCCGCTGCATGATCGCGTCTGCGCCAGTAGATCTTGGCACGCGCGCGCGAAAGCGCGATGTCGAAGCCAAATTTGTCTTCAGCTTGTATCAGACAGGCGAGTGCTTGCTCAACGTCGTCGCCGTTCTCGTCGAGGCAAATAGCCTGCGCGATTGCGCAGCGTGTCGCGAGCGTCGCATTGCCCCATCGCATAGCGAGGTCTGCGCAAGCAGCATAGTCGCGGGCAGCAGCCGCCCAATCGAATGTCTCGGCTCGCGATTCCTTGAGCCAGGCATGGTTGACCAGTATCGAAATATCGCCGCGCCCAGGTTGGAAGGACGAGAAGATCTGATCGCGTGTTATGGGCTCTTCGCCATCGAGCCGTTCTAAGATTTCCTTGAAGCGGGCAACGCTGTCGATATTGCCAAGCTGCCCTGCGAACAAAACGCCGCTTACATGCGGATCGCCGCCGGCCGGGGAATTGAAGTTGCGGTTGACCTCCGCGAGCTGGGGCGAGCTTCTCAGCAGTCGGTCGAACCGAAGTAGGATTTCCAACCAATCGGGAAAAAGCTCGCCCATGCGTGGATGGAGCAGGATCTTGGATAGCGCGAAACCCTCTATGAGTTCCGGTCCCTTCAGGTGGACGCGCTCGCGCTCGAATGCGTTCCAGGCGGCGCGGGCATTTTCGGATGTCCCATAGGGGAAGAGGACGAGCAATTGAGCCAATCGCAACATCGCCGACGCCGCGAGGTCTCGAGGGAAGATCGGCGTGTCGGTCCCGAAGATCATGAGTTCGCCCACGAACGGAGCGAGCAGGTCCAGCATGCCCACCGGGCAGGTAATCACGCTGTGCGCGAAAGCGAATACGAGGCTACCCTCCTCGCTCTCGAGCGCGTGATGCAGCGCTGCCGAGGCATCCAATACGGAGATGTCCCTGTTTCGCATCATCGAGTCCGCTACGCGGCGATGGACGCCCCGACATTCTGCGGCGGTGAGCACTTCCTCCGCGGCATCTTCCAGCAATGGCGACACTCGCAGTCGCTTCTTACGATATGTTTCGATCCACGGCCCGATGAGCTGATCGAGCAGAAGACCAGGAAGCGCTATGGTGGGATCGAGGCCAGCGATCTCTGGCGCCAGAGCTCGGTCGAACCCGCCACGGATCAGGCTGGCGCGCAAAAGCAGCGTCTGTGCATCGGTCGAGAGCGCTGTTATCAATCGTTGCCGCGTTGCGCGCCGTTCCGGCCCCAGTTCATCGGGGAGCTGCCCGCCCAATACCCCAGCAACGGATGCGCGCGACCAATTCGCCGCCTTTAGATGAAGCAGCGTCGCCATGGTGAGTTGGGGATGGCCCCGTGCCGCGGCGCGATAGACGGCGCTGGCGTATTTGGCGTCGCCGCCAGCCAGCGCCACGAGTTCAACAACTTCCTCCTCCGAGAGATATTCGACCTCGATTGCGGCAGGCGCCTCTGGTGCCAACTGGTCATATGTCGTCCTGGTAGGTGCGCGATAGCTTGTGACTATCGCGGTGCAATCGCGTCGCCGAAGACTGGCGACGACGCGTAATAGCGCATCCCGCACCGCAGGATCGTCGATCTCATTCACGTCATCTAGGATGAGATGCGTTGCGGGGGAGGCCGCCAGTTCGCCTTGCAGAAGCGACAGTCGTGCAGCGGTGTCTGAGGGCGACAGGTTGCGGAAGTCGACGATCGACCACACCCCGCCGCAGTGCTGGCCCACGAGGCGCGCAGCGAGAGACTTGCCCAGTCCGGTCGCGCCACTCGCGATAACTACCCCTGCGCTCCGGCGTGCCGTGTCGATTGCGGCGACCAAGACCGCTCGCGGAGCCCGGATCTGGGGAAGAGGCAAATCGCTCGCCGGGACAAGCAAGGTTGGACGAGTGAAGGTCGTGCCTGCGCTGCTGCTCTGGAACGCCGCGGTTAATTGCTCCAACGGAACAGGAACAATGGCCGTCTTGTCGATTAACTCGAGGAGGTCGGCTCGTCGTAATTGCCGTGTATTGTCGGAGACCACCGTCATCAGCAAGCGCTCGATCGTCGCCGGCACTACGGCCCTACCGGTATGGCTTGAGAGCCGTCTTGCTGATGCGACATACTCGATAAGTCCAGCCTCGAGCTCGGAGCGCACGTCTGCGATACCGGGTGCACCGCAATCCCAGTGAATGCGTTGGAGGAAATCGCTGCGGAACCCTTCCTCCGGCAGTGCTTCGAGATAGAGTTTCGTGGACGGCTTCAAATCGAGTCCGGCTATCAGTGCGCGCAAGGGCCCAACAGCCGCTCCTGCAGCGGCACGCCGCCAATAGTGAAGTGCGGCACCTCCAGCGATCCGATGCTCAATGCTGCGCTCCACACCGATTTCGGACGTAGTCAGATAGTGAAATGACACGACGCGCTTGGGATTGCGTTGGACAAGATCCACGAAAGAATCGATTGCGTCGCGGACATGCGCCGTCTGGAGGGTGATGCTTGTGCTGCCGCCTGTGTCTTTGACCTGGGTTCCTGCGAGCGCGCCGCGTGCCGCGACTGCGTAGTCTTCAGCCACTTCGAGATAGAGCGTCTCTCCGTCCCCCAAACCTAACCAGGCCAAGCCCGATGCATAAAGCTGATAGCCATAACCACGCAGCGAGGCGGTCGCTTGGCGCGCGACATCGCCTTTCGGTGAATCGAGGCCTGGACCCGACCCGAAAACGCCCGTCAATAGCGCTCCTCCAGCATAGGCGGGGCCGGAACTCCTCCAGCTCGCGCTTGGTCTTCAAAACAGTTCGGACCTATTTCGATCAGTCTTGGATCGCTAGTCTGCTTGATCATGACTGGAGCCCGGGTCCGAACCGCAACAGCTCGATATCGCTAATCTGCGCCATGACACTCGATCCTTGGCGCTAAGCAATAGCCAGCTAACGGTTTCCTGACCAGCGTTGATCGGGGTAGGGTCATCGCGCGACGCGATGCAGTCGGAATAGCTTTTTGAAGAAATCCGCGATCCTCGATTCGGCGTCATCGCCAACCAGCTCATTCGCTCCAAATCGGTAAATTTCATACCCGGCGAGGCGTAACTCTCGGTCTGCCGACACCATGTCTGCATAGACCTTCAAGGACGGGCGGTCCTTTTCCGAGAAATGATGCTTTCCGTCCACCTCAAGCACGATGCGTTGGCGTCCGGGGAGGAGGAGCAAAAAGTCCATCCGCTGTCGCGGAAGCGGCAGGCGATGGCGAAGAGTCTTTACGATGGCGGGGTCATAGTGAAGATAGACCTGCGGCAAGAGCGCAGGCAACGTCTCACCCAGAGCGGGGTGGAAAACCTTGAAATAGGTGGCGAAAAGCTTGTGCTCTGCATCTGACGACAGAGACTTCTGCAGGCGCGCGCCAAGATTTGCTGCATTGGCGCCTGGCATGATGTCGCTCCACCACGCGACAAGTTCGGACCAGAGCAGACCATTTGAACTGATCGGCCGATCATAAACCAAGCAGCTTTCTTCGCCAGAGAGGATGACGATGTCATTGTTTATGGCGTCGGCGAACCCGATCTCGGGCTTCGGACCTTGAGAAGCGAAGATCAGGTTTTTGGGCCGGCCGCCAACACCCCGCACGAGAGGTCGGAAAACGAAAATCGGGTGACCGGAAAGTTCGCTCTCCCGCACTAATTCGTATCCATCGCGCGCGAGTATTTTGTTGAGGGCGGCGACCGACTTCAACTGTTTCTCGCCCGACCGAGCGAGGGGGTGGACAGCTTCCTCGAGCAACGCGCCAAACCGAGCTCTGGAGCAGTCAAATGCACCGATTTCCCCGAATAGATGCTCGACCGACCAGTCGCCTGGATTGTCATCCATGTGCCGAGTGATCTTATCGCGCAAGCTTTGATGGGCACCCTTGCTTCGAGCCATGCTTCCGAAGAAGTCTTCAAAGGGCGTGGAAAGTGGGAAATAACGTTCGACCATCTCCACCGTGTCACGCTCGCCAGCGAGATCGTCTCCGAAGACCCGTGCGACATCGCGCCTAGTGATCTGGGTTATAGGCGGATCGTTGGCTTCCAGCACCTTTCGGCCGGCCTCGTCGAGAGAAACGTCGCCACGATGAACCGCTAACTTCAAAGCCAACTGCGCCAAATCCATCTCGGTGAGGTTGGCAAGCGCCGAGTCGATACGTTGGCGCTTTGAAAGACCTTCACCGGCGGGAACAACCAAGCCCGCGATTTCAAGCGGAGCCTGACTAAGCTCCGTGTGGGTCATTGCCTGCAATACATCGGCGATTAAGATGCGAAGGTTGGTGGTCATTGAAAATGTTCGAGCAAGCCGGCTTCAAGCCTTTGGAATCGCCTGCACTTGATAACGTTCAGATCGTACATTCAGCCGGAATGCGACTTTATTCAAGCCAGCTGTGGGGAGGTTTTGGAAGAGAAAGCGAGAGAAGCGGCCGAGCAGGCGGAGAAAGGAACGACGCATGAAACAGGTGCTGGTTGGTTGCGGATCTCCTGATGGGTGAGACTGGTCCGAGCATGGCGATGCTTGCGGCGATGACGGAGCTCTGGCGGCTATGTCCGCCGGGGCCTGACAATATTCTCGCGCATCCCGCTTTCGTGCGGCTGCGCGAGATTTGCCGCGACGGCTATACGAACGCCGGCAAGAAGGGGCCGAACTTCGCGCTCTCGACCGCATTGCGAAGCCTGGGCCTTCCGTGTCACCTGCAGAAGGAAACGTCCCATCTTGCGTTGCCGGTGGAGGAAGCAGCGAACGGACTGGATGCGGCGCTGTTGGCCACCCATGCCAGGCGCATTCACCTGGCGCCGCTCGATCTTGCTGCCGACCTGCCGCCGCTCGCATTCGGCCCGGTCAGGGTGTGCCGGTTGAGCGCGGACGAGCTGCGCGGCTTGATCGATGTGCACCGGCTGAAGCGGCTTTATCCGCGTCAGGACTTCGATGCTGAGCGCTTTTCCGAATTCCACTGGCTAATCGTCGAGGAGGCCGTGGCGCTCGGGCAGGAGCCTGAGATGCGCGCGGTCCCGGTCCTCTTCATGGACCTGAGTCAGGACTTGGGGCGGATCGAACCGCACAAAGGGCGCTTCCCGAGCGCCTTGGAGAAAGCATTGTTCTTCCTCCTGCTCGCTCCCTGGGAGAGCTGGTCGACCATGCAGGAAGTCGATTGGCGCGGCTTCCGCGTGCCATGGGTCTACACGATCGACAGCGACATCTTTGTTCGGCCCGTTTGGCCGCCGTCCCCCGACACCCTGAGCTGGGAGGACCGGGTCTACGACGACGGGTTTGGCAAGACATACGAGGAAGAGCGCCCGGTCGAGCTGCACTTGGAGGAGGATGCGAAAGCCGAGCTGCCTGTCTGGGACCAGAGCCGGTGGGCGACCGTCGAGCAGGCAAAGGGATCAGTCTTGTTTGAGACGCCGGTCGCCCACTTCCTCGTCCGCGCGTTCCTGGCCGACGGCGTGGACGAATTCCTTGCGCACATCACGACAATCGAGGCAGCACTCGGTTTGCGCGCGGATTATCAGAAGAGCTTCCGCGTTGCGCCTGATCGACACAAGGGGATGCGCGCCACGAATCGAATGCGGGGACGGGTCGCGGGTCTACTGGGTGATCGTCTTTATGCTAACCAGTATGAGCAGCTTTTCGATATAAGAAGCGCCTTCCTGCATGGCCGTGCCGTGGCTGCTATCTCGACGCGGGAGCGGGTGATGGCGCGGTCGCTGGCCCGCAAGGTGGTCGAGGCACTCATTCTCGTGATCCGCAGAGGGCCAATTGCGTCACGAGAGGACGTGCTCGACGATCTTCTCGACAAGGGCGCTGCGCTGTTGTGACTGGGGGAGGAACGTCGATGGCGGCCGACAGCCAGAGGCCACAAGCGCAATCGGATCTGTTCCGGACCGTTGTAGTCGACGGTCCGCTCGCCCTGCGTATGGCTCGATTGAAAGCGGCGCGCGAGGGGGCGGTTGGGCATCAGATCGTGAGTCTTCCCCAGCTGGCCGCCCGCTTGGCGGGAGGGTTCGTGCGCCCCGCGCAACGAGAGGAGCTGGAGCCTGCGCTCGCCGAAGCACTCGCCGAAGGCGGATTCGCGGAACTGACGCCGTTGCAGAGTCTTCCCGGGACGGTGCGCGCCTTGGTGCGGACCTTCGAGCGGCTGTGGTCAGCAGGGTTCGATCTGTCCTCGGTGGCGCCTACACCGCGGCTCTCGGACTTGGCCCTTATCGAGAGCCGTGTCAAGGCGCGCCTCGGACCCGGCGTCCTGACGCCGCCTGACTTGGCGGTGGCCGCCATCGCGCGGATCCGCCTTGCCCCCGATCTGCTCGGACCCGTTGCTCTTCAGCACATCGTCTGGATTCCACCGGTCTGGCGCAGCCTGCTTGCGGCTCTCGGCGAGGTGACGACTGTGACGGGGCTATCTGGTGAAGAGCCAGGCGGCGGGCCGACCACTGTGACCGCGTGGGTATGTGCCGATCCCCACGCTGAAGTCGTCGAGGCCTTGCGATGGGCACGCGAGCTGATCGCGAGTGGGACGGCTAAACCCGAAGAGATCGCGATCGCTACGGCCGCACCCGGGCCTTGGGATGAGTCCATGCAAACTCTCGTGGCGAGCGCCGAGTTGCCTGTCCATTTCTCGCACGGCACGCCGATCCTATCGACGGTCGACGGGCAGGCATGCGCGGCTTTAGCCGAACTCCTGGGGCAAGGGCTATCGCAGGAGAGGGTACGGCGCTGGTTGGCTCATAGCATGCGGCGCTGCACCGCCTTGGAAGCGCTGCCTGACAATCCGTTGGCGGGAGTTCCAGGTCACGTTCATCTCAACGACTTCGTCCATTGGCGACGGGCGCTCGACTTGGCTCAGGCGCAGCGGACCGATGGAGCCCGGCCGTCGCTGTTGCTCCTGCCGGCCCTGGAGATGATATGCCGGGGATGGGCGGCAGCTGAGGAGGCCGGCCGGCGGCTTCTGCCGGCCCCGGCGGCTCGGGTCTGGAGCGCCGCAATGCGGGCTGGGCCGGCGGAGGCGCTGGCTTTCTCGCTAGCGACGTTGCGCACACCCGATGGCGCGGATCCAGGTAACAGCATCGTCTGGTGCCCGGCTGCGCATCTGGCGGGCGCCCCGCGACGGTTCGTGCGGCTGATTGGCCTCACCGCCGGCGGTTGGCCTCGAGGCGTTTCCGCCGATCCGCTCCTGCCTGACCATATCCTCTCCTTGGACGACGATCAGGCGCCGACACGTTCACAGACCGATCGGCGGGCGTTCGCTTCGATCGCGCGCTACGCCGAGAACCTTTCCTTCTCCTACAGTCGGCGCAACGCCCGCGGAGGCCTGCAGACCCATAGCCCGCTTTTGCCTGCGCATCTGACACCGGTTCGGCTGGCCCGTCAGCGTATTCCTGAGCACGCCTTTAGCGCTGCGGACCGGCTGGCCGCTCGAGCCGAGGAGGCGCGGCAGAACCCGCGCATCGCGCGGGCCGTCGGATGCTGGCTGGCCCGCCGATCGGCCGACGTCGGGCCGCATGACGGGATTATCCAAGCCGATCATCCGGTGGTGATCCGCGCGTTGCAGCAGCCGCAATCGGCAACTTCCTTGCGGCGGCTGCTGCGCGACCCGCAGGGATTCGTCTGGCGCTACGCCCTCGGCTGGCGGGAGACCGTCGTTACTGACCCGGCGTTCGATTTGGACCCGCGAGCCTTTGGCGACCTGGTTCACCGGTTGCTGCAGCGGACCGTGAATGTTCTGGAGCAAGGACCCGGCTTCGGCCGGGCATCTGCTGACGAGCTCGAAGCGGCATTAGGTACGGCCAGCGCCGCGGTCCTTGTCGACTGGCCGCTCGAACGGTCGGCGCCGCCGCCGCTGCTGTGGCGCTACACGCTTGACCAAGCCCGGACGGTGGCATTACGCGCCTTGCAGCTCGATCCGAGCTTTGAGGCAGGTACCCGCAGCTGGACCGAAGTGCGGTTCGGGGACCCCGACGGAATCGAGGCTGACCCAAACGCTCCATGGGATCCGCGCGAGATCGTTCCGGTGCCCGGCGTGCAGCTCGCGATCCGCGGCGCCATCGATCGACTCGAGCTCGACACCGGCGATCGGCGAGCTCGCGTCACCGACTACAAGACAGGAGCGGTTCCTAAGGCGCCGAACGACCTGCGGCTGGGAGGCGGCACCGAACTGCAACGCGTGTTATACGCAGTGGCCGTCGCCCACCATCGGCCGGAGACTCGAATACAGACCCGGCTGGTGTTTCTGGCGGAGGAGAACCCGCAGCCTTATCCGCTTCGAGGTGAAGATCTGGATCAGGCGCTTGCTGACGCCGCTCAGCACCTCAAGGCCGGTGTGACTCTCATACGGGCTGGGACCAGTTTGCCGGGTCCGCACGATCCCTGGGAGGATTGGAACGACCTGCGTATCGCGCTGCCGGCTATCGGGGAGCCTTTCACCAGGATCAAGGACGCGGCGTTTCGTCGGGCATTCGGCGATTTCGCTGCAGTGTGGCGGGCGCGATGACCGAGCCTCGGGATATTGCGGCCCGGGTGCGGGCTCTGTCTGACTTCGGTTCGACGCTATTGGTGGAGGCGGCCGCCGGCACGGGCAAGACATCGCTGCTGGCCGGACGGATTGCACTGCTGTTGGCGAGCGGCGTGCCGCCCGCGTCGATTGCCGCCATCACCTTTACGCGGCTTGCGGCGGACGAGCTCGCCGGCCGGGTACGCGAGACCATCGAGGACCTCTTGGCGAAGAGGGTCCCGCGCCCGTTGCAGGCGGTTCTTCCTGTGGGGCTCGACGACAACCAGCACCGCGCCCTGGAGGCGGCGGCAGCAGGATTTGACGCCCTGACGACCGCGACCATCCACGGTTTCTGCCAAGAGATCCTGTGCCGCTATGCCGTCGAGGCCGATGTCGACCCCGGCGCGGTGGTCTTGGACAAGGACGGGGCAGAACTGGCTTTCGGACAGGTGTTCGAGGCCTGGCTCGGCCGGCGGCTTGGCGAAGGCGGGCGGCCGGACGATCCGATCGCGATCCTGGCGCAGCGCGATCCGCGCAAGTCGACGAAAACCTTGCGCGAGATGGCTGATTTCCGTCGCAAACATCGCAACGCGACGGCGCCAGTGGTGGACCTGACCAGCCGGCCGGACCTTGCGTTCAGTGACGCGGTGGATACGTTCAGACGGGCCGCGGCCGCTGCACCGGCCGACAATCGCACCACTATCGTCCTACAGAATCTGGAGGCGCTGGACCATCACTTTCGAGACGGCTTCGCTGTCGTCACTGACTTCTCCCGCCTGTGGCGATTGGCCCATCCGCCTCGGCTGAACTGCATGGCGAAGGATTCTTTCGACCTCCAGCGCCCTCGGCATCTCGGAACGTCGGCGCCAACGGCTGCAGCTGTCCACCTTGAGCTGGTGGCGGCCTACGAGTTCAGCGACGCAGCCTATCGGCGTTTAATGGGCATTATCAGCAGCGGCGTTTTCGCCACTCTGTTCCCGGAGCTGGACGAGGTGCTCGCCGACTATGACGCCTACAAGCGCCGGGCGGCGCTCCTCGATTTCGATGATCTTCTGATCCGCACCCGGCGGCTGTTGCACGGCCATGAGTCGGTCCGCCTGGCTCTCGCGGCGCGCTATCGCCACCTTCTCGTAGATGAGTTCCAGGACACCGATCCCAGCCAGTGCGACATCATCTTCCGGATCACGGCGGCCGAGCCGGCCGAGCAATGGACGGAGCTCGCGCCCCGTGCCGGCGCTCTCTTCCTGGTTGGCGATCCTAAGCAGGCGATCTTCCAGTTCCGCGGCGCTCACATCTCCAACTACGAGGTCGCCAAAGCAGTGATCGTGCGGGCTTGGCCCGACAATGTTCTCCAGATAAGCGCCAATTTCCGCTCGCGCGAGGGAGTGCTGACCTATGTCAATGGCGCTTTCCGGGCTGCTCTGAACGCGGTGTCGCAGCCAGGTTATGTCGAACTGGAAGCCACGCGAAGAGACGATCCGGCGCGCCCGAGCGCTACCCGGCTGTCCATCGCGGCGCCTCCGGGCTCCAACCGCGAGGCCCTGCAGATCGAGGAAGCCGACGCTGTCGCAGCAGTCTGCGCAAAGCTGGTGGGTGCACGGCTCCTGCGAGAAGCTGATGGCCGCATCCGGCCGGTGCTTGCGCGCGATATCGCTTTGCTTGTGCCGACCAGCAACAGCCTCTGGCTGTTCGAGCGAGCGTTGCGCAGGGTCGGACTTCCCATCGCTTCCCAGGCGGGGAAGGGACTCTATCGCCGCCAGGAGACGCTGGATGTCATTGCCCTGGTGCGGGTGTTGGCAGACGCCAAGGACACTGCCGCCTTCGGCGCTTTAATGAGGGGCCCATTGGTCGGCTTCACCGATCAGGCCCTGCTCGACATCGCCGCGGCGCTGCCTGAGCGGGACGGGCGGCCAGGTGTCTTTACGGCGGCCACCCCGCTCGACGATATCGCCGATCTGGAAGCGCGTGCGGTGATGTCCGATCTGGTGGCGCTGCGCCGTCGCGCGCGGTTCACCAGCCCGGCACAGCTGCTCGGCGAGGCGATCGAGCGGCTCAGCGTACGCGTCGCAATCTCGCTGCGCGATGATCCGCGTCACGCGGCAGCGGCCACGGCCAATATCGACGTCATCCTGGAGCGCGCGGCTCGTTACGGGGTCCGTGGACTTCGCCGGCTTGCTGCGGATCTCCACGCGGACTGGCGTGATAACCGCGAGGCGTCCGAGGGTTGGGGCGAGGTCGATGGCGACGCTGTCTCTATCGTCACCATGCACAGCGCCAAGGGGCTCGAATGGCCCATTGTGATCCCCATCAACGGCGTAGTGCGACCGCGCTCGCCTGACCGATTTGTCCGCCATCCTGATCGCGGCACGCTCCATTGGCTGGTCGGTGACATCGCTGCGCCAGAGCTTGCAGAAACGGTCCGCCAGGATGCAGAGAGTCAGCAACGTGAAAGGGTGCGGCTTTGGTATGTGGCGTGCACGCGCGCCCGGGACTTCTTGATCTTACCCCATCATCCGGATGCAAATGCACGCTCCTGGGGGCGCGTGCTTGACCTTGGCGCTGCCGGCCTGCCGGAGATCAATCTGGACGCTTTTGAGGGGGGCCCGACAGCCGCGGGCGATCCGCCTGCCAATGGCCAGGACGCTGCGACCTTCGCAGAGGAGGCGAACCGCATCGCTGCGGCGAGTCCGCCCATTACCTGGTTGCGGCCCAGCGACCACGATGCCGACCGAGCCCAGAGGGTAGAAGTCGTTTCGGACTCCATCGACGAGGAGGAGACATGGATCGCCACTGGCGGGCGCTTGCGGGGCTTGGTGCTGCACAAGCTGATGGAGGAAATCCTGGAGGAGGATTTGGTTGAAGAGGCTGGCGCGCTCGCCGGGCGGGCGCGCGAGCTGGCCGCCCAGCTCCTCGCTCCGGGCGAGACTGATGAGAGCCTCGCGGATGTTGCGGAACTTGCCCAGACTGTGCTTCGCACGCTCGCCTTACCCGATGTTGCCGGTTTGCGGCCGCGGCTGCGTGCGGAGTTGCCGATCTATGCCGTGATCGGGCCAGCGAGCGAAGCCCAGCCGATGGCGGGCCGGGTGGACGCTGCGGTTCGCGCAGAGGATGGCGCGTTCGAGGTGGTCGTGGACTGGAAGAGCGACATAGCGCCGGGCACGCAGCAACTGGCCGACCATGTAGACCAGCTTCGGCTTTATCTGGAGGCAACCGGCGCGCCGCGCGGCGCCCTGGTCTATATGAGCCTCGGACGGGTTCGGTGGGTCGAACCCGCAAACTGAGGGCGACCTGGACTAGAGGGTTACGCCGCCGCCGAGCTTGCGAAGCTCATGCAGGGGGAAAGGACGCGCGGTGTCGGTGTCATATTGGGCATGCGCACCACGCAGTCGGTGGACCAGGGTCGCAAGGGTCAGGGGATCGTCTCCATCCTGGCGAAAGGCGACGCAGATCTCGTCCATCTGTGAGCTGACCCGGCCCAGGCTCTCCTTTGGCCGGCGTACGCCTTCTTCAATTTCGGCGTGTCGCGAGATGCGGGCAGCGTAATGCTGGGCATTGGAGACCGTAACCGGCTTCTGTTTCAAGCCGTAGAAGGTGCGTGTCGCCGCGCCCCAGACGAAGAGGCCGCTCGGCCAACTGGTTTCCGTGTCGTGGTGATAATAGGGTTGCCGCTTGGGATCGGGGCTGGTGCGAACGATCCGCAGATTGGGCAGGTCATTGGGCGTCAGCGTTCTGTTGGCAATCGTCAGGTGATCGAAGACCAACCTTCCATTCGCCAATGCCGACAGCCTGTGGGTAAGGGTTTCCCCCTCGCAAATCACCAACGCCGGGCCGACCCGGTTGATATCCTCCATCGCCATGGTGAAGAAGGTCTCGAACTTGGCGAGGTTCTCCTCCTGGCGGCCTCGACCGAATTTGCCGTAATCGCCCTTCAGGATCCGCAGGTAAGTGACTGCATAGGGCGCCCATTGCGGCGTTCCGGTCTCGTCCGGAAGCGCGCACTCCAGTCGCCCTTCTTTGGTACGGGCGGCAAGCGGAAAGGCGTGGCCTTTGCGCTGCTGGCCCGCCACGAGGTCGGCGTTCCTCTGGATGATTGTGAGTGCGGCCGGCTGGAGGTCCTGCGGCAGGTCTTCCACCGGCAGGACACCGAGCATACGGAGGCAGTCGCTGAAAGCCGATCCATATTTGGCCTTCATCACGCTCTCAGACAGCGCCTCGACTGAAGTAAGCACGACTTGGGGAAGAAGATAGGCCTGCGCAAGCGCTCGTCGCGCAAGCTGGAACGGATCGCCCGTGCGTCCTTGCAACGCCTCAGGCATTTCCAGGATCGCCCAGCCGATGCCGATGGTTTGGGCGCGGACCCCGGCCACGTAGGCGACCATGGCTTTTTGTGCGTCGTCGAAAGCCTGTGAGCGGTTCATCTCGCGGATGCTGCGCAGCTGGGCAGGGTTGAGGGTTTTTGCTTCCTCCGTCGTCGCCTCGGCCCACGAAATCTCCTCGGCCAACACACCGGCGTTGACGGGATGCAACCGGATGGTGAGGCCACAGCACCACGATAACACCCCGTCCTCCTGGGCCTGCGGCGGGCCGAGTTCGTCAAGGAGCGCGCGGGTGATCCGCTCGGGCGCGTCGTCGCGACGCTGGAAGATGAACAGGTCGATCTCGGGGCTCGGTGCGCCCACCGCTGTCAAGGCCATGCGGACGGCACGCCGGCGAGCGGCGAAGGTCTCGTCGTCCGCCTTGCTGTTGAACGGCTTGTCCAACGGCATGACCTGGCGGGCGCGGGTCATCGGCTCGACTGCTTTGAAGCCGGCTTTGGCGAGGGCCTGATTCAGAGAGACACCAATGTCATGGCGGTCGGGCCAGGAAATGCCGGTGCCGCCGGGCAGCCAGTCATCGCCATGCACGGTTCCGAGGCGCGGCAGCACCCAGAGCCCGTCCTCATCGACCACCGGCTGGGCCAGCTCGGCCGGAGCGAGGGCGGCACGGCCGGTCAGGCGACGAACGAGGTCGAAGACCTTCTGATCGTCCTTGTGCGGCCAATAGCCGATCGTGGGTCCATGTTCGCCCTTGGACGGTGCCGGGCCGCTTCTGGCGCGGAAGTCGAACGAAGTGTGGCGATAGACGTCGGCAGAGGCGGACTCCATCGCCGGCATGAAGACGTCAAGCGCGCGATTGGGGTCATTGCGGCCCGTCCATCCGTCAACGGCCCCCCAATTGCGGATGGAAGGCCGGGCGAGGAGGTGCAGCTGCGGACGCTCGGGATAAGTCGGTGTGTAGAGAGTGATGACCTCGCTCCAAAGGCCCCGCTTTGTCTGACGCGGCGGGAAGGCGACCAGCTCTACTCCCGTGAAGGCATCGCTTTGTGCGGCCTTGGCCACGAGCACGCGTTGCGCACCGCTCCGGAAGCGCAGGTCTTGACCTGCCAACGCGCCCAGCGCGTGGGCGGCGATCGCATCGAACAGAAGATTGTCCGCCGGACTCGGGCAGGCGCCCTTCTGAGCCTGCAGCGCGCCATTCACTTGCAGTTTGGTCCAACTGGCCGTGTCCATCGCGGTCCCGGCAATCGCCGCGCGCGTCGGCGCCGGCTTATCGGGGTAGATCAGGGTCAGCCATAGGCCGATCGCCGCCTGGACGCGCCGACGCAGGTCTTCGTCGGTGGCGACATCGCCTGTGATGAAGAAGGAAAGAGGCCGACTCTGGGTTTCGGCGTCGAACTGGTGGCGCCGCATGAAGGCGATCTCGGGAACAAACCAGGCCAGGATCTCGGAGAGCCCATCGAGGCGCAGGGTCGACGGAGCGTCATTCGGGCGCTTGGATTTCTCGCGCGACCATGCCTGCAAGGTTTCTTGCGCGTCTGGGGACAAACGGTAGCGCGTCAGCACCAGATTATCCTGGGCGGTGAAGCCGGCTTCCCAGACATTCAGGTCGAGCGAATTGACGTTAGCCATAGGCGAGGCCCTTGGTCTTGGAGAGCGCATCGCGGAATGGCTGGTAGAGCAATTTCGCGAGTGTTCTGGCGGTGGGATCGGACGACGCCATGGCGATGTCGAGCTGGCGCAATGCCTGGACGAGGGCGCTGCTGTCTGGCGTGTCAGTTGCGCCGTCGAAGGAGAGAGGCGCGAACTGCCGGTCGACAAAGCCGATGTGCACGGGGCAGCCGTTGCGAATGCCACGGCCGATGGTCTGCCAAAGCGGGGTCAGCATGTCCCACGCGAACTGGGCCTTGTAGTCGGTCGAGAGGCCGCTGTAGCCGCCGCGAGCATAGAGGCTGTAGCGCACGATGTTGGTGGCCGCGTAACGCATGCGGCGGGCGCGCTGGGACAGGCGCTCGTCAGGCTGGCCGGGATCTGTGCCCATTCCGCGGTCGAAGCGCTCGACGCCGAAGCGGTTCAGCCGGCCGATCACCGCGGCCAGGTCGTCCGGCCGTGGGTGGGGTCGGTGCAGGAAATAGATCGAGGCGATCGCTGCGCGACTTTCGCGATTGAGGATATTGTGGCCGCGGGCGACCACTTGCATCGGCGCCACTAGGATCGATTTTTCCGGTTCCTCGCCGAAGCGTTCGATGAGGGAGCGGGGAAGCGGCCTGGCGCGTCGCAGGCGATGATCGTCCGGCGCGCCGGCGTCATCGGCTTGGTCCCGTGTCAGGCAGAACACCCGCCAGTCGGCCAAGCCGTGGGTCTCGAGGCTCTCAAGCAGCATGTCGGCGACGATTGCCGCATCCGTGTAGGAGTTGGTGACGAGAAGGGCGCGGCGTCGCCCGCGCAGATGCTCGTCGCCCCATTCACGGGCCATGCGCAGCCAGTTCTCCTCGATCAGGTTGAGGTTATCGCGACGGGCGGACAGGCGCGCGGCGACGCCACTCAAGGCCCTGCGGCGGTCTGCTTCCCGCAGGCCTGAAATCCGAACCTGCTTTCCCTCCTCGTTGCGCAAGGGCACCAGCTCGAACACGGAGCGTCCAATTGCATCGAGCTCGGCCTGGGGCTGCAATAGCACGCCTTGGGCCGGGACTTGCACGTCGAAGCTCGGCGACGCGCAGTCCATGGGCTTCCCTGTTTTGGGATTGAACTGACGTTGGGCACCGCCGGCCCAGCTCGTGCCACTGAGCATCAGCACGTGGGGACCGGCCTGACCTTCGCTGGCGAGCAGGTCGTGCAGGTGGGTGAGCAGGTGGCGGCCGACCCCGAGGTGGTTGATGAGGGTCAATTTGCCGCCCATCGTGTCGCGCCGATCCTCGCTTGGCTCGTCATACAGTAACCCGAACACCGCTCCGGCCGGGTTCGACGGGAGCAGCGTGCGGTAGTGGCGGATTAGATTGCCGGCCTGGCTCAGCAACTGGGCGTCGTCGATCCCGAGGTCGGTGGCCACGGCCGGTTGGGTCTTCACCAGCCAGTAATAATGGGACAGGACGAGGTCGGTGACGATCGCAAGCAACAGCGCAAGCGCATTGCCGTGGGGGCTCATCGCCGCCTTGCTTGCCGTGGCGCTGGTGGCGTTGAACGCCGATAGTGGACCGTCCAGGAGATCGCGGACCCGTTCGGTCAGATTTTCATAATAGTCGCTGACCACCATATCGCGGGCGATGGCCTGAAGGGCATCGCTTGCGGACTGGAAGGCGGGATTGCGGAAGGGTTGTCGCGCCTCGTCGGCTTGTTCCTCGGCCTCGTCACGGCTGACGGCCGACCCTTGCGAAAAGCGCGAGATGCTTCCGGCGACCTTGATGACCTCGAGGAAGTCTTCCTCGAAATCCGGATCGTCGAAGCTGCGACCGGGGCGGGTGAGGCCCTGCACATCCTGCCGCCGTCGCCAAATTTCATAGAGGATGCCGCCGGCGGTGAAGGGCGTGTTGCGGTAGAAGTCAGCGAGATAGGCCTGCTCGTTCTGGAGAAGAGCGTAGAGCGTTCCGATCAGGCGGTAGAATGTGTGGAAGTTGGCCTGCCAGCGAGCGTTCACCTGACGGCGAAACTGGACTCCGCTGCGCTCGCGCAACGCCTCGGACGACTTGGTGCCGATTGCCGGTGCATAGACGTCGCGCTCGTCACCCATGATCGGTGAGCGTGGCGCGAAGATATCGTCGAGGGTTTTTTGGACGGAGTCGACCTCATCGACGATCATCAAGTCCAGGGTGTGCTGAAACAGTTCCGGCAAGGTCAGATGCTGCGCCGATGTCCATTTGTCCGGCGTCATGTGGACGAAGGCCTGGGGCGTAAGGGCGATAACCTGGGCGGTGACGGCGCTACGCTGCTGCTCCTGAGCCGGGCACCGCGTCCATAACGGACATGACCTCTGGGCGCCGACGCCATCGTCGTCGTCAACCGCGTCTTCCTCGGCGAGCTCCGCGTCGCGGCGACGCTGATAGATCCTGTGGCAGGGCTTCTCCTTGAAGGTGGGGAAAGCGGGCCGCTGGCCCGCTCCGCGGACGACGGTCGGATCGCGCTGGAAGCCGTCGAGCGGACAGGCGACGCTGAAGTTTTCGGCGACGTCTCCGACAGCCGACACCGACCAACCCGAGGACGACAGGCCCTGCTGCCAGTGGATGGAGTTCAGGTGGCGGTCGCGATTGTAGAAGCTTGAGAGCACCGTGGCGCTGACGCCGTGCATCCGCAGGCGGGCGATCAGGGTCGCTCCCTGGATAGTGTCGGTGACGAGGATGCCAATGCGCTTGCCCTGACCGCCGAGAGTCAGGGCCAGCACGACAAGCCACACCAGGGTAGATTTGCCGGAGGACAGCATGCCGAGGACATGGACGGCGCCGTCCAAGGTCAGGGTTTCGCCGTCGAAGAAGCCTTCCTTAAGGCCTTCGAGCTGGAGTTTATTGAGACGCTCGCGCAGCCGAAGCGGCGGGAGGGTCGAGGGCCAGTCCGATTGAGCTTCCCGCGCGTCGACCGTTTCGGCGGCGGCCCGCAGCTGCGCCAGGGTCAATGTGATTGGCGCATGGCGGTGCCGCCGCGGGATGGCATGCTTGGCCGCGGCCGCCGCATCCGGATCGGCTACGGGGATTTGGTAGGCGAGCAGCGTCTCACCGCGGTTGGTGCGGACCAGCGCGTCGCCTGCGCTGGCCAACTGCAGGACACGGGCGATCCAGGGCGCGGGCGTTTGCAGGTGATCGGTCAGGACGGCGAGCACGCCTTCAGGCGCGCTGCGCCGCAGGGTGGGGATGCGGCCGTTGATGGCGTAGCAGCGCATCGTTTCCGGCGTGAGGCCGTGTCGACGGCAGGCGTCGAGCCAGGCCGAGGCCGACATGTAGCGGCCGGCCAGGTGTCGCAGGCTCGTCAGATCGCGCAGGAAGGCCGGATCGGCGCCGGCTGCCATGACTTTCGCATAACCAAGCAACAGATAGGGAAGGGCCGATACGTCCTCGTCGGGACAGTGGCGCGCCAGGAAATGAAGACATAGCTCGGTGAGCGCGAGTATGCGGTCCTCCGCCGCGGGGAGATCGCGCGCCGCGGGATCGGCGCTGCGCAATGCCTTGCGGTAGACCTCCAAGAAGGCGCGATCCGTCCTCATGGCGTCAGCTCTTCGAGGAGATCGGACACGGTGGCGATCGCGACGGCCGGACGGCCGTTGGCCGCGCGCAGAGCTTCAAATCGCGCCTCAAAGCGAGGATCCGTCTCGATGATGTAGTCGGGGATGACCAGATAGCAGTGGTGGTCGGCCTCGAAGGTCTTGAAGCCGTTGAAGCGGCTGGCGAGGCGAGCCGGCGAGATATAGTCCTTAACATCGATGGCCAGCCGTCGGCTACTGTCCGGGGCTATTGCCACAAGGTCCACCCGATCCAGGCTCGGCCACAGTTTCGTTGTCCACCCCAGGGAGTCGAGCCCGCGTTTGAGTTCGAGCTCCGCCAGTCCCGGAAGCGCCCAAAAGGTCCGGAAGGCGCGCTTTAAATAAAGCATTCCAGGGCGGTACTTGAGCGTTGCGTGCACGCCTTCGCGGGCTTTGCGGATGGCTTCAGGCTGGCGACATTCGGTGTGGAAGGCGCGACCGTCGCGGCGCAGGATCGTCTTGCTGACCGTGCAGATTGGCAGTTCTCCGTTGATCGCGAAGCTTTCGGGAATCCGGTCGTAGAAGGCCTCGACGATTTCGTCCGATCGTTCGAGGGTGGCGAGCAGCGGGTCCATGAGGATGGCTGTGGACCAACTCGTCATGACCACGTTTTCGATGATCGTTTTCCGCCAGGTCCGGTAGAGCGCTTCGCCATCGACACGATCGCGGCAGAGGCCCACCAGCATCTCGTAGCCGAGGTTCTCTTCGATCTCGGATTCGGGATCCCCTCCAGGCAGCGCCAAGGCACGGCACGCAGTGCTGGCCTCGCCGGACTCGACGAGCCGCACGGCGAGATAGTCGCCGCCCGCATCCCAGCTGACGTCCGGAAGCCACCGGAAAAGAGGCTCCTTGGCACGACGCATGAGCCCGTGAAGATCCGTAGGCCAGACGTTATCGCCATCGGCGAGGTTGCGCGCAGCGCCCAAGTCGAACACGCGCCGGACAGATGGTGGATAGGGCGCCCTCAGCCACCCTTCGGCGTCGAGACTGGCCTGGATTTGGACGATGGCGCTGGCGATCAGAGTGACCATCTCGCGAACGCCGTGGACGGGCGCTTGGGGGCCTTCGAGCTGCGCGAGCTTGGCAAGGACATCCGGCGCTACGCCTGCCGGGTCCTCAAGATAGCGGTAAAGAGTGGCGCGGCCGATGCCGAGTTGCTCGGCGGCGGCCGTCTTCCAGCGGCGGCCATAGCCAAGTTTCTCCGAAAAGAGCGCTTGGGCACGCTGAGGGAATGAGGCCGCATCGACCACGAATCAGTCTCCTTGAAACAAAAGAGACCATAGTGTATCAAGTGTATCACGGCAACAAAGCCTTAGTCCACCGCCGGGAATGTCCACAAACCTAACCACATTGAAAACTGTCAGAAAGGAGCATATATTTCTGACAGGAGCATGATCATGCAGCGGTTAACCGAACAGATTCTCGCGCATGCGGAGGGGTTGTCGGAAGGCACGCCCGTGGCGGCTAAGAGCTTGCTTCATCTCGGTAATCGTGCCGCGGTGGATCAGGCATTGTCGCGTCTGACCGAGCGAGGTCAACTGATCCGCGCCGGTCGCGGCGTTTATCTCCGTCCCATCACGAGCCGGTTCGGCACGAGGGCTCCCTCCGTCCAGCAGGCGGTCGAGGCGCTCGCCAACCAACGCGGCGAGGTCATCGTCCCGAGCGGGGCGGCAGCCGCCAACACCCTCGGCCTCACGACCCAAGTGCCGGTTCGGTCGGTCTATCTGACCTCCGGCCGCAGCCGAACGATGAATCTCGGCAAGCAGATCGTCGAACTTCGTCACGCTCCGCGCTGGCAACTCGCCCTGGCTCATAAGCCGGCTGGCGAGGCGGTGCGTGCGCTGGCCTGGCTTGGGCCGGAGAAGGCGGAAGCCGCACTGAAGATGTTGAAGCGGAAGCTCTCGCCGTCCACTTTCAGCGAACTTGTGGCGGCGGCGCCGCAGCTTCCAACCTGGCTCGCGCGCAGCGTGGGAAAGGCGGCGCATGGCTGACGCCTTTCTCCACCTTCCGGTCGCCGACCGCCGCGAGGCGCTGAGCGTCGCGGCCGATCAGTCGGGACGCCCAGCGCACCTTCTCGAGAAGGATGTGTGGGTGGTATGGGCGCTCGCCACGCTCTATGGATCGGCGCTCGGCGAGCATCTGGTGTTCAAGGGCGGCACGTCACTGTCAAAGGCTTATGGGGTCATCCGGCGGTTTTCCGAGGACGTCGACCTGACCTACGACATCCGGGCGATCGCGCCGGACCTGGTGGGGGCCAACGGCGAGGCGTTGCCGAAAACGCGGAGCGAGGAGAAGCGCTGGTCGAGCGAGGTGCGCAAGCGCTTGCCGCAGTGGGTGGCGGGGAACGCCCAGCCGGTGATCGCGGACGTGCTGGCCGCGGAGGCGTTGGCTGCTGCCATCCGCGTCGAGGACGAGAAGCTGTTCATCGACTATGAACCGATCGCGGCGGGCTCCGGGTACGTGACGCCGAGCGTGATGCTCGAGTTCGGCGCGCGATCGACGGGCGAGCCGGCAAGTCTGCGGGACATCGCCTGCGACGCATCCGGTCTGATCGAAGGCGTGACGTTTCCGACGGCACGACCACGCGTCATGCACGCCGAGCGAACCTTCTGGGAAAAGGCGACGGCGATCCACGTCTTCTGCCTGCAGGAGCGACTCCGCGGCGATCGCTTCGCACGACACTGGCATGATGTCGTGCGGCTGGATGAGGCCGGCCTTGCGGAAGCGGCTTTCGCGGATCGCGACCTGGCGGGCGCAGTCGCGCGCCACAAGGGCATGTTCTTCGCCGAGAAGGCGGCCGATCGCAGTCCGATCGACTACGTGGCCGCCGTGAATGGCGGTTTGCACCTCGTGCCCGGCGGCGATGCCTCCAAGGCGCTGCGAGAAGACTACCGCCGCATGGTCGATGACGGATTGTTCTTGGACGATGCCGAACCCTTCGAGGCGCTGATGGCGCGATGCGCCGACATCGCTGCGCGGGCCAATCGCGCGGCGTAATAGAAAAGAAAGCAGGGAGAGAAATGTGCGTATTTCGCGGGTAAAAATCAGCAACTTCGCGAATTTCTCGGAGATCGACGTCGAGACTGGCGAAAGCATCGTCATCGTCGGTGAGAACAAGGTTGGCAAGAGCAACTTCGTCCGTGCGCTGCAACTGATCCTCGACCCTGGTCTTTCTGAACGTGATCGGCAGCTCGGGCTTGAGCATTTCTGGGATGGCTTGGGAGAAGACAAGCTCGGGGAAACGATCGAGGTCGCGGTCGAGCTGACCGACTTCACGGGCGATCCGCGGTTGATGGCGCACCTCAACGACTGCGTGGTCGATCCGGGGCCGCCGATGGTTGCGCGTCTCACCTACCGTTTCCAACCGAAGGCCAATCTCGGGCGGGATCCGGAGAGCCTCGCCGACTATGAATACATCGTTTTTGGCGGCAACGATCCGGAGATGTCCATCGGGCCGTCGCTGCGACGGATGCTTCCGCTCGACGTGCAGGTCGCGTTGCGCGATGCCGAGAAGGATCTGTCGAGCTGGCGCAATTCGCCGCTAAGGCCTTTGATCGAGGAACTGGCGACCTCTCTCGATGAAGACGCGCGGGCCGAAATCCAGGAGCAGGTCAACAAGGCGCAAGCCGAGTTGGTCAGCCATGATGAAGTGGTCGCAACCGCCGAGCGGATCGGCCAGCGGCTGATCGCGATCGCCGGCGAGCAACATGCGGTGCCGTTGACGCTCGGCCTCGCGCCGACCCGGGTTGATGCGCTGCTGCGCAGCCTGCGTCTCCTGATCGACAATGGTGCGCGCGGCATTTCCGATGCCAGCCTTGGGACCGCCAACCTGATCTTCTTGGCGCTCAAGAGCCTGGAACTCGATCGGCTCGTGACGGATGGCGAGCGCGACCACACTTTCTTTGTCGTCGAGGAGCCGGAAGCGCACCTTCACCCGCACATCCAACGTCTGGTTTACCGCTATTTCCTCGGCCGCGGCGGGGATGACGAGGAGCAGACGCCGCCACTCACAACCATCCTGACCACGCATTCGCCGCATATCGCGAGCGTCACCCCGATCCGGTCGGTCGTGCTGCTTCGTCAAGACGCGGCGACAAATGCGACGATCGCCGTTTCGACGGCCAAGGCGCCGCTCGACGAGCGCGACGAGGCGGACCTCCAGCGCTACATCGACGTAAGCCGTGGCGAGATCTTCTTCGCTCGCGGAGTCATCCTGGTCGAGGGCGACGCGGAGCGGTTTCTCGTGCCTGCCTTCGCCGAGGCGCTGGGCATTCCGCTCGACATGCTGGGCATCACCGTATGCTCGGTCAGCGGCACGAACTTCACGCCCTACGTCAAGCTACTGGGTCCCGAGGGCCTCAACATTCCGCACGTCATTTTAACCGATCGCGACCCGAACGGAACGAAACCTCCACTGGTCCGACGTCGCCTGATCAATGTCCTGCGGTTGGTCGAAGACGGCGTGAACTATACGCCTCTGGATGCCGACGCCGTTATCGCGCGTGCGGAGGCGTTCGGGTATTTCGTGAACAGCAACACGCTCGAGCTGGAGCTGTTCGCCGGCGGCCTTGCTGAGGCGATGCAGGAGGTCATCGAACAGGAGTTATCGATCGGTCAAGCGACGCGCGACCTGATTCAGGGATGGGTCGACGACACCGACACTCTCGACGAGGAGCAACTGATCAAGATCATCGAGCGGATCGGAAAAGGGCGCTTCGCGCAGGCGCTGGCGCCGTACGTCGATGAGGATACGTGCCCGGACTATGTCCGGCAGGCGCTGGAGTATATCCGCGATGCCGTTACGTAGCGTCAGCGCTGCCTATCTTGCCGAAGCGGGCGATCTGGCCGGCAACCCGGGTCAGCAGGCGGCCTATGACTCGACGGGAAACTGTGTCGTTCTCGCGGGGCCTGGTAGCGGCAAGACCAAGACGCTGGTTCTCAAGCTCGCGCGGATCATGGCGGAGGACGTCCGCGCGCCGCGCGGTGCGGCGTGCATCACCTATAGCCAGGAATGCGCGCGCGAGCTGACACGCCGGCTCGAGCGATTGGGCCTGCGCGAGGCGCCCAATCTCTTTGTTGGTACAGTCCATGGTTTCTGCCTGAGGCATCTCCTCATGCCCTATGGACGGCTTGCCGATCTTCCGGTGCCGTTCCCGCTCGCCGTGGCCACGCAGAGGCAGAGCGACCAGGCGATGAAGCGCATCGGCGATCGACTGTTCGGCGTTGGCCACCCGAACAAGCCCATGGACCTTGGGCGGCATCGACGGTCGGTCCTCGACAGAACGTCGATCGCCTGGACCAACGAGGCGGAGCTCGCCGCATGGGCGGATGGATATGAGGCCGAGCTGCGTCGGTTGGGTCTGATCGACTTCGATGATCTCGTGATCTTCGGACAGCGACTGGTTTCGGAGCACGACTGGGTGCTCCCGCTGCTTCAGGCGAAATTTCCGGTCCTCGCGGTCGATGAATATCAGGACCTCGGCGTGGCGTTGCATCGCATCGTCAAGCGTGTGGCCTTTGATGGCGGCATTCGGCTCTTTGCGGTGGGAGACTCCGACCAGTCGATCTACGGCTTCACCGGCGCCGACGGAGCACTGCTCCAAGAGCTGGCCGAGCGGGATGATGTCGAGCGGGTTCAGCTTCAGCTCAACTATCGTTCGGCGTCGCGCATCGTCAGCGCGTCCGAAATGGCGCTTGGCGAGGCCCGCGGGTATCGGTCGAACGACCCGGACCGGCAGGCGGTCATCGAATTCGTCCAATGCTCCGATGGTCTTGAAGGACAGGCCGCGCAAGCAGTCGCCGAGATCATTCCAGCAGCTCTCGCCGCCAAGCCCGGACGCGCGCTTGGCGACATCGCCATTCTGTACAGGGATTATCGGGTCGGCGAAGTCGTTGCCGAAGCCGTCGCTGCTGCGGGCTTCGATTTCGTTCGCGTTGACACCGCGGCTCCCTATCGGAAGGTTGCGCTCACGAGCTGGATCGAGGACTGCGCCGCCTGGTGCTCCGGCGGTTGGCGCGAGGCCCGGCCACAGTTGCGTGGTCTGCTCGACCGCTGGCTCGGATTTCATCGTACCCGGATCTCCGAAGTCCAGGCGCGAGATGAATCCCAGCGTCTGACGCAGCTTCTGTGGTCCCTTCGCGTCGAGAAGGGACTCGCTCGGGATTTCGTGACCGGCATGCGAGCAGATATGCTCGATGCGCTAATGGCGGCCGAGCCCAGTCTCGCTGATCAGCGCGAACAAGTGGACCGCATGTCGGCGGCTCTCGCCGTCGGCGGACCGCTGGCCGATCTCGACCTTGCGAGCCTTGGCGGTCGCGACGGCTCTCCGCTGCACCTGAACTTGTTGACGCTGCACTCCGCGAAGGGGTGCGAATACGATGTTGTGATCATGGTTGGTCTCGATCTAGGGAGTTTGCCCTGGCGCAATGAATTGCCCGCCGCCCGCCGCGAGAGCCGGCGGCTCTTCTATGTCGGCCTGACACGCGCTCGGGACGAAATCCATATGCTCTACTCTGGCTACGTCGACACGGGCCGCGGCAGGATGCATTGGGGGCGCTCTCCTTTCCTGGATGAACTTGAAGCGCGGATGGAGGAGGCCGAAGGCGAGTAGTCAATGATGTCATTTCGAGAAGCTCAGACGGTCGAAGATCTGGCGGACCTCCTCTACGATTTCCTTCCCGGGAGCGGCAACAACCGGACTGCCTTTCCGCTCGCCGCCGCACAGGCAGGAGTCGGCGATCTGTGGATTCCTGGCAGCAAGCGACCCGCGATCGTGCAGCTCTTGAGCACGACGCTAGAACAGCGCCGGTCATGTTTTACGAAGTTGATCGTGGCGATCGTCCGCCAAGCGATGACTTACCGGCGCGGAAAGGGCAATCCACTGAGCCGAGAGGAGATCGATCGGCTCAATAGCCTTCTTCCCGGCGTGCAATTCAAGATTCCAGAGCTGCTCGATCCGAGCTTCCTCAGCAGCTTCGGCTCGCCGAAGGCGACAGAAACTGCGCCGCGGGCGTCGTCGACACTGAGCGCGGAGAAGGCGCAGGAGCTCGCCGCGCTGCTTATCGAGATCACGAAGCTCGATCCGCAAGCACGGGGCTTGCGCTTCGAGGGCTTTCTCAATGAGCTATTCGCCGGTTTCGGCCTCGCGCCACGTGGCTCTTTCCGACTCGTCGGCGAGCAGATCGACGGCAGCTTCAAACTGCACGGTCAGACCTACCTGGTTGAAGCGAAATGGCACGGGCCTCAGATCGGCTTTGGCGACCTGATGACCTTTTCGGGCAAGGTTGGTGGAAAGGCGTCCTGGTCGCGCGGCCTGTTCGTTAGCAATTCCGGATTCACGGCGGAGGGGCTGGAGGCGTTCTCGCGTGGACGGCAAACGAACCTCATATGCGCTGACGGGCTAGACCTTTATGAGGTGCTCTCGCGCAAGGTCTCGCTGATCGCGGCTTTGGAAGCCAAGGAACGCCGTGCCGCCGAGACGAACAGAGCATTCGTGGCCGTGCGGGACCTGAATCTATAGGGGAGTTGATCGGGCTTGGATCGTGATGACGGTATAAGCAACGATTGCAGGCTCCGGCGTGTCGTAGTGCGGCATACATAAGGCATCCATATCGACATGGATGCTGTCTCGTCGGTCACATTGTGGACCCTGCCGGGTCTTCCTTGACGCCGCGGGCGACGATCCGGAGCGTTCCGTCGGCAAGCGGACGCTGCAGCTTCAGGGCCTCGTCCAGAGGGGCTGTCATCCAGGTCTCGACTTCGTCCGGCGTCGTCAGGATCACCGGCATCGCCTTGGGGTGGATGGCGCCGACCTCGGCGTTTGGCTCGGTCGTGAGAAACGCGTAGAGGTCGTTGGTGGTCTCGCCTTCCTTGACCTTCCGGACAGACATCCAGTTGGTCCAGATGCCGGCGAAGCAGGTGAGGGGACGGGTCTCATCGAGCGCGAACCAGATATCGCCGCCCTCGGCCTTGTTGAACTCGCTGAAGGAGTTGAACGGCACCACGCAGCGGTTTTCGGGTCCCAGCCATCTCGTCCAGTGCTTGCTCTTCACGTTGCGGATGTTCGTCGTGCCGCCGTCCGGCTCCATCCGCAGCAGCTCCTTGAAATCGACGGCCTTGCCCTTGGTCTGCAGCTTCTCGGCTCGTTTCTTGGTGGCGTCCATCAGCGCTTTTGACGACGACGGCATTCCCCAGCGCGCCGTAGCGAGTTCACGGCCCCCGGGTCCGTTGCGAACGATTGGTGCCTTGTAATCGGGAAACACACCGGGCATCGGCGCCAGATTGCCGACGTGTCGGTTCACGACGCGGAACAGTGCGCTGATCGCGGCTTGGTTGGTCGTGATCGAGTAGAGGTTGCACATCGGTCAGGCTTCGGTCCGAGGGTGGCGCGGCTGCCAAGCCAATTGTAGCAGAGTCGCGGAAGGACGCCGGCCCGCCCTGGCGCATTTGCGGCAGCGCAGCCGGCTGGCGAGATCGTGCACGAAGGTGGTCGGCGGATGCTTCATCGCCGCGAGGTCAACGTCGCTCGGCGTCTTGCAGCGCGCGCACTGGATCTCCAGCCAGGGGAGGCCTCCATTCACCGCCTGGTCGATGGTGGGCGACGGATCAATCGGTTCTCCATCTGACCACATGCGTTCATTCCAACTCTCACATAGCAGCTTGTCCGCCTGCTGAATGAGCGCTTCCCCTTTCGCTCGCGTCTCCGCCGATCGGGTGGCCAGGATATTGGCCATTGCCCGCGCCTTGCCGAGCTCCTTCGCCAGAGCCTTGCGGTCGCCACCCGACAGGGGCGTAGGGTGATACTTCGGGGCCATCCGGACATCCAGGCGCAAAGAGGATCGGATCGGCGATCCAAAGCGGGCTACGGCGTCTCCAACATTGGCCAGCACCCGTCTTCTTCATGTCTCCCAGTGCGCTGCTGGCAGGTGTTGTCGATCAGCCGCTGCGCGACGTCCTTCCAGACCGCGTTGCCGCCATACAATCGGACTGCATCGGCAGTCTGGATTTCCACGGTTCGCTCGCAGCGGCGGCAGGAGACGCGCAAGACGTGACGCTGAATTTCCGAAAGACGTCGCTGCCGCATCTCGGCCCCGGTCGCGCCGGCGCGAGGATCTTTGAGGACCGATTCCCAGTATTCGGCCGGGAGCGGCGCATCTGGAGCCGCAGCGGGGAGAGTTGGCCTGCGAGCAGCTTCGGCGGCCAGTTTTTCCATCTGCTTTGGGGTCGGCATGCGCCAGCTCGCGGGTCGGTCGGTCATTCCGAATTAGAACATAAAGTGAACAAAAGTCGAGTCCGCTCAAGCCTGCGCCGAGAAAAAATCATCCTTTTGGTAGGGGCGCGGTGTCGGAACCAAGCCGGGCCGTTCGTCTTGAATCCAGCATCAGTATCGGAGTTCCCCCGCCATGGCCCCCCGCGCTAACTGGAAAGGCTTCCTGCGTCTTTCCCTCGTCACCTGTCCGGTCGCGCTCTATCCGGCCACGTCGGATTCCGAAAAGGTCTCCTTCAACCAGCTCAACCGGAAGACCGGCCACCGGATCAAGTACGCCAAAGTGGACGCCGACACCGGCGAGGAGGTCGCCAACGAGGACATCGTCAAGGGGTACAAGGTGGACACCGACACCTTCATCGAGGTGACGAAGGAGGAGCTGGAAAATGTCGCGCTGGAATCGACGCGAACCATCGAGATCGACGAGTTCGTCGACCGCAGCGAGATCGACCCGAGGTATCTGATCCGTCCCTACTACTTGGTGCCGGACGGAAAGGTCGGTCACGACGCCTTCGCCGTCGTCCGCGAAACGATCCGTGAGATGAACAAGGTCGCGATCGGACGGGTGGTGCTGACCAACCGTGAGCACATCATCGCCCTCGAACCCATGGACAAGGGCCTAATGGGAACGCTGCTGCGCTATCCTTATGAGGTGCGTTCTGCAGGCGAGTATTTCGACGATATTCAGGACGTCAAAGTCACCAAGGACATGCTTGATCTCGCCAAGCACATCATCAATCAAAAGGCGGGCCACTTCGAGCCGGACAAGTTCGAAGACCAGTACGAAACCGCCCTCATCGATCTCATCAACCAGAAGCGCGCCGGCAAGCCCATCACCGCGAAAGAGCGACCGCGTGGCGAGAATGTCGTCGATCTGATGGACGCGCTGCGCAAGAGCATTGGCGGCGAAAAGGCGGCAGCGACAGAGGCACCGAAGAAGCCAGCCAAGAAGGCGCGCAAGGCGACGGCCGGGCAGAAGGAAATGCTGATGCCGATTGCCGGCAAGAAACCGGCCAAGGAGGCCGTGGCAAGGAAGCCGGCGGCCAAACCGCAGCGGAAGTCGGCTTAAGGTATCCTTGCGGTGGGTTCACGGGAAGCTCGCTCCGACATGCCGGATGCGTTGAGATATTTCCCGGGCCGGCCGCTCTGTTCGCCCGCTTTGGACGTTCTCTGATCCCGAGCTAGACAGCACGGCTGATCGAATGGCAGCGTCAGGAGGTCGGTGCGGGGAAGCGTCTCATGGCGAGAAAACTGAAGACCTACCAGACCTCGCTGGGCTTCTTCGATCTGGCGATTGCTGCTCCCTCCATGAAAGCGGCTCTGGAAGCGTGGGGCGCAGACAGCAATCTCTTCCACCAGGGCGCGGCGAAGGGAGAGCCACGACCCGGACGTCATCGCCGCGACCATGGCAAAGCCCGGCGTCGTTCTCAGGCGACCGGTTGGAACCGACCGACCTTTCAGCGAACATGCCGAGCTGCCCACCGATCTTGGCGGCGGCGGACCAACGAAAGCCGCCCGCAAGTCGAAAGGCCCAAAAGCGAAGAAACCTTCCTCTCGCCCCGTCGACAAGGCTGCGGAACGAAAGGCCGCTCTCGCCTTCGAAAAGGAGGAGAAGCGGCGCCAGCTTGAACAGGCGAAGGAAGAGACTGCCAGGCAGAAGGACCGTGAACGCCGTCAGCAGGCCATCGACAAGGCGCAAGCTGCGTTGGACAAGGCCGCGCAGGAGCACGTGAAGCGGGCCGCCGTCATCGAGGCCGAGGTCGAGGCTCTCGAGAAGAGATCGCAAGCCGAAAAAGCCTGCTGGGATAAGGAGAAGGAACGATTGGAAGCGACGCTGCGGCGCGCGCGGGGTTAGCTTCCGTCATGCCCGGCGCCGGTCCTTCTAATCAGGAGGACATTCTGGGCAGGTATCACCGATCGAGTTCAGCACGTCGCGAATCTCGGCCGCCGCTGCATCAGGGGAGACGCCTGCGGGCGGGTCTACGCGGGCGATATCGATCGCTCGCTCCCATGCATGCGGATCGGCGCGGTCCTGCATCCAGCCGTGCTCCTCGCATTCGCGGATGGCACCAGCTTCCCGGAGCACGTCAATCGCCCATCCGCGCATTGTCCGTATCGCCGGTCTTCGTTCACTTGTCATCAGCATAGGAAGAGCTCCTGATACGGCGAATCGTTTTATCCGTTATTCGTTCCGGCCGATAACACATGGCTGGGATTCGCAATGGTGGGAACTCAGGGTTTGGAGTGCTAGCGCAGTGTAGGCGACTCACGCTACCCATCATTCTCAACCACCTCACTGCACAATGGGAATGATATGGTTGCTGCCACCCGTGAACTGCCGGCCTCTGGTTACGCGCTTGAAGTGGACGGCCGACTGAAAGCCGAATTTGCAACCAGAGACGGCGCCAGGGCAGGTGGAGAAGAGCTCAAGAAACGTTTTCCCATGCTTCAGATCAGGATCTATGACGCGCAGACGAATGCGCGCGAGGAAATCTAGATCCTCCGACTCAAGTCTTTGCGCTCCTTCTTGCGCGCGTGCGGCTTCCGCCGCACCGGGCTCTCGTGAACCGAGCCGCTCCGCGTCTCGGCCATCCGGCTTCGATCCCTCGCGCAAGGGCTGCGGAGCTCCTCGCCGGGGGCACTCGGGAAAGGGGCTCGCCTGCGGCGATCGCTATCACTGCCCCGTTCCCGGGTGCCGCTGTTGAACCGGTCTCGTCGCTGCACTCGGTCCCGCGTGCCGCCTTCGGCGTCGCTATGCTCACGCTCCTGCGGGTGCCGTTTCTCGAAGGCGATGCGCCGCTGGCGCACGCCTGATACGGCCTGCGGCCTAAGGCAGATTGCGAAGAGGCTGAGAGTAAGAGTGCAGGCTGGGTTTTTCCGTGACGGGTTACAAGCTGCGAGAGAGGCTCGCGGCGCCCGTCGCGGAGACCCGCGATGTCAAACCGTACTGCTTGCGCGCGCGCCGGCCAGGACCGGGCGAACCTCTATAGCGAAATTACCGACAAGATCATTGCCGAGCTTGAGGCCGGACGCGTGCCCTGGGTTCAGCCTTGGGGTACGGCCGCGGCGAAAGCGCCGCTCGCCATGCCGAAAAATGCGTCGACCAACCGGCAATACAGTGGCGTCAACATCCTCATCCTTTGAGGAGCCGTGATCGAACACGGATTTGCAGGTCAAAGTTGGCTCACCTTTCGTCAGGCCCTCTCGCTCGGCGGCCACGTGCGCAAGGGAGAGCGCGGCACCACAGTCGTCTACGCTGATCGTTTCGTGCCGGATGACGAAAAGCGACGCGCCGCTGAGACCGGCGAAGACGCGCAAGCGATTCCATTCCTCAAACGCTTTACCGTTTTCAACACCGATCAGTGCGAGGAACTGCCCGACAACATTGCCACCGCTGCGCCGCCACCGCCGGCTGGCCTCATCGAACCCACGGTCGACGCCCTGATCAAGGCCAGCGGAATTCCATTTCGGATTGGTGGAGATCGCGCATTCTATGTCACAGCCGAAGACTATGTACAGGTCCCACCGCCGCAGGCCTATTTTGAACCCATCAACTGGCACCGCACAGCGCTGCATGAACTCGGTCATGCGACTGGACATCCCTCGCGCCTCAACCGCGACCAAAGCGGATCCTACGGTACGAAGAAATATGCCTTCGAGGAGTTGGTTGCCGAATTAAGTTCCGCGTTCGGCTGCGCGTCGCTCGGGATCGCGCCGACCGTGCGCCATGCCGACTATATCGGCTCCTGGCTCGAAGTCCTGCGCGAAGACAATCGCGCCATCGTGCGGGCCGCCTCGCAGGCGAGCAAGGCCGCGGACTATTTGCTCGGCTTCGTTCCCGGGTCCATTGAGTCCGCGTCGCTGGATTCGGCTGTCGCCGATCACGAGGCGGCGGGATGCTTGGCCTCGCGCGAGAGTGAGAGGAGGGGAGGCTGTTCGCGACGGGTTGGAAGCCGAGAGAGAGTCTCACGGCCGCCCGTCGTGGAGAGCCAAAATGACGAAAGCCGTACAAAAGATCGCGCTGTCGCCTTCCCGGGATATTCCGTTCAACAAGCTCGTGCTCAGCCAGTCGAACGTTCGCCGCGTCAAGGCCGGTGTCTCGATCGAACAGCTAGCCGAGAGCATCGCGCAGCGTACGCTTCTGCAAAGTCTAAGTGTCCGGGCCGTCGTTGATGCAGATGACAACGAGACCGGCATGTTCGAGGTGCCGGCGGGCGGCAGGCGCTATCGTGCCCTCGAGCTTCTGGTGAAACAGAAACGCATGTCAAAGACGCAGGCGGTGCCGTGCGTTGTGCGCGAAGGGGGCATTGCCGCGGACGATTCGGTGGCGGAGAACGATGAGCGGGTCGGTCTGCACCCGCTCGATCAGTTTCGGGCCTTCCAGACTCTCCGCGATCTCGGCCTGACCGAGGAAGACATCGCCGCCCGGCACTTCGTGAACCCTGCGATCGTGAAGCAGCGGCTGCGGCTGGCGTCGGTGTCGCCGAAGCTGCATGAGGTCTACGCCGAAGACGGCATGACGCTCGAGCAACTCATGGCGTTCTCGGTCGTAGCCGATCACGCCCGCCAGGAGCAAGTCTGGGAGAACGTCAGCCGTTCCGGTTATGACGAGCCTTACCAGATCCGCCGACTGCTCACCGAGAACACCGTGCGCGGGTCCGATCGCCGGGCGCAGTTTGTGGGCCTCGATAAATATCAGCACGCGGGTGGCGGCGTTCTGCGGGATTTGTTCGAGCACGACGACGGCGGCTGGCTTCAGGACGTCGTGTTGCTCGACCGCCTCGTAACCGAAAAGCTCAAAGCCGAAGCTGAGACGATTGCTGCCGAAGGCTGGAAGTGGATCTCAGTCGCCGTAGACTTCTCCTACGGTCACACTCAAGGCCTACGAGAAATCGAAGGCAGACCTGTCGATCTCTCGCCTGAGGAGCAGGCCACCATCAATGCGCTGAACACCGAGCAGGCCAAGCTGGAAACCGACTACCAGGATGCCGACGAATTGCCCGAAGAGGCCGATCAGCGTCTCGGCGAAATCGAGTCGGCACTGGCGGCATTTGAAGACCGGCCGATGCTTTACGAACCGACCGAGATCGCCCGAGCTGGTGTCTTCATCAGCATCGATTCCGAAGGACGCCTCTCCGTGGACCGGGGTTACGTCCGGCCGGAGGACGATGTGCAGGAAACTGATCCTGATGTCGGGCAGAACGCCGACGTGTCGTCGACTGAAGGGCAGGAGCCTGGCACTTCAGTTCAGCGCACGATCATCGCAGTCGCAGGTGGCGCTCCTGATGCCGAAGAGGATGATGGGGACACGGCCAAACCTCTGCCGGATCGGCTGATCACCGAGCTGACGGCGCATCGTACGCTGGCATTGCGGGATGCGCTGGCAGAAAATCCTGCGATCGCGTTTCAGGCGGTGTTGCATAACTTCGTGCTGACGGCCTTTTATCGGTTCGCATCAACCGGGAACTGTCTGGAGATCGGCCTTCGTACACCGACCTTTCCTGCCCAAGCTCCCGGGCTGAGGGAAAGCGCGTCTGCGAAGGCTGTCGAGACGCGGCATGAGTCCTGGAAGGCACGGTTGCCGAAGAGCGAAAACGATCTCTGGGATGCGCTCACGGCTCTTGATGGTGGTGCACAGGCATCATTGTTCTCCCACTGTGCATCATTTGCGGTCAACGCCGTCTACGAGCCGGCCAACCGCTACAATCAGAGCCGTGTCTCCGCTCACGGTGTCCGCACGCGTCTCGACCAAGCTAATGTGCTTGCGCGCGCGGTCGGGCTCGACATGGTGCAGGTTGGCTGGCGGCCGACCGTCGACAACTATCTCGGCCGGGTCACCAAGCCGCGAATTCTGGAGGCGGTGCGGGAAGCCAAGGGCGAGTCGTCGGCACAACTGATCGACCATATGAAGAAGGCTGAGATGGCAAAGGAGGCCGAGCGTCTACTCGATGGTTCGGGCTGGTTGCCAGAACCGCTGCGATCCGTCGACTCGAGCGTGTCGTCGGTTGAACAGGAGGGTGAAACGGGCGCTCTGCCCGAATTCCTCGCCGACGATGAGGACCGAGAGAATGCCGGCGACGATCACCCGCAACAGCTCGACGCGGCTGAGTGACACAGCGCGGGATGGCTCCGGCCATCCCGCAGTTGCTTGGGGACCGGTGTGCAGCGCCGGTCCCTATTTTTGTGGGCGAGCGCCGAGAGGGAGAGCCGGGCCGGGAAGGGTTTGAGCCGTTGGGTCAAAGGAGAGCGCCTGATGGTTCGACCCGTTCCCGCTCTCCCGAGAAATCCTGCCATGACCGAATCTCTCGCCGGCGGCGCTGCCGCCGCGCCGCTCTCGATGCATGCCGCTGCCACTCTCACCTCTGCCGCCCTCAAGGCCGCCCGACAGATCTTGACTGATCTCGAACGCGGACGTCGCATCGATGCCGCCGTCCTGCGTGGCACCATGGAGGCTGCATTCGGTGCCTCGGACGCAACCGGAGCCTGGAATTGGAAGACCACCTATGACGTTTGCGAGGCGGCAACCGTTCTCTTCCTGCGCAAGTTCGGCCCGGCCATGCGCGCCAAGGCTGGCTCGACGGCTGCCATGCTGCCAATGCTCGCGAGAATCGCGAGCTGTCTGCCGACCCATACGCGGCGTTCCGAGGACAGTCAGGCGCTCCAGCAATACTCGACGCCGATCCCGCTTGGGCTGACCGCATGCGCCGCGGCCGGCATTACGCCTGCCGACTGCGTTCTGGAGCCATCCGCGGGGACCGGCTTGCTCGCCATCCTTGCCCAGCTCGCCGGTGGTTCTCTGATGTTGAACGAGTTGGCCGATAGCCGAGCGGCGTTGTTAGACCATTTGTTTGCCAACATTGAGGTTACGCGGTTCGACGGCGCGCAGATCGATGATCATCTCGACGCGAGGGTAGTACCGAGCGTCGTTCTGATGAACCCGCCGTTCTCCGCGGTGGCGAATGTCGATCGGCGGATGGCGGACGCTGCTTTCCGGCACATCGCTTCGGCACTCGCGCGTCTTTGCGATGGTGGACGCCTCGTCGCCATCGCTGGCGCAGGCCTTGCGCCGGATAACCCAGCGTGGACCGATTCCTTTGTTCGCCTCCAGGAGCGCGGACGCGTGGTGTTTTCTGCCGCGATCGACGGCGCCGTCTACGCCAAGCACGGCACCCAGACGGACACGAGGCTGCTCGTAATCGACAAGCTACCCGCTGCCGATCCGAAGGCTTTTCCTGGCTCGCAGGGCATGGCCGGCGACGTCGGCACCTTGCTCGAGTGGGTCACCCAGCATGTGCCTCCGAGGCTGCCCGTCGCCGCGCCGGTCGTGGCCGACGTGGTCAGGCGGCGTGCAATGTCTCGATCAGCGACCGCTTCCGCATCACGTCTGTCGTCCCCTTCGGAAAGTGCAGCGCCAAATGGCGTCGAACTAACGTACGAGACGGTCGAATGGTCGCCGCCGGAAGGCGCCCGGCTAACCGACGCGCTTTATGAGGAGTACGGATTACAATCGATCCGTATTCCCGGATCGTGCGCGCATCCGACCAAGCTCGTGCAATCCGCGGCGATGGCGTCCGTTGCGCCGCCGAAGCCGTCCTACCGTCCGCACCTGCCTTCGACCCTGGTGGTAGATGGAGTTCTGTCGGACGCCCAGATGGAGAGCGTCATTTATGCCGGCGAGGCGCATTCCGAATTTCTGGCGGGCTCCTGGACGGTCGACGCGACGTTTGATGTTGTAACTGCCGCGCGCGACGACGCAGAGAATGCCGTCCGCTTTCGCCGCGGCTGGTTTCTCGGCGATGGTACCGGCGCGGGCAAGGGGCGGCAGGTCGCCGGAATCCTGCTCGACAATTGGCTTAAGGATCGCCGCCGTGCGGTCTGGATCAGCAAATCCGACAAGCTGATCGAAGATGCCCAGCGCGACTGGTCCGCGCTCGCCATGGAGCGACTGCTCGTTACACCTCTGTCCCGGTTTCGCCAGGGCACCCCAATCCGCCTTTCGGAAGGCGTCCTTTTTGCCACCTACGCCACGCTACGCACCGACGAGCGTGGCGAAAAGCTTTCGCGTGTACGGCAGATCGCCGAATGGTTGGGCTCCGACTTCGACGGAGTGATCGTCTTCGACGAGAGCCATGCCATGCAGAATGCGGTCGGGGGCAAGGGCGAGCGCGGCGACCAGGCTGCCTCTCAGCAGGGGCGTGCGGGCCTGAGGCTCCAGCACGCCTTGCCCAATGCTCGCGTGGTTTATGTCTCGGCGACTGGCGCCACCACGGTCCACAACCTCGCTTATGCCCAACGCCTCGGCCTTTGGGGCGGTGCCGATTTCCCATTCGCCACACGCGCCGAGTTCGTTGAGGCAATCGAGGAGGGTGGAGTTGCGGCAATGGAGGTGCTGGCGCGCGACCTCAAGGCGCTCGGTCTCTACGCTGCCCGCTCATTGTCCTATGAGGGCGTCGAGTACGAACTCGCTGAACACCAGCTTACGCCGGAACAGGTTCGCATCTACGACGCCTATGCCGACGCGTTCAGCATCATCCATAATAATCTCGACGCGGCGATGCGGGCCGCCAACATCACCGGCGAAACCGGAACGCTGAACGGGCAGGCAAAATCCGCGGCCCGATCCGCCTTCGAGAGCGCCAAACAGCGCTTCTTCGGCCATCTGCTGACCTCGATGAAGACGCCGTCGCTCATCCGATCGATCGACCGCGATCTTGACGCCGGCCATGCCGCTGTCATCCAGATTGTCTCAACGGGCGAAGCGCTGATGGAGCGCCGGCTCGCCGAGATCCCGACCGAAGACTGGGGCGACGTCCAGGTCGATATCACCCCGCGCGAGTATGTGCTCGACTATCTCGCCCATTCCTTTCCGGTCCAGCTCTACGAGCCCTTTACCGACTCGGAGGGCAACCTCTACTCTCGGCCTGTCTATCGCCATGGCCAACCGGTTGAGAGCCGGGAAGCCGTAACACGACGCGGCCGCCTCATCGAGAAACTCGCCTCGCTGCCTCCGGTACCCGGGGCGCTGGATCAAATCGTGCAGCGCTTCGGCACCGACATGGTCGCTGAAGTGACTGGCCGCTCGCGCCGAATCATTCGTAAGGGCGACCGGTTGGTGGTCGAAAATCGCGCGGGTTCGGCCAATCTAGCTGAGACATCGGCCTTCATGGACGACATCAAGCGCATCCTCGTGTTCTCCGACGCGGGTGGCACCGGGAGGAGCTACCATGCCGAGTTGTCGGCGCGGAATCGCCGCTTGCGGGTCCACTATCTGCTCGAGCCCGGCTGGAAGGCGGATGCTGCGATCCAGGGGCTTGGCCGGACAAACCGGACCAATCAAGCTCAGCCCCCGCTGTTTCGCCCCATTGCGACGGACGTGAAGGCCGAAAAGCGTTTTCTCAGCACCATCGCCCGACGGCTAGACACCTTGGGAGCCATTACGCGCGGCCAGCGCCAGACCGGAGGACAGGGGCTGTTCCGGCCCGAGGACAACCTCGAAAGTCAGTATGGGCGTGACGCGTTGCGTCAACTCTACATGTTGCTCGTCCGAGGCAAGGTCGACGGTTGCTCGCTTGGGAGATTCGAGGATGCGACCGGTCTGAAGCTCATGGATGCCAATGGGCTCAGGGATGACCTGCCGCCGATCACGACCTTTCTGAACAGGTTATTGGCGCTCACCATTGACCTACAGAATGTGCTGTTCACCGCCTTCGAGCAGCTCTTGACCGCTCGGATCGAAGGCGCGGTTGCATCCGGCACCTACGACGTGGGGTTGGAAACCCTCCGTGCCGAGAGCTTTGTCGTCACCGACCGGCGGACGATCTATGACCATCCGGGGACCGGCGCCGTGACCCGGCTGCTCACGGTCGCTCGGCGCCAGCGCAATCATCCGGTGAGTCTGGATGATGCTCTTGCTCGTCTTTCCGATCGTCAGGCCGTCCTGCTCGTCAATGAGCGCTCGGGACGAGCCGCCGTGCAGGTCCCCGCGGCGAGCGTCGTGCTCGATGACGGCGAGATCGAGCGGCGCGTCCGTCTGATCCGGCCGATGGATCAGCACACGGTCCCCTTGACCACCATGGCCGAAAGTCATTGGGACGAAGCGGATCGTGAACGCTTTGCCCCGACCTGGCTGGCGGAGCTTGCCGAGGTGCCCGAGTTCACGGAAAGCACGATCCACGTTGTGGCGGGCTTGCTGTTACCGATCTGGAAGCGGTTGCCGAACGAGTCGACCCGCGTCTATCGGCTCCAAACCGATGCGGGCGAACGCATCATCGGACGCAAGGTCTCTGCTGTCTGGGTCGCAAGCGTCCTTGCGGCGGACGCGCCTTCGCTGACGCCGGATGCTGCCTTTGCCGCGCTGGTGGAAGGACGGACCGTCCTCGATCTAACGGAGGGGCTCCAGCTTCGTCGAGTCCGGGTGATGGGTGCATATCGCATCGAGCTGTCGGGATTCAGCGACACGATGCGCGATCGCCTCCGTGCTTACGGCCTCTTTGGAGAGATCATCTCCTGGAAGCTGCGCATGTTCGTACCCACGGACGCGAGCGGCATCGAGGTCCTGTCGAGGGTGCTCGACACCTATCCGGTTACGGGCGTCAGTGAGCGGGAGGCCGCGTGATGTCCGGCGATGTCTCCGAGCTGGCACGCCGCCTCGCGCGCGAGGCCGAGGCGGTGTGCCGACATTATCTCCCCAATGGTAAGCGGGCGGGGCGGTACTGGGTGGTTGGCGACGTCCACAACACCCCGGGCCGCTCGTTATTTGTGCGGCTCCAGGAATCGTCGAAGGGCCCCGCCGGCAAATGGACCGACGCCGCGACCGGGGGGCATGGCGATCTCCTCGACATCATCCGCGAAAGCCTTGCCTTGCGAGACTTCCGCGAGGTCGCCGAGGAGGCGAGGCGCTTTCTGAAGCTGCCTCGTTCTGAGGAGCAATCACTCCCGAGACCCGTTCGTCCAGTCGTGCCGACCGGATCGCAAGAAGCCGCCCGTCGACTTTTTGCGATATCCGGTCCGATCGAAGGGACGTTGGTGGAAACGTATTTGCAACGTCGTGGAATAAGCCAAATCCACCATGGTGGTAGCCTGCGCTTCCACCCACGTTGCTACTACCGACCGGACGAGCATTTGCCGACTGAAACCTGGCCGGCGATGATAGGCTCTGTCACGGACCTCGAGGGACGGATCACCGGCGTGCATCGCACCTGGCTAGATCCACACGGCTTTGATCGCGTGCGGCTCGGCAAGGCCCCGATCGACACGCCACGACGGGCCATGGGCGACCTGCTTGGTAACGCCGTTCGCTTCGGCGTGGTGGACGACGTGCTCGCTGCGGGCGAGGGGATCGAGACCATGCTGTCGCTGCGTTATGTACTGCCGACCTTGCCCATGACCGCTGCTCTCTCGGCCAATCACCTCTCAGCCATGTTGCTGCCGTCTGGCCTACGCCGACTCTATATCGCCCGTGACGCAGATGCCGCCGGAGATGCCGTACAGGCTATTCTCACCCAGCGCGCAGAAGCCGCCGGCATTGAAGCGATCGCATTGTCGCCCCGGCTGGGCGACTTCAACGAAGATCTGCACATCTTCGGCCTCGAGGCCCTCCGAGCAGCGTTGCTACTTCAACTCGTACCGGAGGACGTCGTCCGTTTCCTGCATTCGTCGATGGCAACCGCGGAATAGCCCCGGCAATTCGATGGGCGTCGACAGGTCGGTCGCGGTGCGGCCACTGCCGGAAGAGGACGCGACCACAGCCTTCTAGAGGGCGATCGGACGGCAAGCGGCTCGGGCCGGCAATGGCTGCGTCCGGCTATTTTCCGCCGCGCGCCGGCGACGAGAAGACACATTAGCCATCTGGCGAGCGCGCTTTGCATCGCGAAGCAAAATAGCCGGCCTCCGCCATCCTCCGCTGCGCTTCGGCCCTCCGCTCCGCTCCGGGTTCTGGCCCGCTCCGCCTGTCGTCTGAGTGATCGCCACGAAGGCCGCGATGGTCGCGGCCGATCCGGCAAAGGATCACCTCCATGACCGATCACGATGACATCGAGCCGCCGCACGCCGCATCTCCGACCGAACGCGTTCTTACCGAATTGCAGCTCTTCGGTTACCGCCCCTTCGACGACCAGCCCGATCCACGGCCGCTTCCCGAGGGCACGAGCATCACCGGTGCCGTCGCTGACATCTTCGATGCTCTGGTCGCGACGTTGAGTGATACTCGGCTCGAGCCGGACCTTGACGATCTGCTCTGGTCGACCGTCAACCTGTTTCACCGAGCCGTCGACCGCGTCGGTCGTCAGCTCGACGATAACGAACAGGCGCAGCAGAAGAGCCAGCGCGAACAGGACGGCTCCGAAATTCGATCGGTCGAACTCGAGCGCGTGACGGCGGAAGGCATCACATTGATCGAGCGGCGCGACTGCCTGGAGCTCTTCCGCGACCAGGCCATCGAGCGCTTTGAGACACACACCGGCTCATTCTGGCGCCCTCGATCGGGATCGCTGGTCAACCACCGTACGCTGACGGCAGCGATGATCGACTCCCGCGACTTCATCGCCGCCAAGCGCCGCGCCGAGACCGAGGTCATGTTGCCACCAGGACCGAAGATCGCACTCACCGGAGGGCTCGACTTCAACGACCATCATTTGATCTGGGATCGCCTCGACAAGGTTCACGCCAAGCATCCCGACATGGTCCTGCTCCACGGCGGCTCACCCAAGGGGGCTGAATTGATCGCCTCCAAATGGGCGACCACCCGCAAGGTGCCCCAGATCGCCTTCAAGCCCGACTGGACGAAACATGCCAAGGCAGCACCTTTCAAGCGCAACGATGCCATACTCGAAATCCTACCGATCGGGGTCATGCACTTCCCGGGCACTGGAATCCAGGACAACCTGGCCGATAAGGCGAAGCGGCTCGGCATCCCGGTCTGGATGTTCGGCGGCGCGTGAGCGCCGTCTGCTCGACTGAAGTCTTTGAGGCGAAATTGCTCACGCCGCAACTCCGCCTCGTTTCGGTCTCATATCCAGAGTTGCGCCGTGGTGGTGGTGGAAGGCGCAGCTGGTACATCTATGCACATGGAGCCACCACCATGCTCGCTATTGGGCTTGTTCTCAACACACTCGGCATAGGCCTGTTCTGCTGGGCGATTTTCGCGCTCGCAGTGTATGCCCTGCCGTTTTTCGTCGCGCTGAGTATCGGGATGACTGCGTTGCAGACCGGCACTGGTGTCGTCGCCGCGCTTCTTATCGGGACGGCCGGTGGCGCGCTGACGCTCGTCCTCGGCCAGATCGCCGTCGCTGTTACTCGGTCCTTGGCCTTGCGCATCGCGATCGCGACAACATTTGCTGTTCCCGCCGCGGTCGCCGGCTATCATGTGGTCTTCGCCCTGTCCCCGATCGGGGTGCCTTCGCTGGCTTGGCGAGAGGTCTTCGCTTGCCTGGGCGCGGTTTGCATTGGCCTCACGTCGTGGATGCGCTTGTTCGTTTTGGCGGAGACCCGCCCCTTCGAGCCGGGTGGTGTGGTGGAGAGTCCGTCCTAATCAGTTCTTACGGCCGAAAGGCCGAGAGCTGACCGTCTACCGCCTTCATCGTCGAACAGGTTCGCATAGTTCGGCGCGCTGAATGGGCGATGATCGAGATCTGAGCGCGGGAGAGCCAGTCCTGCTCGGAACTCCTCGATCAAGCTGCCGGCATTCGGTCTGGCCCACGCAGCCGCGGCAGAGCGATCTTACCTCGATCGGTTCTTTGGAGACGATGCCGCCCTTTGCAGGAGATTGTTTCTCTTTCCGCGCTGAATCGTTCCGATCTCTTGTTCATCAAAACCGAGATAGCCACGCTTCTCCAGAGTTGTGGTTCAGCACGCGGACGCACGTGGCCTCGTTGATGGCTTGATCTGGCCGAAGACTGGCTTTGCCTCGATCGTCTGAGCCGCAACGCCGTTGATGCGACTTTCTTCCCCTGGGCTTCGCCCATTCCTCGCGAGACAAGAAAGTCGCCGCAACGACGTCCTCCGCTACGCTCCGGCCCGAGCGGGTGCGTCGCCGATCGTCCTCGGCCCTAGATCGCCATCGAGGCCGCGGTGGTCGCGGGCTCGAAACACAACAGGAGAAGTGACATGGCTAACATCGGTTCTTTCAAGAAGGTCGGTAACGAATTCCAGGGCGAGATCGTGACCCTGAGCCTGAAGGCCAAGGGCGTCCGCATCGTCGCCGAGACCAACCGATCCAACGACAACGCTCCCAGCCACCGCATCTATGTGGGTCGCGCGGAGATTGGCGCAGCTTGGTCGAAGCGTTCCGAGGAAGGCCGCGACTACCTCTCGCTCAAGCTCGACGACCCCTCGTTCAACGCGCCGATCTACGCGAACCTGTTCGATGACGAAGGCGGTGAAGGCTACACCCTGCTCTGGTCGCGGCCGCGCAAGACCGGCGAGTAGGGCCACTCCACCAAGCCCCGTCCGGTCCGCCGGGCGGGGCTTCTCATCCTTCCAGGCGTCAGTGAGCGCGAACCGGCCGCCGGATCGAGCGGCTCGGCATCAATCACTCGGCCTGCCCCCGAGTCCTTTTCTTGGTGCTTGTGGGCGGGCGAGTGAGCAGGTCGGCGGCCTCGACACCGAGGCTGCGCGCGAGCCGATCGACAACGTCGATACCCGCCGCATAAATGCTTCGCTCGAGTGCGCTGATATACGTGCGGTCAATTTCAGCACGATGAGCCAATTCCTCCTGTGACAAGCCACGGGCCTGCCGGAGCTTCCGCAAATTGATTGCAAGTATCTCGCGTATATCCATACGCGAGAGGGCATGTCCTTGAAGAGTATTTCACCACGGAGTATTCTCGACAAAACACCCTCCGGACGGCTCCCGCGACAGTTTTAGCGCTTCTGCTCCTTCCGGCCCGCGTGTTAGAAATTGTCTAATCTAAGGCGTGGAGTCTTATGAGGAAGCCACCGCTCGACCCAGACGTCGCCGATGCTGCGCCTGCAGATCAAATTCTTACTGCCTACGATGAGCGGCATGTGGTGACCTACATGCGCCTTCTGCAGGCCGAAAGCGAAGGAGCTGACTGGATGGAAGTCGCTCGAATCGTGCTGCATATCGATCCGGTGCGGGAGCCGGACCGTGCGCGAAGCGCATATCAGAGTCATCTTGCCCGCGCCAAATGGGTGACGGAGCAAGGGCGCCTCTTGCGCGGCACTGGCTTGAAATAGAACAAAATTGCCGGCCGGTATGTTGCGGGCAGAATTGTTTTCTTTTGCTAATCGGTGGTCATTCCGGTGCACCACGTGGTGCCAAACTAGGGTCTTCCTACAACCGCCTCGTTCATACCTATTGCGGCGCAATCGTTGTTAGCAGCGTGCAAAGGGGCGGAAGCAATGCCTGAATTCGACTGGCGGTCGCCGGAATCCTACAAGAGCCTACAAGACGCGGAAGTCACCGACATCGCCTGGGAATGTCTCCGCCGCAATGCCGACTATCGGCGTGAGTACGACGTGATGATTGCCCACAGTCCGAACGGCGAAGTGACTGCCGAATTCAGGAGGAAGTGGGGCATCTGCTTTCGCCCATGACCCGCAGAGGTCGTTCGACGAGCAGACGATCTTTTGGGCGCCTGAGGTTTTAGCCGCGGTCGTTCCGGTCAAGGTCGCAGTGGCCGATGACGGCCGGGCGCCGCCTCAGCCACTGCTCGACCTTACGGCTGGCCAGGTGCGCCGCGCTGTCGACGGCTGGCATGCCGTGCTGCGCATCGGCTCGGTAGATCACCGCATTTGGTCCAAAGACGCGCCGGTGCCCGGCGCATCATATGCGGCCGAACTACCGTTTGACGCCGATTTGGAGGCGCGCGCCTATGCAGCCCGGCGGTTGTGGCGCGCGATGAATGGACGCGCGCCAGGTCCTGCCTTTCATCAACTGTCGAAGCAGCGGCGCGAGCGCTTGAGGGCCGCGATCCGTGCGCTCGACGCGCACGGCGCGGGCGCAAGCTATCGCGTCGTCGCAGAAGTACTGTTCGGCAAGAAGCGCATCCCCGATCGCGCCTGGAAGACGCATGATCTGCGCAATCGAACGATCCGCTTGGTGCAAGGCGGCCTCGCGTTGATGCGCGGTGGTTACCGCAAACTTCTGCGGCCCGGCCGCAGGGACGAGTAGCGCAGCCCCCGAAGGGGTACCGAAAATCATACCCCCAAACATTCGGCATCCCCCTCCGAGGTCTTGCTCCTCCATGATGACCGCAGACACGCCGGCCTAGCCAAGCGTAGTGCGCTGTCCTCTTGGAGTTCTCAAATGCCCGATCCGATGGCCGGTCTTCTCCCGCGATTCCTGCGCACGCCTGAGGCCGCGCGCTATCTTGGCCTGTCCGGTCGCACCCTCGAGAAGCACCGCACGTACGGTACTGGACCGACGTATCGGAAGATCGGCGGACGTGTTGTCTACGCCGTCGATGACCTGAAAGCGTGGGCTGACCGCGGCGCCAAGACGTCGACATCGGATCCCGGCAAGGGGACCGTGCTGCCCGCCAAGAAGCATCCGGCCCTGCGTCCCTATGCAGGCCAGGAACGTCGCTGATAGCCGCGTGAGAGCAGTGACTATGCGGCGCAAACACCATTCCGAGCGCGACCAGCTTGAGCTCTTTCGGGCGCTACCCGGCGATCTTGCGCCGCGCGACGCGCAGGATCTGATGGCATATCCGTTCTTCTCTCTCGCAAAGACCAAGCGGATCGTGCCGATCGACTTTCGTGCAGGTGCGATCTCAATTCGTGTCGAAACCGTGCCGGAACACGGGATGGCGACCATCTGGGATGCAGACGTTCTGATCTGGGCCGCGTCCCAGATCGTCGAAGCCCGTGATTCCGGCCTGAAGACGTCGCGTCTTATGGCTGCAACACCTTACGAGATTCTGACGTTTGTCGGCCGCGGCACCAGCGCCCGCGACTATGACCGGCTGAAGGCTGGTCTCGACAGACTTCAGTCAACGAGCGTGCTGACTTCGATCCGCCAGCCGACGGAACGGCGGCGGCATCGCTTCTCCTGGATCAACGAGTGGAAGGAGACGGCGGATGCACATGGTCGCCCATTCGGGCTCGAGCTGATCCTGCCGGATTGGTTCTACGCTGGCGTCATCGATGACGCGCTCGTGCTGACGATCGACCGCGCCTATTTCGGGCTCACGGGCGGGCTTGAGCGATGGCTCTATCGTCTCGTGCGCAAGCATGGCGGCCGCCAGAACAGCGGCTGGAGCTTTGATCTTCTGCACCTCCATGCCAAGTCCGGCATCCTCTCGCCGCTTAAGCATTTTGCTTACGACATCCGCCAGATCGTCCAGCGCCAGACATTGCCGGGCTATCAGCTCGTGCTCACGCGCGATCCGAATGGCACCGAGCGGCTGAACTTCGCTCCGACGCCTGTTGCTCCCTTAGCGGCACGCCTGCGCCGGCGCGGTCTCATTCCAAATTCGGAGGACAACCTGTGAATCAGCTCGTGCTATCGGGGACCGCAGCCCTCGTGCTATCGGGGACCCGATCCTCGTGCTATCGGGGACCGGAATCGAGCTTAAGAGCTTGTTTCTCCGCGCTTTCCAGCCGCTCTAACTTTACTAACCAGAAATCCTTCGGATTTCTTCTAACGGACCAGACCACAAGCCGCATCGGAGGTAACTGGCAGCGGCGGCCCGTCAATCCTGCTTGTCCGCAGAAGCCGTGCAGGTGCTTCGCCACCCGCAAAGCTTACGGCACCCTTTTTCAGTCTCGGGGAGCGGCGGCATGAGCGATCTCACCGAAGTGGAAGTGGTGTGGCTCGAGAAGCGCATCGAAAACCGGATTCGGTTCGGTCGTATCGTCAACGACCGCAAGCTTGATCGTCATCGGCGCGTCCTGTCATTTGCGCCCGGCAGCATCTTTGCCTTCGTCCGATGGACCTCCAACGACTTTGGGACAATCATTTCGCGGATCGACATCTTGCGCGCGGTCGCACCGGGACAGCGCTGCTCGACCGTCCCTTATGTGACACCGGGCGGAGAGATTTTGCTGCGGCTCTCCGGGTGGCCGAAGGTCGAGCGAGTGCTGCAAATGACCGATGCCGTTGAGGCACTCGGCATCGATCCCGCTGATGTCGCGCCTGATCATTGGCATCACGTCCATAACCGCCTATCCGTCAACGAAAACCCGCGCCCGTATACGAAAGCGCGCCATCAGGCCTGGCTTCATCGTCAAAAGGTGATGCGATGACGGGCCGCCTAATGATGCTGGCCGGGACGATTGGGGTCGCTGCCGCGCTCATCGCGACGATCGTCCTGGAGCCGCTTCCGCTCTACGTCTGGAACGCATCCGCGAGCGTGCCGATTGGTCTCTACCGCCTCCGACCGGCGGACCAATTCCAAGTCACTGAATTGGTCGCCGTGCAGCCGCCGGAGCCGCTTGCTACCTTCCTCGACCTTAACGGCTATTTGCCCATTGGCGTCCCGATGCTGAAGCGCGTGCTCGCCCTTCCGGGGCAGAGTGTTTGCAGAACCGGCCTCACGATTTCGGTCGACGACGTCGCGGTGGGCGAGGCGAAGGATCACGACAGACGAGGCAGGCCGCTGCCGAAATGGCAGGGCTGCCGCGTCGTCGGCGACGGCGATCTGTTTCTGATGAACTGGCAGTCGGACGACTCTCTTGACGGCCGGTATTTTGGATTTCTTCCGGCATCTAGCGTGATCGGCCATGCAATTCCGGTGTGGACGTGGGAGGAGTGATCGTGCGTATTCGACGTGTTCTCCTCGCCATTCCCTTGTTCGATCGATTGCGGGATCATTCCTCGTTCTCAAGCGATGTCTGCAAAGCTGGCGCGAGCCCGACCGCGTGCTTGGGTCGATTGGGCACGCGCGTTTGTGCTGTCGTGCCCGTGATGGTTCTTCTGACCGGGTTCGGCAGTGCTGCTTTGGCCCAGAGCGGATCAGCCGACAAACCGGCGATCAACCAGACCGCTCACGCATTTGCCGGTTTCATCAACGAAGCCTCACAACGCTTTGCGATTGCGCCGAACTGGATCCGATCAGTCCAAAGCATCGAGAGTGCCGGTGACGTGCATGCCAGATCGCCAAAAGGCGCAATGGGCCTGATGCAAATCATGCCGGCGACTTGGGCGGAACTTCGCGAGCGCTACAAACTCGGGAACGACCCATACGACCCGCACGACAACATTCTGGCCGGCACGGCCTACCTGCGCGAACTGCTCGATCGGTATGGCTCGCCTGGCGTGTTTGCCGCGTACAACGCGGGACCATCTCGCTATGAAGAGCATCTCGCAGGCGGCTCTCTGCCAGACGAGACGCGAGCATACGTCGCAAAGCTTGCAAATCTGCTTGCCATCGAACTGCCGCCGAGGTGGACGTCCAGCGGACAGTCATCAGCAGTTGCGACGCTATTCGTCGCACGATCCGATCTCACGAAAACGCGCGATCGGTTGCTTACGCTCATGCCGTCGGGCGGTGTCACAAAGGCAATCTCGGCGCCCGATGTTTCGCGCATGGTTCCCCGGCCTGTTGGCGTGTTCGTCCCTCGATCGGATTCGGAAGTATCGCGATGACCAAGTGTGCGGGTTCGCAAGCCTTGGCGTGTTTCACAAAGCAAGTGGCACGTGCTGATGGCGTATGGGCGATGCCTTCGGCCCGCGCTCTACTCGTCGCTTCGCTCCTCACCGAGCCACCCTACGGGTGTCTCGGCCCTTCGGGTAACGATCGCTATCGCAAGCGCTCGCAAACAGTCGGGGGCGGCCGGGGGACCACGACGGCAGGACGGCGAGATAAAAGGGGCTCGCCGGTCGAACCGCAAGCCATTGGCATGGCTTGGGTTCTGGCGTGCCGGCCGGTCGGGACGCGTGCCGCGCCTTGCGTTTTGACCAATGCAATCAAGGACAATTTCGGCACTGCAGGTGCTCTTGCGCTCTTTGAGGGCCGGCCATGACAGTGGGCGACAGCGACCTGCGCATTCGGCCTGGGCGCATCCGCAGCACTCGCCCGCCGAAGCCGAAGAGCTTCATCAACCAGGTGCTGCGGGCGGCGAAGAAAGCAGGACACACCTCGGGGCACGCTGCGGCTGGCAGGCGTTCCGCGGCCTATGGACGCTCGACGTTTGGCCGAGGCCGGCTAGCCTTTAGTCGCGCCAGATTGTTCAGCCCGACGCGGCGCGTTGTGGTGAAGGCGCGCGTGGTTCGTCACAAAGGGCGAGCCTTCCGTTCAGCACCACTGACCGCCCACCTCTCATATCTGAAACGCGACGGCGTGACCCGGAGTGGTGAGCGCGCCGAGATGTTCGAAGCCGGCAGCGACCGCGCCGATAGCGCGGCTTTCGCGGAACGGTGCAAGGACGACCGGCATCATTTCAGGTTCATCGTTTCACCGGAGGATGCGGGCGACATGACCGATCTCAGGGCCTTCACCCGCGATCTCGCCAAGCAGATGGAGGCCGATCTCGGCACGCGGCTCGATTGGGTGGCTGTCGATCATTGGAACACCGACAACCCTCACGTCCATCTTCTCGTTCGGGGAGTAGATGAGGAAGGGGCGGATCTCGTGATCTCCCGCGACTACATCAGCCAAGGCCTGCGCTCACGCGCCGAGGAACTGGTCGCTATCGAGCTGGGGCCAAAGCCGGAGCACGAGATCCGTAATTCGCTGGAGAGGGAAGTCGCAGCTGAACGATGGACGCGACTCGACCGAGAAATCCGGCTGGCGGCTGATGAGACCGGCTACATCGATCTTCGGCCGGAGAATTCCGGCGGCTCTGACCCCGAGATTCGCCGCCTGATGATCGGTCGCCTTCAATATCTGGAAAGGATGGGTCTTGCCGCATCCGCCACGCCAGGGGAATGGATGGTCGGGCTCGAGGCTGAGCGCAGCCTGCGCGACCTCGGCATGCGCGGCGACGTCATCAAGACCATGCACCGCGTCTTTACCGAGCGTGGGGAAGAGCGCGGCGTGGCCGACTTCGTTATCGAAGGCGGACAGCCGACGTCCCAGATTGTCGGACGGCTGGTCGACCGTGGATTGCATGACGAACTGAACGGCGAGGCGTACGCCCTGATCGACGGAACCGACGGACGCGCTCACCATGTGCGCTTCCGAGGGCTCGAGGCCTTCGACCAGGCACCACCGATCGGAGGAATTGTCGAAGTCCGACGTTTCGGCCAACCCGGTGATGCGCATCCCACCTTGGTTCTCGCCACCCGTTCCGATCTCGATCTCGGTGGGCAGGTCACTGCCAGGGGAGCAACTTGGCTCGACCACAGGCTGGCCGAACGCGATCCCATGCCGCTCGCCATGGGCGGATTTGGCCGTGAGACCCGCGCCGCCATGGAAGCGCGTACCGAGCGTCTGATCGAGGAGGGCCTGGCGCGGCGGCAAGGCCAACGCATCGTCTTGCAGCGCGATCTCCTGAACACGTTGCGCCGGCGCGAACTGAACGAGGTGGCTGCAAAACACTCGGCCGATACCGGCCTGTCTCACTTGAAGGCCGCGTCCGGGGAGCATGTGGCGGGCACCTATCGCCAGCGGCTGACGCTCGCCTCGGGGCGCTTCGCCATGATCGATAATGGGCTCGGCTTCCAGCTCGTGCCCTGGTCGAGCGAACTCGAGAAGAGACTCGGCCAACACGTCACCGGCGTCGTGAAGGACGGCGGTGGAATCGAATGGGGCTTTGGTCGCAAGCGCGACCTTAGCCTCTAGCAATCTTTCCAAATCAGTTGCGAAAAGGCACTCGGAATGTCCGGAACCAAAATCCTGTGGGGACAGGTGGTCGTTGTCGGCCTGATCGTTTTGCTGGCCATCTGGGGAGCAACCGAGTGGACGGCTTGGCGGCTCGCCTATCAACCGGAGCTTGGGCGGCCCTGGTTCGAACTGTTGGGCTTCAAGGTCTATTACCCGCCGGTCTTCTTCTGGTGGTGGTTCGTCTACGATGCCTATGCGCCCCAGGTTTTTGTCGAGGGAGCTTTCATCGCGGCGTCGGGCACCGTCGTCTCGATCGCGGCGGCGGTCGGCATGTCGGTTTGGCGGGCGCGAGAGGCAAAGAATGTCGAGACTTATGGTTCGGCGCGCTGGGCGGATGCCGAAGAGGTCCGGGCTGCCGGACTTCTTGGTCCGGATGGCGTGGTGCTCGGCAAGCTCGACCGTGACTACCTCCGGCATGATGGACCGGAGCACGTCTTGTGTTTCGCACCCACCCGATCGGGAAAGGGTGTCGGTCTCGTCGTGCCCTCGTTGTTAGCCTGGCCGGGATCGGCCATCGTGCACGACATCAAGGGTGAGAACTGGCAGCTGACCGCGGGCTTCCGCTCGCGGCATGGCCGCGTCCTGTTGTTCGATCCGACCAACCCGAAGTCTTCAGCCTACAACCCGCTGCTCGAGGTCCGGCGTGGGGAATGGGAGGTTCGGGACGTCCAGAACGTTGCCGACGTCCTGGTCGACCCCGAAGGCTCGCTCGACAAGCGGAATCATTGGGAGAAGACCAGTCATTCGCTCCTGGTCGGCGCCATCCTCCATGTCCTCTATGCCGAGGTGGACAAGACCCTGGCCGGTGTCGCCGCCTTCCTGTCCGATCCGAAGCGGCCGATCGAGGCGACGCTGAAGGCAATGATGACCACGCCGCACCTTGGCGAGCAGGGGGCCCATCCCGTGGTCGCCTCGACCGCACGCGAACTCCTGAACAAGTCAGAGAATGAGCGCTCTGGCGTTCTGTCCACCGCGATGTCGTTCCTTGGGCTGTACCGTGATCCCGTCGTGGCTCAGGTGACGCACCGCTGCGATTGGCGGATCGCCGATCTGATCGAAGATCGCCGCCCGACGACGCTTTACCTCGTGGTGCCGCCGTCGGATATCTCGCGGACCAAGCCGTTGATCCGCCTGGTGCTGAACCAGATCGGTCGTCGCCTGACCGAGGACTTGCACGCCCGCGACCGCCGACACCGTGTCCTGATGATGCTCGACGAGTTCCCGGCGTTGGGCCGGCTTGATTTCTTCGAGTCCGCGCTCGCCTTCATGGCGGGGTATGGCATCAAGAGCTTTTTGATCGCGCAATCGCTCAATCAGATCGAGAAGGCCTACGGGCCCAACAACGCCATCCTCGACAACTGTCACGTCCGGGTCAGCTTCGCGACCAATGACGAGCGGACCGCCAAGCGGGTGTCCGACGCGCTCGGTACGGCAACCGAGATGAGGGCGATGAAGAACTACGCCGGTCATAGGTTGAACCCCTGGCTGGGGCACCTGATGGTCTCGCGGCAGGAGACAGCGAGGCCGCTGCTGACCCCGGGCGAGGTCATGCAGCTTCCGCCAATGGACGAGATCGTCATGGTGGCAGGGACGGCGCCGATCAGGGCGAAGAAGGTCCGCTATTACGAGGATCGCCGGTTCACCGAGCGGGTTTTGTCACCGCCCGATCCGGCGAGCGCCGGCCCATCGCCGCGAACGGATGGATGGTCAGCGCTCGGACCGTTGAAGCCGACGGCAGGTCCAACTGACAGAGCCACGGAGGCCGAGCAAGACACGGCGAACAGCGGGCTCCGTCGTGAGCCCGAACTCCCCGAACACGTCGCGATCGCCAGGGAGACGACCGAATCGACGCCGGCGGAGGAATTTGCCGCCGTTCTTGACGATGACGAGGATGCGGTCCGGCAGACTCGGCTCATACGCCAACAGATGCGTGGCGTCGCGCGTCAAGTCGTCATGGACCCGAATGACGGCATGGAGCTTTGAGGCGATATGCGCGACCGGATGAACGTCTATTTCCCGCCTGAGCTTCTGAAACAGATCACGGAGCTCGCCGATCGCAAGAAGCTGTCCCGGTCCGCGATCGTGGAAGCGGCTGTCGCTTCGTTTCTGTCACCGGACGGCGCGGACAGGCGGGAGGCGGCGTTTACCCGCCGCTTGGATCGGTTGTCGCGTCAGATGCAGAGGCTGGAGCGCGACGTTGGTTTGACGGCCGAAAGCTTGGCGCTCTTCATTCGCTTCTGGCTAACGATCACGCCGCCGCTACCCAATGACGCGCAGGGGGCCGCGCAGGCAAAGGGTCGGGAGCGGTTTGAAGGATTTGTCGAGGCGCTCGGGCGTCGTCTGCAAAAGGGGCAAAGCTTTCTGCGCGAGATTCCAAATGACTTCCTCCGCCCGGAAACCGCGGAAGAAGCCTAACAGAGCTTCTCTGAACCTGTCGTTATAAGGTCCGCTTCCGGGAGGCTCAAATAGATCCTTTCATGTTCCCTCGTTGTTCAAGCCAAGAGCAGAAGGCGAGCGTTCGGGTGTCTGTTTGAAGCGTCTTCGGCACGTACGTGCAATATTCACGCGCACGTAGCGCTGGACCAGAAAATGGCGTCACGAGTCGCCCCGCCGCCAGGTCCTCCGCCACCAAGGCCGTTGGTCCCATCGCGACCCCAACCCCATCCAGCGCAGCTTGGAGTGTGAGATAAAAGTGGTCGAGAACAAGATCTGCTGTGGCTTCCAGATCAGGCGTGCCCGCTTCGGATAGCCAGTCGTGCCATAGTCTCGGCAAACTGAGCGTGTGGAGCAGCGTGTGTCGCCTTAAGTCGACGGTGTGGCCTAGAGGCAACCTGTTTAGCAGTTCTGGACTGCAAACAGGTAATCTCGTTTCCGAGAGGAATGGACGAACCCGATAATCATGGAACGCGTCGGGGCCTCCTCGGATGACGATATCGGCGCGTTCCGCCAAAGCATCGATCGGTATATTCGATGTTTCGATCCGAACCCTTATCTGCGGGTGCTGGGTTTGGAAGTCCGCAATCTTAGGTACGAGCCAGCGCAAGGAAAAAGTAGCCGGAGCGTTAACGCGCAATATCGTCGCGTCGATTTCGCCGTATCTCGCGGTCGCCGACACTACACGAGCCAACGCTTCCCCTATTTCGTGAAGATAGACTTGGCCGGCCGGTGTGAGCACAACACGACGATTTTGTCGCTCAAAGAGCGGCGCACGCAACCAGCGCTCCAGAAGACGGATCTGCTGGCTGATTGCTCCCTGTGTCACCCCGAGTTCTCCAGCCGCGGATTTGAAGCTGCCGAGGCGCCCAGCGGCCTCGAAAGCACGGATGGCATTCATGGGAGGAAGCAAACGAGGCATCAAGATAGCTCAGCTAAAGTCATTTGCCAGAATTACTGGTTTGCTCGGGCGGTACGCAAGAGCCAAACTCTCCCGAATGACGAAATCGTTCATCGCCTGGAAGAAATCGGCAGGCTCAAGTTCATTGGCGCCAAGCAGGCGGCGTGGCTTATTGGCCGCCTGTCTCACCCACGCACTGCATGACGGTTATACAGACGGGCTATATGCCTTCCTCCCGGTCTGGCAGGCTCAGTTCGGCCTCTCCTATGCGACACTTGCCGTCGTGCGCGCCCTCTATTTCGGGACAATGGGGATCGCTCAGATTCCGGCCGACCGAGCGCTTCGGTGTTTATCTCCGCGCACGTCATTGATCCTGTCGACCCTTTTCGCTTCGATCGGACTGATCGTCGCAGCGCTTCCGTTCGGTTTTTCGGGACTTTGCATTGGCCTGGTCGTGGCAGGCATAGGATCGAGCATTCAGCATCCTCGCGGCTCTGCGCTGATTACGGACAGTTCTGGAGAGAATCCTCGCCGCTCCCTGAGCATCTATAATTTCTCAGGTGATTTCGGAAAAGCGGTGCTGCCCGCTCTTGTCGCACTACTCTTACCCATCATCGCCTGGCGCTCAGTCCTGGGCTTGATGGCCGCACTTGGCTTCTGTTTGTCGATCGTCTTGTTAGCGCTGATACCCGCAGTCGTTCAATCAGATCGTGCGACAAAAAGGACAGCGACCGGTGGTCGACGCGGTGGCTTCAGTATTCTGACAACGATTGGCGCGCTCGATACAGCGATCCGCATGGGTTACCTCCTGTTCCTTCCATTTCTGATCCACGGACAGCACGGCGGTTCATCGGAAGTCGGTCTTGCGCTTGCGCTACTTTTTATTGGGGGCGCCTTCGGAAAGGCAACGTGTGGATGGCTCGCTGAACGACTAGGAGTGGTCGGCAGCGTCGTGACCACAGAAGTTGCCACAGCTTTGCTCATCGGGGTGACGCTGGGCACGTCGCTGACACTTACGCTTGTCTTGCTGCCATTGCTTGGCGTTGTCCTCAATGGGACGTCTTCGGTGCTCTATGGTACGGTGCCTGAACTTTCCGAGGGTGACACCGGGCGAACCTTTGCCATCTTCTACACTAGCGTCATTGGCTCTGGGGGTGTCGCGCCGATCCTCTATGGCGTAATCGCCGATCACAGCACCCAGACAATTGGCGTGCTTGCCTCAGCGGCAACGGCGGCACTGATCGTGCCGCTCGTGTTGGCTTTGAGGCCGTACTTGGCAACTCCCGCTCCAACCCTCCCGGAGAATAAATCAGTTCTCAGTCCCACTCCCTCCGATGCAGGAGCATTCACGAAAATGAATCCACAGGAAGAGCGACATCAGGCATGAATACAAGGATCGCCATTGTTGGCCCGGGAGCGATCGGCACCACCATCGCCGCTGCGCTACAGCAGGTTGGTCAAGCGCCCATGCTATGCGGTCGCTCGGCTCGCGAGCGCTTAGAGTTACAAGACACGAACGGTTTGGTGCAAATACCCGGTCCAGTGCAGATTGATCCGAGCCAGGTCAAGAGCCCGGCCGATCTCGTCTTCTTCGCGGTGAAGGCAACACAAATCGGATCTGCCGCGCCGTGGTTGGCGGCGCTATGCCATCAGGATACGGTCGTCTGCGTGTTGCAGAATGGCGTCGAGCAAGTATCGGCAATCTCGCCTTTAGCGCCTTGTCGCTCAGTCGTTCCTTCGATCGTTTGGTTTCCGGCGCAAGCCCAACCAGACGGTTCCATTTGGTTGCGTGGTGGAGCTCGCCTAACATTGCCGGAGGACTCCGGATCCCGCATTGTGCTTGAGGCGCTCCGCGGCTCTTTTTGCTCCGTAGAGCTAGATCCAAATTTTGTGTCTCTTGCCTGGCGCAAACTTCTACAGAACGCGGCAGCAGGATTGATGGTGCTTAGCGGCCGTCGCTCGGGCATGTTCCGGCGCGCCGACATCGCTCACCTGGCTACGCAATATCTCCGAGAATGCCTCGAAGTGGCGAGAGCGGAGGGCGCGATCTTGGGAGATGAGGTGCCAGACGAAATCGTTGACAGTTTCCAAGCCAATCCACCTGACATGGGAACATCCATTCTCGCCGATCGCAACGCCAACCGCCCACTTGAGTGGCAAACTCGAAACGGCGTTATACTCCGTCGAGGCAAAGCTCACGGCATCGCCACTCCTGTTAGCGATGTAGTCGTGGCGCTTTTGGCAGCAGCAAGTGACGGACCAGGATGATTCAATTGCAGTCTCAGTCATCAATTCTGCTGTTACGCGGGAAAATCGGCGCTACGTAATGTGGATTTCGAGAGCGCTGGTGTCCAAGTCCATTAGCCCCGACCGGCTCGAGAATAAAAATCTGGCACTACTGCAGACGATCGCCAACGGTGAACGGAATGTCTAGGGGCTTTGAGGTATAGATTGCAATCAGTCCGTGCCGCTACCAATCCGTCACTCCGTCTTGCCTGGGGATGATGGTAAGCAACTATTGTCGGACGGATACGACTAAGCGGCTGTCGTCAAATTCCAGTTCTCAATCTTTTCTTTTTCTACGCTTGCCTACGATTGCCGAAAGAGCTTGTTGCGCTAAGTCTATCGGTGCTTTTTCTAATCATCCCCATATGAGGACGCCCGTTGGACGTCTTCATTCGGTGGGGGCGAACAGTGGCAATCCATTCCATTCAATCGGAAGCGAGTTCGCGCGGTGCGCGAATGCTGCGCAGCGCGCTTGGCTCCGCGATTGCCGGCTACCTTGATGACGAGGCGGTCATCGAGGTGATGCTCAACCCGGATGGGCGATTGTGGATCGACCGATTGTCGAATGGTCTGATCGACACAGGCGAAACTCTGTCCGCAGAGGATGGCGAGCGCATTGTTCGCCTGGTCGCGCATCACGTAGGCGCCGAGGTGCATGCCGGCGCGCCACGGGTTTCGGCAGAACTGCCTGGAACTGGTGAGCGATTCGAAGGCCTTTTGCCTCCGGTCGTTGCGGCACCGGCCTTTGCTATCCGCAAACCGGCCGTCGCCGTGTTTACGCTCGACGACTACGTCGCCAGGGGGATCATGACCTCGGAGCAGGCCAGGACCCTGAAGGACGCGGTCGCAGCACGGAAGAACATCCTCGTCGCCGGTGGGACATCGACCGGCAAGACAACCTTGACGAACGCGCTCCTGGCCGAGGTGGCAAAGACTGCTGATCGGGTCGTGCTGATCGAAGATACCCGCGAGCTTCAGTGCAAAGCGCCCAATCTTGTAGCTTTGCGGACCAAAGATGGTGTGGCCACGCTGTCGGACCTCGTTCGCTCCTCGCTGCGCCTGCGTCCTGACCGCATCCCGGTTGGCGAAGTCCGCGGCGCCGAAGCGCTTGATTTACTCAAGGCTTGGGGTACCGGCCATCCCGGTGGCATCGGGACCATTCATGCAGGCACCGCGCTCGGTGCGCTGAGGCGGCTCGAGCAGCTCATTCAGGAAGCCGTCATCACGGTTCCGCGTGCCCTCATCGCCGAGACCATCAACCTCGTTGCTGTGCTTGCGGGGCGCGGCGTTGACCGTCGCCTCGCTGAGCTCGCCCTCGTCACGGGGCTTGGGGCCGCCGGCGACTACAGCCTTTCATCAGCAGGAGACTGACATGCGTCAGCAATTTTGTTTTCGTCGAGATGCCGCATCACTAGCCATATCCGGGATGGTTCTTTTGGCGTCGGCACCGGCCTGGGCGGCCGGCTCGAACATGCCGTGGGAACAGCCACTCAATCAGATCTTGCAGTCGGTTGAAGGTCCGGTCGCCAAGATCATCGCCGTCATCATCATCGTGGTGACCGGGCTCACGCTCGCGTTCGGGGACTCGTCAGGTGGTTTCCGCAGGCTGATCCAGATCGTGTTCGGTCTGTCGATCGCGTTCGCAGCCTCGAGCTTCTTCCTGTCGTTCTTCTCCTTCGGCGGCGGCGTGGTGATCTGATGGATGACCCGGTCACAGGCCTTTTCGTGCCCGTTCATCGCGCACTCACCGAGCCAATCCTGATGGGCGGCGCGCCGCGGTCGGTCGCAATCGTGAACGGCACGCTTGCAGCAGCCCTGGGTCTCGGACTTCGGCTCTGGATCGCCGGTCTTGTCCTCTGGTTCATCGGCCACATGGCCGCCGTCTGGGCCGCCAAGCGCGATCCAGCCTTCGTCGATGTGGTGCGCCGACATCTGCGCATTCCCGGTCATCTCAACCTCTGAGTTCTCGGTCATGATGAATCTCGCCGAATATCGCCATTCCAGCGCGCGCCTGGCGGACTTCCTGCCTTGGGCAGCCCTTGTCGACGAAGGAATCATCCTGAACAAGGACGGCTCGTTCCAGCGGACAGCAAAGTTCCGCGGACCCGACCTGGATAGCGCAGTGCCGGCTGAACTCGTCGCCGTTGCGGGTCGCTTGAATAACGCCTTGCGTCGCTTGGGATCAGGCTGGGCCGTATTCGTCGAGGCGCAGCGTCATTTTGCTGGGACCTACCCGCCTAACTCCTTTCCGGATGTCGCGTCTGCGCTGGTTGACGCGGAACGCAGGGCGCAGTTCGAGGAGGCGGGTGCCCATTATGAGTCCAGCTACTTCCTGACCTTACTCTATCTGCCTCCAGAGGAGGGGGCCGCCAGGGCAGAGCAACTACTTTACGAAGGTCGCGACCGCACCGTCGGAGCCGGCTCGCGCGAGGTGCTTCGCGGGTTTATCGATCAAACAAACCGTGTGCTTCAACTCGTCGAAGGGTTCATGCCGGAATGCACCTGGCTCGATGATCAGGACACGCTGACTTATCTGCACTCGACGATCTCGACCAAGCGTCATCGCGTTCGGGTGCCCGAAGTTCCCATGTACATCGACGCACTCTTGGCCGACCAGCCGTTGACCGGAGGGCTCGAGCCGATGTTGGGTTCAGCGAACGTGCGGGTTCTGACGATCGTCGGCTTTCCGGGCGCGACGACCCCGGGAATTCTGGACGACCTGAATCGCCTGGCGTTTTCGTATCGCTGGTCGACCCGCGCGATCATGCTCGACAAGGCCGACGCCACCAAGCTGCTGACCAAAATCCGCCGCCAGTGGTTCGCCAAGAGAAAGTCCATCGGCGCCATCCTCAAGGAAGTCGTGACCAACGAGGCATCGACGCTGCTCGATACCGACGCTCACAACAAGGCGATAGATGCCGACGCGGCTTTGCAGGAACTGGGGTCGGATCAGATCGGACAGGCCTTTGTCACGGCGACCATCACCGTGTGGGACGGCGATCCCGGTGCAGCCGACGAAAAGCTGCGGCTGGTCGAGAAGGTCATTGAGGGCCGCGATTTCACCTGTATGATCGAAACGGTGAACGCCGTCGAAGCCTGGCTCGGCAGTCTGCCCGGGCACGTCTACGCCAACGTGCGGCAGCCACCAGTTTCGACCCTCAACCTCGCCCATATGATTCCGATGTCGGCCGTGTGGGCCGGCGAGGCGAGGGATCTGCACTTCAAGGGTCCGCCGCTCCTGTTTGGGAAGACCGAGGGATCGACCCCATTTCGATTCTCGCTCCACGTCGGCGACGTCGGCCATACCCTCGTGGTGGGGCCGACCGGTGCCGGCAAATCGGTGTTGCTCGCGCTAATGGCGTTGCAATTCCGTCGTTACCCGAACTCGCAGGTCTTTGCGTTCGATTTCGGTGGTTCGATCCGGGCGGCCGCGCTCGCCATGGGCGGCGACTGGCACGATCTCGGCGGTGCGTTGTCTGACGGGGACGAAAACCCCGTCGCGCTGCAACCTTTGGCCTGGATCGACGATTCCGCCGAGCGCGGATGGGCGACGGAATGGACTAGCGCAATCCTGGCGCGGGAAAAGGTCGAGATCACGCCGGAGGTCAAGGATCATCTGTGGTCGGCGCTGACCTCTCTCGCCTCGGCGCCGAGGGAGGAACGTACCCTCACGGGCCTGTCAGTTCTGCTGCAATCGAATTCCCTGAAGCGAGCACTGCAACCCTATTGCCTCGGCGGTCCCTCCGGGCGCCTGCTTGATGCTGAATTCGAGCGCCTTGGCGAGGCCTCGGTCCAAGCGTTTGAGACTGAAGGTCTGATCGGAACGAGCGCTGCGCCGGCCGTGCTGGAGTACCTCTTCCATCGTATTGGGAATCATCTCGATGGCCGGCCGACGCTCCTCATTGTCGATGAGGGGTGGTTGGCCCTCGACGACGAGGATTTTGCTGGCCAAATCCGGGAATGGCTGAAGACGCTACGGAAAAAAAACGCATCCGTCATCTTCGCCACCCAGTCGCTTTCGGACATTGATGGCTCCGCGATTGCGCCGGCTATCATCGAAAGCTGCCCAACGCGATTGTTGCTGCCGAACGAACGGGCGATCGAACCGCAGATCACTGCCATCTACCGCCGTTTCGGCCTCAATGACCGCCAGATCGAGCTTCTGAGCCGGGCAACGCCAAAGCGCGACTACTATTGCCAGTCTCGTCGCGGCAACCGGATGTTCGAGCTTGGCCTTGGTGAGGTTGCGCTCGCATTCACCGCAGCCTCTTCCAAGACAGACCAGGCCGCCATCTCGCAACTCTTCGCCGAACATGGACCCGATGGCTTCGTGCCTGCCTGGCTTCAGCACCGTGGCGTCGCCTGGGCGACAGATCTGATCCCCAATCTCGTCAATCTGAAGAAATCGCTATGAGACCTCTTGGCCTATTGGCGACCACGGCCGCCTTCGCGCTGCTGCTTGGTGTTACGCTGCCCGCACGAGCGCTGATCGTCTTCGATCCCACCAACTACGTCCAGAATGTCCTGACGGCCGCGCGGGAACTCCAGCAGATTAACAATCAGATCACCTCGTTGCAGAACGAGGCGCAGATGCTGATTAATCAGGCAAGGAATCTGGCAAACCTGCCGTATTCATCGTTGCAGCAACTTCAATCATCGATCCAGCGCACCCAGCAATTGCTGGCCCAGGCCCAGCGCATTGCCTACGACGTGCAGCAGATCGATCATGCCTTCTCGACAAGCTACGCGCCAGCGACCAGCAGCCAATCGAACCAGTTGCTGATCTCCAACGCTCAATCGCGATGGCAGAATTCCTATGCCGCAACGCAAGACGCACTGCGCGTTCAAGCGGGCATTGTTGGCAACCTCGACACCAATCGCATCCAGGCGTCCGCGCTTGTAACGTCTAGCCAAGGCGCAAGCGGCGCGCTGCAGGCAACGCAGGCTGGCAATCAGATTCTCGCACTGAACGCGCAGCAACTCGCCGACCTCACCGCTGTCGTGACGGCGCAGGGCAGGGCGCAGAGCCTTGAAGCCGCGCAACGCGCAGCGGCCCAGGACCAGGGCCGCGAACAGCTTCGGCGGTTTCTTATGCCAGGGCGGGGCTATCAGTCATCCAACGTGCAGATGTTCCACTGATGACCGACATCCGGGCATTCAAAGCATTGTCGTTGCTTACGACAATTGGCGTGTTGGTCGTCACCGCCTGCACGATCCAGCTTCGCGGCGGAGACGGTCCTCTGCCGCCGAAAGCGGAGCAGACGACAGATGCAAGCAGCTCAGACCTCGCGCGCTGCCGCAGCGTCACGTCGGAGCAAGCAGAGAGTTATGAGCGTTGCAAGCAAGTCTGGGCCGAAAGCCGCCGTCGCTTCTTTGGCAAGAAAGACGGTGTCGCAGTTCCAGGCCACGCCGATTCCACCGCAGGCGTGGTGCTCGGTCCAAAGGATCAAAGCCGGATACCGCAGGGATATCCGAATCTGGCGCCCCTGAGGTGAGCAAGCCATGACTGGTACGGGGATCATTGACCAGTTCCTTGAAACGTTCACGCGTTATATCGATAACGGATTCGGATTGCTGGGGAGCGAGGTCGGATACCTCGCAACGACCCTTGCTGCGATCGACATTACGCTCGCAGCGTTGTTCTGGAGTTGGGGAACGGACGAGGACATCATCGCGCGCCTCGTCAAGAAAACGCTCTTCGTAGCGGTCTTTGCCTACCTCATCGGCAACTGGAACAGCCTGGCGCGCATCGTTTTCGAAAGCTTTGCCGGTCTTGGGCTGAAAGCATCAGGCACGAGCCTCTCCGCATCGGATTTCCTGCGGCCGGGAAAGATCGCCCAAGTCGGACTTGATGCCGGCCGACCGTTGCTCGATTCGATCTCAAACCTGATGGGGTACATCAGTTTCTTTGAGAACTTCGTCCAAATCGTCGTTCTCCTGTTCGCGTGGGTCGTGGTGCTGCTCGCCTTCTTCATTCTGGCGATCCAGCTCTTCGTCACCCTGATCGAGTTCAAGCTCACGACACTGGCCGGCTTCGTGCTGATTCCCTTTGGCTTGTTTGGCAAGACCGCCTTCGCGGCGGAGCGCGTTCTGGGCAACGTCATTTCCTCGGGAATCAAGGTCCTGGTCCTTGCTGTCATTGTCGGCATCGGCTCCACCTTGTTCTCGCAGTTCACAACTGGTTTCGGCGGTGGACAGCCGACCATCGAAGACGCGATGACTCTGATGCTCGCGGCGCTCTCCTTGTTGGGCCTCGGCATCTTCGGTCCGGGTATCGCAAACGGCCTGGTGTCAGGCGGACCTCAACTCGGTGCCGGCGCCGCGATTGGAACAGGCCTTGCTGCTGGCGGCATTGTTGCGGCGGGCGCAGGTCTTGCCGCCGGCGGTGCTGGTCTCGCTGGCGGTGCGGTTGCAGGCGCCGCGCGCGGTGGCGGCGCCGTCATAAGCGGAGCATCGGCCGCCTATCGAAGCGGCGGCCTTGCCGGCGTGGCAGAGGCGGGCGCTTCGGCTGCAACGAGTCCATTGCGTCGAGCAGCTACTGCCTTCGGACGTAGCCAAGCGGGCGATCAAGGCGCGAGCGCCGCGGCCGAAGGACAGCCTGATTGGGCTCGCCGCATGAAGCGCGCTGAGACCATTCGGCATGGTGCCTCGGCCGCTGGCAATGCCGTCCGCTCGGGCGATCATGGTGGCAGCGGCTCCTCCGTCGATTTGTCCGAAGGAGAACACTGAGATGCACCTCTGCATCTCCGCCGCACAACAGCGCCTCAAATCCACCCATCGCAAGACTTGAAACCGATCACTCGATATCAGGGGCAATCATCGATGTTCAAACGACCATCAGTTCACTACGGGCGCATGCCCGAGCCGATTACGCCTTATCAAAAGGCCGCGCAGGTTTGGGACGAACGCATTGGATCGGCGCGGGTGCAAGCCAAGAACTGGCGTCTAATGGCGTTCGGCTGTTTGATGCTGTCGTCCGGTCTCGTTGGCAGCCTTGTCTGGCAATCGAGCCAAGGATCGATCACGCCTTGGGTAGTTGAAGTCGATCATCTCGGCCAGGCCCAGAGGGTCGCGCCTGCCAACATCGACTATCAGCCCACTGATGCGCAGATCGCCTACCATCTGGCTCGCTTTATCGAGGATGTCAGAGGTCTGCCGGCCGATGGTATCGTTTTGCGCCAAAATTGGCTCCGGGCCTATGATTTTACAACCGATCGCGGCGCCGCTGGGCTCAACGACTATGCGCGCAACAACGACCCTTTCGCCAAGTTGGGCAAGCTCCAAATCTCCGTCGATGTATCGAGCGTCATTCGTGCGTCTTCGGAAAGCTTTCGGGTCGCGTGGACCCAGCGTGTCTACGACAATGGCTCGCTGAGTTCGACCGAGCGCTGGACCGCGATTCTCACGATCGTGATCGAGACGCCACGCGATGCCGAACGCCTACGTAAGAATCCGCTTGGCGTTTACGTCCGCGCCATCAACTGGTCAAAGGAGTTGAGTCAGTGACCAAGACGACGTTTGACGATCATTCCACCCTGCAAAGCAGGCTCGATTCGGCTTGGCCCGAGTTCGTGAGCTCGAAGCGTGCATTTCTGTCCGCTCTTCTGCTTTGTTCGTCGGCGCTCGGCGGGTGCGCGACGTACATCCCGCCGGAGATCAGTTATGACGCTGACGTTCCTCCCTTACCGGCGACGCCAGTGGCTCTCGACGACGGATCGCGACCGCTTCACGTTCCACCCCTCTGGAAGCCCGCTCTCGGCGGCAAGTCGGGAGGGAAGGAAGACCCTGAACCCGTGAGCCGGGTTGAGACCGCGAACAGCGCAGCCCGGGTCGAACCGCGCAAGCGGGGGTATTTCAACGCGGCGCAAGTCTACGCCTACAGTCCCGGGGCGCTCTATCAGATTTACGCCGCGCCGGGGCAGATCACGGATATCGCGCTCGAGGAGGGAGAACAGTTGACGGGATCAGGGCCGATCGCGGCCGGAGATACCGTCCGCTGGGTCGTCGGCGACACCGAAAGCGGAAGCGGCGACACACGGCGGGTCCATATCCTGGTCAAGCCGACCCGAGCCTCGATCGAGACCAACCTGGTGGTCAATACCGATCGGCGTACCTACCTGATCGAGCTCCGCTCCCGCGAACGGCCATACATGCCGTCTGTTGCCTGGTACTATCCAGAAACTACACGGGAACGATCGCGCTCGGTCGCTCTGAAGCCCGTTCTTCCGGATCCGGCGCAGCGCATCTCCCGCTATGCCATCGAAGGGGACAGTCCTCCTTGGCGGCCGCTCGCCGCATATGATGATGGCCGCAAGGTCTACATCGAATTCCCGGCGGGGATCGTGCAAGGCGAGATGCCTCCGCTTTTCGTCATTGGTCCAGACGGCAAGACCGAACTCGTCAACTATCGCGCCTACGGCAACGTGTTGATCGTCGATCGGCTGTTTGCGGCCGCCGAACTGCGGCTTGGTCGTGAACACCAGCAGAAGGTTAGGATTGTCAGGACCGACGGGAGGCCGTCGTCATGAATACCCGGAACGAAGCCGATCACCAGCAAGGTACTCCGCCGGCTACACCGGAGGAACAGTCCAGGAGCTTCCGCTTGAGAGCAGAGCATCCGCGCGTGACACGGCTGTCGCGGAAGGTCTTGGCCGGCGGGAGCGCGGTTGCCCTGCTTGTCATCGGCGGAGCGGTCTTGTGGTCGCTGCAGGGCAATCGTTCCCGAAGCCAGGCGGCCGATGAGCTTTACAGCACTGACCATCACAATGTCGCCGATGGCATTACGACGCTGCCGAAGGACTACGCTGGCGTTCCGCGCCAGCCGATTCCGCAGCTTGGTCCGCCGCTCCCCGGGGACCTCGGTCGACCGATCCTAGCTGCTCAGGGGCAGTTGCCGACGAGCGGAGCTGATCCGGACCAGCAGCGGCGGGATCAAGAGACCGAAGCAGCCCGCATCAGCCATCTGTTCGCTTCGACCAATGGACGAGAAGTGCGTCCGTCCTCCGCTGCGGCTGTTGGCAGCGAGCGCGTCGTGTCGCCGAGCGCAACGAGCACTAGCGACGATGGATCTGCGCAAAGCGGTCAGGACCACAAGCTTGCCTTCGTAAACGCCTCCGTGGACCGTCGCACGGTAAGCCCTGACCGCGTCACCAAGCCCGCTTCACCCTACATCGTGCAGGCTGGAACGGTCATTCCAGGGGCGCTGATCACTGGGATCCGATCGGACCTGCCAGGCCAAATTACCGCGCAAGTTACCGAGAATGTTTTCGATACGCCGACCGGCCGCTTCCTGCTTGTGCCTCAGGGAGCGCGTCTGGTTGGCATCTACGACAGCCAGGTCGCTTTCGGGCAGTCCCGAGTCCTGCTCGTCTGGACCCGGGTGATCATGCCGAACGGACGTTCAATCGTTCTCGAGCGGCAGCCTGGCGCCGACACTGCCGGGTATGCCGGTCTTGAGGACCAAGTCGACAATCACTGGGGCGAGCTGTTCAAGGCTGCGGCGCTATCGACGTTCTTGGCAGTCGGGACGGAACTAGGAGCAGGTTCCGACACCAATAGCAACGACAGCACCATCATCCAGGCATTGCGACACGGCGCCTCGGACTCGCTGAATCAAACCGGACAACAGGCGGTTCGGCGCAGTCTCAACGTCCAGCCTACTCTGACCGTGCGACCTGGTTTTCCAGTTCGCGTTCTCGTCAATCGTGACCTCATACTTGTGCCATACGGAGGGTAACGCCATGCCCAAGCTTAGAATAGGAGCGCTGCCCGACGACAAGCCGGTCAAGGTCGCCACTGAGCTTCCAGCGTCAGTGCATCGAGATCTCGTCGCCTATGCAGAGGCCTTGGCGCGCGAAAGTGGGCAGCGTATCGACCCGGCAAAGCTGATCGCGCCCATGCTGGCGCGCTTTATGGCCACGGACCGTGGATTTGCAAAAGCGAGACGATCTGGTCATTCCCCAAGAGCCGGCGAGGGTGAGGGATAGCGTTCTGCCAACAGATTGAGGAAACGCTTCAGAGCCGGATTCTCATTGTCGTCGCGCCAATGCGCATAGAAGTCCACCCGGCTTGGTCCCGCTCCGTCCTGCAACTCCCGGTACACAAGGCCAGCGAAGCTTGCACCAATATCCGATTCCATAGCCAGACTAAGTCCCATGCCCATACTCGTCAGACTCTTGATAATGCCACGGCTTACGTCATGGCGTTCTACCTTGGGCCGATCGTCGGCCAATACCAGCTTCGAAATCAAGAGATCCTCGAGCTCTCGTCCTGGATCATATTCACTTAGAAGGATCTTTTCGTTACGCAAATCGGTCCAATAGATGATCTCGCGTGTTGCAAGGCAGTGATCCTGCGGCAACGAGATCAGGATGCGTTCGCTCCAGAGCAATAGTGATCTTGTGTCCTTTGAAGGTAAACGTCCAGGGCTAACGACAACGTCGACGGTTCCGCTACGGAGGGCAGTCATCAGACGGAAGTGTGAGCGTTCCATCGTTGCCAGTTCAAGCCCGGGGAACAGCTTCTTAAACTCACCTATCGTCGCTCGCAAATTGCCGGTGGACATGGATGTGAAGAAGCCTACGACAAGATGCCCAGTATCGCCGCGACCACCGGACCTTCCGGTGTCAACGAGCATATCGACCTGCTCCAGAATCAGTCGTGCAATGCGCAAAACTGCGCGGCCGGTCAACGTAGGCTTGATTCCCCCACTTGAACGCTCAAACAGTGAAGCTCCCACGAGGTGCTCAAGTTGGACGATAGCACGGCTGAACGCGGTATGTTTGATTGAAAGCGCCTCTGCGGCTCGTCGAAAACTTCCATGGTCAGAAGCGGCAACCGCAAGTCGAAGCTGTTGCAGGTCAACAGCTCTCGCCGCGTTCCGCTGACCGTTCCTAGTTTCAATTTCCGTCATGTTTATAGCTCGGTAGCGAACCGCAAGACGCGGCGTCCCCGCTCTAGGCGGGAACGGGCATATCGTACTGGCCTGCATTGTTCTACGCGGCCGCGAAAATTACTGGCGTCCAAAGGGCCGGTGCCGAAAGCCCGCCGGCTCTACGAAGGGTGACCAGAGTATCGCGCGAGATCTCGAGGTAACCCGCCACGGCTAAGGTGTTGCCAATTGCGGAAGGATTGCCAATGCGCCGCAGGGGCCAACCCGCTCGTCTAAGGATTCGCTCCATACGGACGTCTGTGACGGTAACGATGTCAGTGAGTTGTCTTGAGAGCCCGAACTCTACCATTCCCGCAAATAGCTCGTAAACAGCACGAGTAAGACCGTGATCCCCCTTCGGGGCATCGGCAGCAACATCGATCGCGAATCTACTACTTTCCCAAACGAGAGGAGTTGACGGCGCAGGTTGACCTTCGAGAAGCGTAGGGAAGGTGTCGCAAAGCATGGTCGGGCCAAGTGTCGGGAGGAGGCGTACGGAGCCTTGCACCTGCCCGTTGTCACATAGCTGGACTAGGTAAGCGGGATGCAGTGCATCGAAATCGTCGATCTCCATGTCGCCGCTGGTTTGAACGTCCCATGCCATGCGAAGTTTGAAAACGCGATACCGTAACCGATGCATTTCGGCAAGTGTCTCGGCGAACTGTCCATATAAGGACGGTGTGATTAGCTGAATCATAGTCCCTCCAACGGTGTACATCGTCACCTTTGGAGCGGATCACGCGTCTTAAGTCAGTACCTGTAGTTGTAGGGGGCTGCGCCCCTAATTTTGCTGTTTTCTTTTCACAGCGGCTAAGCGGGCTACCGCTTGCACAATCGTCCGAACACCAAGCTTTTTCTTCGCGCCTTCTAGGTAGAAGGCAACTGTGTTGCGCGAGATGCCGAGAATGCAACCAATCTCCCAAGCGCTCTTGCCCCGAGCTGCCCACTCCAAGCATTCGAACTCACGCGGTGATAGGCGTGCCCCCTCTATATCGTCTACGTTCACCAGCTTTCGGCGGGTATGAGCATGGAAATACATCGCCATAAGCTGAAGAACGCGTTCATGCGATTCAATGAACCGTTCGAATTGCGGGCGGTTCTGGTCCACGGCAAAGGTCAATGCAGCGATGGGGCCGTGGCCGTCGTGAATGGGCACCGTAAAGCCAAATCGGATTCCGAATTCCGCGGCCTCTTCGAAAAGCCGATGCTGTGCTTTCGATGTGAACTTCGAGTTGAAATTAACCCCCCACCGAAAGGGCTCGGGGTTTCGAAGAGCTTCTCCGATGACGGGATCAAGCACTTGATAATTATTTCGTAGATAGTGTGCTACCCACCGCGATGGATATGTAGAGATTAGGCGCGGTTTGACTTTGCTTGAGTGCTGGAGGGCTAGATAGGCAAAACACGATAGGTCCAAAGCGGTCGCTGTGTCCGCCATGGCTTTGGAGAAGTCTTGGAGATCTTCTGCGGTCGCTAGGAGATCAATGAAATTTTGAAAGATGCGGTGCATCGCTGCCAAGCAAGCCGTGCATGGTGCGAGAGCAGAGATCTCGCCCAATTCGTTGATTGTGCCCACAACAAGTGACCAAAGAGCCGCGCTTCGAGGCCGGTGAAGTCAAGGCAAAACCCTCTTGTACGAAACACCACAACGTCGTGCCTCGTACATTTTGTCTTTGCCTATTCTCATAACGCCCCCGGCATTTTGTGCCGAAATCGCAGCCGTCACCCCCAAAGCGCCGAATGTGATGCGGCTATGCAACTGGCCAGGAGCCTGCATCTGCCGGGACACTGCGTTGACCGGCCAGAAAGGCCAGTTTGCCGACCAAGCCAATCATCGACCAAGAGACTCACCGGATCATCGGCGGTGTGATTGTTGGCCCGCAGGCTGGCGACATGATCGGAGAACCTGTCCGGCGATCGAGATGGGCGCCGATGCAATTGATATCAGCAAAACCATTCATCCGCATCCGACGTTCGGAGAAACAATAGGCCTAGCTGCCGAAGTACGAAGGTGTTTGCACGGATGTGTTGCCGGGTGCGAAGAGGTTGACCAAGCGCGCGAGCCACTAGAAATTCAAAACATGAACTGCATCAGGTGTCTCGCTGCCGATCGTTCATATGGGACCCGAATATGGCGGGAACTCCTCGGAGGGAGGTCAAGGTACCTTTGAGCGTTCAGGAGGAGGAATTTGCCGCGGCATGTCGATACGTCGTTCTGGAGAGAAGACCTGATCTAGCAGCATCCATCGTCATTGTAGACAGCCAGCTCAGGATTGGGAATGACCGCATGTTCGGTCGCATTTGTAGAACTCGGTCTTGCCAGATTGGTGCGAGTTCTACATCTCGCAATCGAAGGCAAGGCGATGGCGCTGGAAAAAGTGCCTAGGCTCCTGTTCGACCTGTCGAGTTTCAGAAGAAAGACGCTCCGCGCGCTAAGTAGAGACGATCGAGGACAGCACCTCGGGAAATAGGCGCGATTTCGTCAGCGCGCGATTTAAAGGAATGGACACTCATCATCGCAACGCGAACCCAGGCAGTAATCCTCGGCAGAACCCTCGGCGATTGGGAACTCTGAATTGCAAAAGCAGGTATGGCGGCGCGGGCATTGCGAGATCTGAGCCGGGCGATGAAATGAGCTGTTCTGGACGTGCGGAGCCTGGTGATCGGGACCCTTCAAGTTTCGCGCGCGCTTTTTGGTGCAGTCGAAATCGTACCTCGCGTCAAATGCCGAAAATGGCGCTGAGAGCTGCGGACTTCAGCACAAAATGCGGTCTGATGTGCACGACAGTATTGCTGCTGGATGTCGCTCGTTAGATTTCCGCGATCGAATTCCGCACTCGGCGTTTGCGAAAGATATCCGATCTTCGTTTCCTCCCTCTACTTGGCTCGGCGCGATCGGCGGGCCCTTTATCAAGGTCTGGCTACATCTGGTGCCGCGGCGAAACGGCGTTATTTCGCGATTCTTGCTTGCGCTTACGGTAACAAACGCTAGTTGTTTCAATGCTCCGGACCAGACTACGAATCTGAGGGTCGGATGTTCGAATCGTTCCGGGCGCGCCATTCGGCTTTATTTTCATTAGATTTTCTCGGCGCCGGCTGAGCGCGTTACCGTAAAACGCCCATGGTGTTTGGCGGTGCGTTGCGGTTTCCAACATTGACTTGCACCGTCGCAGTCGTTCCGACGATCAGGCGATCGACATCATTGCGCGGGATGCGGATCCGAACCGGAATGCGCTGGGCGAGCCTGACCCAGGAGAACGATGGATTGACGCTGGCGAGCAGGCTGGACCCTAAACTTCGATCGCGGTCCTCGATTCCGCCAGCGATACTCTCGACCCGACCGCTCAGCGTCGTTCCGCTCATCAGTTTCACGTCAACGGCGTCACCGAGGTGGATCCGCGGGATCTTGGTCTCCTCGAAATAGCCTTCGACACGCACGGTGTCGATGTCGATCAGCGCCATGATGCCGCGCCCCGCGGCGAGATAGGTGCCGGGCCGTAAATCGAAATTGGTCACGCGGCCGTTCGCGGGTGCCCGGATTTCGGATCGATCGAGATCGAGCCGCGCGATCTGAAGGTCGGCCACGGCCTGACCATAAAGCGCCTTGGCTTGCAAATCCGTAGCGCGGATCGTCTCGCGCTGTTGCTGCGACACGACACCTTCGCTCAGCTTCTCGTATCGTGCGCGGTCGCTCGCTGCCTTCTCCGCGGCGGCTTCGCGGTTGGCCAGAGACGCCTCTGCTTGTTGGACGGCGAGGCGGAAACGGTCGGGATTCAGCCGCAGCAAGATATCACCCTTGCGGACGACCTGATTGTCCCGGACCAGCACCTCGTCGATCAGCCCGGAGACATCGGCGGCAACGGCGATGATGTCGGCGCGGACGCGGCCGTCCCGTGTCCATGGCGCCGCCTCATAATGCTCCCACATGCCGATGCCGACCGGTGCCGCGACGCTCACCATCAGGACAGTGAGCATCATGCGGGGAAACATCGAACTCATCGTTGTCATAGCGGCAGCTTTCCCAGAACAGCGTAGAAGATCTTGGTCAGAATGACGAAGACGGCGAAGTCGAACAGCGCGGGGTGCCACGCATACCTTCGAATATGGACGCCGATGAATTTGCGGTTGGCCGCGGAGGCGATAAAGCAGGCCGCGAGCGCACAAGCACAGGCCAGCGCTAACGTCGGAACGTAGACGCCGGCAATGGCGATTTCCTCGTTCATGGCATGGCCTTGATGGACAAAGCATGAGCATCCGGAAACATCGTCCGACGCAGGCCGATCAGCGCGAGCGTTCGCTGCTGGCGGGCGGTCGTGTCTTTGCGCGTGTCGCACAGCGCGTTGTCGATCGCGGCCAGAAGGGCGCGCGCATCGTCAGGCTTCAGTTTCGCGTTGCCGCGGGCCAGCCAGCGGAATGCCTGCGACAGCATCGGCAGAAGCTGCTGGAGGCCAGGGTCGCTGCGCGCGTCCTCGTGCACTGCGGCTTGCCTGAGCGCGAGCAGATCGAGTCCGATTTGCAGCGCGGCCAAGGGACGGGCTTCCACCGCGATGTCCGTCGTCGCGCCAGCCAGCCGAGGGATCACCAGGCCGAATCGATCAAGCATGATGCTGGTCCATCTGGCGCGGCTCATCGGCCGCCGTGCAGCAGCCAGCCTCGCCAGATCGGACCAGCCGTGGCGCAGCAGACGCTGCGCCGCTCCCGATGCCGACAGTGAACGCAGCAATCGAATTGCGATGAACGCTGTGAGAAGTCCGATCATCGCAGCCGCATTGCTATTGATGAACAGAGCGAAGTCGGCGCTGAATTTGTTCTGGAGGTCGAGCGCGCTGATCAGTCCGAGACCGAGCGCCAGCGCCTTGATGAAATGCCGGGGATTGGCCTGCAGATAGCCGATCACCAGAAAGGTCGGCGCCAGCGAGAACACCAGCATCGGAAAGCCGGTGATGGCCGGGAAGATCACGAACAGGTAGATCGCGGCGATCGGTAGGCAGGCCAGCGTCCAGAGCGCGTAGGAAATCAGCGTTGGCGCGGGATCGTCGAGGCTGCTGTAGAGCGCCGCGGCGATGGCGGCGATTTGCGTGGCGACGCCGCCTTCCGGCCAGGCCGTCGTGATCCAGACCGTGCAGCAGCCGAGCACGGCGACGCCAAGAGCCACGACCGACAGAACGGCAAGGCCGGGATCGCTGTGCAGGCGTCGCCTCACGTGTCGATCCCGCAGGCCAGCTTGGCTCCAAGTGGCAGGGTGAGCACCGCTGTGCAATGCGCGCGACAGGTTTCGCGCGGCAGCCAGCGCTTCGATCAGCGTGGCCAATCTGGCCGCGGTTCCGGCCTCGATCAGCCGATCCCATTCGCTGCGATCGTCGCAACAGGTCGCTTCGAACGATGTGCACTTTCTGATCAGTTCGTCGGAAGTGGCCGGTGATCGCTCCGGCGCACGTGTCCAGTCGGCGAGTTCAGACAGCAGTTGGTTCAACTCGGCCGAGCGCCGCTCTCCCAAGGCGGCGAGTCCGTCCTCCACCGACAGCAGCATCGGCAAGACCAATGCGAGCTGGTCCTGCACGGCACCGATGGCGCGCAGGTCCGGCTTGCTCGCGGCGGTGTCGTAGCGCAGGTGCGTCGACAGGATCTCGATTTGCGTGATGTCCGCAGCGAGCTTCCAGCGTCCCGTATTCGGTGCCTTGTCGACGCGCGCGCAGAGCACATCGGTGGTCCGGGCGAAGGCGTCCGACAATGCGGCGCAGAGGGATTTCAGCACAGGAGTAGTGACGTCGCTCGGGAACAGCAGGGTGTGCACCAGGGTCGCACAGCCGATGCCGAGCAGGATCTCCTCGACACGCGACAGCGCGGTCACAAATACCATCGCCGGAACGTTGACGCTCGAGAACGCGATTGTCGTCGCGGTGTAGCCTGCCAGCAGGAAAGCATAGCTGCGCGGCGTGCGGTCCTGCAAGGAGATATAGAGGCAGAGTCCGGCCCATGCGGTAACGGCAACCGACAATAACGCGGGTTGATCGACCAGGATCGGGACCAGCGCCAGCGCCACGCAGGCGCCCAGCAATGTCCCGACAAAGCGGTAGACGGCTCGTGACCGAACCGCGCCGGCGAACGGCTGTGCGGTCAGATAGACCGTGAGCATCGCCCAATACGGCCGCTCCAATCCGAGCCGGAAGGCAAAATAGATCGCGAGCATTGCCGCGATGAAGGAGTTCGCCGAGAACAGCGCCCATTTCGGATCGAGCTGGCCGGGTGCTGCTGTTGCGAGAAGCCGAGACAGAAATGGTGAAGGCATGATGTGATCGTCCGTGAGGCACGGAGACCATAGGCGTTGCTGCGTCGAGAGAATTTCGTTATTCTGCCAATTAATTGCTAAAGGATGACAATGCGCGGCACGCTCTATCAGCACTATCGGCGGTTCGATCCTGACATTTTGGACCGTCCGATCGTGGCCGGCATGGTGGATACCCGGGAGCAGGAGGACGAACTGCCGGTTCACATCCATCGCAAGGGACAGCTCGTCCTCGCCCAGCGCGGCGGCGTGACGTGCGAAGTGCCGAGCGGCCTGTGGATGGTCCCGCCGCGCTGCGGCGTCTGGATTCCCGGCGGTATGCCCCACAGCAATCGCGTCAGCGGCAACGCCAGCCTGCTGTTTCTCTATGTGGACATGGATGCGGCGAGCGTGCCGCAGGAATGCTGCACGCTGTCGATCTCACCGCTGTTGCACGAGCTGATCCATCGGATGGCGACGCTGCCCCCGCTCTACGATCCCGACGGCCCGCCCGCGCAGATCGCCGCGGTGCTCCTCAACGAGTTGATCGCCATGCCGACCGAACGGCTGCATCTTCCGATCACGCGGAGTTCGAAACTGCGTATGATCGCCGATGCCTTGATGGACAATCCGGCCGACCGTAGGACCGTGGCGGAGTGGGCGCAAGCCGTCGCGCTCGGCGAGCGGACGCTGATGCGCATTGTGCTCGCCGAGACCGGCATGACCTTCAGTCGCTGGCGTCAGCAGCTTCAGATCATCGTCGCCATCCAGAAATTGTCTGCTGGCAACACGGTTCAGTCCGTGTCCGAGGCGCTCGGCTACGAGTCGGTGAGCGCGTTCATCACCATGTTCAAGAAGGCGCTTGGCAAATCGCCGGCGCGCTACTTCTCCGAGCGGGAGGCCGGCCAGACTGGCCCGGGGGAGACCTGCCGCGAGACGAACTGCAAGCTTCGCCGGATGCCTGAGGTGCGGGACGCGCTCAATGGACTTTCGAAACGCGGATGGCTGGAGTTAGAGCGCTTCGTTTCGGACGATCTCGATGCCGAAGCCTGACAGTCCCTTGAAGTGATGCGTCGACGACGTGAGGTGACGGATGGAGCTGATCTTGAGATCCCGCAGGATCTGGGCGCCGACGCCGATCTCGCGCCATTGCCGATTACGGTCGTCTTCGCGCGAACTGATCGGGCCTAGCGGCGCAGGCGGAACGCCCGCCGCGCCGTCGCGCAGATAGACGAGCACGCCGCTGCCATTATCCTTGAAGCGTTGCAGAATGACGTCCATCTTGGCCTGTTCCTGACCCGAGAACAAATCGCGCAGGATGTTGGGTTTGTAGAAGCGCGTGAGGACGTTGGTGCCGTCGCCCAGTTCTCCGTAGATATAGGCGACGTGATGAATGGGGTCGAACGGCGAGCGATACGAATAGCCCTGGAGCGGGCCGATCGAGCTCTCCGCCGTGACGCTCGAGACGCGCTCGATCAGCGTCTCGCGGGCCTGCCGGAAGCTGATGAGGTCTGCGATGGTGACCTGTTTCAGCTTATGCTTGTCGGCGAACGCCGCGACTTGCGGACCCTTCATCACCGAGCCATCGTCGTTCATCAGTTCGCTGATGACACCGACCGGCTCGAGACCTGCCAGTCTGCACAGGTCGACGGCGGCCTCGGTGTGACCCGAGCGCATGAGTACGCCCCCTTCTTTTGCGATCAGCGGGAAAACGTGTCCCGGCCGGCAAAAATCGCCGGCGCCGACGTTGGGGTTGGCGAGTGCACGGCAGCACGAGGCCCGCTCTTCGGCCGAGATGCCCGTACCGTTATCCGGCCGGTAGTCCACTGACACGGTGAACGCCGTGGTGTGAGCCGAGTCGTTGTTGACAACCATCGGGTCAAGCCGCAGGCGTCTCGCGTCTTCGAGGGTAATCGGAGCGCAGACGATTCCCGATGTATGGCGAATGATGAAGGCCATCTTCTCAGCCGTACACCGCGAGGCGGCAACGACGAGGTCCCCTTCGCCCTCGCGATCGTCGTCGTCGGTGACCACGACGATTTCGCCGTCGGCGAGCGCCTGCAGGGCCGCTTCGATCGATCCCGTCATCTCGGTCGCTCTCCTCGCTGGAACCGACGGGTGCTCGCGTTGGGTCGTGTGCAGATTGTCAGGCTCGCAGCGCCGCTCGAGCACTCTGCCGATCTTAACTTCACCATTATTGCCAACTGGCCGGAGCCCATGGCGGGGCGCCTCATAGCCTTTCCACGCTGTAGCTGGGACGATTGGTGTCGAGCCCGATCGGCGCATCGGACAGCAAAGGACTGGTTGGGTCGTATCGGGGTCTTGGTGAGCGCTCCAGAGGGCGCGAGGGGGTGGCGCAAGCCTTGACGGTGACCGGCCGATTGGCGTCGATCGGCAGCACGGTCTTGTGCGAAATGCGCTTGAGGGCCAGATTTGATCGAATGCTGCTGACGCCGGGAATGCGGGATAGTTTGTTGACAATCAGGTCTTCGAGATCTTCGATGTCGGCCGCCATGACGCGGAGCATGTAGTCGCTCTCACCGGTCATGAGATAGCATTCCATTACCTGGGCCAACCGGTCGATGGATCGGGTGAAATTCTCGAGGGACGTCTGGACCTGCTTTTCCAGCTTGATCTGGATGAAAGCCGTTACACCAATGCCGAGCACGGCGGGATCGAGAAGGGCGATCCGTCGATCGATCACGCCGAGCTTTTCCAGTGTTCTGACGCGTGCCAGACACGGCGACGGCGAGAGATTGACGCGTGATGCGAGCTCGACATTGGTCAAGCTCGCATTCTGCTGGAGCTCGTTGAGGATCTTGATATCTATTCTGTCGAGAGAGGTTGTCGACATCGCGTATCTCCCAAGTATGGCAGTCTTCTGCGGCGCGTATCACCGTCGTTTGCGGGGTGATGACAATCGCGTGGTAAAAGCTAACCGCAATTGCGCTTGTGGGATTTCGACAAATCGTCGATTTGTATCGAAAAACCGTCAACCTTCGCGTTGTGCATTGCGATCAAAAGGTTAGTTGCCTACTTCCGATACATTTTTTGCCTATGCGATATGCAGGCCGACGTTGATCCACGGATTCGGTCAAGATGTAATGCCCGCCGCTCCATCGATTGGCTCCCCGTGTCACTTGACGGGACGTGCAGCAGAGCTGGATGTCGAGAGCTGCCCTATTTCGTACAACCGCCTGTCGTCGCTGTGGCTTCGGTCCCACGTCGCTGACCACGCCGCGGGCGTTGCGCGAGACAAAAGGTTCGGCAGCAACGACGCCCACCTCGTCAATCAGAAAATGGCAAAGATCGGCCGGATGCAGAGTTGGATCTAGCGACTCGACGAGTCGTTACAGCATAAAATGCTGATGAAGCTTCTGTGACAGGCGTTGTTCAAGCAGTAATGCTGAGAGGCTCGGGCGACTATCCACCCACGATCGCACTTGGGTAGCGACGGTTTGGATGTCGAGCGTGAAACTGAAGCAAGTCTATTTGACAGCGAACGATCCTGGACGCCTGGCCGAGTTCTACGAAGGCCTGGGTCTGAAGGTGCGCTTCGCTGATCCCGGCAAGTGGATCCAGTTCGTGAGCGATGCGGCTGCGTTCTGCGTCGCCGGACCGACGGAGTCGGTCTCGGACCAGCTGCAAGATGCTGTTCTTGTCTTCGATGTCGATGACCTCGATGCCGCCATGGAGCGTGCCGCAGCCATGGGGGCGCAAGTCGGCGCTGTCCGGGACATGGAAAGTCACGGCCGTGCGGTGAAGGTGCGGGATCCGGGCGGTAACGTCATCCAGTTCTATCAAGCAGCCGGATAGCTCAGACGTTCACCGGGGCAGCGCTGCATGCCCGGACTCACAACCAGACAAAGAGGGCGCATCCATCCCATGAATCCAAGGGTCGTAGCCATGCCGTCCGCAACACCGCCGCTGTCCGAAACGAGCCCACTCGATGCCGCAGCATTCCGTGCTGCGATGCGCAGCGTGCCGGGCACCGTGTCGATCGTCACGACAGGCCGGGCGCCGAACCGCCATGGTCTGACACTGACGGCGGGCTGCTCACTGTCGGCGGCTCCGCCCAGCGTGCTGGTTTGCGTCAATCGATCTGCCGGTGCGCACGACACCATTCTCAGCAGTGGGTCGTTCTGCTGGAATATTCTAGGGGTCGAGCATCGCGATCTGGCGCTCAAGTTTTCCGGGCAGGACGGCAGCAAGGGCGATATCCGCTTCGGTGACGGTGTGTGGTGCGATCTCAAAACCGGAGCACCAAGTCTGGTCGGCGCGGTCTGCAGCTTCGATTGCCGCGTGGTGAATGCTTACAGCGAGAGTAGTCACACCATTTTCACTGGAGAGGTGGTGGCTCAGACCACGAGGGCCGGATGTGAGTCGCTCGTCTACATCGACGGATGTTTCGCCGCGCCAAAGGCGGTCTGAAACACAGGACGACGTCAGGCGCCGCTACGTTTCCGCTACAGCCAAGATGGAACCGATCAGAATGCAAGGAAGACGAAGACTTTCTATCGCGCATCCATCGGCGGCCGGTCGCTGATGCTGTCGCTCTGGCTCAATGTCATCGCCGGCGGGGTGCTCATCGGGCTGGTTTACGGGCTCGTCGCGCTCGGTCTCACCATCATCTTCGGCGTCATGCGCGTGGTCAATTTCGCTCATGGCGAGATGGTCGTGTTCGGGATCTACATCGGATACTGGACCGTTCGAATCTGGGACATCCCGATCGTTTTAGCCGCCGCGATCGCCGCGGTCGTCATGTTCGTGTTCGGCTATCTGCTAGAGACGCTCGTCGTGAAGCGGTTCGTCAATCGGCCGCATCATTATCAGTTCATCGTCTTCATCGGCCTCTCACTGCTTTTCAGCGGCGTATTGCTGATGTCGTTCGGTCCGGATCCGCGGCCGACGGCGTCTCAGTTGTCCTTCCAGACCGTGAGCGTGGGACCGCTCACCTTGGATTGGGCCCGCATCCAGGCGGCCGCTACGGCCGGACTGCTGATCGCCGCACTGGGAGCCTATCTGAAGTACTCCGCATTCGGCCGATCGCTGCGGGGCGCCGCCAATAATCGACTGGGCGGACTGGTGGTCGGGCTGAATATCCCTCGGGTCTATGCGGTGACCTTCGGCATCGGAGCCGCCTGCGCTGGCGTCGCCGGCGCATTGATCTCGCCGCTGTTCGATGCGCAGCCCTATCTCGCCGTCGACTTCACGCTGCTGGCCTTCGTGACGGTGATCGTCGGCGGTCTCGGCAGCTTCGGCGGCGCTCTTCTGGGCGGCCTGACGATCGGGGTCGCCGAAGCGATCGCGGCCTTGATGTTCACGCCGTCGATGAAAACAGCACTCCCTTACGCGCTCCTGATCATCATCCTGATTTTCCGTCCGAGGGGGTTTTTCGGTGCAAAGGACATCTGATCAAGCCAGCGACACCAAGCGTTGGGGTGCCGGCGCTCTGGTCTTCGCCGCCCTGGCCGTGGTGGGTGGCATATCCAACGCCTACGTCATCTCACTTCTGACGATCGTCCTGTTGTTCACCTTCATGGGACAATCGTGGAACCTGATGCTCGGGATCGGCGGGCAGCTATCCATCGGTCACGCGCTGTTCGTTGGAATCGGTGCGTATGCGGTGGCGATCCTAAACATCAAATACGGCGTCACCCCGTGGATCGGTCTGCTGCTGGGCGCGGTGATTGCGGGCTTCGTCGGCGCGGTGCTGGCGTGGCTGAGCTTCCGCTTCGAGGTCCGTGGCATCTATTTCGCGCTGCTCACGATCGCGGCCGCCGAATTCGCCCGGATCATGTTCGGCGGGTGGGACTATGTCGGCGGCATGCAGGGCCTGTTCTATCAGGCGCCGAGCGGCACGATGGACCTCGGGATGCTGCGCGGTGACGCGCGGTTCTACTACTTCGTCGCGCTCGCGCTTGCGGCCATCGGCGTCGCAGGAACGGAGCTGATCTCGCGATCGTATTGGGGCTATGTCTGGCGGGCGATGCGGGACGACGAAGAGGCCGCCCGCGCACTGGGGGTGCGGACGTTTCGCCACAAGGTGCTGGTGGTCTCGATATCGGCCGCGACGGCCGCGGTCGGCGGCGGCGTGCTGGGCTTGGTGCAGGGTGCGATCTTTCCGGATTCGATCATGGGTATGGCGATCTCGGTCGACGTACTGATCGGCCCTGTGGTGGGCGGATTGGGCACTGCGTTCGGCCCGCTGGTCGGCTCGATGGCCGCGATCCCGCTGCATCACGCCATGGGGGCGCTCGGCGACAGCCTGGGGCTCCCCGGACTGAACAGCGTCGCCTACGGGGCGGTGCTGATCCTGGTCGTGTGGTTTCTGCCCGACGGCATCTGGCCGGCGATCGTCCGGCTCTACGAGGCGATCCAACTGCCGGCGCGCGGCCGGATCTCACAATTGCGGAAGGTCGAGGAATGACCGCGCTGCTCGAAGTGAAGAACCTGACCAAAGCGTTCGTTGGATTGGTCGCGGTCAATGACGTCAGCTTCTCACTGCAGGCAGGCCGCATCACCGCCCTGATCGGGCCAAACGGCGCCGGCAAGACCACCTGCTTCAATCTCGTCGCCGGGGCGCTGAGACCGACCGCCGGGCGGGTGCTATTCGAGAGGCGTTCGCTCGAGCGCGAGCCGCCCGAAGCGGTGTGCCGCATGGGCATTGCGCGCACCTTCCAGATCGTCCGACCGATGAAAGATATGTCGGTGCTCGAGAATGCCATGGTGGGCGCCTTCAGCTGGACGACGAACGTCAAGGAGGCGCGGGACAAGGCGTATGAGTCGCTCGAAAATGTCGGGCTCGCCGGCAAGGCGAATGCCCGGACGGATCAGTTGACGTTGCCCGATCGCAAGATGCTCGAGATGGCGAAGGCGCTCTCGACTCGCCCCAAGTTGCTGCTGCTCGACGAAGTGATGGCGGGGCTGCGTCCGACCGAAGCGGCAGGCGTCGTCGGCGTGCTGCACCGGCTCGCCGAGGGTGGACTGACGATCCTACTGGTCGAGCACGTGATGCGGATCGTGATGGAAGTGGCGTCGACCGTGGTGGTGCTACACCACGGCGCCAAGATCGCCGAGGGCAAGCCGTCAGAGGTGGTAGCGGATCCTGCGGTGCTGGAAAGTTATCTGGGAGCCGGTTTCCATGCCTGACGACGCGCTTCTCGAAATCGACGACCTGTGCGTGGCCTATGACGGCTCCAATGCGCTGAACGGCGTGTCGCTCCGCATCGGCAAGGGTGAACTGATCTGCGTGGTCGGCGCCAACGGCGCCGGCAAGACCTCTCTGATCCGATCAATCGCGGGGATCGTGCCGTCGTCGCGCGGTTCCGTCAGGATCAACGGAGTCGAAATCTCGCGGCGACCGCCGTGGGACATATGCGAAATGGGCATCGCTCAGGTCGCCGAGGGCCGCCAGATCTTCAGTGCGCTCTCCGTCGAGGACAATCTGCTGATCGGCGGCTCGCTGAAGCGGGCCAGGCACGACCTGGCAAATACGCTTGATTCCGTCTATCAGCTGTTCGGGCGACTTCGCGAGCGCCGCGACCAACTCGCCGGCACGCTGTCCGGCGGCGAGCAACAGATGCTGGCGATCGGTCGGGCGATCATGTCGAAGCCAGAAATCGTGATGTTCGACGAGCCGTCGATCGGACTGTCGCCGGCGCTGACCGATGTGATGTTCGGCGTCGTCAAATCCCTCAACGAGCAGGGCATCACGGTCCTTCTCGTCGAGCAGAATGTCGCCAAGTCGCTCGCGCTGAGCAGCCGCGGCTATGTGCTCGAGAACGGCTCCGTGGTGTTGCATGGATCTAGCCGCGATCTGCTCGAGAACCCCGATGTCCAGCGCGCCTATCTGGGATTGTGAGGCGCGCCGTCTCGGCGAGGCGTCGGGCGCTGCGGCTCTCGTCGCGCTGCCGTTCGGTCCACCGCTCCCCGGCTGTTGCAGCCGCCTCTCGCTTGGGTCTCATTGATGAACACTGCCACTTCTCTCCTGATCGAGCGTGATCAAGACCTGGTCACGATCACGATGAACCGGCCGCCGGCCAATGCGCTGAATGCGCAACTCATCGTCGAGTTGCTGGAGGCGATCCGGCGCCTTGCCGACGACGAGAATCCGCCCGGCATCGTGCTCACCGGAAGCGGCGACCGCTTCTTCAGCGCAGGCGGCGACATCAAGGAAGTCGTCGGGATCGACGTCGCGAGGCCGCGCATTCGGTTCTTCCACGAACTCCTCGTGGCGATGGAGAACTATCCGGGCCCGATCGTCTGCGCCGTCCGCGGCTATGCGGTCGGAGGCGCCCTGGAGTTTCTGCTGCATGCGGACTATGTTGTGGCCGATGCGGCGTGCAAGATTGGATTTCCGGAAATCAACCATGGCCTGCTGCCGGTGACCAAAGGCATGCGCCGGGCCGTCGAAAAGCTCGGCGTGCGGGCGGCGCAAGAGCTGCTGTACTGGGGCGAGCTCGTCGGCGCGGAGCGCGCCGTGGCGATCGGCGCCGTGAACGAGATCGTCCCGACCGAGGAGGTCGCATCCCGTGCGCGAGACGTGTGCGGCGTGTTGCGGCAGAAAGACCGCAAGCTGTTCCATGCCATCAAGCGATCGCTCAATCTCACCGCGCAAATGAGCGATCAGGCGCTCGAAAAAATGACCGTGGCCGACCTCGACGCCTACGTCACAGCCGAGAGCTCAACCAAAGCGCGTGCGAGATTTTTGTCAAAGAACAGTAAGGGCTGAGCCGATGACGCGCGGATATCCCGATCAGATCTATCTGGAGCAGATGAGCCACGAGGAAGTCGCCGCGGCGCTGGCCGATGGGTGCACGACGGTAGTGATCCCGCTGGGGGCCGTCGAGCAGCATGGGCCGCATTTGTCTTTGGGCATGGATGCGGATCATGCCGATGCTCTGGCCGAGCGGATCGCGCGCAGCCGCGGCAACACGCTGGTGGCGCCGACCATCACGGTCGGCTGCTCGTCTCACCATCTGCCATTCGCGGGTACGATCTCGCTGCGGCCGGAGACGCTGGAAGCGATTTGTGTCGATTATTGCACAAGCCTGGCGCGGCACGGCTTCAAGCGTATCCTGATTCACTCGGGTCACATCGGCAATTTTCCGGTCCTGAAGGACGTGCTCGGTCGCTTGCGCGAGGTCGTCCCCTCGGATGTCGAGATCCTGGCGTTCTTCGACTCGACGAAATGGATCGACACGTGGCGCGATGCGGTGCGCGAAGCCGGAGGAGACGTGTTGGCCGTCGGCGGCCACGCCGACATCGCCGAGACGTCGCTGATGATGGTCATTAGGCCCGACAGCGTCAGACCGGACCGCTTCGAGGTGGGCCATCTTGGCGGCTTGTCGGAGGCTGATCTCGAACTGATGTGGAAGAACGGCATCCGATCGGTTTCGCAGAACGGCGTGATCGGAAGTCCGATCGGCTCGAGCTACGCCATCGGCGAAGCGTGCCTCGCGGCGGTCGCCGAGTTGCTGATCAAGACCTTCGATAGCGAGGCCGGAGCCGCCAGCGCCCGCCGTTGACGGTCAGCCCGTCCGCTGCGTGGCGAAGCTTCCCGGGGCGTCTGCCATGTTGCGAATGCTGACAGCATAAAATTCGGAAAGCGTTACTACGCAACGCGGCTTTCGGGCGAAAATATCGCCACGCCTATGAAACCCTGTGCCATCTCGCAAGCTAAGAGGATTGAGACATGGCACTTACGTTTGGGTTCTGGTCTGAACAGGAAACCCAGGTCGGCCACAGTTACTCGCGCAGGCTTCACGAACTAGTCGACGAAGTCCGTCTGGCCGAGAAGGTCGGCTTCGACTGCGTCGCGCTCTCCGAGCAGCACGTGGCACTGGGCGGGATCTCGAGCTCGGCGCCCGAAGTGGTGTTCGGCTATCTGGCCGCGGTGACGTCGCGCGTCAAGCTGCGCGCGGCGGTGACGCTGATGCCGCAGCGCATCAACCACGCCTTGCGTTCGGCCGAGCGGCTTGCCGTGACCGACATCCTGTCCAACGGCCGCATGGAATTCTACGGCGGCCGCGCCAACACCACCATCGCGATGCGGGCGTTCAACGTCGATCCGAACGAAACGCTGGCGCAGATGGAGGAAGGGCTGGCGCTGCTGAAAGCGGCGATGCGCCAGGACATTTTCACGTTTGACGGCAAGTACTACCAGATCCCTCCGCGCCAGCTGGTTCCGAAGCCGCTGCAGAAGCCGCATCCGGTGATCGGGATCGCGGCGACCAGCGAGCGCAGTCATCTCTGGGCGGCCTCGCAGGGCTTCGCCGTGATGAGCAGCAACATCTATCAGGGCTGGGAAGCTCAGCAGAAGCTGATCGACGCCTATCAAAAAAACTGGAAGTGCGACGCGGAGGGACCGCTGCAGCGTCCGCGTATCGGCATTCCGCTGTTCATCGGCATCGGGAAAACGGACGAGCAGGCCAAGGCGGATTATGCCGGCCCGCTAATGCACTATGCCAAGATCTCGACCGATGCCTATCCGCGTCTCGCGGCGATTGCCGACGACTACAAATACATGGGGGAGAGCGTGCCGTCGATGGAGCGCGCCGCCAACGACTGGGACTATCTGGTCAACGAGTCGGCCACGACGGTGTGCGGCAGCCCCGATACGGTCATTCGTCAGATCGAGAAGTTCGAGGCCATGGGTATCGACGAGGTGCTGCTGCACATGGACTCCGTCCCGCACGAAAAGATCATGGAGGCGATCGACATGGTCGGTCGCTACGTCATCCCGCATTTCAACGACGGAAACAACGTCGTGCGGCCGACCGAGGAGATCCTCGGGCAGATCCGGCTGATGCGGACCCAGAAGCAGTAATCGAACGGTGAAATCAATGTCGCAATACGGCTACAAGTACCTGATCGTCGAGCAGCGCGCCACTGGCGTCGCGATCGTCACGATGAACCGCCCGGAGATCCTCAACGCGATCAACTGGGAGATGCACGAGGAGCTCGAAGACGTCTTCGTCAAGCTGGATCACGACAGTTCTGTCAACGCGATCGTTCTCACCGGTGCGGGCCGCGGATTTTGCTCTGGTGGCGATCAGAAGTCGCTGGATAAGGGAACGCTGCCGTCCCCGACGCGCAGCGGTCGCCACCTCATCCGCAACATGCTGGAAGTCGAAGTGCCGATCGTCGCGGCCGTCAACGGTGTCGCGGTCGGCCTGGGTGCCACGCTCGCGCTGTTCTGCGACGTGATCTATGCGAGCTCGACAGCCCGTTTCGCCGACACGCATGTCAATGCCGGCGTCGTCGCGGGCGATGGCGGCGCGGTGATCTGGCCGCTGCTGATGGGGCCGGTACGCGCGAAGCACTATCTGATGACCGGCGAATTCATCTCCGCTGAGAAAGCGGCTGCTATCGGTATGATCAACGAGGTGGTCGCAGACGGCAACGTTCTCGATGCCGCGATCGAATACGCCGAACTGCTGGCAAGCGGGCCGAAGGAATCGATCGTGTGGACCAAGTACAGCGTCAACAAGATCATCAAGCAGTACGCCCACCTGCTGCTCGACACCTCTGCGGCGCTGGAGATGTTGACGTTCAAGTCGCCCGAGCGGGCCGAGGCGGTTGCCGCATTCGCGGCCAAGCGCAAGCGTTTCGCGGAGCGCTGAGATGAACGTCGCTGAGATGACATCCGGCGCCCAGTTGGCGGATACGACCGTCGTGCAGCTTTTGGCCGCGCGACTCGCGGAGCGGCCCGACAAGATCGCCTTGCAACAAAAGCGTCACGGCGCCTGGACCGCCATGACGTGGGGCGCCTATGCGCAGCGTGTCGTGAACCTGGCCAGCGCGCTGCGGCGTGCTGGTCTCGAGCGCGGCGATCGGGTCGCGATCATGGGCGATTCGTCCGAGGAATGGCTGATCGCCGACATGGCCACGATGTGCGCTGGCGGCGTCATGGTGGGCGTTTACTTCACCTCGTCACCCGAAGAAGTGGCTTACTGCTTCACGGATTCAGGCGCGAAGTTCGCGTTCGTCGGCGGGGAGCCGCAGCTTCGCATCGTGCTCGCCTCCGGTCGGGCCGAGCAGCTCCGCGGCATCATCGTGCTCGACCCGGATTGGACCGGCGAGGCCTCGGCGTCGATCAAGTCGCTGGCCGTCTTTGTTGGAGCACACGATGTCGATGCGCATGACTATCTGCAGAACGAGAGCGCGACAGCAAAGGCGTCCGATGTCGTCAGCATCGGCTATACGTCCGGGACGACCGGAAACCCCAAAGGGGCCATGCTGACGCACCTTTCCATTCTCGCCGGCGTTCATTGCATCACCCTGTTCGGCCCCAGCATGCGCGAAGAGGAACACCGGGTGGTCGTGCATTTGCCGATGTCGCACACTGTGGCGCGCGGGCAGGCGACCACGTTGCCGCTGATCGCCGACGCAGTTCCATATTTCGGCGAGACGACCGCGGACTTCGCCCAGACGATCAAAGAGGTGAAGCCGACCTACTATATGGCGCCGCCGCGGTTCTACCAGCGCTTTGCGACACAGATCCTCAGCAAGGTGCATCCCGCCGGGGAAGCGGGAGATCAGAACTACACGCTTGCCGTGACGATCGCGCGCAGGGCGCTCGAAGACCGTCAGCGCGGCCACGAGGATGCCTTCGTCTCGAAACTGTTCGCGGCCTGCCGCGAGCAAGTGTTCCTGCCGCTGCTCGCGGAGGTCGGTTTCGACGAACTGAAGGTCGCGTTCACCTCGTCGGCGGCGATGCCGTCCGAGCTGATGTCGCTGTGGCAGTTGTGGGGCTTGCAGCTCAAGGAGTGCTACGGCCAGACCGAACTGGTCGGTGCCAATCTGGTGCAGATGGCGGAGTGGCCGAAGGCCGGCAACGTCGGGGTCCCGCTGCCGGATCCGGCCTGGGAAACCGCCGTGCTCCAGGACGGCGAGATGATCGTCCGTGGACCGGGATTGTTCGCGGGCTATTGGAACAAGCCGGACGAGACGAAAGCGGCGCTTCGCGACGGCTGGCTCTACACCGGCGACATCGTCGAAGTGTCGCCGGAAGGAACCTTCAAGCTTGTCGACCGGAAGAAGGAGATCATCAACACGTCGAACGGCAAATCGATCAGCCCGACTCAGATCGAAAACGAGCTGAGGCACAGCCCGTTCATCTCCGAGGCGGCTGTGATCGGCGAGGGGCGAAAATATCTCACCGCCCTGATCGAAGTGGATGCCACCGCCACAATGGACTGGGCGAAGTCGCGCGACGACAAGATCGCGAGTTACGCGGACCTGGCAGGCTCCGAGATCGTCAACCGGCTGATCGAGGCGGAGATCGGCAAGGCCAACGGAAGGCTGGCGCGAGCCGAGCAGATCAAGGCGTTCCGCATTCTGCCGGAGGAGCTGTCGCTCGAGAACGGCGTGATGACGCCGACGCGGAAGAAGCGTCGCAAGCAGATCAACGAGCGCTATCAGTCGCTGATCGCGTCGCTCTACGACGAAACCGAGGAAGAATTGATCAAGGCCGAGATGGGCCTTTGAGGTCGGCGGTCGGTCCCAAAACGTACGAAGCTACCAGTCGAGATAAGATTTCACTCCTTCAGCAACAGGACATCGAGATGACCAAGCGAAGCGGAATCACGCGGCGGACGATTGTCGGAAGCGGATTGGGAATTGCGGTAGGCCTGGTATCAAGGCCATCGTTTGCGGCGAACACGAAAGTGAAAGTCGGAGCGATCATGCCCAGCAGCGGCGTGCTGGCGTTTCCCGGTCAGGCCTGCGTGCGCGGCATCGATCTCGGCGCCAAATTCGCGCGTGAGAAGTTCGGCCTCGACATCGAGATCGTTCACGCCGATACGCAAAGCCGTCCGGAGAACGGTCGGATTGCCGCCGAGAGCCTGATCCGGCAGGGCTGCACCGTGCTGATCGGCGCGTGGGATTCCGGTGCCACCATTTCGGCGCTGCAGGCCTGCGAGGCCGCCAAGGTGCCGATGGTGGTCCACATCGCGAGCGCCACCCAGGTAACTTCACAGGGCTTCACCCAGGTGTTCCGCTATTACCCCACGTCGCTGACCATCGTGCGGCAATCGTTGGCCGAACTGAAGTCCGTGCTCGGCACGCTGAAGGATCCGCCGAGCAGCGCCGTCGTTCTCCATCTCAACAACACGATGGGGCAGTCGACGGCGGCCAGCATCGATCAGGCGTGGAAGGAAGTGGATGTTCCGCTCAAGATCGCGCAGCACGTTGCCTATGACGAGAAGGCCAAGGATCTGTCGGTGGAAGTTGCCAAGGCGAAAGCGTCAGGTGCCGATGCTTTGATCTCAGTCACGCGCGTCAATGACGCGATCATGATCGCGCGCGAATGCATCAAGCAGGGCTGGGACCCGAAGATGGTGTTTTCGCCCAACTCCAACGGCGTGTCCGACAAGGCGTATCACGACGCGCTCGGAAAGTATGGTGACGGTCCGGTTCTGTCGGCGTTGTGGCTCAATCCCAAGGGCGCCGAGACCGACAAGATCATGAAGATGTTCGCGGCCGACTACCCGAACGACTGGTTCGATGCCAATGCGGGCTGCGCGTTCGAGGCGGTGCAGATCGTCGCAGACGCCGTGACGCGGGCGGCTTCGCCGGAGTCCGCGGCGATTCACGGCGCGCTCAAGAAGACCGACATGAAGCCGATCCTGATGTACGGCGACAACACCTCGTTCGACGAGACCGGCCAGAACATCCACTGTTCGATGGTGATGCTGCAGGGTTTGAAAGGCAGGCCTCGGGTGGTGGCTCCAAAGGCCATTGCGGAAGCGTCGCTCGAGTATCCGCTTGCGCCTTACAGCAAACGCTGACGTCGTTACGGGCGGCCCCGCGAAAGCGTCGCGGGGTCGCGGTCGTCAAGTGCCCAGGCAGGGACGTGCGAGCTAGGGCAAACTGTCCGAATTAATCAGGCGCGACCGCTCGGCAAGGAAGCGGCGAGGGCTCTTTCCCATCGTCTTCTTGAACATCGTGATGAACGCGCTGGGGGTTTCGTACCCCAGTTCCAGCGACACGGCTTGGACCGAAGTGCCCGCCGTGAGGCGTTGCATGGCGATCAGAATGTGGAGACGCTGGCGCCAGCGCCCGAAGGTCATCCCCGTTTCCTTGGCTATGAAGCGTGCGAAGGTACTCTCGCTCATCGCGTAGCGCGAGGCGACTTCGTCCATCGTGCTGCGGTCGCCCGGATTATTCAACAAGGAGGTCGCGAGGTGTTGAAGACGGGCGTCGGGGGAGATCGGCAAATACATTTCATCCGTCGTCGGCATCTGCACGAGTTCGTCGAGCAAAACCCGGCCGAGACGGCTGGTCGGTCCTTCCAGCGGATAGAGCGGTGGGAACACCGAGAGGCGGTGGATTAATTCCCGCACCAGCGACGTGATCATCAGCGTGCAGCAGGTCCGCGGCAGCATGCTGACCTGCGGATCGATGAACACTGTGTAGAGTTTGCCGAAATCGGCCACGCAATTGCTGTGCTGCACGCCGGCCGGGATCCATACCGCGCCTTGCGGAGGCACGATCCACAAGCCGCCGGGCGCCCGGCACATCACCGAGCCGTGAGATGCGACGACCAATTGGCCTTTGCGGTGTGAGTGCAGCGGCAGGTCGTCGTTGTCTTTGCTGGTTTCGAGACAGAATGAAGTGACGGGACGATCGAACTGATCCGGATCGACAGGATCATAGTTGATCCGAAGATCGGGCAGATCCATTCGCGCAAAATCGCGATCGAACTCGGTCTCGGGCGGCATTTCAATCCTGCCAATTCGTCAAGTCAGTCAAGCCTTGATGCAGATCCTGCTGCTAGCCGAGGTTAGCTGTTTTGAAAGGTCAGGTCACTAGTCGCGGCGAGCCGTCGAGTTCGCTGATCTGCGACAAGATGCCCGCTACTGCGGCGTGAGCGCGAGCGATGCGGCATGCTGCGCCGTGACCAAGCGGGAGCACCTGTCAGGCGGCCGACGGCTCGATCACTCGCCCGATTAAACCAACAGCAGAGAATGCTGCGATGCGAGCCTCCGCGTCCCGCCGGAGCCGGGCAATCCGTCGGAACGCGGCCGAATTCAGCAGCACGTGCCATAGCACCCGATGCTACCAAGTGCGGGCTTTCTCGGAGCCCGACGCATGACTGCACACATCGATCCGCCACGCAAGGTCGTCAACGCCGATCAGGATGCGGTCGAAACCGCCGATTGGCTCGCCTCGCTTGGATCGCTCCACCACAGCGCCGGTGCCGAGCGCGTGCGTTACATCCTGGCTTCGCTCGATCGGCGCGCGAAGGAGTTCGGCGTTCTGCCGGAATCTCCGCCGTTTTCGCCCTATCGCAATTCTATTCCGCTCGAGCAGCAGAAGCCCTACCCCGGCGACATCGCGATCGAGACCCGCCTGACGGCGATCATTCGCTGGAACGCGCTCGCGATGGTGGTCCGCGCCAACAAGGCCTATGGGGAACTCGGCGGGCACGTTGCCAGCTACGCCTCGGCCGCGGAGATTTTCGAAGTCGGTTTCAATCATTTCTTTCGCGCGTCAAGCTCCGAGTCGGAGGGCGACTTGGTGTATTTCCAGCCGCATTCGTCCCCCGGAGTCTATGCACGAGCGTATCTCGAAGGCCGACTGTCGGACGAAAATCTGAAGCTGTATCGCCAGGAACTGAGCGGCCCCGGTCTGTCGTCCTATCCGCATCCCTGGCTGATGCCGGAGTTCTGGCAGGTGCCGTCGGCGTCGATGGGCCTTGGGCCAATCAGCGCGATCTACCAGGCGCGGTTCATGAAGTATCTGCAGCATCGCGGCCTGGTGCAGACGGCTGGTCGTCACGTCTGGGGTGTGTTCGGCGACGGCGAGATGGACGAGCCGGAATCTATCGCCGGGCTCGCCCTGGCGGCGCGGGAAAATCTCGACAACCTCACCTTCGTCGTCAATTGCAACCTGCAGCGCCTGGATGGGCCGGTCCGCGGCAACGGGCAGGTGATTCAGGAACTCGAATCACTTTTCCGGGGCGCCGGCTGGAACGTAATCAAGGTGCTGTGGGGATCGGACTGGGACGATATCTTCGCGCGCGATAGCAAGCATGCGCTGCTGCGCAAATTCGCCGACACCGTCGATGGCAAATATCAGACGCTCGGCGCCAAGGATGGGGCCTACAACCTCGCCCACTTCTTCAGCGAGGATCCCGAGGTCCGGGCGCTAGTTGCGCACATGTCGGACGCGGATATCGACGGCCTGAAGCGCGGTGGCCACGACTTCAAGAAGCTGTTCGCGGCCTTTGCCGCAGCGAAAGACATTAAGGGTCGGCCGACCGTCATTCTGGCGAAGACCAAGAAGGGCTACGGCATGGGCGGCGCCGGCGAATCGCGCATGACGTCGCACCAGGCCAAGAAGCTCGATGTCGACGCGCTGTATGCGTTCCGCGACCGGTTCGCCCTGCCGCTCAGCAACGAGCAAGTCGAGGATCTGGAATTCTTCAGGCCTGCGGAAGACAGCGCGGAAATTCAGTACCTGCGCGCCCGTCGCGCGGCACTCGGTGGCTACATGCCGGCGCGGCGACGCGCTTCGGCGGCGCTGCCGGTGCCGCCGCTGCAATCCTACGCGGAGTTCGCGCTGCGCGGCGACGGCAAGGAGACGTCGACCACGATGGCGATCGTGCGGCTGTTCACCAATTTGCTCAAGGACAAAACGCTCGGCCCGCGCATCGTCCCGATCGTCGCCGACGAAGCCCGCACCTTCGGAATGGCGAACCTGTTCAGACAGGTCGGCATCTACTCGCCGGCGGGACAGCTCTACGAGCCGGAAGATGCCGGTTCGATGCTGTACTACAAGGAAGCGATCGACGGTCAATTGCTGGAGGAGGGGATCACCGAGGCGGGGGCGATTTCGTCATGGACCGCGGCGGCGACCTCCTATAGCATCCATAACTTCCCGTTGCTGCCGTTCTATATCTACTATTCGATGTTCGGCTTTCAGCGGATCGGCGATCTGATCTGGGCGGCGGCGGACCAGCGCGCGCGTGGCTTTTTGATCGGGGCGACGGCCGGCCGGACGACGCTCGGCGGCGAAGGCTTGCAGCATCAGGACGGGTCCAGCCATCTGATGGCGGCGACCGTTCCGAACTGCCGGGCCTACGATCCGGCATTCTCCTACGAGGTGGCCGTCATCGTCGATCACGGCATGCGGTCGATGCTCGAGCAGGGCAACGACGAGTTCTATTACCTCACGGCGATGAACGAGAACTATGCGCAGCCCTCGATGCCCGACGATACACGCGACGGCATCATCAAGGGTCTCTATCGGGTTCTGCCGAGCGCTGACGGGCCGGCGAAGATTAGGCTGGTCGGCTCGGGCGCTATTCTCCCGGAGGCGCTCGCCGCCGCAGCGATGCTGCAAAGCGAATGGAAAGTGGCCTGTGAAGTCTGGTCGGCAACGAGCTTTTCCGAGCTGGCGCGGGAGGCGCGCGATGTGGAGCGAACTAATCGGCTCTCGCCACTGTCGACCCCGGTCGAGAGCCACGTCGTACAATGCCTCGGCGGCAAGGTGCCGATCGTCGCGGCATCGGATTATGTCCGGGCGTATCCGCAACTGATCGGTTCTTACATCGAGGCGCCCTATACGGTCCTAGGCACCGACGGCTTCGGGCGCAGCGATACACGCGCCGCGCTGAGATCGTTCTTCGAGGTCGATCGCAAGCAGATCGTCGTTGCGGCGCTGTCGGCGCTGGCAAAATTGGGTCAAGTGGCGCGTGAGCAGGTCGCCGAAGCCATCGCCAGCTACGAATTGCCGACCGGCGTTGCATCGCCTTGGTCGCGCTAAGAGAGGGCGGAGCGCGCATGTCTCGTTCAATTGAAGTCGTTCTGCCAGATATTGGGGACTACAAGGATGTTCCGGTAGTCGAAATCAATGTGTCGGTCGGCGACGAGGTCACGATCGACATGCCGTTGCTGTCGATCGAGTCCGACAAGGCGACGATGGAGGTGCCATCCCCGGCCGCAGGCACGGTGGCCAAACTGATGATCGACGTCGGGGTGCGGGTTTCTCAAGGTTCGGTTCTGATGGTCCTCGAAGGGCGCGGCGAATCCACCGCGCCTCCGCCGGCGACTGCGTCGGCACCGCAGGTGGAGCAACGGATCTCGCAGCAGGAGACGCTGTTACGGCCGGCGCCCGTGGCTCCAGTCGATGACTCGCGAGCACGTGCACAGCAGCCGCAGCTTAGCGGGGCGGCGCATGCATCGCCGTCGGTCCGCGCTTTGGCGCGTGAGCTCGGCGTGACGCTGGATTCTGTCGTGCCCACAGGCCCCAAGGGCCGGATTTTGCGCGAGGATGTGGCGGCCTTCGTCAACGGACTGGTGCGATCGAGACCGGCGACGGCGCCTGAGCCCGGCGCCCCGGTCGATTGGCCCAAGGTGGATTTCGAGAGGTACGGCGCGGTCGAGCGCCTGCCGCTGACACGGATCCAGAAGCTGACCGGTACGAACCTCTCGCGCAACTGGAGCGTCATTCCCCATGTAACGAATTTCGACAGAGCGGATGTGACCGACGCCGAAGCCTTTCGTCAACTCGCCAATGCCGAGGCCGCGAAGGACACGGCGAAGCTCACCATGGTGTCGCTGCTGATCAAGGCCGCGGCCTTGGCGCTGCAGAAATACCCGCGCTTCAATTCGTCGCTCGATGGCGATGAGTTGATCCTCAAGCACTATGTCCACATCGGCGTCGCTGTCGACACGCCGAGAGGTCTGGTCGTGCCGGTGATCCGGGACTGCGATAAGAAGGGCTTTCGGCAAATTGCCGCGGAGATGCGCTCGCTCGCCGACAAGGCGCGCGCGGGGCAGCTCGCGTCGGGCGACATGCAGGGCGGCTGTTTCTCGGTGTCGTCTCTCGGAGGCATCGGCGGTCAGGGATTTACGCCCATCATCAACGCGCCCGAGGTGGCGATCCTCGGCGCCGGGCGGGCCGCCACCGAGGCGGTCTGGAACGGCCGCGAGTTTGAACCGCGCCTCATCCTTCCGATGAGTCTGTCGTGGGATCACCGGGTCGTCGACGGCGTGGCTGGGGCCCGGTTCCTGGGCTTCGTCGCGTCGGTGCTCTCCGATCTGCGGCGCTTCGCGTTGTGACGCAGATGCGGACAGAGGAAATCCGGGTCCCCGACATCGGGGATTTTCGAGACGTCGAGGTCGTCGAGGTCCACGTCAGGGCGGACGACGTCGTCGTGCGAGAGCAGGCGTTGATCACAGTGGAATCCGACAAGGCCACGCTGGAGATTCCGTCGCCGATCGCAGGGGTGATCACGAGCATGTCGCTGCGTGTTGGAGACAAGGTGTCTCAAGGCTCCATGATTGGCACGGCGTCGGCGTCGGACGAAGCGGGCGCGCAAGGCGAGACGATCTCAGCGGATCAGGATGTTGGCCAGCGCGCAACAGATTATACGCGCTACGATCTTGTCGTGATCGGAGGCGGGCCGGGCGGCTATTCAGCAGCGTTTCGGGCCGCAGACCTTGGACTGAACACCGCGATCATCGAACGCTACGGCACCTTGGGCGGAGTTTGCCTGAACGTTGGATGTATCCCGTCGAAGGCGCTGCTTCATGTTGCGGCCGTCAAGGAGGAAGCCGAACGGATCGCGGACAAGGGCATTCGCTTCGCCGCGCCGCAGATCGATCTGCAGGAGCTGCGCGCCTTCAAGCACGGCACTGTCAAGAAGCTGACGGATGGGCTGAGCCAGATGGCAGCAGCGCGCCGCGTCACGGTGATCCGCGGCATCGCGAAATTCGCCTCCGCCACGCGGCTCGAGATTGTCGGTGAGGGGGCAGGCTCGCAGCAAATTGAATTTGGTCAATGCATCATCGCCACGGGCTCGCGCGCGGTGCAGCTAGCGGTGCTTCCCAAGCATGAGCGGGTCGTGACCTCGACCGGCGCGCTCGCGCTGCGAAGCATTCCGGGCCGCATGCTCGTGATCGGAGCGGGGATCATCGGGTTGGAGATGGCGACCGTCTACAACTCGCTCGGCACCAAGATCGATCTTGTCGAAAGGCTTCCCGATATCCTGGCGGGCGTGGATGCCGACGCGGTGAAGATCTGGCGTTCGTGCAACGCGCATCGCTTCGAGCATATCGACGTCGCAAGCAGCGTATCAACCGCCGAAATCACGCCGGACGGCGTGAGGGTCGGTACCACAGGCGCATCGGTACGGACACGATCGTACGATTTGGTGTTGCAATCAGCCGGCCGTGTTCCTAACAGTAGCGAACTCGGCCTCGAACGGATCGACGTTGCCATCGATTCGAACGGCTTCATTCAGGTCGACGAGCAGATGAGAACGACGGCGCGCAACGTCTTCGCCATCGGCGACGTCGTCGGCGGTTCGATGCTGGCGCACAAGGCCGTTCACGAGGGGCACGTCGCCGCGGAAGTAGCTGCCGGGAAGCCGGCGGCCTTTACCGCGAAGATCGTCCCCAATGTCGCCTACACCGATCCTGAGATCGCCTGGGTCGGCAAGTCCGAGCGTGATGTCGCCGAATCCGGACGGAAGATCCGTTCGACAAAATTCCCATGGGCCGCGTCCGGCCGGGCCATCGCGTCGGGCGCATCCTATGGCATGACGAAGCTGCTGTTCGACGCCGAAACCGGTCGCATCGTCGGGGGCGTGATCGTCGGACCGCATGCCGGCGATATGATCGGGGAAATCTGTCTCGCTATCGAAATGGGGGCTGACGCGATCGATATCGGAAAGACCATTCACCCGCATCCGACCCTCGGCGAGACGATCGGCATGGCTGCCGAAGTCCATGAGGGCATTTGCACCGACCTGCCTCCAATCGCCAGAAAGCGGTAGATCAGTTGGCCCAATCGATGTCCGTTATCGAAGCCCTTGAACAACGTCGCGCCGGTGCCAAACTCGGCGGCGGCGAGAAGCGCATCGACGCGCAGCATGCGCGCGGCCGCCTCACCGCGCGGGAGCGGATCGACCTGCTGCTCGACAAGCATTCGTTCGAGGAGATGGACATGTTCGTCCAGCACCGCTCGACCGAATTCGGGATGGAGAAGACCAAGATTCCGGGAGACGGCGTGGTCACCGGCTGGGGTACCGTCAACGGCCGCAAAACGTTTGTCTTCGCCAAGGATTTTACGGTGTTCGGCGGCTCGCTGTCCGAGACCCACGCGCTGAAGATCACAAAGCTCCAGGACTTGGCGATGAAGGCGCGGGCGCCCATCATCGGCCTCTATGATGCCGGCGGCGCGCGCATCCAGGAGGGCGTCGCCGCGCTCGCCGGCTATTCCTACGTGTTCCGCCGCAACGTGCTCGCCTCCGGCGTGATCCCGCAGATCTCGGTCATCATGGGCCCCTGCGCCGGTGGCGACGTCTACTCGCCGGCCATGACCGACTTCATCTTCATGGTGAAGAACACCAGCTACATGTTCGTCACCGGCCCCGACGTCGTGAAGACGGTCACCAACGAGGTCGTCACCGCCGAAGAGCTCGGCGGCGCCTCGGTGCACGCCACGCGCTCCTCGATTGCGGACGGCGCCTTCGAGAACGATGTCGAGACGATTTTGCAGATGCGCCGTCTCATCGACTTCCTGCCGGCGAACAACACCGACGGCGTGCCGGAATGGCCGAGCTTCGATTCCATCGAGCGGGTCGACATGTCGCTGGACACGCTGATCCCCGACAATCCGAACAAGCCCTACGACATGAAAGAACTGATCCTGAAAGTCGTGGACGAGGGCGACTTCTTCGAGATCGCCGAGGGTTTTGCCAAGAACATCGTCACCGGCTTCGGCCGTATCGCGGGCCGTACTGTCGGTTTCGTCGCCAACCAGCCGATGGTGCTGGCGGGCGTGCTCGACAGCGACGCCTCGCGCAAGGCCGCGCGCTTCGTCCGCTTCTGCGACGCCTTCAACATCCCGATCGTCACCTTCGTCGACGTGCCGGGCTTCCTGCCGGGCACCGCGCAGGAATATGGCGGCCTGATCAAGCACGGCGCGAAACTGCTGTTCGCCTATTCGCAGTGCACCGTGTCGCTCGTCACCATCATCACCCGCAAGGCCTATGGCGGCGCCTTCGACGTCATGGCCTCCAAGGAGATCGGCGCCGACCTCAACTACGCCTGGCCGACCGCCCAGATCGCGGTGATGGGCGCCAAGGGCGCGGTCGAGATCATCTTCCGCTCCGACATCGGCGACCCCGACAAGATCGCGGCGCGCACCAAGGAATACGAAGACCGCTTCCTGTCGCCGTTCATCGCGGCGGAACGCGGCTACATCGACGACGTCATCATGCCGCACTCGACCCGCAAGCGCATCGCCCGCGCGCTGGAGATGCTTAGGGACAAGAAGGTCGAGATGCCGGCCAAGAAGCACGACCACATTCCGTTGTAGGAAGAGCTGTGTTCAGGAAGATTCTGATCGCCAACCGCGGCGAAATCGCCTGCCGGGTCATCAAGACTGCCCGCCGGATGGGAGTTGAAACGGTCGCGGTCTATTCCGAGGCCGACCGCGATGCCCTCCATGTCGAGATGGCCGACGAGGCCGTGCTGATCGGCCCCCCCGCCGCCGCCGAGAGCTACCTAGTGATCGAGAAGATCGTCGAGGCCTGCCGCAAGACGGGCGCCGAGGCCGTGCATCCCGGCTACGGCTTCCTCTCCGAGCGTGAGGCATTTCCGCGTGCGCTGGAAGCCGCCGGCATCGTCTTCATCGGTCCGAACCCGGGCGCGATCGCCGCGATGGGCGACAAGATCGAATCCAAGAAGGCGGCCGCCAAGGCCAAGGTCTCGACCGTGCCGGGCTATCTCGGCGTCATCGAGGACGACAAGCACGCGGTCCGCATCTCCGACGAGATCGGCTATCCCGTGATGATCAAGGCCTCTGCCGGTGGCGGCGGCAAGGGCATGCGCATCGCGCATTCGAAGTCCGAAGTCGCAGAAGGCTTCAACCTCGCCAAAGCCGAGGCCAAGGCCTCGTTCGGCGATGACCGCGTCTTCGTCGAAAAGTTCATTGTCGATCCCCGCCACATCGAGATCCAGGTGCTGGGTGACAAGCATGGCAATGTCATCTATCTCGGCGAGCGCGAATGCTCGATTCAGCGCCGCAACCAGAAGGTCATCGAGGAGGCGCCGTCGCCGCTGCTCGATGAGGCCACCCGCCGCAAGATGGGCGAGCAGGCGGTCGCGTTGGCAAAGGCGGTGAACTACGATTCCGCCGGCACCGTCGAGTTCGTCGCAGGCCAGGACAAGAGCTTCTACTTCCTGGAGATGAACACGCGCCTGCAGGTCGAGCATCCTGTCACTGAACTCGTCACCGGCGTCGACCTCGTCGAGCAGATGCTCCGTGTCGCCGCGGGCGAGAAGCTCGCGATCACCCAGAAGGACGTCACGCTGACGGGCTGGGCTGTGGAGTCGCGGCTCTACGCCGAAGACCCGTTCCGCAACTTCCTGCCCTCGATCGGGCGTCTGGTGAAATACCGCCCGCCGGCGGAAGCCAGCAAGGACGGCATCACCGTGCGCAACGACACCGGCGTCCAGGAGGGCGGTGAGATCTCGATCCATTACGATCCGATGATCGCCAAGCTCGTGACGCACGCGCCTTCACGCGCGGCCGCGATCGAGGCGCAGGCCACCGCACTAGACTCGTTCTATGTCGACGGCATCAGGCACAACATCCCGTTCCTGTCGGCGCTGATGCATCATCCGCGCTGGCGCGAGGGCCGGCTCTCGACCGGCTTCATCGCCGAGGAATTCCCCAAGGGCTTTGCGGTGCGCGTGCCCGAAGGCGAGGTCGCCCGGCGGATCGCAGCAGTCGGCGCCGCCATCGATCACGTGCTGGGTGAGCGGAAGCGACAGATCTCGGGCCAGATGGGCGGCCGCGTCGTGCAGCGCGAGCGCCGCCGCGCGGTGTGGCTCGATCGGCAGGAGATTTTGCTCGAGGTCGCACGCGAGGGAGCCGCCATCGCGATCCGCTTCGTCGACGCCGAGGGCAAGGCCGGCAATTCGCATCTGCTGGTCTCGTCGTGGAAGCCGGGCGATCCGGTTTGGCGGGGCACCATCGACGGCCACCTCGCCGCGGTGCAGGTGCGGCCGATTGCCAACGGCATCCGCCTCGCGCATCAGGGCGTCGAAGTCCCGGTCTATGTCTGGACCGAAGCGGAAGCGACCTCGGCGCGGCTGATGCCGGTGACGACGGCCGCCGATACCGGCAAGAAGCTGCTGTGTCCGATGCCCGGGCTGATCGTCTCGATCGCGGTAACGGAGGGGCAGGAGGTCAAGGCCGGCGAGACGCTCGCGGTCGTCGAAGCCATGAAGATGCAGAACGTGCTGCGCGCCGAGCAGGACGGCGCCGTGAAGAAGATCCACGCCAGTGCCGGTACGACGCTCGCGGTCGACGCGCTGATTTTGGAGTTTTCCTGAAAACCGCAAGAGGCGACCTGAGATGGGCAGCCTGTCTGCAGGAATTCCGGTTACTTCCAGGCAGAAGTCATGTTGGGCAACTCGGCGTCACTTGGGATTAGGTGGACTTGATGAAAACCGAACGGTTGGCATTGGCATCGGGCTTTGCGCCTGCTTCACGCCAGGACTGGCGCAAGCTGGTTGATGGCGTGCTAAAGGGAGCGCCGTTCGAAAAGCTGATTGGTAGGACGTACGACGACTTGAGAATCGAGCCGATTTATCTCCGCGCGAAAGACATTGCACTAGTCGACGGGCGGGCACCCGCGGCGCCTTGGCAGATCATACAGCGCATCGATCATCCAGACGCGGTGACGGCCAATAGGCAGGCCCTTCACGATCTGGAGAATGGGGCGACGGGCCTGGCGCTCGTCTTTGCCGGCGCCAACTGCAGCCGCGGGTTCGGTCTCGATCAAACGGCAGGTGCCGTCGCCAAAGCTTTAAAGGACGTCCACCTTGATGCCGGCATCGGGATTGAACTTCAAATTGGTACAGACGGGCGTAAGACCGCGATCCATGTTGCGGAATATGTGAAGTCGGTCGGTCTCGATCCTGCCGTCTGCGACATTCGATTTGGGCTCGATCCGCTGGGCGCGTGCGCCCTAAGCGGACGCAGTCCATACACTTGGGAAGAAATCGCACGGAACGTTGCCAGCACGATCAAAGGGCTTGTAACGCTGGGGTTCAAGGGGCCGTTTGCCGCGAGCGACGGGCGTATCGTTCATGACGCCGGCGGCTCAGAAGTGCAGGAGCTTGCCTTTGTGCTCGCCTGCGGCGTGGCATATCTGCACGCTATGGAGGCGGCGCGCATTCCGCTGGATCAAGCGCGAAGTATGATCTATGCGCGACTCACTGCTGACGCCGACCAGTTTTTGACTATGGCTAAATTCCGCGCGTTGCGGCTCCTCTGGGCGCGCATCGAATCGGCGTGCGGTGTGGCGCCGAGGCCGCTGTTCATTGCGGCTGACACGTCCTGGCGCATGTTGACCCGGCGCGATCCCTACGTAAACATGTTGCGCGCTACCTTGGCGACATTCTCTGCGGGAATCGCCGGTGCCAATGCGATCACAGTTCTGCCGCACACGTTGGCGCTCGGCCTTCCAGACTCGTTTGCCCGGCGCGTGGCCCGCAACACGCAGCTTCTGCTGCTGGAGGAAAGCAATCTTGCCAAGGTTAGCGATCCTGCCGCAGGTGCTGGCGGCATTGAGGCGCTAACAACGGAGCTTTGCGACGCGGCCTGGAGGAGTTTTCAAGAGACTGAAAATGCGGGCGGCATTTTTGCCGCTCTACAGCAAGGAACGCTTCAGGCGAAGATCACAGCTACACGCACAGCGCGCAGTGCAAATCTCGCGAAACGCAGCGACCCGCTGACCGGAGTGAGCGAGTTCGCAAACCTTGGCGAAGGCGCAGCGGAGGTACTAAGCGTAAGACCGATGGCTCTTCCGCCTAGCTTTGATCAGAAATTCGTATTCGACGCACTGCCGCCGATCCGGCTTGCGGAACCCTTCGAATCGCTCCGCGATAAGTCCGATGCGATATTGAAGCTACTCGGCGCGCGGCCGCGAGTGTTTCTTGCTAATCTCGGCACACCGACCGACTTTACGGCCCGCGCGACATTCGCCAAGAGCTTCTTCGAAGCGGGAGGAATTGAGGCTATCGACGGCGCCGGCTTCGCCGACCCAGCCGAGCTTGCCCTCGCATTCACGGGATCTGGTGCCGAACTTGCCTGCCTTTGCTCCAGCGATAAGATCTATGCGGAGCGCGCCGAAATCTCCGCCCACGCGCTTCAGCAAGTCGGAGCTAGGCACATCTATTTGGCGGGACTTCCCTCTCAATCCGAGGCCGCGTTTCGGCGGGCTGGCATCTGCAGCTTTATTCACGTCAGTTGCGACGCCTTGGCAACGCTAAATGCCGCTTACAACCGGATCCAAAACCCGAAGGTTTCCGGATAATCGACAATCGAACGCGAACACTCAGATGTCATCCATCAGCGTTATCCCGAATTTTGCAAGTATTGCTTTCGAAAGGTGCTCGGTCGCCGCTTCTTCTGTTTCCGTCGATCCGTGGGTGACTCCGGAGGGCATTCCGGTCAAGTCAGCATACGGAGAAGCAGATATCGCCGGGCTCGATTTCCTTGAGACCTGGCCAGGCATCGCGCCGTTCCTGCGCGGTCCCTACCCGACCATGTATGTCAACCAGCCCTGGACGGTCAGGCAATATGCCGGCTTCTCCACGGCGGAGGATTCCAACGCGTTCTACCGCCGCAACCTCGCCGCCGGGCAGAAGGGTCTCTCGGTCGCCTTCGACCTCGCCACCCATCGCGGCTATGACTCAGATCATCCGCGGGTCGGCGGCGATGTCGGCATGGCCGGCGTTGCGATCGATTCCATCTACGACATGCGCACGCTGTTCGCGGGGATCCCGCTCGACCAGATGAGCGTATCCATGACTATGAACGGCGCTGTGCTGCCGATCCTCGCGCTCTACGTCGCCGCCGCCGAGGAACAGGGCGTGCCGCCGGAGAAGCTTTCAGGGACGATTCAGAACGACATTCTGAAAGAGTTCATGGTGCGCAATACCTACATCTATCCGCCTGCGCCCTCGATGCGAATCATCTCGGACATCTTTGCCTACACCTCGCAGAAGATGCCGAAATACAATTCGATCTCGATCTCCGGCTATCACATGCAGGAGGCCGGCGCGACGCAGGACCTGGAGCTCGCCTATACGCTCGCCGACGGCGTCGAATATCTGCGCGCCGGGCTTGCCGCCGGACTCGACGTCGACCGCTTCGCGCCGCGGCTGTCGTTCTTCTGGGCGATCGGCATGAACTTCTTCATGGAAGTCGCCAAGCTGCGCGCCGCGCGCTTGCTGTGGGCGAAGCTGCTCAAGCCGTTCAATCCGAAGGACCCGCGCTCGCTGTCGCTGCGCACGCACAGCCAGACCTCGGGCTGGTCGCTGACCGCGCAGGACGTCTTCAACAACGTGATGCGCACGACAGTGGAGGCGATGGCGGCGACGCAAGGCCACACCCAGTCGCTGCACACCAACGCGCTCGACGAGGCGCTGGCGCTGCCGACCGATTTCTCGGCGCGCATCGCCCGCAACACCCAGCTGTTCCTGCAGCAGGAGAGCGGCACCACCCGCATCATCGATCCCTGGGGCGGCTCGTATTACGTCGAGCGGCTCACGCGCGACCTCGCCGCCAAGGCATGGGGCCATATCCAGGAGGTCGAGGAACTCGGCGGCATGGCAAAGGCGATCGAAGCCGGCGTGCCGAAGCTGCGCATCGAGGAAGCCTCGGCCAAGACCCAGGCCCGCATCGATGCCGGCCGGCAGGCGGTGATCGGCGTCAACAAGTACAAGCCGACGGATGAGACCCCCATCGACATCCTCAAGGTCGACAATACCAATGTCCGGCGGCTTCAGATCGACAAGCTGAAGCGGCTGAAATCCGAGCGGAACCGGAAGGACGTCGATGCCGCGCTGGCCGCGATCACGCGCTCTGCCGGTGAAGGCAATGGCAATCTGCTCGCGCTCGCGATCGACGCCGCACGGGCGAAGGCGACCGTCGGCGAAATCTCGGACGCGATGGAGAAGGTGTTCGGCCGGCACCGCGCCGAGATCAAGTCCATCACCGGCGTCTACAAGCGTGAGGCCTCCAGCATGGGCGACCGGGTCGAGAAGGTTCAGGCGATGATCGATGCCTTCGAGGAAGCGGAAGGGCGCCGTCCGCGCATCCTGGTCGCCAAGATCGGCCAGGACGGCCACGACCGCGGTCAGAAGGTGATCGCGTCCGCCTTCGCCGACATCGGCTTCGACGTCGACATCGGACCGCTGTTCGCCACCGCCGACGAAGCGGCGCGGCAGGCCGTCGAGAACGACGTGCACATTCTCGGCGTCTCCTCGCTCGCCGCCGCGCATCTGACCGCCGTGCCGGAGCTGAAAGCCGCGCTGAAGAAGCAGGGCCGCGACGACATCATGATCATTGTCGGTGGCGTGGTGCCGCCGCAGGATTACGATGCGCTCTACGCGGCCGGTGCCGAGGCGATCTTCCCGCCCGGGACGGTGATCGCCGATGCCGCGGATCAACTGATCCAGAAGCTCAATGCTCGGCTCGGGCACAGTGAGGCGGCAAATAGTAAGCGCCACGGCAGATAGTAACGGCGTATCGGTCCAGATTGAAAGCTCAAAGCCGGGGCGTCGAACTTACGAATTGATCCAGCAGTCCGCAGGCAGAGTGCCGAACAGCGCATATCTGGGCTTGGAGAAGATTGGTGTAAGATGCGACGCAAAGGTTTCGTTGCAGTCAATAGGCAAATGCGGACGAATTTGCCTCATATTTTCGCGATCGGCGATGTCGCGGGTAACCCGATGCTCGCCCGTAAGGCGGTTCACGAGGGGCATGTCGCGGCAGAGGCGGCTGCCGGGCTCAAGAGCTTATTTGACGAGATGATCGTCCCGAACGTCGCCTACACTGATCCTGTGGCCTGGGTTGGCATCATGGAACATGAAGCGGCCTCCTCAGGCAGGCACGTTAGATCCGCGAAGTTTCCGTGGGCTGCCTCGGGCAGAGCGATCGCCTCGGGCGCGTCTTATGGCATGACCAAGCTGATCATCGACCAAGAGACGCACCGCATCATCGGCGGTGTGATCGTTGGCCCGCACGCTGGCGACATGATTGGAGAAATCTGCCCAGCGATCGAGATGGGCGCCGATGCAATTGATCTCAGCAAGACCATCCATCCGCATCCGACGTTCGGAGAGACAATAGGCCTGGCTGGCGAAGTGTATGAAGGTGTTTGCACGGATGTGTTGCCGGGTCCGAAGAGACCGACCAAGCGGGCGAGCCACTAGAAATCCAAAAACCTGAGCCGGCTCAGGTGCCTCGCTGCCGATTGTTCATAGGGGACCCGAATATGGCGGGAAGTTCTCGCAGGGAAGTAAAGGTACCTTTGAGCGTTCAAGAGGAGGAATTTGCCGCGGCATGTCGAGACTTCGTTCTGGAGAGGAAACCTGATCTCGCGGCATCCATCGTCATTGTACACAACCAGCTCAGGATTGTGAACGATCCGCATGTTCGGCTCGCGTTTGTAGAACTTGGTCTTGCCAGATTGGTACGAGTTCTACATCTCGCAATCGAGGGCAAGGCGATTGCGCTCAAAAGAGTGCCAAGACTCCTGTTCGACCTGGCGAGCTATAGAAGGAAGATACTCCGCGCGCTAGGTAGGGACGATTGAGGACGGCCCCTCGGGTTACTAGCACGATTCATTCAACGCGCAGATTAGAGGAATAGATACTCATCGACGCAACGAGGACCGGCAGTCATCCCTTGGCAGGAGATTCGGATCTCTGAATTGCAAAGGCGGGTACGGCGGTGCGGGCAATGCGAGATCGGAGCCGGGCGATGAAATGAACTACCGGACGCGCGGAGCCTGGTGATCGGGACCTTCCAAGTCTCGCGCGCGCTCTTTGTCGTGCTGTCGAAATCGTACGACCCGTCAAATGCCGGAAACGGTGCGGAGAGGTGCCGACTTCAGCACAAAATGCGGTCTGACATGTACGATAGTATTGCTGCTGGAGGTCGTTCGTTGGGTTTCTGCGATCGAATTCCGCATTCGGCGTCTGCGAAAGATTTGCGATCTTTCGTTTTCCTCCCTCTACTCGGCCCGGCGCGATCGCCGGGCCCTTTTTCTCGGCTGCTGACGATATCTAGTGCCGCTCGAAGCCGGTTGATCAGCGTCGTATGATCTTCTTCAAGATTTCGGTGAGCGCTCGAAATTCATCTTGGGTCAGCGGAGCGAATGTCTCGCCGGAAATCTCGCCAATAGTTTCAATCGCTGCGTCCGCTATCCGTCTTCCCTTCTCGGTCAAATCTATCTCGCGTCGCCGCGGATCCAGAGGGTCTTTGGAACTCTTGATGAGGCCGCGAGATTTCAGGCGATTGATAACGCCGGTGATGGTCGCCGAATCATAATGAATTAGCCGTCCTAAGTGGTTTTGCGAGCAAGGACCTACCTCCTTCAATTTCGCTAGCGTCGAGAATTGGGGCCCCGTTAATTCTTCAATCATCTTAGCGGCAAAGATGGACGTGTGAGTACGGAGCGCGACTCGCAACAAAAAGCCCGGTGCGTCATCCAGCCGGTACGAATCTATAGCTTCTTTCACTTTCCCGGCCGCGCGCGGCTTTGTCTTGGGTTGCACCACTTTTTGCTTCCTTGCCGTAGGTTGCCTCAGTTCAAGAAATCCAGGCTTTTCGCTCCGAAGGTCTTCGGTGCCGGCCGATTGTCTACATTTCCCGACCTGGGAAATCCATCTTTGTTCGACTTCGTCCTGTTTAATGCGATTTGCTTCGTTGAGAGCCCCGGCAGTGGCCGCCTTCGTTGCGTCCGTCGTTGGCATTTGGAAATCCGCTCCGCCTAAGAGGCAAACCATTCTCGCAAGCGCTCGGTTAGACCGATTCGCTCGGCTTGCCTCGGATCACGGGAAGAAACCAACTCAGCGCTTGTAGACGAGTGTAGCGCTTGCATACGAGTGGTAAATGTCGTAGTGTCCTGAGATTGCTCCCGGGGCCTTTTGCTTCTCGCCTTACGGAGCGGCGCACCAAAGTACTGTCGGATTTGCGTATGTCGGCGATTGACAACATGAGTTCCGTTCGACCCGACCTGATTGAAAAGGTCACGGGACGCGCTGAGTACGTTACCGACCTGACGGTTCCGGGGATGCTGCACGGCTTTGTGGTTCGCTCGCCGGCCATTCATGCCCGCATCGTTTCGATTGATACGAGCGCCGCACGATCGATGGGCGGCGTCGTGGACGTGCTCATCGGCGAAGATGTCGCTTCGTTCGGTTGCTGGGGTGTTGTGCTCAAGGACCGGCCGATTATTGCTACCGACCGTGTGCGATATGTGGGCGAACCCGTCGCCGTGGTGATCGCGGAGACAATCGAGATTGCGGAAAACGCCGCAGAACTAGTCGATGTCGAATACGACGAGCTTCCGCGCGCAACGACCATCCAGGAAGCCCTGGCGAAAGATGCGCCGCTCATCCACGAGCGCCACGAAAACCTCGAAGACTTTTACTTCAGGGGTGGGGCACGGCCGACCGAGAGCAGCAACGTATTCCATACTTACCGGAGCAACGTCGGGGACGTCGACGCTGCTGAGGCAGCCGCGGCTTTTATCCACGAAGACCATTTCACCTTCCCGGCCATTTCTCACTTCGCAATGGAGCCGCATGCGGTCATTGCTGATTTCCAGGGCGGTTCCCTCACGGTCTGGGCGGGCGCACAAACGCCGAGCGCTGTTCAGAAGGTGCTCTCGCGCCTCTTCGGACTGCAGTTGGCCAAGGTCCGGGTGATCGTTCCATTTGTCGGCGGAGGGTTTGGCGGCAAGGCCTCGGTGAAGATCGAGCCTTTGGTTGCCGCTGCTTCGTGGAAGGTGCAACGCCCAGTCCGCGTTGCCCAATCCATAGTTGAATCGATGCTCACGTGTCGAAGGTTGGGCGCCGACATTACGATTCGAACCGCCGTGGACGCTGAGGGACGGATTCTCGCCAACAGCGCCAAACTGCTGCTCGATGGCGGGGCATATTCCGACACAGGCTCGGCCGTCGCCACTAAAGCGGCAAATCGCATCATGGGCCCCTACGCGGTGCCCAATCTGCGTCTCGAGGCCTGCGCGGTCTACACGAACACCGTTCCAGGTGCAGCATTCCGCTCGATCGGGGGACCGCAAGCTGTTTGGGCCAAGGAATCGCACATGGATAATGTCGCCGCGGCAATCGGCATGGATCCGGCGGAGTTTCGGTTGCTGAATTTGGCGTCCCGCGGTGAGCGCATCCGCCCCGATTTGCGGGCGCTCGATATGGATATGAGCGAGCTGATAGGCCGGGTGACCCAGTCGTTCGCATCGGAGGTGAAGGCCTCCAACCGGCAGGCGTGTGGACTGGCAGTCGCCGCAACCGATCCGGCCAATACGCCGATCAGCAACGCGATCGTACGTCTTAAGATCGATGGGTCGATCCTAGTTTCGGTCTCCAGCATTGAAGTCGGCCAGGGCGCGCACGCGGCCATGGCGCGCATCGCATCGCAGACCTTGAAGCAGCCGGCCTCCGCGGTAACCGTCTTGCGCACCGATACGGCCGTCGCCCCTTACGACTGGGGCACAGGCGCAAGCCGATCGACCGTGGTCGTGGGCCTTTCCGTCGAGAATGCCGCAATCGACGCAGCCGATCAGATCCTCGAAATGGTTGCTGATGTTTGGGAGCTTCCCCGGGAGAACCTGTCACTTGTTGAGGGGGGTGTCTCTACCGGATCAGAGGTTCTCACTTTCCATCAGATTTTTCACCGCACGCTGGGTGTCGACTCGGGAGAGGTCATCGGCCGCGGCGCGATTACGCCGCGCTCGAAGAAGGGCGCCCTGGCCGAGTCCCCTCTGTTCTGGGAGACTTCCGCGGGCCTTGCTGAAATCGTTGTCGATGAAGGCACCGGCGAGATCCGTGTCCCCCGATATGCCAGCGCCGCTGACGTCGGCCGCGTGATCAATCGCGTCGCCGCGGAAGGGCAGGATGAGGGGGCTGCCGTCATGGGTCTCGGACACGCGCTTTATGAAGTGTTGGAGTTCGAGGATGGGCAGCCGATCAACGCGACGCCTATCGATTATTGGATCCCGCGCATCTCTGACGTCCCCGCCGTGTTTGACACCATTCTTGTCGAAAACGGCGACGGTCCTGGCCCAGGCGGCGCCAAGGGTATGGGCGAGGGAGCAATCCTTCCCGTTGCGCCAGCAATCGCCAACGCACTGTTCTCCACCTACGGCATTCGGATCACCGATCTGCCGATGACGCCAGAAAAAGTGTGGCGAGCCCTGCAGAAGAGGAACTGAATTCATGGAATTCAATATGTCGATGGTAGTGCCAGCGACGCCGGCTGAGCTTTGGAGCACGCTGCTCGACGTCCCTCGCATATCGAGCTGCATCCCCGGCTGCGAAAACGTCGAGGAAATCGAGCGGCTTGCGACTTACAAAGCGACGGTCAAACAGAAGATCGGTCCTTTCAAGGTCGAAGTCCCGGCCGAGATCCTTGTCGAGGCGGTGACGGAGCCGTCTCACGTCCGCACCCGCGCCACGGGACGAGACAAACTCACCGGGACAAGGCTCGCCGTTATCCTCGACGTGTCTGTGACGCCGGAAGGCGCGGGGTCTACATTCGCTGTCGACGCGAAGGTCGACGTGCAAGGCCGCCTCGCAACTATGGGGTTCGGCGTCATCAAGCGTCGCGTCGATCAGAATTTCGAGGAGTTCGAGAGGCGGCTCAGAGAAATGTTGGGCGCGGCCTGATCATGTTGCCTTCACCTTTTGTATTCGCGAGACCTTCGACGATCGTCGACGCCGTGCGTGCGGTCGGGGAAACCGACGATGGCATGTTCTACTCCGGCGGAACCGAACTGTTGCTGGCAATGAAGATGCGTGTCATCCATACGGACCGGCTTATCGACATCAAGGGAATCCCCGGGCTTGACCGCATTGTCCTGAACGATGCGAATGACATCGAAATTGGTGCGCGCTGTACGCACAACAAGATCGCCAGTGATCCTGTTATCCGCGAGTACGTGCCAGCGCTGTCCTCGCTCAGTGCAAACGTCGCGAACATCAGGGTCCGCAGCGTCGGAACGATCGGAGGCAATCTGTGCTTCGGAGAGGCTCACGCCGATCCGCCGACTATGCTCGCGGCCTTGGGAGCACGGCTGGTGCTTAATCGCCCCAGCGGTACGCGTGTCGTAAACGCCGACGATTTCATCCGGAGCGAACTGGAAACGGTGCGGGCGCCGGACGAGCTACTAACGGTCATTGCGTTTCCCCGCCCTACCGGACCAGTGACCTATCGGCGGTTCAAGCATGGCGAGAGGCCCTCGGTGAACGTCGCGATGGCCTGGTCGCTGGGCGTCGGCGGAAGGACGATCACAAGCGCACGTGTGCGGGTCGGAGCGCTAGGTTCGCGACCTCAGCCCTTGAAGGCTGTTGAAGACGCCCTCAAGGGCATATGCGTCGCCGAAGTTCGCCCGGCTATTGAGGCGGTGCTCCCGACGGCGCTGGATGAGCTTGAAGTCAATGAAGATAGGCATGGTGGGGCCGACTATAAGCGCCACCTTGCAGGTGTTTTACTTCTGCGAAACGCCGAAGAGGCAATCGCAGCAGGCGGGAGCGCATGAAATGACACATGTGATGCCTATTTCATTCTCGTTGAACGGTCAGGCGATCGCCATAGACGTTCCAACCCATACCCTATTGATCGACCTTATACGGGATCACCTTGGCTTAAAGGGAACGAAGCGATCCTGTGACATGGAGGTGTGCGGCGCCTGCACTGTTCTGCTCGACGGTGAGCCGATCTCAAGTTGCACCACACTCGCCGTCGATGTCGATCAGCGAGAGATCACTACAATTGAGGGCGTTACGCCGCCCGACGGCCTGTCGCGGATTCAAAAGGCGTTCGTCCTTCATGGTGGCCTTCAGTGCGGCTTCTGCACGCCGGGCTTCATCATGGCGGTCACAGCGTTGCTGAAGGCGACAGCGCATCCGACCGACGAACAAATCCGTCACTACCTGCACGGCAACCTCTGCCGTTGCACCGGATACACCAAGATTTTCGAGGCCGTAAGGAGTCTTGCCGCAGAGCAAGTCTCCGAAGGAGCCGCCGAACCCCTTGCGACATAGCGTAATTATCGTTTGGAGATGTCATGAGCGTTGAACAGGTCGGTAAATCAAGCGTCCTCATTGCCGGCGCCGGTATTGGCGGCTTGGCGATGGCACTATCGCTGCTTCGTCGAGGCATCGACTGTGACGTGTTTGAGCAAGCGTCCGAGTTGCGGGAGGTGGGAGCGGGTCTTTGGATCTCCATGAACGGCGTGCGCGTTCTTCGGGATCTCGGCCTCACCGAACAGGTTGAGCAGAACTGCATCGCGGCGGAGCGCCGCTCGATCCGTCTCTGGAACACCGGTGATAGGTGGCCCCTCTATAACCGCAGCTCCGACGCGGCGCGCAATCAGCCCTATTTGCTGCTGCGTGCTCACCTGCTGAAGATCCTCGTTGACGGCGTACGCCAGTTGAAGCCGAGCGCCATCCATCTGAACGCCCACGTTGTCGGGTTCAGTCAAAACGACGAAAGGGTTCGGGCAAAGCTCGCTGACGGCTCCGAAGTCGAAGGGCGCGCCCTGATCGGCGCCGACGGTGCTCATTCGAAGGTCCGGCTTGGCCTCGTCGGCAACATCGATAGCCAGTATACGAAGGCCATCGCCTGGCGTGGTCTCGTGCCGGTCGACCGCCTTGCGCCGCATCAGCGCGAACCCGAAGTGGCAACCTGGATCGGGCCCACCGCGCATGTCACGGCCTATCCGGTGCGTTGGCAGGACACGGTCATGATGACCTTTTCGGGCCAGGTCGACCATGACGACTGGCTGCTCGAATCCTGGTCGGAGAAGGGCTCGGTCGAGGAATGCCTGAAGGACTTCGAGGGCTGGCATCCCGACATCATCGAACTGGTCCAGAACGTGGATACTTTGAACAAGTGGGGCCTGTTCGTGCGGCCGTCGTTGGGTACGTGGTCGAATGGACGCATTACCCTGCTCGGCGATGCCTGCCATTCGATGCTGCCCTACCTCGGGCAGGGTGTGAACATGGCCCTGGAGGATGCATCCGTCCTCGCCCGCTGCTTCGGGAAGAATCCCGATGACATCCCGGCGGCATTCAAGACGTATCAGGGTCTGCGGCTCGATCGCACCACCAAGGTCGTGAAGTCCGCGGCCGGCATGCTGCCGATTTTCCATAATCAGGCGCTGTGCAAGCCGGAGACGGCGGGTGGCTACATCAAGACCCAATGGGCACCGGAAGCGACGGCTGTGCGATACGATTGGATCTACCAATACGACGCGACCGCCGTCCCGCTTCACTGACATGTTCACGATTGTGACCGCTGGAGCGCAACAGTGACTGGCAGTAAGCAACCCTGGGACGATGTGATACCGCTGGACGAGCGCGAGACCTATGCCCTTGCCGGGCTGGGTGGCGCGGCGGGATTCGGCACACGACCGGCATTGCTGGTCATCGACGTGCAATATCGTTCGGTCGGCAGCCGGCCGATGCCGATCCGCCAAGCGATCAAGGAATACCCCACCAGTTGTGGCGAGGCCGGTTGGCATGCTATCGCACAAATCGCCGAATTGGTGTGGCTGTTTCGCGAGAAAATGTGGCCGGTGATCTTCCCGCATGTTGCGCCGAAGATAGGCCAGGACCAGGGCGCGTTCTCCGCGAAGATCCCGGGTATCATGCGGATCCCGCCCGAGGGCTATGACTTCGTTCGCGAGGTGGCTCCGGCGCCCGGCGAGTTGGTCCTGCCGAAGACGCAGGCGAGCGCGTTCTTCGGCACTCCGCTTGCGACGTATCTGATCGGTGCCGGCGTCGACTCGCTGGCGGTGACCGGCTGCACGACCAGCGGCTGCGTGCGGGCCTCGGTCGTGGATGCGTGCGCGTTGAACTTCAAATCAATTGTGCCAAGCGACGCGGTCTACGACCGCTCGCCCACGTCGCATGCCGTTAACCTGTTCGATATTGCGAGCAAATACGCGGATGTCATGCCGACGGAGGCCGCCATTGAGCGGCTTCGCGCGCTGTCGGATGACCACATCAAGGATCAGCAGACGTGAGCAGTGCCGCGACATCCGGATTGCTTTACGGCGCCAATGTGCGAGCCAACGGCATTCGGCAGCATTACCTGCGGTTCGGCGGAGCCGGGCCGGCGATCATCATTGTCCCCGGCATCTCGACGACTGCGGCGCAATGGGCCTTCATCGCAGAGCGTCTGTGCTCCGGACACGACGTTTTTGTGCTCGATGTCCGCGGTCGCGGCCTTTCCGAAAGCGGCCCGCATCTCGACTACTCGCTCGACGCATGCGCATCCGACCTCATCGGGTTCGCTGAAGCGCTCGGAATGGGTCCTTATACGCTGATGGGCCACTCGATGGGTGGCCGCATCGGGATCCGCGCCTCGCGTTGGCGGCCGTCGTCCATGGACCAATTGATACTGGTCGACCCGCCAGTTTCCGGTCCTGGACGTCGCGCCTATCCGATTCCGGTCGAACCGCTTCTCAAATTGCTGCAAAGCGCGAAGCGCGGAGAAGCGGACGCGGCGCTACGGAGCCCCTCTGCTCCACGGTGGCCCGAGCAGCACATCCGCACCCGGGCCGAGTGGATGCACACCTGCGACGAGCGAGCGCTCATCGAGAGCCACAAGGGGTTTCATCACGATGATATTCACCGCGACCTCGCCCATCTCAGCGTTCCGACTGCATTGATCGTTGCAGGACGCGGAGGGGTCATTCGGCCCGAAGATGAAGAAGAATTTCGCAGATTGCTGCCGTCGATCGCGACCAGGACGCTGGAAAGCGCGGGTCACCAAATGCAAGTCGACGATACCGAGGGTTTCCTTTCAATCGTTGAAGAGCTTCTAGCGCGACCGCTCGATCGGTTCGACGATCGCGTGTCTACGTTCGGCAAACAGGAGGTCAGTTAAGATGTCCCGACAAATCGTTGATGTTGAAATGCTCGAACTCTTCAAGGCCGAACTGACGCTCTGCAAGGTGAAGAAGGACGAGGTCGTTGCGGTCCTGAGTGGCGGCGAGGATCAGCAGGAATATGCTCACGCTTTCATGCTGGCCGCGCGGAGCCTGGGCGCAACAACCTTTCATCTGAATGTGCCGAAGTACGGCCAGGGCAAGGTCGCGGGCTTGCAGGGCCGGCATGCGCTCACGGGCAACCAGCCGGCGATCGATACGCTCAAGCGCGTGGATATGGTGATCGATCTCCTCGGGTTGCTATTCTCTCGTGAGCAAGCCGAAATTCAGGAAGCTGGCACGCGCATCTTGCGCGTGATGGAGCCATTCCACATCCTCAAGAAGATGTTCCCGACTGAAGATCTGCGTCGGCGAACCGAGCTCTCTCGAACCCTTCTCCAGTCAGCCAGAAAAATGCGGATCACGTCGCCGGGCGGAACGGACGTAACTTATGGCCTGAAGCAATACCCGGTCATTTCCGAATACGGATACACGGATGAGCCCGGGCGCTGGGATCACTTCCCGTCAGGCTTTGCCTTCACTCAGGCGACCGACGGCGAGGTTAACGGCACGGTGGTGCTGATGCCAGGTGATATCCTCTGCGCGTTTAAGCGTTATATCCAGTCGCCGGTCACCTTGACCGTAAAGGACGGTTACATCGTCGATCTCAAGGGCGAGGGGACCGACGCGGTCCTCATAAAAAGCTATATCGACAGTTTCGGCGATCCGCGCGGTTGGGCGATCTCTCATATCGGCTGGGGATCGAACGAGCGTGCCACCTGGCACCACATCGCGGCCTCCCAGGAACTCGCGTCGGAGCACATCATGAATGCGCTTTCGTTCTACGGGAACGTCCTGTTCTCGACGGGTCCGAACACGGAGCTCGGCGGCACGAATGACACGCCGTGTCATTTGGACATCCCGCTTCGCGGCTGCAGCCTGTGGCTCGACGATATCCACATCCTCGACAAAGGCGATTTTGCTTATCCGGAATTGAGAGCGCTGGGCCGCTAGGCCTAGCTCATCAAAATCTGTGCCCGGAGCCGCATTTGCGACTCCCAATGACGCGGAAAGCGCTCGGTAACGACCATCACTTGTCCAGTTTCTTTTCGGGAAGCGCACCACATGTCTACGACTATCAGAACTGCGGAAGATTACACGGCGAGGCAACGGTATTCGATTATGATCTCAGCGATGCTGGGCTACATTCTCGACTTCTACGACGTTCTGATCTTTCCGTTCCTTTTGCCCGCGATCCAACGGTCGATGTCGCTATCGCTCGCCGAGATCGGTTCACTGCAGGCTCTCACATTGTTCGGATCGGCCATTGGCGGCGCTTTATTCGGCGTCATCGGCGACCGACTTGGCCGAAAGACCTCGCTTCAGCTCACGATCGCATTGTTTTCCGTTGCCGCGATTGTTTCCGCATTCGCATGGAATTACTGGTCGCTTGCCGTGCTGCGGTTGATCACGGGCATCGGTCTTGGCGGCGAGTATGGCGTAGGCATGGTGCTCTTCAACGAGGCTTGGAAAAAGAGCAGCCGAGGTTTGGGCGCGGCCGCGCTCCAAGGCTGTGCCGTGATCGCGTCATCCACGGCTTCAATCGTTGGCATCTGGCTGATTGCGACGTTCAGCGACGAGTGGAGCTGGCGCATCGGCCTACTGAGTGGCGGTGTGCCCATCCTGCTGATCATCTTCATTCGTTTCTTTATGCCTGAATCCAAGATCTGGCTGGAGTATGAGGCGCAACGCAAGGCCGGTCAGGTCACCGCAGAAGCCCGCACACTTCCCCTTGCGGATCTCTTCCGCAATGGGCTGGCACGGCAGACCGTCATCGCCTTCGTATGGCTGATGAGCTACATGCTCTGCTACTACAGCGTAGTCTCCTTTATTCCAACACTGCTGCTGCGCGATATGCATACGCCAGGTGATGTCGTTCGCACGACAGCCGTTCTGCTCTCGGTGGTCAGCGGCATTTGCTACCTCGCGAACGGCTTTTTCAACGACAGGGCTGGCCGCCGCTTCGGAGCCCTCGTGCCCGCGCTGTTCTGGGTCGGGTCTTTGGTCGGTATGGCTGTGTGGGGGAGCCAGCTCTACGTGGGATCGAAGACTGAGTGGCCGATGTTCTGGCTCTACATCGGCTTCGGCATTGGCAACGTCGCGCTGGGTGTGACGGGCGTCTGGATCTCGGAGCTCTATCCGGTCAACCTGCGTGCGACAGCGGTGTCTACATTCTATATGGGAGGTCGCGGGCTCGGCAGCATAGCCCCTGTGATCGTGCCACTTGCGGCCGCCCATTTCGGCGGAAGCCTTCTCAACGGCATGGTTGCGGTGGCCCTTCCCGCTGCGGCCGTCTTCATTCTCGCCTCTCTTTTGCTGCCCGAGACCCTCGGCCGGGATTTGTCCGCGAAGGGCTTCAAGGTCGACACGGAAACGGAGGCCACGATGAAGGCTGCGTCGGTGTCGAGCGTTTGACGCTGGTGGAAGGGCTTGACCGGCGAGATGAGGGTTGTCGACCTGCTCATCTCGTCGATGCATGCGCAGTGGAAAGGAGTTGGCACTCCGTCATCCTATCCTGGTCAACATGGCGCAAGTGTTGGCCGACTTGTAGCGGCTGTAACAAAACCTAAACCGATCACTTGTATACAAGCAATAATCTATGCGCCTGAGCCCGCCGGGCAGTTGCCTTGGAGACGTTCCTTGAAATCACTCAATAACCTGCCGATCACTCCCAAGATCAGCATTCTAGTTGCGATCTCGATGCTGGGCCTCTTCTCAGCTGGATTGCTTGCGGGCTATTTGATGCAGAAGGAAATGATCAATTCGCGTGTCGAACAGACCCGCGCCATCGTCGAGATCGCCAAGAACTTTGCATTAGGCTTGCAGAAGCAAGTCGAGGCAGGCCAACTCACCAAAGAGGCGGCAATTGCTGAATTCTCCCGCCGTGCTCAGACGATGACGTATGACAAGGGCGCGGGCTATATTTTCGCAAATACGATGGAAGGTGTCGCGGTCGCCTCTCAGGATCCAAAGACAATTGGGGTCAATCGTCTTGACGGCAAGACCAACGGACGTGCGCTGATCCGCGAACTGCGGGACGGCGTGGCGGCGAACGGCGATGTCGTGCTGCGTTACGAGTTTATGAGGCCCGGCGAAAAGGAGCCGATCAGGAAGCTGTCCTACGCGGTAGGGATTCCCGGATGGGACATGTTCGTCGGTTCCGGTGCGTATCTGGATGATCTTGATGCCAAGCTGCAACCGATCATGTGGTCGCTCGGGGGTGCCATCATCGTGATCGGACTGGTCTCGGGTGTCATCGCCTGGTTCCTCGGCCGCAGCATCACTAAACCGTTGGCAGTACTTGGCACGTGCATGAGGCGGCTCGCCGACGGCGAACTCGAACAGGACATTCCAGGTGTAGGTCGGAAAGATGAGATCGGCGCAATGGCCGCGACCGTCCAAGTGTTCAAGGACAACGCGATTCGCATTCGGGGGCTGGAGCAGGTCGAGGCCGAAGCTCAACGACGCACGGCTGCCGAGCGCCGTGCCACCTTGGAGAGCATTGCGAATGATTTTGAGCAAAGCGTCGATGGCATCGTTCGTGCGGTCGCCGCTTCAGCCGCCGATATGCAGGGCACAGCGGATATTATGACCACGACCGCCAGCGATGCTAGTCTGCGCGCATCCACCGTCGACGCTGCGTCAGAAAAAGCGTCCGGGAACGTCGAAATGGTAGCCGCCGCCGCCGAAGAATTAACTGCGTCGGTAAGGGAGATATCGCAACAGGTGTTGCAGTCGACTGAGGTCGCGCGCCAAGCTGTTGGTGACGCTGAGCGCACAGACGCTACGGTGCAGGTCTTGGCAAGCGGAGCCGAAAAGATCGGCGAAGTCGTCCAGCTCATCCATAGTATCGCCACGCAGACCAATCTCCTGGCCCTCAACGCGACGATCGAAGCGGCGCGTGCCGGCGACGCCGGACGCGGATTTGCTGTCGTGGCAGCCGAGGTTAAAGCGCTTGCCAATCAGACGGCAAAGGCAACGGAGGAGATCTCCGCGCAGATTGAGACCATGCAGGCAACTACAAACGACGCAGTTCTCGCCATTAACGGAATTACGCAAACGATCGCCAGGATGAGTGACATCACGCTGAGCATTTCCTCCGCGGTCGAGGAGCAGAGTGCTGCGACAAGCGAAATTGCGCGCAACATCCAGTCCGTTGCCGCGGGTTCCAGCGAAATCAGAGGCCATATAGGCAGCGTCAGCACCGCAGCGGCCGCCACCGGTACAGCAGCCCGCGACGTTCTCACTAACGCGCGCGGGTTGGAGAATCAGTCGGATATGCTGCGTACGGCGGTAGACCAATTTCTGACCAAAATGCGAGCCGCCTGACCGGACGTTCCTGCCAGCGGCGCATCGCTCGTGGGCACTTGAGACGTCCGCGCCCAACGCGAGGCAACTCCGCCTTTCACATGGCGGTTGGGTGGGAAGTTCTTACGTGATGATCACGCGACCATTGGATGTTTTGATGCGTTGGGTCGCCATTTTTAAGAGAATGTTTCTTTTTCCCTGTCGAGGTTGACAGTTTTATCTTGTGCTCCATAGGAATGCCCGGTTGCAGGTGCCATCCCGCCCCAACGGGTCGCGGTCTCAAGAACGTCGCAACGAATTGGTGAAACGACCGTGAACAAAGCGTGACGGAAACGCCTATTGCTATCAGTGAAATCAATAGCTTAGAGGATGGCCACTGCGTTCGAAAGGCGGGGGGCTCGGTCAGATCGCAACTTGAACCGAATGTCGGTATCGGTGGTTGCGCCTCGGCGATTTGACCTACAATTTGAATTCTGATGAGGGCACCGCGCGCCTTACGGTACGATTGGCATCCCGCTCTCGATCTTCCGCAACAGAGGTCGTTTTTGCGTCCGGCAGCGCGGGCCTTTCAACATTCCACTTTGTGAGCCCAAGGCTGCACTTCCGCCGAGAGGCGCAACCAAGCCTGAAGACAGTGATTCAGGTTTGCGTGTCGCGCTTTATCGGCGTCACCTTCTTGGGATCGAGCCAGTCGTCGATCCGATCAGCCCAATGCTGCATCAGCTTCGTACGCGAGCCGATCAGCGCGAGCGGTCCGTGCCTTTTGTACAGACCTTCCACGGTGGAGTTATCTAGATGCGCAAGCTGCAACTCGACGACATCGCCATCCCATGCCTTGGCGTCCTTGATCTCTTCGTGGTGAGACAAGGTCGAAAAGGTGGTCCGGAATCCGTGGGCACAATGATCAGTCTTCGTGTCAATGCCAAGCAGCCGCAAGCGTTTGTTGAGCGTGTTGTTTGATAGCGGCGCATCCTTCGAGCAGGAAAACGCGTAGCGGCGATGGCCGGTCAGCTTCTGAACGCTGCGCAAGATTGCAAGTGCCTGCCTTGACAAGGGCACGACATGGTCCCAACCGGTCTTCATCTTGGCGGCTGGAACAGTCCAGCGTTGTGTATTCCAATCGACCTCGCTCCACTCCATTTCATTGACCATGCCAGGGCGGGGAATGGTCAGTGCATCGAAGCGCAAGGCAAGGCCAACAACGTCTCCAAACCTCGCTCTCGTCCACGGTGCGCTAATGAGCTTGAAGACGCGCGTCACATCACGTGGTTCGGTGACACCGGGACGCGGGGTCGAAATGTTGGCAATCATCTGCCCATTCAGGTTACGGAATGGATTGTAGCCATCGCCTTCAACATCGGCATAATCGCAGATTTGCTCCCCGATGCTGCGCACGCGGTCGCGGGTTTCCAGCTTTCCCTCGGCTTCATATGAACGCATGAAAGCGAGCACGTCCGGACGCTTGATGTCCTGTCTGCTGAGTTTACCGAAGCGCGCCTTGACGTAGCCGACGCGCAGTTCGAGCACCTCGATGGTCTTGGGGTCCCGCACCGCGACGATCCTGCCGCGTTTGACTTTCTCGACCTTCTTCTTCGCCAGCCACTCATCGGCCCATTGCCCGAAAGGCCGGGCGGCGGCCTGCCTGTGCTTGTCGAGCTGCTTCTCGATGCTCGGGTCTTTGCCTTCCTTGAGCAGGTCTTTGGCCTTGTCGCGCTCGCGCCGCGCGTCTGCGAGCGAGAACGTGCCATCCTTGCCGTTGCCGTAGGGGCCGATGGAGTAGGTTTTCTGCCGGCCGTGCAAACGGTAGTCCATCCGCCAGAGCTTGGAGGCAGCGTTGCCAGGCCTGCTCACGTCCGGCGTGACGAATAGATAGAGCCAGCCGCCGGTCACGTCGGAAATCTTGGCGGGTCTCCACGCGCCATTGTCGAATTTCGGTCGGGCGGCGCGGCAATCGACGTCGGTCCTGATCTGCTTGGGGTTGGCGCACGCGCCGTCGTTCTTGCCGGCCATCTGCTCAATTCCTTCGTTCGGAAAAGCGAAGGTCACCGTGAACGTTTGTTCTCCCGATACCAGCAAAAATACCAGCAAATCCGGCGGCTGAGATCGGACGAGAACAAACGGTGACGAACACCGATGTACGCGCAAGAGCCTATTTTTCAAGGGCTTCCGAGCACTGTACGGACGGTTGCGAACGATTTGGAACGGGCTTGAACAGCCTAGTTGGTGCCCCTGGCCGGAATCGAACCAGCACTCCTTGCGGAACTCGATTTTGAGTCGAGCGCGTCTACCAGTTCCGCCACAGGGGCCTTCGTGGCCCGGGCCAGCGAAAATGGCCGAGGTTGCGAAGCGCGGCGGACTATAGCGGCCGGTCCGTCACGGTCAACCCGCGCGGAAGTGATTGTCCCGCGCCTCGACAGCGGTATTTTCGCGCGATACGACCCGCTTCGAGCTCGGAATAAGACGATGGCCGTTCCGATCATGTGCGCAGGAGGATCACCGTGACCGTTGCCGCCGCCCAGCCGTCGCATGTCCACACGGCCGGCAGCCCCGCGCTGACCGCGTCAGCGGCGGTTGCCGTGATCGCAGCCGCGACGCTCGCCGGCGCCTGGTTCTTCCAGCTGGTGCTGGAGATCCTGCCCTGTCCGCTCTGCCTCGAGCAGCGCTATGCCTATTATCTCGCGGTCCCGCTCGGCGCCGTGGTGGCGTTGGCGGCCGCCCGCGGCGCGCCGCGCCCGGTGCTGCTCGCGGGGCTTGCGCTGCTCGGCCTCGCCGCGCTCGCCAATGCCGGGCTCGGGACCTACCACGCCGGTGTCGAATGGGGGTTCTGGCCGGGGCCGACCGATTGCACCGGTCCGATGGTGGATTTCGGCAAGGCCGGTTCGCTCTTGGATCAGCTCGACAAGGTCAAGGTGGTCCGCTGCGACGAGGTGCAGTTTCGCTTCCTCGGCATCTCGCTCGCCGGCTACAACGTGCTGATCTCGCTCGTGATGGCCGCGATCGCGGCGTGGGGCGTGGTGAAGACCGCGAGGGCGTGACCCCTGATCGTCGACGTCAATCGTCGACGTCGTCCTGCGGCCGTCCGAACAGATGGATGATGCCCGGCGTCGAGACCGTGACGAAGACGAAGCGCGAGAGATGATGCGCGCCGACGAAGATCGGGTCGATGTGCAGGGTCAGCGCCAGCGCCAGCATGGCGTCCATCGCGCCGGGCGCGAAGGCGACCACGACGTCGGCCAGCCGCACGCTGGTCGTGAGGCCGATCACCCCGACGAAGGCGGCCGAGATCAGGATCGCGATCGCGAACGAGCCGAGCCCGGCATTGATGTGGCTGAGCAGGGTCGAGGTCTTCATCCGCGCGAATCGGGTGCCGATCAGCGCGCCGATGCCGACCAGCGCCACGTTACGGACCCAGGGTGGCAGGCCGCCATCGACCCAGCCCGCGCCGTGCAGCAGGCTCGAGGCAAGCATCGCGCCGAACATCCAGCTCGCCGGAAATTTCACCCAGCGCAGCAACAGCGAGGCGGCGATCGACGCGCCGATCAAGGCGGCGAGGCCAAGCGGCGTGGCGGCCGTCGTCAGTTGCGGCAGCGGTGCGGCATGCGTCATGCCGGTCAGCGCCAGCACCAGCGGCAGGGCCGCGGTCAGGATGATCACGCGGATGGTCTGCACCACCGCGATCGCCGCGACGTCGGCGCCCTTCTCGGCGGCCAGGATGGTGATCTGCGATAGCGCGCCGGGGCTGCCGGCGAGGAAGGCCGAGGTCTGGTCCCAGCCGTGGACGCGCTGCAGATAGTAGCTCGAGCCGAAGGTCGAGCAGAAGGTGGCGAGCGCCAGCAGGGCGATCGTGATCGGATAGGAGCTCATATGCTGAAGCAATTGCTGCGACATCAGCGAGCCCAGCGAGATGCCGAGCAGCAGCAGCACCGATTGCGTCAGCACCGGCGGCACCGCCAGCGGCCGGCCCGCGAGCGCTGCGATTGCGACCGCGGCCATCGCACCCGAGATCAGGCCGCCCGGCAACTCCGCCCACAGAAACAGCAGGCCGCCGGCGGCGCCGATGACTGATGTCTCGAGCCCGTTCAGGACTTTGCTGCGGTCGGGAATGGCCGGTGCCATCGAAGCGCGGATCGGGGTCACGCCGCCTTATGGCAAATTCGCACCCGCGGGACAATTGCATCTCGCGATTGCAGCAATGCGCGCCGGCACTCGGCCGGCGCACAATGTTTCGCATCCCCGCCTCGTCATGCCCGGGCTTGACCCGGGCATCCACGTCCTGGCTTTCGCGTCGAGGAAGACGTGGATGGCCGGGACAAGCCCGGCCATGACGGTGCTAGAGGTCGGCGGGAAGGGCGAAGGACGTCAATGTGTCCGAGTATTACTTCGCAGCCGGGGCGGCGCCGCCGCTCATCTTTCCCTTCTTGCATTCGGAGCGGAATTTCTTGCGCTCCTTGCCGTGCAGGCCCTTGGCGTCGGCTTCCTTCGAGCACTCGATCGACTCGGCGCTGTGCGGCTTCTTGTCCGCCGGCGCCTTGGTCGCGGCCGCCGGGGCGGCGTCCTTGGCGGCGGGCGCCGTGGTTTGCGCGAAGGCTCCGCCCATCAGCAGGAAGGAGGCAACGGCGGTTGCGGTCGCAAGTGAGGAAATCTTCGTCATGGTGCACCTCGTAGGGAAGGGAGCGGAACCGTTGCGCGGCGATGCTGAACCGTGGATGAACATGCGGCACTCCACCCGCCACAATATTTTGACAGGACAGCACGCCCGCGCGTTGTCGCAAGTGCGGGTTGCGCTAGGATAATGATCTTACGCCATTTCCCCCAAGGGAGACCAAGGATGACGATCCAGACCAGATTGTTCTGCGCAGTTGCGCTGTCGGGCTTTGCAGCCATTGCGCTGAGCGCGCCGGCGCAGGCCCTGACCTCACAGGAGTGCAGCGCCAAGTATCAGGCCGCCAAGTCGGCCGGCACCCTGAACGGCCAGAAGTGGAATGATTTCCGCAAGGCGCAATGCGGCGCCGACGCCACCCCGGCCGCTGCACCCGCTGCGCCGCCGCCCGCTGCCGCCGCACCCGCCCCGGCTGCGCCGAAGGAGGCCAAGCAGGCGCCGGCACCGGCTCCGATGGCGCCGGCCGCCACCGGCAACGCCGTATTCCCGAACGCGGTCGATCCCAAATACGCCCAGGAATCCGCCGGCAAGCAGCGCATGCATACCTGCGACGACCAGTACAAGGCCAACAAGGCCACCGGCGGCAATGGCGGCCTGAAGTGGATCCAGAAGGGCGGCGGTTACTGGAGCGAATGCAACAAGCACCTGAAGGGCGCCTGAGCCCCTCGACGTGAATTTCCCGAGCGGCCGGCGCTGAGCCGGCCGCTTTTCTATTGGCTCTCCGCGATCAGCTTGTCCGCCGACTGCGACAGCAGTTGCGCGCGCTTGCGCGGGCCGCGGTCGGGAAACAGCAGGCTCTGGCCGAACAGGAAGCCGTAGAACAGGAACGCCTGCGCATCCGCTTGCTCGGCCGACAGCCCGGTGGCGCGGTAGAGCTGGCCGACATTTTTCAGCCGCGCGGCGTCGACGCCGGCGACGGCGCCCGCCGCCGCCTCATCGCCGCGCGCCCACTGCCGGATCGCAAGCTCGATCGCCATCGCCTCGGCATTCATGCGTTCGGTGTACAGCGTGATGATCGCCCGTAGCCGCTCGCGCGCGGTCGCGCCGTCGAGCGCCGTCTGCTTCTCGATCGCGGCAATGCGGCCGTCGCGCCAGCGCGTCAGCATCGCCTCCAGCAGCGCGGCGCGATCGCGGAAGCGGCGGTAGAAGCCGCCCTTGGTGACGCCGAGATTCTTCGCCAGCACCTCGACCCGCACGCCGTCGATGCCGGAATGCGCGAGCTCGGCAAAGCCGGCCGCGACCCAGACGTCACCCTTGCTCTCGGTCATCCAGTCTTTCATGCACCCTCGATACGGTACCGTATTGCTAGCCTGCTTGCCTGGTGATACGCTACCGTATCGCAAATGAAAATCAGACGAGAAACAGGAGCGGCACGATGGAGGAGGCGACCTATCGCGGCACGGTCTACCCCTGGCATTGCGACCACATCGGCCACATGAACGTGATGTGGTATGTCGGCAAGTTCGACGAGGCGAGTTGGAACATGTTCGCGCGCCTCGGGCTGACGCCAAGCTATCTGCGCGAGTCCGGCCGCGGCATGGCCGCCGTGCAGCAGAACATCTCCTACAAGCGCGAGCTGTTGGCCGGTGACCTCGTCGAGGTCAGGAGCAGCCTTGCCGAATTTCGCGACAAGTCGATCCGCGTCCTGCATGAGATGCGCAATGCGGAGACCGGCGACCTCGCCGCGACCTGCGAGATCACGGCCGTGCATATCGACCGCGCCGCGCGCAAATCGACGCCGTTCGCGCCGGCGATCCGCTACGCGGCGATGCCGCACCTCGTGCCTGCCGAACCCGCAACCGTGTGACCGCCATGCCCCGTTTCGAGCCGAAGAATCCCGATTACCGCGCCGCTGCGAACGCAATGTTCGAGCGCCAGCGCGCGATGCAGACGTTCGGCGTCTCGGTCGCGCGGATGGAGCCGGGCGAGGCCGATCTCGCGATGCCCTATGCGGCCGAGTTCTGCCAGCAGCACGGCTTCGTCCATGCCGGCGTCATCACCGCGGGCCTCGATAACGCCTGCGGCATGGCCGCCTTCACGCTGATGCCTGAACGCACCGACATCCTCACCGTGGAGTTCAAGACCAATCTGCTGGCGCCGGCCAAGGGCGAGCGTTTCGTGTTCCGCGCCGTCGTGGTCAAGCCCGGCCGCACGCTGACCGTCTGCGACGCCCAGGCCTTTGCTGTGCAGGACGGCGCGGAGACGCTGGTCGCCACCATGACCGGCACGCTGATGGCGCTGCAGCGGCGGGAGTAGAAGAGGGGTACGCGCAACTCTATCCCCGTCATCCTGAGGTGGCCGCTCCTTCAGCGGCCCTCGAAGGATGAATCGGCCCGGCTGGTGGCCGTCGATCCTTCGAGGCTCGCTCCGCTCGCACCTCAGGATGACGGGGCTGGCGGCGGCGCGCCGATAGCGACGAGCATTGACAAGCCTCACGCGCGCCGACCTGATAGGCGCATGCCCCACGCGCCCGCCTCATCATGATCGCCAGCCTCAGCCTGATCCTGCTCTGCCAGCTCGTCGGCGAGGTCATCGTGCGCGCGCTTGCCGTGCCGGTGCCCGGCCCGGTGGTCGGGTTGGTCCTGCTGCTCGTCCTGTTGCTGGCGCGCGACCGCTTTCCGCTGCTGGCACGCGGGCCGCTCGGCAATGACGGCGTCGAGAGCGCCAGCCGCGGCATGCTGGCCAATCTCTCGCTGCTGTTCATCCCCGCCGGCGTCGGCGTGGTGCAGAAGCTCGATCTGATCGCCGCGCACGGCATCGCCATCGTCGCGGTGCTCGCGATCTCGGTCGTCATCACGCTATTGGTGACGGTCGCGACCTTCGCGGTGGTGAGCCGCGTGCTCGCGCGCCGGGACGAGACGCCGTGAGCGACAATCCGTTCTCGCTCTGGGTCTATCTCTCGCAGTCGCCGCTGCTCTGGCTGACGGTGACGCTGTCGACCTATGCGGTCGCCGACGCGGTGTCGCTCAAGACCGAACGCCATCCGCTCGCCAATCCGGTGCTGCATTCGGTGTGGATCATCGGCATGTTCCTGCTCGCGACCAAAACCTCCTACACCACCTATTTTGCCGGGGCACAGTTCGTGCATTTCCTGCTCGGACCGGCAACGGTTGCGCTCGCGGTACCGCTCTACGAGAACCGCAAGATGGTTGCGGCGGCGATCCTGCCGATGCTGATCGCGCTGGTGATCGGCTCACTCGCCGCGATCGTCTCGGTGGTGCTGCTGGCCGAGGCCTTCGGCCTGCCGCGCGACGTGGTGCTGTCGCTGGCGCCGAAGTCGGTTACCGCCGGTGTCGCGATGGGGATCAGCGAATCCCTGCACGCCGATCCGTCGTTGACCGCGGTGTCGGTGATCCTGACCGGCATCATGGGCGCCATCATCGTCACGCCGCTGATGAACCGGTTCGGCATCACCGATTTCCGCGCCCGCGGCTTTGCCGCCGGCATCGCCGCGCACGGCATCGGCACCGCCCGCGCCTTCCAGGTCGACGAGATCGCCGGTGTCTTCGCCGGCATCGCGATGGGCCTGAATGCGCTGGTCACCGCGCTGCTGGTGCCGCTCGCCGTGACATTTTTGGTGCGTTGACGTCCAGTTGCAGTGCAGTTTTGTGCTGTGAGCATGGCATCCGGCAGCAAATTCTTCTAGGGTCGCGGCCTCAAACGCGAGTCTGTTCCCCTTGATCTTCTCCGCAACGCAGAGTGTGCTTGGACTGGCATCGGGCATGCTGGTCGGATTTTCGCTGGGCCTGGTCGGCGGCGGCGGGTCGATCCTGGCCGTGCCGCTGATGGTCTATGTGGTCGGTGTGCCCGAACCGCATGTCGCGATCGGCACCTCGGCGATCGCGGTCGCGGCCAATGCCGCGATCAACCTTTCCAACCATGCCCGCGGCGGCACCGTGATCTGGTCCTGCGCGCTGGTGTTCGCGCTGTCGGGCATCTGCGGCGCGTTCGGCGGCTCGATCCTCGGCAAGATGCTGGAGGGCCAAAAGCTGCTGGCGCTGTTCTCGCTGGTGATGCTGGTGATCGCCGCCCTGATGCTGAAGACCCGGGCGCGGGTCGGGCTTACCGATGTCAAGATCTCGATGGCCAACATGCCGGCGATCATCGGCCTCGGGCTCGCCACCGGCACCATGTCCGGCTTCTTCGGCATCGGCGGCGGCTTTTTGATCGTGCCGGCGCTGATGCTGGCGACCGGGATGCCGATCATGAACGCGGTCAGTTCCTCGCTGGTCGCGGTCACCGCCTTCGGCATGACCACGGCGCTGAGCTATGCGTGGTCCGGGCTGGTGTCCTGGGGCCTGGCGGGGCTATTCGTCGCCGGCGGCATCGCCGGAGGACTGTTGGGCACACGCAGCGCCCGGCATTTGTCGGAACGGCGCGGCGCCCTGAATATCGTCTTTGCGACTGTCATTATCGTCGTGGCGATCTATATGCTGATGCGTAACATCAACGTGTCCTGAGCGTAGAGCAGGCGAGGGACAAGCGCGAAAGCCGGATATGAACCAGTTGAAACCATCGAGGGGCGATTTCGCTCCCACCCGCCGCGGCGCGCTCGGCCTGCTGGGCGCCGGCATCGCGCTGCTGGCCGCGCGAGGGGCGCGCGCCGAGGAGGAAGAAAAGGTCCTGACCGAGGCGCTGGTGCTGCGCGATCCCGACATTCCGGTGGTCGGCAATCCCAAGGGCGATATCACCATCGTCGAGTGGTTCGACTACAACTGCCCCTATTGCCGCAAGCTCGAGCCGGAACTGCGCCAGGTGATCCAGGACGACGGCAAGGTCCGCCTGGTGCAGAAGGACTGGCCGATCCTCGGGCCGGTGTCGAAGGTCGCGGCCCGGATGGCACAGGCGGCCAAATATCAGAACAAATTCCATGAAGCGCATGACGCGATGATGGGCGTCAATTCGCGCATCACCGAGCCGCGCATCGCAGAGTTGCTGTCGGGCGCCGGCCTCGACATGGACCGCCTGAAGAAGGATCTCGACGCCAACGCGCAGGCGATCGATGCTGTGCTCGCGCGCAACAACGATCAGGCGGAAGCGTTCGGCTTCAACGGCACGCCTTCCTTCATCGTCGGCAAATACCGCGTGCCCGGCGTGCTCAGCATGGACCAGTTCGAGCAGGTGATCGCCGACGCCCGCAAGGCCAATATGGGCCGCAAGATCGAGAAGAATTAGGGCTCAGGTCGAGCCCTTGCGCTTCGCATAGGCGCGCCGCGCGCGTTCGCGGTTGCCGCAGACCTCGCTCGAGCACCAGCGGCGGGTGCGGTTCGGGCTTTCGTCGACAAAGAACCAGCCGCAGCCTTCGGCCTCGCAGCAGCCGATGCGCCGCGAATCGTCGGACGCCAGCAGCGCCGTCAACGACCACAGCACCGGCCATAGCGGCTCGTTGATGTCGGTCCCCGCCAGTGCATGGCGGTAGCCGCGGTCCTGCCGCATCAGCTCGGGCTGCCGGGGAGCAGCCGACAGCATCTGATTGACGAGACGAAGCTCGGCATGGCCGCCGCCGCGCAGCGCATCCGACACCGACCAGATGTCGCGACGGAGCGCGTAAGCCTGCTGCAGCGTGGCCTCGGCTTCGCGGCTTGCCGCGCGCGGCTTCAGCTTCCTGATCGCGGCCTGCGGCAGCGTCCCGCGGCGCTCGCTCCATGCGAGCCAGGACGCATAGTCCGGGATCAGCTCCTGCGGCTCGTCCGAGGTGCGCCAGTCGAGCGTGTTGGCAAAATCAAGGCAGACGCGTCCGCCGAAGAATTGCGTCGCTGCCCGCGCGGGGTCCCTTGACATGACGGCCTCTCACAAAGTCTAATCTAATGCTCATGACCATTACAAGTGTTCAGGCTTCGTCTCGCGCTCCTACCATGACGGCCGCCGGATTCCGGCGCGGCCTGGTCGCGGCGCTGCCCTTCCTCCTCAGCAACGGCGCCGCCGGCCTCGTGATGGGACTGACTTACAAGGGGCTCGGGCTTGGCGCGCCGCAAGCGGTCCTGTTCAGCCTGTTGGTCTACTCGGCCACCGCGCAAGCGATCACGCTGAGCCTGTGGGCCAATCCGTTGCCGGTGTTCGCTATGGTGGTCGCCTGCATCGCCACCAATTCGCGATATCTACTGATGGGCGCGCATTTGCGCCAGCTGTTCGGCAGCCTGCCGGCCCGGAAGATGCTGCCGACGCTGTTTCTGCTGGCCGATGCGTCGTGGCTGATGACGAGCTCGGATGCCGAGCGCAACGGGCCGGACGCCGGCTATCTCTTGGGAGCGAGCATTCCGATGGCGGTCGGATGGAGCGGCGGCACCGCGCTGGCCTATGCCGCGCCGCTTGCGGCAAGCGGCCCGCTCAGCCTCGCCGGCGCGCTGCTGCCGACGATGTTCATCGCGACCCTGCTGCCGAGCCAGTGGAAGAAGACCAAAACCGTCTGGCCATGGCTGGTCTCTGCCCTCACGGCCCTCCTGGTCGCGCGCCTGGTCGGGCCGAGCTGGTCGATGTTGATCGGCGGCGGATGCGGCACGCTGGTGAGCATGATGGGGCGGACCGATGAATGACGATCTCACGGTGTTCGGCGTCATCTTCATCCTGGGCGTGACGTGCTACGCCATGCGCGCCGGCGGATATGTCGTTGCCGCCTCGCTGCGCGACGACGGCATCACGGCCCGTTTCCTGCGCCTCGCGCCCGGCAATCTCTTCGTCGCCTTCATCGTCGGCGGCTGCCTGTCGAGCGGGCTGACGGCTCTTGTGGGCATCATCGTTGCCGTAGCGACGATGGCCGTCACCGACCGGGAATGGGCCGCTCTCGGTGCCGGCTTCGCCGCCGCATTGGCGACATCAGCGCTCGGGATGTGACGGGCGCGATAGCCTCACTTTGCGGCGACCTTTGTCCACTCCTGATGAGCGCGCGTCTTCAGCGCATTCCAGTCATGGGCTGCGACATCCCAATTGACGATATTGCGATTCTCTTCCGCAACCTGCCTGTCCGTCGACTGCATGGAATCATGAACGTAGACGCCGCAAACCAAGAGCAGCGCGCCAAGAATCATTCCGAGAAACACTCGCATCGCATATCCTCCGGTGTTGGCCGGATAACGTCGTTGACGCGGTGCTGGTTCCGGCGATCAATCACCCCTGCCCAAACGCCCGCATCACATAGTCGATGAAGACGCGGACGCGCGGCGAGAGCTGGCGGTTGCGGGGGTAGAGCAAGTGCACCGGCACGGATGGCGGCCGGCAGTGCTGCAGCACCTCGACCAGTGTTCCCTGCGCCAAATCGGCCTCGGCGTGAAAGCGCGGCACCTGCACCAGGCCGAGACCGAGCTTGGCCGTCGCCAGATAGCTTTCCGGCCCGGTGATCGACATCGGGGCGGGCAGCGGAAATTCCTTCAGCACGCCGTCGATCAAAAACTCCATCGGACGCAGCCGTCCCGTTGTCAGCGAGCGAATGCCGATCATGCAGTGGCCGTCGAGCTTGAGCGGATCGGTCGGCGTCCCGTAGCGCGCGAAATAGTTCGGCGCGGCGCAGGTCAGCCGATCCAGCATCACCACTTGCCGCGCGATCATGTCGCTGTCGGTCAGTTGGCCGAAGCGCAGCACGCAATCGACGCCCTCGCGGATCAGGTCGATCCAGCGGTCGCTCTCGCTCATGTTGATCTCGATGTCAGGATATTCGGCGAGGAAGCCCGGCAGGTTCGGCAGCAGGAAATGCCGCGCCAGCGTGCCCTGCACTTCGAGCCGCAAAAGCCCTTTCGGCCTGGCGCCGCCGAACGCGCCCTCGGCATCTTCGAGATCCGCGATCAGCGACACGCAGCGCCGGTAATGCGCTTCGCCGTCGAGCGTCGGGCGCACCGTGCGCGTGGTGCGCTCGAGCAACCGCACGCCGAGACGCGCCTCGAGGCCCTTTACCGCATCGGTCACGGTCGAGCGCGGCAGGCCGAGATCGTCGGCGGCATCCGAAAAGCTGCGTCGCTCCACCACCCGGGTGAACACGCGCATCGCATCGAACCGATCCATCTATTGTCCGGAATTTACGAATAGTGATGTCAGAAGATGCATGATTATCCGGAGGATGCCAAGGACTAGGGTCTCTCCATCGAACGCGGCTCGGCCGCACAACCCGATGGGAGACGAAAATGACCAACCAATCCAACAAGGTAGCTCTGGTGACGGGCGCCTCGCGCGGAATCGGCGCGGCGGTGGCCGAACGGCTCGCCAAGGACGGCTTCACCGTCGTCATCAACTACGCCGGCGACGCCAGGCCGGCCCAGGCCGTCGCCGACCGGATCGAGGCTGCCGGAGGCCGGGCGCTGACGGCGAAGGCCGATGTCAGCGACGCCAACGCGGTGCGCGGCCTGTTCGACGCGGCGGAAGCAGCCTTCGGCGGCGTCGACGTGCTGATCAACAATGCCGGCATCATGAAGCTCGGCAGGATTGCCGACAGCGACGATGCCAGCTTCGACCAGCAGGTCGCGGTCAATCTGAAGGGCAGTTTCAACACCATGCGCGAGGCGGCGCGGCGGCTGCGCAACGGCGGACGCATCGTCAACTTCTCGACCAGCGTGGTCGGCACCAAGCTCGAGACCTACGGCATCTATGTCGCGACCAAGGCCGCGATCGAATCCCTGACCGCGATCCTGTCGAAGGAATTGCGCGGTCGCGGCATCACCGTGAATGCCATCGCACCCGGCCCGACTGCGACCGACCTGTTCTTGCATGGCAAGTCGGACGAATTGATCGAGCGCTTCGCCAAGATGGTGCCGCTGGAGCGGCTCGGCACGCCCGACGACATCGCCTCCGCCGTGTCGTTCCTCGCCGGTCCCGACGGCTCCTGGATCAACGGCCAGTCGCTGCGCGCCAATGGCGGGCTGGTCTGACGCTTTCGCACATTCATCCCAACTCTCGTTCAACCCAACACCGCAAGGATATGTTGTCATGAAACAGGTCATCGTCATCACCGGCGCCTCCAGCGGCTTCGGCCGCCTCACCGCCAACGCGCTCGCCAAGGCCGGCCACACCGTCTACGCCTCGATGCGCCACACCACGAGCCGCAACGCCGCGGCGGTCGCCGATATCGAGGAATTCGCCCGCGACAACCATGTCGACCTGCGCGCGCTCGAGCTCAATGTCGGCTCACAGGCCTCGGTCGATGCGGCGATTGCAGAGATCGTCAGCGAGGAGGGCCGCCTCGATGTCGTCATGCACAATGCCGGCCACATGGTGTTCGGCCCGGCGGAAGCGTTCACGCCCGAGCAGCTCGCCGAGCTCTATGACGTCAACGTGCTTTCGACCCAGCGCGTCAACCGCGCGGCGCTGCCGCAGTTGCGCAAGCAGGGCAGGGGGCTCGTGGTCTGGGTGTCGAGCTCCAGCTCGGCCGGCGGCACGCCGCCCTATCTCGCGCCGTATTTCGCGGCCAAGGCCGGCATGGATGCGCTTGCGGTGATCTATGCCCGCGAGCTGTCGCGCTGGGGCATCGAGACCTCGATCATCGTGCCCGGCGCCTTCACCGGCGGCACCAACCATTTTGCGCATTCCGGCCGTCCGGCCGACCAGGCGCGGGTCGCCGAGTATGAGGCGGGGCCGTATGCCGGCTTCGGCGAGCAGATCATGAAGGCGTTTGCGGCGATCGTGCCTGAGGATGCCGACGCCTCCGCGGTCGCGGACGCGATCGTCAAGGTCGTCGACACGCCGTTCGGCAAGCGGCCGTTCCGCGTCCATATCGATCCGACCCAGGACGGCGCCGAAGTCGCATTCGCGGTGATCGACCGCGTCCGCAACGAGATGCTGCACCGGGTCGGCTTCTCGGACCTGCTGAAGCCGCGCGATAACAGGTAAGGCAGCCTGCATCGAATCCAGGATAGCGCCCGCGCGCTCGATCCATCATCGTCATCATGAGGAACGAAGGGCGCCATATGCTGCATTGTCGTCCCGGCGAAGGCCGGGACCCATCACCACCGATCGCCATTGTTGCGCACCGGAGCGATCACGAGTCGCGCCCACAACGTCCGCCGCGGCGTATGGGTCCCGGCCTTCGCCGGGACGACAGCGGAGAGTGTGACGCCGTTCGCATCTCTGGGGTGGCGGGAGGTTGCGGGGGTCTCAAGTGCCGCCAACAGGTGCCCCACTCAGCCATCGCAAGATCTCCGCATTGATCTCGCGCGGGTAGCAGTGGCTGAGATCCTCGATCTCGCGATAGGTGACATTGGCGCCCGCGGCCGACAGTAGTCCCTGCGTCTGCCGCGCGGTCTGCACCGGGAACATCCAGTCGAGCCGGCCATGCGTGATGAAGACAGGCAGGCCGCGCAGCCGCTCCGCATCGGCGACCTCGGCCATCAGCGGATGGAAGGTTGCCGAAACCGGCGCAAGATGCGTGAAGCGGGAGGCGCCGTCGAGCCCGCTGACATAGCTGAAGGTGCCGCCGTCGCTCATGCCGGTGAGCAGCATGCGCGTCTCGTCGATCCGCCAGCGGGCGTGGATCTGGTCGAGGATGCGGTTGAGGTTCGGCGTGTCGGTGTCGTCGCCCATCAGCGCCCAGGTCTGCCCCGTCGCGGTCGGCGCGACCAGGATGGCGCCGCGGCTGCGGGCGTCGCGCAGCCAGCTCCACAGGAAGCCGCGGCCATTGCCGCTGCCGCCATGCAGCGCCATCACCAGCGGCCAGCTGCTTTCAGGCGTGTAATATTCCGGTACGTACATCGAGAAGCCGCCGCGGCTGCCGGGCTCGTTGCGCTCGTGGAAGATGCCGGTGTCCGCCTTGGGCGTGGCCGCGAGCCTGGCCTGCAAAGCGGCGTCCTCGCGTAACTCCGGTGCGAGGAAGAATCCGCTGACCGGCGGCAGCTCGGTGAGCGGATAGAGCGCCTCCTGCGCCCGCGGCAAATAGCGCAGTGCGCGGAACACGCCGACCAGATCGCCCTGGCCGCCCTCGACCTCGCGCAGGCCGGCATAGCCGGCCAGCGCCGCGTCGATCGATGCTTCGAGTGCCGTCTTGATGTGCGCGAATTTGTCCGGCCATGCGGCAAGCCGCGACCGCACCGCCTGCAGCGCCGCGTCAGGTTCGCCCGCGATCTGCATCACGTTGCCGAACTCGGGCGGGTCGAGATTGCGCGCGACGAAGGCCAGCGCCTCCAGCGTCTGCAGCAGTGGCGGCAGCACGGCCACGATGTCGTCGACCACGGCCTCGTCCATCGCCGCCGCCTCTCTGTTTGCCTAATGCAGCCGCGGGCCCTTCAACATGCGCATGCGGTCGATCGAGGTCAGCGTCACGTCGAAAGTGACGCCCTCGTGGTAGACGGTCAGCGGCACGTCGACGCCGGCGGTGCCGAGCGACCACAGTTTGCGATAATACGCCGTCTGGTTCGTCACCTTCTCTCCGGCGATCGCGAGGATGACGTCGCCGGTCTTCAGCTCGGCGCGCGCCGCCGGTCCCTTGTTGGCGATGCCGACCACCACGATGCGGTTGTCGATCTCGGTGGTGTACATGCCGAGCCACGGCCGCGCCGGCTTGTTGACGCGGCCGAATTTGCGCAGGTCGCTGATCACGGGGCCCAACAGATCGATCGGCACCACCATGTTGACATGCTCGGCGTGGCCGCTTCGTTCGCGCTCGAGCTGCAGCGAGCCGATGCCGATCAATTCGCCGCTGTCCGAGATCAGCCCGGTGCCGCCCCAGTTCGGATGCGACGGATGGGTGAAGATCGCATCGTCGATCAGGTATTCCCAGTAGCCGGCGAATTCCTGCCTCGCCGCGATCTGGCTCGCGACCGAACGGGTGCGCCCGCCGGCGCCGCCGAGCACGACGTTGTCGCCGACCCGCACGGATGCCGACGAGCCGATCGGCAGCGGCGCGATGCCGGGGCGGCCGAGCGCCTGCACCAGGCCGAAGCCGGATTCGAAATCGAGGCCGAGCGCATGCCCTTCGACCACGCGGCCGTCGCCGAGATGCAGCCACACGGTCTCGGCCTCGGTGATCAGATAGCCGATCGTCAGCACCAGCCCGTCGTCGATCAGAACGCCGTTGCCGACGCGCTCGGTGCCGAGCGTTTCCGCGCTGGAGGCGTCCGACGGGATCAGCGAATGCAGGCCGACCACGCTCATCAGCGCGCGGTCGAGATCGAAGCGGTAATCTTCTGGACGGGGCTGGAAGGCCGCCGGCACTTTCCATTCGGTTATCGAGGGCATGGCAGGTCTCCGCTGGATCGCACGACACACATCGACAACGCCGTGCGACCCAAATAGATCACGGTCCGGAACACCGGACGCTTCCGTCCTATATAACAGCGAATTGACATTTTATCGAGATGGCGGATCGCGCGGCGCCGCGTCTGGTGCGATCACAAAGAATAGAAGTTCAGCCGCGCCCTTCCCGGAAAACCGCTAATCCCCTTTCGCATGGCCACGCGCGGGCATGATGCGGAAGGCGCGATTGTCCCTGATCCAGGCGGCGCGCTCGTCGCGCAGCAGGGTACGGCGGACCTTGCCGGAATCGTCGCGCGGCGCGGTGCCTGTGCGCTCGAAGCTCTCCGGATGCTTGTAGCGGCTGAGGCGGTCTTTCAGGAAATCGCCCATGCCGTCGGCGATCGCTTGCGCATCTGCTTCATCGGCAAGCTCGAGGATCGCATGCACGCGCTGGCCGAATTCCGCATCGGGTAGCCCGACCACGACGCAGGAACGCACGTCGGGATGCTCGCTGACGGCGGCCTCGACCTCGGCCGGATAGATGTTGGCGCCGCCGCGCAGCACCATGTCGGCGAGCCGGTCACCGAGATAGAGATAGCCTTCTTCGTCGAGCCGGCCGATATCGCCGAGCGATTCCCAGCCGTCAGGCCGCCGCTTCGGCGCCGCGCCGAGATAGTGATAGGTGGTGCCGGCGCCGTCATTGGGCAGAAAATAGATCTCGCCGGTCTCGCCGGTTGCGACGTCATTGCCGTCCTCGCCGATGACGCGAAGCTTTGCGGTCTCGCCGATCCTGCCGACCGAGCCCCTGTGCGCCAGCCATTCGACGCCTGATATGACGCAGGCGCCCTGTCGCTCGGTGCCGCCATAGAGCTCCCAGACCCGCTCCGGCCCGAGCCATTCGATCCATTTCTCCTTCAGCCAGGGCGGCATCGGCGCAGCCATGTGAAACACGATCTGCAAGCTCGAGACGTCGTAGCGGTTGCGGACGTCCTCGGGCAGCGCCCAGATCCGGTGCATCATGGTCGGCACGAAGTTCACCCATTGCACGCGCTCGCGCTCGATCAGCCGCAGCGTCTCCTCGGCGTCGAACTTCACCATGCCGGTCATCCGCCCGCCGCCGAACAGCGCGGAGTGCGCCAGGATGAAGGGCGCGTTGTGATAGAGCGGCCCCGGATTGAGCAGCGAGGCCTGGTGCGGCATGCCGAGCAGCAGCGGCGCCGTGGTCTCGATCACGGCGGGGCTGTGGTCGAGGATCACCTTGGGTCGTCCGGTCGAGCCACCGCTCGTCATCGCCTTCCAGTAGCGCGCGATCGGCGCCTCGATCGGTTGGTCGGAAAATCCATCCGGCACGAAATTCGCCGGCAGCGAATTCGGCGCGTTCCAGTCGGCCTCGCCGCCGACCACGAGTGCAGGCTTCAAGATGTCGAGCACCGCGGCCGCCTCGCCGCGCGGCAGCCGCCACGACAGCGAGGTCGGCGTCGCGCCGCACTTCCACACCGCAAAGCTGGTCTCGAAGAAGGCGTTGCTGTTGGGCAGCCCGATCGCGACGAAGTCGCCGGGCTTGACGCCCTTGGCCATGAACGCGCGGGCCCGCGCATTGGCGCGGCGCTCCAGTTCGCGCCAGGTCAGCGTGTCGCTGCCATGGCTGACCGCGATCGCATCAGCGGGCTTGCGTTCGGCATACCAGCGCGGCACGTCGGCGAGGGGGAGCAGCATGGGCGTTTCCGAAAGGCGAGGCGGCTTGATGCGCGCTTGTTGCGAGATGGGTTGCCGCCACTTCACCAACAGAGCGGCCGCCAAGTCAAGTCGAAGACCGCCTGCGCGGCCGGTATCTCGCTGATGAAATTGCGGAATCCCCATTGCCTCAAAGGTCGCGGCAAGATTCCGGTAAAGTTCAAGCGATCCCGCTAAGCCGGACTTTACGGGAGGGTAGCATGATGCTGGCAGCGGTCGTGCGCCGAACGAACCTGCGCGTCCATCGATGCGCCCGGCGCCCGATATGTCCTCAGGGATGATGACGATGGCGAGCAACGGCGCACGGACCAAGATCAGCCGCGAACCGCGGCGCCAGCTCAACAACCGCACAGCCTGGATCACGGTCGATGACGGCGCGATCGAGCACGAATGCGCCGTGGTCGACATCTCCCCCGGCGGCGCCAAGATCATGACCGAGGTCGAGCTCGCCGTGACCGACCGCCTCGCGCTGACGCTGCTCGCCGATCATTCCAAGAGCTATGCCTGCGAAGTGGTCTGGCACCGAGGCAAGGCGTACGGATTGAAATTCGTGCTCGCGGAGCCGGCTCCGGCTTCGCCGGCCGCCGAGCAGGCCAGCGTGGTCTGATCCGCCCTGCGTCCTTTCAAAGTGCTTTATCGGTGCAGCGTGCTGGCTCCGCCGCCGACATCGCCAGGGTTGGCCGGAAGCGCCGTGCCACCGGTGCCGGTCGTTCCGACCCGCTGTCCGGCCTTGGCTGGAAGTGCAGAGCCGGATACGCCGGACGGAGGTGCGCGGTCTCCCGGCCGCGACGGCAACGGGGTGCCTCCCGTTCCCTGTGCAAGCAGTTGAACCGGAGCGATCGCGACGCACGTGACGATGATCACGGCGAGTTTGTTCTTGAACATGTGCTTCTCCGCATTGAGTCCGAAAGACGCCGTGGGGCGAGTGTGTTCACCATATCAACGCCTATCATGCAGCTCTCGTTCCCGATCGCTGTCACATCGTCGTGGCTGGAAGACGCGAAGCGCACGCAGCTTCGTGAATTTGCGCGGATGCGCCGCGCTGATGCGACCCTCGCGCACCGGTGACGCGACCGTCGCGCACCGGTGATCGCATGTGATGAAATGATTCCGCGCCGCGCGCGTATTTACGCGATGAGAGCCGGGCCTGCTCGGCTCCGATCATCATTTGGAGAAGATCCATGACCAAACCGACCTTCGCCGCGGCGCTCCTGATTGCTGTCGCCGCATTCGCAACCGGCGCCTCCGCCGCCACCAACCATGCGGCGTCACGCCACGCCGAGACCACGACCGCGCGCAGCATCGACTGCGTGCGTGCACCGGACGTCGGCTCGTTCGCAACGGCTCCCTATCGCATGCCGCCCTGCCTGCCCGGCACGCTGCGCTGATGGCGTGAGCCGTCGTGAGATGAATATGTGAGGTGAGCACGCTGGCCGGGCTTCCGCCCCCGCAAGGGGGCGGGAGCATCGAGAACTATTCCGATCGTCGTCGTGGCGAAAGCGAAGATCATTACCCGGATCGTCGGTTGTCGTGCGACCCCGGGACCACGATCCCGCTCCCAACCGCATTCGGTGGTTATGGGTCCTGGCTTTCGCCAGGACGACGATGCGGTGAGTTCGTGCCACGCCACGCCATCCTCAGCACCGGCCGTCCCGAGGTCGGGTTGACGTCCTCGCCGTCATGCACAAATCCGTTACGCTCGTAGAAGCGGATCGCCCGCGCATTGTCCTTGTTGACCAGTAGCATGATGCCGTCGGACGACAGGCGCTTGGCCTCGTCGACCAGCGCGCCGGCCAGCGGCGAACCCCACTGCGCCGGATCGACGACGAGCTGGTCGAGATAGCCTTTTTTGTCGATCGTGACGAACCCGATCAGCGCGGTGGCCTGCTCGGCGACGACGATTTCGGCCTCAGGCACCAATTCGTTCCGCCAGCGCTCGCGCCACCACGCCACGCGGGCGCCAAAATCGATCGACGGATAGGCCTGCTGCCAGGTCTGCCGCCACAGCTCGATGGCCGCGTCCTCATCCGCGGTGCGATAGGCACGAAGCTGGAAGGCGCTGTCCACTTAGCGTTCCGTCAGCTTCAGCTCGATGCGGCGGTTGCGCTTGTAGGCGTCTTCGTTCTGTCCGGTGTCGAGCGGCTGGAATTCGGCGAAGCCGGCGGCGACCAGGCGCTGCGCCGGCACGCCGAGCGAGACCAGGTCCTGCACCACGGAGATGGCGCGCGCCGAGGACAGCTCCCAGTTCGACTTGAACTGCGGACTGTTGATCGGCCGCGAATCGGTATGGCCGTCGACCCGCAGCACCCAGGCGATCTCGCTCGGGATCTGCTTGTCCAAATCGATCAGCGCGCTCGCGACCGTCTCGAGCTCGGTCTTGCCTTCCGGCAGCAGCGTCGCCTGTCCGGTATCGAAGAACACTTCGGACTGGAACACGAAGCGATCGCCGACGATGCGGATATCGGGGCGGTTGCCGAGGATGGCGCGCAGCCGGCCGAAGAATTCGGAGCGGTATTTCGACAGTTCCTGCACCCGCTGCGCCAGCGCGACGTTGAGGCGCGTGCCGAGGTCGGCGATCCGCCCTTGCGATTCCTTGTCGCGCTTCTCGGACGCGTCGAGCGCCTCCTCCAGCGCGGCGAGCTGGCGGCGCAGCGCGCTGATCTGCTGGTTCAGCACCTCGATCTGTGCCAGCGCGCGCTGCGAGACGCCCTTCTCGGAGTCCAGCGCCTTGCCGAGCTCGGTGGCGCGGCCCTGCGCGTCATTGCCGGAATTAGCGAGCCCCTCATAGAGCCCCTTGACGCGGTCGCGCTCGCCTTCGGCCGAGGCCAGGCCGGCGCGGAGCTGGGCCACCTGGTCGTCGAGGCTGAGCTTGCCGAGCTTCTCCAGTGACAGCAGATCGTTGAGCTGCGCGATCTTGGCGTTGAGCTGCTCCAGCGCCTTGTCCTTGCCGGTGACCTCCTGCGACAGGAAGAACTGCACCACCAGGAACACCGAGAGCAGGAACACGATCGACAGCACCAGCGTCGACAGCGCGTCGACGAAGCCGGGCCAGTAGTTGAAGGCGGTTTCACCGCGGCGGGAACGGGCGAGGGCCATCCGGTTTCTCTCTCAGTCCTGCGGCACGTGGCAGACGGCCTCGATATTGTGGCCGTCGGGATCGAGCACGAAGGCGCCGTAATAATTCGCGTGATAGTGCGGCCGAATTCCGGGCGCGCCGTTGTCGCGACCGCCCGCCTTGATCGCGTCCGCGTAGAAGCGGTCGACGGCGGCGCGGTCACCGGCCGCGAACGCGATATGCGCGCCGGTCTGCGGCGTGCCGCGCGTGCCGATCCAGAAGAACGCCTTGGGGCGGATGCCGTAGCCCGCGAACCGCGTTCCCTCGGCATAGAGGCGGCTGATGCCGAGCGCGCGCAGCGCCTCGTCATAGAACGCCTTGGAGCGTTCGACATCGGTGACGCCGATGGAGACGTGGTCCAGCAAAGAGGCCTCCGTCGTTCAGCTCTTCTCGGGTTGGCGCGTCAGCCGTTCCAACAGCCGCTTGATCTCGCGGTTCTGCTCGCCCTGGCCGTCGGCCCATTCGCGGATCATCTGCTGCTCGGTGCGCATATGCGCGACCAGGCCCTGGATCGCCTCGGCGAGATTGGCCATCGCCGCCGTGGTGCCGCGGTTGCCGCCGCCACCTTCCTCGACCGCGGCACGCAGCCGCTCGATCGCGCCCTGCAGATCGGCGCCGCCGACACCGGCCGGAGCGACCTCGCCGGAGATGCCGCGCACGGTGGTGGCGAGCCAGTCCTCGAGATCGGTGTAGAAGCGGTTCTGGGCCTGGCTCGACTGCAAATCGAGGAAGCCGAGGATCAGCGAGCCGGCGAGGCCGAACAGCGAGGACGAGAACGAGATGCCCATGCCGCCGAGCGGGGCGGCCAGGCCCTCCTTCAGCGTGTCGAACAACGCGCCGGCGTCGCCGCCGACCTTCAGGCCGTCGATCACCTTGCCGACCGAGCCGACCGTCTCGATCAGGCCCCAGAAGGTGCCGAGCAGGCCGAGGAACACCAACAGGCCGGTCATGTAGCGCGAAATGTCGCGGGCCTCATCGAGGCGGGTCGCGATCGAATCCAGCAGATGCCGCATGGTCTGCTGGGTGATCGACATCCGCCCCGAGCGTTCGCCGCCAAGGATGGCCGCCATCGGGGCGAGCAGCCGCGGGCGACGGTCGATCGCAAGCCCGGGATCGGCGATGCGGAAATTGTTGACCCAGGCGACCTCCGGATAGAGCCGGATCACCTGGCGGAAGGTCAGGATGATGCCGACCAGCAGCACCAGGCCGATCAGGGCATTGAGCCCGGGATTGGCGAAGAAGGCGGTGATGATCTGCTTGTAGAGCACGAAGCCGATCAGGCCGCAGAGCACCAGGAACACCAGCATCCGCACCAGGAAGATCCGGGGCGAGGAGAGCTTGCTCAGCTCGATCTCCATGTCGGGGCGGGAAGGGGGCATTGCCGGATCATCCGTGTGCGAGCGCCGTGTCTCGCAGCAATATGGCACAGCGGCCAACGGAGGAAAGTGGGAGGAAAGTGAGGAAAGCCGATTCCTTGGTTCGAAGCACGAACTTTGGGTTGAAACCGGACTGAGGGCACCCGCGTCGCGCACCGATCGCGATGGCACGCCATCGCAGCAATCATCGCCGGCCGCCGTGAGGCACGCGGTCGCACACGCAAAAGGTCGCGTTCCCGTGCACGCAGACCTTAACGTCGTCCCACAGCCTGCGATGGAACCCGCTCACAATCCGGTGACTCCACGAAAGGGCCCGCGAAATCAGTACGATAGTTTTGTGTGACAATGAGCCGCCCGCGAAGTGCGTTGCATCGCAACAAGCAGAATCTATTTTGACCGCAGCAACGCGAGCGATGTCGCCGTGACACCGCCGTTGGGTTGCTCAAACCCTGTTCAAACCGTTGGGGGCGATAATCTCGATGTCTGGACTTCGTGCGCAATCGGCATGCATTGCTCTGATGCTCGCCGTCACGGCGCCATTGCTTGCTGGCTGCGATGAGCCCAATTCCGCAACTGCCGCCGTACAAGCACCCGAGCCGGACGTCAGCGTCGTCACCGTGAAGCCGCAGGCGCGCGCGATGGTGCGCGAGCTGCCGGGCCGCATCGCGCCGACCCGCGTCTCCGAGGTGCGTCCCCGCGTCTCCGGTATCGTCGTCAACCGCATGTTCCACCAGGGCAGCGAGGTGAAGGTCGGCGATCCCCTGTATCAGATCGATCCGCGCCCGTTCGAGGTCGAGTTGCAGGCGACTGATGCTGCGCTGGCGCGTGCCAAGGCCGAGCTCGAGCAAGCCTCGCTGCAGGCTCGCCGCGTCGCGACCCTGACCCAGCAGCGCGCCGCGCCGGAGGCCACCAACGAAAAGGCGATCGCCACGCTGAAGCAGGCCGAGGCCGACGTGCAGGGCCGCGAGGCCGAGGTCGCGCGTGCAAAACTCAATCTGGATTACGCGACGATCCGTGCGCCGATCGACGGTACCATCGGCGCTGCACTGGTGAGCGAAGGCGCGCTGGTCGTACAGAACGACGCGTCGAGCCTTGCCACCATCCAGCAGCTCGATCCGATCTATGCCGACTTCCAGCAGTCGGTCACCGAGATGAACCAGCTCCGCCGCGCCTTCGACAATGGCGATCTCGAGCGTATCGCGGCCGACGCGCTCAAGGTGCGCCTCGTGCTCGACGACGGCTCGATCTATCCGCTGCCGGGCAAGCTGTTGTTCTCTGAGGCCAAGGTCGATGCCTATACCGGGCAGGTCACCCTGCGTGGCGAATTCCCGAATCCGAACCGCATCCTGCTGCCGGGCATGTATGTCCGCGTGCAGATCGAGCAGGGCATCGACTCCGACGCGATCGCCGTTCCCCAGCAGGCGATCCAGCGCAATGGCGGCGGCGGCAGCGAGGTGTTCGTCGTCAAGCCCGACAACCATGTCGCGGTGCAGCCGGTACGCACCGGCTCGCTGCAGGGCGGCCAGTGGTTCGTCAGCGAAGGCCTGAAGGCCGGCGACAACGTCGTGGTCGAAGGCTTCCAGAAATTCGCCGCCGGCGACAAGGTGCGGCCGCAGGCCTGGCGCGAGGTCGACGCGGCCGCGGCGCCGGACGAGCAGCAAACCGCGCATGCGGTGCGGTGAGCCGCCATGCCTGCTTTCTTCATCGACAGGCCGATCTTCGCCTGGGTCGTCGCGCTGTTCATCTGTCTGATCGGCGCGATCTCGATCCCGCTGCTCGCGGTGGCGCAGTACCCGATCATCGCGCCGCCCTCGATCTCGATCTCGACCAGTTATCCCGGCGCGTCGCCGGAAAACCTCTACAACAGCGTGACGCGGCTGATCGAGGAGGAGCTCAACGGCGCCGCCAACATCCTGAACTTCGAATCGACCTCCGACTCGCTCGGCCAGGTCGAAATCATCGCCAACTTCAAGCCGGGCACCGACACCAGCCAGGCCTCGGTCGAGGTGCAGAACCGCCTCAAGCGCGTCGAGGCGCGGCTGCCGCGCGCCGTGATCCAGCAAGGCATCCTGGTCGAGGAAGCTTCCTCCGCGGTGCTGCAGATCATCACGCTGAATTCGACCGACGGCAGCCTCGACGAGGTTGGGCTGGGCGATTTCATGATCCGCAACGTGCTGGGCGAGATCCGCCGCATTCCCGGCGTCGGCCGCGCCACGCTGTATTCGACCGAGCGCTCGCTCCGAATCTGGATCGATCCGGCCAAACTGGTCGGCTATGGTCTCTCGGCTGACGACGTCAACAAGGCGATCACGGCGCAGAACGCCCAGGTCGCCTCCGGCAGCATCGGCGCCGAGCCGAGCACCGACACGCAGAAAATCTCCGCCCAGGTGCTGGTCAAGGGCCAGCTCGCCTCGCCGGACGAATTCGGCGCCATCATCCTGCGCGCCAATGCCGACGGCTCGACGGTGCGGCTGCGCGACGTTGCGCGGATCGAGATCGGCGGCCTCTCCTATCAGTTCAATACCCGCCTGAACGGCAAGCCGACTGCGGGCCTCTCGGTGCTGCTGTCGCCGAAGGGCAATGCGCTGGCGACCGCAAGCGCGGTCGAGGACAAGATGAAGGAGCTGTCGCGCTTCTTCCCGGCCAATATCAGTTACGAGATTCCCTACAACATCACGCCGGTGGTGAAGGCCTCGATCGAGAAGGTGCTGATGACCCTGGTCGAGGCGGTGGTGCTGGTGTTCATCGTGATGTTCTTATTTCTGCAGAACATCCGCTACACCATCATCCCGACCATCGTGGTGCCGGTGGCGCTGCTCGGCGCCTGTGCCACGCTGATGATCGCCGGCTTCTCGATCAACATGCTGACCATGTTCGGCATGGTGCTGGCGGTCGGCATCCTGGTCGACGACGCCATTGTCGTGGTCGAGAACGTCGAGCGCATCATGGCCGAGGAGGGCCTGCCGCCGAAGGAAGCCACCAAGAAGGCGATGTCGCAGATCACCGGTGCGATCATCGGCATCACGCTGGTGCTGATGGCGGTGTTCGTGCCGATGGCGTTCTTCCCGGGTTCGGTCGGCATCATCTATCGCCAGTTCTCGGTCACCATGGTGGCGGCGATCGCGTTCTCGGCGCTGCTCGCGCTGTCGCTGACGCCGGCGCTGTGCGCGACGCTGCTCAAACCCGTGCAGAAGGGCCACGGCCATGCACAACGGGGTGTGTTCGGCTGGTTCAACCGCATGCTCGAATCCGGCCGCGCGGGCTATGTCAGGACGGTGCAGGGTGGGCTGAAGCGCACGGGACGCCTGATGCTGATCTACGCTGTGCTGTTCGGCGCGGTTGGCTACGGCTTCGTGCGGCTGCCCGGCGGCTTCCTCCCGGTCGACGACCAGGGCTTCATCACGACCGACGTGCAGACGCCGTCGGAGTCGTCGTATGCGCGCACCGAGGCGGCGGTCGAGCAGGTCGAGAAATATCTCAGGGATCGTGAAGGCATCGAGAACGTCACGTTCCTCACCGGCTTCAGCTTCCTCGGCCAGGGCATGAACACGGCGCAGGCCTTCATCTCGCTGAAGGACTGGTCGGAGCGTGGCGAGAAGGATACTGCCGCGGCTATTGTCGCCGATATCAACCGCGAATTGTCGTCGATCCGCGACGCCAAGATCTCGGCGCTGCAACCGCCACCGATCGACAACCTCGGCAACTCCTCGGGTTTCTCGTTCCGCCTGCAGGACCGCGGCCAGAAGGGCTATGCGGCGCTGATTGCGGCGTCCGACCGGCTGATCGCGGAGGCCAATGCCAGCCCGGTGCTGCAGAAGGTCTATGTCGAAGGCCTGCCGCCGGCGCCGCAGGTCAATCTGATGATCGACCGCGAGAAGGCCGGTGCGTTCGGCCTTACCTTCGAGGACATCAACAACACGATCTCGACCAATCTCGGCTCGAACTACATCAACGACTTCCCGAACCGCGGGCGGATGCAACGCGTCATCGTGCAGGCCGACAAGACCAGCCGCATGAACGCCGATGACATCCTCAATTACAATGTCAAGAACAGCCGCGGGCAGTTGGTGCCGTTCTCGGCCTTCGCTACCATCGAATGGTCGAAGGGACCGACGCAGATTGCGGGCTTCAACTACTATCCGGCGGTGCGCATCTCCGGCGAGGCGCGGCCAGGCTTTACCTCGGGCGATGCGATCGCAGAGATGGAACGGCTCGCCGACAAATTGCCGCGCGGCTTCGGCTATGAATGGACCGGGCAATCCTTGCAGGAGAAGCTCTCGGGCTCGCAGGCGCCGTTCCTGCTGGCACTCTCGGTGCTGGTGGTGTTCCTGCTGCTGGCCGCGCTCTATGAGAGCTGGACCATTCCGCTCGCGGTGCTGCTGACGATTCCGCTCGGCATCTTGGGCGCGGTGGTGGCGGCGACGATGCGCGGCCTGTCCAACGACGTCTACTTCACGGTCGGCCTGATCACCATCATCGGCCTTGCGGCAAAGGATGCGATCCTGATCATCGAGTTCGCCAAGGATCTGCGCGCGCAGGGCAAGCCGCTGGTGGAAGCAACGATCGAGGCGTGCAGTCTACGCTTCCGCCCGATCCTGATGACGGGTTTGGCCTTCGTCTGCGGCGTGCTGCCGATGGCGATCGCGACCGGCGCCGGCGGCGCCAGCCAGCAGGCGCTCGGCACATCCGTAATGGGCGGTATGATCGCGGTCGTGATCCTGGCGCTGCTGCTGGTGCCGGTGTTCTTCGTCAGCGTCCAGCGCGTGCTGGGCGGCGACCGGGAGAAGGTCGCGCGAGCCGAGGCGTATGGGCCGCCGGCGCCGGCAAGGTCCGGTCACTGATGGCCGAGATCGGCGCTGCTCAATCCGAGCTTGGCGCCGCCTGCCGTGTCCATTCAAGGCCCATGAACTATCGGATGGGACGCTGAAATACATCTGCCTGCTCGCCGTGTTCATGGGTATCGGCTGCCGCCGTACATCGCGCTGAACGAACCCGAGGCCAGCCTGCATCCATCGCTGCTGGCGCCGCTGGCCAGACTGATCGCCAAGGCGTCGCGCCGCGCCGACATCTGGATCGTCACTCATTCGGAACAACTGATGGAGGCGTTGCGAAGTGCAGCGGGTCGTCGTTGCCCTGGATACCGAGAAGGTGCCGCCGGCTTCCCCGACCGTGATCATTCCCGGCAGGTGGAACCGAAGGTGCCATCTGCGATTGATGTTTCCAGCCGGAGCCGGTACATCACCCTTCCGTGATGCCGGGGATACCGATCTTGAGTGGTGCCGATCTACAATCAGACACACTGCCGCTTTCCATTGTGGTGCCGTGCTTCAACGAGGAGCTCGGTCTCGACGAACTCGCGCGCCGCTGCTGCGCCAGTGCGAGCGCCGTGGTCGGCGAGGACTACGAGCTTGTGCTGGTCGATGACGGCTCGAGCGACGGCACCTGGCCGACCATCACCCGCCTGCTCGCGCAGTACCCGCGTATCGTCGCGCTGAAACTGTCGCGCAATTTCGGTCACCAGGTGGCCCTGACCGCGGGCCTGTCCGCCGTCCGCGGCCAGGCCATCCTCGTCATCGATGCCGACCTGCAGGACCCGCCCGAGCTGCTCGGCGACATGCTGAAAGTGATGAGAGAGAAGGGGGCCGACGTGGTCTACGGCCAGCGCAAGAGCCGTGCCGGCGACAGCTGGTTCAAGACCACGACCGCGAGCCTGTTCTACCGCATGCTGGAGCGCGCCACCGACATCATGATCCCCGTGGATACCGGTGATTTCCGCCTGATGTCGCGCCGGGTGTCGGACCTGATCGCATCGATGCCGGAGCGGGACCGCTTCATCCGCGGCATGGTGGCCTCGGTCGGCTTCAAGCAGATCGCATTCCCCTATGATCGCCAGGCGCGCTTCGCAGGCACCACCAAATATCCGCTGTCGAAGATGATCCGCTTCGCCAGCGACGCCTTCCTCGGCTATTCGATGGTGCTGCTGCGGTTCTCCTCGGTCGCCGCGCTGGCGATGCTGCTCGCGCTCGTCGTCGTCGCCGGCTACTCGCTTTATTCCTGGGCTTATCTCGAAGTGGTGCCGGGCTGGACCAGCCTGATGATCACCATCATCATGGTGTCGTTCTTCCAGCTCGTCGCGCTGAGCGTGATCGGCGAGTATGTCGGCCGCATCTATCTCTCGTCGAAGGAGCGGCCGTTGTTCATCGTCGACGCCGTCGAGCGCGGGCACAAGTGATGAATCAGACAGCGGTCACGGAGACGCACGGCGCAACGCCGGGCATGGGCGAGAGGCCGCGCAGGCGCCGCGGCGAGCTGCTCATCGTGTGGGGGATTGCCTGCGCGATCGCGCTGGCCCTCACCGGACGCCAGATCTACTCGGCGGCGTGGGGCATGATCGACGACCACGAGGTGTTCAGCTATCTGGCGGGCCGCTCCCGCCTGCCGTTCACCGAGATCTGGCACACCCTGATGACCAAGACCGAGGTGGGCACGCTGGCGGGCCGCTACCGGCCGACCTTCTATCTCCTGAAGGTCAGCGAGACCTGGCTGTTCGGCAACAACGTCCATCTCTGGTATCTGACGGTCAGCGGATGCTTCGCGATCATCCTCGCGTCGATCGGCTCGTTCGCGCGCCGTTTCGTCGGCGTGTGGGCGGCCGGCATCCTGACCCTCTACGTCGCCATGCTGCCGCTGTGGTCAGGGATCTGGTCCAGGCTCGGGCCGTCCGAGATCTATGGTGCGGCGTGCGTCGGGTTGATGATCTTCGCCACCGAGATCATCCTGTTCTCCGACAAAGCCTCGCGCCGCAACCTGGGCGGCGTTCTGCTTGCCGTCTCGACGGTGCTTCTGATCGGCATGAAGGAGACCTTCGTTCCGATCGCCGGCGGCGCGTTCGCGGTTCTGCTGCTCGCGGTCATCGAACGGAAGCTGTCAGTGCTCGCGTCCCTGCTGCTCGCGCTCGTCATCCTGTTGCCGCTTGCCGGCATCGTGCTGGTCGTGAAGAAACAGGTCGGCGCCAGCGGCACGGACTTCTATGCCCAGTCGATCGGGGTATCGAGCGTGCTCTCGTTCGCTCTGCGCGGCTTGCTGTCCGCGATCCTCAGCTCGGGCTGGATCGTGCTGCTGCCGATCGTGATCTTCTCGCGGCTCGAGGCAACCGGGCAGCGGCCACTGTGGGACTGGCTTCGGCCTGCGCTATTGGCTGTCGGCGCCTGGGCGCTGCTGGTCGTCACTTACGCGCTGCAATGCGCGCTCTACCGTTCCCATTTCCCGATGAACCTGCGCTACGATTTTCCGGCGATGCTGCTGGTGCCGCTGAGCCTGGTCATCGCGGCGTGCTACGTCGCCTACATGCTGCGCCGGTTCTACTCGAACCGGTTCGTCGACAATGCCGCGTTGGCCGCGGGCGCCGTTCTGCTGGTCGCGATCGAATCGAACGCGCTCGCCAGGGAGGTTCAGCTCAGCGCCATGGTCAACGCCAACATTGCCAAGACGCGGGCGTTCTATGGCGCGGTCAGCGGCGCGGCGGAGGCCGCGCGGCGTTCACCCGAAGCCCCGGTCATTCTCGACGCGCTCGGCGCCGGCGCCTACGAGCCGGTCTATTCGCTCAGGACCTATCTGGTCGGCCTCGGGGTCCAGAACCCGATCTCGATCCGCTTGCGCCCCGACGCGATCTCCTACGGGCCGCTCTACGACAATCTGCAAGCTGCGCTTGCCGGGATGGAGAAGAACGGCGGCGAGGGCTTTACCCCGCTCCAGGCCAACCTGGCCCGGCCGCACCAGGGCTGCGTCAGCATCGGCATCAACATGCCCGCCAACGCAGATTGCGCGGGCTTCGTGGTCTCGACGCAGTAGCGGCTCTCGCGCCTACTGCCCGAGCGGCTTCAAAATCTTGATCAGCTCGCCGTGCACGAATTCGTTGCCGCAGACGACGTGGCCGGTCTGCAGCGGGTCGTCACTGCCCTGGATGCCGGAGACGGTGCCGCCGGCTTCGCGCACCATGATCTGGCCGGCCGCGATGTCCCATGGCTGCAAATTGCGTTCCCAGAAGCCGTCGAGGCGGCCGGCGGCGACGAAGGCGAGGTCGAGGGAAGCCGCGCCGAAGCGGCGGAAGCCTGCGACCTTGCTCTGCAGCGCCGCCATCTCCTGCAGCGCCAGCGCGTGGTTGCCGCGACCGATATGCGGCAGGCCGCAGGCGACCACGCATTCATTGAGCTTGCGGCGGCCGGCGACGCGCAACCGCTGGTCGTTGAGGAACGCGCCCTTGCCGCGTTCGGCGATGTAGAGCTCGTCATTGGCGGGGTTGTAGATCACGCCCGCGATCACGGTGTCCTCGCGCTTGAGCCCGATCGAGATCGCGAATTGCGGGATGCCGTGCAGGAAGTTGGTGGTGCCGTCGAGCGGATCGACGATCCAGTTGTGGCTCTTGTCGCTGCCCTCACGCTGGCCGCCTTCCTCGCCGAGGAAGCCGTAGCCGGGCCGGGCCTTTTCGAGGTCGGTGTAGAGCATCTCCTCGGCGCGCTTGTCGGCCAGCGAGACGAAATTCGCCGGCCCCTTCAGCGACACCTGGAGATGCTCGATCTCGCCGAGATCGCGCTTGAGGCTGCGGCCTGCGCGTCGCGCGGCCTTGACCATGACGTTGATGAGGGCGGAGTAGAGCATGATGATTTCTTTGGTGCTGATGTGGAGCGGGTTCGAGCGTAGCCCGTCATCCTGAGGAGCCGCGAAGCGGCGTCTCGAAGGGTCGACGGCCACCGGCCGGGCCGTGCATCCTTCGAGGCTCGCTCCGCTCGCACCTCAGGATGACGGATAACGGGGGAACAGCCTGCGGCGCGAGAGATTTCCGGACTGGGTGCCCTCTGCAGGCGGCGGCGTCAAGGCGTCATTTGACGTTGTTGCCGATCCATTTCCGGGCGGCGGCCTCGCCCTTGGCGCGGTCGTCCGGGGTCATATCGGCGAGGATATCGTCGAGGTCGGGGTCGCCCTTGCCGGCGGTCTTGGCGACCAGATGCCATTTCAGCGCCTCGACCTTGTCCACCGGCGCGCCGGCGCCGGTCGCCAGCACGTGGGCGAGGCGGTTCTGGGCGATCGCGCTGTTCTGCCTGGACGCCTTGCGCAGCAGCGCCACCGCCGCCGGGACGTTCCGTGGCGTGCCGGTGCCGTTGTAGAGGGCGATGGCATACTCGACCTCGGCGTCGACATTGTCGGCCAGCGAAGCCGCCTGCAGCAGGCGCGCCGCCCTTTCGGGGTCCTTCGGCACCCCGGTGCCTTCCTTGTAGAAGGTCGCGAGCGCGTATTGCGCCTCCGGGTTGCCGGCGTCGGCCGCCATGCGCAGCAGCTCGGCAGCGCGCTTGAGGTCCTGCGGCAGGGTCTGGCCGTCGAGGTAGAGCAGCGCCAGATTATAGGCCGCCTTGGGCTCGCCGAGCTTGGCCGACGATGCCAAGAGCTTGACCGCGGCATCCTTGTCCACGGGACCGCCGCGGCCCGCGATCTTCATCATCGCATAGGCGAACATCGCCTCGCGGTCGCCGGCGTCGCTCGCCTTCTTGTACCAGTCGTCGGCCTTGGCGTAGTCGCGCTTGACGCCGAGCCCGTTGGCATAGAGCTCGCCCAGCATCGTCATCGCCTTCGGGTCGTTGTTGTACTGGACCTTGGCGGTCGCAAGCTCGAGCGTGGTCTTGTACATGCCGCGCTGATAGGCGCCGTAGATCAGGTCGACATTGGGGTCGTCGAACACCTGCGGCGTGATCGGCGTAGCCGACGGGGTGGGCGTCGGCGTGGCGGCAGGCTTGGGCGCGGCCTTCTTGGCGGCTGCAGGCGAATGCACCTTCGGCTTCGCCTCCTTCGGCGCTTCCTTTTTCGCAGGCGGCGTCTGCGCCGGGGGCGTGATCGACAGCTGCGCCATCGCGCCGCCCGTCAGCATCATGCAGCCGAGCGCAACACCTATCGGACGCAGGCGCTTCATTCCGGCGTCATCCCTCGGCCTTGGCCTTTCCGAGCGTGTTGGCGTAGGCCTCTGCGATCGCTGTGCCGATCTCGACCAGCGCGGCTTTCGCGCCGCGCGGATCGGCCCAGATGAAGTCGCCGACCAGCACGAAGTCCGCCCCTGCGGCCGCGAACTGCTCGGCTTCCGCGCGCGAGGTGGCGAAGCCGACGCAGGGCGGCTCGAACAATTCGTCCCACCATTCCAGCCGCTCGGCAATCGCCTCGGTCGAGGGCCGCGCTCCCTTGGCGTCGGGCTCGCCGAACAGCACATAATCGGCTCCGGCTTCGCCCGCGGCCATCGAATCGTGGCGCGTCGCGAGCCCGCCGATGCCGGCGATGCGGTCCGGCTTCAGCGACGGCATCGCGTCTTCCATCGCGGCGATGCCGGTCAAATGCGCGCCGTCGGCTCCGGCGCGGGCCACGATCTCAGGGTGGCCGTCGACCAGCAGCGCCGCACCCGCGTTCTGCACGGCAGGCACCAAAGCCTTGATCCGCGAGATCATGGTGCGTTGGTCGGTTTCGCGCAGGCGCACCAGCACCGCGGCGACGTCGGCCGCAGCCAGCAAATCCGGCAGCTCGGCAACGAGCTGCGCGGGGTCATCGACCTCGGGCGTCGCGAGATAAAGCCGCGGGACGGGGCGCGGCGGAACGGGCTTGGTGGCCAACTATGCCGCCTGTTTCTCGAGGCCGGTGTCCCAGTGGCCGGTGCTGGCGAGGCCGTTCATCCTGGCGCGGTGCGAGAAGGCGCGCTGGCCCGCAGGCACGTTGTCGGCCTTGCCGGACCACGCCTTCTGGGGCGCGGCCTGCAGCGCCCGGCCATAGGAGAAGGTGAGATGCCAGGGCAGATTGCCGATCTTGTTCATGGCGTCGAGATGCGCGGTCGCTTCCTCGTCGCTCTGGCCGCCGGAGAGGAAGGCGATGCCGGGGACGGCGGCCGGCACGCAGCTCTTGAGCAGGCGGACGGTCTTCTCGGCGACCTCCTGGACCGAGGCCTGCTTCGGGCACTTCTTGCCAGATATGGCCATGTTCGGCTTCAGGATCATGCCTTCGAGCGCGACCCGCTGCACCCGCAATTCCTGGAACGTCTTGTTCAGCACACGCTGCGTCACCTCGTAGCAGCGGTCGATGTCGTTATCGCCGTCCATCAGCACTTCCGGCTCGACGATCGGCACGATCTGCGCGGCCTGGCACAGCGCGGCATAGCGCGCCAGCGCATGCGCGTTGACGCTGATCGCGGTCATCGTGGGAATTCCATTTCCGATGTCGATCACCGCGCGCCATTTCGCGAAGCGCGCGCCGCGCTCGTAATATTTCTTCAGCCGCTCGGCGAGCTTGTCGAGGCCCGATGTGACGAGTTCGCCCGGGCAGTTCGGCAGCGCCTGCGTGCCCTCGTCGACCTTGATGCCGGGAATGGCGCCGGCCTGCTCGATCAGCTTGACCAGGGGCGTGCCGTCTTTCGCGTTCTGCCAGATCGTCTCGTCATAGAGGATGACGCCGGAGATGTATTTGCTCATCGCTTCCTGCGAACGGAACAGCATCTCGCGGTAGTCGCGGCGGCTATCTTCGGTCGATTCGACCTTGATGGCGTCGAACCGCTTCTTGATGGTGCCGGAGGATTCGTCGGCGGCGAGGAGGCCCTTGCCGGGGGCGACCATGGCGAGGGCAATCTTGTTGAGGTCAGCAAGGTTCATCGAGGCGTCCTCCAGAGCGCATTGCCTTTGCGAGCCAAAATAGGCGGTTCTCGGGCAGTTGCCTAGAAAACGTTCGTCGCGGGCCGGCGGGTTGCCGCCGCCGAGGAAGGCCGGGACACCGTTTCCGATTGCGTCAGAAGCGATGTCCCGCCGTAATGTTTGTCGGGCGACCTGCCGTCAGGCGATCTTGGGGTCGAGTTCGCCCTTGGCGTAGCGCTTGGCCATATCGGCGGTGGTCAGCACCTTCTTGATCTTGCTGGCCTGGCCCGCGGTGTTGAACTCCTCGAGGCGCTGCTTGCACAGCTTGGTCATCGCCTCCATCGCCGGCTTCAAATATTTGCGCGGATCGAACTCTTCCGGATTGTCGTTCAGCACTTTCCGGATCTGGCCGGTCATCGCCATGCGATTGTCGGTGTCGATATTGATCTTGCGCACGCCGTTCTTGATGCCGCGCTGGATCTCGGTCACAGGCACGCCCCAGGTCGGCTTCATCTTGCCGCCATTGGCGTTGATGATGTCCTGCAGATCCTGCGGCACCGACGAGGAGCCGTGCATGACGAGATGCATGTTCGGCAGCTTGCGGTGGATCTCCTCGATCACCTTCATGGCCAGGATGTCGCCGTCCGGCTTGCGGGTGAACTTGTAGGCGCCGTGCGAGGTGCCCATCGCGATCGCCAGCGCGTCGACCTTGGTCTCCTGCACGAACTTCACGGCCTCGTCGGGATTGGTGAGGAGCTGGTCATGCGACAGCTTGCCCTCGGCGCCGTGGCCGTCTTCCTTGTCGCCCATGCCGGTCTCCAGCGAGCCGAGCACGCCGAGCTCGCCTTCCACCGAGATGCCGCCGAGATGGGCCATGCCGGTCACCGTCCTGGTGACGCCGACATTGTAGTCCCAATCGCCGGGGGTCTTGCCGTCGGCTTTCAGCGAGCCGTCCATCATCACCGAGGTGAAGCCGGCCTGGATCGCCGTCATGCAGGTCGCCGGCTCGTTGCCGTGGTCGAGATGCACGCAGACCGGGATCTGCGGATAGATCTCGGTGACGGCGTCCATCATGTGCTTGAGCATGACGTCGTTGGCGTAGGAGCGGGCACCGCGCGAGGCCTGGATGATGACCGGCGCATCGACTTCGGAGGCCGCGGCCATGATCGACAGCGCCTGCTCCATGTTGTTGATGTTGAAGGCAGGTACGCCATATTCGTGCTCGGCCGCGTGGTCGAGCAGTTGCCGCAAGGTGATGCGAGCCATTCCAATTCTCCCTATGCGTAAGGCGCTTGTCGCGCGCGATAACCTAAATCAGCTCTTTTTCAAAACTTCGACGCCGGGCAGGGGCTTGCCCTCCATCCATTCAAGAAACGCGCCGCCCGCGGTCGAGACGTAGGAAAAATCGTGCGCCACGCCGGCCTGGTTCAGCGCGGCCACGGTGTCGCCGCCGCCGGCCACCGACACCAGCTTCTTCGCTCTGGTGCGCTCGGCGGCATGCTTGGCCGAGACCACGGTGCCGCGGTCGAACGGTGTCAGCTCGAAGGCGCCGAGCGGTCCGTTCCAGACCAGCGTTGCCGCATCGTCGATCGCGGAATGGATGCGCGCGATCGATTGCGGGCCGACGTCGAGGATCATGCCGTCGGCCGGGATAGCGTCGAGCCCGTAGGCATGCGACGGCGCATTGGCCGCGAACTGGCTGGCGACGACGGCGTCGACGGGAAGAATGATCGCGCAATTCGCGGCATTGGCCTTGTCCAGGATCTTCAGCGCGGTCGCGGCGAGATCCTTTTCGGCGAGCGATTTGCCGACGCCGATGCCCTGCGCATGCAGGAAGGTGTTGGCCATGCCGCCACCGATCACCAGCGCATCGACCTTGCTCACCAGGTTTTCGAGCAGATCGATCTTGGTCGAGACCTTGGCGCCGCCGATGATCGCGATGACGGGCTTGGTCGGCGCTTCCAGCGCCTTGCCGAGCGCGTCGAGCTCGGCCTGCATGGTGCGGCCGGCATAGGCCGGCAGCTTGTGGCCGAGGCCCTCGGTGGAGGCGTGGGCGCGATGCGCAGCGGAGAAGGCGTCGTTGACCCAGATGTCGCCGAGCTTTGCGAGCTCAGCGACGAAGCCCGGGTCGTTCTTTTCCTCTTCCTTGTGGAAGCGGGTGTTCTCCAGGCAGAGGATGTCGCCGTCCTTCATGGCGCCGACCGCCCTGGCCGCGGCCTCGCCGATGCAGTCCTCGGCGAAACCGACCGGACGCTTGATGACCTTCGACAATTCCTCAGCGACGGGCTTCAGCGAGTCCTTGGCATCGCGGCCCTTGGGCCGGCCGAAATGGGCGAGCAGGATCACCTTGCCGCCCTTGTCCGAAATCTCGGTGATGGTCGGCGCGACGCGCTCGAGCCGGGTCGCGTCGGTGACGCGGCCGCCTTCCATCGGGACGTTGAGGTCGACGCGCAGCAGCACGCGCTTGCCCTTCACGTCGACGTCGTCGAGGGTACGGAATGATTTTGTCATGAAGGGTCCCTTGTCCCGGGCGCTGCGCAGAACCGGGACCCACGCACGGGTCCCGCGGTGGCGTGGGTCCCGGCTCTGCGGAGCGGCGTGAACACACGCCGCACCGCGTCCGGGACGCGAGACGTGAGTTACAGCAGCTTGCCGATCGCAACCGCGGTGTCGGCCATGCGGTTGGAGAAGCCCCACTCGTTGTCGTACCAGGACATCACGCGCACGAAGTTGCCGTTCTGCACCTTGGTCTGGTCCATGTGGAACGTCGAGGAGTGCGGATCGTGGTTGAAGTCGATCGAGACGTTCGGCGCGGTGGTGTAGCCGAGGATGCCCTTGAGCTGCTGCTCGGAGGCGCGCTTCATCGCCTCGTTGATCTCCTTGGCGTCGGTCGGGCGCTTGGCGACGATCTTGAGGTCGATCACCGAGACGTTCGGGGTCGGCACGCGGACCGAGACGCCGTCGAGCTTGCCTTTTAGCTCCGGGAGAACCAATCCGATCGCCTTCGCCGCACCGGTCGAGGTCGGGATCATCGACATCGCCGCGGCGCGGCCGCGATAGAGGTCCTTGTGCAGGGTGTCGAGCGTCGGCTGGTCGCCGGTATAGGCGTGAATCGTGGTCATGAAGCCGGTCTCGATGCCGACGGTGTCGTTCAGGACCTTGGCGACCGGGGCCAGGCAGTTGGTGGTGCACGAGCCGTTCGAGATCACCAGGTGATCCTTGGTCAGCGTCTCGTGGTTGACGCCGTACACGATCGTCGCATCGGCGCCGTCGGCAGGCGCGGAGACGAGCACGCGCTTGGCGCCGGCGGTCAGATGCGCGGACGCCTTGTCCTTGGCGGTGAAGATGCCGGTGCATTCCAGCGCGACGTCGACGCCGAGCGCCTTCCACGGCAACTTGGAGGGATCGCGCTCGGCGGAAACCTTGATCTTGCTGTCGCCGACGGTGATCGTGTCGCCGTCAACGGTCACGGTGCCGGGGAAGCGGCCGTGCACGGAGTCGAAGCGCAGCAGATGCGCGTTGGTCTCGACGGGGCCGAGGTCGTTGATGCCGACCACCTCGATGTCCTTGCGACCGGACTCGGCGATGGCGCGCAGGACGTTGCGGCCGATGCGGCCAAACCCGTTGATTGCGACGCGGATTGCCATTGCTCGTCTCCTCTAAAGCTGCTGCCGGCCCCGCGGGAGGACTCCCACGAGGGTTTTGCGGCGGAACGCCCGGTTCAGCCGGGCGCAAGCGGAAAAGATGGAGCTTTGGTAATCCTTTTTCGCGGCAAGCTCAACCGTCAGCACACGCCCGTCTGGCCGGCGTCAGACGCGCTTCAGCGCAGCGTTAACGGCGGCCTCAGCAGTAATGCCGAAGTGCTTGAAAAGGTCCTTGGCCGGGCCGCTGGCGCCGAATCCGTGCATGCCCACGAATTCACCATCATGGCCGATCACGGCGTCCCAGCCCCAGCGCACCGCGGCCTCGATCGCGATCTTGACCGGCGCGTTGCCGATAATGGCATTTTGCCGCTCGGCCGGCTGCTGCAGCAGCAATTCCAGCGCGGGCACCGAGACCACCCGCGTCGGGATGCCGCGCTGGGCGAGCTGCTTCTGCGCCTCGACGGCAAGCTGGACCTCGGAACCGGAGGCGAACAATGACACTTTTGCGTCACCCTGCGCCGCGACCAGCTCGTACGCGCCGTGGCTGCACGGGTTGTCGTTGGGCGCCGTGGTGCGGAGCTGCGGCAGGTTCTGGCGGGTCAGCGCCAGCACGGTCGGGCCGTCGATGCGGTTGAGCGCCAGTTCCCAGCACTCGGCGGTCTCGACCGCGTCGCAGGGCCGGAACACGCGCATGTTCGGGATCGCGCGCAGCGCCGAGAGATGCTCGACCGGCTGGTGGGTCGGGCCGTCCTCGCCGAGGCCGATCGAGTCGTGGGTCATGACATAGACCACGCCGGTGCCCATCAGCGCCGATAGCCGCATCGCGCCGCGTGCATAGTCGGTGAAGACCAGGAAGGTGGCGCCGTTCGGCGCGAAGCCGCCATGCAGGAAGATGCCGTTGAGGCACGCCGCCATGCCGTGCTCGCGGATGCCGTAGTGGATGAAACGGCCCTTCGGCGTCTTGGCGGCGAACGCCACCGCCGATTTCGCCTTGTTGTTGTTGGAGCCGGTGAGATCGGCGGAGCCCGCGACGAACTCCATCGGCATTGCGGCTGCGATCACTTCGATCGCGGCTTCCGACGATTTGCGGGTCGCGATGTTGAGCGGATTTTCCAGCAGGTTTTTCTTGAAGGCGCGCAGTCCCTTTGCCAGCGCCTGCGGCCGCTCGTGGCGGATGCGGCGCTCGAACTCGGCGCGCTTGCGGCTGCCGAGCTGGTTGAACTGCTCGTCCCATTCCTTGTGCGTGGCGACGCCGCGGGCGCCCGCTTCGCGCCAGGCCTTCAGCACGTCATCGGGCACCGAGAACGGCTCGAGCGAGATGCCGAGCTTTTCCTTCGCCGCTTTGAGCTCGTCGGCGCCGAGCGCTTCGCCGTGCGCTTTCGCGGTGCCGGCCTTGTGCGGCGCGCCGTAGCCGATCGTGGTCTTGCAGGCGATCAGCGACGGCTTGTTCGACTTCTGCGCGCGGGTGATCGCGGCTGATATCGCGTTCTGATCCTGACCGTCGATCAATTCGGCGGCCCAGCCGGCCGACTTGAAACGCTTCACCTGGTCGACCGAGTCGGAGATCGAGGTCGGGCCGTCGATCGAGATGCCGTTGTCGTCGTACAGCACGATCATCTTGTTGAGCCGCCAGTGGCCGGCGAGCGCGATCGCCTCCTGCGAGATGCCTTCCATCAGGTCGCCGTCGGAGGCGAGCACGTAGGTGTGGTGGTTGACGATCTTCTTGCCGAACTCGGCGGCGAGCATTTTTTCCGCGAGCGCCATGCCGACCGCGGTGGCGATGCCCTGGCCGAGCGGGCCGGTGGTGGTCTCGATGCCCTTGGTGTGGAAATTCTCCGGGTGGCCCGGCGTCAGCGATCCAAGCTGGCGGAAATGCTTGAGCTGGTCGAGCGTCATGTCCTTGTTGCCGGTCAAGTACAGCAGCGCATAGAGCAGCATCGAGCCGTGGCCGGCCGACAGCACGAAGCGATCGCGATCGGGCCACGCCGTGTCGGCCGCATCGAATTTCAGGAACTGGGTGAACAGCACCGTTGCGATGTCGGCGGCACCCATCGGCAGGCCGGGATGGCCGGAATTGGCCTTCTCGACGGCGTCCATGGCAAGGCCACGGATCGCATTGGCCATACGGGTGTGATCGACCTGCGTCATGATGAAAATCCGCCTGGAATGAGGAGCTGTTGCGAGATGCATCGGGGCGGGCAGCCGCGACACGCGCGTGATGGCCTTACGGGTTAAGGGGTGGATTAGCACCTCATTTCCGCAAGTCCAAGGCGATGAAACGCCCCAAAACGGGGAAAAGTTGCTCAAAACCGGCCGATTTCATTGAACGGTGCATAGCTCCGCGGCGGCGTTGCGCTCGCCTCGCTCACCACGTAAATTTCATCCCGTAAACGCTTGCCGAAACGCCGGTTTTGCCGTGCGGCAGGCTGAACCGAATCCAACCGAACCAGGCCACCTCGAAGGGGTCAGCGCCAGCGTGTCATGAGTGATCGTCCCGCAAACGGGTCTGCCAATACCGAGGCACCGCTCGCCGATATCGATGCCGCGACCAAGCGGCTGATGGCGGCGCTCGATGCGCTGGAGAGCTCGGTGGAGCGGCGCCGCGAGGCCGACCGCGACGAGAACGAGCTGGCAAGCCGGATTCAGGCGCTCGGCGCCGATCGCTCCAGGCTTGCCGACGAGCTCGACGGCTCGCTGGTGAAGACGCGCAAGCTCGAGCGCGCCAATCGCGAAATCGCGGAAAAGCTCGACGCGGCGATCGGCACCATCCGCGCCGTGCTCGAGGGCGGAGACACCAGATGAGCCACATCAACGTCACCATCAATGGCCGGCAATACCGCATGGCCTGCGAGGAGGGCCAGGAGGTGCGGCTGCTCAAGCTCGCGGAAAACCTCGAGCAGCGCATCGAATCGCTGCGCGGAAAATTCGGCGAGATCGGCGATGCCAGGCTCACCGTGATGGCGGCACTGACCGCGTGCGACGAGATCGTGGACTCGGCCGCGCGCATCCGCAGCCTGGAAGAAGAGCTTGAGCAGCTGCGCAGCGCGCGCACCGCTGCCGCTGACCGCGCCCGCGCCACCCAGATGGCGGTCTCCAACGCGCTCAACGCCGCCGCCGAGCGGATCGAGCGCACCACCCAGGTGCTCAACCGCACCGTCGGCGGCGGCATCGCGATCGGGTAGCCACCGTCGTCCCGGCGAAGGCCGGGACCCATAACTCCGCGGCCCATCGAGTCTGGGCGGTGCAGATCGATACCATCCAGAACAATGAAGAGTTGTGGTTATGGGTCCCGGCCTTCGCCGGGACGACAAGGTGCCGCTGGCGGAACCAGAACTTCGTCGCTACATTACCCCTCGCGAAGCTGCGTCGTGCGTCAGGAGCCATAATATCCCCGGGGCCTTATCGATCCTTTAGGGAACTGTCCCTGGCCGGGTCCGTGGACCCGGACATATGGTGCCCACCTACTTTCGTAGGGAACTCCGGGATCGAGCGCTCCAACGGCCTCTGCGGCTTCGCACTTGATTTCTGCCGATGCCTTTTGTCGCGTCACGGCGGTTCTGAGGTGCAGCACGCCCGCTCTCGCGGGCATTCAATACGCGGCGGCTCGTCCGCATCATAGCTTGCGTCCCTGGAATGAGCGGATCGCACGCAAGGGCGGGCGACCAGAGCGGAAGATGGGTCATGCACGCATCTCCATCGAAGGCCGAGCTTCGAGCCCTTGCGCTAGCCAAGCGTGATGCGCTGAGCGACGCGCAGCGCGCTGCCGCTGCCGAGGCGCTGGCCAAGCGCGGCGCGCCGTTCGAGATCACCGAAGGCATGATCGTCTCCGGCTATGCCCCGATCCGCAGCGAGATCGATCCCAAGCCATTGCTGCTGACGCTCGCCGCCAAGGGCGCGCGGCTGGCGCTGCCCTGTGTCAATGCGCGCGGGCAGTCGCTGACCTTCCGCGCCTGGTCGCCGCAAGACCGGCTGATGCTCGGGCCGCTCGGCATCCCCGAGCCGTCGCCGGCCGCGGCCGAGGTGCATCCTGACGTGATGCTGGTGCCGCTTGCGGCATTCGACAAGCTCGGCCATCGCATCGGTTACGGCGCCGGCTATTACGACTATAGTTTCGCGCATCTGCGCAAGACCAAGCATGTGATCGGGGTCGGGGTCGCCTTCGCGGCACAGGAGACCAAGGTGATCCCGGCGCTGTCGCACGACGTCGCGCTCGATTATGTGCTAACGGAGCGCAAGGCGTTCGATTTCCGGAGTGGCTAGCATTGCGTATTCTGTTCGTGGGCGACGTCGTCGGCAAGACCGGCCGCACCGCCATCAATGACCACCTTCCCGGCATGATCAAGGACTGGTCGCTCGACCTCGTCATCGTCAATGGCGAGAATTCCGCCGGCGGTTTCGGCATCACCGAGGCGATCTATCACGAGCTGCTCGATGCCGGCGCCGATGCGATCACGCTCGGCAACCACGCCTGGAATCAGAAGGAAGCGCTGGTCTTCATCGAGCGCGCACCGCGGCTGATCCGCCCGCTGAATTTCCCGCGGCATTCGCCCGGCCGCGGCTCGGCGCTGGTCGACACCAAGAACGGCAAGCGCGCGCTGGTCATCAATGCGATCGGCCGCGTCTTCATGGAGCCGTCCTCCAACGATCCGTTCGCCGCGATCGAGCGCGAGCTCGAGGCCTGTCCGTTGCGCGAAGGCGCCGATGCCGTCGTGCTGGATTTCCATGCCGAGGCGACCAGCGAGAAGCAGGGCATAGGCTATTTCTGCGACGGCCGCGTCAGCCTCGTGGTCGGCACCCACACCCACGTGCCGACCGCCGATCACCAGGTGCTGACGGCTGGCACCGCCTATATGAGCGACGCCGGCATGACCGGCGACTATGATTCGGTGATCGGCATGCAGAAGGAGGAGCCGCTGCAGCGGTTCCTCACCGGCATCCCCTCCAGCCGCTTCGAGCCGGCCGCAGGCGTGGCGACGCTGTCGGGTGTCGCGGTCGAGACCGACGATGCAACCGGGCTTGCGGTGAAGATCGCGCCGGTCCGCGCCGGCGGGCGGCTGTCGCCCGCGGTGCCGGAGTTCTGGATCAGCTAGCCTTTCCGGAGGGGAAGTGCTCTATTCGACGCGAGCGGAGGCACCCGTGAGCGGCGAGCGTGTTGAGCGGCGATTGGCGGCAATCGTAGCGGCGGATTTGGCTGGCTACAGCCGCATGATGGGCCGCAACGAGGAGCGCACGCTGGCCAACCTCAAGAGCGCGCGCAGTTCGCTGATCGACCCCGCCATCGCGACCCATCGCGGCCGCATCGTCAAGACCACAGGCGACGGCATGCTGATCGAATTCGCGAGCGCCGTCGACGCGACGCGCGCTGCGATCGAGGTCCAGCGCAGCATGGCCGAGCAGAACGCGCCACTGCCGCACGAGTTAAGGCTGGAGTTCCGCGTCGGCATCCATATCGGCGATATCATCATCGATGCGGACGATATCTTCGGCGACGGCGTCAACATCGCCGTGCGCATGGAGCGGATCGCCGAGCCCGGCGGCATTTATCTGTCCGACGATGCGTATCGGCAGGTGCGGGCCAAGGTCGATGTCGTGTTCGACGACATGGGGCTGCAGACCCTGAAGAACATCACCGAGCCGATGCGCGCCTGGCGCGCGCGTGTCCATGACGTGAAGGACGCGGCGCCCGCGGTAAAGCCTGTCCGGCCCGCGCTGCCGCTGCCCGACAAGCCGTCGATCGCGGTGTTGCCGTTCCAGAACATGAGCGGCGATCCAGAGCAGGAGTATTTCGCCGACGGCATGGTCGAGGAGATCATCACCGCGCTGTCGCGGTTCAAGTCGCTGTTCGTCATCGCCCGCAATTCGAGCTTCGCCTACAAGGACAAGGCCATCGACATCAAGCGGGTCGGCCGCGAACTCGGCGTGCGTTACGTGCTCGAAGGCAGCGTGCGCAAGGCCGGCAACCGGGTCCGTATCACCGGCCAGTTGATCGAGGCGGCGAGCGGCAACCACATCTGGGCCGATCGTTTCGACGGCGAACTCGAGGATGTGTTCGGCCTGCAGGACAAGGTGACGTCGAGCGTCGTCGGCCTGATTGCGCCCAGGCTCGAGCAGGCCGAGTTCGAGCGGACCCGGCACAAGCCGACCGAAAAGCTCGACAGCTACGACCTTCATCTGCGCGGCATGGCGCTGATCCACCAGCGTGCCTCGCTCGCCGACGCCTACGACCTGTTCAAGCAGGCGATCGAGCTCGATCCGGACTTTGCCGCGGCGCATGCGATGCTGGCCTGGACCTGGATGGGCCGGCAGGCCACCAGCGGTGCGCCGCTCGACGGCCCGGAGCGGTTCGAGGCCATCAAGCATGCGCGACTGGCGTCGCGGCTCGGCGAGGAGGATGCGCTCGTGCTGTCGACGGCCGGCCACGTGCTGACCTATCTCGGGCATGACTACGACCTCGGCTCGTCGATGGTCGAGGAGGCGATCGTGCTCAACCCCAATCTCGGCTTCGCCTGGTATTCGCGCGGTTGGGTCGCGCTGATGTGCGGGGATACGGAGCGCGCGATCGAGAGTTTCGATCACATGATGCGGCTGAGCCCGCTCGATCCGCTGCGGATCAGCGCCTGGATCGGCACCTCGCACGCCTTCTTCTGGCTCGGGCGCTACGAGGAGGGATGCGAAGCCGCGAAGCGGTCGCTGCGCTTCAACACCAATGCGCATTCGCTGGGCGCTTTCATCATCAATGCGATCCGCGCCGGCCGGACCGATGAGGCGCACAAGGCGATCGCACGGCTGTTGCGGGTCCACCCGGGCTTCCGCACCTCGCATGTCAGCGAAGCGTTTCCGGTCCGCGGCGCCGCGCTGCGCGACCAGATCGGCGTCGCCTTGCGCGACGCGGGGTTGCCGGAATAGGCAAGGCGGGACGGTGTCATGACGAAGAACGAGCTCGCCGAGGTCTACCGCGGCTACATCGCCTGCCTGAACAGGCAGGACTGGCCGCATCTCGCGACGTTCGTCCACGACGACGTGCATTACAACGGCAAGCGGATCGGCCTGTCGGGCTATCGCGACATGCTGGAAGGTGACTTTCGCGCCATTCCCGATCTTCATTTCGAGATCGATCTGCTGATGTCGGATCCGCCGCGGATCGCGAGCCGCTTGCGCTTCGACTGCACGCCGACGGGCGTGCTGTTCGGTCTGCCTGTCAACGGCAAGCGCGTGCGGTTTTGCGAGAACGTGTTCTACGAGTTTGTCGACGGACGCATCGCGAATGTCTGGTCGATCATCGATAAAGCCGCGATCGAAGCGCTGCTCGCGTAGCGCGATGCTGCTCCTTCTCCCCGCTTGCAAGCGGGGCGAGGTCAAGTGAAATGCGTGATCAATCCGTCAGCTTGCGAAACCAGAGAGATCGGCAAGATCTGCAGCGTCGGCAAGAGTTGCCGACTGCAAGACCGAAAATGATTCGCGACATCAGGCAATCGCAGCGTCGATGATGCCGCGCTGCTGGTGTCTTCTCGAAGAAAATCTTGTTTCGATGTTGCTCAAAGCGCGTTCGAAATACTTCGAAACCGCATAGGGCGCTGCAAGAGGAGAAAATTAAACACGATGGCTGATTGTTTTGCCGGGGCTTTCTACGTCTTGGGCAAATCGACATGACAATCACATCCGCAACGAGTGCGAGCAGTTACAGCTCTCCCTTGCAAAGGTTACAGGCTGAACTCCAGTCTGAGGTAACGTCCGGCACCGTCAGCTCGGCCGATGCCAGCGCGCTTTCGACGGCACTGACCAGCATCGACTCTTCGCTCAACGCAGACCGGCAATCGGCGGCAGGCTCATCGTCAAGCTCGTCGTCAAGCGCGACGCCGACCGACATGCAGACGACGATCGACAATCTGATTCAAGCGCAGGTCTCGAACGGCAATCTGACCAGCTCGCAGGCGACCGAACTGCAGAATGTCTTTTCCAATACGTTCGGCAATTCGGGCAGCGGCACGAGTGGTGGGCCGAACGGCGCCGGTGGTCCGCCGCCGGGACCACCTCCAGGACCGCCGCCGTCCGACAGTTCCTCGAGCACGAGTTCTTCGGCGAGCACCTCGTCATCGAGCACCGATTCGTCGAGTGACAGTTCGTCGGCGAGCAGCAGCGACTCGCAGATCCTGCAAGACTTCATCAAGCTGCTGCAGGACATGCAGTCAGGGAGCTCCGGCTACGGCGCAACCGGTTCGAGCACCACGGCCTCGTCGTCAAGCTCCATGCTTCTCAACTATACGGCCTAAACCGGATGGGTTGAGCAGGTCTCATCCACGTTGTTGCGAGCGAAGCGAAGCAATCCATCCAGCCGGGATACGCGGCAACATGAATTGCTTCGCGAGGGGCCGCTATTGCGCCGTTTGCTTGCGCAGCTCGGCCACGTCCTCCGCGGTGAGCTTCGATGCCTTGCTGCCGAACCGTGCGGTCACATAGTTGGCGACCGCCGCGATCTCGTCATCGGAATAGGCGTTGCCGAAAGCCGGCATCGAGAGCGCGCCGTCGGGCGTATGTCGCTTGGTGCCCGAGATCACGATCTGCGCGACGTTGGTGGCGCCGGGATCGTTCACCGCCCATGCGCCGGTCAGGGTCGCCATCGGCGAAACGGCGCTTTCTCCGCTCCAGCCGTGACAACTGACGCAGGCGCCTTCGAACACCATCTTGCCGCGCGCGTCGGCCGTCACGCCGTCCTTGTGCGATGGTGGCGCCGGCGGCGCGGTGGTTGCCGGCAGGTCGGGTGAGGCAACCGGCGGCACGCTGCGCAGAAAGGCCACGACGGCGCGGATATCCTCCGGCGCGAACTGGCTGAAGCTGTGGTCGACGGCTTCACCCATCGGACCCGACGCCGTGCCGTGACCGGTTGCATGCCCGTTCGAGAGATAGGCGACGAGATCCTCATCGCTCCAGTTGCCGAGACCGGTGGCCTTGTCCGAGGAGATGTTGAAAGCGCGCCAGCCTGCGGTCAGCGCGCCACCGAACTTCTTGCGGTTGTTCAGGGCGAAGGCAATGTTGCGCGGCGTGTGGCATTCGCCGCAATGCGCCAGCGCCTCGGCGAGATAGGCGCCTCTGTTCCACTCCGGCGACTTCGAGGTATCAGGCTCGAACCGCGTGTCGGGATTGAACACGGCCGACCAGAACAGCATCCCCCAGCGCTGGTTGAACGGAAATGCCAACGTATTGGCCGGCAGCGTCGCGCGCACCGGCGGCAGGCTGAACAGATAGGCCTTGATCGCCAGCGCATCCGCGTCGGTGACGTAAGTATACGACGTGTAGGGCATCGCCGGATAAAGCCGCGCGCCGTCGCGGCGGATGCCGCGATGCATCGCATTGAGGAAATCCTGGTCGGTGTAATTGCCGATCCCGGTTTCCTTGTCGGGCGTGATGTTGGTCGAATACAGCATGCCGAACGGCAGTTTGAATCCGAGGCCGCCGGCGTATTCCTTGCCGCCCTGGGCGGTGTGGCAGACCATGCAGTCGGCCGCCTTCGCCAGATATTCCCCGCGCGCGACCGCGCTGGCATTGGCCAATTTTGCCGGCACGCCGGTTGGATTGGCTGCCTTGTAGTCGGCGAGCGCGACGTTCGGGCCGGTTCCGAATGCCATCGGACCGGGACCACGGATGATCCAGATCGCGACGATGACGGCGATCGCCGCAATCGCGACCAGGCTCGCCAGAATACGGCGCGCGCGGCTCATGCTTTCTTCCCCGCGGCGATCAGCTTGCGATCGATCGGCAGCCTGCGCAGTGCGACGCCGGTCGCGGCATAGATCGCGTTGCGCAACGCGGGCGGACCCGCTGTCACGCCGGTCTCGCCGATGCCGCCGGGCACTTCGCCGCTCTTGATCAGGTGAACGTCGATCTTCGGCGCCTGATTGATCCGCAGCATGCGATAGTCGTGGAAATTCGACTGCTGCACGCGTCCCTTGCTGATGGTGATCTCGCCGTAGAGCGCGGCCGTCAGGCCGAAGATCAGCCCGCCCTCGATCTGCGCGATGATGGTGTCGGGATTGACCGGGATGCCGGTGTCGACCGCGGTCGTCACGCGGCGCAGCAGCACCTCGCCCTGCTCGTCGACTTCGGCTTCGACGATGGTGGCGAGGAAGCTGCCGAACGAGGGCTGCACGCAAACGCCGCGCCCGACGCGCGCGGGAAGCGGCTGGCCCCAGGCTGATTTTTCCACGGCAAGGTTGAGCGCGGCCAGCTGGCGCGGGTTCTTGCCGAGCATGTCGCGGCGGAAGGTGACCGGATCCTTGCCGGCCTTGCGTGCCAGCTCGTCGATGAAGCATTCCGAGGCGAACACGTTGTTGTTGGGGCCGACGCCGCGCCAGAAGCCGGTCGGCACCGCCGGGGGCTCGGCCCTGACATATTCGACATGGACGTTGGGGATGTCGTAGGGAATGTCCACCGCGCCATCGACGGCGTCGATGTCGACGCCCTTCTGGAACGCCGGCGGCAGCCAGCGCGCGATGATGGCCGCGCCGGCAATGCGATACTTCCACGCGGCGATCTTGCCGCCGGACAGCGTGGCGGCGATGGTGTCGCGGTAGACCGGGCGATAGACGTCGTGCTGGATGTCCTCCTCGCGGGTCCACACCACCTTGACCGGGCCGTCGACCTGCTTGGCGATGCGGACCGCCGCGACCACCATATCGGGCTCGAGCCTGCGGCCGAAACCGCCGCCGAGCAGATGCTGGTTCACGGTCACCTTGTCGACCGGCAGTCCGGCAGCCTTCGCTGCCTCCGACTGCACCCTCGCCATGATCTGCGTGCCGGTCCAGATTTCGCAGGAGTCTCCTTTGAAATGGACGGTGCAGTTCAGCGGCTCCATGGCGGCGTGGGCGAGGAATGGCAGCTCAAAGGCCGCTTCGAGCCTGTCGCCGCCGCCCAGAGCCTTGGCGATGTCGCCTTCGGATCGCGCAATGACGCCGTCCTTTTCACTGGCGGCGCGCAAATCGTCCCAGACCTCGCTGGAACTGAGCCGTGCATTGGCACCCTCGTTCCAGCTCACCTCGAGCGCCTCGAGGCCCTTCTTCGCGGCCCACATGTGGTCGCCGACCACGGCCACCAAATCGTCGAGGACGACGATCTGCCGGACGCCCGCGATCTTCTTCGCCGCGGCGTCCTCGACCCTGCCGATCTTGCCGCCGAACACCGGCGACAATGCCAAAGTCGCGAACTTCATCCCCGGGACCATGGCATCGATGCCGTAGATCGTCGTGCCGTTGACCTTGTCCGGGGTGTCGAAGCGCTTCACGGGCTTGCCGATCAGCACGAAATCCTTGGGGTCCTTGATCGCGACAGCCTTCGGCGGTGTCTGCGCGTTTGCGTCCCGTGCCAGCGCGCCGTATCCGAGCCGGCGCCCGCTCGGCGCATGGATCACCTCGCCATTCGACGCGGAGCATGTGGCGGGTTCGACCTGCCATTGCTGCGCGGCAACCTCGATCAGCATGGCGCGGGCCGCGGCGCCGGCCGCGCGCAGCGGCTTCCAGAACGCGCGCACCGATGTCGAGCCGCCGGTCGCCTGGATCCCGAAAATCGGATTCGCATACAGTTTTTCGTTGGGCGGCGCGTGCTCCAGGATGACGTTCGAAAGATCGGCGTCGAGCTCTTCGGCCAGGATCATCGCGATTGCGGTGTAGATTCCCTGGCCCATCTCGACCTGCGGCATCACCAGCGTGATCTGACCGGTGTGATCGATGCGAATGAAGGCGTTGGGCGCGAATTCGCCGTCGGTCGCATCAGGCGGCTGTGTCGGCTCGTTGACGGCCCGCACCGGGTTGGCAGCGCGGACCGGAATGTGGAAGGCGAGCACGAAGCCGGAGGCGAGGCCGCCGGTCAGCATGGCGCGGCGCGAAACACCGTCGGAAAGCTTTTGAACTGTTGTCATGGCGCGCCCCTACGACTGGCGTCCGGACGCCGCCTGCTTGATCGCAGCGCGAATCCGGACATAGGTGCCGCAGCGGCAGATGTTTCCCGCCATCGCGGCGTCGATGTCGGAATCGTCGGGGTTCGGCGTCGATGCGAGCAGCGCGGCGGCCGCCATGATCTGGCCCGACTGGCAATAGCCGCACTGGACCACCTCCAGATCGAGCCAGGCCTTTTGCACCTTCGCGCCGGCGGGCGATGCGCCGATGCCCTCGATCGTGGTAACGGCCTTGTCGCGCAACGCGCCGACGGGAAGCACGCAGGATCGCACCGGCTTGCCGTCGATATGCACCGTGCAGGCGCCGCATTGCGCGATGCCGCAGCCGAATTTGGTGCCGGTCATGCCAAGAATGTCGCGCAACACCCAGAGCAGTGGCATATCGGCGGGTGCGTCGAAGGATTTCGTTTCGCCGTTGATGGTCAGCGTCGTTGCCATAAGCACCCCCAATTCGACGGCCGCTGACAGCGGTTACGTCGGCGATCTCAATCGAGATTATCGCGCTTGGATCAATTGGGAAGTCCAGATGTCGCCCGCAAGACTGCCTTGCATCGCAGGGCCTGCGTGCCATTTACGCAACCGTGCGGCGCGGCTGCTTCGGTTTTAGGCTGATTTGGATGATGAGCGTCATTTCGGCACGACTTCGATCGGAATCGGCCAATCCCACGCGGGAATGCGGTCGTCTTCAGCCCTGCCGAAAACCCATCCGGAAGGCGCCCCAGTGCTTGCCCTGCACGACGATCGGCGATGACACGTCCTTCATCAGCACGAAATTGCCGCCGCCCATGTCGCGACGGTAGGTCTGTAGCAGGAAAGGCTTGGTGTTGGCCGCGACCTTCTTCACCGCGCGGTCGCTGAACAGGCGGCGATTGCGGCAGTTGGCGTTGTTCCAGACCGGGTCGGGACCCTGCGGCAGCCGGTAGTTCGGGTTGTGGGTCGGCAGATAGCCGCCTTTGGCCCAGGCGACGCAGAACACGATGCGCGGGTCGCTCTTCTGGATCGGGTCCTGGATCGCCGGCAGCACGCGATCGGTGAAGGCGACATAGTCGGTCAGATATTGCTTGGGATCGGTGCCGGCGATCTCGCGATATTTTTCATCCATCAGCTGCGCGAGTGTGATCTCGCCGCGTGCGACCGCGGTCTCGAAAATCTCGGAGATCTGCTTTGCGCTCTCGACCACGACGCGGATCAGCGGCGCATCCGAGGTTTCGACGCCGCTGTCGGCGATCAGCGCGATCAGGTTTTCCGAGGTCTCGAGCAGCTTGGCGACCCGCTGGTCGGCGTGCTTGAGGTCGCGCGAGGAGAGATCGACGCCCTTGGCGAGCTCGTTCAGTTCTGAAATCACGCTGTCGCAATGGCCGAGATTGGAGGTCGCGGCGCGCGCGACGCTGCCGATCTCGGCGCCGACGGAGGAGAAGCCCTCCTGCACGCGCATGATGATGCCGGAGATCTGCTGGGCGCCTTCGCCGGCGCTCTTCGCCCGCAGCGACGCGTCGCTGCTCTCGCCGATCAGGCTGCCGATCTGGCCGTCGAGGTCGCGTACCGTGTCGGAAATCTGATGCGTGGCCTGGCGGGTCGCCTCCGCGAGGCTCTTCACTTCGCTGGCGACGACGGCAAAGCCGCGGCCGGCGGTGCCGGCGCGCGCGGCCTCGATCGTGGCGTTGAGGGCCAGCAGGTTGGTCTGCTTGGCAATCGCCTCGATCGAACCGGAGACTTTTGCGACCTGGCTCAGCGCGGAGCCGACCGCGGCAAGCCGGGTCTCGATCCGTCCGACCGCGGCGACGAGCTCGGCGATGTGACTGACCGCGGTCTCGACCGCATCGCGCGATTGCGCGATCTGCCCGGCCGCGGCCGATGCAGTCGACTGTACCGCCTGCGACGCATTGGCGATGTCGTGATTGGCCGAGACCATGGTCTCGGCGGTCTGCTGCAGATGGTGGAACCGCTCCGACTGGTTCGTGACGCGGTTGGCGACCTCCTGGACGTTGCCGGCGATGTCGGCTAGTTCCACCCCGAGGCCGCCGATCCGGTCGGCGAGCTGGTCAATCAGCCGCTCGGCCAGCGTCCGGTTCGATGACGTGTCCAGAACTGCAAACTGCACGACCGACATTCAAGGTTCCTTCCGTCAGCGCGGGCCCACGACCCGCCACGACATTCCCATTGCAAAACTAAAGCGTGATTCGCACCCTCAGTCTTGCCTGAGCGTGAACTGGTAGCCCGGATGCAGCGCAGCGAAATCCGGGGTTCCGCTACGAAATCACTAAAGCTTGTAGGCGGTTCGAAAACCGCCCCAGTGCCGGCCGCGGACGCGGATCGGCACGTCGATCTCGCGCATCATCACGGTGGTGCCATTGCCCATGTCGCGCGCATAGCTCTGGATCAGATAGGCGCGCTGGTTGCGCGCGGCAGCGAGACCGGCGGCATCGTTGAAGATGCGGCGGTTGCGGCAATTGGCGGTGTTGTAGGCGACATCGCCCGGCCGCTGCGGATGTGAGTACATCTTGTTATGGACGGGCAAATAGCCGTTCTGGTCGACGGTCGCACAGAACGCCATCCGCTTGTCCCTGGCGAGGAAGGCTTCCAGCGGCGCGGGCAAAGCGCGATCCGCCCAATCCAGCATCCTGGTGCGGTATTGCACCGGATTGGTGCCTTGGATCTCGACATAATTGGTGTCGAACAGATCGTCGATCGTGATCGCGCCGCTCTTCAATCCGTCCTCGAAGGTCTTGGCCAGCGCGTGACCGGCCTCCATCGCGCGGGTGACGAGCTCGGTATTCTCCTCGTGGATCGCCCACATCCGGTCTTCGATCTTTTCGCGCAAGGCCGCGGTCGGGGCCTCGAAGCGCGCCTGCGCGCCGGCCTTGGCGCGATCGCCGATCCTGATCCTGATGGCGCCGACGTCCTGCAGCGTCGCGCTCAGGCTTTCGTGGGTCGGCAGCCTGTCGGCGTCGGGGCCGCCGATCAAAATGCCGTCCATCGCGAGCTCGTAGACCGGCGCTGATATCGTCCGCGCCGCCGTCGTGATCTCGATGGTCAGGCTGCAGGGCAGCCGCTCGTTCTTGCGCGGATCGCCGCGCTCGTCCTGGCGCAGCAGCACCGCGCAGCGCGCCTTCAGCTTTTTGGCGAAGGCGGTCACGGCCTTGCCGGCCTGGGCGACGTCGTCGCCATGGGCCTCGGCCTGTCGCGTCGCACTGTCGATCTCGCCGGCGCTGGAGCCGACCGAGACGATGAACTGCGATGCGGACGACGCATTCTGGCCCATCTCGCCGGTGATCTGGTTCTGCTCGGCGACCGCGCCGTTGACGTTCTCGAATACCGGGCGGATCGCCTCGATCGCCTGCGAGATGCGGTGTACGGCGTCGGCCGAACCGGTGGCGTCCTTTTGCAGCGCCTCGATCTTCCTGGTGATTTCTTCAGTCGCGCTCTGGGTCTGCACCGCCAGTGCCTTGACCTCGGTTGCGACCACCGCAAAGCCCTTGCCGGCAGCGCCCGCGCGCGCCGCCTCGATCGTCGAGTTGAGCGCGAGCAGCGTGGTTTGGCGCGCGATCTGCGCGATCAGATTGACGACATTGCCGATCGCGGCCGAGGATTCACGCAACCGGTCGACATTGGCGGTCGCCTCGCGGGCTGCGGCCGCGGCGTCGTCGGCGAGCTGGCTTGCGCTGCGCACCTGCTGGCCGATGCCCTCGGCCGAATGCGTGAAGCGGTCGGCAGCTTGCGAGAACGTGGTCGCGGTGCTCTGCGCGTCGCTGGTGCGGCCGGTCAGCGCGTCGGTGCGGGCGCGGATGGTCGAAAGCGTCGCGGCGGTGGCCTCGGCGCCGTCGGCGACCGAGCTTGCCGCGCGCTCGAGTTGACGGATCATGCCGCCAAGCTCGAGTTCCAGCAGTTCCAGGATTTCCCTGGCCGAATCGATCTCGGCTGAGGCGGCGGTCTCGGGTCCAGCCGCTGCCGGAACCTTCGCTTCGACCACGGGTGCGGCCGGCTCCGGCACTTGCTTTCGAAACAGACCGAACGCCATGGGGTTCTTTGCGGGCTCGTGAGAGTTGGAAGGACGGCCGATCCTCGCACCCGGGCATGAAGTCATGGTTAACAGGTGCCTCATATTCCGGCATGCGGTACTATTACCGGGGAGGGAACGCCCGCCGACGCTTTGATTTTGGCGGGTTGCCGGCCTATAAGGCCGCGTTTTCCATCCCGTTCAGAACCTCCGCTTCCCAAGAGACGACGCATGGCCGGCCATTCCCAATTCAAGAACATCATGCATCGCAAGGGCCGGCAGGATGCCCAGAAGTCGAAGCTGTTCGGCAAGCTGGCCCGCGAAATCACCGTGGCAGCCAAGCTCGGCACCCCCGATCCGGCGATGAACCCGCGCCTGCGCGCCGCCATCGTCGCGGCCCGCGCGGAAAACATGCCGAAGGACAATATCGACCGCGCCATCAAGAAGGCCGCGGGCAATGACGGCGAGAACTATGACGAGATCCGCTACGAGGGCTACGGCCCCGGTGGCGTCGCCGTCATCGTCGAGGCGCTGACCGACAACCGCAACCGCGCCGCCTCCGATATCCGCTCCTTCTTCACCAAATCGGGCGGCAATCTCGGCGAAACCGGCTCGGTCGCCTTCATGTTCGATCGCACCGGCATCATCGAATACGACAAGAGCACAGCCTCCGACGACGCCATGCTGGACGCCGCGATCGAGGCCGGCGCCGACGACGTGGTCTCCAGCGAAGCCGGCCACGAGGTCTACGCCTCGCAGGACACCTTCCGCGAGGTCGCCAAGGCGCTGGAGACCAAGTTCGGCGAGCCGCGCAAGGCGGCGCTGACCTGGAAGCCGCAGAACACCATTTCGGTGGACGACGAGACCGGCGAGAAGCTCTTGAAGCTGATGGACCTGCTCAACGAGCACGACGACGTGCAGAACGTGTTCGCCAATTTCGAGGTATCCGACGCGCTGGTCGCGAAGATGGGCGGGTAGTTTCCCGGGGTTGCCACAAACTCCGGTGTCGTCGCCCGGCTTGACCGGGCGATCCAGTATTCCAGAGACCTGAGTTTCAGCCGAGAGGCCGCGGCGTACTGGATCCCCGCATTCGCGGGGATGACAAGTGTGGGTGGGAACGACCCGGGCAGGGGATGACGTCCCGTTTGTGTTTCGTTCTCCCGGCACAGGCGGTATCACTACCCCATGACAGCCCAGCCGATTCGCACCCCCGTCCGCATCATCGGTATCGATCCGGGCCTCCGCCGCACCGGCTGGGGCGTGATCGAGACCGAGGGCAATCGCCTGGTCTACGTCGCCTGCGGCTCGGTCGAGCCGCCGGATCATTTGCCGCTGGCAAGCCGGCTGCTCGCGATCCATGAGGGGCTCGTCGCCGTGCTCGGCGACTACCGGCCGGCGGAAGCCGCAGTCGAGCAGACCTTCGTCAACAAGGACGGCGTCGCAACGTTGAAACTTGGCCAGGCCCGCGGCGTCGCCATGCTGGCGCCGGCGATGTTCGGCATTTCCGTCGCCGAATATGCGCCGAACCAGGTCAAGAAGACCGTGGTCGGAGCCGGCCACGCGGAGAAGACCCAGATCCAGGTGATGCTGAAGATCCTGCTGCCGAAGGCCGAGCCACCCTCCGCCGACGCCGCCGACGCACTCGCCATCGCCATCACCCACGCCCATCACCGCCAGAGCGCCGCACTGCGGCTGAAGGTGGCGGGGTTATGAGAGGCCGCCACCGACGGCCGTCATGCCCGGCCTTGTGCCGGGCATCCACGTCTTTTCTTGTCTGCAAAGACGTGGATGGCCGGGACAAGCCCGGCCATGACGATGAGGATGCATTTGCCGGACTGGAGTCGCCATTATGATCGGCAAGCTGAAGGGCCTGATCGATTCCTACGGCGAGGATTATGTGATCCTCGACGTCGGCGGTGTCGGCTATCAGGTGCATTGCGCCGGCCGCACCTTGCAGGCGCTGCCGTCGCCGGGCGAGGCCGCGGTGCTGTCGATCGAGACCTATGTCCGCGAGGACCAGATCAAGCTGTTCGGCTTCCGCAGCGATCACGAGCGCGAATGGTTTCGCCTGCTGCAGACCGTGCAGGGCGTCGGCGCCAAGGTCGCGCTGGCGGTGCTCGGCACGCTGCCGCCGAACGATCTGGCGAACGCGATCGCGCTGCGCGACAAGGCCGCGGTGGCGCGCACGCCGGGTGTCGGACCGAAGGTCGCCGAGCGCATCGTGAGCGAATTGAAGGACAAGGCACCCGGCTTTGCGACTGTCGATCCGGCTGTGGTGCATTTGTCAGGGGCGCTCGACAACAACCGGGCGCCGCGTCCGGTGACGGATGCGATCTCCGCGCTGGTCAATCTCGGCTACGGCCAGCCGCAGGCGGCGGCGGCCATAGCCGCCGCCTCGCGCAGCGCGGGTGAGAAGGCGGAGACCGCGCAACTGATCCGGCTCGGGCTGAAGGAGTTGTCGAAGTGAGCGCTCGGATTGTAGGGTGGGCAAAGCGGAGCGTGCCCACCATTGCGAGCAGAGTGCTGATGGTGGGCACGGCGCCAAGCGCCTTTGCCCACCCTACGATCGCCAACGAGCTGTCTACATGAACACGCCTTCCCGCATCGTCACCCCCGAACGCCGTACCGACGATGTCGGCGACACCGCGCTGCGGCCGCAGTCGCTGACCGAGTTCGTCGGCCAGGCGCAGGCGCGCAAGAACCTTTCGATCTTCATCGAGGCGGCGAAGAAGCGCGGTGAGGCGCTGGACCATGTGCTGTTCGTCGGCCCCCCCGGCCTCGGCAAGACCACGCTGGCGCAGATCGTGGCGCGCGAGCTCGGCGTCGGCTTTCGCGCCACCTCGGGCCCTGTCATCGCCAAGGCCGGCGATCTCGCGGCGCTCTTGACCAATCTCGAAGAGCGCGACGTGCTGTTCATCGACGAGATCCATCGCCTCAGCCCCGCGGTCGAGGAGGTGCTCTACCCGGCGATGGAGGACTTTCAGCTCGATTTGATCATCGGCGAGGGCCCTGCGGCGCGCTCGGTGAAGATCGAGCTGGCGAAGTTCACCCTGGTCGGCGCGACGACGCGCGCAGGCCTGCTCACCAATCCGCTGCGCGACCGCTTCGGCATTCCGATCCGGCTGAATTTCTACACCATCGAGGAGCTGGAGAAGATCGTCACCCGCGGCGCTCGTGTGCTCAACATCGGCATGAGCCCTGACGGCGCCAACGAGATCGCCCGCCGCGCCCGCGGCACCCCGCGCATCGCCGGCCGGCTGCTGCGTCGGGTGCGCGATTTTGCCTCGGCCGCGGATGCGGACTCGGTCGACCGCGGCATCGCCGACCGCGCGCTCTCCGCGCTCGAGGTCGACAGCGCCGGGCTCGATGCGATGGACCGCCGCTATCTCACCACGATCGCGCTGAATTACGGTGGCGGCCCGGTCGGGGTCGAGACCATGGCGGCGGCGCTGTCGGAGCCGCGCGACGCGATCGAGGACATCATCGAGCCCTATCTGATCCAGTGCGGCTATCTGCAGCGCACGCCGCGCGGGCGGCTGCTGACCTCGCACGCCTTCCGCCATCTCGGTCTCGCCGAGCCGAACCGCGACACTGCGCAGTTCGGCCTGTTCGGCGGCAATGATGGCGAGGACGACTGATCGTCAGGAATACCCCGTCACGAAGCCGATGAATTGCGGGTTCTTCAGGGCCAGACCTTGCGCAAATTGCAGGGCGGCCGCATTCGTGAATCCGCAATAGCTGATCAGATAGCAGGCAAAGGCTGCCGACGCCCGGTCGCCGGACGAACAGTGCAGCAGGCCTGGCTGCGTCCATCCATTCAGCGTTGCCGCCACGGCATGTCCCTGTTGATTGAACTGCGCTTGCGACATCGCGATATGCGGCAGCGGGATATTGCCGTAAGCGACACCGTTGAGAATCCATTGGTCGGTTTCGGTCAGGTCGAACGGCACCAGCGGCGAGACATATTCGGCAGGATCACGCACCGACAGCGCCGAAGCAATACCAAGCTTGGCCTGCGCGATCGTCTGATAGGGACTGGCGCCGGGCCAGATGTAGACCGGCTGCGAGGTGACGTAGAATGTGTTCGGTCCGGTCAGCTTGAAGCACACATCGTGCGCGACCGGCAGCGTGAATTTGGTGACGGCAAAGTTGATGGTCATGAAAACGTCCTTGCAGGTGGATCGACGCAAACAATACCTGTAGTTGTATGACCTCGCCAGCCTCGTCCGATCTGGCGGTCGCCGGTTTTTCTCTGTGCTCGCGAAGTCGTGAAAAGACGTGTTGTCGCAGCGCGGGGCGTGGCCGGTAACCGTAACGCGTAACCATTGCGGAAGGTCTGCAGGCCTTCTGCACAAACGCGGCCCAATTCCGCTCCAATCACCGGGCCTATGATCGACCAGCATGATCCGGAAAAGTGCGGAGCGGTTTTCCGAACGGATCATGCTCAGAAGAACTGAGAGCGCAGCGTGCGTCAGGCATCACCGATCACACATTCATGATTTCACGTCGCCACTTCTTTCGCAGCATCGGCGGACTGACCGCCGCCGGCGTCTCGACCGCGGCCTATGGCGTCAGCGAGCCGGTCGTCCGGCTCAACCTGACGCGCTACGATCTGTCGCCGCGGCAATGGCCGGCGGATTTCCCGCTGAAGATCGCGGCGCTCGCCGACATCCACGCCTGCGATCCCTGGATGTCGCTCGATCGCATTGCCGAGATCGTCGACCGCACCAATGCGCTGAAGCCTGACATCATCGTGCTGCTCGGCGATTATGTCGCGGGGCTGCGCCATGTCACGCGCTTCATCCCGGCGTCCGAATGGGCGGCGGTGCTCAAAGGCCTCCAGGCGCCGCTCGGCGTGCACGCCGTGCTCGGCAATCACGACTACTGGGAAGACAAGACGGTGCAGCGCCAGGGCGAGGGCGTGCCGCACGCCCGCCGCGCGCTGGAGCGGGTCGGTATTCCCGTCTACGAGAACGATGCGGTGCGGCTGGAGAAAGACGGCCGCCCGTTCTGGCTCGCCGGCCTCGGCGACCAGCTCGCCTTTCTGCCGGCGCGGCGTTTTCGCCACGTCGCGGCGGTCGGCGTCGACGATCTCGGCGCGACGCTCGCCAAGGTCACCGACGACGCACCGGTGATCCTGCTGGCGCACGAGCCGGACGTCGCGCTGCGCGTGCCCTCGCGCGTCGCGCTGCAGCTGTCCGGCCATACCCATGGCGGCCAGGTGCGGCTGCTCGGCTGGTCGCCGGCGGTGCCGGTCAAGCACGGCATGCGGCTCGCCTACGGCCATCTCAGGACCAAGACCGACGTCATCGTCTCCGGTGGCCTCGGCTGCAGTATCATGCCGTTCCGCCTCGGCGTGCCGCCCGAGATTGTCCAGGTGACGCTGGGCGGCAGGGGGCCGGCGGTGTCCTGACCGCGCTTGCGCTGGCCAGCGATTTTGCGCAATACGGGCGAAAGCTTTGCGCAATCGGGGGCTGCAAACATTGACCTCACCCATTCTCGACGGCGAGATCCGCGATGGCCGTCACCATATGCAGATACGGGTCTATTACGAGGACACCGATTTCTCCGGCATCGTCTATCACGCCAATTACCTGCGCTTCATGGAGCGCGGGCGCACCAATCATCTCCGCCTGATGGGCGCCGAGCAGCAGGCGCTGTTCGAGGAAGCGCAAGAGGAGAGCGGCGGCTTCGCCTTCGTGGTGCGCTCGATGACGCTCGACTTTCTCAAGCCGGCGCGGATGGACGACGTGCTCGACATCGTGACCTGGCCGATCGCGGTGAAGGGCGCCTCCATCATGCTGGCGCAGGAGATCCGGCGCAAAGACGACGTGCTGGTCAAGGCCGAGGTCCGCGTCGCCTTCATCAGCGGCGGCCGCGCGCAGCCGATTCCGAAGGCGATCCGCGTGCTGATGAAGGCCGATCTGGCCTAGCTATCGGGCGATAGGGAACGCCCCATCGACTCTTCGTCATGCGGCGCTAGATTTGCGCCAGCCAGCAATCATGAGGGATCGCCATGTCACGTCCGCCGCTGCCGCCCTTCACCCGCGAGACCGCCGCGCAAAAGGCGCGCATGGCGGAGGATGCCTGGAATTCGCGCGATCCCGCGCGCGTTGCGCTCGCCTATACCGAGGACAGCCGCTGGCGCAACCGCTCCGAGGTGTTTTCCGGCCGCGCCGCGATCGAGGCCTTCCTGACCCGCAAATGGGAGAAGGAGCAGGATTACCGCCTGATCAAGGATCTCTGGGCGTTCGACCAGAACCGCATCGCGGTGCGCTTCCAGTACGAGTGGCACGATGCGGCCGGCAACTGGTTTCGCTCCTACGGCAACGAGCAGTGGGAGTTCGACGAGCAAGGCCTGATGCGCCGCCGCGAAGCCTCGATCAACGACATCGCGATCACCGAGAAGGACCGCCGCTTCCACTGGCCGGCCCCCGGCCCGCGCCCGGCGGATGTGCCCGGGCTGGGGACGGAGCCATTCTAGTCTAGTGTGTCGTCCCGGCGAAGGCCGGGACCCATAACCACAACTACGCATTGTTGCGGGAAGTACCAACTCCGACTGCCCAAGATCGAGAGGTTACGGCGTATGGGTCCCGGCCTGCGCCGGGACGACCTCTTGATAGCTCGTCGCCGTTACGCCGCCGCCTTGTGGCGGGCGATCTCGGCCTTGTAGAGCTCGAACTCCTCCGCGATCGCCTTCGCCACCGAGGGGCGCGCGCGCAGGCGCTCGTAGTAGGCCTTCAACGCCGGCCATTTTGCGAGCTCGATCGGCGGCGTCGCCATGGTCCAGTTGATCACGGTGACGAGATAGGCGTCGGCGACGCTGAAATGGTCGAGCAGATAGTCGCGGCCCTTCAGATGGTCCTCGAGATAGTCGAGCCGCGACAGGTATCGTCCCAGCACATAGGTCTTGACCTCCTCCGACGCCTTGCGGTCGAGCAGCGGCACGAACAGGCCCTTGTGCAGCTCGGTGCCGATGAAGCACAGCCACTGATGCAGCTTCGAGCGTTCGGCATTCGACGTCGTGCCGAGGCCGGCGCGCGGAAACTGGTCGGCGACATATTGTAGGATCGCGGCGTTCTCGGTCAGCACCACGCCGTCATCGGTGCGCAACACCGGCACCAGGCCGAGCGGATTGACCTTGGTGAAATCGGAGCCGTCGCTGCGCACCTGCTTGGTCTTCGGATCGATCTCGAAATAGTTGGCGTTCTGGCCCGCTTCGTACAGTGCGACCCGGGTCGCCATCGAGCAGGCGAGCGGCGAGAAATACAGATCCATCAGTGCCTCCTTGGGGTGTTTGGGGCGCCATCGCGCCCATTGCTTATTTTTGTACTGTCCTGCATAATATATCTGCCGTCAATGGATTTAATGCGAAATGGTACAAAAAAATAACAAACCGCCATCTGCTGCCAAAATCTCCACGCCCGTCGAGCCGAAGCGGCGCGGCCGGCCGCGGGCCTATGAGCCCGATGTCGCGCTCGGCAAGGCGCTCGAGCTGTTTCGGCGCGACGGGTTTGCCGCGACCTCGCTCGACGATCTCTCCGCCGCGACCGGCATGAACCGGCCGAGCCTTTACGGCGCGTTCGGCGACAAGCGCTCGCTCTACATCAAGAGCTACCAGCGCTATCGCGACAGCGCGCGCGCGGCGATGGTCGACATCTTCCGCAGCGAAGCGCCGCTTCGCGAACGGCTGAACCGCATCTACGCGATCGCGCTGGATATCTACACCGAAGGGGAATCGCCGCGCGGCTGCTTCACCGTGATGACGGCGGCGTCCGAGGCGGTGTCCGATCCCGGCATCCGCACCATGGTGGTCGAGGGCCTGACCGAGCTCGACCGTGCCTTCGCCACCTGCTTCCGCGTCGCCAAGGAGCGCGGCGAATTGCCTGCGGGCGCCGATCCGACCACGCTCGCGCATCTCGCCTCCGCCACCATCCACACCATCGCGATCCGCGCCCGTGCGCTGACCCCGCGCAAGGAGCTCGAGGCGATCGTGCAGGGCGCGCTCGACCTGATGTGCGCGGCCAAATAGCCATTACCGAATTTTCCGGCACCAAATGTCGGCTTATGGCATTCCTGTCCGTCTTCCCTATGGTGCCTCACTCACGGAAGCGGAACATCATGGGAAAAGTCAGGGCTTCAGCATTCACGGTCTCGATCGACGGTTTTGGCGCGGCTCTGAAGCAGAGCCTGGAAAATCCGTTCGGGGAAGGAGGCCTGGCGCTACCGGGCGCCTGGTTCTTCCCGACGCGCGCGTTTCGCGCCATGACCGGCCAGGAGGGCGGCACCACCGGCCTCGATGACGAGATCGCGCGCAAGTCGATGGAAGGCATCGGCGCCTGGATCCTCGGCCGCAACATGTTCGGTCCCGTGCGCGGGCCATGGCCGGATCATTCCTGGAAGGGCTGGTGGGGTGATACGCCGCCCTACCACACGCCGGTGTTCGTGCTGACGCATCATGCGCGGCCGGACCTAGAGATGCTCGGCGGCACGATGTTTCACTTCGTCAATGACAGCGCCGAAGCCGTGCTGGAGCGCGCACGAGCCGCCGCTGGGGACAAGGACATCAGGATCGGCGGCGGCGTGTCGGTGGTGCGCCAGTTCCTGCAGGCGCGGCTGCTCGATGAAATCAATCTGGTCCAGGTCCCCGTCGTGCTCGGAGCCGGCGAGAGCCTGTTCGCCGGCCTCGATCTGCCGGCCCTCGGCTACACCGTGACCGCACGCGTCGCGAGCCCGAACGCAACCCATCTCACGCTGACGCGCACGCAGGCCTGAAATCGCCGATCGCGCGTCACGGCAAAATTGCCGCTTGACGCGCATGAAGGCTGGCCGTATTTAACCCAAAGGTTATTTAACCGATGAGCTAAACAAGATGGCGCTGGACCCCCTGAGCTCGACTTTCGCCGCGCTGGCCGATCCGACCCGGCGCGCGATCCTGGCGCGGCTCGCGCTGGGCGAGACCTCGGTGATGGCGCTGGCCGAGCCGTTCGACATGAGCCTGCCGGCAATCTCGAAGCATTTGAAGGTGCTCGAGCATGCCGGCCTGATCTCGCGCGGGCGCGAGGCGCAATGGCGGCCGTGCCGGATCGCGCCCGTCGCGTTCAAGGAGGTCGACGGCTGGCTCGGCAATTTCCGCCGCTTCTGGGACGAAAGCTTCAACCGCCTCGACGGCCTGCTCGAGGAGATGAAGGCGGAGGAGGCCGCAAAGGCCTCGCCGCGCCGCAAAGGCAAAGTGAGAGTCAAAGTAACCAAGGAGAAGCAAGGTGGACGCACGCGTGGATAGGAAACTGAAGGTCACCACCCCGTCGGATCTCGAGATCGCGATGACGCGCGAGTTCGACGCGCCCCGGCACCTGGTGTTCGACGCCATGACCAAGCCGGAATTCGTGGTCCGCTGGCTCGGCTGCGCCGAGATGGCGATGCCGGTCTGCGAGATCGATCTGCGCGTCGGCGGCACCTATCGCTTCGTGTTCCGCTCATCCGACGGCATCGAGCACGTGCTGACCGGGACCTACCGCGAAGTGGTGCGTCCGGAATACGTCGTGTTCGGCGAGGTCTTTGCGATGCCCGGCTTCACCAGCGAGGAATACCAGGTGACGTCGATCTTCACGGAGACCGGCGGCAAGACCAAGCTGACCACGATCATCGAGCACCCCAACAAGGAAGCCCGCGACGGCCACCTCCATTCCGGCATCGAGAAGGGCGTCGAGCCGGCCTACGATCGGCTTGCGGAGGTCGTCGCGTCGATGGGGTGAGCCCATCCGGATTACATATTCGTCGTTGTGGTGCGGGTCGCGCGCCACAAACACGATGTCGTCCCGGCGAAGGCCGGGACCCGTAACCACAGGGAGGAGTCGTTCAGCACAATGTCTCCCCGCGTGCCCTAAGATAAGCCGCGGCGTATGGGTCCCGGCCTTCGCCGGGACGACGATGAATACTGCCGCGGCCCTCAATATCCCCGCGTGCGATCCACCACATTCTCCAGCGCGCCACCGGCCTCGAACCGCGCGAGCTGCTGTGCCACGTATTTCGAGATCTCGTCGGCGTCGGTGTCGGCGGCGTTGTGCGGGGTCAACACCACTTTTGGATGGCTCCAGAACGGGCTGTCGGTGGGCAACGGCTCGGTCTCGTAGACGTCGAGCGAGGCCGCGCCGAGCGTGCCGTCGTCGAGTGCGCGCAGGATGTCGGGCTCGTTCTGCAAGCCGCCGCGGCCGGCATTGATGATCACGGGTGCTCGAAGCGGGCTGTCGCGGTTCAGCCGGGTGAAGAGGTCGCGGTTGAGGATGTGCCGGGTCTGCGGCGTCAGCGGCAGCAGGCAGACCAGGATGTTGCTCTGGCGCAGGAAGGCGTCCAGCCCGTCCATGCCGTGGAAGCAGGCGATGCCCTCGATCTGCTTCTCGCTGCGGCTCCAGCCGACGACGCGGAAGCCGAGCGCACGCAGCGCCTGCGCCGAAGCGGCGCCCAGCGTGCCGAGCCCCATCACGCCGACCGTGAGCGCGCCCGCCGCCCACTGCACTTTCGGCGCCCAGCGCCTGGCGCGCTGCGACTCCCGCAAGTAGGGCTCCTGGCGGTGATGCATCAGCACATGCAGCACGACATATTCGGTCATGCGGTCGGTGAGGTCGCCGACCGCGACCCGCACCAGCGGCACGTCGGGCAGCGAGCGGTCGGCCATCAGCGCGTCGACGCCGGCGCCGAGATTGAAGATCACGCGCAGCTTCTTGAACGCCGCGAGCTCGCCCGGCTTCGGCTTCCACACCGCGGCATAGTGCACCTCGGCCGGATCGAGCGCGCCGTTCGGCAGCAGCACCACGCGGCGGTCGGGGCACACCTCCTCGAACCGCGCCTGCCAGCGCGATGAGGACCAGTTTTCCGTACCGCCGTTCACCAGCAGCGCGAGCGCGCCTTTATCCATTCAGATCCCTCCAAGGAATGTGTGACATATATCACACAGTGAAGCAGGCCAATGCCGTAGTCTCCTGCCATCAACGGGGGAGAACCTCCATGCGTCAACCGGCCTCGATGTCTGCTGTCGTGCATGTGCCCCATCGGCCCATGCGGTGCCGTCTGACGAATGCGCTCAAGCATCTGCTCATCATCGTCTGCCTCTGTAGCGCCTGCACCAGGATCGCGGTCCACACCTACCGGCATTTTCATCCGCATCCAGCCGTCGTGATCGGTCCGTAGCGATCGGAACTGGCGGAGAAAGATTTCTTTCGCGCCCCCTGTCGGCAGCAGGCATAATCCTTCGTTCTTGCAAATGAACGGAGACGCCTTCGCGATGCTGTACGCCATCCTCTGCTATCACGACGAAGACATGGTCGGTTCCTGGAGCAAGGAGCACGACGCCGACGTCATGCAGAAACTGACCGTGGTGCAGGACAAGCTCGCCAAGCAGGGTCGGCTCGGCCCGGTGGCGCGGCTGCTGCCGACCACGGCCGCGACCACGCTGCGCAAGGAAAATCCGCCGCTGGTGCTGGATGGCCCGTTCGCCGAGACCAAGGAACAGCTGCTCGGCTTCTATCTGGTCGAGGGCAAGAACCTCGACGACGTGCTCGACGTCGCGCGCGAGCTCGGCGAGGCCAATCCCGGCGGCACCTACGAGATCCGCCCGGTCGGCTATTTCAATCAGGGAGGCGGCAAGCCGTGAGCGTGACCGACACCGCCTGGATCGACGCCGCGCTGACGTCTGCGCGTCCCCAGGCGGTCGGCGCGCTGCTGCGCTACTTCCGCAATCTCGACACTGCCGAGGAAGCCTTCCAGAACGCCTGCCTGCGGGCGCTGAAGAGCTGGCCGCAGAACGGCCCGCCGCGCGATCCGGCGGCGTGGCTGATCATGGTCGGCCGCAACGTCGCGATCGACGATCTCAGGCGCAGCAAGAAGCAGCAGCCGCTGCCCGAGGACGACCAGGCGATCTCCGACCTCGACGATGCCGAGGACGAGATCGCCGAGCGGCTTGACGGCTCGCACTATCGCGACGACATCCTGCGGCTGTTGTTCATCTGCTGCCACAAGGACCTGCCGGCGACCCAGCAGATCGCGCTGGCGCTGCGCATCGTCTCGGGCCTGTCGGTGAAGCAGATCGCGCGCGCCTTCCTGGTCTCGGAAGCCGCGATGGAGCAGCGCATCACCCGCGCCAAGGCGCGCGTGGCCGACGCCAAGGTGCCGTTCGAGACGCCGGGCGCGGTCGAACGCAGCGACCGGCTCGCCTCGGTTGCCGCGATGATCTATCTGATCTTCAACGAGGGTTATTCGGCGAGCGGCGACACCGCTGATATCCGTGCTCCCTTGTGCGAGGAGGCGATCCGGCTGGCGCGACTGCTGCTGCGGCTGTTCCAGAGCGAGCCGGAGATCATGGGCCTGACCGCGCTGTTGCTGTTGCAGCATGCCCGCGCCGCCGCGCGTTTCGATGCCGACGGCCAGGTGATCCTGCTCGACGATCAGGACCGCACCGTGTGGAATCAGAAGCTGATCGCCGAGGGGCTGGCGCTGATCGACAAGGCGATGCGCCACCGCAAGAGCGGGCCCTATCAGGTGCAGGCCGCGATCTCGGCGCTGCACGCCCGCGCCGAGAAGCCGGAAGACACCGACTGGACCCAGATCGACCTGCTCTATGGCGCGCTCGAGGTGATGCAGCCGTCACCGGTGATCACGCTGAACCGTGCGGTGGCGGTCTCCAAGGTGAGGGGGGCGGAAGCCGCGCTCGAGATGATCGAGCCGTTGGCGCCGCGGCTTGCCAACTACTTCCATTATTTCGGCGTGCGCGGCGCCTTCCTGATGCAGCTTGGCCGCAACGACGAAGCCCACGTCGCCTTCGACCGCGCCATTGCGCTCGCCAACACCACGGCAGAGGCCGCCCACATCCGCATGCACATCGACCGCCTGATGCGCGACAGCAAGCCGCGCAACAAGAAGGCGAAGTAGTCGCTGCTCGGTCGTGCGTCGTCCGAGTTCAAGTTGAGAAACCTCCCGTGTGGCACCCCTCTCCCTAGCCCTCCCCCGCAAGGGGGGAGGGAACCCATTCGCCTCTGCGTCCCTCACTTCGCACGTCGTAATGAGTTGCCCTAAGCGTGAGGTGACCACACTGGTCAGGCTCCCTCCCCCCTTGCGGGGGAGGGTTGGGGAGAGGGGTGGCCTCGGGCGAGATAAGCGACGTAAGCGTCGGTCTCGCAAATCTCGAAAAATTCTTGCGCCCCTGTCGGCCGCGCACCCGCCCGTTCGTCTTGATGGCAGAGCATCACCACGCGTTACGGAGCCTGCCATGTCCACGATCGCGGACACCGAGAGTTCAAAGCCTGCCCGCATCACCGGCCGCATCCTGAGCGGCCTCGTCATCGTCTTCCTGCTGTTCGACGGCGCGATCAAGCTGGTGCCGCTGCAGGTCGTGACCGAGACGATGGACAGGATGGGCTATGGCGCGAGCGAGACATTGGCGCGCAGCCTCGGCATCATCACCATCGTCTGCACGCTCTTGTATTCGGTGCCGCCGACCTCGATCCTCGGCGCGATCCTGCTCACCGGTTATCTCGGCGGCGCCATCGCGTCCCACGTACGGATCGGCAGCCCGCTGCTCACACACACGCTGTTCGGCCTCTCACTGGGCCTGATGGTCTGGGGTGGGCTCTATCTGCGCGACGGCAACCTGCGCGCACTGCTGCCGTTTCGCCGCTAAGCTGTTCGTCAAATTATTCCAACGGAGATCATCATGCTCGAGACCATTGCCATCGTTGCGATCGTCCTTGCGGTCGCGATTGCGGTCGTCCTCATCCTGGCGGCGACCAAGCCGAACACCTTCCGGGTTACTCGCGCGATCAGCATCGCGGCGCCGGCCGAGCGGATCTTTCCGCTGATCGACAACTTCCATCAATGGGTCGCGTGGTCGCCCTACGAGACGCGGGATGCGGCAATGAAGCGCACTTACGACGGCGCGCAGAGCGGGCAGGGCGCGGTCTATGCCTGGGACGGCAACAAGAATGTCGGCTCCGGCCGCATGGAAATCCTCGAATCCCAGGCGTCGTCGAGGATCGTGATCAAGCTCGATTTCCTCAAGCCGTTCGAAGGCCACAACACCGCCGAATTCACAATGCTGCCGCAGGGGGATGCGACCAACGTCACATGGACCATGTACGGTCCGGCCGTCTTCATCTCGAAGGTGATGCAGGTGTTCATGAACCTGGATCACATGATCGGCAGGGATTTCGAGGTCGGTCTCGCCAATCTGAAAAAGCTGACAGAAAAGTAGTTGTCCCAAGGAGGATGCGATGCAGGTCAATCCCTATCTCTCGTTCGACGGCAATTGCGGCGACGCGCTGAAATTCTACCAGAAGGTGCTCGGCGCGCAGGTCGAGGCATCATTCCCCTACGGGGAGGGCAATGCGGAGATGCAAACCCCGCCCGGCTGGCAGGACAAGATCATGCACGCCACGATCACGATCGACGGCGAGGTCCTGATGGCGTCCGATTCGCCACCCGGCCATTTCCAGAAGCCGCAGGGTTTTCATGTCGCATTGCAGGTCGAGGATCCCACCGAGGCCGAGCAGCGGTTCAAGGCGCTCGCCGAAGGCGGCGCGGTGACGATGCCGTTCGGCAAGACCTTCTTCTCCAACGGCTTCGGCATGTGCGTCGACCAGTTCGGCATCCCCTGGATGGTGAATTGCTCGGCCGAGATGTAGGGCCGCAGGCGTAGGGTGGGCAAAGCGTAGCGTGCCCACCTGTCTTGCTCCGTGCTTGTGATGGTGGGCACGCTGCGCTTTGCCCACCCTACAATATCTACGAAACCCTCACCTGCACCGCGGATAGATCGCCGCAAGCTCGCGGCCGCGCAGCAGCAGCAGGTGTGAGGTCAGGCCGCCGCGGCGGACGATCCAGCCGCGCACCGGCTCGGGATAGGCCTCCAGCACCGCCTCCGAGGCTTCCGGCTCGGCATAGGTCCGGCCGCGGCGGTCGATCGAGCGGGCGGCGTGGAAGCCGAGCACCGCGCGCCGCGTCACGCAGATGCGGTCGCCCGGTACGATCGAGAGCACCAGCGTGCAGGCCGACAGGCATGGGCCGTCGATCACGACGCGTTCGCCGGACTCACGCACCTTGTCGAACAGATCGAGGAACGGGCCGACCTGTCCGCCCGGACTGGCGAGGATGCGCACGTCGGCATGCACGGCAGAGACCGTTGCGAGCAACCCGGCTGCAGCGAGAAGCATCTTCATCGGCGCAATCCCACCCTCGGCGCGATCGTGATCGCACCGCATCAGTCGCGTGCAAGAGATGCGCGCGGATCGGGGCATCATCAAGACCGCTCCGCGCCGAGTCAAGAAACGGTCAGGCTGTCCGGTTCTTGAGCGCGCCCACGATCGCGGTGAGCACGGCGCCGGCAACGCCGCCGCCGGCGACCTGGCCGATGATGCTGCCGATATCAGGTGTTGCACCGGAATTGGCGAGCAGCGGAATCAGCATGCCCAGCAGCTGCCCGCCGGCGCCGCCGCCGATGGCGCCCGCAATGGTGTTGCCGAGCGTGCCGAGATCGATGTTCTTGGCCGCTCCCGCGGCGACATTGCCGCCGATGGCTCCGCTGATGATCTGGATGATCAGATTGACGAGAACTCCCGACATGACGTGATTCTCCCCGACGCTGGTTTCCGCGCGGCCGTGGCGCCTGCTGGCGCCTTGCCGGCGTCAAAGGTTAGGCCGTTCGGAGGCAGAGGTCATGCTGCGCACGCGAAGATTGCGGGCGATATGGTTCATATGCACCGTCTTTCGGCAGTCCTTTCCGATGGCAGCTCAGTCCGCGCCGGACACACCGGCCTCGGCAAAGGTCGCCATGCCGGCGTGACAGGCGAGCGCGGCGCGCAGCAGGAGGATCGCAACGCCGGCCCCGGACGCTTCCCCGAGCCGCATGTCGAGATCGAGCAGCGGCGCAAGCGCAAGCTCGCGCAGCAATTCGCGGTGGCCGAGCTCGGCCGACACGTGCCCGGCGCGGCAATGCGCGAGCGCGTCGGGCGACAGCCGCGCCAGCGGCAGCACCGCGGATGTCGCCACGAAGCCGTCGAGCAGCACCGGGATATGCCGCGCGCGCGCCGCCAGCACGGCGCCGGCGATGGCCGCGAGCTCGCGCCCGCCCAGCGCCACCGCGACGGCCAGCGGATCGTCCAGCAGGTTGCGATGGATCTTCAGCGCGGTATCGATCGCGGTGCGCTTGCGCAGCAGACCGGCGTCATCGACCCCGGTGCCGCGGCCGGCCCAGCGCGCGCCGCGCCCGCCCATCAGCGCCGCGCACAGCGTCGCCGCCACGGTGGTGTTGGCGATACCCATCTCGCCGACCACCAGCAGGTCGCATTGTTCGGGCACCGCGCGCCAGCCGGTGTCGAGGGCGACGAGGAAATCGGCGCCGTCCATCGCCGGCGCCAGGGTGAAATCCCGCGTCGGCCGGTTGAGCTCGAGCGCCTCGACGCGCAGCTCGGCCCCGGCAAGCTTGGCGATCTGGTTGATCGCAGCACCGCCCGCGGCGAAGTTCGCCACCATCTGCGCGGTGACGTCGGATGGAAAGGCGGAGACGCCGCGCTCGGCGATGCCGTGATTGCCGGCGAACACGGCGATGGTGACCTGGTCGAGCCGCGGCAACGCGCGCCGCTGCCAGCGCGCGAGCCAGATCGCGACCTCCTCCAGCCGGCCGAGGCTGCCCGGCGGCTTGGTCAAACTCTGCTGGCGCTGGGTCGCGGCCTCCGCGGCTGCCTCGTCGCCCTGCGGCAGCTCGCGACAAAAGCTGCGGATGTCGTCTAGAGTGTTGAACTGCATGCGATTCCCTCGTCGAGCGGGCCGCAAACTAAAGCATGATCCGGAGAAGTGTGAAGCGTTTTTCCGAAACATCATGCTCAAACAAGGCGCTCAAGCGCGATGACGATCACGGCCGATCTCAGCGCGCTTTAGTTCAATTTTCAGGCGTTCACCATGAATCAATGGCTCGACGATCTCAGGACAGCCACCGCGTTTCTGACCCGGCTGCCGATGCCGCATCCGGCCGGCGCGGGACACGAGAATTTTGCGCGGGCGCAGCGGATGTTTCCGCTGGTCGGCGCGCTGATCGGAGCCTTGGTTGGGCTCGTTTGCCTCCTGCTGCGCGGCATCGGCGTGCCGGATCTCGCCGCGGCGGCGCTTGCGCTCGGCTTCGGTGCGCTTCTGACCGGGGCGTTGCATGAGGACGGGCTTGCCGACGTCGCCGATGGCTTCGGCGGCGGGTGTGACGTGGCGGCAAAGCTCGAGATCATGCGCGACAGCCGGCTAGGCACCTATGGCGCACTGGCGCTGGTCGTGAGTTTTTCCGCCAAGCTGTCGGCGCTCGCCGCGATTCCGGATCATTTTGTGGTCCAGGGATTGATCTCCGCGCATGCGCTCGGCCGCGGCGTGCTGCCCTGGCTCGCGATCAGCCTGCCCAATGCGCGCAAGGACGGGCTAGCCGCCAGTGCCGGCCGGCCCGACAGCACGATCGCGGCGGTTGCGGCCGGCATTGCGCTGGTGATCGCGTTGCTGGCGTTGCCGTTCGCCAGCGCGCTGCTGGCGGCGATTGCCGCGGGCGTTGCCGCATCGATCGTGGGGTGGCTCGCAAGGCGGCAGATCGGCGGCGTGACCGGTGACGTGCTCGGCGCCGCCGAGCAGGTCGCGGAGACCGCGATCCTGCTGCTGCTCGCGGCACGGTTGGCGTGAGCGATGACGGACGGTGAAACCCATCTCTGGCTGATCCGTCACGCTCCGGTCGACGGGCCGCGCGGCGTGATCCACGCGCCCGACGCGCCGGCCGATCTCGGCGATGCCGCAGCGTTCGCGGCGCTGAAAGCGCGGTTGCCGGCCGGGGCATTTGCGGTGTGCAGCCCTGCGCGGCGCACCCGCGAGACCGCGGTGCGGCTCGGCCTCGATGCGGCCGCGGACGATGCGTTCGGCGAGCAGGATTTCGGCGTTTGGACCGGACGCCGCCACAGCGAGCTGGAGGCGGAGTTCGGCGTGGCCTACCACGCCTTCTGGCAATCGCCAGGAACCAACCGCGCGCCCGGCGGCGAAAGCTTCGCCGATCAGATCGCGCGGGCAAGGGGTGGGCTCGCACGGCTGCCCGCGGGCAATGCCGTGCTGGTCGTACACTCCGGTACCATCCGCGCCATCCTCGCGATCGCGCTCGATCTCGCGCCAGACACCGCGCTGCGTTTCGTGATCGATCCGCTGTCGCTGACCCGGATCGACCGGTTGCAGGATGCCTGGCGTGTGGCCGCGGTGAACGGACGGTGATACCGCCGTGAACCTGGGCTGCCTTCAGTCGTTATGTGTAATAACAACGAAGAAGACCGAAGAGCACTTGCCAGATCGGTCATGAGCGGGAGACACGATGTGAAGTTGATTGGAGTGAAGTTATTTGGCGCATTGATGCTTGCGCTTGGCGTGCTCTGGATGATCCAGCCGGCATCCGCGCAAATGTACGATCCTCGTTACCCCGTCTGCATGCATGTTTACGGTTCGCTGATCGGCGAGCGGATGGACTGTAACTTCACCTCGATCGAGCAGTGCCAATTCGGCGCGCAAGGGCTGCCGGCGACCTGTCTGGTCAATCCCTATTACGCGGGCGGATCTTACACGCCAAGATCGCCGCACCCACGCCGATATGAGCGCTAGAGCAGGATCCTGAAAAGTGTGAAGCGGTCTTCCGAAAAGATCATGCTCAAGCAAAGAGCTAAAGCGCGATGACGATTCAACCCGATCTCATCGCGCTTTAGCCGTTGCGCCGCCGGCCGCGCAGCGTCGGCAGCCCGATGCCGGCGGCGTCGAAGCCGCCGTCGACGGCGAGAATCTGGCCGGTGATGTAGCTTGAGCGGTCCGAACACAGGAAGAAGATCGCGTCCGCCAGTTCCTCTTCCAGCCCGTAACGGTTGAGCGGGATCGCGTCGTGGTAGTCGGCGCGGATCTCGGGCGTGTGCACCGCCTTCGCCATCGCGGTCTCGACCGGCCCGGGGGCGACGCCATTGACGCGGATGCCGAGCGCGGCGAGCTCGACCGCGAGCTGCCTGGTGAGATGTGCGAGGCCCGCCTTGCTGGTCCCGTAGGCCGCGCGCAAGGTCGAGGCGCGCACCGCCGAGATCGAGGTGACGTTGACGATTGCGCCGCCGCCATTGTCGCGCATCACGGGCGCCGCCGCCTTGGTGCACAGGAACGGGCCGGTGAGGTTGACCGCCATGATCCGGCTCCAGTCGGCATCCGACGTCTCCAGCACCGGCGCGAACACCGCGACGCCGGCGTTGTTGACCAGCGCATCGAGCCGGCCGAACCGGCTCGCGATGGTCGCGATCGCCGCCGCGACGCCATCGGCATCGGAGACGTCGCAGGTCAGCGCCACCGCGTCGTCATTGTTCAGCGCCGCGACCGCCGCGCGGAGCAATTCGCCTTCGATGTCGAGCAGCGCGACGCGCCAGCCCTCGGCAAGAAAGCGCTTTGCGGTCGCAAGCCCGATGCCGCGCGCGGCGCCGGTGACGAGTGCGACTTTTTGTGCGGGAGGATTCATCGGGCGGTCCTTTCGAAGGCCCGATCCGTCTGAGACCTTTGCTAGGGGATGTCAACCGGAGGTGTGAACGGAGCCACATACTCCGTTGTCGTCCCGGCGAAGGCCGGGACCCATACTCCGCGGCGGAAGCTGTGGGGACTCGTCATTCCACCGACACGCAACAATGTCTATCGGTGGTTACGGGTCCCGGCCTTCGCCGGGACGACCTTGAATGTTTGGTGCCGCTTGTGAATCATGCATTCACATGCTCCGGGCTGACAGGCCTCGAAGGATAAACGGCCACCAGCCTTGCCGTGCACCCTTCGAGGCTCGCAAGAGCTCGCATCCCAGGATGACGGGGTTGGTCTACCCGTCTCATTCGGTGTCATCACCCGCGCATGCGGGTGATCCAGTATTCCAGAGGCGGCTGTGCTTGAGCCGACGGGCCGCAGCGTACTGGGTCGCCCGGTCCATGTGCGCAATTGCGCACAGGCCGGGCGATGACAGCGGTGGATGAGGACATAGCCTCACATCCTCTCAGGATGGGAGAAATTGCGCAGCGTCACGCCGCGAGCTCCGCCGAGGCGCGCTGCATGTTGGTCGACATGTCCTGCGTCACGATGCTCTGCTCCTCGACCGCGGCCGCGGTGGAGGTGATGTACTCGTTGACCCCGGCGATCGCGGCCTTGATCTCGGACAGCGAGCTCGCCACCTCGCCGGCGATATTGTTCAGCGCGTCGATCTCGGACGAGATCGTGTCGGTCGCCTGCTTGGCCTGGTTGGCGAGGCTCTTCACCTCGGAGGCGACCACGGCGAAGCCGCGGCCGGCTTCGCCGGCGCGCGCGGATTCGATGGTGGCGTTGAGCGCGAGCAGGTTGATCTGGCCGGTGATGCTCGAGATCAGATCGACGATACCGCTCATCGCTTGTGCCGCGGCGTTGAGTTTTTGCGCCTGCGCATCTGCCGCCTCGACGCGGCCGGAGGCGACCGCGGCATTTTGCTTGGACTTGGTCATGGTCTCGGAGATCTCGCGGATCGAGGCGCTCATCTCCTCGCTGCCGGCGGCGACCGCTTCGATCAGGCCGCGGGCGGAGTCGGCCTTCTTGCGGCCGATCGCCTGGGCGGTGATGTCGGTGGCGTATTTCACCACCTTGTAGGGCTTGCCGTTGAGATCGAGGATCGGATTGTAGGACGCCTGGATCCAGATCTCGCGGCCACCTTTGGCGATCCGCTTGTATTCGGCGGCCTGAAATTCGCCGCGATTGAGCGAAGCCCAGAACTCGCGATAGGCCATCGAGCTCGCCTCGACCGGCTCGACGAACACGCTGTGGTGCTTGCCCTGGATCTCGCCCAGTGAATAGCCCATCGCGGCGAGGAAGTTGCCGTTCGCGTTGCGGATGGTGCCGTCCATGTTGAACTCGATCACCGCCTGCGACTTGCCGATCGCGTCGATCTGACCGTCATTGTCGGCGGCCTTCAGTTTCTGCTGTGTCACGTCGGTCGCGAACTTGACGACCTTGAACGGCCGGCCGCGCTCGTCGAGGATCGGGTTGTAGGTGGCGAGGATCCAGATCTCCTTGGCGCCCTTGGCGAGCCGCTTGAACTCGCCGGCCTCGAACTCGCCGCGATTCAGCCGCGCCCAGAACTCGCGATAGGCCGCGCCGTCGCGGTCGGCCGGCGGCATGAACATGCTGTGATGCTTGCCCCTGATCTCGTCGAGCGCATAGCCCATCGCGCCGAGGAAGTTCTCGTTGGCGTTGACGATGGTGCCGTCCATGTTGAACTCGATCACCGCCTGCGCCCGGCCGATCGCGGCGATCTTGCCGGCATCTTCCATGCTGTGGATCTTCTGCTGCGTGATGTCGGTCGCGAACTTGATGACGCCGACCGGCTTGCCGTTCTTGTCCATGATCGGGTTGTAGGAGGCCTGGATCCAGATCTCGCGACCGCCTTTGGCGATGCGCTTGTACTGCGCGGCCTGGAATTCGCCGCGGTTCAGGCTCGCCCAAAACTCGCGGTATTCGCGGCTGTCGCGCACGGCCGGTTCGACGAACATGCTGTGATGCTTGCCCCTGATCTCGTCGAGCGCGTAGCCCATCGCGTTGAGGAAATTCTCGTTCGCGGTGACGATGGAGCCATCGAGCTTGAACTCGATCACGGCCTGCGACTTGCCGATCGCGGTGGCCTGCGCCAGCGCGTTCTGCACCTTTGCGTTGTTGAACGTGAACATTTGCGAGGGCTCCGTGAAGGTTCAATCTGGAAACGGCATTCGAAAAAGCGGACGGCGAGGGAACTCACGGAAAAATTGCAGCGCGCCGGTTTAGCAAGCGTAAAGCCTGTTGCACGCGCGATCGCGGCGACGTTGCAGCGCCAGCGATCATGTGCATGCGCATGTTGCTCAAGTTGCGGGATAATTCTTGGCGTGTGCACGTTATCATCCAGATGTCGGATGCGATGTGCACCGTAATCTTACGGGCGAGATTGCGTAGCAATTTTAGGCGGTTGCACCGTCGATCACCAGGAAGATTGATAGGTATATTACAGAGCCTGATAGCGTGCGTCCGTTTGGCGCAGCGACGTGACGACTGAAAGTATCGCGAGGCGAAAAACCGCGCGCGGGTTTGTCGGCAGTGCGAGGTCGCGTTCGTCCTCGGGCTGCCACTTACCGATGGAGTTCCGATGTCGCTGACATTGCATTACCACCCGCTGCCCTCGTTCTGCTGGAAGTCGCTGATCGCACTTTACGAGAACGCCACGCCGTTCACGCCGAACAATGTCGATCTCACCGATCCCGCCGAGCGGGCCGCGCTACGCGCGCTGTGGCCGATCGGCCGCTTTCCGGTGCTGCGCGACGAAGCGCGCGGCGAGACCGTGCCGGAGTCCAGCGTCATCATCGAATATCTCGATCGGCATTATCCCGGCACCGTCAGGTTTCTGCCCGACGATCCCGATCAGGCGCTCGCGACGCGGCTGCGCGATCGCTTCCTCGATCTCTATGTCCACCTTCAGGTCCAGAAGATCGTCGGCGACCGGCTGCGGCCGGCCGAGCGCAAGGATCCCCATGGCCTGGCCGAGGCGAGGGCGCAGGTGCACTCCTCCTACGCGATCCTCGACCGGCAGCTCGCGCATGGCGGCTGGATGATGGGCGAGCGCTTCTCGCTGGCCGATTGCGCTGCGGCACCGTCGCTGTTCTACGGCAACAAGGTCGAGCCGATCGGAGCCGATCACCGGCACCTCGCCGCCTATTTCGAGCGGCTGAAGGCGCGTCCCTCCTTTACGCGCGTGCTCGTGGAAGCCGAGCCCTATTTCGGCTTTTTCCCGAGCGAGGGCTAACGCTCGACCGAGCCCCGGAAAATAATCGCGGCGCGATGTCGAATTCGCGCCATGCCGTTCGTCTTCCATGCAACAGCCCGGATTCTGGAGCAACCTCCAGTATCCGGGCGTGCATTTGGAGACGGCATGGCAGCAACTGGCAACAGAGCCGAGATCATCCGCGCACTCTTCGCCGCCTATCTCGCCAACGACCGGGCCGCGGTCGAAGCGGCGTTCGCGGAGGATTTCCGCTTCACCTCGCCCTATGACGAAGGTCTCGACAAGAAGACCTATTTCTCGATCTGCTGGCGCGATACCGATTGGATCGGCCGCCACGAGATCGAGCGCATCCTGGTCGATGGCGCTGAGGCGTTCGTCACCTATCGCTGCGTCGGCAAGGACGGCAAGAGCTTTCGCAACACCGAGTTCTTCGCCTTCGACGGCGACAAGATCGCGCGCATCGACGTCTATTTCGGCCCGTCCTACGAGGGCGGCGCCTTCGTCAAGCAGCAGCGTTGAGCACGGGCACGTCAATGACCCCTGGGATAATTTTGCGAAGCGTGTCGGCACGGCAAAGTGAGCTCCGTCTTGCAAGCGAGCGCCGGCGAGGCCGGCCCGCAACGACGGACAACGGAGCACGACGATGAAGTTCATGGTGATCGTGAAGGCGAACAAGGAGACCGAGGCCGGCGTGATGCCGTCGACCGAGCTGCTCGCCGCGATGGGCAAGTTCAACGAGGAGATGGTCAAGGCCGGCGTGATGCAGGCCGGCGAGGGCCTGCATCCGACCGCGAAGGGCGCGCGCGTCGAGTATGCCGGCGGCCGGAGCACCGCGACCCGCGGCCCGTTCAGCCTCTCGAGCGATCTCGTCGCCGGCTTCTGGCTGATCGAGACCAAGTCTCTCGACGAAGCCATCGACTGGATGAAGCGCGCGCCGTTCGACGGCGGCTCCGAGATCGAGATCCGCCAGGTGTTCGCACCCGAGGATTTCGGGGAGGCGCTGACGCCTGAGCTGCGCGAGCAGGAAGAGCGGCTGCGCGCGCAGTCTGCGAAGAAGTGACGCGAACAGAAGGAAATCCATTCCATGCGTTTCATGATGCTGATGATCCCGCACGGCTACGAGAGCGCGCCGGCCAAGCTCGAGCTCGATCCCGAACGCGTCGCCGCGATGATGCGCTACAACCAGGAGCTCAAGGACGCCGGCGTGCTGATCACGCTGGAGGGCCTGCATCCGCCGGCGACCGGCGCGCGGGTCTCCTTCGCCTCCGGCAAGCCCGTCGTCACCGACGGTCCGTTCACCGAGGCCAAGGAGGTGATCGGCGGCTTCTGGATGATCGACGTCGCCTCGCGCGCCGAGGCGATCGAATGGGCGAAGAAGTGCCCGGCCTCCGCCGAGGAGACCATCGAGATCCGCCAGGTCCAGGAGATGGCCGACTTCTCCGACGAAGTGCAGCAGGCGGCATCGAGCTTCGAGCACCCGCAGGGCGGCTGGGGCAAGGCGCTGCGCTGATTCACAAGGCAATCAACCACCAGCAAGGAGAGCACCGATGAGCAACAACGACACTTATCTGGCCGTCTATCTCGGCAGCATGAACGGCGCGCGCATGCAAGCCTGGATGGCCCTGCCGGAAGCCGAGCGGCGCGCCAAGGAGCAGCAGGGCATGGCCGCCTGGGGCGCCTGGGTCGAGAAGCACAAGGACGTCATCGTCGAGCTCGGCGGCCCGGTCGGCAAGACCAAGAAGGTCGACGCCAACGGCATCGCCGACATCAAGAACCTCTTGACCGGCTTCACCGTGGTGCGCGCGCCCTCGCACGAAGCCGCCGCCAAGCTGTTCGAGAACCATCCGCACTTCACGGCCTTCCCGGGCGAGGGCGTCGAGATCATGCCGGTGCTCCCGATTCCGGGACGGTGAGGAGCGGAACGAAAGAGCTCTCGATCTTTCCACACCGTCATGGCCGGCTTGTCCCGGCCATCCACGTCTTCCTTGATGCGGAAACCAGGACGTGGATGCCCGGGACAAGCCCGGGCATGGCGGTTGGGAGGATGGACACGCCACCCGATCCGTTAATCTTGATCGGCGTCCACGCCCGCCGCTAGTGACCTTCACCGCCGGCTCATGTAAACGTCTTTCACATGAGCTGGCGCAAGGACCAAGGCCGCACCGAGCGCGGTTATCATCACGGCAATCTCAAGGAGGCGCTGCTGCAGGCAGCCCTCGATTTGATCTCGAAGAAGGGGCCGGCCGGCTTCACCTTCGCCGATGCCGCGCGCATGGCCGGCGTCAGCCCCGCGGCGCCCTACCGGCATTTCCGCGACCGCGACGAGCTGATCGCCAGCATCGCGCAGCGCGGCTTCGAGCAGTTCGAATCTGCCCTGACCCAGGCCTGGGACGACGGCCGCCCCGACACCGTCACGGCGTTCGAGCGGGTCGGCAAGGCCTATCTCGCCTTCGCCCGCGAGGAGCCGGCATTCTACTCCGCGATGTTCGAATCCGGCCTGCCGCCCGACGCCAATCCGGCGCTGATGGCCGCGGGCGAACGCGCCTTTGCCATCATCCGCGCCGCTGCCGAGCGCCTTGCGGCGCTGGCGCCGCCAGGCCAGCCGCGGCCGCCGGCGATGATGATGGCGCTGCACATCTGGTCGATGTCGCACGGCGTCGCCTCGCTGTTCGGCCGCGGCGACGCCGCGCGGCGCAAGCTGCCGATGTCGCCGGAGGAGCTGCTGGAGGCCGAGGTGCTGATCTATCTGCGCGGCCTCGGCTTCCCGACCGAGCGCCGCCCCGGCGCCACGCCGCCGCCGCTGAACGATACGCCGGCCGGCGACAGGTCAGGCGAAAAGTCAGGTCCCTGGGGCAAACCGAAATAAGGTTCAAACGAACCCCAAAAATAATCTCCGGGGTGCGTCACCCGCGCTGCTTGACTTTCCCGGGGGATCGGCTACCTATGTAAATGTTATTTACATTCACAACGGCGTGATTGCCGTGATGGAGAGTGAAATGGCCTACACCGCAGATGCCGATCGCTGGCGCGGTCCCGTCCAAGACCCGTATCCCCCGCACATGCACATGCATTGGGCGCCGTGGCACCCCCTCAAGATCGCCCTGATCATCCTCGGTTTCATGATCTGGTGGCCGGTCGGCCTCGCCGTTCTCTTTTTCACACTCGGGAGCAGAAAGATGGCCTGTTGGAGTCACAACGACATGGATCGCTGGCAGAACAAGATGGAGCGGATGCAGTACAAGATGGACCGCATGCGCAACCACATGGAGCGCCGCGGCTTCGGGTTCGGCTTCGGCCCGCCCTCGAGCGGCAACCGCGCCTTCGACGAATACCGCACCGAGACGCTGCGCCGTCTGGAAGACGAGCAGAAGGAGTTCAAGGATTTCCTGAACCGCCTGCGTCACGCCAAGGACAAGGAAGAGTTCGACGCCTTCATGGCCCAGCAGAAGACCCGTCCGACCCCGCCGCCGACCGACGAGCCGCATCAGGGCTGAACGCGCCAGAGCCAAGCCTTCAGGCGATGTGCCCCCATAGAACCTGATGGCCCCGAGCCGCCCGTTTGCAAACCGCAAGCGGGCGGTTCCGCGTTTGGGGGGTGTTGTATTCTTTGATGCGTTGAATAAGCGCTGTTAGGTGAGCACGCCAGTCCGGCTCCCTCCCCCCTTGCGGGGGCTACGGGAGCCCCGAAAGTGATTCCCCGGAGTTTGTGAATGTGATTCAAGGCCTTTCGACCTGTTTGGACGAGAGGCCTGCGATGTCTTTTGGCGATGTTCGGGTTGCGGAGCGGGCTGATTGGCTGATCGAGCGGGTGGCGACGGCGGGGACGCTGGTGCTACGCAAATTGGGGGAGACGCGCGCGGGCGAGAAGGCCGTGCATCGGTTTCTGTCTTCGCCCCATGTTTCGGTCGATCGGATTGTGGAAACGTTGGCCGGGCGGACTGCGGTTCAATGCGCCGGTCGCCGCATTCTGGCTGTCCAGGACACGACCGAGATCAATTTTGGCGGTCGTGACAAGAAGCGGCGGGGCTTCGGACCTGCCGGCGATGGCCAAACCCCTGGCTTCTTCATCCATCCAGTGATTGCCGTCGATATCGAAAGCGAAGCCGTGGTCGGTCTTGTCGATGCGGCGATCTGGACGCGGTCTGCGGATCGCGTCACGTCGCGCCGCAATCGCGCGATCGAGGATAAGGAATCGGCGCGTTGGCTGTTGGGCTGTCAGGCCACGGCAAGCGTGCTGTCCGATGCCGCCGAGGTGACAATGGTGGCCGATCGCGAAAGCGACATTTACCTGCTGTTTGCCCGCAAACCGGAGCGGCTCGATCTGATCGTGCGCGCCGGTCAGGATCGATCTTTGCTCGGTGGGGGAACGCTCTTTGGGGCGCTTGCCAGTGCTGAAGTGCTGAGCAGAAGCGAGGTCCGCGTGGCGCCGCGCGGGCCTGGTGACAAAGGGCGCGTCGCGACCGTCGAACTCCGCGCGGGCTCGGTGCACATCGCCCGCTCACAAAGTCTGGGGCAATCCGAGGCGGCCGGCAGCGTCGAACTCACCTTGGTGGAAGCACGAGAGGTCGATGCGCCGTCAGGCAAGACGCCGTTGTTGTGGCGCCTACTCACGACCCGCACCGTCACTTGTGCGACCGAGGCTGAACACGTCGTCCGCCTCTATCGCTTGCGCTGGCGCATCGAACAAGTCTTCCGCGCCCTCAAGAGCGACGGCTTGGCCCTCGACGACAGCCAAGTCGTCGACGCCGAGCGGATGTTTAATCTGACCGCCATCGCGCTCGCTGGCGCGATTCGGACGATCCAGCTTGTCGATGCCAGAGACGGCAGCCTCCGCCCGGCAACCGATGTCATTGACGAAAGCTTCGCCGTCGCGCTCGAGCACCTGTCAAAAAAGCTCGAGGGCAAAACGCTACGGCAGAAAAACCCGCATCCTATCGGCTCGCTTGCCTTCGTCTCATGGATCGCGGCCCGTCTCGGCGGATGGAATTGCTACTACAAGCCTCCAGGACCAAAGACCATGCGCGACGGCTGGAACCGCCTTGCCGCAACACTCGACGGCTATGCCCTTGCTACACAGTCACAAAATCCGGGAATCCCCTAGCTTGCGGGGGAGGGGTGGGGAGAGGGGCGGCCCCGGGCGCCGGCACCAGACATCGTATGACATCACATCAACGGTATGTCGTTCGCGAAGCGCACTTCGTCTTCAAAGCACAGCGGAGCAAGCGGTACCCCTCTCCCTACCCCTCTCCCGCAAGGGGAGAGGGAACCCGCGCACCGTTGCGTCCCTCACTTGCGCTTCAGTGCAGTCGTGCTCAATTCTGAGTCCGGCGAAGAGGGCACGTCATGGCAACGGCCGAATTCCTGTCGACGTACGATCTCTGGGATCAGATCTGCCGCGAAGCGGAGGCTGCGACGGCCGCGGATCCGTTTCTCAAAGCGACCTCCACCGTCCTCCTCCATCATCGCGATCTCGCCGGCGCGCTCGCCGCCCTGATCGGCCAGCGCATCGGCAGCGCCGTGGCCGATCGCATCCAGTTCACGCGCACCGCGCGCGAGGCGTTCGCCGCCGAGCCCGCGCTGGTCGACGCCGCGAGCCGTGACCTGCAGGCCATCGTCCGCCGCGATCCCGCGATCGCCGGCCTCCTGCAGCCGCTGCTGAACTTCAAGGGCTACGTCGCGTTGCAGGCCTGGCGCGTGTCGAACTGGTTGTGGCGCCGTGGCCGCGCCGATCTCGCGCGGCTGATACAAAGCGCCGCCGCCGACCAACTCCAGGTCAGCATTCATCCATCGGCCGCGATCGGCACCGAAGTCTTCCTCGACCACGGCACCGGCCTGATCATCGGCGCGCTGGTGACGATCGGTGACGAGGCCACGATCCTGCAGAACGTCACCATCTCACGCCACCGGGACGATCCGCGCCACGCCCCGACGGTCGGCCGCGGCGTCCTCGTCAGCGCCGGTGCAACTGTTATCGGCGACGTCAGCATCGGCGCTTTTGCCAAGATCGGCGCCGGCGCGCTGGTGACGGCAGACGTTCCGTCCGGCTGCACCGCGGTCGGCGTCCCCGCGCGGCTGACCAATTGCGCGGAAGCGGCGATGGCGTAGGCCGCGCAGCGAGATCGTAGGATGGGTAGAGCGAAGCGAAACCCATCAATGCTGACGCGCGGATACGATGTGATGGGTTTCGCTGCGCTCTACCCATCCTACGTTGCGACGAAATTCCCCTTGTCATCCGGGGCGACGCGCAGCGTCGAGCCCGGAATCCATCCGGCCGCGGAGTTGGTGGAGGAATGGATTCCGGGCTCGCGCTTCGCGCGCCCCGGAATGACGAGGGAAGACGACCTGGGGAGGGATCCGTGCGTCAAATCCTCGGTGTCGTCCTGGCGAAAGCCAGGACCCATTACCCCAAAAAGCAAATGGTTGCGCGGCGCTGGGGCCGCGATCCCGTTCACAATCAAACTCGGAGGCTATGGGTCCTGGCTTTCGCCAGGACGACGTGGGAGGGGCCCGCCGTAATGCAAATCTCCCCATTTTTGCGTGCCCGCCATAACCCCGCCGGTTGATAGACTCCCGTTATGTTATAATATAACACTGCCCCTCATGACCCACACCCATACCCACGATCACGCCCATTCCCACCACGGCCACAGCCACGGCCCGGCGTCGCCGCATCCGGCGCAGGTCGCGCCGTGGTCGATCCTGCGCATGACCGTGCCGGCACGGCTGGTGGCGGCCGCTGCGGTCAGCGTCGGCCTGTGGGGCGTGGTCTGGCTGGCGATGAGGTGAGCCATGGCCGCGCTCGTCACCTTCCGCGATGTCACGCTCGGTTATGACCGCCACCCGGCGGTGCATCATCTCAATGGCGCGGTGGAAGCCGGCGCGCTGCTGGCCGTGATCGGCCCGAACGGCGCCGGCAAGTCGACATTGCTGCGCGGCATTGCCGGCGTGCTGAAGCCGCTGTCCGGCGTGATCGATCTCGACGGGCTGGACCATCGTGACATCGCCTATCTGCCGCAGTCGGCCGATATCGACCGCACCTTCCCGATCTCGGTGTTCGATTTCGTCGGCACCGGGCTGTGGCGTTCGACCGGCTTCTTCGGCGGCATCGGCCGGGCCGCGCGCGACAAGATCCTGGCGGCGCTGGCCGCGGTCGGTCTCAACGGCTTTGAGAATCGCCCGATCGGCACGCTTTCCGGCGGCCAGATGCAGCGCATGCTGTTCGCGCGCGTGCTGCTGCAGGACGCCCGCCTGATCGTGCTCGACGAGCCCTTCAACGCCATCGACGCCAAGACCACCGCCGACCTGCTGGCGCTGGTCAAGCGCTGGCACGGCGAGGGCCGCACGGTGCTGGCCGCGCTGCACGACCTCGACATGGTGCGCAACAATTTCCCGGAAACGCTGCTGCTCGCCCGCGGGCCGGTCGAATGGGGGCCGACCGCGCAGGCGCTGACGCCCGACAATCTGGTGGTGGCGATGCGGATGTGCGAGGCCTTTGACGACCAGGCCGCCGCCTGCGCCGTCGACCCGAACGCGCGGGCCGCCTGACGCCGATGCTGACGGACGCGCTGATCACGCCCTTTACCGAATTCGAGTTCATGCGCCGCGCGCTCGCGGCCGTGATCGCGCTGTCGCTCGGCGGCGCGCCGATCGGCGTGTTCCTGATGCTGCGGCGGATGAGCCTGGTCGGCGACGCCATGGCGCATGCGATCCTGCCTGGAGCGGCGATCGGCTTCCTGGTCTCCGGACTCAATCTGTTCGCGATGACGACCGGCGGCCTGATCGCGGGCTTTACCGTGGCGCTGCTCGCCGGCCTCGTTGCCCGCACCACCGAACTGAAGGAGGACGCCTCGCTGGCGACCTTCTACCTGGTCTCGCTCGCGCTCGGCGTCACCATCGTCTCGATCAAGGGCACCAATGTCGACCTGCTGCATGTGCTGTTCGGCAACATCCTGGCGATGGACGATCAGACCTTGCTGGTGATCGCCTTCAACGCCACGCTCACGCTGCTGGTGCTCGCGGTGATCTATCGGCCGCTGGTGATCGAATGCGTCGATCCGGTGTTCCTGCGCACCGTCAGCCGCGCTGGCGCCCCGGCCCATCTCGCCTTCCTGGCGCTGGTCGTGATCAACCTCGTCAACGGCTTTCATGCGCTCGGCACGCTGCTCGGCGTCGGGCTGATGATCCTGCCCGCCGGTATCGCCCGGTTCTGGTCGCGCGATGTCACCACCATGATCTGCATCGCGGTGGCGAGTGCGATGGTTTCGGGCTATTCAGGCCTCGTGCTGTCGTACCAGACCAGAATCCCGTCCGGCCCCGCGATCATCCTGGTCGCGGCCGGGCTCTATATCGTGTCGCTGCTGTTCGGCAATGTCAGCGGCCTGGTGCGGCAACTGTTCCCCGGCCGGCATCTCGAGGCGTGACGATGCGGCGGTTGTTCGGGTTGATCGTTCTGGCGCTGGTGATGGCGAGCGGCGCGGCGCGGGCCGAGGGTCGCATCAACGTCGTCACGAGCTTCTCGATCCTTGCCGACATGGTGCGCAATGTCGGCGGCGACAGGGTCGACGTAGCAGCCCTGGTCGGCCCCGACGGCGATGCGCATGTCTACGCGCCGACGCCGGCCGATGCCAAGAAGGTCGCCGATGCCCGCCTGCTGGTCGTCAACGGCCTCGGCTTCGAGGGCTGGCTGCCGCGGCTGCTCGAGGCGTCCGGCAGCAAGGCGCCGGTCGTCGTCGCGACCAACGGGATCATGCCGCGCAAGACCGGCGGCCATGACGATCCGCATGCCTGGCAATCCGCCGCCAATGCGAAGATCTACGTCGTCAATATCCGCGACGGGCTGATCGCCGCGGATCCCGACCATGCCGACATCTTCAAGGCCAATGCCGATGCCTATCTGGCCCGGCTGGAGGCGCTCGACCGCGAGGTGCGTGCGGCGGTGGCGAAAATACCGGAGCCGCGGCGCAAGGTGATCTCGACCCATGGCGCCTTCGGCTATTTCGCCGACGCCTACGGGGTCACGTTCTTCTCGCCGCTCAGCGTCTCCACCGATTCCGAGCCGAGCGCGCGCGATATCGCCGCCATCATCGCCCAGATCAGGGTTGCAAAAATTCCAGCAGTTTTTCTCGAAAACATCAGCGATCCGCGCCTGATCCAGCGGATCGCGGCCGAGACCGGTGCAAAGGTCGGCGGTACCCTGTATTCCGACAGTCTGACGGGCGAAAAGGGGGCAGCACCCACTTACATTGATATGGTCAGGCACAATATAAAGGCCCTGACCAGCGCGCTCGCCGAATAGGGCAGGGGCCTCCCTGCCAGGTTGAGTGCCCTACAACAGGTTCCCTCGGAGTTGCCATGGTTGAAGCTTCCCAGAAAATTCCCGTGACCGTGCTGACGGGCTATCTCGGCGCCGGCAAGACCACGCTGCTCAATCGCATCCTGTCGGAAAACCACGGCAAGAAATACGCCGTCATCGTCAACGAATTCGGCGAGATCGGCATCGACAACGACCTCATCATCGGTGCCGATGAGGAAGTGTTCGAGATGAACAATGGCTGCGTCTGCTGCACGGTGCGCGGCGACCTCGTCCGCATCATGGACGGGCTGATGAAGCGCAAGGGCAAGTTCGACGCCATCATCGTCGAGACCACCGGCCTCGCCGACCCGGCGCCGGTGGCACAGACCTTCTTCGTCGACGAGGACGTGCAGAAGAATGCCCGCCTCGATGCCGTCGTCACCGTGGCCGATGCCAAATGGCTGAGCGACCGGCTGAAGGACGCGCCGGAAGCCAAGAACCAGATCGCCTTCGCCGACGTCATCGTGCTGAACAAGACTGATCTGGTCTCCAAGCCCGAACTCGCCGAGGTCGAGGCCCGCATCCGCGGCATCAATCCTTACGCCAAGCTGCACCGCACCGAGCGTTGCCAGGTCGGCATATCGGACGTGCTGGAGCGCGGCGCGTTCGATCTCGACCGCATCCTGGAGATCGAGCCTGATTTCCTCGAGGCCGGCGACGATCACGACCATGATCACGATCATCATCACCACGACCATGATCACCACCATCATGACCACGGCCATGGGCTGAAGCACTATCACGACGAGGACATGCAATCGCTGTCGCTGCGCTCGGACAAGCCGCTCGACCCGACCAAATTCATGCCCTGGCTGCAGAACCTGGTCGCCACCGAGGGCCAGAAGATCCTGCGCTCGAAGGGCATCCTCGCCTTCACCGGCGACGATGACCGCTACGTGTTTCAGGGCGTCCATATGATGCTGGAGGGCGACCACCAGCGGAAATGGAAGGACGGCGAGAAACGCGAGAGCCGCGTCGTGTTCATCGGTCGCGAGTTGCCGGAGCAGGCGATCCGCGACGGTTTTGAGAAGTGCATCACGACGTGATTGATGATTTCGACGCCCCCGACGGGCCTTCCATCGTTTCGATCACCGACCGCGTCAAGCTGCTCGCCCTCGGGTCAGCGGTCGGCTCGGTGCATTTCCTCGGCGACCGCGCCTTCTTTGTCGGCGCCGAGGAGAGCGTCGCGATCGCGACTGCCGACGGCGAGATCACCCGAACCGAAACACATTTCGGCGCCATCCTGTGCGCGACCTCCGACGGCAAGCGGATCGTCACCGGCGGTGACGACGGCAAGCTGATCGCGATCGACGCCAAGGGCGAGACCTCGACGATTGCGACCGACGCCAAGCGGCGCTGGATCGACAATGTCGCGCTGCATTCTGATGGCACGGTGGCGTGGTCGGCCGGCAAGACCGCCTTCGTTCAGAGCGCCAAGGGTGAGGCCAAGACCTTCGACGTGCCCTCGACCGTTGGCGGGCTTGCCTTCGCGCCGAAGGGACTGCGGCTCGCAATCGCGCATTACAACGGCGTGACGTTGTGGTTTCCCAACATGGCGGCCAATCCGGAATTCCTGGAATGGGCCGGCTCGCACCTCGCCGTCACCTTCAGCCCGGACAACAAATTCCTGGTCACGGCGATGCATGAGGCGGCAATGCATGGCTGGCGGCTTGCCGACAACAGGCACATGCGGATGAGCGGCTATCCCGGCCGGGTCCGTTCGATGTCGTGGAGCGCGGGCGGCAAGGGGCTTGCGACCTCGGGCGCCGACAGCGTGATCGTCTGGCCGTTCAACAGCAAGGACGGGCCGATGGGCAAGGAGCCGGCGATGCTGGCGCCGATGCCGGCGCGGGTCACGACGGTGGCCTGCCATCCGAAGAACGACATCATGGCGGTCGGCTACAATGACGGCACCGTGCTGATGGTCCGGCTCGAGGACGCCGCCGAGATCCTGGTGCGCCGGAACGGCGGCGCGCCGGTCGCGGGGCTGGCGTGGAATGCCAAGGGCACGCTGCTCGCCTTCGGCGCGGAAGATGGTGACGCGGGCATCCTGGAAATGTAAGAGGACGCTGCATGCATGGCGTTTTCGAGCGAAGTGGGTACCGGTTCGCGTAAGGAAAACGCGTCAAAAGAAGAAGCTGGCATCCCATGCGCTTTCTCACCACGTTCCAGCTCGCCGATTTCTTCGACACGCTGGTCAGCCTGTTTTCGGCCTTCGTGCTGGGCACGCTGATCGGCGCCGAGCGCCAGTATCGCCAGCGCACCGCCGGGCTGCGTACCAACGTGCTGGTCGCGGTCGGGGCTGCGGCCTTCGTCGATCTGGCGATGCATCTGGCCGGCGCCGACGGCGCGGTGCGGGTGATCGCCTATGTGGTCTCCGGCATCGGCTTCCTCGGTGCCGGCGTCATCATGAAGCAGGGCATGGATGTGCGCGGCCTCAACACCGCGGCGACCTTGTGGGCCTCGGCCGCGGTCGGCTCCTGCGCCGGCGCCGACATGGTGGCGCAGGCGGCGGCGCTGACCGTGTTCGTGATCGCCGGCAACACGCTGCTGCGGCCGCTGGTCAATGCCATCAACCGCATCCCGCTGAACGAGAAGGCGTCGGAAGCAACCTACTACTTCAAGCTCGCCGTCACGCCCGAAGCGCTGCCCGACATGCGCGACCTCCTGGTCGAGAAGCTCGAGGCGGCGAACTATCCGGTCGCCGATGTCGACGTGGTCGAAGCCGGTGACGAATTCCTCGAGATCGTGGCGACGCTGGTCTCGACCGCGGTCGAGCCCAACGAGCTGAACGCCGTGGTGGTCGATCTGCAGCACCAGCCCGGCGTGCGCCATGCGACCTGGGAGGTCAGCACCACCGATTGAGCCTGAGTTCCCGCGGCCGGACGTCTCGGAACCATGCCGCCGCCGGATCGTTGACCTCACGGACAATGCGCGGGTGAACGAGATGGCAGCGGACGACATCAAGCGAATGCGAGGCGACATGCTGATCGCCGCTCTCCTGCTGGTGGCAGGCGTCTCGCTGATCGGTCTCTCGCTGCACGAGATCTCCGCCGAGCCGGAGCAGCAGGTGGCGCAGGCCACCCAGCCGCTGCAATCGTCACCGGATGCGCAGAAGACCGCGCCGCCGGCGGAATCGAAGCCCGGTGGCGCGCGTCCGACCACGCCGGCGCCGGAGCCCGCGGTGCCCGATGCCGATGCGCAGAAGGCCGGTGCCAAGCCGGTGCTGCCGCCGGCGCCCGCCGAGAAGACCGCGCCGCCGATCCAGCAGAAGAAGTAGCCCCTTGCGGGCATTGTGACGCGCATTTGACGATCGCTGCCGAAACTACGCTCTCGCCTCCGCCGTCACCTCGCTCCATAATTGGCCGTCACGCCAAACGACAGATGGGGCTTTCATGAAGATCGAGGACGTCCGGCGCACCGCCTATTCGATGCCGCTCACCAACCCGTCATTCCCGCCTGGGCCCTATCGATTCTTCGACCGCGAGTATTTCATCATCACCTACCGGACCGACCTGGAAGCGCTCGCCGCCGTGGTGCCGGAGCCGCTCGAGGTGACCGAGCCCATCGTGAAATACGAGTTCATCCGCATGCCCGACTCCACCGGCTTCGGCGATTACACCGAAACCGGCCAGGTGATCCCGGTCCGCTTCAGGGGCGAGGAGGGCGCCTATACGCATGCGATGTATCTCGACGACGAGGCGCCGATCGCCGGCGGCCGCGAGCTGTGGGGCTTCCCGAAGAAGCTGGCGCGGCCGAAGATCGCGGTCGAGAGCGACACGCTGGTCGGCTCGCTGCATTACGGCTCGGTGCTCTGCGCTTCCGCCACGATGGGCTACAAATACCGCAAGGTCGACCACGACACGCTGGTCGGCGCGATGAAGGCGCCGAACTTCATCCTCAAGATCATCCCGCATGTCGACGGCAGCCCGCGGATCTGCGAGCTGGTGCGGTTTCATCTCGACGACATCGTGCTGAAGGAGGCCTGGACCGGCCCCGCCGCGCTCGGCCTGTTTCCGCACGCGCTGTGCGACGTCGCCCGCCTGCCGGTGCGCGAGGTGATCTCGGCGCTGCACTACAAGGCCGACCTGACGCTCGGCCTCGGCTCGGTGGCGTTCGACTACATGGCCAAATAGCTGCCGTCATTCCGGGGCGCGCCTCCTTGGCGCGAGCCCGGAATCCATCAAGCCACCTGTTCCATTGCGAAATGGATTCCGGGCCCGGCCCTCCGGGCCATCCCGGAACGACGCGCGCGCCGGCCACTGTGCATGGGGTTGTTTTCGAGGTTTTTGCCGGAGGGCCCCTTACCGCACCAGGATGTTCTTGAACTGCCACGGATCCGACGTGTCGATGTCCTCCGGAAACAGCCCCGGACGATCCGTCAGCGGGGTCCAGTCGGTGTAGTAGCCCTTGACCGGGCCAAGATACGGCAGCTGGATTTCCAGCAGGCGATCGAAATCCATCTCGTCGGCTTCGACGATGCCTTCGTTCGGGTTCTCCAGCGCCCACACCATGCCGCCGAGCACGGCGGAAGTCACCTGCAGGCCGGTGGCGTTCTGATAGGGCGCGAGTTGGCGGGTCTCCTCGATGGAGAGCTGCGAGCCGTACCAGTAGGCATTGTTGTCATGGCCGAACAAGAGCACGCCGAGCTCGTCGATGCCGTCGACGATTTCGTTCTCGTCGAGGATGTGATGCTTCTCCTGCATCTTCGCGGCGCGGCCGAACATTTCATGCAGCGACAGCACGGCATCGTCGGCCGGATGATAGGCATAATGGCAGGTCGGCCGATAGACTGCCTTGCCGGATGAATCACGCACCGTGAAGTAATCGGAGATCGAGATCGACTCGTTGTGCGTGACCAGGAAGCCGTACTGCGCGCCGCGGGTCGGGCACCAGGTGCGCACCCGCGTGTTGGCGCCGGGCTGCATCAGATAGATGGCGGCACCGCAGCCGGCTTCGTGGGTATGGGCATTCTCGGGCATCCATTTCTCATGGGTGCCCCATCCGAGCTCGGACGGCTGCACGCCCTCCGACAGGAAGCCTTCCACCGACCAGGTGTTGACGAAGACATCAGGCTCTTTCGGCGTCTTGGAACGCTGGGTGTCGCGCTCGGCGATGTGGATGCCCTTGATGCCGGCCTGCCGCATCAAGTCCGCCCATTCGGCCTTGGTCTTCGGCTTGGGGGCATTGAGCTTCAGATCGGCGGCGACATTGAGCAGCGCCTGCTTGACGAAGAACGAGACCATGCCGGGATTGGCGCCGCAGCAGGAGACGGCCGTGGTCGAGCCGGCAGGGCGCGCCTTCTTGGCGGCCAGCGTCACTTCGCGCAGCGCGTAGTTGGAGCGCGCTTCCGGGCCCTTCGACGCATCGAAATAGAAGCCGAGCCAGGGTTCGTTGACGGTGTCGATATAAAGCGCGCCAACTTCGTTGCAGAGCTCCATGATGTCGGTCGAGCCGGTATCGACCGACAGGTTGACGCAAAAACCCTGGCCGCCGCCTTCGGTGAGCAGCGGGGTCAGCAATTCGCGGTAATTGTCCTTGGTCACGGCCTTCTGGATGAACCTGACATTGTGCTTCTCACAATGCGCCTTGCGGCCCTCGTCCTTGGGATCGATCACGGTGACGCGCGACTTGTCGTAGTCGAGATGCCGCTCGATCATCGGCAAGGTGCCTTTGCCGATCGAGCCGAAGCCGACCATGACGATGGGACCGGTGATTTTCGCGAGGATCTGCGAGGAGGGGCTCATCAATTATCTCCAGGAGAGCGCCGGACGGCGGGTCGTTAGAGTGGATCAGGCGCTGCGGCGCTTGGCGGTGACTTCGATCTCGACCTTCATCTCGGGTTTGGCGAGCGCGGTGACGACCAGCAACGTCGCAGCCGGCCTGATGTCACCGAGAACCTCGCCGCAGACGGCGAAGTGGGCATCGATGTCGTTGGTGTTGGTGACGTAATAGGTCGCGCGGACGATATCGGCCATCGCGAAGCCGCCCTCCTTGAGGGCCGCCTCGATGGTCTTGAAGCAGTTCCGTGACTGGCTCGTGACATCCGATGGCATCGTCATGGTCGCGTAATCGTAGCCGGTGGTTCCGGCGACGAAGGCGAAATCGCCGTCGATGACGGCACGGCTGTAGCCGACGGTCTTCTCAAGGGGAGCGCCGGTGGAGATCAGGCGGCGGGACATGTTCGGACCTCGACTGAGAAAGGGCTTTGCGGAGGGGTTTACGGGCATTCTTGACGCCCGTGCAACCCCTCGGATTCCAATCCTGACGGCTTGCGTCAGCGGGAGTGCTGGGTGGCGTCCGGCGGGGACGGCGGCGTGCCGGTCCAGCGCCGCATCAGGATGTCCCTGACGATCATGACCGAGATCAGCAGCAGCATGATCGTGGTGACGAGGCCGCGCCAACGCGGGCGTGCGCCATCGATGGCAGGAAGGTTCTCCGACATGGCGCCGCCCCTACGCCGCGTGGGGCACGGTAAGGGGTGCCTTCCGGATGCGGGCTGCCTTCGCTTTGGCGAGCCTGCCGGTCGGCATGATCATGCCCCAGGCACCGTCCAGCGCGCCTTCGACGAGTTCGAGGCCGAGCAGCCGCTCGCGCTCGAACGCGCCGGGCAGCGACAGCTCGCCGGTCTTGGCGGCCGAGAAGCCATAGCGGGCGTAATACGGCGCATCGCCAAGCAGGATCACCGCGCCATGGCCGCGCGACTCGGCGACACCGAGTGCGCGCTGCATGAGGGCGGCGCCGACGCCGAGGCCGCGGCTGTCGTCATCGACAGCCAGCGGCCCCAGCATCAGCGCGCTGCGGCCCCCCGCGCTGACGTGCCACAACCGCACGGTTCCAACCAGCCGGCCGTCCTGGCGCACGGCCGCAAGGCTCAGGCCTTCGGCGGGCGCGCGTCCGTCGCGCAGGCGCTGGCAGGTGCGCGCATGGCGGTTGTCGCCAAAGCAGGCATCCAGCAGCGCTTCACGCGCGACGACGTCCGAGGCTCGCTCCGCGCGGATCACGAACGGAGCGGCATTTCGGATGAGGGCAACGGGGGTGTTCCGTTTTGCAGTCATGGCACGTCAGTCCTCGCTTGCAACGGCATGTCGAGCGCCGCGGCAAGCGTCGTTCAGAGAATCAAAAATGATCGGGAAGGAGCCGGCGGGGCCGGCTCCCGGTTCAGTCAGGCCTCAGATCGGAGGCAGTTCAGATGTGGTAGGTGCGCAGCGGCGGAATGCCGTTGAACGCCACCGACGAGTAGGTCGACGTATAGGCGCCGGTGCCTTCGATCAGCAGCTTGTCGCCGATCTCGAGCGTCACCGGGAGCGGATACGGCAGCTTCTCGTACATCACGTCGGCGCTGTCGCAGGTCGGGCCTGCGAGCACGCACGGCGTCATGTCCGCCCCGTCATGCGGGGTGCGGATGGCGTAGCGGATCGACTCGTCCATCGTCTCGGCGAGGCCGCCGAACTTGCCGATATCGAGATAGACCCAGCGCACCTCGTCCTCGTCGCTCTTGCGCGAGATCAAGACCACCTCGGTCTCGATGATCCCGGCATTGCCGACCATGCCGCGGCCCGGCTCGATGATCGTCTCCGGGATCTGGTTGCCGAAATGCTTGCGCAGCGCGCGGAAGATCGACCGGCCATATTGCAGGACCGGAGGAACGTCCTTGAGGTACTTGGTCGGGAATCCACCGCCCATGTTGACCATGGTGAGGTTGATGCCGCGCTCGGCGCAGTCCCGGAACACGGTCGAGGCCATCGCGAGCGCGCGGTCCCACGCCTTCACCTTGCGCTGCTGCGAGCCGACATGGAACGAGATGCCGCACGGCTCCAGCCCAAGGCGCTTGGCGAGGTCGAGCACGTCGACCGCCATCTCCGGGTCGCAGCCGAACTTGCGCGACAGCGGCCACTCGGCGCCGGCGCAGTCATAGAGGATGCGGCAGAACACCTTGGCGCCGGGGGCGGCGCGGGCGATCTTTTCGACCTCGGCAGCGCAATCGACCGCGAACAGCCGAATGCCGAGCGCGAAGGCGCGCGCGATGTCGCGCTCCTTCTTGATCGTGTTGCCAAACGAGATGCGGTCCGGCGTCGCGCCGGCGGCCAGCGCCATTTCGATCTCCGCGACGGTCGCGGTGTCGAAGCAGGAGCCGAGCGAAGCCAGCAGCGACAGCACTTCGGGCGCCGGGTTGGCCTTCACCGCGTAGAACACGCGGCTGTCCGGCAGCGCCTTCGCGAAGGTCTGGTAGTTGTCGCGCACGACCTCGAGGTCGACGACGAGGCACGGCTCGGTGTCGAGACCTTCGCTGCGGCGGTGACGCAGGAATTCCTGGATACGTTCGGTCATAGCACTCTCCCGGTCCCAGCGACGGGATCCGTATCAACGTGACGTCGGGTGAGAGCGCTCCGGCCACATCGCGCGATGGAGGCGCGTTGAGGCCAAAAAACTCAGACCAGACTGTGCTGCCGTGGATTGGTTGGGAGAGTTTCCCGCCCGCACACCTGGCAATGAAGGACAAGCCTTTTCAGTAGCCCGCGCCGGCGTTGGACTGCCGGTAGAGACCAAAAAAGCCCGATCCGTCGTTGCTTTAAGTCGCGTCCCCCGTTGAGAGCGGGGTGCGCCGGTTCGCCTCCGGCTGCCAGTCACGGTTGCAAAGAGTGGTGAGACCTTCAACGGCATCCCTGGAGAGGGAGGCTGGCCGCCTCGTGTCCTGATGGACGTAAGCGACCCTCGGTTCTTCCACCCCTTGGCGGCTGTCCGGCCTCTTGTCCGGATACCTACCGACTGACACACGACCACAGGCACGTGCGAAATTGGGCAAGGCAGGAAATAAGTCTTTTGAATTGGCTTCGCAAGATTTTTTTTGCGATCGCGACAAATTTCCCTAACGCGTGCTTGCGATCTCGCGCGCAGCACGTGTGAGAACGTCGAGAAGATGAACGGCTGTTAAGATTGCCTAACGAAGCGTGTGCGTTTTAGCCCTGTGCCGCAGCGCTATCTTGAATCGCTGCCGTCACGCGCGACGCGTGAACGGCTCGACGCGCTGAGCTGCGCGGACGAAGGCGATCATGATCAGGACGCCGATGCCGAACAGCACCGCCTGCAGGATGTGCGCGCCGGTGTCGTCGAGCCCGAACAGGATTGCGAGCGCCCAGCCGCCGGCGAACGCCGCGCCGAACACCTCCGCGCCGATCAGGATCGCTGCCGAGAGCACGGTGACGACGCTCGGCCAGGCGATGGTGCGGTTGGCGGACGTGGTGGGCTGCATGGTCATGAAAACTGTCCTGTTCAGGGGGCGCAATGTCTCCGAAAAGGGCCCATCTATCAAGCGTAAAAGGCCCAAAAATGCCGTATCGCGTGATATAGATTGGGCCATATTTTGAAGGCAAAAAGCGGGATATTCGATGTCAGAAACCAGTGCACCGGCCGCTGTCCAGAATTTGGCCAACCCCCTCCTCAAAGCGTGGCAGACGCCGTTCGAGACGCCGCCTTTCGCCGAGATCGAGCCGGAGCATTTCCTCCCCGCCTTCGAGCAGGCCTTCGCCGACCATTCGGCCGAGGTCGCCGCGATCACCCATGATCCGGCGCTGCCCGACTTCGACAACACCATCACGGCGCTGGAGCGCTCCGGCAAGCTTTTGTCGAAGGTCGCGGCCGTGTTCTACGACCTGGTCTCGGCGCACTCCAACCCCAAGATCCTGGAGATCGACAAGGAAGTGTCGCTCCGGATGGCGCGGCACTGGAATCCGATCATGATGAACGCCGTGCTGTTTGGCCGCATCGCCATGCTGCACGAGAAGCGCGCCTCGCTCGGCCTGACCGGCGAGCAGCTCCGGCTGCTGGAGCGGACCTACACCCGCTTCCACCGTGCCGGCGCCGGGCTCGACGACACCGCAAAAACACGGATGGCCGAGATCAATGAGCGTCTCGCCCATCTCGGCACCTCCTTCAGCCACCATCTGCTCGGCGACGAGCAGGACTGGTCGATGGAGCTCGGCGAGGACGACCGCGCCGGCCTCTCCGACACCTTCGTGGCGGCCGCCAAGGCTGCGGCGGAACAGCGCGGCAAGCCGGGCAAGGCGATCGTGACGTTGTCGCGCTCCTCGGTCGAGCCGTTCCTGCAGAGCTCTGAAAGCCGCGACCTGCGCGAGAAGGTCTACAAGGCATTCACCGCCCGCGGTGACAATGGCAACGCCAACGACAACAACGCGACCATCGTGGAGATCCTCGCGCTCCGCGAGGAGAGCGCCAAGATCCTGGGCTTCCCGACCTACGCGGCCTACCGGCTCGAGGACTCCATGGCCAAGACGCCCGAGGCGGTGCGCGGCCTGCTGGAGCGGGTCTGGAAACCGGCGCGGGCCCGGGCGCTCGCCGACCGCGACGCGCTGCAGGCGCTGATCGCGGAAGAGGGCGGCAATTTCACGCTGGCGCCGTGGGACTGGCGCTATTACGCCGAGAAGCTGCGCCAGCGGCGCGCCAATTTCGACGATGCGGCGATCAAGCCGTATCTGGTGCTCGACCACATGATCGAGGCGGCCTTCGACTGCGCCACCCGCCTGTTCGGCGTCACCTTCGCCGAGCGCAAGGACGTCCCGGTCTGGCATCCGGACGTCCGGGTCTGGGAGGTCAGGGGGCGCGACGGCAAGCACAAGGCGCTGTTCTACGGCGACTACTTCGCCCGGCCTTCGAAACGTTCCGGCGCCTGGATGACCTCGCTGCGCGACCAGCAGAAGCTCGACCACGACGTCGCGCCGCTGGTGCTGAACGTCTGCAACTTCGCCAAGGGCGCCGACGGTGCACCGTCGCTGCTGTCGCCGGACGATGCGCGGACCCTGTTCCACGAGTTCGGTCATGGCCTGCACGGCATGATGTCCGATGTGACCTATCCGTCGCTATCGGGGACTTCCGTGTTCACCGATTTCGTCGAGCTGCCCTCGCAGCTCTACGAACATTGGCAGGAGCGGCCGGAGGTGCTGCAGCGCTTCGCCCGGCACTACCAGACCGGCGAGCCGCTGCCCGACGATCTGCTCAAACGCTTCCTCGCCGCGCGCAAGTTCAACCAGGGCTTTGCCACCGTGGAGTTCGTCTCCTCGGCGCTGGTCGACCTCGAATTCCACACCCAGCCGGCTTCGGCCAGCCGCGACGTCCGTGCCTTCGAGAAGCAGGAGCTGGAGAAGATCGGCATGCCCGCGGAAATCTCGCTGCGGCACCGGCCGACCCAGTTCGGCCACATCTTCTCCGGTGACCACTATGCTTCCGGCTATTACAGCTACATGTGGTCGGAGGTGATGGACGCCGACGCGTTCGGCGCGTTCGAGGAAGCCGGCGACATCTTCGATCCCGCCACCGCCAAGCGGCTGCTCGACGACATCTATTCGTCGGGCGGCTCGCGCGACCCCGAGGAGGCCTATGTCGCCTTCCGCGGCCGCGAGCCCGAGCCGGACGCGCTGCTGCGCCGTCGCGGGCTGCTCGAGACGCCCGAGGCGGCTTGACGGTGCGGCCGGTGCTGGACCGCCTGATCGCCTGCTTCGTGCTGGTGGCTGCAGCGCTCGGCGCGGCGGCGGCGGAAGCCCATCCGCATGTCTGGATCACCGCCCGGAGCGAGCTGATCTATGCGCCTGACGGCACCATCACCGGGGTTCGCCACGCCTGGACCTTCGACGACATGTTCTCGTCCTACGCGCTGCAGGGCATCGAGACCAAGGTGAAGGGCGCCTATAGCCGCGAGGAGCTGGCGCCGCTGGCCCAGACCAATGTCGAGTCGCTGAAGGAATACGCCTACTTCACCTTCGCCAAGGGCGACGGCAAGAAGCAGAAATTCACCGAGCCGGTCGACTATTTCCTCGAATACAAGGATACGGCGCTGACCTTGCACTTCACGTTGCCGCTGAAGACCCCGTTCAAGGCCAAGCAGCTTTCGCTCGAAGTGTTCGACCCGAGCTACTTCATCGACTTCCAATACGCCGACAAGGACCCGATCAAGCTGGTCGGCGCGTCCGCCGACTGCAAGATGGAGTTCCAGCGGCCGAACGATGGCACCGTTGCCGCGCAGAAGCTCGGCGAGCAGAACTTCCTCGACGGCAGCGCCGGCAATTTCGCGATGATGTTTGCCAACAAGATCACGGTGGACTGCCCATGACGCCAATCGTCTCCCGCATGACGCGCGGCCTCGCCATGTCAGCGGCCGTGCTGGCCGTTGTCGCAATCCTCGACGGCACCCTCCACGCGCTGCTGGCGCAAAATCCGTTCGGCGCGCCGCGCACCGCACCCGAGCCGCAGGGCGGCGTGATCGGCTGGCTCCTGGCCAAGCAGTCGGAGTTTTACCGCGAGATGTCGGGAACCATCCGCGCCGCCAAGTCGGACGGCTCGGCGGTCTGGACGCTGCTTGCGATCTCCTTTGCCTACGGCATCTTCCACGCCGCCGGGCCCGGCCACGGCAAGGCGGTGATCTCGTCCTATCTGGTTGCCAATCGCGAGACCGCGCGGCGCGGCATCGTGCTGTCGTTTGCCTCGGCGCTGATGCAGTCGCTGGTCGCGGTCGTGATCGTCGGGATCTGCGCCTGGCTGCTCAATGCCACGGCGAAGACGATGTGCGGGGCGGAGAAGGCGGTCGAGATCGCAAGCTACGCGCTGATCGCGCTGTTCGGCGCCCGGCTGGTCTGGGTCAAGGGCGGCGGCTTCATGCGGGCGCTGCAACTGCCGCGGCCGGCGCTGGCAATGGCCGGCGCGCCCCACGCCGCGCACGATCATCATGACCACGCCGCGCATGAGCCTGATCATCACCATCGTCATGCCCATGACGAGCACGATCATCATCATCACGATCATGGCCATGACCATGATCACGGCGACGATCCGCACCACGTCCACGACGAGCACTGCGGCCATTCGCACGGGCCGACACCGGCCGAGCTCGCCGGCCCCGGCGGCTGGCGGCGTGGCCTGGGTGCGATCCTGACCGTCGGCATCCGGCCGTGCTCGGGCGCGATCCTGGTCTTGGTGTTCGCGCTGGCGCAGGGCCTGTTCTGGGCCGGCATCGCCGCGACCTTCGTGATGGGGCTCGGTACTGCGATCACGGTGGCGACGATTGCCATCGTCGCGGTCTCGGCGCGAGGCATGGCGGAGAAGCTGAGCGGGGCGCGCGACGGCGGCGGCATGCTGGTCATGCGCGGCCTGGAATTCGCAGCCGCCGGCCTGGTGTTGCTGTTCGGGCTGGGGCTGCTGTTCGGCTACGTCGCGGCGGAGCGGGCGACGTGTCTTTAGAATCTGAACCAAGGAATAAATTCAGTTGATTCCGTGGGCGCCTGCTCCATGCCAAAATGGCGGTACCAAACCCGACGGAACGTTGGCCATCCGTCTGGACGACGCCAAGGTAGCCCCTGCGGGCCAGTCTCTGATCGATTGCTACGATTGTCCATCCGCTGATCGCTTGATGTTTGTCTCTCCACCGTGACATGCTTAATGATTGGCAATACCAGACTGCGCCGACGTCTTGGGTGATCGAAGAGCACAGCGTTTGGAGAATGCCTCTAACGCATTTTCGCTCGATCAGCGCGGCATGATGCAGGATCGACTTTCGTGGAGAAAGAAAGTGATGAGGAGATCGGGTTGTCGGCGGGAGCATTGATGCTTCGTCGTGAGGAGGCATGCTGCATTGAGAAGTGAGGGGAAACGACAGTTTCTCAAAGGAGCGCAGTTGTATGATAAAAACCTTGAATGAACTTGATGACGCGCTACTTCGGTGCCTTCGTTCGCGCAGGGTTGCGCTGTGGATTGAGGGTACGGTTCAAAGTGGCATCCTGAATGAAGCTGCAGGCCTCCCTTGGGTCAAGATTTGGAGCTCAGTATCTCGTGCATCTCTCAGCTCGGCCCTTGCACATGCCAAAAATCGAAAGCCGCTATTCTTCGATCGACCAGACGACGCTCCGCAAGCGTGGAACGAGTCGGAATACATTGTAGTCTACGATGTTCAATCGAGCACAACTTCAGATCGGTTAGAGCTGGTTAGGCGACAGGCTTGGAACGAAGGCCTTAAGCAGCTCATCCAAGGCTGGGATGGGATCATTTTGATCCTGACAGAGCGCATGGCGTCACTTCAACTAGGACGCGATATTGAGTTAATCTCCGCCCTCGCGCCGGCAAGTATAATCGTGCTGCAGCATGGCTTGCTGTCAGGAGCGAGTGCAGACGGGCTAACTAATCTCGTGACTTGGCAGGGCCCTTTGCTCGATTTTGTCAGAGAGGCCCTAAGCGTATGCTCTGAGCAAGAGAAAGTAGACGTACTTGACCTGAAACACGCATCAGGTGTGCGAATCGAAGGAGCCGATTTTGACGTTATTGCGGGCTCATGGACCCTACTCCGTCGAGGGCACTTGGCCCCGGCCTCTCGTGTTTCCCAGAAAGACTTTGACCACTTCCTTTCAGGTACAATCGGGACCTGGGAGGTTGGTTATTGGCAATTGATGAGTGCAGGAATCTCACACGACCGAGGTGGAATTGCTAACGAGGGAACAACTGCAGGCGACGCGAACTCTGTTGACCCTGTCGCCCTTGCGGTTGATGCGATTAAGGCCCTCGATTTCGCTGATCGCGATCCGTCCCAACAGGTGGACGTTCTCACGTTGGCAGCGGAGTCGGGCAGCGGCTGCACAACACTGCTCCGGCAACTCGCACTAGCTGTTGCCCGCGCTGGCTATCCTACTTTCATATCCCAACCAAACGTTCGCGATCTTTCGACCGATTCGCTGGCTGATGCGGTTGTTGCGGTGCAGTCTGCATGGGCTGCTGCACGCGATCGCAGCGCCAAGGGTAGCGGGCACGGCACCCTACCAGTCTGTATCATTGTTGACGCTGACGCAGAGCTTCAATCGGACCGCTCCCGGTTGATGTCGAAGCTTCAGTCACTCGGGCGCAAGGTGTATGTTGTCCGCGCTTTAACTCGAAGTCGCTCCGAAATGGCGGAGTTGCCGACGGCGCTTCATCTAAAATCGGAAGCAACTGAAAATCAAATTTTAGCCCTAGGTCGACACCTTTCGGCATTTGGTTCTCGCTACGGTCTTGTTCCTCTTCCGTCCGACGACGAGTGGCATTCTTACTATCGGAGTTTCAAAGGTGTTCAGGCGGGGTTCCACGGAGAAATTGTCACGCCACCGCTGTTTTTGGTGGGGCTCCATATCTTCGTTAAGGATCGTGTGCGGGATGAACGGAGCTTGGAGCAATACCTATATCGAAAATGGCTGGAAATTGATGCTCCATCTGGGAAGGAGCTAGTCCGCGTCCTCGCTGCGGCTGGGAGTTATGGCTTGGCAGTGCCCTTCGAGACCGCCGCCAGAGTCGCCGAATTGAGACCAGCGCTGTTTGGGCAGCTTCAGGAGAATGAGGACCGAGCGCTAGACGTCTTTTGTCAATGGACGCGTCCACCAACGAATCAATCTGACTGGGCCGTTGCGATACGCCATCAAGCGCTGGGGGTATTGCTTGGTAGGGTACTATTCCCTGATCAAGCGACGGCTCCATACAGCGCGTTGCTGCCGGTCCTGAGCACATTGACTTCGAAGGAAGAGGATCGGTGGTTCGCTGACAACCTTGCATATCGGCTCGGTCAGCGTTTTGGTAGCTATTCGGCTCCATTCTCGCTTGATGTGGATACCGCAAATCAAAAGGCCGCGCGCGCGATTTTTGCGTCGTTTCCAAAAGAGCTTCGAAGTAGCAGTCGGACTATTCTGCATCACCATGCGCGTTACTACATCAAAGTCCTAAAAGCATGCATTGAGGCGATAGCTGAGCCAGAGCACACGATCGAGCCAAGATCCGCCACTATTCGCTTGGCCGAAGCTGCGGCCGACGAGGCTCAGGCGATTCTCGATGTGGCACTTGATTTGCCAGAGCAGAACGATCGACGGAGCAGTCTGCTAACAACGCTCTCCGCGGCGCTCGGGACGCTCTCACGAGCGTTGTTGTCTGTCGGGTCAAAGTCATACGCGAACCGATCCCTAAAATACTTTTGGGATTCGATAGATGCTGCGCAAGAAGCCGTCAATTTTGATGGGGGCAATGGGCATGCGAACTTCAATTTAATTGATACGATTCAAAAGGCCCTCCAGAATTCTTTGCCTTTGGCCGTGTCCCAGGAGTTGGAGCTCTTCGAGGTTGCCGATAATTGTCTTGTCACTCTCCAGCAGTTGCACAGCACAAAGCGATGGAGCAATGTCGATGATCTCGGCGGACAGGAGTCCGTCGGAGGGCTGATAGTTGAGCAATTGGCGCTGGCAAAACGCCTTTCGGCGCGTACGAAGTCGTCAATTGGCCCGGCGTTTTTCGATAGTCCGGCGGGATTGATGATCAGAATTCGGGAGGTGGTTGGCCCAGATGACCTATCTCAAGCGTTTCGAGACCCAAAGCGCGCGCTAACTTTGAGAAAGTTGCGGGGATCGTTTGAAGATCATGAACTAAGGGCCGGACGTGCTCTCCAATACCTCTACAAGCTCTATCTCCACGATCCAATTGGACGTCTAAATTTTGCCCATCGTCGCGAGTTGTTGCGATTACTCAAAGCATGTTCGGTCGAGGAATATGAACCATATCGACATGATGAGGCGACTTTGTCATGTCAGCTTGGGGAGTTCGAACCAGCTGAAACCTTGTTTAACCAATTGCGCGAGGCGCGACAGGCGGAGCCATCAAGGTGGTACTGGCACAATGAGAGAGTGCTCATTGAGGTCGTAGAGGGCGCGGCTCGGCCAAGGGAGTTCGCTATTGAGGTTGTTGATGCGGCTAACGGCTGGGGCCGTATCAAAGGGCTCGACAGAATACGCATCAAAATTCAGCCGAATCAGTTCTCTGGCCTCTCTAAGGGAAGTTTTCATAGAGCTTGCGTTCGCTTCCGAACGGGTGGCTTGCAAGCAGTGCGCGATCGCTTCGCGAGAGACGATCTTTTGGAAATGGGGCTTGCCTGATGGTCACAGTGGCCGAAGCAGCTCTCCATTTTTATCAACGGTTGAGCGAACAGCTTCTTCAGGAACCAGCACTTGCCACTCAAGGCGTTTTGATGCTGTGCGACAAGGATTGGGCTTTGCCGGACCAAGACATTCGCGGTGTGGCGAAGGCGTTGGTACGACGAATTCATCCAAGCGCAATCGAGCCAGGTTTCTTGTTGGGTTGGAAGGAGCTTGGCGGGCCGAGCCGCGATGGCCTGGTCTTGGATGTGCGTAGCGATACTCATGCTCCCCCGGAAAGGGATGCTCGCCGAGCGATTGAGGCTGCAGGTCCTGGGGTCGTTCTCATTTCCAACGATAGACTGACTGGCATCGGATTGCTGATCCTACCATTTCAGCGCAACGAAGCAGTATACGATGCGGTTCCGCTGGCTCTGAAGTCACTTGAGGAGTTCTGCGGAGGTCGACTTGATGTCGTTGCTTCCCGTCGGTTCATGAGAGGAGGGGTGTTGGCTGCCTTTGAGGTGGGGTTATTTCCGCCGGCGCAGCGACAAATAGCGGCGGCGTTTGATGAAGATCAGGTTTTGTCTCTTTGCAGGACGCTGTGTGGCACCTGGGTTTACCGAGGGCGTCAAGTTACGCCCGAGCACGCAGCGAAATGGGCTGAGCAGTTCAGGGGAGCGAGACTAATCGGTGAGGCAATGGATGTCCTGAAGTATTTGAACTCTGACGGCTTTCTCACCAGAAACTACATCGTCGATTGCATTAGAGAACAGTACCAGTCCGTCCTGCGAAAATACGAGACTGTGCAGGCGATATCTGTTCAGAGAATTCAGAAGAGTGAGCATCACCTAGTGTACGATCTTCGCTTCTTGCCAAGGGAAATTGTTAGCTTCGCCGAAGCGATTGAAATCCATAAACGGGATGTGACGCTTGTTTGCTTCGATGACGTTGTTGGCAGCGGAGGTACATTCATTGATGCGCTATTCGGTGGTCTTGCGGGCGTGCCGGTAGAAAGGGTCAGTGAGTGGCTGCTAGACGGAAATAATCAAATAGTCGTGGTGTGTGCGATTGCAGGCGAGGAGGGAAAGCGTCGAGTCGAGGAGCATGAGCATGCTCATGGTCGCGTAGAGATATTTGCTCATAGGACAATAAGGAATGGAGAGGCCACGTTTCACGAAAGGTCTCGAATATTCTCGAAGAACTCGAGTGGAGAGAAATTTATGGAATTCTGCCGAAAGGTAGGAGACGACTTATATCCGAAGGCACCTCTAGGGTATGGCGACTCTCGATGGTGCATAGCAACAGAATACAATGCGCCAAACAATTCATTACCGGTTATATTCGCAAGAGGCAATGCGACCAGGAAGTGGACGCCACTCTTTGAACGAATCGAGCCGACTTAAGCGGTCTTACTTCCGGAGCCGGAGAAGAGCACTTTGAAATTGAATCGTGCAGCCCTCACCCCCTCAAATACCCCCGGATCATCGGTAGCAGGAAGATCGCGATGTTGATCGCAAAACCGATGCTCCAGAGGATCGAGCGCAAGGTCGGGCGGTTGCCGATATAGGTGAAGACGTAGGCGATGCGCACGATCAGGAACAGCACGGCCAGCTCGTCGATCAGCCGCAGCGGGCCGATGCGGAATTCGGCGAGCAGCACCGCGAAGGCGAAGAACGGGAACGCCTCGATCCCGTTCTGATGGGCGCCGAGTGCCCGCGAGCGGATCGGGTCGTCGTAGAAATCGGGATCGCGCGGGCGGGAATTGTCGAAGCGGCGGAAGCCGATCCATTTCACCGATGCGATCGTCAGGAGCGACAGCATCAGCGTCCCGAAGACGCACCATTCGGCGACCGTCATGGTTCCTCCACAGAGCGTTTTCGAGCGAAGTGGTCCCGGTTCGCGTCAAGAAAACGCGTCAAGACAAAGCTTGATCGAGAACGTAGCCAACCGGCACTCGCCTTGACAAGCCAGCGGCAACGCGCGAAGCCCACCCCAGAGAACACCAGCATGAGCACGGTCATTCCCTTCGAGAGCGCGAAGCCGGCAGCAAGCGCCAAGCCGGAGCGCGTCGGCGTGCTGCTGGTCAATCTCGGCACGCCGGATACCGCGGATGCCAAGGGCGTGCGGGTCTACCTGAAGGAATTCCTGTCCGATCCGCGGGTGATCGAGAACCAGGGGCTGCTCTGGAAGCTGATCCTCACCGGCATTCTGTGCATCCGGCCCGCCCGCAAAGCACGCGACTACCAGAAGATCTGGAACGTCGAGAAGAACGAGTCGCCGCTGAAGACGATCACGCGCGCGCAGGCCGAGAAGCTGGCGGCCGCTATTGCCGATCACGACCACGTGGTGGTCGACTGGGCGATGCGCTATGGCAACCCGTCGATCGCCTCCCGGGTGGCGGCGCTTGCCGCGCAGGGCTGCGGCCGCCTGCTGGTGGTGCCGCTCTATCCGCAATATTCCGCAGCGACCTCGGCGACCGTCTGCGACGAGGTATTTCGCGCGCTGGCCGGCATGCGCGACCAGCCGATCCTGCGGGTGACGCCGCCTTATTATGATGACCCCGATTACATCGCGGCGCTGGCAGACTCGATCGACGCGCATCTTGCGACGCTGCCGTTCCAGCCCGAGATCATCCTCGCCTCGTTCCACGGCATGCCGAAGGCCTACGTCGACAAGGGCGATCCCTATCAGGCGCAGTGCATCGCGACCACGGACGCGCTGCGCAAGCGGCTCGGGCTCGAAGCGTCTAAGCTGGTCCTCACGTTCCAGTCGCGCTTCGGCAACGCCGAGTGGCTGCAGCCCTATACCGACAAGACCGTGGAGCGGCTGGCGAAAGAGGGCGTGAAACGGATCGCCGTGGTCACGCCGGGCTTCTCCGCCGATTGCCTGGAGACGCTGGAAGAGATCGCGCAGGAGAACGCCGAAATCTTCCGGCACAATGGCGGCGAAGCATTCGCCGCGATCCCCTGCCTCAACGACAGCGATGGCGGCATGGACGTGATCCGCCAGCTCGTGCTGCGCGAGCTGCAAGGCTGGATCTAAGAAGGTTGGATCTAAGAAGGCTGGATTTAAGAAGGCTGGATCTGATTGTTAACGATCCGTGACACCAGACACGGATGGCGCGTTCAGTCTTGGACCGTCTGGTATCCCGCAAGACGGCCTCCTACGTATCAGGTAGAACAACGGCCGGCTGAACCGGCGTCGCGGTCCTGCCGACCAACCCACGACCGCGCCCCTGCGACGGTCGGGCCCTGGAGGACTCCATGACTGGTTTCGATATTTTCGCGATCGCGCTTGTTCTTCTCGTCATCATTACGCTGTTCGCGGGCGTCAAGACCGTCCCGCAGGGCTATGACTGGACCATCGAGCGGTTCGGCAAATACACCCGCACGCTGTCGCCCGGCCTCAATATCATCGTGCCCTATTTCGATCGCATCGGGCGCAAGATCAACATGATGGAGCAGGTGATCAACATCCCCGAGCAGGAGGTGATCTCCAAGGACAACGCCACCGTGACGGTGGACGGCGTCGCCTTCTTCCAGGTGTTCGACGCCGCCAAGGCGAGCTACGAGGTCGCCAATCTGACGCAGGCGATCACCGTGCTGACCATGACCAACATCCGCTCGGTGATGGGTTCGATGGATCTCGACCAGGTGCTGTCGCATCGCGACGAGATCAACGAGCGGCTGTTGCGCGTGGTCGACGCCGCGGTGTCGCCGTGGGGCGTCAAGGTCAACCGCATCGAGATCAAGGACATCGTGCCGCCGGCCGACCTGGTCGAGGCGATGGGCCGGCAGATGAAGGCCGAGCGGGTCAAGCGCGCCGACATCCTGCAGGCGGAAGGCCAGCGGCAATCCGAGATCCTGCGCGCCGAGGGCGCCAAGCAGGGCCAGATCCTGCAGGCCGAGGGCCGCAAGGAAGCCGCCTTCCGCGATGCCGAGGCGCGCGAACGCTCCGCCGAGGCCGAGGCCAAGGCGACGCAGATGGTCTCCGAGGCCATTTCCAAGGGCGACGTCGCCGCGCTGAACTATTTTATCGCCGACAAATACATCAAGGCGTTCGGGCAACTGGCCGACTCGCCGAACCAGAAAGTCCTGATGCTGCCGATCGAGGCGACCAGCATCCTCGGTTCGCTCGCCGGCATCGGCGAGATCGCCAAGGCAACCTTTGGCGAGAGCGCCGCGTCTGCCCAGGCAGCCGCACGGCGCGGCTCGGTGCCATCAGCCGGTCCCGCGGCGCCGCCGCCTGTGCCGCCGAGGACCTGAGGCGTGGTAGCGTCACGCCCGCAATCATAGGGGTCCTGTCATGGCCGAGATGTTTTCGACGTTGGGCACCTGGAACTGGCTGATCTTCGGCTTCATCCTGATGGCGCTGGAGCTCGCCGCGCCCGGCGTGTTTTTGTTCTGGCTCGGGCTTGCGGCGCTGCTGGTCGGGCTGCTGTCGTTCGCCTTCACGCCGGCCTGGCAAACCCAGCTCCTGATGTTTGCGGTGTTCGCCGCAGCGGCAGTGCCGGCGTGGCGGCATTTCGCCCGAAGCGCGACCGAGGTGAGCAAGACCAACCCGTTCCTCAATCGCCGCAACCAGGCCCTGATCGGCCGCGAGTTCACGCTGGAGAAGCCGATCATCGATGGCGCCGGCACGGTGCGGATCGACGACACGGTCTGGCGGGTCGCCGGCCCCGACGCGCCTGCCGGCAGCCGCGTCAAGGTCGTCAGCGCCGACGGCGCCAACCTGACGGTGGCGGTGGCCTAACTTGCTCTATCCTTCAGCGCCTGCTCCAGCGTTCGGCGAAACGATTGAGCGGCATGAACGACTCGCTAAGCTCCCTGCCCAGCGCGGTCAGCCGATAGCCGTCCTCCGTCAATTCGACGAACCCTGCCTCGCGCAGCTCGGTCAGCCGCGTCTGCAGGATCGTCGGTGAGGCCTCGTCGCAGGCACTGCGCAGCGCGCGCGAGGTCAGCGCGCTCTCGCGCAATTCCCAGGTGATCCGCAGCGTCCAGCGGCGCCCGAGCAGGTCGAGCAGCGCCATGATCGGACGTCCCGTGCGCGAACCGCGGACGCTGTGCTTTGCGGTCGGAACCGGCTTCGGCATGCGGAATTCTCCTTGCGCAACGCTACAGATATTGTAGCGTGTTGCTACGGTAATTGTAGCAGTGAGGACAAGCCATGTCACGCATCGCGCCGCTGGCGCCGCCCTATGCGGCGGACGTTCAACAGCATTTCGACCGCATCATGCGCGGCAAGCCGCCGCTGCTGCTGTTTCGCGTGATGGCCGGCCATGCGCGCGCCTGGGAGAAGTTTCGCGGCGGCGGCCTGCTCGATCGCGGGCCGCTCTCCCTGCGCCAGCGCGAGATCGTGATCGACCGCACCTGTGCGCTCAATGCCTGCGAATATGAATGGGGCGTGCATGTCACAGCGTTCGGCGCGGCTGCGACTTTTTCAGAGGCGCAGGTCCATGCCACCGTGCACAGCAGCGCGGACGCAGCGTGCTGGTCGCCGGCCGAGCAGGCGATGTTGGCTGCGGTCGATGGGCTGCATGCGCGCGCGACGCTCGACGACGCCGAGTTCGCGGCGCTGTCGGCGCATTACGACGAGGATCAGATCCTGGAGATCATTTTGCTGTGCGGCTTCTACCGCACGGTGTCGTATCTCGCCAACGCGCTGGCGTTGCCGCTGGAGGCGGATGCGGCAAGGTTTCCGAAGTGAGATTGTAGGGTGGGCAAAGCGCAGCGTGCCCACCACTCTTGCACTGCTCGTGATGGTGGGCACGCTTCGCTTTGCCCACCCTACGGATCGTGATCGTTACGCCACGCCGGCGCGCAGCAGATCGTGCAGATGGATGATCCCGACTGGCTTCTTCGCGTCTGTTACGATCAGCGTCGTGATCTTCGATGCGTTGAGCAGTTCCAGTGCTTCGCCGGCGAGCATGTCGCGGCTGATCGTCTTCGGCGTCTTGGTCATGACCTCGTCGACCGAGAGCGTGAGCAGCTCGGGGCGCATCTGCCGGCGCAGATCGCCGTCGGTGACGATGCCCACGATATGGCCGCGGTCATCGACGATGCCGACACAGCCAAATCCCTTCGAAGTCATCTCGACCAGCGCATCCGACATTTTGGTGCCGAGCGGCTTCAAGGGCACCGCGTCACCGGAATGCATGAGGTCGCCGGTGGTTTTCAGCAGCGCGCCGAGCTTGCCGCCCGGATGCAGCACGCTGAAATCGGTCGAGGTGAAGCCGCGGCCCTCGAGCAGCGCGATCGCCAGCGCATCGCCGAGCGCCAGCATCATCAGCGTCGAGGTGGTCGGCGCGAGATTATGCGGGCAGGCCTCGCGCGCCTTCGGCAAGGTCAGCTGCACGTCGGCGGCCTTGCTCAGCGTCGAATCCTTGTCGGCGGTCATCGCGATCAGGGGAATGCTGAAGCGTGCCGCATAGGCGATCAGGTTGCGCATCTCCGCCTGCTCGCCGGACCACGACAGCGCGAAGATCGCATCATCTGACGTGATCATGCCGAGATCGCCATGGCTGGCTTCGGCGGAGTGCACGAAGAACGCCGGCGTCCCGGTCGAGGCGAAGGTCGCGGCGATCTTGCGGCCGATATGGCCCGACTTGCCGAGCCCGGTGACGATCACGCGCCCTTTCAGCTTGCGGATCAGCTCGGCGGCCGCCGCAAACGAGGTCGCAAGGTCGGATTTGAGCGCAGCGGACAGCGCGGCGATGCCGCTGGCTTCGGCATCGAGGGTGCGGAGCGCCGATTGAACAGCGCCGTCGTCGCGGCCGGATGATTTGGTCATCAGCGGTTTCGGTTTGGCCATACTGGATTCCAGGGGAGGGTTTTGCACCCGGGCGTCTCCCTTAGCACGGTCGCTTCAACGAAGCGACGCAGGGCGGCCAATCCTCAACGGCCCATTAACCATAATTGTTTTAACTCCATTAACGACGATTTCCGCCGCAGTGCGCGGCGGGTCGTCAAGCGTATGAATTCGTTGGGGTATTTTCCATCGTGGTGCGGAGGCCAACAAAGGGCCGGGATGGGCGCGGACGCCTCGTTCGCGTTGCCTTGCCATGCCTTTTGTTGATCGCGGCCTCGGATACCGCCGGCGCCCAGACCGTGACGCCGGATCTGTTCAGCCCGAACCGGCAGAGCCAGATCATCAATCCCGATTCGCCGCTGCGCCGGACCACTGCCGACGCGCTCGATCCGTTGACCGGAACGAGGCTGCCGGACCCGGATCGCGACCGGCGCGGCTCGTCATCCACTTCGACGTCCACGACGCAGATCGGGCAGATCCCGACCTATGGGCTGCCGGCCGCCAACGGCGCCTCCACCTCCGGCTACGACTCGCTCAACCGCAAGCGCCTGAAGCTGAAATATTATCCCGGCCAGGCCAAGCCGAAGCCGCCGCCGGGGCCCGGCTCGCCGGTGCCCGCACCGCCGCCGCTGAACGCGGCCGGCCAGCTGCGGCTGTCGATCCCGCCCTCGGAGACCGCGAGCAAGCCGCCGGTGCCGCCGGCGATGGCCGGCAACATCACGGGCCAGCCGCCGCGCAGGCGGTTGAAGATCGACGACGATCCGTTCGGCGCGGTCGGCGATTACGCGGGCTCGTTCATGGTCAAGACCGCTGTCGAGGTGATGGCCGGTTACGACACCAATCCGGGGCGGCTGAACCAGCCGCAGGGCCGGGCCTTCTACATGGTCGCGCCGGAATTCCTCGCCGTGTCGGACTGGGAACGTCACTCGGTCGTCGCCGATCTGCGCGGCTCCTTCACCGGCTACAATTCCCCCCTGACGCCGAACGCCGACGGCACGCCGCTGTCGGCGCCGCTCGACGTCGACCGGCCGAGCTTCAACGGCCATATCGACGGCCGGCTCGACGTCTCAAGGGACACCCACCTCACCGGCGAGGTGCGCCTGCTGGTCGCGACCGACAATCCCGGCAGCCCGAACATCCAGACCGGCCTCGACAAATATCCGATCTACACCACGGTCGGCGGCACCTTCGGCTTCGACCAGAATTTCAACCGCCTGCAAGTCTCCGGCGGCGCCACCATCGACCGCACCGACTATCAATGGTCGAAGCTCACCGACGGCACCATGTCGTCGAACGACGACCGCAACTTCACCCAGTATGGCGGCGTCGCCCGCGTCAGCTACGAGCTGACACCGGCGGTGAAGCCGTTCGTCGAGGTGCAGGGCGACAGCCGCGTCCACGATCTCACTCTCGACCGCAACGGCTATGCGCGCGATTCGGCCGGCGGCTACGCCAAGGCCGGCAGCTCCTTCGAGTTCACGCGGCTGTTGTTCGGCGAGGTCTCGGTCGGCTACGCCATGCGCGACTATGCCGACACGCGGCTCGGCCGCCTCGAGGGCCTGCTCACCACGGCCTCGCTGACCTGGACCGCGACGCCGCTGACGACGGCGAAATTCTATTCCGACACCCAGCTCGGCGAAACCACGCTGCCCGGCACCTCGGGCGTGCTGTCGCGCACCTATACCGTCGAGGTCGATCACGACTTCCGCCGCTGGCTGAGCGCGGTCGGCAAGTTCACCTACGGCACCCTCGAATACAAGGGCGACAGCCGCAACGACACCATCTACTCGGTGTCGACAGACATCATCTACAAGATGACCCGCAGCCTCTGGATCAAGGGCACCATCCGCCGCGACTGGCTGGACTCCAACCAGCCGCTGAACAACTCGGCGTCGACGGTGGTGATGCTGGGGGTGAGGGTGCAGAATTGATGTTCGGAGACGCGTAGGGCGCGCCACACCGAAGGTGTCATGCCCCGCGAAGGCGGGGCATCCAGTACGCCGCGGCTTCTCCGTATCTCACTGGCGTCTCTGGAATACTGGGGCGCCCGCTTTCGCGGGCGACGACAGTTGAGTTGGTAATTGCAAGTTGGGCGTACCCGCAGCCGCTTTACCGCGGCAAATCCGTCTTCCCCATCAAAAACGTATCGATCGCGCGGGCGCAGAGCCGGCCTTCGCGGATCGCCCACACCACCAGCGACTGGCCGCGGCGCATGTCGCCGGCGGCGAAGACCTTGGCCTTTGAGGTCTGGTAGTCCTGCAAATTGGCGCGGACGTTGCCGCGCTGGTCGAGATCGACGCCCAGGGTCTTGAGCAGGCCGTCGTGCACGGGGTGCACAAAGCCCATCGCCAGCAGCACGAGCTCGGCGTCGAGTGTGAACTCGGTGCCGGGCAGAGGCTTGAACTTGTCGTCGACCTTGATGCAATGCAGCTTGGTGACCTTGCCGTCGACGCCCTCGAATTTCTGGGTCAGCACGGCGAATTCGCGCGCCGCGCCTTCGGCCTGGCTCGACGAGGTCCGCATCTTCAGCGGCCAGTTCGGCCAGGTCAGGGCCTTGTTCTCGCGCTCGGGCGGCGCCGTCATGATCTCGAGCTGGGTCACGGACTTGGCGCCCTGGCGGAACGAGGTGCCGATGCAGTCCGAGCCGGTGTCGCCGCCACCGATCACGACGACATGTTTGCCGCCGGCGAGGATGTCGGTCACGCCGTTCAGCGGCTCGCCGGAGACGCGGCGGTTCTGCTGCGGCAGGAAGTCCATCGCGAAATGGATGCCCTGGAGATCGCGGCCGGGGATCGGCAGGTCGCGCGGGGCTTCCGCGCCGCCGGTCAGCGCCACGGCGTCGTACTGTTTTGCCAGTTCCTGCGGGTCGATCGCACCCGTCGTGTTGCCGCCGATCGCCTTGCCGTAGTGGAAGGTGACGCCCTCGGCTTCCATCTGCGTCACGCGGCGGTCGATGACGCCCTTCTCCATCTTGAAGTCGGGAATGCCGTAGCGCAGCAGGCCGCCGGCCTTGGCGTACTTCTCAAACAGATGCACGTCATGGCCGGCACGCGCGAGCTGCTGCGCGCATGCCATGCCGGCCGGGCCGGAGCCGACAACGGCGACCTTCTTGCCGGTTTTCTGGAGCGCGATCTCCGGCTTCAGCCAGCCTTCGTCCCAGGCGCGGTCGACGATCGCGCATTCGATGGTCTTGATGGTGACCGGGTTGTCGTCGATGTTGAGCGTACAGGACGCCTCGCACGGCGCCGGGCAGATCCGCCCGGTGAACTCCGGGAAGTTGTTGGTCGAGTGCAGGTTGCGCGCGGCCTCTTCCCAATTGTTCTGGTAGACGAGGTCGTTGAAGTCGGGGATCTGGTTGTTGACCGGGCAGCCCGGCGTGCCCGGCTCGGCCGAGCCGGTGCCGTGGCAATAGGGGATGCCGCAATTCATGCAGCGCGCTGCCTGGTCGCGGGTATCTTTCTCGCTCAGCGGAATCACGAACTCGTCGAAGTTCTTCAGCCGGTCGGCAACCGGCTCGTACTTGCGGTCGTGCCGCTCGATCTCGAGAAAACCTGTGATCTTGCCCATTAAACCCGATGCCCCTGCATCTCAGTTGTTCCGGTCATTCCGGGATGCGCGAAGCGCAGACCCGGAATCTCGAAGTTGTTTCGTCTCGTGATGCTACGCGCCGATCGCGATCTTCGGCTCGGCGTCGGCGTTGGCCTTCATTTCCTTCAGTGCGCGGCGGTACTCGACCGGCATCACCTTGCGGAATTTCGGCGCCCACGCTTTCCAGTCCGCCAGGATGTCGGCGGCCTTTTTGGAGCCGGTCAGCTTGGCGTGACGCGTGATCAGGACGTGCAGCCGCTCGACGTCCGAGTCGAGCAGGTTCTGGAACACGTCGACCCGGCCATGCGACTCGAGATCGCCGGAGTGATGATAGGTGCCTTCGTTGATCATCTCCTCCGACAGTACCGGCTCGAGCTCGACCATCGCGAGGTTGCAGAGCTTGGCGAAGTCGCCGGCCTCGTCGAGCACATAGGCGATGCCGCCGGACATGCCGGCCGCGAAGTTGCGCCCGGTCTTGCCCAGCACGACCACGATGCCGCCGGTCATGTATTCGCAACAATGGTCGCCGGCGCCCTCGACCACCGCGACGGCTCCGGAGTTGCGCACGGCGAAGCGCTCGCCGGCGATGCCGCGGAAGTAGCACTCGCCCTCGATCGCGCCGTACATCACGGTGTTGCCGACGATGATCGATTCCTCCGGCACGATGCCGGAGATTCTCGGTGGCTTGACGATGATGCGGCCGCCGGAGAGGCCCTTGCCGACATAATCGTTGCCTTCACCCTCGAGCTCGAAGGTGACGCCCTTGGCGAGCCAGGCGCCGAACGCCTGTCCCGCGGTACCCTTCAGGCTGACATGGATGGTGTCGAGCGGCAGGCCCTCATGGCCGTAGATCTTGGCCACCGTGCCCGACAGCATGGCGCCGGCGGAACGGTCGGTGTTGTTGATCTCCTCCTCGATCTTGACCGGCGCGCCGCGGTCGAGCGCGGACTGCGCCTTCTCGATCAGGCGGCGATCGAGCACGGCTTCGAGATAATGGTTCTGCCTCTGGGAGTGGAAGATGGTCTGGCCCTTCTCCTCCTTCTGCTTCACGAACAATTTCGAGAAGTCGAGCCCCTTGGCCTTCCAGTGCGAGACCAGCGCGGTCTGGTCCAGCATCTGGACCTGGCCGACCATCTCGTTGAACGTCTTGTAGCCGAGCTGCGCCATGATCTCGCGGACTTCCTCGGCGACGAAGAAGAAGTAGTTGATGACGTGCTCGGGCTGGCCGGTGAAGCGCTTGCGCAGCACCGGATCCTGGGTGGCGACGCCGACCGGGCAGGTGTTGAGGTGGCACTTGCGCATCATGATGCAGCCCGCCGCGATCAGCGGCGCGGTGGCGAAGCCGAACTCGTCGGCGCCGAGCAGCGCGCCGATCACGACGTCACGGCCGGTGCGGAAGCCGCCGTCGACCTGCACCGCGATGCGGCTGCGCAACTGCTGGCGCACCAGCGTCTGGTGGGTTTCGGCAAGCCCGATCTCCCATGGCGAGCCGGCATGCTTGATCGAGGTCAGCGGCGAGGCGCCGGTGCCGCCCTCGAAGCCCGCGATCGTCACATGGTCGGCACGCGCCTTGGCGACGCCGGCGGCAACCGTGCCGACGCCCACTTCGGACACCAGCTTGACCGAGACCTGGCCGTCCGGATTGACGTTCTTGAGGTCGTAGATCAGCTGCGCGAGGTCTTCGATCGAGTAGATGTCGTGATGCGGCGGCGGCGAGATCAGGCCGACGCCCGGGGTCGAGTGCCGGACCTTGGCAATGGTGGCGTCGACCTTGTGGCCGGGCAACTGGCCGCCTTCGCCGGGCTTGGCACCCTGCGCCATCTTGATCTGCATCATGTCGGAGTTGACGAGATACTCCGTGGTGACGCCGAAGCGGCCCGAGGCGACCTGCTTGATCGCCGAGCGCATGTTGTCGCCGTTCGGCAGCGGCTTGAAGCGGTCGGCTTCCTCGCCGCCTTCGCCGGTGTTGGACTTGCCGCCGATCCGGTTCATCGCGATCGCAAGCGTGGTGTGGGCCTCGCGCGAGATCGAGCCGAACGACATCGCGCCGGTCGCGAAGCGCTTGACGATGTCCTTGGCCGGCTCGACCTGCTCGAGCTTGACCGGCTTGCGCTTGTCGTCCTCGGCGCTCTTGATCCGGAACAGGCCGCGCAGCGTCAACAGCCGCTCCGACTGCTCGTTAAGGATCTTGGCGAAGGCCCGATAACGCTCCAGCGAATTGCCACGTGCGGCATGCTGCAGCATCGAGACCGATTCCGCGGTCCAGGCATGGTCCTCGCCGCGGGTACGGTAGGCATATTCGCCGCCGACATCGAGCGCGCTCTTGAAGATCTGCACGTCGCCGAAGGCGTCGTTGTGGCGCCGCACCGTCTCCTCGGCGATCTCGGCGAGGCCGACGCCTTCGATCCGGGTGTGGGTGCCGGCGAAATACTTGGCGACGAAGTCCGCCTTGAGGCCGACCGCGTCGAAGATCTGCGCGCCGCAATAGGACTGGTAGGTCGAGATGCCCATCTTGGACATCACCTTGAGCAGGCCCTTGCCGATCGACTTGATGTAGCGCTTGACGATCTCGTAGTCGCTGAGCCCGCCCGGCAGCCTGTCCTTCATCGACAGGATGGTCTCGAAGGCGAGATAGGGGTTGATCGCTTCGGCGCCGTAGCCGGCGAGGCAGGCGAAGTGATGCACTTCGCGCGGCTCGCCGGATTCGACGACCAGGCCGACCGAGGTGCGCAGGCCGGTACGGATCAAATGGTGATGCACGGCAGCGCAGGCGAGCAGCGACGGGATCGGGATCCGGTCGGTGCCGGTCATCCGGTCGGACAGGATGATGATGTTGATGCCCTCGCGCACCGCGCCCTCGGCGCGCGCGCAGAGCTCGTCGAGCACCTGCTCCATGCCCGCCGCGCCAAAGCCGGCGTGGAAGGTGGTGTCGAGCGTGCGCGACTTGAAATGGGTCTCGGCGACGTCGGAGATCGAGCGGATCTTCTCCAGATCCGCATCGGTCAGGATCGGCTGCCGCACCTCCAGGCGCTTGGTCGAGGCGACGCCTTGCAGATCGAACAGGTTCGGCCGCGGCCCGATGATCGAGACCAGGCTCATGACGATTTCTTCGCGGATCGGGTCGATCGGCGGGTTCGTCACCTGCGCAAAGTTCTGCTTGAAGTATGTGAAGAGCTGCTTCGGCTTGTCCGACAGCGCCGAGATCGGCGTGTCGTTGCCCATCGAGCCGGCAGCTTCCTCGCCGGTGGCCGCCATCGGCGTCATCAGGATGGTGACGTCTTCCTGGCTGTAGCCGAATGCCTGCTGGCGATCGAGCAGCGGGAGGTTGGAGCGCACGCCCTTGGCCGGCGCATCCGGCAGCTCCTCGAGCTGGATCTGGGTGCGATGCAGCCAGTCGCTGTAGGGATGGCTCTTGGCGAGGTCGGCCTTGATCTCGTCGTCGGGAATGAGGCGGCCCTGCTCGAGGTCGACCAGCAGCATCTTGCCGGGCTGCAGCCGCCACTTGGTGACGATCTGCTCTTCCGGAATCTTCAGCACCCCCATCTCGGACGCCATCACGATGCGGTCGTCGCTGGTGACGAGGTAGCGCGCCGGGCGCAGGCCGTTGCGGTCGAGCGTGGCGCCGATCTTGCGGCCGTCGGTGAAGGCGATCGCGGCCGGGCCGTCCCACGGCTCCATCAGCGCGGCGTGATATTCGTAGAAGGCGCGGCGCTGCTCATCCATCAGCGGATTGCCGGCCCACGCTTCCGGAATCATCATCATCACGGCATGAGGAAGGGAATATCCGCCCTGCACCAGGAATTCGAGCGCGTTGTCGAAGCAGGCGGTATCGCTCTGGCCTTCGTAGGAGATCGGCCAGAGACGGTTGATGTCCTTGCCGTAAGCTTCCGAATGCACCGACGCCTGCCGCGCCGCCATCCAGTTGACGTTGCCGCGCAGCGTGTTGATCTCGCCGTTGTGCGCGATCATCCGGTAGGGATGCGCCAGCGACCAGGTCGGGAAGGTGTTGGTCGAGAAGCGCTGATGCACCAACGCCAGTGCGCTGTCGAAATCCGCTTCGTGCAGGTCGGGATAGTACTTGCCGAGCTGGTCGGCGAGGAACATGCCCTTGTAGATCACGGTGCGGCACGACAGCGAGCACGGATAGTAGCCCGCCATGCCGCGGTCGCGGCGCTGGTAGATCGCCTGCGAGATCGACTTGCGCAGGATGTAGAGCCGGCGCTCGAAATCGTCCTCGGTCTTGGCGGCGCCGTTGCGGCCGATGAAGACCTGCATGTGGTAGGGCTCGGTCGGCTTCACCGTGACGCCGAGCGAAGAGTTGTCGGAAGGCACATCGCGCCAGCCGAGCAGCTTGAAGCCCTCGTTCTTGATCTCCTCGGCGATGATGCTCTTGATCACGTTCCGCCAGGCGGCATCGCGCGGCATGAACAGCGCGCCGATGGCGTATTCGCCGGGAGCCGGCAGCTTGAAGCCGAGCTCGGCGGTCTTGCGCGCGAAGAAGGCGTGCGGGATCTGCACCAGGATGCCGGCGCCGTCACCGGCGCGCGGGTCGGCGCCGACGGCGCCGCGATGCTCGAGGTTGCAGAGGATGTTCAGCGCGTCGGAGACGATCTGATGCGACTTCTTGCCCTTGATGTTGGCGATGAAGCCGACGCCGCAGGAGTCCTTCTCCAGGCTCGGATCGTACAGGCCTTCGGCTTTGGGACGCCAAGTGTGCAATTCAAGGGCGTGCGGCCCATAGGCGGAATCGGCGGCTTTCGAGTCCGCGGTCGCCGACAGCGTTTCTGTCACGATGGTTTCGCGCTCGAATTCCGACCCGCTCATGTGTCCTCTCCCTCTGTTAAGGGGCCTCACCGTCTTTGGCGCACCTTGGACGTTGCGGCACCCACCGGGCCACCGCTCGTCCGCCGCGAGCCGCATTTTCCTTAATTCAGACGACGGGCGTTCAACGTCCCTGTGGAACAGCCCTGCCTGCAGCATTCTCAGAGCCCGGGGCACCGAGTTTCGTTGCAATCCCTGTGCCGGGATGGCCCCGAAATTGAGACAGCCTTGCTGTCCTAACTCCGACCTTGCCAAATTTTTGTCTATCACACAAGCGCGTGCAAGTCCTCGTCCGCATGCTCGGATCGAGCGGCTCGCCCGGGCCGCGCCGCCCCTGATTTGAAGCAAGCGCGCCGCGATCTGGCCCAAGGAGCGACCAAGGACCGCCGGAATTAGAAATGAAATTTCGCGTCAAGGCAAAGCCGGAAAGAGAGCGGGAAGCTCCCCGGGGAGGGGCAGTCAGGAGTAACGGCGATGAAGTTGTTCACAGGAGGATGGGTTGCAGTGGCCGGTCTGGCGCTCGGCGCAGCCTCGGCGCAGGCCCAGCTCTTGGCGCCGGCGCGGATCGGCAGCCCGGCGGTCGTCAGGGTCTCCGACTTCGAGCAGCCCTATGCGGCGATGCCCGAGGTGCCGCCGCCACCGCGCTACGGCCGACTGCCGAGCCTGCTGCCGCCGGTGGAGGTCTACACCGTGCTGCGCGACAACGGCTATCTGCCGCTCGGCGCGCCACGGCAGCGCGGCTTCGTCTACACCATCTCGGTGATCGACCATGGCGGCGATGACGGCCGGCTGGTGATCGACGCCCGCGACGGCCACATCATCCGCTTCATCCCGGCCTACGCCATGGGCGACGATTTCGATGGCGAACTGACCGCGACCTACGGACCGGTTGGCGCGATGCCACAGCCGATCCAGGCCCGCGTGCCGCGTCCGCCGGCCTCCATTCCGCATGTCGCGCGGCGCTCCGTGCCGGTGCCGAAACGTAGCCCGCTCGCCGTGGCCAAGCCCGCGGAGCCGCCGGCTGCCGCCCAGGCCGCCGCGCCGGAGCCTGCTCCGACCCAGGCGGCCGCGCCCGTGCCCGAGCCGGCTCCGCAGGCGGTCGCCGCCGCGCCGAAGCCGGCCGAGGCCGCGACGCAGCCGCCGGCAGCTCAGGCCACCCCACAGGCCGACACGACGACCGTCGGCAAAGCCGCCACGCCAGCCGCGCCCGCGATCCTGCCGACCCAGGAAATGCCGAAGGTGCAGGGATTGCAGTGACAGCTGCGAAGCCAAAATAAAAACGCCCCGGTTTCCCGGGGCGTTTCGCGTCGAGCCAATATCTGCTGACGACGCTGGACTTGTTTAGGCCGCGACCTTGCTGGCGTCGACGACCTGCGGAGCCTTCTCGCCGCCGGAGATCGGAATGCTGCGAGGCTTCTTGGCCTCGGGAATCTCGCGGACGAGATCGACATGGAGCAGGCCGTTCTCGAGCGAGGCGTTCTTCACCTGCACGAAGTCGGCAAGCTGGAAGACGCGCTCGAAGGCGCGCGAGGCGATGCCGCGATAGAGCACCTCGGCCTTGTCGCCGGAGTTCTCGTTGGCACCCTTCTCGCCCTTGATCGTCAGCGTGTTCTCCTTCGCGACGATCGAAAGCTCGGCCTGCGAGAAGCCGGAGACCGCAACGCTGATCCGGTACGCGTTCTCGCCGGTGCGCTCGATGTTGTAGGGGGGATAGCCGGGGCTGCCGTCCGAGGTCACCTGGTCGAGCAGGTTGAAGAGGCGGTCGAAGCCGACGGTGGAACGATAGAACGGAGTGAGGTCGTAGCTACGCATAGGGTAGTCCTCCAATGAGCGACTGTTGCAGTTACCCGCCCGCCATCGGGCCGGGCTTAGATGTGTGCAGCCTGATGTTCCGGTTCCGAAACACACTGGTAGCGGCCTGCACTGAGGTGATATGGGAGGGGTAACGTTGCGTTCAAGAGGCGGAATCCGCGTCGCTTTTCGGCGCCCGTGCCCTTGATTTCCACCTCGTTCCACCAGCCGGTTCCCTGCATGACGCTCGTCTCGATTCCCGCCAATCCGGTTCCGGAGGACGTCGTCAGCGGCACGATCAAGACTCCCGACGGCGCCGAGCTGCGCTTCGCGCGCTGGGCGCCGCCGCCCGGCCGCAAGGGCACGGTCTGCGTGTTCGCCGGGCGCGGCGAGATGATCGAGAAGTATTTCGAGACGGTGCGCGATCTGCGCGACCGCGGCTTTGCGGTGGCGATGATCGACTGGCGCGGGCAGGGCCACTCGTCGCGGCGGCTGCGCGATCCGCGCAAGGGCTATGTGCGCAGCTTCGCCGACTACGAGATCGACGTCGAGACCTTCGTGCAGCAGGTGGTGCTGCCCGATTGTCCGCCGCCCTATTTCGCGCTGGCGCATTCGATGGGCGGCGCGGTGCTGTTGCGCGTCGCGCATGCCGGCAAGCGCTGGTTCGACCGCATGGTGCTGTCGGCGCCGATGATCGACCTGCCGCGCCGCCGCGTATCGTTCTTTCCGAGCGCGCTGCTGCGGATCATGCGGCTGACCGGGCAGGGCGGCAACTACGTCCCCGGCGGCAGTGACGAGCTGGTCGGCACGGCGCCCTTCATCGGCAATCCAGTCACCAGCGATCCGGTGCGCCACGCCCGCAATGCCGCGATCCTCGAGGAAGATTCCACGCTCGGCATCGCCGCGCCGACGATTGCCTGGGCCGACACTGCGTTCGCGGCGATGCGCACCTTCCGCGGCATGTCGTACCCGTCCGACATCCGCCAGCCGATCCTGATGCTGGCGGCGAGCAATGACGAGGTGGTGTCGACCGCGGCGATCGAAGAATTCGCCTATCATCTACGCGCCGGCTCGCATCTCGTGATCGCCGGCGCCAAGCACGAGATCCTGCAGGAGCAGGACCGCTATCGCGCGCAGTTTTGGGCGGCGTTCGACGCCTTCGTGCCGGGCACGCCGCTGTTCAAGTAGGCATAGCGTTTTCGAGCGAAGTGGATCCCGGTTCGCGTGAAGAAAACGCGTCGAACAAGAATCTACGTGTTCAGCAGCGCGACGATGCGTTCCGGAAAGCGCCGCTCGACGAACAGCGTCCTGACCTCGGCGACGGCAAGATAGCGGTCGCTGCCCTCGCCCTTGCCCATGATGTCGAGCAGCACCGGCCACTCGCCCAGCATCAGCATCGGATAATAGAAGTGCGTGATCGCCCAGGACGGTTCGTGCTCGTCCTTGGCGCGCTGGAAGTTGGCGGCCATGTAGGTCTTGACGTCGGATGCCGACAGTCCGCGCTCGGTGCCGCCATCCGGATTCGGATAGTCCTTGCCGAAGGTGGCGAGCCGCGCGATCTCGTCCTCATGCACCACGGCGTGTTCGTCGAGGATGCGCGAGCCGGCGCCGTGCTTGTCGAGCGGGCCGTTGCGTAGCTCGTCGAGGATCGCCCCTTGGGTCAGGCTGCGCAACTGGCTCAACGGGCCGATGCCGTTGGCCATCTCCGCCACCATGAAGATCTGGGCGCCGGCGACCGCCGCCGGCAGGCCGTGCTTGCCGGTGGCGCGCTCGATGGTCGCGGTCAGCTCCGGCAGCGGCACGATGTGGCCGCCGACATAGCTGCCGGCGACCAGCGCGCGCAGGAACGGGCAGGGATTGTTGGGCGAAACCTGCGGGGCGGGCGCCCCGCTTGCGACCGGATCGGGCATGAATTCACATCCTGAAAATCGCCAGTCTAAAAATCACGCGTGACCGAGCGATGACCTCGCCTCAGGAGTCCACGGCGAATTTCGACGTCGATGCAACCAGGGCGAGTTTGCCGAAGGGGACGCCGGCTTTCAAGAGGCCATCGCGGTAATGGGCGATGTCGGCCGGGTTCTTCCAGTGGAAATTGCGCAGATGACGCTCGACCGTCAGCCCCGGATGGTTGGCGAGCAGCGCCTCGGCGGCCTGCGCGGCCTCCTCGGCGCGTCCGAGCTGAGCCAGCGCCGCAGTGCGCGCCGCCAGGCACTGCAAATGGTTCGGGTTGAGATACAGCCCCTCGCGCGACCAGGACAGCGATGCGTCATACTGGCCGAGCAGATAATGGCTGAAGGCGTTCAGCGCCGCCCATTGATAGCGCGGATCGCTGTTGCCGCGCTGGACCGCGGCGGAGAACAGCTCGACCGCCTTGCGATGATCACCGATCACCATGTGGCAGATGCCGAGCACGCCGCGCGCGCCCATGTCGTAGGGGTTGAGCTCGATGGCGCGCTTGATGGCGTCCATCGCCGCTTCGTAGTGGCCCTGCATCGCGTGCAGATAGGCGAGCAGCGAGAACGCGAAGGAGGAGCGCGGGTCGAGCCGGACGCTGCTCTCGGCAAGCGCAACCGACGCCGCCCAGGTCTCGCGCGTGCCGGGAACCCAGCCGAACTGGATGGCCTGGATCTGGATCAGCGCGAGATAGGCGCGCGCGATCGAGAGCGCGGGGTCGAGCTCGATCGCCTCCTTGAACAGCGCGATCGCGGTTTCGAAGTCGTTCTTGGTCTGGTGATAGTAGTGCGACAGGCCCTTCAGGAAGCGGTCCCACGCCGTCAGCTCGGAATTCGGCGAGCGGGCCGGCGCGGACGCCTCGGCGCGATAGATCTCCTGGGCGACCGCGGCGGAGAGATTGGCGGTGATCTCGTCCTGCATCGCGAACAGGTCGCCCATGTCGCGGTCATAGCGGCCGGTCCACAGCTGCTCGCCTTTTTCCGGGGCGATCAACTCCGCCGTGACGCGGATCTTGTTGCCGGCGCGGCGCACCGAGCCCTGGATCAGATAGCTGGCGTCGATCTCGCGCGCGATCAGGCGGGTGCCGACGTTCTTGCCCTTGTAGGCGAAGGTCGAGTTGCGGCTCAGCACGCGGTAGAAGGATTGCAGCGACAGCGCGTGGATCAGGTCCTCGGTCAGGCCGTCGGAGAAATATTCGTCGTCGCGGCCCGAGTGATTGTCGAACGGCAGCACGCCGACGATCGCGGTGCGGTATTGCCCCGGCAGATGCGGGCCGTCCTGCGGGAGCTTCTCCTGGAGGTCGGATCCCTCCGGCGCCCAGGTCCAGACGTTGAGCGGCTCGGCGATGTTCTTGAAACGGTGCGGGCCGGCATCGACCAGGGTGATGGCAAGGCGCCGCCCCGCCTCGGTGCGCGCCTTCTCCGAGACCGCGATGCCGCCGGGGGCGGCGACCGTCTCGAGACGGACCGCGATGTTGACGTCGTCGCCGAACACCTCGTCCTCGTCGGCCATGACGTCGCCCATGTGGACGCCCATCCGGAAATGCATGGCGCGCTCGGCCGGCAGATGCTCGTTGCGCTCGGCCATCACGGTCTGCATCGCGACCGCAGCCTCGATCGCGCCGATGATGCTCGGAAACTCCAGCAGGAAGCCGTCGCCGGTGTTTTTGACGATCCGGCCGCCATGGTTGAGGATAATGGGGTAGATCGCGCTGCGATGTGCCTTGAACGAGGCATGCGTGCCCGCCTCGTCGGCACCCATCATGCGGGAATAGCCGGCGATGTCAGCGCAAAGAATGGCAGCGAGCCGTCTTTCCATGTCCCCTGCTTCTATGCCTCCTGTGCCTCGGACGGCCACTCAGCCGACGTGACCGAATCACATACTTACAGGACAGGCTGGGTCCGGCGGAAGCTCGGTTTGCGGGCAGCCATGGCATCTATAATGCATCGTAGCAGGAATTGGCATGCGACCAACCGACCTTACATTCCGTTTCTCTACAGAATTCATGTGTCGTAGGGATGGCGTGCTACCCTGGCGCATCGTCCTTTCCGCCTGGTTACTTACAATTCCTCACATGGGTTAGTTTCGCTGACATGCTCGGAATCCACGAACTCTGGCTCTTCGTCCTGTCGGGCCTCCTGCTCAATATCACCCCGGGGCCGGATACCGCTTATATCATTGGGCGCACGATTCAGCTCGGATGGCGCGGCGGAACGGCTGCGGCGCTCGGCATCAGCGCCGGCTGCGTCGTTCACGTGCTGGGCGCGGCCATCGGGCTGTCGGCGCTGTTGATGGCATCGTCCGCCGCGTTCCTCGTCGTCAAGCTGGTCGGCGCGGCCTATCTGGTGCTGACCGGCCTGCAGATGCTGCTGACGCGCGCCAAGCCGGTCGCGGAGATGGCGGCGCAGGGCGGCGAGACCGCAATTTGGCGGGTGTTCTGGCAGGGCGCGCTGACCAACGTCCTGAACCCGAAGGTGGCGCTGTTCTTCCTCGCCTTCCTGCCGCAATTCGTGGCGGCCGATGCCCCGCACAAGACGCTGGCCTTCCTGGTGCTCGGGCTGATCTTCATCACCACGGGGACGCTGTGGTGTCTCGCGATCGCGGCCTTTGCGGCGCGGGCCGCCGGCCGCATCCGCCAATCCGCCGGAATGATCGCCTGGATCAACCGCTCACTCGGCGCGCTCTTCATCTATCTCGGCGTCCGCGTCGCGCTGCTGGAGGCGCGTTAGGCGGCGGAGTTGGACGTCTGACACGACGAGGTCGCCGTATACTCAATTGTCGTCCCACCTTAGGCCGCGCTATATCCGCCGTCGACCACGTGCGAGGCGCCGGTCATGAAGGACGCCTTGTCCGAGCACATCCAGACCACGGCTTCCGCGATTTCCTCGGGCACGCCCAGGCGACGGACCGGCACCTTGGCGATGATCTCGTCGTAACGTTCGTCCATGGTCTCCTTGGTCATCGGCGTCTTGATGTATCCGGGGTTGACGCAATTCACGCGGATGCCGTCCTGGGCATATTCGATCGCGGCGGACTTGGTCAGTCCGACGACGCCGTGCTTGGTCGCGACATAGTGGCCCGACGTGGCGAGGCCGATCAGCCCGGCGATCGACGCCGTGTTGACGATCGCGCCGCCGCCGCCCTGCTTGAGCATCTCGGCGACCTCGTATTTCAGGCACAGGAACACGCCCATCAGATTCACCGAGAACATCTTCGCCACGCTGGCCTGCGTGAGCTCATGGATGCGCTGGCCAGGCGGGCCGACGGAGCGCCCGGCCACGCCGGCATTGTTGAATGCGCAATCGAGGCGCCCGAATGCGGAAACGGTGCGGGCCACCATGTTCGCGACGCTGGCCTCGTCGGTGACATCGCCCTGGATCGCGATCGACTGGCCGCCGGCGGCATTGATCAGCGCGACCGTCTGGTCGATCCCCTCCTTCGACAGATCGGACACCGCCACGCGCGCGCCTTCGCGCGCCATGGCGACCGCCGTTGCCCGGCCGATGCCGGAGCCGCCGCCCGTCACCAATGCAGCCTTGCCGTCCAGAATGCCCGCCATGACAAACTCCTCGCTAGCTTTTTTTTGAGCATGATCTCTTCGGAAAACCGCTTCACACTTTTCCAGATCACGCTTTAGCGCTTTCCTTCGATTGCGATCTCGACGAGATACGGCCGCTGCGCCGCGACCGCCTTTGCGACGGTGCCGGCGATGTCGTCGGCGGTCTCGACCCTGACGGCCTCGACGCCCATGCCGGCTGCCAGATGCACGAAGTCGAGCGTGGGGCCGGTGATGTCCATGTTCTGGTAGGGATGCTGGGTGCCGGCTTCGAAATTCTGGCGCCAGACGTCCACATTGTGCTTGAGGATGCGGTACTCGCGGTTGGCGAGCACCACGAACACGATCGCAAGCTTGTGGTGCGCGGCCGTCCACAGCGCCTGGATCGCATACATCGCCGAGCCGTCGCCGGAGATGGCGACCACCGGACGATCCGGCATCGCGACCTTGACGCCGATCGCGCCGGCGAGGCCCTGGCCGATGCCGCCGCCGCGACCGCCGAAATAATCGCCGAAGCCGCGGTAGTCGAAGGCGCGCGCGAGATCGAGGCTGGCCGTGATGCTTTCGTCGACGATGACGACATTATCAGGGAGACCGCGGCGAAGTTCCGCGGTGACGCGCGGCATCGCGCTCGGCTGCCGGTTCCAGCCTTTCTCGACGCGCGCGCGATAAGCCTCCTTCTCTTTCGCCTGCAACTCGGCGAGCGAAGCATTGCGGTTCTGCGCGGCCTGCTTGAAATCCGTGCTGGCCTTTGCGCGCAACGCGTCCGTCAATGTACTGATGCTGACGGCGATGTCGCCGACGACCCCGGCATCGAGCCGGTTGTTGAGCGCGAGGCGCTCGCTAGCGGCTTCGATCTGGAGCAAGGACGCGCCGTCGGGAATGTGGCCGCCGGGCGCAAACCAGATGTCCTCGAAGAAAGGGCCGCCGATCAGCAGCACGAGATCGGTCTTGCCGAGCGCCTTGCGCACCTGCCGGGCGTCGCCGGGGAGCGACTGGCGGTAGCTCGGATGTCCGGTAGGGAACGGCGCGTGATGCCGCAGTCCCTCGAACCACACGGTGGCGCCGATTGCTTCCGCCAGGGCCACCAGCGCCTGCTCGCCGCCCGATCTCGCCACGTCGTCGCCGGCGATGACGGCCGGATTTCTCGACCTCAGAAGCAGCGCGACCAGCGCGTCGATGCCTGCCGGATCGGGGCGCGTCGATCGCCACAGATGATCCGGTGTCGACGCCTCGACGGCCGTCTCCTGTTCCAGGACGTCGATCGGCAGCGACACGAACACGGGCCCCTGCGGCGCGTCGGTCGCCACCTTGAACGCCCGTCGCAAGATCGGCACGATCTCGTCGGCGCGCTCGATCTGCACGCTCCACTTGGTCACCGGGGCAGCCATTGCAACGAGGTCGTGGCCGAGCAGCGGATTGTTGAGCCGCATCCGGGTGTCCTGCTGGCCGGCAGTCACGACCACGGGCGAACTCGCCTTCAGCGCGCCGTAGAGCGATCCGATACCGTTGCCGAGGCCGGGCGCGACGTGCAAATTGGCGACGGTGACGCGTCCCGACGCCTGCGCGTAGAAGCTCGCGGCGCTGACGGCGACGCCTTCATGCAGCGCCATGATGTATGCGAGTTGCGGGAAGGCCGGCAGGCTGTCGAGCAGCGGCGTCTCCGTCGTGCCGGGGTTGCCGAAGATGTGACGCACACCGTGCGTGACGAACGATTCCATCAGCACACGCCGTCCACGCATTCGCTTCCTCTCGCTCGGCCTTGATCCGTTTCGCGCATCATCGGCTGGGGAGCGGCCCATGGCAACCGCGCGAGACGGCTCGCGCCCGCGCGGCCGGCTGCGTCTTCCGCATGGCTTGCCAAGTTTAGCCCGCGTTCTAGCCGTGAATCTTCAGCACCGCGCTGCCGGCGAGATAGATCCCGAGCAGGATCATCGCGATCAGGAACCAGCGGCGGAACACCTCCGGCTGCATCCGTGTTCGCACGGCCTGGCCAACGAACATGCCGGCGAATGACGCCACCATCGCGACCGCGCCCGGCAGCGCGGTGGCGGCCGTGAGCAGCCCGGATGCCGTGAGGTTGAAAGCCAGCGCCACGGTCGCGGTGGTGAAGAAGACGCCGAGCGCCTGGACCAATTCGTCACGCTCCATGCCGATCGCCTGCATGAACGGCATCGAGGGGATCACCTGGACGCCGGTCGCCGCCGAGATCATCCCGGTGATGATTCCGACGATGCCGCCGACCCATTTCTCGTGGCGCCGCGGAACCTTGAAGTTGAATTTGCTGAGGCCGACGATCGCGTAGATCACCAGCAGCAGGCCGAGCACGACGGTGCCGTAGGCCGCGTAGGGCCCGGTCAGCAGCCCCGCATTGATCCAGATTCCGACCACGGTGCCTGTCATGAGCGGCCACAGCCGCCGCAGGATGTCGCGCAGATAGGGGCCGACGAAGGTCTGCCAGATGTTGGTGACGATCGCCGGCACGATCACGATCGCGATCGCCTGGCCCGGCGACATCGTGGTCGCCAATAGTCCCATCGCCACGGTCGGCAGGCCGAGGCCGAGCGTGCCTTTGACGAAGCCGGCGAGCAGGAATGCAACAGCGATGAAAATCAGCAGATGGTCGACCATGATGTGAGCACATTGACCGATCGCGGCAATCGGCACAATCTGGAGGTTACGGAGATAGCCTTCGGATCACGCGAAGGTCGAGGGCCGAAACGTCATGCGGTTTGATCTGGTCGACTTGCAGCTGTTCATCGCGGTGGCCGATGCGCGCAGCATCACCCACGGCGCGGCGCGCGCCAATCTCGCGCTGGCCTCGGCCAGCGAGCGGATCAAGGGGCTCGAGGATTCGCTCGGCGTGGCGCTGCTCAAGCGCGGCCGCCGCGGCGTCGAGCTGACGGCGGCGGGCGAGAGCCTGCTCGGCCATGCTCGCATCGTGCTGCACAATGTCGAGGCGCTGCAGGGCGATCTCGCGGCCTATGCCTCCGGCGTCCGCGCCAATGTGCTGCTGCTCGCCAACACCTCGGGGCTGTCGGAGCATCTGCCGCGGGCGCTGGCCAATTTCCTGCACGAGCATCCCGATATCAGCGTCGACGTCGAGGAGCGCGAGAGCACCGATATCGCGGATGCGATTGCCGGCGGCTCGGCCGATCTCGGCTTCTGCGCGGAGCACGCACTGCCCGACAGCGTCGAGCGCTTCCTGTTCAGCGAGGACCGGCTGATGCTGGTGGCGGCGCGGCGCAGCGATCTCGGCGGCCGCCGCCAGATCGACTTCCAGGAGGTGGTCGGCCGCGACTTCGTCGGGCTGACGGCGACCTCCGCGCTGCAGGTGCATGTTTCCCGGCACGCCGCCAAGCTTGGTGCGCGCTTGCGCTTCCGCGCCCGGCTGCGCGGCTTCGACGCGATCTGCCAGATGGTCGCCGCCGACGTCGGCATCGCGGTGATCCCGGAAACCGCGGCGCGGCGCTGTGCGGCCTCGATGCCGATCACGACGATCCGGATCCGCGACGCCTGGGCCAACCGCCGCCTGACGATCTGCGCCCGCAGCTTCAAGGCGCTGCCGCGCGCGGCCAAGCAGCTCGTCGAACATCTGCGCGCCGAGGCACAGCGCTGATACGTCTTACGAGGGATTAGATTGGGCTGGAGCAGCGTCTGAGGTTCACCTCTCCCTTGGGAGAGGTCGGCGCGCAGCGACGGGTGAGGGGTTATTGTCCCTCGTTAGAGCTGCGGCCCCTCACCCGATTTGCTACGCAAATCGACCTCTCCCCGTCGGGAAGAGGTGACGAACCCGCGGCCATACCGATTTAACCTCACATCATCGCGCTCTAGGCTTCCTGCGCGATACGGCGCTCGTCGCGGTTCTGCCGCACCGTGTTGGCCTTCAGGATCACGCTGCTCGGATGCGGATCGCCATAATGGAGCAGCATCGTCGCCCGGACCGCGTCGCTCGCGACCGGGAAATTGGCGTGATAGGTGCGGTAGCCCCAGAACAGATAGAGATTGCCGGGCTTCAGATATTTGATGTTCGGCAGGTCGCCCGCCGCCAGCTTGCGGGTGACGCGGTTGCGGTACCAACTGCTCTGGACGATCGCCTTCTCGACGATGTTGAACAGCGTGAACCGGCGATAGTCGCGGCGGTTCGGGAAGACGACCAGCTCGCCGGCGCGCCGCTTCGGCCCTTCCGGGATCAGGATCGGCGCCAGCGCCGTGATGACATGCTTGTCGTAATGGTAGAGCAGCGATTTCTCGTCGCCGGTGCGGCCCGCGACGACGCGCAGGCCGGTATAGATTTCCTCGTCCAGCTTCGCCTTCGGGCAGCCGATTTGCGCGAGCCGCGTGAGGAGCCGGCGCATCTGCGGATCGTCGGTCAATTCCTGCGGCGGCGTGCCCTGGTTGCGCGACAGCCAGTTCAGCGCGAAATAGCGCTTGCCCTTCTGCTCGACCAGGCGATGGACGTAGGCCTGCGCGCGCGCGATCCAGGCCGGTTCGATCGCATTCTCGATGCAGACGAAGCCCGTTTCGTCCAGCTCCGCGGCGAGCGCGGCGGCATCCAGCCGATCGGTCAGCAGCGCCATCATGCTCTCCAATGGGAAATGCTGTTGGCGGCCACCCGGCCGCGCGCGCGACCGTAGGCGCCAATCCTGATACATCGGTTAAATCGATCTGCGGTATTCGCGGGAGAGTTGTGCCAAAGCGGTAGCTATTTCGCCGTCTCCACGCAGGCATCCTTGATCACCTTGGCCCACTTCTCGATGTCGGCGGCGATGAAGTCGCGGAATTGGTCCGGCGTGTCGGCCGCAAGGGTCAGCCCCTGCTCGGCGAGCTTGTCCTTCACCACTGGGTCGGCCATCGCCGCGGTCGCGAGCCTGTTGAGCTTGGCGACGATCTCGGGCGGCGTCCTGGCGGGGGCGACCATGCCGTACCAGTTCTCGATGATGAGGTCGGGCAGGCCGGCTTCCGCCGTGGTCGGCACGTCGGGCGCGGTCGGTGCGCGCGCGCGGGCGCCGAGCGCGATGGGTCGTAGCGTGCCGGCCTTGATCTGCGGCAGGATCACCGGCAGGTCGAGGAAGGTCATCTGCACCTGCTGGCCGATCAGATCGTTCACGGCCGGCGCCGCGCCGCGATAGGGAATGTGCACGATATCGATTTTCGCGGTCAGCTTGAACAATTCGCAGGCGAGATGCGGCAGGCTGCCGGGGCCTGAGGAGGCGAAGTTGAGCTTGCCCGGCTGCGCCTTGGCCAGCGCGACCAGCTCGCTCATGTTCTTGGCCGGCACGCTGGTGGCGACGACCAGCATCTCCGGCACGGTGGCGACCAGCGTCACCGGCGCGAGGTCGCTCAGCGTGTCGTAGGCGACCTTCTCCATGCTCGGGCTGATCGCAAGCGCCCCGGCGCTGGCGATCGCGACGGTGTAGCCGTCGGGCGCGGCCTTTGCGACCGCGTCGGTGCCGAGCACGCCGCCCTGGCCGGCGCGGTTGTCGACGATGACCGGCTGCTTTGCGAGTTCCGACATCTTCTGGCCGACCACGCGCGCGATGATGTCGTTCGGCCCGCCCGCCGGGAACGGCACGATCAGTCGGATCGGCTTGGCCGGGAAGTCCTGCGCGGAGGCGGCAATCGGTGCGAGGAGCAGGAGCAATCCTGCCAGCAGTCTGCCGCAAATCGTCATGTGCGTCCGTCCCGGCTTTTTCTGGTTGCGGTCAGGACGGACGCAGATCAATCGTGCGGCAACTCAAGAGATCAGGCGTTGAGCAGCCTCATCGCCGCTTCATGCACCCGCGGGTCGCCGGCGGCGATGATGCGGCCGCCGGTCTGCGCCGGCTTGCCGTCCCAGGTGGTGACGATGCCGCCGGCGCCGGTGACGATCGGGATCAGGCCTGCAATGTCGTACGGCTTCAGCTCGGTCTCGACCACGAGATCGAGATGGCCGGCGGCGAGCATGCAATAGGAATAGCAGTCGCCGCCGTAGCGCGAGAGTCGCACGGCGTGCTCGATGCGGCCAAAGCGGGCGCGGTCGGCCTCGTTCATCAAGAGTGGGCTTGTGGTGTAGGCTGTCGCCTCCTTCAGCGAGGCGCAGCGCCGCACCTGGAGCCGTCGCGTGGCGGAGGGGCCGGAGTAATGCGCCGAGCCGTTGTCGCCGGAGAAGCGCTCGCCGATATAGGGCTGGTGCATCATCCCGAACACCGGCGTGCCCTTGTGCAGCAGCGCGATCAGCGTGCCCCAGATCGGGAAGCCGGCGATGAAGGACTTGGTGCCGTCGATCGGATCGAGCACCCAGACGTACTCGGCGTCCTCGCGCTCATTGCCGAATTCCTCGCCGACGATGCCGTGCTGCGGGAAGCTCGCCTTGATCAGCCGTCGCATCACTGCTTCCGCGGCGCGGTCGGCCTCGGTGACCGGATCGAAATCACTCGCGCTCTTGTTGTCGATCGACAGCGAAGTGCGGAAGAACGGCAGGATGGTTTCGCCTGACACGGTGGCGAGGCGGCCGATGAAGGCGGTGAAGTCGATGACCGTCACGGCATGTCCCTGATACGCAACGAATGAAGGTGGACGTCTTGCCTAGCTCAATCCGGTGCGTTGCGCACGGTTAACGGAGTGTTATCCCATCCTGATGACGCGGTTCCGGACTTTCGCATTGGGTTCGATTTCGAAAGCCGGTCCGGTCCTGAAGTGGATCACGAACCCGCGAGTTCTGGTATACAAGCTATGCGCGGAGCGACTGCCGATCCGGACTTCGAAGCAAGCTTTTGATATACTTCAAGAAAATTTAAGGTGTCGGGCCTGTTGCAGTTTGGCCAGTCCGATCGAGATTGCGCGGGAAATGTTTCGAAAGTCCTTGCGTTTTGTGCAGCGCGGCCGCATATTGTTGCGGTGCGGTAGCGCCTCGCGCTATCGCTGCCCTCCTTGGGCGTTTCCTCCCTAGACTTGGGCCGCTTGTTCATTCAAGCGGCCCTTTTTTCTTTTGGGCATTCCGTCTGTTCGCTTGATCATGTGCGCGATGATCGAAGCAGATTCATTTTTGTCGGCGGCGCCATCGACAAATGGATTCAGGTTCACGGCTTGATGGCGCGCCGTCACGCACGCGCCGAACCACTACTCGGCTGCCGCCTGGAACGGGCCGAGATCGCCGAATGGAATCTTCGCCAAAGCGGTGGCCAGCGTCGCGAAGTCGGCGGCGACCTGGGCGAAGCGCGGGCCGCGCTCGCGCTTCCGCTCATCCATATAGACCGCGCGGTTGAGCTCGATCTGCACGGTGTGCAGGCCGCTCGCCGGATTGCCGTAATGCTCGGTGATGAAGCCGCCGGCATAGGGCTTGTTGCGGCCGATCGAATAGCCGAGCGAACCCATCACCTCCTCGACCAGATCAGGCAGCATCGCCGCACAACTCGTGCCGTAGCGGTCGCCGATCACGATGTCGGGCCGCCGCGGCTCGTCGCGCGACACGCCGATCGACGGCATCGAGTGGCAGTCGACCACGACCACGCTGCCGAACGCCTGATGCGCCTTGTTGATCAGCCGGCGCAACGCGCGGTGATAGGGCTTGTAGAGCACCTCGATCCGCCGCAGCGCCTCGTCGACCTCGAGCCGCTCGCGATAGATCTCCTGGCCGTCGCCGACCACGCGCGGGATGGTGCCGAGCCCGCCGGCGACCCGCATCGAGCGCGTGTTGGCGAAGCTCGGCAGCCGCCCGGTGAACATGCGCGGATCGAGCTCGTAGGGCTCGCGGTTCACGTCGACATAGGAGCGCGGGAAATTGACCCGCACGGTCGGAAAGCCGCGATCGCTCAGGTCGGCGATCAATTCGTCCATGAAGGAATCTTCGGAGCGGCGCAGCGCTGCGAGATCGATCCGCGACGCGTCGAGGAACTCGGCCGGATAGACCGATCCCGAATGCGGGGAATTGAAGATGACGGGCGCACGCCAAGCCTGCGGCTCGAATATCTCGAACGGAGGCGACAACTCGCCAGCAAACTCGGTCATTCCCTTGGCGCCGTCCCTTGCGTCCGCTGTCCGGAAGACAATCGATTCCTGCCGGAAAAGCGGAGATTTATGGGGACGCATTGTCGGTAATCGCAGCCGTTCTGCCAAGTGAAAAGAGTGTGGCAGCCATTGGAACGGGTCTTAAGAACAGGAAATCCCGTAGCCGGTTGATTCGATGCGTGGTTCGGTCCACAAAGAGCACTGGCTCCGCGCCGCCGGCCCGGCGCAAATTTCACCCGAAATTTACTGTCTACGGGCTTACTGCTTCTGACAGATCCTCCAGCCGGGTTCGAACTGCTCCAGCCATGCCGAAAATCCTTCTCGCCGAAGACGACAACGATATGCGCCGCTTCCTGGTCAAGGCGCTGGAAAATGCGGGCTTCAAGGTCTCGCCGCACGACAACGGCATGTCGGCCTATCAACGGCTGCGCGAAGAGCCGTTCGAGATGCTGCTGACCGACATCGTGATGCCCGAGATGGACGGCATCGAGCTTGCGCGGCGCGCCTCGGAACTCGACCCCGACATCAAGATCATGTTCATCACCGGCTTCGCCGCGGTGGCGCTGAATTCCGATTCGGAGGCGCCGAAGAACGCCAAGGTTTTGGCCAAGCCCGTGCACTTGCGGGAATTGGTCAGCGAAGTGAACAAGTTGCTGGCGGCCTGATTCGCCAAAAAAGCTTCACTTTGCGTCCTTGCCTGCCCCGCCCGGGTCCGTTATAGGGTCCCGATCCAAACATCGCTTTGGGTGCGTAGCTCAGCGGGAGAGCACTACCTTGACATGGTAGGGGTCACAGGTTCGATCCCTGTCGCACCCACCACGCTTTACCCTGACGGGCTTCGCGTGGCGCAGCCACGCCGGAGGCCGTCAGGGCGAAGCGTGTCCGGCGTAGCTTGAACGAAGTGAAAGCGAAGACGGACCGTCGCCGTGCTTCGTCACGTCAGCCGCTCGATAATCCCAAACAGTCGTTCGCACGCAGCCTCGATCCTCTTCTGCGGCGCTGTGGCGATGCCGAGCAGCAAGCCGGATCGCACTGAGCCCTTCGACGCAGACCAGAGCGACAGCGGCGTCGGCGCCAATCCGAATGCGGCGGTTTCCCTGGCGATCGACAGGTCGCAGGTCCCGTCCGGCAATCGCAGGATCGCCGCCAGGCCGCCGATCGCCACGTCCGTCGCCCGGGCACGCAGCGATTTCAGCAAAGCGTCGCCTTGCGCGGCATAGACCCGCTTGGTGCGGCGAAGGTGGCGGAGGTAGTGGCCGTCGCGCAGGAATTCGGCGGTCGCAAGCTGCACCGGGGGCGCCGGCGCCGGCGCGAGGCATGCAGCAACGTCGGCGAACCGGGGCATTAGCGATGGCGGTGCAACGACAAAGCCCAGCCGCAGGGCAGGGGTCAGTGTCTTGCTGAACGACCCGATGTGAATCACGCGCCCGGCACGATCGAGCGAGGCGAGCGCCGGCGTGGCGCGGCCCTTCAACTGAAGTTCGCTCAGATAATCATCTTCGATCACCCACGCGCGTTGCTGCGCGGCCCAGTCGAGCAGCCGCGCGCGTCTTGCCAGTGACAACGTGAATCCGAGCGGTGCCTGCTGTCCGGGCGTGACGACGGCGAGCGCGGCATCGGGCGCGTGGTCAAGGCCGTAACCGACGTCGATGCCGTCACTATCGACCGGGATCGCTGCGATCGACAAGCCTGCAAGCGCAAGACCGTGCCGGGTGAAGGGAAAGCCTGGATCCTCGACCCAGACCTTCTTCCCTTCGAGGTTGAGAACGCGAAGCGCCAGGCCGAGGCCGCTGCTGAAACCGCCGGTGATGACGATCTGCGCGGCCGTGCATGCGATCCCGCGCGCCAGCGCAAGATAGCCTGCAATTTCGCGCCGCAATTCCAGCTCGCCACGCGGATCCGGATACAAGGCCGGCGCGCTCATTTCGGCGCGAACGGCCTGGGTGTGCAGCCTCGAGAACAGTTTTGCGGGAAACGTCTCCTGCGCGGGCACGCCCATCTGGAAAATGGCGGGCCCCGCAGTGAGCTCCCGATACGTCTCCAGGAACGAGCCCGGGTCGGGAGCTGCTTCCTGCACGGCGGCCGCGAATGGCCGATTCGCGACATGCGTTCCGGTGGCGCGCGAAGCCACGATCAGTTGCGCGGAGGAAAGTCTTTCATACGCCGCGCGCACGGTGCCTCGCGCGACGCCGAGCTGCGCTGCCAAATCCTGCCAGGATGGCAGACGCGCTCCCGGGGCGAGCACGCCGCTTTCGATGGCGGCCCCGATTCCCTTCCGGATCTGCTCCGCCAGCGGCGTCTTCGCGGATCGGTCGAGCTCCAGTCGCAGCGGGTTGGTCATGTCTCGTGGTACACGGTTTTTATGCATTCTTGGTGCTTTTTTGTGAACCATGGCAAGCGCACTTAAGCGGGCAAAGGAGAGCCCTCGCCATGCAAACACCACCTTCCGTCCTTGCCGTCTGCGCCGCCCTCGTCATTGCCGCCGCCATGCCGGTCTCCGCGCGTGAAGCCGGCCAGACGGTCACACCGACTTTCCAGCAGCCGATCACCAACATTCCCGGCAAGTCGCTGATCGCCGTCGTGGTCGACTACGCGCCGGGCGGTGCGTCGCCGTCGCATGTCCACGCCAAGTCGGCTTTCATCTTCGGCTACGTCCTGTCCGGAGAAATCGAATCGCAGGTCAATGACGGACCCACCCGGGTCTATCGCACCGGCGAAAGCTTCTACGAGACGCCGGGTTCACGCCATACCGTCAGTCGCAACGCCAGCACGTCGAAGCCCGCGAAGTTGCTCGCCGTGTTCGTCGTCGATACCGACGACAAGGAGCTGACCACCCCCGTCAAAGCGGATAACCATTAGGAACGGCATATGAGCAAGCGCCTCGACTACACCCACATCGCACCGGCGGGCGTGAAAGCCCTCGGCGGCGTCTATGGCTACATCTTGCAGAGCAGGCTGCCGGCGTCGCTGATCAACCTCGTCTTCCTGCGCATCTCGCAGATCAACAACTGCGCCTATTGCCTCGACACGCATACGCGTGAGCTGCTCAAGGGCGGCGAGAGGATCGAAAAGCTCGCGCTGCTGCAGGCCTGGGAGGAAGCGGGCGATATGTTCGACACGCGTGAGCGCGCGGCCCTCGCATGGGCCGAAACGGTGACCCGCGTCGCCGAGACCGGCGTGCCGGATCAAGCCTACCAGGCCGCCCGCGCGGTGTTCGATGAACGCGACCTGGTCGACCTCACCATCGCGATCGGCCTGATGAACGCGTACAACCGCATGGCCATCAGCTTCCGCAACACGCCGCAAGCGGCCGTCGGGATGGCGGCTTGATGCGGTCGAAGATGTCGAGAGGAGCCCGCAAATGACCGACACGATTTCCGGTGTCAGGATTCCCGACAGCAGGCTGACGCGGGAGGCGACTGAACTGGTGCGCCAGTACGAAACCGAGATGCTGTTCAACCATTCGGTTCGCGTCTACCTGTTCGGTGCGATGAAGGGAATCCGCCAAAACCTGAAATTCGATGCCGAACTGCTCTATATCGCCGCGCTGTTCCACGATCTCGGCCTCGTCGATCACTACCACACCGAGACCAAGCGATTTGAAGTCGATGGCGCCGACGCCGCGCGCGAATTCCTTCGGGCCCACGGCATTGCCGAGCCGCAGGCCGATCTGGTCTGGGAAGCGATCGCGCTCCACACCACGCCCGGGATTCCGCAATACATGCGGCCGGAGATCGCTCTCACCAACGCAGGTGTCCTCGTCGACGTCGTGGGCGTCGGCTACGACGACTACACGCCGGAGCAGCGCGGCCGGGTGATCGCCGCATTTCCGCGCGGCGACTTCAAGAATGAATTTCTGGAGGTGCAGACCTGCTCGGCCCTGAAGAAGCCGCAGACCACGTTCGGCACGGTGAACTTCGATTACATTGAACATCGCGATCCGACATTCCGCAAACCGAACGCCTGCGTCCGGATTCGCAACACGCCGTGGCAGAGCTGAGCGATTGGGTCGTCCGGAGCACGGTGCGATTCCGCTAAAGGCTTACGCCGGCATCGTCCAAATTCCCGCGTGCTCGGGCTCATCCGGCTCTATTTTCCGAATCTGCCAATTGCAGCTCTTCGGTCGCGTTCCGGGCCGCAGCTTCGTCCAGCGGCACGAAATCGACGGGGCCAGGGTTGTCGCTTCCAGATGAGGCTTCGGCGGCTGAATCCGTCGGCTAAAATCTCCGCGATCAACGAACAAGGGGCTGGATTTCCGGGCCGGGATAGTCAATTCTGATTTGGAACTGACAATCCGTGCCAGACACGGAGGAGATCCCCATGGAGGAAGCGTGCGCGGGGCGGTATGTCCGCCAGGTCGGCGGTGAGCTTGTGTCCTCCGTCATCGCGCGCTCGAAACCGATCCGGGTCGAGCTGCTGCGGCGGACCTCGCGTCCCCGCATGAACTGGCATTTCCGCCAGCCGGAGCTGAGTCTGTTCTGGTTCGGCAGCGCCTGTTCGCGCTTGCGGGCCAGGGTCGACGGCCGCCCGGTCGACTATGAATTCTCCGAGGCCGCGAGCCTGGCGCTGTTTCCAGCCAATACCGAGATCGAAGGCGAGTGGTCGGTCGGGCCGGCGTTCGACTATATGGTCGTGTTCCTCGATCCGCGGTTCGTGCAGTCGCGCCTCAATGGCAATATCGAGCGGCCGACGATCGCGTTCGGACATGACCGGCTTGCCCGCGGCCTCGTCGAGCTGAGCCGGGAGGCGGCCTCGCCCGACAATTTGTTCGATCTGTTCGCCGAGGGCTGGGCCAGCCAGGCGCTGGCGCATATGGCGCGGCTGTCGCGGAGCGTGGAACCGTCGAAGCCGCTCAGCCACGGCGGCTTGCCGGCGCTCAAGCTGCGCAGGATCGAGGCGTTCGTTCGGGATAATCTCGGCGAGCAGATTTCGCTTGCGGCGCTGTCCGATCTCGCCGGCCTGAGCAAGCGGCATTTCCTGCGCGCCTTTCAGGAGAGCACGGGGACCAGCCCGCATCGCTACGTGCTCGGTCTGCGCATCGAGGCGGCCAAGCATCGGCTCAGCGCGACCGATGAGAGCGTGACGAGCATCGCGCTGGCGTCGGGCTTCAGTCACGCGCAGCATTTCTCGTCGGCGTTCCGCCAGGCGACCGGCATGAGCCCGTCGGTGTTCCGGCAGCACTGCCAAGCCTGAGTTCATGCCTGAGTTTCGGCGCCTTTTCGTAAGTCGAGGCGCTTTCTCGCAAGCGGCCCGCGCCCCTCCATCGTAAGCCGACGGTCGCGTCACTGATTTGAGGAGACACAGCATGGCAGGGCCATTGGCAGGAGTGCGCGTTCTCGATTTGACCGGCGTCGTCTCGGGCCCGTTCGCGACGATGTTCTTGGCGGACCAGGGCGCCGATGTCCTCAAGGTCGAGCCGATCGGCGGCGACATCACCCGCCGCAGCCGGGCGCCGCTCGACAAGACGGGCGAATTCTCGGCGCTCTTCATCTCCTCGAACCGCGGCAAGCGTTCGCTCTCGATCGACATGAAGACCGATGTCGGCAGGGAAGTGCTGGGCAAGCTGGTCCAGCAGGCCGACGTGCTGGTGCAGAATTTCCGGCCCGGGACGATGCAACGCCTCGGGCTCGGTCCAAACCAGGTGCGCAAACAAAATCCGCGGCTGATCTATGTCTCGATCAGCGGAGTCGGCGAAACCGGACCCTATGCGAAGAAGCGCGTCTACGATCCGATCGTGCAGGCGCTGTCCGGCTTCTGCGATATCCAGGCCCAGCCGGTGACAAACCGTCCGCAGATGATCCGGACCATCGTCGCCGACAAGACCACGGCCGTCTACACCGCGCAGGCGATCACGGCGGCGCTGTATGCCCGCGAGAAGTCCGGCCTTGGCCAGCACATCCAGGTCGCGATGCTGGATGCGATGATCTCCTATCTCTGGCCGGAAGGCATGATGCAATACACCGCCGTCGGCCGCGAGCAGACCGCGGCGGATCCGAACGATCGCCCCGATCTCGTGTTTCAGACCTCGGACGGCTACCTCACCTGCGGCACCATTTCCGATTCCGAGTGGCAGGGCTTTTGCCGGGCCACCGGCGATCCCGAGCTGGCCAATGATGCGCGGTTCGCGACGCCGGCCGCGCGCTCCGTCAATGCCACGGCGCGGATCAACAAGATGCAGGACTATATCCGCCAGCACACCACGGCCGAATGGCTGGCGCGGCTCGATGAAGCGGATGTGCCATGTGCCCCGATCCTGCGGCGCGGCGAGATCATCCACAACGAGCAGGTGGTGGCGCGGGAAATCATCACCGAGCTGGATCAGCCCGGGGTCGGCGCCGTCAGGCAGCCGAAGCCGGCGGCGCGCTTCGACGTCGATGCCGCCGTGATCGGCGGTCCGGCGCCGCGCGTCGGTCAGCACAGCCGCGAAGTGCTGCGCGACCTCGGCTATGGCGATGCCGCGATCGACGAGATGATCGAGCAGAAGGCCGTGCGGGCCGTCTGAGCGAATGCGCCGCGCGAAGTGGCCGCGTTGAACCAAATAATTCAGTCGGTGGGAGATGTCCGATGGTCGAGACCAACAAGGCCGCACTTCTGGTCGGCGCCGGTGATGCGATCGGAGCCGCGGTCGCGCGTCGCTTCGCCGCGGGCGGCTATTCGGTTTGCATCGCGCGCCGCGATCCGGCGAAGTCGAGCGAACTGGTCGCCGAGTTGACGCGCGCCGGCAACCGCGTGCAGGCATTCGCCGTCGATGCGCGACGCGAGACGGAAGTGCAGGAGCTTTGCGAGAAAGTCGAGCGGGAGGTCGGGCCGATCGAGGTCTGCCTGTTCAATGCCGGCTCGAACGTCAAGAAGGAGTTGCACGAGACCAGCGACAAGCTGTTCTTCAAGGCCTGGGAGCTCGCCTGCTTCGCCGGCTTCCTGGTCGGGCGCGAGGCGACGCGGCATATGTTGAAGCATGGACGCGGCACCATGCTGTTCACCGGCGCGACCGCGAGCGTGCGCGGCTCCAGCGGCTTTGCGGCGTTCTCCTCCGCCAAGTTCGGCCTGCGGGCGGTTGCGCAGGCGATGGCGCGCGAGCTCGGACCCAAGAATATCCATGTCGCGCATTTGCTGATCGATGCCGGCGTCGACAGCCCGGCGATCCACCAGCGGATGAAGGCCGCCAGCGGCATCGATGCGTCGGAGATCCCGCCGGATTCGCTGACGCGCACCGCCTCGATCGCGGACGCTTATTGGTTCGTGCACCAGCAGAGCCGCGACGGCTGGAGCTTTGAACTGGACCTGCGTCCGTCGGTCGAGAAATGGTGAGGCCATGCCGGATACGCTGACGTTATGGGGCGTCGGGACATCGCGGACGATCCGGGCGCATTGGGCATTGCGTGAACTCGGCCTCGAGTATCGCTGCAAGCCGATCCTGCCGCGCTCGGGCGAGACCAAGACGCCGGAATACACCTTGCTCAATCCTCGGCAGAAGATTCCGCTGCTGCAGGACGGCGACTTCACGATCGGTGAGAGCGCCGCCATCGTGGCCTATCTGGCGCGACACTATTCCAACCCGGATGTTTCGCTCGTCCCTTTCGAGGAGCGCGATTTCGCGCGCTGGCTGGAATGGTGCTTCTTCATCGTGGCCGAACTGGACTCGACCAGCCTCTATGTCATGCGCCGCCACGGGTTGAAGGGCCTTGCACATATCTATGGCCATGCGCCCGATGTGGTCGGACAGGCCGCGGAATATTTCCGCCAGCAGCTCCGGCATGTCGAAGTCGCGCTGTCGGATGGCCGCCAATATCTGATGGGCGACCAGTTCACCAGCGCGGATATCCTGCTGACGACCTGCCTCGTCTGGGCGATCGATTACGGTGTCGGGGTCTGCGATATCGCGAACCCCTATCTGGAGCGTCTCACGGCCCGGCCGGCCTACAAGGAAAGCGTCGCGATCAATTCGGCGCCGAGCCGCCCCGCGCAATGACGGAGCCGGCGTGCGTCGCATGTTCCAGCCATTCCTCGCGAATGGCGGGATGCGGCGATATCACGTGGTTGCAACTGCGTTTTCAGTTCTCGGTTGTTCCTTCCACACGATCAGGAGAACAACGAACAGAACTCCGGTGGCAAGCGTGCTCAGGGGCAAACCAAGCATGCCTCGAGCCGAAAGGTAGTCGCCGACGGCCGTGCCCGCGGCCCTGATGGCGACCACCGTCGTCCAGTAAACCGGCAGCAGGAGAAGCCACCCCTCTCGTCCGGCGATGAACAGGACGGCTACCACCGGGCACAGCAGGACTGCCGCGCCGCCGTCGTCCAATTTCAGGTTATGCGAGCAATAGTCGCCGATCTCGGTACCCAGCGTGCCCGCGAGGAACATGCAGATCCAGTAGCCGAGGTCGGCACACAACACCTCGTCCGACTTGTCGGCACGTTGCCGCCAGACGAATTGCCAACTGAGCCCGATGGCGCCGGCCAGCAGGATTGCCAAGGCGACCATGACCCAGAGGCGCGGCAGCTTCAGATCGCCCGCGGCGAAGTCCGCGAAATTCGTGGCCGCGGTGCGCACGATGATGATGGCGCACCAGTAATAGACCTGGTGCCGCATGCCGTCGAAGCGTTCGGCCGCCAGCACGAGGACGAGCGCAAGCGCCAGGAACGGCAGGCCGGCGACGTGGCCGAGGCCGAGATTATGGGCAAAGAAGTCGCCCATATTGGCGCCGAAGATGCTCGCGATGCAAAGCGCTGTCCAATAGCGTGGTCCCAGTGCGGGGAGATGGATCGTCTTCACGGGATCGTCCTTTCCGTCGGCTCGGTTCTGATCCCATCAGAACCGAACTCCAGATGCTTGCTTTGACGCGTTTTCTTGACGCGAACCGGTGTCCACTTCGCTCGAAAACGCTCTAGGTGCGGGTCGTTTCGGGCTTGCCAGAATGAGTGCCGGCCCGCTGCGGCAGCAGCGCCACGCACGCGATGATGAGCGCTGCCAGGATCGCCGATGCGTAATAGCGGCTGAAGGCGAGACCGCCATTGGCGTGGGGCTTGTCGAGCAGGTCGCCGAGGGTTGCGCCCAGCGGCCGGGTCAGAATGAAGGCGGCCCAGAATAGCAGGGTCCGCGACAGCGACGTGAAGAAATAGGCTGCGGCGATCACGACGAGCCCGCTCCCGAACACCAGCGCGCCGCCCTCATAGCCGAGGCCGTTGGTGTCGGCCATCCAGTCGCCGAGCGCGGTGCCAAGGGTCTGGGAAAACAGGATTGCGACCCAATAGAACGTCTCGACCCGCGGCGTCGACACCGTGTTGACGGAGACCGATCCCTCGGACCGGTACCAGAGCCCGAGCGAGACCATCAGCAACGCGAACAGCAGCGACGATCCGCCTGGATAGCCGATGCCAAGCGACCGGTCGGCGAAGTCGGCCATGGTGGTGCCGGCCGTGGTGGTGGCGACGACGACGAACCAGTACAGGGATGGATGGAACTTGCGGACCATGATCTGGGCGACGACAGCGGCGACGAAGATGCCGATGAAGATCGCGCTGCCGACCGCGTAGCCGAGATTCATGGACATCGACACGGCGTCGCCGCCGGTCTCGCCAAGTGTCGTGGCGAGGATCTTGATGATCCAAAAGATCAGCGTGACTTCCGGAACCTTGCTTGTTTCGATGTCCTGGTCCATGCGGGATTCCTTCGCTTTCGTCCAGCCTGCCCCTGAAAGGTCTTCTCGCTCTTGACCTGCGTCTCGGTCGCACGCCTCAGACGGTTGAGGTTATCGAGCGAAGCCAGCGCCGCATCCGGATTGGCGGCGGCGAGCGAGAGCACGAAAGCTTCGAGGCCGACGAGCGTTGCGCCGTGCAGTGCGATCCGGCCGGGACGGCCGCGGGGAATCGCCACGGAGATGTCCGCGAGCTTCGCCAGCGGCGTGTCGTCTGCCTCGGTAATCAGGACGCTCGGAAGGCCGAGCGCTTTCGCCTCCGCGAACACCGCCTTCACTTCGCGATAGAGGCGGCCATAGGCGAGGATCAACAGCGCGTCGCCCGCGCGCAGGTCGAGCAGTTGATCGGCCAGCATCGACCCGGTTGCGCTGATCGTGCGGCTGCGCCGGCCGCTGCGTGACAGCAGCATCGCGACATAGGCCGCGAGCGCCGACGAGGGGCCGATGCCGAACACCACGATGCGCGCGGCGCCGTCGAGCAGCCGCACCGCAGCGGTCATCTGCGCACGGCACTTTGCCGATTGCAGGACGGCGAGACCTTCGGCATGCGCCTGCAGGATGCCGTTGAGCGCCTTGCCGGTGCTCTTTTCGATATCGACCAGCGTCCGCCGCATGTCGTCGGCCGGCGTCGAACTCGCGCCGGATGTGAGGATGGCCGCCTTGAGATGGGCGAGGCTGGTGAAGCCGAGGCTCTGGACCGTCCGGAGCACCGTGGCGTCGGAGGTTCCGATCCGCGCGCCGAGCGCGGCGGCGGAACTCGCCAGCACGACCTGCCGGTTCTCGTCGATGAATTTGGCGACGCGCAACCCGGTCGCGGCAAGCTGCGGCTTCGCCTGCGCAAGCCTGCGGTCGAACTCGCCCGAGGCTGCGCCGGTTCCGGCTTTCACGACCATCATTCCGCCTTGTAGTAGAATAAACTCGGTGTCGATTGATGTAGTATATGCTACATCAATGCAAGTCAGAATGTTGCGAGTGGCATGCCCGGACGATGCGCAGTGCTGGTTGGTTCGGTATCGGCGGCGATCGTCTTGCTTGCGCTGCTCGTGCGGCCGGCGGCGGCGGGACCGCCCTTCGTCGCGGACGACCCCGAACCGACCGATACCGGCCATTTCGAGATCTATACGTTCGCGAACGGCACCAACACGCGCGCGGGTACGGCGGGTGAGGCCGGGATTGACTTCAATTATGGCGCAGCGCCTGACCTCCAGCTCACCGCGACGTTGCCGGCAGGCTATGCCGACGCAATGCAAGGCGGCACGCATGTCGGCCTCGGCAATGTCGAGCTCGCCGCGAAATACCGCTTCCTGCATCAGGACACGTTCGGACTGGATGTCAGTGTGTTCCCGCGCGTGTTCCTGCCGAGCGGATCGGAGATTGTCGGAGACAATCACGCGTCATTGTTGCTGCCGATCTGGGTCCAGAAGGATTTCGGCAAGGGCTGGTCCGCTTTCGGCGGCGGCGGCTGCACCTTCAACGAGATCCGCGCCGCGAATTTCTGTCAGGCCGGCGCGGTGGTGGCGTATCAGCTCCTGCCCAAGCTTCAGATCGGCGCCGAACTGTTCCATCAAACCGCCGACTCCCAGGGGACGCCCGCTTCGACCAGCCTCGGCGTCGGATGGCGTTACGACCTGACCGACAACTATCATCTGCTGGGCTATGTCAGGCGCGGGATTGAGAACGCCGACGAAACCGATCGATATTCCTGGTACGCGTCCGTGCTCTTTACCTTCTGACGCAAGGGCCGGAGCATTTCGAGCGAAGTGATAACCGGTCTACGCTGAGAAAACGCGCGGCTCACACCTCGAGCCATTCCTCGCGAACGGCCGCGTTGGACTTGAGCTGCTCGGGCGTGCCTTCGAACACGACGCGGCCGTGGCCCATGATGTAGAGGCGGTTCGAGATCTTCATCGCGATCGAGAGCTTCTGCTCGACCAGCAGGATGGCAACGCCGGCCTTGGCGATTGTCGCGATCAGTTCGCCGACCTGCTGCACGATCAGCGGCGCGAGGCCTTCGGTCGGCTCGTCGATCATCATCAATTCGGGGTCGCCGAGCAGGGTGCGGCAGGTCGTCAGCATCTGCTTCTCGCCGCCGGAGAGAACGCCGGCCGGCGTGTCGGCGCGCGCGGCGAGATTGGGAAACATGTCGAGCATGTCCTGCAGCCGCCACTTGCCGGGGCGGCGCGGATCCTTGATGCCGAGGATCAGGTTCTGGCGAACCGTCAGGCCCGGGAAGATGTCGCGATGCTCGGGCACATATCCGAGGCCGAGGCGGGCGATCTTGTGGCTCGGGAGACCGGCGATATCCTGGCCCTTGAAGCGGATCGTGCCCTGCGGCGGCACTTCGCCCATGATCGCCTTGACCGTGGTGGAGCGGCCGACGCCGTTGCGGCCGAGCAGGCTCACGACCTCGCCGGCCGCGATGTCGAGATCGACGCCCTGCAGGATGTGGCTCTTGCCGTAATAGGCGTGAAGATTCCTGACCTCGAGCATCAGTCGACCTCCTCGCCGAGATAGGCTTCCTTGACCTTCGGATTGCCGCGGATTTCCTCGGGGGTGCCTGATGCGATGATGTGGCCGTAGACCAGGACCGAGATCCGGTCGGCGAGGCCGAACACCACGCTCATGTCGTGCTCGACGATGACGAGCGTGCGGCCCTCGGTGAGGCGGCGGATCAGCGCGACGGCGCGGTCGGTCTCGGCATGGCTCATGCCCGCGGTCGGCTCGTCCAGCATGATGACATTGGCGCCGCCGGCGATGGTGATGCCGATCTCGAGCTCGCGCTGCTCGGCATAGGTCAGAAGCCCCGCCGGCACGTCGCGGCGGTGGGTCAGATGGATGTCGTCGAGGATCTGCGCGGTGCGTTGCTTCACCTCGGGCAGATTGTCGACGTTCTTCCAGAATGCGTAGCGGTGGCCGGTCGCCCACAGCACGGCGCAGCGGACGTTCTCCCACACCGTCATGCGGGCGAACACGTTGGTGACCTGGAACGAGCGCGACAGGCCACGGCGGTTGATCTCGAACGGGCGCAGGCCGGAGATGACGTCGCCGTTGAGCCGGATCTCACCCGAGGTCGGCTTGATGTGGCCGCTGATCAGATTGAACGTCGTCGACTTGCCGGCGCCGTTCGGGCCGATGATGGCGTGGCGTTCGCCCTTGGCGACGCTCAGATTGAGGTCGCGGATGATGCCGACATTGCCGAAGCGCTTTTCGACGGCTTTGACTTCGATCGCGGATGTCATGCGAGATACCCCCGATCACGGGCTACCGTCGCGGCACGATCCCAGGCCTCCGCGACGCGTCGCCAGGTGATACGTGCGATCAGGAAGCCGCCGACGAGGAGAATCGCAGCGGCTGCCCAGGTGGTCGGCGCAGTTGCTGCGAAGGGGATGCCGACGAGATTGACGACGTTGCCGCCGCCTTCGCCGCCCGAAAAGCGCGCGACGGTTTCGATGGTCAGGATGATGCCGAGCACCAGCGCCAGCGTCGGGATCGCCGCGACCAGGTAGGACGGGATCACCGTGCCGAGTGTGCCGGCGCGGATCAGCGGTCGGTGCTTCATCAAGAGCCCCGCGATGCCGCCCGGTGCGAACATCACGATGCCGATGAAGATGATGCCGAAATAGAGCTGCCACACCGAGGTGACGTTGGTCAGCCCGAGTTGCAGATAGGTCACCAGGATGGCGCCTAAAATCGGCCCGAAGAAATAGGCGGTGCCGCCGATGAAGGCGGCGAACAGCACGAGGCCCGACTGCGTCGCGCCGAGATAGGCGGAGTTGGCGATCTCGAAATTGATCGCGGTGAGTCCGCCGGCGATGCCGGCGAAGAAGCCGGCGAACATGTAGGCGAGATAGCGCACCACGTGCGGATCGTAACCGATGAACTCGACGCGTTCCGGATTGTCGCGCACTGCGTTGCAGATGCGCCCGAGCGGCGTGCGGGTCAGCGCATACATCGCGATCGCCGACACCATCACCCAGAACGCGATCAGATAGTAGACCTGAAGCTGCGGCCCAAACGTCCAGCCGAACAGCGGTAACAGCGAGGTGCGGTCGGTGGTGATGCCGGATTCGCCGCCGAACACGCTGCGCAGGATCAGCGACGAGGAGGCGACCAGCTCGCCGATGCCGAGCGAGATCATCGCGAACACGGTGCCGGCGCGCTTGGTCATGACCCAGCCGACCAGCAACGCGAACGCCATGCCGCCGACGCCGCCGGCCAGCGGGATCAGCGGCAGCGGGATCGGCCAGTTGTGATTGGCGGCCGCATTCATCATGTGGACGGCGAGGAAGCCGCCGAGACCGTATTGCACGGCGTGCCCGAACGACAAAAGCCCGGTCTGGCCGAGCAGGATGTTGTAGGACAGCGCGAAGATGATCGAGATGCCGATCAGGCTGAACGAGGTCAGCGAGCCGCCGGAGGAGAACACCAGCGGCAGCACGACGAGCAAGGCCGCTGCAATCAGCCAGACGCCGTAGAAGCTCAGCGCGCCGCCGGATTGATCCTTCGTCACGGCGGGAGTGGCGGCGTTGCTCATGACTCGCGCGTCCCCAATAGGCCCATGGGGCGGAAGATCAGGACCAGCACCAGCAGCAGATAGGGCAGGATCGGCGCGATCTGCGCGATCGTGACGTTCCAGATGTCGGTGAGCGGCGAGGGGCCGAGGCTCGGATCGAGCGGACCGAACACGCTGGCCAGCGAACCATTGAGCGCGACCGCAAAGGTCTGGATCAGCCCGATCAGGAGCGAGGCGATGAAGGCGCCGGGCAGCGAGCCGAGGCCGCCGAACACGATGACGACGAACAGGATCGGCCCGAGCAGCGCCGCCATGTCGGACTGCGTCACCAGCGAGGGGCCGGCGATCACGCCGGCAAGGCCCGCGAGCGCGCTGCCGACGCCGAATACCAGCATGAAGACGCGTCCGACATTGTGGCCGAGATGGCCGACCATGCTCGGATGGGTCAGCGCGGCCTGCACGATGAGGCCGACGCGCGTCTTCTTCAGGGTGACCAGCAGCGTCACGAAGATCACGACCGAGATCACCAGCATGAAGATCTTGTAGGCCGGGTAATTGGTGGAGAACACCGTGAAGGCCGGAAAGTCGAGTGCCGCCGGAACCCGATAGTCGACCGGGCTCTTGCCCCAGATCATCGAGACGATCTCTTCGATCGCGAACGCGAGGCCGAAGGTCAGCAGCAATTCGGCGACGTGGCCGTGCTTGTGGGTGTTGCGCAGGCCGTAGCGCTCGACCGCCATGCCGACCGCGCCGACCAGCAGCGGCGCGATCACCAGCGCCGGCCAGAAGCCGATCCAGCGGGTCAGCTGAAAGCCGAAGAAGGCGCCGAGCATGTAGAAGCTGGCATGCGCGAAGTTGAGCACGCCCATCATGCTGAAGATGACGGTGAGGCCGCTCGACAGCAGGAACAGCAGCATGCCGAACAAGACGCCGTTGAGCGTCGAGATGACGATCAATTCAGCCACGGTGCACCCGTTTGAGACCCGAACGATTCACGCGCAAAGACCCGTTGAACGATATGATGCCGGCATCGCACGCGTTGCCGGCTGAACAGCGCCTCCGCAACCCCTGGGGTTGCGGAGGCGTGACGCAAGCGACCGATCAGGGCCGCTTCATGTTGCAGGTGGTCGGAAGCATCGTCTGCGCAGTGTCGATCTTGGAGACGATATGCCAGCCCCAGCCGGTGTTCTCCTCGTCGTAGGGCTCCTTGGTCTTGTCGGCCAGCGAGCCGAACGAGGAGATGACGATCGGCTGGAAGAACTGGTGGTCGTCCTTGCGCATCAACCCGTCACCGCCGTCGAACACGTCGAACTTCATGCCTTCGAGCGCGGCCGCGACCTTCAGCGGATCGATCGAGTTGGCCTTCTCGGCGGCCGCCTTGAACATCCGCATCTCGTTGACCGCGCGCGGATACCACACGGAGATGCCGGTCTTGGCGCGGAAGTCCTTCTCGAAATCCATCGCCGCCTTGTTGCCGGAGTTCGGAACGCCTTCGCTGATCTGGAACACCTGGCCATCGAGACCGGTCTGCTTGATCGCGGTCGGCCCACCGGCGCCGCCGGCATAATAGGTGTACCAGTTGACCTTGAGGCCGGCGTCGGCCGCCGCCTTCAACAGCAGCGCGAAGTCCTGGCCCCAATTGCCGGTCACGACGGTATCGGCGCCGGACGCCTTGATCTTGGCGATGTAGGGCGAGAAGTCGGTGACCTTGAGCATCGGGTGCAATTCGTCGCCGACGATCTGGATATCCGGCCGCTTTTCGCCCAGCATCTTGCGCGCCGTGGTACGCACCGACTGGCCGAAAGAATAGTCCATGTTGATCAGATAGATCTTCTTGATGGACGACTGGCCCTTCATGTAGTTGGTCAGCGCTTCCATCTTGATGTCCGAGTTCGCGTCCCAGCGGAAATGCCAGTAGCTGCACTTCTCGTTGGTCATGCTCGGATCGACCGCGGCGTAGTTGAAGTAGAGCAGTTCCTTGCCGGGGTTGCGCGAATTGTTCTTGGTGACGAAATCCTCGAGCGCAGCGCCGACCGACGAGCCGTTGCCCTGCGTGATGTAGCGGATGCCGGCGTCGACCGCCTTTTGGGCCTGGACGAGGCTTTCCTGCGGATTGGTCTTGTTGTCGAGCGGGACGATCTCGACCTTGTGGCCGAGGATGCCGCCCTTGGCATTCAATTCGTCGGCCAGATACTGGAAGGTCTTCAGGCCGCCTTCACCGACGCTGGCGCCGCCGCCGGAAAGCGGATCGATGTAACCGATCTTGAGCGAGTCCTGAGCGTATGCTGTTCCTCCCAGCATCGTCAGCGCGGCCGCGGCAGCGACGATCAGTTTATGCATCCTGTTTCCTCCTTTTGTTCATTTCCAATTGCGCTTCAATATTGAAGACGTCTCGTAAGCTCAACTGCCAAAGCGCCGCAACGCCGTCAGCGCCGCGCATTGCTCCGTTGCTTCCGCCTCGTGCCTGCGCTCGAGATGCGCGTCGGCATTTTCCGCGGTACGGTTCGGTCCGGCCTGGCAAAGCATATGCATGCGTATTCGCGGGCGCCGAGGTCCGGGAAAAATGCCCTCGGTCGAGATGATCTGAGTTTCAAAGGATCCACGCCGGCACGGGTTGATCGTCCGGTTCGCGTTCGCGCCGGCCACGGCCGCGATCGTCGAGGCTCGACATCCAGGATGTCTGGATGCGCTTCAGCCATAGCTGCCGGCTCAAATTCCTTCGCGGTCCTCCGTTTCGGCGGCGCCTTGCAGCGCTTCGTGTCAACGGGCAAATCGCCCGCGGCAGATCGTTGCTGCCTTTTCCACGGAATCAACAGAAATCGAATATGATGTCAAGTTTCAACGGAGGACTTGCGCCCGAAGGTCTCGCCCAACATCAGGCTACCAGCTCCGTTGTTGAATTTGACGTCAATGTTTGCGAGGTATCGGCGCGGGCGACGGCCTTAGACGGGACGATGGCGCGGCTTGATGCCGAGGAGAAACAGCCGCGCGTAATGATCGGCGATCTGCAGCGGCGTCCAATTGCGCTTGCCCTTGAACCAGATCGGATACCAGTGGCCCATTCCGGTGAGGATACGTTCGGCGAAATAGGTGTCGATGCGGCGGAAGCGACGCTGGTCGATCCAGCGCTGATAGCTGTTCTGGTCGAGCCGGATCGTCGCCAGCACCTGCGCAACATAGGCCTTCTGGTCGGCATCCCTGAGATAGTTGATGTTGTGATAGGTGGTCTTCGGGCCGCATGGCGTGTCGTGCAGCATCAGCAGCAGACGGATTCGCTGCACCATGTGATCGAAGGCTTCCAGGTTTTGCTGCTGCAGATGTTCGCGGATGCCGACCTCGTTGTTGAGCCCGCGCTGCAGGCAGGCGAGCAGCAGGCTCTCCTTTTCGCTGAAATGATAGTAGATGCCGGCCCGCGTCATGTCCGCGTCCGCCGCGATGCTCTCCAGCGACGTGCCCATCGCGCCGCGCCGGTTGAAGCTGTCGGAGGCGATTGAAAGCATCCTGTCGAACTTCGCCGCGCGCTTGCTCAGGGCGGCGCGGGCTTCGAGGAAGGGCGCAAGACTGGGCGGCTGCGGCATGTCGGGCACGGCGATGTCGCGCCGGTACACGCCGTGGGCGATGATGTCGTCGATGCCGTCGATCGCCTGCTGGCGCGTGTAATAGTCGCGCTCGGAGAACCAGAACGGCACCCAGTCGAGGATCGAGATCAGGGCCACCGCCGTGAGCTGCGGTTCGTCGCATGCGATCGAGCCGTCGGCCACGCCGCGCGCCAGGATATCGGCGAGCAGCGTGACATTCTGCCAGCGCTGTTCGTGCACCTCGTTGCGGTATGGCGCGGCAAGGGCGTCGATATCGGTGAACAGGATCATGCGCCGGCCCTCGGGCCTGAGCCGGCCGCGCACGAAGCGCCTGACGATCTCGAGCCCGTCGATGCCGGGCTCCGCCGCGGCTTCGATCTCGCGCCGGTAGGTCGCAAGGCCGCGCAGATAGCAATGGAAGATCAGGTCGTCCTTGTCGCGAAAGTGGTGATACAGCGCGCCCGGTACCGCCTGCACCGCCGCCGCGACCTGCTCCATCGTCACATTGGCGTAGGAGTGGCGAGCGAACAGCCGGGACGCAGCGACGAGGATCTCTTCAGCCCGATCTGTCAGCTCAGCGACTTGCAAGCCCCGGTGCCCTTCCCGAACCGCGGAACGAAATTCCCATCCGCGAGATAATCCAAGAGACGATCGACGAGATAATCCGGGAGATAATCCTCTTGGCACGCGCTTGTCGATCTGCGATAGACGCTGGTATACCATACACCACGGCAGGCTGCCATCCGGGCGGATGGCATTTCCAAGAGAGAGAGCATGGCGCGCAACATTCTGATCTTGGGGGCCTCCTACGGCTCCCTGCTGGGGACCAAGCTTTTGATGGCCGGTCACAACGTGACCCTGGTTTGCCGGAAGAACACCGCGGAGCTGATCAATCGCGACGGCACCGAGGTGCGGATCAAGCTGCGCGACGAGAAGACGCATCGTTCGATTGTCTCGCGCGAGCTGCCGGGCAAGCTCGACGCCGTGACGCCCGGCGATGTCGACGTGTCGCGCTACGACATGGTCGCGCTCGCGATGCAGGAGCCGCAATACACCAACCACACGGTTCGCGTGCTGATGATCAAGATCGCGGCGGCGAAGCTGCCCTGCCTGTCGATCATGAACATGCCGCCCTTGCCCTATCTGAAGCGGATTCCAGCGCTCGCCGGCATGGACCTCGAAGAGGCCTATACCAACGCCCAGGTGTGGGAGCGCTTCGAGCCGGGACTGGTGACGCTGTGCTCGCCCGATCCGCAGGCGTTCCGCCCGCCGGAGGAGAAGGCCAACGTGCTGCATGTCGGCCTGCCGACCAATTTCAAGGCCTCCGTCTTCGCCGACGACAGGCACAACAAGGTGCTGCGCGAGCTCGAGGCCGACATCGACGCGGTGACGCTGGACGGCCAGGACGTTCCGGTGAAGCTGAAAGTATTCGACTCACTGTTCGTGCCGCTGGCGAAATGGTCGATGCTGCTCACCGGCAACTACCGCTGCATCACGCCGACGGAGCCGCTGTCGATCCGCGACGCCGTGCATGGCGATCTCACCCGCTCGCAAGCGATCTACGACCACGTCGATGGCATTGCGCGGCAGCTCGGCGCCGACCCCGCCGACCAGGTGCCGTTCGCCAAATACGCCAAGGCGGCGGAGAGCCTGCTGAAGCCGTCATCGGCGGCCCGCGCGGTGGCGGCCGGCGCACCCTTCATCGAGCGCGTCGACCTGCTGGTAAAGCTGATCTCGCATCAGCTCGGCGCGCCCAGCGCCGAGATCGACCGCACGGTCGAGACCGTCGATCAGAAGCTCAACGAGAAGATCGTGCAAGGCGGCTCGGGCGCGGAGTGAGGAACGAGCATGTCTTGCGTGTGAGGTGAGCACGCGCGTCCGGGGGAAGGAATCTACCCGCCGGTGGGTTCCTCACATCAAGGCCGCCGCACGCCCTCACAGCCAAAGCACCTTCTTGCGGTAGTCGAGGTCGACCAGCAGCTGGCTGGCCGGCCCCTCGTGGAACACCGCGCCGCGCTCCAGCGCGAACACGCGGTCGGCGAGCGCCAGCACGAGATCGAGATTGTGCTCGACGATCACGATCGAGATTTTCTCGCGCAAGCGATCGAACACCTTGAACAGGTCGAGGATCACGGCCGGCGCCAGGCCCTCGAACGGCTCGTCGAGCAGCAGCAGCCGGACATTGCCCGACAGCGCGCGCGCGACCGCGACCATCTGCTGCTCGCCGCCGGAGAGATAATCGGCCGCGACGTCCATGCGCGCCTTCAGCCGCGGGAAATGCGCGAGGATCTCGGCCTCGCTCCAGACCACGCCGGTTCTGCCGTCGGTGGCGCGGGCGAGGCGCCCGAGCGCCAGATTCTCGCGCACCGTCATGCCGGCGAACAGGCCGCGCCCCTGCGGCACGTAGCCGATGCCGAGGCGGGCGATATCGGGCGCAGCAAGCCGCGAGATGTCGCGGCCGTCGAACACGACGCTGCCGGATGCCAGCGGCACCAGGCCGGAAAGCGTCTTGAGCAGCGTCGACTTGCCGGCGCCGTTGCGGCCGAGCAAGGCGACGATCTCATGCTCGCGCACGTCGAAGCTCGCATCATGCAGGATGTGGCTCTTGCCATAGAAGCTGTTGACGCGTTCGACGCGCAGCAACGGCGCAGCGTCGACGGCCACATCCGTGCTGCGGACATGCGCGACCGGCGGAATGCCCGAGCCGGTGTAGATCTCCTGCACCCGGCGGTCGGCGCGCACCGCGGCCGGCGACCCCGTCATCAGCACCTCGCCCTGGTTCATCACCGTGACATTGTGCGAGAAGCCGAGCACGCGGTCGATGTCGTGCTCGACGATCAGGACCGGGACCTTGGTTGCCACCGACCGGATCAGGTTCGAGACCCGCTCGCGCTCGGCGGCGGCAAGGCCCGCGAGCGGCTCGTCGAGCAAAAGCACTTTCGGCCTCGAGCCGAGCGCGATGCCGAGATCGACCAGCCGCTGCCCGCCATAGGAGAGCTCGCCGCCCTCGATGCTCTCGATGCCTTCGAGGCCTAAGAATTTCACCAGCGCTGCGGTCTCGGCGTGGATGTCCGCATAGCTGTCGATATCGCGCCAGAGATCGAGCCGCCTCGGATGCTGCGCCTGGCGCGACAACCGCAGATTCTCGTAGATCGACAGTCCCTTGAACAGATTGGTGATCTGGAACGAGCGCGCCAGGCCCCGGTGGCAGATCAGCTCCGAGGGCGTGCCCTGGATCTCGTGGCCGTTGAGGCTGATCGTGCCGCTGTCGGTCGGATAGAGGCCGGACACCAGGTTGAACAGCGTGGTCTTGCCGGCGCCGTTCGGGCCGATCAATGCGTGGATCTCGCCGGCGGCGATCTTCAGGCTCGCGTTCGAGACCGCGCGGATGCCGCCGAAGGATTTGGCGACGCCTGCGACCTCCAGTACGGTGCCGACGCGGGCGTCCGGGATCAGGAAACCGGGCAACGGCAGGCCGTCATAGGTCTTGCGCCGGCTCATCGCGGCAGCCTCCTCGGGCGCGGGCCACAGCCGGCGCGCAAGCTGCGACCAGACGCCGACCAGGCCGCCGGGCGAATACATCACGAAGCCGACGAAGATCAGCCCGAACCACAACAGCCAGTTCGGCGTCCAGATCGAGAACAGCTCGCGGAACAGGATGAAGAACAGCGCGCCGAGCGCCGGTCCCAGCAAATTGCGCATGCCGCCGATCACGACGATGGCAAGCAGCTCGCCGGAGAACGGCACCGAGACCGCCTCCGCCGACACCAGATAGTTCTGGAAGCCGACCAGGGCGCCCGCGAGCCCGGTGACCACCGCCGAGATCACGAACACCGCGAGCTTGTAGCGCTCGACCGGAAAGCCCTGGAAGCGCGCCCGCATCGCGTTCTCGCGGATCGCGACCAGCACATGGCCGAACGGCGAGCGCACCAGGCGGATCAGGAGATAGAGCACGCCGAGCGCGATCAGCGCGACGACGACGTAGTAGGTCAGCGCGTCGTCGAGATTGAGCGGGCCGAGCCGGCCGCGCTTCAATCCGCCGAGCCCGTCCTCGCCGCCGGTCAGGGCGCTCCAGCGGAATGCGGTGGTGTAGGTCAGTGCCGCCAGTGCCAGGGTCAGCAGCGAGAAATAGACGCCGCGCCGGCGCAGGATGATGACGCCGATCAGGCTCGCCGCCACCGCGACCACGGCCGTCGCCAGCAGCAGCGGCAGCCAGATCTCGCCGGGGAAGTAATGCAGCTGGATCAGCGCGGCGGCGTAGGCGCCGATGCCGAACCAGGTGCCGTGGCCGAACGAGACCAGGCCGGTGTAGCCGATACAGAGGTTGAGGCCCATCGCCGCGACCGCGAGCGCCACCACCATGGTGCCGCTGTTCAGCGACAGCCCGAGCGCACGCAGCACGAACGGCAGCGCGATCACCCCCAGCACGGCCAGCAGGAGCGGGCGATATTTCTCGGCTGCGGTGACCGTCATTCGAACTTCTCGATGCGCTCGCCGAGCAGGCCGCGCGGCCGCAGCATCAGCACCAGAAACATCAGGATGTAGATCGAGGCCTCGCCCGCGGCCGGCGCGAAATGGATGGTGATGCCCCTGGTGACGCCGACCAGCAATGCCGCGAGCACGACGCCCCAGAAGCTGCCGAGGCCGCCGATGACGACGACGACGAAGGCGACCGTGATGATCTCGGCGCCCATCGCCGGATGCACGATGCTGATCGGCGCGAAGAACGCGCCGCCGAGCGCGGCCATGCCGACACCGAGCATCACGATCCCCGTCATGTAGGGCTGCAGGCGGATGCCGAGCGCCGCCACCATGTCCGGCCGCTGGATGCCGGCGCGCACCACGCGGCCGAACGAGGTCTTGTGCAGCAGCAGCCAGACGCCGAGCAGCACGGCCGCGACGACGCCGAGGATCAGCAGGCGATAGCGCGAGAACAGGAAGTCGCCGACGATGATCGAGCCGCGGAACGCGGGCGGGATCGACGCCGACAACGGTGCCGCGCCCCAGATCATGCGGATCGCCTGCTCGGCAACCATGGCGAGGCCGAAGGTGACGAGCAGGCTCAGGATCGGGTCCTGAGCGTAGAAGCGGCGCAGGATGAAGCGCTCGAACAGGATGCCGAGCAGCGCGACCGCGACCGGCGACAGCACGATCGCCGCACCGAAGCCGAGCGCGCGGGTGATCTCGACCGAGACATAGGCGCCGAGCGCATAAAACGCACCATGCGCGAGATTGACGATGCCGCCGACGCTGAAGATCAGCGACAGCCCAAGCGCGATCAAGAGGTAGTAACCTCCGAGCACGAGGCCGTTGACCACCTGTTCCAGCAAGAACTCGAATTGCATCATCGATCCCAAGCCGCAGGTTCAGGTCAAGGTCGCGCGGCTGCTCACATCGCGCAGGGATTCTGTTCCTTGGTCAGCGCGATCGATTCCAGCGACTCGTTCGGTTCGGGGATCGCCGCGCCGAGTTCGAGCGTGTCCCATTGATCCTTTGCCTTGCCCTTCGGCTTGACCGTGAACGGATAGGCTTCCTGCATCAGTTGGTGATCCCAGGAGCGGAAGTAGGCCTTGCGGGCCTTCAGGATGTCGAACTCGGTCTGCTTCTCGAAATAGCCGATCAGCTTCTCGGTCTCGGTCGATTTGGCCTCGGTCATCGCCTGCGCCATCATCTTCAGCGAGACATATTCGATCCAGGCGTGGTTCTCCGGCGGCTTGCCGTACTTCTTGATGAAGTTGGCGACGAACGTCTTCGACGCCGGCACGTCCGAGGTGTGATACCAGACCGTCGGCCAGGTGCCGCTGAGATTGCCGTCGCCGGCGGCCCAGGCATCGGCGGTGTTGAGGTTGAAGCCGACGATCGGATAGGGCAGGCCGAATTCGGCGTACTGCTTAATCAGATTGGTGACCTGGTTGCCGGCGAGGTTGGAGCAGACGATGTCCGGCTTCGATTGGCGGATCTTGAGGAGATACGGGCTGAAGTCGGTGACGTCGGTGGCGACCAGTTCGTCGCCGATCAGTCTGCCGCCATTGCCGTCGAAGAACGCCTTGGCCGCGCGCGCCAGATCATGACCGAAGATGTAGTCGGCGGTCAGGGTGTAGAATTTCTTGTCCTTCATCATGTTGTCGCGCACCAGCGCCTTGCCGACCGCGTTCACCATCACGGTCGAGGGGATGTCGACGTGGAAGGTGTAGCGGTTGCAGTTCTTGCCGCGCAGCGCGTCGGAGCGCGCCCCGATCTGCATGAACAGCCGCTTGTTGCGGTCGGCGACCTGCATGATGGTCAGCGCCGAGGCCGAGTTGATCTCGCCCATCAGCACCGCGACGTTGTCCTGGTCCAGCATGCGCTGCGCCTTGGTCGCGGCGGTGGCGGGATTGACCGAGTCCTCCGAGAGCACGTCGAGCGGCCGGCCCATCACGCCGCCGGCGGCGTTGATCTCCTCGGCCGCCATGCGGATGCCGAGCTGCGCATAGGCGCCGAGCGCGCCGAGGAATCCGGTCAGCGGCGTCAGATGGCCGATCCTGATCTTGTCGGCCTCGGCGCGAACGATCGACGGAAAGCCGAGCGCCGATGCGCCGGCGAGCGCGGTGCCGTGTTGCAGGAATTTGCGTCGGCTGAAGCGGATCATGGTCTCCTCCCGGGCGCGCCTGTCTCTCGTCGCTTATGCGACATTGTGAGAGATGCTTTTTTATTATTGGAGGATATTTCCGGACGCGATGAGCACTGTCAACGCTTAAAGCGCCGTCGCGTCTTTGGTCTTATGCCGGCCTGACGACGCCCTTGGCGCCGAACTCGAGCGACAGGCGGTTGGCGGTGGCGCGCACCGCCTTGGCGTGGGTTTGCAGCGCCTGGTTGGTGAGCCGCCAGATCGGGCCGGAAATGCCGAGCGCACCGATGGTCTGCCCGGTGAAATCCATCACCGGCACGGCGATGCAGCGCACCTCCGCATTGTACTCGCCGTCGTCGAAGGCAATTCCCGAGCGCCTGACCTCGGCGATCTCGCGCAGCAGGACAGTACCTTCGGTGATCGACTTCTCGGTCGAGGGTTTCAATTCGACGCGATCGAGATAACGCGTCAGCTGGTCAGGGCGGAGCGAGGCCAGGATGATCTTGCCGAGCGCCGTGGAATGCGCCGGCCGTACCACGCCGACGCGGTCGGTGAGCTGGAATGCGCCGGGGGCTGCGGTGCGGGCGATCACCACCACGGTATCGCCCATGCGCACCGCGAAATGGCCGGTCTCGCCGGTCTCGCGCGACAGATCTTCGAGAATGGGCGTCGCCACGTTGACCATCTCGATCTCGTCGAGCGCGCTGGCGGCGAGCGCGAACAGCGGCCGGCCGATCCGGTAGCGCTTGGAATCCTTCTCCTGACGGAGGTAGCCGAGCGAGACCAGCGTCTTGGCGAGGTGGAAGGTGGTGGAATTATGCAAGCCGACCAGCTTGCTGAGGTCGGCAAGCCCGATGCCGTCGCGATGCCGGGCAACCTCTTCCATGATCGAGAAGGCGCGGCCGAGCGACTGCACGCCGCCGCGCGCGCGGTCCTCCGCCTCTTCGTCGATATCGCGATGCGGCGACTGCACGAGTTTTGCGATCGCGGCCTTGCGCAGGCTGGCGGGCTTCGCGGCTGTGTTGTCCTTGCTGCGTGCTTTCACGGGGCCCCTTGGGTCTGAACGGCGCGCGGCCGGGTTTCGCAGCGTATATCACAATAGCAATTGACGTACAGTATTATGAGACATACGGTCGGCCCCCGCCAAGCCGGATCAACCGGCAGCGCGATCGTGGGCCGCGGAAAAAAGGCGCCCATGAGCCGCGGAGACATAAAGCTTCGTTGAGCCTTCGAGGGAGAGTGCAGTCGATGTCGCGCAACATGCTCAACGGGGCCCAGGTGATCGTCGACTACCTGATCCAGGAGAAGGTGCCGCAGGTGTTCGGCCTCTGCGGCCACGGCAACATCCAGTTCATCGACGCGCTCTACGAGCGCTCGGCCGACATCAAGACCATCTCGGTGCATCACGAGAGCGTCGCCGGCTTCATGGCCGACGTGTACTACCGCGTCTCGGGGCGGCCGACCGCGACCTTCACCTCCTGTGGGCCGGGCTCGGCCAATCTGCCGATTTCGCTCGCCAATGCGTTCCTCGATTCCGTGCCGTTCATGGCGGTGACCGGCAACGTGCCGACCAGCCAGTTCAACCGCGGCGCGTTCCAGGAGATGTATCGGCACTACCAGGCCGACTTCCCTTCCACCGTACGCACGATGTGCAAGAAGGTGTTCCAGCCGACCCGCGGCGAAATGGTGCCGCTCGCGGTGCGGCAGGCGTGGAAGACGATGACGTCGGGCCGGCCGGGGCCCGTGGTGCTCGACGTGCCCTTCGATGTGTTCATGGAGTCGGCGGCCGAGGAGGCGCCGAACGCGCAAAGCTGGAACGCCAACATCTCGAGCCGCTGCGGCGCCGATCCGGAAGGCGTGGTGAAGGCCGTCGACATGCTGCTCGGCGCCGAGCGGCCGGTGATCCTGATCGGGCAGGGCGTCCGCTATGGCGGCGCGGCCGAGGCGTTGAAGCGGCTCGCCGAGCGGCTGCAGATTCCGGTGGCGGCCTCGGCCAGCGGTCTCGGCGGGCTGGACTGCCACCATCCGCTGGCACTCGGCCTCGTCGCCCGCGCCGGGCACTACCAGGCCAATCACGCCACGCGCCAGGCCGACGTGCTGCTGGCGCTCGGCGTCCGCTTCGACGACCGCACCTCGAGCTCGTGGATTCCCGGCTATTCCTTCACCATCCCGCCGACGCGGCTGATCCATGTCGACATCGATCCCGAGGAGATCGGCCGCAACTATCCGGTCGCGCTCGGCCTGATGGCCGATGTGCGGGTGTTCCTGCAACAGGTCCATGCCGAGCTCGACCGCCGCGCCAGCGTCACGGCGAAGGCCGATGCGCGCGCGAAATGGCTGGCGCAGATCGATACCTATCGCAAGGAATGGGATCGCTTCGTCGCGCCGGGCTTTTCCGACGACACCACGCCGATCAATCCGCAGCGCGCCGCCGCCGAGATCGACAAGGCGCTGCCTGAGGATGCGATCCTGGTGAGCGATATCGGCGTACATCACAACTGGCTGCTCGGTTTCTGCAAGCCGCGGCGGCCGGATTCGCTGATCGGCTCGATGGGATTCGGTCCGATGGGCTTCGGCGTTGCCGGCGTGATGGGCGCGAAATTCGCGGCACCCGACCGTCCCTGCGTCTCGGTGTGCGGCGACGGCGCCTTCTTCATGCACGCCAACGTGCTGGGCACCGCAGTCGAATATAATCTGCCGGTGGTCTGGGTGGTCTGGAACAACTACGCCTATGCCTCGATTCGCGGGTTGCAGCGCGGCTATCTCGGCGGCCGCGAGCTCGCGACCGATTTTCACGATCCGGCGTCGGGCGAGCGCTACAATCCGGATTTCGCCGCGATGGCGCGCGCCTGCGGTGTCGAAGGCGTTCGCGTCGACCGCGCCGCCGACCTCGGCGAGGCCGTGCGCAAGGGCATCGCCGCCAACAAGCCGTATCTGATCGACGTCGACATCGCCGCCGACGTCAATCCGTCCGGTGCCGGCGTGTGGGAATTGCCGGGCCTCGGCCAGAGCAAGCCCGGCATCGGCACGCGTTACCAGCCGGCATGATCGTAACGCGCTGACGCCAGGCTCACTCGGGAGGACACGGATGGCTCCGGACAGCATGATCGGCCGTATTGCAGCAGCGGCGGGTGTGCGGGGCGAACCCGGCACCGGCGACAAGGTCCGGATTGGCCTTCTCGGCGGCCTGATCGGCGGCGTGATCATCTGGATCTACGAGGCCGTCGTCTGGGTCGGCATCCAGCATTTGATGCCGCTCGGCGGCATCCCGCGCAACGCGACCGGGCTGGTGTTCGGCAAGGCGGTGCAGGATTCCCTCGGCGCGATCGCCTATCTGGTCGGCACCGGCATCCACTTCGTGTTCGCGCTGGGCTGGGGCATCGTCTTCGCGCTGGCGTGGCCCTGGTTCCAGCGCCGCGGCTACGAGGCGACGCTGGTCGCGCTGTTGTTCGCAATCCTGCTCTGGATCGTGATGCATGTCGCGATCGCGGTGGTTTCCGACAACCATCCGAACTATCTCGATCCCGCCGTGGTGATCGGCGGCTTCATGTCGCATTTCTTCTATGCGGTGCCGCTCGCGCTCTATGTCAAGCACCGCTTCGCACAGGGTTGAACCGGAACAGGGACGAAAGCCGATGCACAAGGATACCAACGGCGCCTTCATCCGCAACATCGCCGAAGTGCCGTGGCGCGAGTTTCCCAACCATTTCGGCGGCGCGCTGTCGAAGCCGCTGGTGATGCCGGAGACCGCAGGTGCGCGCCATCTCGACTACCGCATCTCGCTCTACCAGCCGATGGCCTATGTCGCGCGGCACAAGCATCAGGTCCAGGAGCAGATCTATCACGTGCTCGAGGGCGAAGGGCTGATGGAGATCGCAGGCGTTGCCCGCGTCGTGCGCAAGCATGACGTGATCTTCCTGCCGCCCGGCATCGAGCATGCGATCTCCAATTCCGGACTGGTCGACCTCGTGTTCCTGGTCATCACCTCGCCGGTGAGCGACGAAGCGCCGCCGGGGTGAACGAGGCCATGGCTGGACGGGGATGGCGTGGAATGTGGGGCCTTTGGCGAGGCCGTGGCGCGCGCCGCAGCTAGATAGCGTGCAGCGAAACACGGCCCAACCCGCGAAAGGCCCTTCCGATGGCACGTTTTCCCGTCCATACGTTCGACACCGCCCCCGACGCCTCAAGGCCGTCCCTGAACGACGTACAGGCGCGGTTCGGCATGATCCCCAATCTCGCCGCCGCGATGGCGACGTCGCCGGTGCTGATCCAGAGCTTCATCGGCATCTTCGACAAGGTTCACGGCGGCAACTTCACCGAGCCGCAGATCCAGACCGTGCTGCTCACCGACGCCGTGGCCAATCGTTGCACCTGGGCGGTCGCGCTGCACACCGCGCTCGGCCTGCAGGCCGGCCTCGATCCGGCGGACGTCGAGGCGATGCGTGCCGGCCGCTCGCCGGCACACAAGCAACTCGGCGCGCTCTCGACATTGGCGCGGACGCTGATCGAGACGCGCGGTCGCCTCGACGACGACGATATCGAGCGTTTTCTGGCCGCCGGCTTCAGCAAGGAGCTGCTGCTCGAGACGATCAACATCGTCGCCGCCTCGACCATCACCAACTTCACCGGCAACGTGACCCATCCGCCGCTCGAGGACATGTTGCAGGCGCATGCCTGGAACGGCTGACGTGCGTCCGGCACGGTTCCAAGCGCTACGCGGCGGTCGCAAGGCCGCCGCGCTTGCTGATCCTCGTCAGGTGAACCTGGCCCGGTAGTCCTGCGGCGTGGTGGCGAGCAGCCGCAGGAAGCTGCGGCGCATGGTCTCCTCCGAGCCGAAGCCGCAACGTTGCGAGATGCGTTTGATGGGCAGCCGCGTCTCCGACAGCAGATGCCGCGCGCCTTCGACCCTCAGGCGTTCGATCGCACGCGCAGGTGTCAGTCCGGTCGATTCCGCATAGTGCCGGCTGAAGCTGCGCTCGCTCATGCCGGCCTGCTTCGCCAGCGTCGGCAGCGAGAGATCGCCGGCCAGATGGGCACTGATCCAGTCATGCAAGGCGCTGAACCTGTCGTCGGTCGCCTGCAAGGAGAGGATCTCGCTGAACTGGGCCTGTCCACCCGGCCGCTTGAGAAACACGACCAGGTAGCGCGCGACGGCGAGCGCCATGGCGCGGCCGAGGTCTTCCTCCACCAGGGCCAGCGCGAGGTCGATGCCGGAGGTGACACCGGCCGAGGTCCAGATCGAACCGTCGCGGACGAAGATCGGATCGCTTTCGACCTTGACGAGCGGAAACCGCCGGGCGAGCTCGGCGCAGAAGCTCCAATGCGTTACCGCGCGCCGCCCGTCGAGCGCGCCTGATGCCGCGAGCAGGAAAGCCCCGGTGCAGACCGACGCGGTGCGCCGCGCCTGCCTGCTGCGCCGACGCACCCAGTCGACCAGTTCGGTGTCTTCGGTTGCGGCGTCGACGCCGTCGCCGCCGGCGATCACCAGCGTATCGAGCTCTGCATCGATGGACGAAAGCGGATGCACCGCAATCCCGACGCCGGCCGACGCCTCGACCGTCGGGCCGTGTCTCGCGACGATGCGAACGACATAGGGCTCGGCGTTGCCGGCCTTCGACATCATCGCGTTGGCGGAGGCGAACACCTGCAGCGGGCCGGTGACATCGAGCAACTGCACGGACGGAAAGGCGACGACTTCGACCAGCCGGCTGTCGCTTGGCCGAGAACGAGGGGGTTTTGGCGTCATGGTGCGAACGTCGCGCGATAGCCTGGTGTTGTCCAGAGTGGAACAGGAGACGGCGGATGATCCCCCATGACGTTCACTTGCAGATCGGCTCGCTGCTGTTCGAGGCGGTCGACCAGATCGATCTGACCGGCCCCTTCGAGGTGCTGTCGCGGATTCCCAACGCGACCTATCGCATCTACGGCAAGACGGCCGGCGCGGTTCGCGACGTCAAGGGATTGCGGCTGACGCCCGATGGCACGCTGGCCGAGGCGCCGCCGCTCGATGTCCTGCATGTGCCGGGTGGATTCGGCCAGGAAGCCCTGATGGACGACGAGGAGGTGCTCGGCTGGATCCGCCAGCAGGCGGCGGGGGCATGCAGCATCTTCTCGGTGTGCACCGGTGCTCTGCTGTGCGGCGCTGCCGGGCTGTTGAAGGGACGCAGGGCGACCACCCATTGGGCGTCGTTTCATCTGCTGCCGCTGTTCGGCGCGATCCCGGTCAACGAGCGCGTGGTGGTCGACGGCAGCTACATCTTTGCCGCCGGCGTCACCGCGGGCATCGACGGTGCGTTGCGGCTTGCGGCCGAATTGCGCGGCGACGATGCCGCGCGCGCGATCCAGCTCTACATGGCCTATGCGCCGGAGCCGCCGTTCGACAGCGGTACGCCGGAGACCGCGCCGCCCGCGATCCTCGCGCAATCGCGAGAGTCTGTGCGCGCCATTACCGCGCAGCGGGAAGGGACGGCACGGCGCGTCGGCGCACGGCTTGGTGTTGTTGTTCAGGAATAGCGCGCTGCGGCGCCGATTTTTGAACCAGTCGTCCTGGCGAAAGCCAGGACCCATAACCACCGAACATGGACTGTGGTGGGATGGCGGCCCCAGCGTCGCGCAACAAAACCCGAACAGGGTAATGGGTCCTGGCTTTCGCCAGGACGACGTTGAGTGCTTAGATGCTCGGTGTTCTAATTCCCGGGCTCGAACGTGCAGTCGGCGCCGCCGCCGGCCTTGTCCTTGATCGCGGCCGGATCGAGCGTGCAGGACAGTTTTGACAGCGCCTCGTAGATGGTGCCGGCGGCGCCGTCGCCGGGCACGCCGGCCAGTGCTACGGTGGCATAGATCGCGTTGGCCTCGGCGCCCTTCACGGTGCGGGTGTGGTGGCCGAAGGTCAATTCGCAGGAGCGCGAAGTGATGTCGACATTGCTGGCGCGGCAGACGACCTTGTCCGCCGTGACCACGATCTTCTTGGTGCAGGGGAAATTGCTGTTGCCGTTGAAAAACGCGGCGACCGCCTTCTTCGCCTTGGCAGGCATCGGCGAATAGGGCGCGACGACGCCGGCCAGCGCCAATCCGACCGAGCCGGAGGCGGTCGCGGGGGCGGCTGACGCACTGGAAGTCGCGGCCAGCGCGAGCGCGCCTGTGACAATCATCAATCCGGTGAATTTCATCCTGGCCTCCCGCATACTGCGCATTTTCGCGACGCGGAATCGCTACCACGGGCTGTGTCGGATCATGGTGAGGCGGTTCACAGCGCTCCCACAACTTCGCGTGAGGAATCCGCTCCGCGGATAGGGCAGGGCGGCCCCGCGCGGATCGGCTTGCACGATCGCGCCATCGGCGTCACAGTCCGGTTCGCGGCAGCGATGCCGCCAACAATGACGGCAAAGAACGCTTAAGTCCGAGGAACGCCGAGGAAAACGTCATGGCGGCCATGCGCATCGACTGCGACATCCATCCCGCGGTGGGGGGAACGCGCACCACGCTGCTGCCCTATCTCAGCGATCACTGGAAGGAGCAGGTGGTCAGCCGCGCCATCGATGGGCTCGATCTCAACTCCTATCCGCCATCGATGCCGCTCTCCGGCCGGGCCGACTGGCGGCCGGCCGACGGCAGCAAGCCGGGCGGCGATCTTGCGATGGTGCAGCGCGGCGCGTTCGACCAGCTCGGTGCCAGCCACGCCATCTGCAATGTCGTCTATGGCGCGCAGGCGGTGTTCGATTCCTACATGGCGGCGGACTTCTGCAAGGCGATCAACGACTGGATCGCGGCGGAATGGCTCGCCAAGGACAACCGGCTGCGCGCTTCGATCGTGGTGCCGATCCAGGCACCGGACCTTGCGGTCGAGGAGATCGAGCGTCGGGCCAAGGACAATCGCTTCGTCTCCATCTTGGTGCCGTCGCAGGGCGAGACGCTGCTCGGGCGGCGGCACTATTGGCCGATCTATCAGGCCGCTGAGAAATACAGACTGCCGCTCGCGATCCACGCCGGCAGCGCCTATCGGACGGCGCCGAGCTCGGTCGGCTGGCCGTCCTATCGCTACGAATATTATCTCGCCGAGGCGCAGGCTTTCCAGGCGCAGGCGTTGAGCCTGATCTATGAGGGCGTGTTCGGCAAATTCCCGGGCCTGACCGTCGTGCTGATGGAATCGGGCGTGAGCTGGCTGCCGACTTTCATGTGGCGGGCGAACAAGACCTGGCGCGGCGTCCGCGTCGAGGTGCCCTGGGTCGAGCGCGAGCCCGCCGCGATCATCCGCGACCATTTCCGCGTCACCATGCAGCCGTTCGACGCCCCGCCGGATGCGACCGGCGTGGCCGACGTGATCGATCAGATCGGCTCGGACAAGATGTTCCTGTTCGCCTCCGACTATCCGCACTGGCAGTTCAACGGCGACGACCCGATCCCGCCGCATCTGCCGAAGGCCCTCGTCAAGCGGATGTGCGAAGACAATCCGCTCGAAACCTTTCCGCGATTGAAGCTCGACTCTTAAGGGAGCAGCGCATGAGTGACGTCATCGACCGCCCGATGCTGGAAACAGAAAAGACCGCGGCGACGCGGCTGCGGATCATCGACTGCGACGTCCATCCGAGCATCCACTCGCATGACGACCTCAACGAGTTCCTGCCGAAGCGCTGGCAGCAGCATCTCAAGGAATACGGCAGTCATCTGCGCACGCCCTATATCGGCACCACGCCGTATCCGCGTTCCTCGCCGCTGATTGCGCGGCGCGACGCCTGGCCGCCGACCGGGGGGGTGCCCGGCTCCGATCTCGACTTCATGCGCAAGCAGCACCTCGATCCGTTCGACGTCGAGTTCGGCATCTTGCAGGTGCTCGACCTCTTCATCTTCTCGCAGCAGAACCTCGAATTCGGCGCCGCGATCCAGCGCGCTATCAATGACTGGCAGCTCGCGTTCTGGGCGCACCGCGATCCGCGCCTGAAGGCCTCGATCCTGGTCGGGCAGGACGGCAGCGATCTCGGCCTCGCCGAGATCGAGCGCTGCGCCAGGACCGGTGAATACATCCAGATCAACGTCTCGCCGCGCGCCAACGAGCCGCTCGGCCGTCGCCGCTACTGGCCGATCTACGAGCGCGCGCAGGCGCTCGATCTGCCGCTCGGCATCCATGTCGGCGGCTATGGCGGGCACGCGCCGACCGGCGGCGGCTGGCCGTCCTACTACTGCGAGGAGCATCAGTCGAATGCGCACACGATGGCCTCGATGCTCACCAGCCTGGTGCTCGAAGGCGTGCCGGAGCGCTTCCCGAAACTAAAGATCGTGTTCATCGAGGGCGGCTTCGGCTGGATCCCGTCGACGATATGGCGGATGGACCAGCATTTCGAGCGCTTCCGCAGCGAGGTGCCGCATCTCAAGCGCAAGCCGAGCGAATATGTGAAGAATCAGTTCTGGTTCACGACCCAGCCGATCGACGAGCCGGACGAGGCGAAACATCTGCGCCAGCTGATCGAATGGGTCGGCATCGATCGCCTGCTGTTCTCGTCGGACTATCCGCACTGGGACTATGACGACGCGCGCTACGCCTTCAAGACGCCGCTGACGGAGGCCGAGCGGCGCAAGATCTTCAACACCAATGCGCGCGCGGTTTACAAGTTCTAGGACTGAGGATGGCCCGTCACATCGTCGCGCGCACCAGCGAGATTCCTGCCGGCGGCAACAAGGTGTTCGGCATCGAGGGCCGCGACATCGTCGTGTTCCATGTCAACGGCGAGTTCTTTGCGCTGCTCAACCGCTGCCCGCATGAGGGGGCGCCGCTGGAGAAGGCGGCCTGCGTCGCGCGGCTGACCTCGCCGGAGCCCGGCATCTACCAGCGCGACCGCGTCGGCGAGATGCTGCGCTGTCCGTGGCATGGCTGGGAGTTCGACATGCGCAACGGCCAGTCCTGGTTCGATCCGAGCCGCCTCAAAATCCGCTCCTACCCGGTCGCGGTCGAGAGCGGCGCGGAATTGCAGAAGGGCCCTTACGTGGCCGAGACCTTTCCGGTGCACATCGAGGACAATTACGTGATCGTGGAGATGTAGGCGCAGCTCGAACCCGGCCGTTCCCAGTATTTATTGCAATTCATGCAATAATGAAGTGCCGGTGGCGCCAATTCTCTTGGTCGGCGCAATGAGCCATCTTGAAGTCGTGAACGGGACAGCCCCACCACGATTTCAGGAACCGGACCATGAAGCTCTACCATTTTCCACTGTCGGGCCACGCGCACCGCGCCCGCCTTTTCATCTCGCTGCTCGGCATTCCGCATGAACTGATCGAAGTCGATCTTCGATCGGGCGCGCAGAAGACGACGGAATACCTCGCCCTCAATCCGTTCGGCCAGGTGCCGGTGCTGGATGATGACGGCACCGTCGTTCCGGATTCCAACGCGATCCTGGTGTATCTCGCGACCAAGCTCGGCCGCACCGACTGGCTCCCCACCGACGCCAAGGGCGCTGCTGCCGTGCAGCGCTGGCTGTCGGTCGCCGCCGGCGATCTCGCGTTCGGCCCCGCGGCGGCGCGGCTCGTCACCGTGTTCGGCGCAAAATTCAATCCGGAAGACGTGATCGGCCGTGCGCATGTGCTGCTGAAGCGGCTCGAAGCCCATCTCGCCGGCCGCGACTGGCTGGTCGGCACGCAGCCGACGATCGCCGATATCGCGCTCTACAGCTATCTGTCGAGCGCGCCCGAAGGCAATGTCGATCTCTCGCCGTATCTGCGCGTCAACGCCTTCCTGCGCCGGATCGAGGCGCTGCCGGGCTTCGTGCCGTTTGCGAAGACGTCCGCCGGCCTGACGGCCGCCGCATAAGACGTTGACCGGGCGCGCCTTCGGGTGCGCCTCGTCCGGTCCCGACAAGGGGAGGGCAACGACATGAGCGACAGACGAACCAAGACCAAGCTCGCCACCTGGCACGCCGGCGAAAAGGCGATTCAGCAGAAGGTCGGCGTCGCCGAACGGATGGAAGCCGTCGGCCAGCGCGCGGTGCGCGACTTCATGCCAGACCAGCACCGCGAGTTCTACGGCCAGATTCCGTTCATTGTCGCGGGCAGCGTCGATCGGAACGGCGACGCATGGGTGACGCTGCTCGCCGGCAGGCCCGGCTTCATCTCCTCGCCGACATCGCGGAGCCTCGAGATCGATGCGCGGCCTGACCCGACCGATCCCGCAAGCGAGGGCATGCAGGCGGGCGACGCGATCGGCCTGTTGGGAATCGAACTGCACACACGGCGCCGCAACCGCGCCAACGGGGTGCTGCGTGCAGCGTCGGGCAAGGCACTCAGCTTCGAGCTCGATCAGAGTTTCGGCAACTGCCCGCAATATATCCAGCTGCGCGATTTCAGGCTCGTCCGCGAGCCGAGCGCGCCGTTCACCGGGGCGGTCGAACAGAGCACTGCGCTCGATGCGGCCGCGCGCGACATGATCAAGGCGGCGGACACGTTCTTCGTGGCATCCTATGCCGAGCGCGAGGATCGTCGCCAGGTCGATGTGTCGCATCGCGGCGGCAAGTCGGGTTTCGTTCGCGTCGGCGACGATGGCCGGCTCACGATTCCCGATTTCGCCGGCAATCTGTTCTTCAACACGCTCGGCAACATCCTGCTCAACGGCAAGGCCGGGCTGGTGTTCGTCGATTTCGAGACCGGCGACATGCTGCAGCTCACCGGCGATGCCGAGGTGATGCTGGATTCGCCGGAGATCGCGGCGTTCCAGGGCGCGGAGCGGCTCTGGCGCTTTCGAGCGCGACGGGTGGTGCGCAGGCGCGGCGCGCTGCCGCTGCGCTGGGCCTTCCGCAGCGACGGCTGGTCGCCCAACGCGCTGATGACCGGCGACTGGGCGCAGGCGGCTGACCGCATTCGGGCGGCCGAGCTGGCGACGCGCTGGCGTCCGTTCAGGGTCACTGACATTGTCGACGAGAGCGCGTCGATCCGCTCGTTTCATCTGCAGCCGGATGACGGGGCCGGGCTGCTGCCGCACCGCGCCGGACAGCATCTGCCGATCCGCCTGTCGTTGCCCGGCTCCGATAAGCCGGTCTTCCGGACTTACACACTGTCGGTCGCGCCGTCTGATGGGATGTACCGCATCAGCGTGAAGCGCGACGGCGTGGTGTCTCGGCATCTGCACGACAACATCCATGTCGGCGACATCATCGAGGCGCGGGCGCCTGATGGCGCATTCACGATCGATGCGCGCGAGAAGCGGCCTGCGGTGCTGCTTGCCGGCGGTGTCGGCATCACGCCGATGCTGGCGATGCTGCGCCACGTGGTCTACGAGGGGCTCCGCACCCGCGGCATCCGGCCGACGGTCTTGGTCCAGGCCGCGCACACGAAGCAGGACCGTGCGTTCGGTCGTGAGTTGCAGCAATTGGCCGAAGCTGCCGGTGGCGCCGTCAGGATCGTGCGTGTGCTGGGCAACGTCGAGGAAGCCGAGCAGGGTGCCGATTACGACGCCGCGGGTCGGATCGACATGGCGCTGCTGTCGCGCGTGCTGCCGTTCAACGATTACGACTTCTATCTGTGCGGGCCGCCGCAGTTCACGCAGTCGCTCTACGACGGCCTGCGAAGCCACAATATCGCGGACGACCGGATCCACGCCGAGGCATTCGGTCCGTCGTCGCTGCTGCGAAAGCCTGACCTTACCAAGGCCGTGCCGCAACGCCGCCCGCCCGCGACCACGGCGGTCGCAGTCGCCTTCACCGAGTCGTCGAAGGAGGCGCGCTGGACGCCGGAAGCGGGAACGCTGCTCGAGTTGGCCGAAGCGCGCGGCCTCAATCCGCCCTTCAGTTGCCGCGCCGGGAATTGCGGATCATGCCGCACCAGATTGCTGACCGGCGCGGTGACCTATCTGAAGGAGCCGACCGCAGAGGTGGCCGACGACGAGGTGCTGATCTGCTGCGCGGTGCCGGCGAAACCGGAGGCCGACGCTGACGGCCGGATCCAACTCGCGCTTTAGGTGCGCGGCGCGGCCTCGCCGGGCCGTGTAGCCCTGGGTTTGATGGCCAGCACCGTGCTGTAGGGGTTGCCGAACACGAATGTCTTCGACGTGCGCCAGATGATCCGCTCCAGCTCGACGAATGTGCGCATTTTCAGCCGGTACTTCCACAGCAGCAGGTGTTGAATGAAATTCCAGGTGAGGCCCCAGGCCCAGAAGGGCAGGCGCCGATACCGGATCGGGCCGAAGCCGAGCTGGCGCAGCTTGTAGACCAGCAGGTTGGCGCCGACGAAATTGTAGCGCCAGTTGTCGAAGAAGGCCGTGACGCTGCGAAAATCCTGCTCGCGGCGACAATGATCCAGCGCCCCCGGCGTGTGGATCAACAGCCGACCGCCCGGCTTCAGCATTCGCCAGCACCGGGCCAGCCAGGCATCGAGGTCCTTGGTGTAACCGATCGACTCGAACGAATAGATCGCATCGAAGCTTTCGCTGGGCAGGTCGAGGCTGTCGAAATCCGTGACGATCACCTCCCCGCGTCCGCCGAGCTTCGCGAATTTGCGCCGGCAGATCTCGGCCTGCACGGGTGAATTGGTCACGCAGACCATCTCGATGTTGCTCCGGCCGGCGAGGTATGCCGCCGCGGCGCCCGATCCGCAGCCGAGATCCAGGAACCGCATCCCGTCCTTCGGCCTCAGAAGAATGTATTCCGCCGCGTAGGGGGGCGAGAACGGCGTTCGGGGGAATACACAGGTGCTGTAGTTCGCCTGCTCGTCGCGATAGGTGCCGAACACGTCGTCATAGGTTCGCGTCTCGTCATCGTGCTTGAGGAAATCGTTCGGCTGCGGCGCCCACTCGACCAGTTGGCGCTGCTCGAACTGATTGAGCCCGTGGCCGATCTCGCTCGCATCTCTCGGACGGGTGACCAGAAGGAAAAGCACGTAGTGAAGCAGGACGTAGGCCGCGATCAGCGCGACGATGATCGCCGCGGCCAACTGAAGCACCAGAATGAGGTCCAAGGCCGCTCCTGACTGACGAAACGTTCTTAACGCAACGGGCCCGCGCCACGGCAATGTGCAGCCGTGTTCGGGAATATTACGCGTCGCAATTGTACGATTTTATGTCTGTTCCGGAGACGCGAACAGGGCCGCGCATGGCGCGTAGCCCTGCGTGCCGCGCGTGGGTGATCGTCTAGCTCATGCTTCCCGGCATGAAGCAGCGCGGCCTGGGATGGCCGTCCAGGTAATATGGCCACACCATGGTGCGGCCGGCGCGGTTGGGGCCGGACACCACGGCTTCATCGGGGACCTCGACCCACTCGCCCTCGAGGCGCACGCGATAATGGCCGTTCTTGGTGTCCCAATCGGCGTCGTCGACCCGTTGCGCGTCGCTGCCGTCGCAGCAGGGCCCCTTGCCGCTATGCAGGCTTTCGTACCAGGCGTTCAACTCGGGGTGCTGATGATCGTGGGCCCGAGCCGGACCGATGGCCGGCATCGCAAGCAGGGCCACGAGTGCAGTGAGTGTCGCACATGAAAGCCGGTCGTTCATCTCGTCCCCAATCGCCAAAACCATTTAACCCCGTCCGAAATGGTTATCGCGCGCGGGGCGTCAATTGAATGACGATCAACATGTAATCACGTTCGCGAGAGATCGGCGGATGGCTCTTGGACGAGGCGCCGTTCAGGCGACGAGGTGCATTACCTGGTCGATGACGGCCTTGACCCGCTTCGAGTCCGGTGTCTGATGCGCCAGCGCCAGCAGTCCCGCATGCACCACCATGATCGTGTGCGCGGTGGTGTCGGGATCGAAGCCCTTGCCGAACTGGGCGCGGTCGGCGCGCAGCCGCGTGCGCAACAGCTCTTCCAGGCGGCGATTGTAGCGCTCGATGCTCCGGCGCACCTCGACCCGGTCGAGCGAGCCGTCGGTCGCCGAGTTGATCGACAGGCAGCCGCGCTGTCCCTTTTCGCCCGAGCAGTAGGGAATGAAGCCGGTCAGCCACTGCCTGATCGCGTCGCGCGCCGAACCGGGCAGCGCCAGCACGCGCTCCGCCCAGCCCAATATGCCGTCGTGGTAGCGGTCCAGCACTTTCAGGAACAGCGCGTTCTTGTCGCCGAATGCCGCGTAAAGGCTGGGCTTCGCGATGCCGCTCGCCGCCGTGATCTCGTCGAGCGACGTCGCCTGAAAACCCCTCTGCCAGAATATCTGGCGGGCGATTTCCAGCACGTCGTTCGGGTCGAAGCTGCGTGGCCTGGCCATATCAGCCTTTTATGTACTTCCGCGTCGGCTGTGAAGCTTCAAGTCTGCGAGAGCGCCATTTCGGGCGTTGACGTTCGGCCAATTCTGTACTTATAAGTACATAACAAGCAGGAGCGATGCCATGAAAGCGGTTCAGGTCGTTACGTTCGGACGTCCGGCGGAGGTGGTGAAGCTGAACGAGGTGCCGGACGTCGGTCCTCCCGGCCCCGACGAGGTCGTCGTCGCGGTCGAAGCGGCGCCGATCAACAGCTCGGACTTCCTGATCGCCACCGGACGCTATGGCTATCTGCCGCCGCTGCCGGCGACGCTGGGCATCGAGGGCGTCGGGCGCGTCGTCGCCAGGGGATCGCAGGTGAAGAACCTGAAAGAGGGCGACCGGACGCTCGTTCCCGTCATGACGGCGACCTGGACCGAGCGCGTCAAGTTCACCGCGTCGTGGCAGCGCCCGCTGCCCGAAAATGCCGACGTCCGCCAGCTTTCCATGGTCGGCGTCAATCCGGCGACGGCCTATCTGCTGCTGACCGACTTCGTCAAAATCCCGCGCGATGGCTGGGTGATCCAGAACGGCGCCAATTCGGCGACGGCGCGCGCGTTGATCGCGATCGCCAAGTCGCTTGGGATCAAGACGGTCAATGTGGTGCGGCGCGAGGACGTCGTGGCCGAGGTCAGATCGCTCGGCGGCGACGTGGTGCTGGTCGATAGCCCGGATCTCGCCAAGCAGGTCGCGAGAGAAACCGGCGGGGCGCCCATTCTGTTGGGGCTCGACGTCGTCGGCGGCGCGTCCACGCTGAACCTGATGAACTGCCTGGCGCCGAAGGGCGTGATCGTGATCTACAGCGCGGTGAGCGGACAGCCGTTCTCCGGCTCGTCTCCGCGCGTGATCTTCGCCGAGCTGTCGGTTCGCGGCTTCTGGCTCGGCCATTGGAACAAGACCGCGACTGCCGAGACGACGGGTGCGATGTACGACCATCTGGTGCCGATGGTCGCATCCGGCGCGATCAGCGCGCCGGTGGTCGCGACCCATGGCCTGGAGGGATTTTCCGAGGCGATCGCGCAGGCGGCGGCGTTCAAGGGCAAGGTTATCTTTACGCCGAACTGATCGTAACGTTGGTCTTCGAAGCAGCGGTTATGGTCCAGCAAGTCAGTGACCGTGGAGGTCGGCGAACATTCTCAGGCGTTGGGGTCGTTTGCGTTGGGATAGAAAAGCTGCTGACCGTTGACCTTGTAGGCGGCGATGGCACTCTGTCCCTCCGGTGAGATCAGCCAATCGATGAAGCGCTGACCGGCGACCTTCTTCACCGTGGGGTGCTTGGCAGGGTTCACCAGCATCACCCCGTACTGGTTGAACAGCTGCTTGTCGCCTTCGACAAGGATGGCAAGGTCGCCGCGGTTTTGGAAAGCCAGCCAGGTGCCACGATCGGACAGCACGTAGGCGTTCGATGCCGAGGCCATGTTCAAGGCGGCGCCCATGCCTTGCCCGATTTCCTTGTACCAGGAACCATGGTCTTCAGCGATATCGATGCCCGCGGCCTTCCAGAGCTTGAGCTCCGCGATGTGGGTGCCGGACCGGTCGCCGCGGGAAATGAACGACGCGGCCTTGGACTTTATGGCTTGCAGCGCCGTCATGACGTTCTTGCCCTTGAGGCCGGCCGGATCGTCTTTCGGACCGACGATCACAAAATCGTTGTACATGACGGGATAGCGTTTCACGCCGTATCCTTCAGCGAGAAATTTTTCCTCGGCGGATCTGGCGTGCACGAACACCACATCGGCATCACCGCGACGTGCGGTGTCGAGCGCCTGGCCGGTGCCTTGGGCCAACACCTTCACCTCGATGCCCGTCTTCTGTTTCACGACCGGCAGCAGGTAGTCGAACAGGCCGGAGTCTTGTGTCGACGTGGTCGATGCAACAACGATTGATTGATCCTGTGCCCAGCACGGAAGGCCAGGCGACGCCAGTATGACGGCCGCCAGTACCCAACGTGAGACGAACCGGCGGTTCATGCGCTTTCTCCCTTGCCGTCCTCTCTGTTCAACGACCCGTCAGGACACGCCCAAGCAGAAAGCTCAGCGCGCTCACGGTCATCGACAGGAGCACAAGGATGATGCCGAGAGCAAGCGCGAAGCTCAATTCTCCTTTGCTGGTCTCCAGCGCGATCGCCGTCGTCATCGTGCGCGTGTAGCCTCTCACGTTGCCGCCGACGATGATGATCGCTCCCACCTCGGCAATCGCCCTGCCGAACGCTGCGAGGAACGCGGTAAGCAGCCCCTCACGTGCGATGCACATCAGCGGCCTCATGGCGCGCAGGCGCGAGGCGCCGTCGACGAGGAGCGCGTCGCCATAGCTGGCCCATACGTCGACCATTATTCGGTGAACGAGTGCAACGACGATGGGGATACCCAGGATTGCCTGCGCGATGACCATGGCCGTCGGCGTGAACAAAATCCCGAGCGATCCCAGCGGCCCCGACCGGGAAAGCAGGAGGTAAACGGCAAGCCCAACGACGACCGGAGGCAACCCAAGCAGTGCGTTGGCGATGACGACCAGGGCACCTTTGCCGCGGACGCGATAAATCGCCAGTGTTGCGCCGAGCGGAGCCCCGATCGCGAAGGCAAGAAGGCTTGCAGTCAGGCTCACGCCAAGCGATAAAGCCACAATCTTGCGCAGTTCGCCGTCGAAACTCCCGATGAGGCTGACGGCCGTATCAAGGGCCTCGGCAAAGTTGTTCATTCCGCCTTACTAAGCCATGTGGGGCGACGTGCAAGATCACCGGGGCCGCCTGTCCGGTCCGGCTCACGGGTCTGGCTCGATGCATTAGAGAAGGACGTTTCTCATGGCGAACACGACGGCGGAGCTCGAAGCGCTCCTGATGCAGCGGTCGCTGACCGATCCACAGCTGCTCGAGGCGACGGAAGCGGCTGCGGACTTCCGCATCCTCCCCGACGCCACCGTGGTCAAGATCGGCGGGCAGAGCGTGATCGATCGCGGCCGCGCCGCGGTGTATCCGCTGGTCGACGAGATCGTCGCCGCCCGCAAGGCGCACAAGATGCTGATCGGGACCGGAGCCGGTACCCGCGCCCGGCATCTATACTCGATCGCGGCCGGGCTGCGTTTGCCGGCCGGCGTGCTGTCGCAGCTCGGCGCCTCGGTGGCCGATCAGAACGCCGCGATGCTCGGCCAGCTGCTCGCCAAGCACGGCATCTCCGCGGTGAGCAGCGCCGGGCTCTCGGCCGTGCCGCTCTATCTCGCCGAGGTGAATGCCGTGATCTTCAGCGGCATGCCGCCCTATGGCTTGTGGATTCGTCCCGCGGCCGAGGGCGTGATCCCGCCCTATCGCACCGATGCCGGCTGCTTCCTGGTCGCCGAGCAGTTCGGCTGCAAGGCGATGATCTATGTCAAGGACGAGAACGGCCTCTATACTGCGAACCCGAAGACCGCCAAGGATGCCACCTTCATCCCGAAGATCTCGGTCGCCGAGATGAAGGCGAAGGGGTTGCAGGACTCGATCCTCGAATTCCCGGTGCTCGACCTGCTCGCCTCGGCGCGTCATGTGCGCGAGGTGCAAATCGTCAACGGCCTCGTCCCCGGCAATCTGACCCGCGCGCTCGCCGGCGAGCACGTCGGCACCATCATCACCGCGAGCTAGGATTTTTGTTTTGATGCGTCTTCGTCACGCGAACCGGTATCCACTTCGCTCGAAAACGCTTTAGAAGGGAGCGATCGTCATGAACGTCGTCAACCAGATCAAGCACGTCGCCTCGCCGCTCGCGCGCCAGACCCTGCTCGACAGCGATCTCACCCGCCCTGTCGCGGGTGAACGTCCGATCAAGCTTTTGCCCTGGGTGCAGGTGGTCAAGATCGGCGGCCGCGCTATCATGGATCGCGGCCATGAGGCGATCCTGCCGCTGGTGGCCGAGCTGCGCGCGCTGCTGCCCGAGCACCGCCTGTTGATCCTGACCGGCGCCGGCATCCGCGCCCGCCATCTCTACAGCGTCGGCCTCGATCTCGGGCTGCCGTCCGGCTCGCTGGCGCCGCTTGCCGCCACCGAGGCCGGGCAGAACGGCCACATCCTCGCCAGCCTGCTGGCACCGGAGGGCGTCTCCTATATCGAGCACGCCACGATCGCGAGCCAGCTCGCCATCCATCTCTCGGCCGCCCGCGCGGTGGTCGGCAGCGCCTTCCCGCCCTATCACCATCACGAGTTTCCGGTGTCGCGCATCCCGTATCACCGCGCCGACACCGGCGCGTTCCTGCTCGCCGATGCGCTGGGCGCCGCCGGCCTCACGATCGTGGAGGATGTCGACGGCGTCTACACCACGGATCCCAACGGCGCCGATGGCAAGCAGGCGCAGCTGCTGCGCGAAACCAGCGTCGCCGATCTCGCCAAGCTGAAAGGTACGCTGCCGTTCGATCCCGCGCTGCTCGAGGTGATGGCGAACGCGCGCCATATCGCGCGCGTGCAGGTGGTGAACGGGCTGGTTCCCGGCCGGCTCACCGCGGCGCTGCGCGGCCAGCACGTCGGCTCGATCATCCATACCGGCGCACGGCCGGCCTGAAGCGTCTGCAAATCGGCGCGCGATCGATTACTTGATCGTCGCGTGCACGGTGATGACCGATGTGCCTGAGGCGGTCGGCCCCTGGCCGGTCGCCTTGATGGCAAAGCTGTCGCTGCCCTTGTACTTGGCCTTTGCCCGGTATTCGAAGGTCAATGCATTGATCTTCTTCAGCTTGCCATAGGCCGGTTTCTGCGCGATGGCCGAGTCGGTCACCGTGCCGCGGATCCCGATCGGGATCTGGCAGCTTTCGCCTGACGCGACGTCGATGTCGGCCGTCGAATTCTCACCCCAATTCGCCAGAGATGCCGATATCGAGCATTCCGAAGCCGCCGGCGCAGAAACCGCCGGCCCGGCGCCTTGAGCCGTGGCGGCAAGGAGCAGCCCAACGATCATGCGCAACCGCGAGGCAAGAGTCTTCTCAATCATGGATCACGCACCGAGCTTGCTGGAAATTTCGTTTGCCATTGTCAGGATCACGTCGCCATCCAGAATCGGCTTCGCAACCTCGAAAAAACGCGCAACGGCGCGCGAGTCGTTGTGTCGGTCCATGGCGGCCTGATCCTGATATCGCTCGTACGTCGCGAATATGCGCGGGTCCGACACGTCCTGGGAAACGAAATAGCTCACTGTGGTCGGTTCGTGAGCGCGGACATGCTCGGCGACCTCCAGCAATGCCTGGCGCATGGTGCTCTCTTGGCCCTTCTTGGCTCTGATGATCGCGGTTATCGTCAACATGGAGCTTCTCCGGCTCGTTCGCCGTTGCCGGCGTTACATCGCATCTGAATCGGATTTCGCCAACTGTCGCGACGGCCGATGCCCGCGGAACTTGATGCCGCCTTGCGGCTCGTTGCTCATCACGATGACGAAGTCCGTTCCCTTGCTGGTTTCCGGGCTCAACTCCTCGTCGGTGACGATCACGGATGACCGCAGCGTCATCCCGGCGATGCGATCCAGTGCTTCCTGTGGAATGACGATCCGGTCGAGCGCGGCCTTTGCCGCGTCGGCTTCGGGTTGCAGTTCAGCATCGCGGGCGTTGCCCCGCGCGGCGGAGCTGCGGCGCTCAGTCTCGCCGCGCGGCGACCGGTTCGACAGCGAGACCACGTTCCACCGCGGGGGCGCCGCACGATCGGCTTGCTCGACCGCCGTGAAGACATGCGTGCCGATCGGCCGATCGGCGTCGGTGATCGTCACGGCGGCTTCATAGATCGGCTCGAACGCCTGCCGAATATAGAGCCGCTGGGTCTTGCGGCTGATCAAGACCGAGATCGGCGCCAGTTCGCGCTGGGCCTGGCGTGCGTCCTCGTCTGCGATGACGCGCGCGGCCAGCGCGTCCTTGGCCGCATCGCGCGCAACAGCGACGGCGTCGAGCTTCGGCTGCAGCGCGACCTTGCCATCGCTCAACTTCACCTCCCACTCGGCGAGCCTGGCGGCGGCCTTCGCCCTCGCGTCCTCGGCCTGTTGCGTTGCCTCCGGCGAGGTTGCCGCGCCAACCGCCGCTTCCAGCGAAGCCAATTGGGCCTGAACTCTTGCTTTTTGCGCTTCCGCAACCCGCACCGGCGTCATCGCCTGGATGGACTCGCGATAGGCCATGACGGCTGCGTGTCTGGTTGCCTCCTCTTTGCGGGCCGCTTGCTCGGCCGCCGCGATGCGTGCGGCCGCAGCGGCCCCATTATCCGGCTTGGTGCGAAGCAGCAGCGGGTGAACGACATCGACCGGCGCCGCGTCGCCTGGCGCCACGATCACCCGCAAACCCAGCTGGGTGAGGTCGAACAGCTGTTCGGCGAAATCGAAGGGCATGCGGACGCAGCCATGCGATGCCGGATATCCCGGCAGGCGGCCACCATGCAGCGCGATGCCGGACCATGTGAGCCGCTGCATGTGCGGCATGAAGGCGTCGTCATAGAGGTTCGAATAATGCTCGGCATCCTTCTGAATCACGCTGAAGATTCCGGCCGGTGTCTCACGTCCCGATTGGCCGCTCGACACCGGCGCGCGCAGGATCCAGCCATTGGCGTCGTAGATGGTGATCCGCTGTCGCTGCAGCGACACAATGGCCAGCAGCGGCTCGCCGGCCTGGCGCGGAGCGACGGTCTCGCTCTGGCGCTCGCCGGCGTCTCGGGCGTCGGCGTCTCCCGCCGCCATCAGTGCTGCCACGCATGCGAAGCCAAGACAGGCAGATCTCAGTCGCGTCAGCTTCCGGCCCGAAAACCCATAGGTCATGTGCGCCCCCATGATCCGACTGATGCCAGTCTACGCCATGGCGATGCGGGCGGCCAGTCCGCGGCGAGCCTTGCAGGAGGCTCCCGCAGACGCCTCACGACGAAGTCACAGAGATACCCGAATGTGGTACTACCGATCGAGCCGACTGGACGTTGAATGTGAGGGAGCCCCTTTGCTGCACGCCCATTCCCGAACCTTGGCCGTCGTCGCGCTCCTCGGCTTTTGCGCTTCCGCAGGCGCGCAGGAATCGTGTCCGGAGTTGGCGCGGTTGAATGCCGACGCCGAGGCAGCGCTGAAGAAAGCCTCTCGACTTGCCGCGCAAGATCGTTGCGACGCGTATGTGCACTATTCCGTCGCCTGGGCCGACTTGGCAAGGTACGCGCGCGATCACCGCGAACCTTGCGGCATTTCGGCCGCTTCGCTAAGCGACATTGATAAGGGCCATCGTAGGGCGGTCACGGAGCGCGAAGATGCCTGCGGAGGCCTGCGCCGCAATCCGGCGCTGCTTCAAGGCCGCACATTCCCTCCTGAAATTATTCGGCGCTGATAGGTTGGATATAGCGTCGACCCCAGTCGCCGCTTCGGGGCGGAAGCAGATCGGCGAGACGTCGGGCAATTACCGGTCCGCGCCTACGCCTTCTTCGCCGTCAGCCCGTCGATCATCGCGCGCGTCAACGTCGCGATCTCGATGCGCAACGCGCCGAGCGGCACTGCGATCAGCTTCTGCTCCAGCCCGAGCGCGACCATGCCGTGCACGGCGGAGAACAGGCTGCGCGCGGTGACGCCGAGCTGTGTCGCGGTACGCTGCGGGAACAGCGCGGCGAGCGGCTTGTAGATGTGACGGAACAATTCCATCTGCTCGGTGATGGCCCATTCCGGCACCGGCTTGCCGGGCTGCATGCGGTGCTCGAACAGCGCGCGCCACAGTTCGAGATTGTCGGCAGCGAAGTCGCAATAGGCGACCGCGACCCGCACCAGCATCTCGCGCGGCGCCGCCGCGCCGCCGATCTCGGCGAGCGACAGTGAGGCGTCGAGCCGCGCCAGCGTGCGCGAGCCGACGCGCAGGATCAGCTCGTCGACGTCCTCGACCAGATTGTAGACGCCGCCATTGGCGACGCCGATTTCCTGCGCCAGTTCGCGCGTTTTCAGGCCGCCGAGACCCTTTGTCGCAATGGCGCGTTCCGCCGCCTCGATCAGCGCTTCGCGCAGTTTCGCACGTCTCTCCAATGCTTTGGACATGATTTTCCCGTTGTTAACCAGCATCGTGAGCGATGCTCAAATAATTCTTGAGCGATGCTCATAATGTGGTACAAGTAATTCATGAGCGATGCTCATAGCAGGGAGAGACCAAATGTTCAAAACCGTTTTCACACTTTTCCGCGGCAGCATGGCGGCAGCGGGGGAGGAACTGGAAGACCGGACCGCGCTGGTCATCCTCGACCAGCAGATGCGCGACGCGGCCGCCGCCGTCGACCGCTCGAAGCGGACCCTGGCGCTGGCGATTGCCGGCGACCAGCAGGAAGGCCGCCGGCTTGAGGCGACCAATACCCGCATCGCCGATCTCGAGGTCCGTGCCACCGCGGCCATCGAGGGCGGCCGCGAGGATCTCGCCCGCGAGGCGGCGCAGGCGATCGCCAATCTCGAAGCCGAGCGCGATGCCGCGATGACCGCGCGCGCGCTGTTCGCCTCGGAGATCACGAGGCTGAAGCGCCAGGTCGCCAATGCCGAGGCGCGCATCGCCGAGCTCGATCGCGGCCGCCGGCTGGCCCGCGCCTCGGAAGCGGTGCGCTCGCTGCGCCGCAGCGGCATCGAGGCGGCGCGGCCCTATGAATCGACGCTGCCGGAAGCCGAAGCCACGCTGAAGCGGCTGCGCGAGCGGCAGATGGAGGCGCAGGCCGCCGACGAGGCGCTGATCGAGATCGACGCCGCGTCGGGTCCGCTCGCCACCGCCGAAAAACTCGCTGAGCAGGGCTTCGGTCCGCGCATGAAATCCACCGCCGACGACGTGCTGGCGCGGCTCAAAGCCAAGCGCCCGCCCGCTGCCTGAACCGCAAGCCTGAAACCGAAGCCTTGTCATCAAACCCCGTCTCATCAAGGAGAGTACCATGAACCAGACCATCCAACCCCACAGCGGCGCCTGGGTTACCTTCACCTACGCGTCCTTCGCAGGCTCCGCCTTCCTGGTCGGCATCGGCCTGTTCTTCCTGCCGATCGACCTCTGGATGAAGGGCTATCTCACCATGGGCATCGTGATGCTGATCCAGACCTGCGTCACCATGACCAAGACCGTCCGCGACAACCACGAAAGCAGCAAGTTCGTGAACCGCATCGAGGACGCCAAGGCCGAGCGCCTTCTGATGGAAGTCTCCAAGGCCGCGTGAGCGGGGTCAATGCGAAGCGGCGAGTGCCTGCACCCGCCGCTTTCGATCGGCGTCGTCCCGGCGAAGGCCGGGACCCATAACCACGAATGTTGATTGTTGCGAACCGCGCGGACGACGAGTCCCGTCCACCATGCTCGTCGCGGCGTATGGGTCCCGGCCTTCGCCGGGACGACGCTGGGCTGGAGCGCTGCCGCTTGGGGCCAAACTCGCTTGGTTTCCTGAAGGGCTCGTTTACCCTGCGGCAAACAGCGTCAGGTTGCGCTCACTGCTCCTTAACAGGGGGAGTGCAGAGATCGCGCGCAAGGGGCTTGAGACATGGCGTCCACGGATAACGGCAATCCCGCTTCGCGCGGCAGCAGGGGCCTTGCGAAGGCGCGTGCGGTCGTTGACGGGGTGCGCAGCCACACCGGCTTCTGGCTGAAGGCGCTGTCGCAGCCGACCATCGATCTCACCCTGCGTACCCAGGCCGGCCAGCGCACGCGCATCGTCGAATCGCCGGGCCTGTCGCTGCCGAGAGCCGAACTCGACGCGCTGGTGGCGCAACTGCGCATCGTTGCCGCCAAGACGCTGCCGGAGGAGAGCCTGACCTACGGTATTTTTTCCGGCGAGCCGGAGCGGCTGGCGCGCGCGGTCGTCACTTTGATCTCCGAGGAGGAGACCGGGCGGCCGATCGCGTTCAACGCATTGTCGGTGATGGACCTGCCGCTCGACGGCGAGCCGATCGCGGTCACTCATCTGGGCCTCGTGATGGTCGATCCCGAGGTGCGCGGGCAGGGGCTGTCCTGGGTGCTGTACGGCCTGACCGCGCTGGTGCTGTTCGCCCGCGACGGGTTGCGGCCGAAATGGATTTCCAACGTGACGCAGGTGCCGGCGGTGGTCGGCATGGTCGGCGACACGTTTTCCGACGTGTTCCCGTCGCCGCAGCCGGGCGCGCGGCAGAGCTTTGCGCATCTGCAGCTCGCCCGCGGCATCATGGCGAGGCACCGCGCGGTGTTCGGCGTCGGCGACGAGGCCGGCTTCGACGAGGCGCGCTCGGTGATCACCAATGCCTATACCGGCGGCTCGGACGCGCTGAAGAAGACCTTCGAGATCGCGCCAAAACATCGCGATGCGATCTACAACGAGTTTTGCGAACGCGAGTTGGATTACGCCCGCGGCGACGACGTGTTGCAGCTCGGCCGCATCGATCTCGCCGGTGCGCGCCGCTACATCATGAGCGAGGTGCCGCACGGATCGCTGCCGGCGCTGCTCGCGGCGTCCGCCATGCTGGCGCTGCAGCGGCTGGTGCTGCCGGTGGTCTACTGGCTCGACGACAGCCGCGCCTTCGGCTCGCTGCGGCCGCGCAGGCAGGACACCGAGGCTGCACGATGACCTTCGACTATTATTCCTTCACCGGCCGCAATATCGGCTTCATCGACGAGCGCGAGCAGCAATTGCTGCGGCAGGCGCGGGTGTTCGTCTGCGGCGTCGGCGGCATGGGCGGCGCGGCCTTCATGGCGCTGGCGCGCGCCGGCGTCGGCAAGTTCGTGATCGCCGACATCGACCGCTTCGAGGTCTCCAACCTCAACCGCCAGGTGTTCGCCTTCGCCGACGAGGTCGGCCGCGAGAAGGCGGAGGTCGCGGCCGAAGCGGCCAGGCGGATCAACCCGACCATCGAGATCGAGGTGTTGGCTGCGAACTGGACCGGCGAGCTCCCTGATATCGCGCAGCGCTGTCCGGTCATCGTCAACGGCATGGACGATATCGCCGCCGGCGTGCATTTGTACCGGACCGCGAAAGCCGCCGAAGCCACCGTGATCGACGCCTATATGTCGCCGCTGCCTTCGGTGATCGTGGTGCGGCCCGGCGATCCCAGGCCCGAGGAGCGGCTTGGTTTCCCGACCACAAACAAGGACTGGACCGCCATCACCGCGGACGATCGCCGCGCCGCGATGCGCGCCGAGATCGAGCACGTGATGCTGCATTCCTCCTCGCGCCACCATGTCGACCTCGCGATCGCCGGTGAAGTCGCTGCCGGCCGCCGCAGCCGGATGTCGTTCGCGCCGATGGTGATCTCGACCGGCATGCTGATGGCCTATGAGGCGGTCGCGCTGATCCTCGGCCGCAGCACCGGCACCGACTGCCGCGGCTGGTTCCTCAATCCGCACCGGCCCGCGGTCGAGCGGCCGCGCAACCCGCTGGTCGCCGCCCTGATGCGCCCGCTGGTACGCCGCGCCATCGACCAATTGACGGGCGGCCAATGACGGCAGGCGTGATCGCCGATTCCATCGTCAATCTCTGCGGCGCCATCGGGCTTGCCGTGGCGATGGCGACGTTCTACCGGCGCGACCCCAGGAGTCCGTTGACCCGCCGCCTGCTGTTCGCGCTCGGCGTGATCGCGCTGCTGTTTCTCGACCGCGGGCTGGCGTGGTGGAGCGGCAGCGGGCTGCTCGATCGCCTCTCGGTGATTCCGGCCTCGCTGATCCCGCTCGGCGCCCTTGTCGTCACCGAAGGCATCCTGCGGCGGCACGCGCCGCGCGCGGTGAAGCTCGCAGCGCTTGGCGGCGGCATCGTGCTCGGCCTCGGCGGCATGCTGGGGCTGCAAGGCTTTGCCAAGCCTTACGTGGTCGCACTGGCGCTGTTTCAGCTGCTGGGCTTTGCGACCTGCGCGCTGCTGCTGGCTGCACGCGACCGCACGGCGCTGATGGCCTCGGAAAACCGCAGCATCGCCCGCATGGCGGTCGGTGCGCTGGTGGTGATCCCGTTCATTCTCACCGATTTCCGCACCCTGTTCCCGGACATTCCGGTCCGGCTCGGCGCGCTGGGCGCGCTGCTCACCGTCACCGTGATGCTGATCGCCGGCGGCGGCGCCGAGACGCGCCGGCATGGCCTGGCGCTGATGGCGCTGCGGCTGATCTCATCGGGCCTGCTTGGGCTGGCCGCCGCGTTCATGGCGGCCGATGTCGATACGGCGCAGATCGTCCGCTTCGTCGCGGTTGCGATCGCGGGTGTGCTCACCATCGGCCTGATGACGGATGCGCTGCGGGCGCTGTTCGAATCCCAGGAGCCGGGCGTGCTCAATTCCATCGCCGCGTCGCCGGCGCAGACCCGTGAGCAACTGATCGCCGAGCTGGCGCGGCATCCGATCTTCGAAAGCGCGCGCCGCTTCCGCGAAAGCGAGCTTGCGCTCTACGATCCGCCGCTGCTGCGCGATTTCCTGTCCGAGCGGCGCGTGCTGCGCCGGCCCGACGCGCCGTGGGGCCTGTCAGCGGTCGCGCCTGCGGCCGAGCGCATGGTCTCGCTGATGACGGCCAACAGCGCCACCCATGTCATCGTGCTGGCGCATGATCCGCTCGACCTGATCGTGCTCGCGGTGCCCGTGACCGCGGCCGATCCCGCCACCGAGACCGCGCTGGCGCTGGTGCGGCGGCTGTTGGCACTGACCCCGGAGGCGACATGACGCTGGAGATCCGAGAAGGTGACCGCAGGGCCGCATTCGACGCAGCCCTCAACGCCTATGGCCCCGACAGTCCCTACGTGCCGCCGCTGTGGAGCGATTTCGACCGGATGTTCGACCCGGCGAAGAATCCCTTCATCACCGAAAGCCACGGCCGTTACGCGCTGTTCTCCGCGCATCGCGACGGCCGGCCGGTCGGCCGCATCGCCGCCTCGATCCACGATGCCTCCAACACCAAGCACGGCACCCGCCACGGCGCGTTCGGCTTCTTCGATTGCATCGACGACACAGAGGTGGCCGACGCGCTGCTACGTGCGGCCGAGCAATGGCTTGCCGCGCGCGGCATGAGCCGGATCACCGGCAATTTCAATCTCACGGCGATGCAGCAGGTCGGCGTCGTGACCGACGGTTTCGACAATGCGCCGTTCACCGACATGATGTGGTCGCCGCCGCACATTGCGCGGCATCTCGAACGCGCCGGCTATGCCGCGACGTTTCCGATGACGACCTTCGAGATCGCACTCGACGGCGGCAAGCCGGACCAGCTGCTCGGCGACAAGCAGCGCGCGGTGCTGAAGGATCCCGACTTCACCTGGCAGCCGATCAAGCGCTCCGCCTTCAAGGTGAGGCTGGAGGATGCGCGTCTGATCCTCAACGACGGCTTCGCCGACAACCCGATGTTCGTGCCGCCGACCGCGGCCGAATATCTGTTCCAGGCCGGCGACATGATGTGGATCATCGACAAGCGGATTTCCACCGTGGTCTATCATCGCGGCCGTCCCGCCGGCGCGATCATCGCGATCCCCGACCTCAATCCGTTGATCAAGGCGATCGGCGGCCGGATTGGCGTCACCGCGCCGTTCAGATTCATCCAGCACCGCATGATGAACACCCGCGCCGTGCTGATCTACCAGTCGGTCTGCCGCGATCTGCACAATCGCGGCCTCAACGGCGCGATGCTCTACCGCACCGCGGTCGCGCTGCAGCAAGCCGGCTACCGCACCCTCGGCGGCACCTGGATCGCGGACATCAACGGCCCGTCGCTGCGCCAGGCCGAGAAGGTCGGCGCGCAACCGCTGCACCGGCTGCATCTGTTCAGCAAGCGGCTCGCCGGCGCATGAGCGAGCTGACGGAGGATCTGCTGCGTGAGCTGGTCGCCGAGGCGCGGCTGGCGCCGAGCATCCACAACATCCAGCCGACGCGCTGGCGGCTGCTCGACGACGGCAGGCTGGCGCTGGTCGACGACACCGGCGTGCGCGCGCCGGTCGCCGATCCCGCAGGCCACGACGTCCGCGTCTCCCATGGCGCGGCGCTGGAAGGCATGAGCCTCGCGCTCAACCGCCGCGGCCTGTCGATCACGGCCATGACCACGATCGAGGAGCCGCTGTCGCCACGATTTGCGGCGCTTTGCAGCTTTGCGGTCAAGCAGGAGGCTACGCCCGATCCGCTGACGAGCCATGTGGCGCGCCGCATGTCGTGGCGCGGCAAGTTCATGTCGGCACCGGACGATGCGGCGGCGCTGGCGCAGCTTGCGACCGCGCGTGACGATGTGATCGTCATCGACGATCGAGAGGTGATCGCCGCCATCGCCGGCTGGGCCGACCAGGCCGAGTTCTGCTTTGTCCGCGACGACGATTACCGGCATGAGCTGCTCGACTGGATGCGGCTGTCGCCAAGCCATCCGCTCTATCGCTTGAACGGCCTGAACCGCGACGCGCTCGCCATGAACGCGATCGAGGCCACCGCCGCCCGCTTCGTGCTGGGCGGCCTGTTCAGGCCGCTGGATCGTCTCGGTCTCGCCGCATCGCTGCTCGCCGACCGCGCCAAGACAGAGTCCGCTTCCGCCGTCGTCCTGTTCTGCCGCCCGGTCGGTGAGGACCCGCTTGCGACGGGACGGTATTTCTACCGGACCTGGCTGGAGATCGATCGCGCCGGCTTTGCGGCCTGTCCGATCTCGGCGCTGGCCGATCACCCCGATTTCAACGAACGGCTGCGAAAGCTCGGCAAGATCGCCAGCGATCAGCGCCTCGTCAACGTGTTCCGCATCGGCCGCCCCGCAAAACTGCGGGAGCCGCAGCATTCCCGGTTGCCGGTCGATCGCCTCATCGTCTGATCGCGGCCGGTGTGCATACGCGCAAGACTCCTCTGTTAAAGCGTCACGCGGCCGTGCTATGAGCCCCCGCGAAGCAAAGACCGGTGGGGATCATGTCGAAGCAATCGCTGCGCGAGGAGGCCGAACGCCTGATCCGCGAAACCATGGAAAAGCGGAATCTGGTGGTCAAGCAGGGCATGACCCGGATCGAGGCGATCTGCGGCAAGTGCGGCGCGCCGAACCGGGTGCAGGCCGAAAAGGGCCAGCCCCGCGTCAAGTTCGCCTGCAAGCAATGCGGCCAAAAGCAGGAAACGTTGTAGGCGTTGCTGCTGTAGTTCCGTAGGGTGGGCAAAGGCGCCCTTGCGCCGTGCCCACCATTCTTGCTCCGTGCGTGTGATGGTGGGGACGCTTCGCTTTGTCCACCCTACGAAGTTGCGGCGTGGGTTAGCGCCGATCCGTAGGATGGGTGGAGCGCAGCGATACCCATCGTCTCACCTGGAGCATGATCCGGAAAAGTGTGAAGCGGTTTTCCGAAAAGATCATGCTCAAACAAAAGAGCTAAAGCGCGATAACGATTCAACCCAATCTCATCGCTCTTTAGTGGATGAAAAGTGATGGGTTTCGTTGCGCTCTACCCATCCTACGAATTCACTTCAACACCTCGCACACCGTGGTGTGATCCGGCGTGACGGACGCTGCGGCCCGCAGCGAGACGTTGCGCCACCAGCCTTCCAGCGCGTGGCGGTCGCAGGCGAGCTTCACGCTCATGCCGCCGGCGAATGTGATCCAGTCCGCAAAGCTCTGGCGTGAGACCGCGATGACGACGGGGATGTCGGCGTCGAGCGCGCGCTCGATCAGGAAACCGAGGCCCTTGCCGTTGCGCTCGCGCTTGCCGAAACGGTTGATGATGACGAGGTCGGCGCCGGCCGCGAGTGCGTCGGCGACGCGGGCGCCGGCGTGTTCGAGCCGCGACAGATCGAGCTTGCAGCCGGTCGCGCCCGGGCTCGGCGGCTGCGCCAGCAGCAGCGTCTCGCCGCTATGCACCAGCACTGCCGACAGGCTGGAATCCGCGCATGCGCCGGCCTGCACCAGGCCGACCGCGCGGAAGCCATGCGCGTTCAGATCGTCGGCGAATGCGCGCAGGATCGTGTCGGGATCGTCGTGATCGTCATAGACCAGGGCGGCGAGGTCGCATTGGGCGTCGAACATGAAGCGGCTCTGCTGGTAGGAGAAAGAGCGGCCGCGGCACGATTGCGCCGCGGCCGTAATCGTTGATCAGGCGGCCGGGGGGCCGTTGATGATCTGCAGCTGGGTGAACTCGGCGAGGCCTTCCTCGGCGAACTCGGTGCCGATGCCGGACTGCTTGGCGCCGCCGAACGGGATGTTCGGGGCCATGTCGAGGTGCTTGTTGATCCACACCGTGCCGGCCTCGATCTTGGTCGCGATCTCGTGCGCGCGGGCGATGTCGGACGACCACACCGATGCGCCGAGGCCGTAGTTCGTGGCGTTGGCGCGGCGGATCACGTCATCCTTGTCGGAGTACTTGATCAGCGGCAGCACCGGACCGAACTGCTCCTCGTCGACCAGCTTGGAACCTTCCTTGATATCGCGCACGATGGTCGGCTCGATGAAGTAGCCGGGACGGTCCATCGCGGAACCGCCCGCCACCACCTTGCCGTTCTTGTGCGCGTCGTCGAGGAACGCCTTCACCTTCTCATACTGCATCTTGTTCTGCAGCGGTCCGAGCTTGGTGCCCTGCTTGGAGCCGTCGTCGACCACGGTGTTCTTGGCGATCGCCACCAGCTCGTTGCAGAGCTCGTCATAGACGGACTCGTGCACATAGAGCCGCTTGATGGCGAGGCAGACCTGGCCGGAGTTCTGGAACGCGCCTTCGAAGATGCCGGGGGCGACCTTCTTCGGATCAACGTCGTCGAGCACGATGCCGGCGTCGTTGCCGCCGAGCTCCAGCGTGATCCGCTTCAACGTCTGTGACGCGCTCGCCATCACCTTCTGGCCTGTGGCGGTGGAACCGGTGAAGGAGATCTTGCGGATATCCGGATGCTTGGTCATGTGATCGCCGAGGTCGTTGGCGTCGGCGATGAAGTTCAACACGCCCTTCGGCAGGATGTCCTTGACCAGCTCGGCGAAGCGCAGCGAGGCCAGCGGCGTGGTCGGCGCGGGCTTCACCACCAGCGTGTTGCCGGCGAGCAGCGCCGACGGCAGCTTGAATGCCAGGATCAGCAGCGGATAGTTCCAGGGGATGATCGCGCCGACCACGCCGAGCGGGCGGCGATAGGCCTCGACCTTGCGATCGCCGGAATTCTCGATCACGCGCATCGGCAGTTCCAGCGAGCCGAGATAGCGGAAGAAGCCCGCCATGCCCATCACCTCGCCGGTGGCATCCGCCAGCGGCTTGCCCTGCTCGCTGGTCAGGATGTGGGCGAGGTCGCTGGCATTGGCCTCGATCACCTCGGCCATCCTGATCACGAGCTTGCGGCGCTCTTCCATTGGCGTGGCGGCCCAGGCCGGGTAGGCGGCCTTCGCGGCGGCGACGGCCTTGTCGAGCTGCTCCTTGGAGGCGCGCGGACACTGCGCCACGACCTCTTCGGTCGCCGGATTGAGCACCGGCATCGTCGAGTCGCCGGGTACCATCTTGCCGTCGATGAGAAGACTGTAATCATTCATAGGCTGTGCTCTCCCTGGGTCAAACGGGCCCTTCGCGGGCCTCGCTATATCCTGTCATATATCACGATTGCGGCGGGTGGGCCACGGCCAAAGAAGGGACCCCGCAATCGCGGCTGGACTGCGGCAGCCTGAGCGATATATTCTATCGGATATAACGATGAAATGATCCGGAGTCCAGGTATGCAGATCGAAACCCAGGAGCTCACCACCTGCGAGGTCGCGCCCGACGGCTGCGCCATTTCGCTCGGCTTCGTGGACGGCAAGGGCGAGCCGGCGACGATCCGGCTCTCGATCAACCAGGTCGGCGCGCTGGTGATGACCTTGCCCGGGCTGATCAGCAAGGCGCTGCAGACCCGGTTCGGCGACCAGTCGCTGCGCTACGCCTATCCGCTGGATTCATGGGTGATCGAGCAGTCGACCGATCCGAGCCAGGGCATGATGACCTTGAAGACCTCCGACGGCTTCAGCGTCTGCTTCTCGATCCCGCGCGCCCAGCAGAGCGAGCTCGGCGAGGCGCTGGTCTCGCAACCGGCGACGCCGGTACAGGTGCGGGCGAATTAGAAAATTCGTAGCTTCGTAGGGTGGGCAAAGCGCAGCGTGCCCACCATTTCCGGCGTGCTCGTGAAGGTGGGCACGCTGCGCTTTGCCCACCCTACGACCTCACTTCCCCTTCACGAATGCCGCGAACGCATCGCCGTAAGCCTTGTGCCAGCGCGACAGCGGCGGGCGGTTCTCGACGATGTCGCCTGCGGCCCACAGGATGCGGCGCTCGTCGAGCGTGCGCGGCACGTCGTTGTCGGGGCAGAGGATGTAGAAATCGCCGTCGTCCAACCGCTCGATCATGAAGTCGACGGTCTGCTCGGCGGTCCAGGCGGCAGCTGGCTTCTCGGTACGGCCGCGCGAGGTCAGCCCGGTGAAGACGAAGCCGGGGATCAAGAGATGCGCCGTGATCTTGCAGCCGTCGGTGTTGCGCAATTCGTGCTGCAGCGCCTCGGTGAACGCCTTCACGCCGGCCTTGGAGACATTGTAGGCGGGATCGCCCGGCGGCGTGGTGATGCCCTGCTTGGAGCCGGTGTTGATGATCAGCCCCGGCCGGCCACGCTTGATCATGTTGGGCGCAAAGGTCTGCGTGCCATTGATGACGCCCCACAGATTGACGCCGAGGATGCGCTGCCAATTGTCTGACGGCCCGAACATCGTGCTGCCGGGCTGGATGCCGGCATTGTTCATCAGGATGTCGGTGCCGCCGAATTGTTTCGTCACCGCGGCCTCGAACGCCGCCACCGCATCCGCACGGCTGACGTCGACCGCTGATGTCATGATATCGGCCGCACCGCCCGGCGCCGCAGATGATAATTTTGTCGCAGCCGCCTTTAGCCGGTCATCGCCGAGATCGGCGATGCAGACCTTCATGCCGGCCTGCGCGAACCGCAGCGCGGCGGCAAGTCCGATGCCGGAGGCGCCTCCGGTGATCACGGCAACATGATTGGGCGACATCGCGGGATGGGGCATCGCAGGTCTCCGGACACATATGTGGCTGAGGCATCGATCGTGTTTTCAAGCGAACTGGTTCCCGGTTCGCGTGAGGAAAACGCGTCACGGCAACGAGCCTATCATATCGCGCGTAGCATGCACGCGGGACGCATGGGAGGTCTTCATGTGTGCTGCCCATCTCAACGCCCGCGTGACTTTACGGTTTCGCGCCGGCGCTGTAGAATCCGCAATATAACGCTTCCAAAAGACCTCAGCCGACATTCAGGGAGTGCAAACATGGCTGTTTCACAGGCTATTCCGATCACGCGCCATCCGTATGCCGATGGCTCCTACAAGCAGATGCTGATCGACGGCAAATGGGTCGACGCCGCCTCCGGCAAGAAATTCGAGACGCATAACCCCGCGACCGGCGAGCTGCTCGCCACCGTCGCCGAGGGCGATGCCGAAGACATCAACCGCGCCGTGGTGGCCGCGCGCCGCGCCTTCGAGGGGCCGTGGAGCAAGGTCAGGCCGTTCGAGCGGCAGAACCTGCTGCTCAAGCTCGCCGAGCTGGTCGAAGCCAATTTCGAGGAGCTGTCCCAGCTCGACACGCTCGACATGGGCGCGCCGATCAGCCGCACCCGCGGCAACAGACTGCGTGCGCTCGGCATGCTGCGCTACTACGCCGGCCAGGCCACCGCGATCCATGGCGAGACCATCGAGAACTCGCTGCCCGGCGAGATCTTCTCCTACACGCTGAAGGAGCCGATCGGCGTGGTCGGCGCCATCATTCCCTGGAACGGGCCGCTGACCGCCTCGATCTGGAAGATCGGGCCGGCGATCGCGACCGGCTGCACCGTGGTGCTGAAGCCGGCGGAAGAATCGCCGCTGACGTCGCTGCGGCTCGCCGAGCTCTGCATGGAAGCCGGCGTTCCGGCGGGCGTGGTCAACGTCGTGCCCGGCTATGGCGAGACCGCGGGCGCCGCGCTCGCCTCGCATCCCGACGTCGACAAGGTCGCCTTCACCGGTTCGCACATCACGGGCCAGTCGATCATCCGCGCCTCGGCCGGCAACCTCAAGCGCGTCTCGCTCGAGCTCGGCGGCAAATCGCCGGACATCGTGTTCGCCGACGCCGATCTCGACGCGGCGGTGCCGGGCGCGGCAATGGCGGTGTTCGCCAACTCCGGCCAGATCTGCAGCGCCGGCACGCGACTGTTCGTCGAGCAGAAGGTCTATGACGAGTTCGTCGGCCGTGTCGCCGAGTTCGGCAAGAAGCTGCAGGTTGGCAACGGCCTCGATCCCAACACCCAGATCGGGCCGCTGGTGTCGAAGGATCAGATGGATCGCGTCTCCGGCTATCTCGACATCGGCGCGAAGGAAGGCGCCAAGGCCGTTACCGGCGGCGGCCGTCTCACCGAGGGCGCGCTGTCGAAGGGCTACTTCGTGCAGCCGACCGTGTTCGCCAATGTGCAGGACAACATGCGCATCGCGCAGGAGGAGATCTTCGGCCCGGTGATCTCGGCGATCTCCTTCAAGGATCCGGACGAACTTATCAAGCGCGCCAACGCCACCACCTTCGGCCTCGGCTCCGGCGTCTGGACCACCAATGTCAGCAAGGCGCACCAGGTCGCGAAAGCGTTGCGCGCCGGCTCGGTCTGGGTCAATTGCTACCAGGCGATGGACCCCGCGGTGCCGTTCGGCGGCTACAAGATGAGCGGCTACGGCCGCGAGTCCGGCAAGCAGCACGTCGAGGAGTACCTCAACGTCAAGGCGGTCTGGATCAAGACCGGCTAGCTGCCGCCTCGATCTCTCGGCTCCTGCGACAGCCGTCTCCACGTCGTCATGGCCGGGCTTGTCCCGGCCATCCACGTCCTTGCTTGCGAGAAGCTAGACGTGGACGCTCGGGACAAGCCCGGGCATGACGAGCTATGGGACGGAGCGGGATTTCGGAATATTGGAAGAATACCCCCGAGTTGCCCGATGTGTCAAGCTACCGTTGCCTGGTCGAACGCCGACCGCCGGCCCCTTTGCATGGGGTTGTTTTCGATGTTTTAGCGACGGGCCCCTGCGACCGGCGGGTGGGACTACCGTGCCGCCGCCTTCTTCGGCTTGCCGATATCGCTGCGCAGCGCCTCCAGATCCTTGCGCACGGCGCTGGCCGCGTCGCGCTCGATCTTGCGGTAGCGCGCCACGAGCGACAGGCCGAACGGGGTCAGCACCGCGCCGCCGCCGTTCTTGCCGCCGGTCTGGCGCTCCACCGCGGCCTGCCGGCAGATCCGGTTGATCTCGTCGACCAGGTCCCAGGCGCGCTTGTAGCTCATGTCCATGGCGCGGCCGGCGGCGGAGATCGAGCCGCATTCCTTGATGTGTTCGAGCAGCAGGATCTTGCCCGGCCCGATCCGGTCCTGGGCATCGAGGTCGATGCGGACGCTCAGGGAGGGGAGCAATGTGGCGCTCGGTTTCGACATGGCAAGCCTGCTAGAGCGTTTTCGAGCGAAGTGGAGACCGGTTCGCGTGAAGAAAACGCGTCAAAACTAGAATCCCTGTTCCATAGATTGCCACTACAGGCTTTTGCGAACAAGATGAACCCATTACATAGGCGCAAGTCACATAAGAATATTTGGGGCAGGCATGAATCCTCCGTCGCTGTTCTCTCCGCTCAAGATCGGTCCGTACCAGCTCCAGCACCGCGTCGTCATGGCGCCGCTGACCCGGCTCCGGGCGGCGCGGCCGAGCCTCGCGCCGCGGCCGCTCAACGCCGCATATTACGCGCAGCGCGCCACACAAGGCGGCCTGATCATCGCGGAGGCCTCGCCGGTGGTCGCGACCGGCTTCGGCAATCCCGGCGTCCCCGGCATCTACAGCGAGGCGCAGATCGCGGGCTGGCGCGAGGTGACGAGCGCCGTGCACGCCAAGGGCGGCTTGATCTTCCTGCAGCTCTGGCACGTCGGCCGCGTTTCGCATTCCTCGTTCCAGCCCGGTGGCGCGCTGCCGGTGGCACCTTCGGCGGTGGCGATCGCGCCCGAGTTCAGGGCGATGACGGCTGACGGCAAGGTGGTCGATTACGAGACGCCGCGCGCGCTCGAGACCCACGAAGTGCCGCTGATGGTCGAGGCCTACCGGCAGGGCGCCAGGAATGCGCTCGCCGCCGGCTTCGACGGCGTCGAGATCCACGGCGCCAATGGCTATCTGGTCGAGCAGTTCCTGCAATCGAAGAGCAACCTGCGCACCGACCAGTATGGCGGATCGATCGAGAATCGCACCCGCTTCCTGATCGAGGTGACGCAGGCCGCGATCGACGTCTGGGGCGCCAACCGCGTCGGCGTCCGGCTGTCGCCCTACGGCATCGCCAATGGCAGCGGCGAGGCCGACCCGATGCCGCTCTACGGGCACGCCATCAAACAGCTCGACAGGCTCGGGCTCGCCTATTTGCACTTCATCGAGCCGCGTGCCTCCGGCACCGGCCGTGCCGAGGTCGACTGGAAGAACGTGCCGTCGGCGATGGTGCTGTACCGCCCGATGTGGAGCGGCGTGCTGATCTCGGCCGGCAATTTCGGCGGCGACGGCGCGCAGCGTGCGATCGCCGAAGGCCACGCCGACGCGATCGCCTTCGGCCGCTTCTTCATCTCCAACCCGGACCTGCCGCGCCGCTTGCAGCGCGGCTATCCGTTGACGCCCTACAACCGCGCCACCTTCTACACCGGCGAGGAGAAGGGCTACACGGATTATCCCATGCACGACGAGCTGGCGCAGGCGTAGGCGGCGACGCCGGCTCGATCCGCGTCATTGCGAGGAGCGAAGCGACGAAGCAATCCATCGCTCCGCAGATGCGGATGGATTGCTTCGCTTCGCTTCGCTCGCAATGACGGTGGCACGATGTTTCCGGATGACGACGAACTCTCACCCGCCAAAAAGCCAAAACCCGTTGCGCTCGCTAAGCCCGCCGCGGGCCAATGCCTGTGCGGCAAAATCCGCTTCGAGATCGACGTGCCGGCACGCTGGGCCTGGCACGATCACACCGCCGCCAGCCGCCGCGCGCATGGCGCGGCCTATGCGACCTATGTCGGCAGCTGGCGCAAGCGCTTCCGCATCACGCAAGGCGCGAGCGCACTCTCGCGGTATGAAGACAAGGCGACCAGGACCGCGCGCAGCTTCTGCGCCAGTTGCGGCACGCCCATCATCTACGAACGCCCTCGCTCACCGCATATGGTCAACATCCCGCGCGCGCTGTTCTCGGGCCGCACCGGGCGGCAGCCGCTCTATCACATCGCGATCGAGGAGCTGCAGGAATGGGCCTACACCGGCGAGCCGCTGGTGCCGCTGAAGGGCTATCCCGGCGTGGTCTGGCAGCGCTCGAAAAAGAAGAAGCGCGCCGAGCGCGAGGGGATGTTCTGAGGCGCGCGCCTGCGGAATGCAGCCATGACCGGTCGCTCGATTGCTCCCGTCGCGCAAGTTTGGTCATCTCCGCCGGAGCTGGCCAATGTGCCGGCAGGCGTGGAGGAAACATGAAGAACCGCATTACCGGCCGCTCGGCATTTCTGGCGCTGCTGAAGGACGAGGGTGTCACCCATCTGTTCGGCAATCCCGGCACCACCGAATTGCCGATCATGCATGCGCTGAAGGACCATCCCGATCTCACCTATGTGATGGCGATGCAGGAGAGCCTCGTCGTGGCGATGGCCGACGGTTTCAGCCGCGCCTCCGGCAAGCTCGTTGCCTGCAACGTCCACGTCGCGCCCGGTCTCGGCAACGCGATGGGCTCGCTCTACAATGCAAGCTTCACCGGCACGCCGTTGATCCTCACCGCAGGTCAGCAGGAGCAGGGGCACGGCCTGACCGAGCCGGTGCTCTACGGCCCGCTGGTGCAGATGGCTACTCCCTTGGTGAAATGGGCCGTCGAGGTCACGCGGCTGGAGGACCTGCCGCGCATCGTGCGCCGCGCCGCCAAGATCGCGACCACGCCGCCGACCGGGCCGGTGTTCATTTCGCTGCCCGGCGACATCCTCAATGCCGAGGCCGGCATCGAGCTCGGCCGCTCTACCCGCATCGACACGCGGGTCCGGCCGTCGGAGGATTCGCTGAAGGCGCTCGCCGCACGTATCCTGAAGGCGGAGCGGCCGGTGATCATTGTCGGCGACGAGATCGTCAAGAGCGACGCGCTGCGCGAGGCGGCGGATCTCGCGGAGGCGCTGGGCTGCCCGGCCTGGCAGTCGTCGACGCCCTATGGCGCGCACTTCCTCTCCGAAAGCCCATGTTTCATGGGCGCGGTCGCGCGGCTGCAGAAGGTCGCGCGCGACGTGCTGGCGCCGCACGATCTGCTGATCGCGCTCGGCGGTGATCCATTGCGGATGTCTGTTTACAGCGAGATCGATCCGCTGCCCGAAGGCGTGTCGATCGTGCAGGTCGGCCTGGTCGACAATGACCTCGCCCGGAACTACGGCGCCGAGATTGCGGTGAAGGCGGACGTGAAGGAAACGTTGCGCACGCTGGTGCCGGCACTGAAGCAGGCCGGCGGCGCTGCACTGGAGTCGCGCGCGAAGCAGGGGCTCGCCGCACTCGCGCCGAAGAACTGGGCGGCGAAGCGCAAGGCGCTGGTCGAGCAGATTTCGAAGGCAAGCCGCACCTCGCCGATCGACCCGGACTGGCTCGCGCTGCAAGTCGTCGAGGCGATGCCCGAGAACGCGATCCTGGTCGATGAGGGCCTGACCTCGTCGCGCAATCTGATCGGCTTGCGGCCGCATCGCGACCGCTACGGCTATCACGCGCTCGCTTCCGGGGGCATCGGCTGGGGCCTGCCGGCGTCGGTCGGCGTCAGCCTCGCCAATCCGACCCGCCCGGTGGTGTGCTATTCCGGCGACGGCTCCTCGATGTATTCGATCCAGTCGCTGTGGACGGCGGCCAACCACAAGCTGCCGCTCAACTTTGTCATCGTCAACAATGGTGGCTACCGCATCATCAAGCAGCGCCTGCTCGCCTTCCATGGCGACGACAATTATGTCGGCATGGACTTCATCGATCCGCCGGTCGATTTCACCGGCGTGGCAAGGTCGCTCGGTCTCGAGGCGATCAAGGTGTCAGATCCGCAAGCATTGAAGAGCGTGATGAAGGATGCGTTCGGCAGGCCGGGAGCCAAGCTGATCGAGGTCGTGGTGAGCAATTCGGTGAACTAGTTTCTCCATCACCGTCATCTTGAGGCCCTCGCAAGCGTCGCCAAACATTCAGGGTCGTCCCGGCGAAGGCCGGGACCCATAACCACCGATAGTTATCATTTCGCGTCGGTGGAATGACGAGTCTCACTACCAACATCCGCTGCGGAGTATGGGTCCCGGCCTTCGCCGGGACGACAGCGGAGTATGTGGTGCGTCAGCATCCAGCTCACTTCATCCGATACCGGCTCCCCGGATGGGTGCCGTCGAGCCGCGCCCGTCCGGCGCCGAACAGCTTCTCCCGCAGCGTGCCCTTCGCATACTCGCTCTTGTACCGGCCGCGCCTGGTCAGCTCCGGCACCAGCATGTCGGCGATATCCTCGAAATCGCCGGGCGAGATCGCGAATGCGACGTTGAGGCCGTCGACGCCGGTCTCCTCGAACCATTGCTCGATCTTGTCGGCGACCTGCGTGGGCGAACCGACCACGACGGGGCCGGCGCCGCCGATGCCGACATGCTCGGCGACCTCGCGCACGGTCCAGACGCGGTCGGGATCGGCGCGGGTGACGTTGTCCATCGCGGAGCGGCCGGCGTCGTTCTGCACGTGACGCACTTCCTGGTCGAGCGAGTAGGTCGAGAAGTCGACGCCGGTCCAGCCGGACATCAGCGCCAGCGCACCCTCATGGCTGATATGGCTGCGATACTCCGCATATTTCGCTTGCGCCTCCGTCTCGGTCGGCGCCACCACGATGCACATCATGGAGAACATCAAAATCTCGGCCGGGTTGCGGCCCTTCGCGGCGGCGAGCTCGCGGATCGCCGAGACGCGTGGGCCGATCACCTTCGCCGACGGCCCCGACATGAAGACGCATTCGGCGTGCTCGGCGGCGAACTGCCGGCCGCGCGGTGAAGTGCCGGCCTGGTACAGCACCGGCGTCCGTTGCGGCGACGGCTCGGAGAGATGGATCGCGTTGAGCCGGTAGTTCGTGCCCTCGTGGCGCACGGGATGCACCTTCGATGGATCGGTGAAGATGCTGCGTGCGACGTCGCGGATCGCGGCGTCGTCTTCCCAGCTGCCTTCCCAGAGCTTGTAGACCAGCTCCATATATTCGTCGGCGAGCTCGTAGCGGTCGTCATGCGCGGTCTGCTTGTCCTTGCCGGCGCCGCGCGCGGCCGAGTCGAGATAGCCGGTGACCACGTTCCAGCCGACCCGGCCAGAGGTCAGATGGTCGAGCGTCGACATCCGTCGCGCGAACGGGTAGGGCGGTTCGAACGAGAGGTTGCTGGTGACGCCGAAGCCGAGGTTTTCGGTCACGGCGGCCATCGCCGGGATCAGCATCAGCGGCTCGTTGGCCGGGGTCTGCGCCGCATTGCGCAGCGCGGCATCCGGGGTGCCCGCATAGACGTCGTAGACGCCGAGCACGTCGGCGAGGAACAGGCCGTCGAACCGGCCGCGCTCCAGCGTCTTCGCCAGATCGGTCCAGTACGACAGCTTGTTATAATCCTTGGTGCGGTCGCGCGGATGGGTCCACAATCCCGGCGACTGATGCGCCACGCAGTTCATGGCAAAGGCGTTGAGCCGGATCTGTTTTGTCATTGTCGAAACCTGAGCGCCGCTTCATTGATGCCCGGTCGGATGCCGGGCTTCCCCGCACCAACTTGTTGCGACTTCCCACGTTTTGGCAAGGCCCATTCGCATTTCGTGCCCTTCCGGTCGCGCGATGATCCCGATAGGTTGGCCGACGGAACGACATCTTCAAAGGGACAATCATGGCGACACGGGCCGACGCGATCGCGATCGCGCGAGAGCATTTTCAATCGGGACAGTTTCTGAAGGAGCTGAACGCCAGGGTTGGCTACCAGACCGAGAGCCTGAACGCCGACAAGGCGGATGCCTTGCGCGCCTATCTGGTCGAGAATCTGCAGCCGGCCTTCGCCGAGCTCGATTTCAAGACCAGGCTGATCGAATCGCCGACCGGCCGCGGTCCCTATCTGATCGCCGATTATCGGGAAGACGCCGCACGGCCGACCGTGCTCACCTATGGTCATGGCGACGTCGTCGACGGCATGGTCGGCGAGTGGCGCGACGGACTCAATCCCTGGCAGACCACGGTCAAGGGCGAGCGCGTCTACGGCCGCGGCACCGCCGACAACAAGGGCCAGCACTCGATCAACATGGCCGCGCTCCGCGCGGTGAAGCAGGCGCGCGGCGGCAAGCTCGGATTCAACGCCAAATTCATCATCGAGACCGGCGAGGAGATCGGCTCGCCCGATCTGCGCGAGGTCTGTGAAGCCCATCGCGAGGAACTGAAGGCCGATCTGTTCGTGGCGTCCGACGGGCCGCGGCTGTCGGCCGAGCGGCCGACCATCTTCCTCGGCTGCCGCGGCGGCAACCGCATCCATCTCGACGTCGTCTTGCGCGAGGGCGGCAATCATTCCGGCAATTGGGGCGGCGTGCTGGCCAATCCCGCGACGATCCTGTGCAACGCGATCGCGAGCCTGGTCGACGGCAAGGGCCGCATGAAGCTCGACATCCTCAAGCCGCCGCCGATCTCCAACCGCGTCCGCGCCGCGCTCGCTGACGTCAAGATCGAACCTTCAGCGGACGAGCCTCAGCTTGCGGAGGATTGGGGCGAGGAGGGGCTGACGCCGGCCGAGCGGCTCTATGCCTGGAACACGCTCGAAGTGCTGGCGATGTCGACGGGCAATATCGACAAGCCGGCTAACGCTATTCCCGGCAAGGCCAGCGCCGTGCTGCAACTCCGCTTCGTCGTCGGCACGAAGTATCTCGAAGTGATCGACGGTGTGCGCGATTACCTGCACAAGAACGGCTTTCCGATGGTCGAGGTGTCGGGCGCGCAGCGCTTCGGCGCCTCGCGCACCGACATGGATAGTCCCTGGATCGACTGGGCGGCGCAGTCGATCCGCACCACCACCGGCAAGGCGCCCGCGGTGCTGCCCAATTTCGGCGGCTCGCTGCCGAACGACGTGTTCTCCGAAGGGCTCGACCTGCCGACGATCTGGGTACCGCACTCCTATCCGGGCTGCTCGCAGCACGCCCCCGACGAGCACATCCTGCTGCCGGTCACGGAGGAGGCGCTGACCATCATGGCCGGCCTGTTCTGGGATCTCGGCGAGACGCCGCGGAAGTGACGCCTTCGCGTTCTCGTCATGGCCGGGTCAAGCCCGGCCATGACGCGTGGAGAGATTGGCGCTCGACGCTGGCAAGGGACATCAAATGACACTATCGACGCCGGCCGTTGCGCAGGGCGCAGTGGTTGACAAGAAAAACATCATCCGCCTGATCGTCGCCACCTCGATCGGCAACGCGCTCGAATGGTACGACATCTCGGTCTATGCCTATTTCGCGGTTTACATCTCCAAGGCGTTCTTTCCGGCCAATGATCCGACCACCTCGCTGCTGCTGACCTTCGGCACGTTCGGCCTCTCGTTCCTGATCCGGCCGATCGGCGGCGTCATGCTCGGCGCCTATGCCGACCGCCACGGCCGCAAGGCCTCGCTGATGCTCTCGATCGTGCTGATGACGCTGGGGACGCTCGCGCTGGCGCTGATGCCGGCCTATGCGACGATCGGCATCGTGGCGCCGGTCGCCGTGATCCTGGCGCGGCTGGTGCAGGGATTCTCCGCTGGCGGAGAATTCGGCTCGTCGACTGCGTTCCTGGTCGAGCACATGCCGGAGCGGCGCGGCTTTGTCGCGAGCTGGCAGTTCGCGAGCCAGGGCGTCAGCGGCCTGCTCGGCGCGGGCTTCGGCGCGCTGTTGACCTCGTTGATGGCGCCGGGGGACCTGCAATCCTGGGGCTGGCGGCTGCCGTTCCTGTTCGGCGTCCTGATCGGCCCGGTCGGCCTCTACATCCGCAACAATGTCGAGGATGCAACGCCGCCGCCGGCGGAAAAGCTGCAGTCACCGGTGGTGGAGGTGTTCGCGCGGCAGAAGCTCGCCACGGTGCTTGCCATCGGCGCGCTCGCGGTCTCGACCGCGGTCAATTACCTCATCGTCTACATGCCGACCTATGTCGTGAAGACGCTGAACCTCGCGCCCTCGGTCGGCTTCATTGCCTCGTTCGCCGCGCAGACCGCGGTGGCGCTGCTGGCGCCGATCGCCGGCATCGTCTCCGACCGGATCGGACGCACCACGCATATGATCTTCTTCGCACTGGTGCTGCTGGTCTCGATCTTCCCGGCCTTCCTGCTGCTCACCGGCAAGCCGACGCCATCTATCATCCTGCTCGGCGTGCTCTGGCTCGGCGTCCTCAAGACGCTCTATTACGGACCGCTCGCCGCGCTGATGTCGGAGCTGTTCCCGCCGGCGACGCGCGCCACCGGGCTCGGCCTCAGCTACAATATCGGCGTCACCGTGTTCGGCGGCATGGGGCCTGTCATCATGACCTGGCTGGGCGGCTTTGCTGCGATCGGCGAACTCGCGCCGGGTTATTACCTCACCGCGGTCTGCATCCTCAGTCTCTGGGCGCTCGTCACCATCCGCAGGATGCGGCTGGCATAGCGGCCTGCCTTCCCCCTCGCCCCGCTCTTGCGGGGAGAGGGCTGGGGTGAGGGGGCTTCTCTCCGCGCATGAGTTGCCGGTGAGACCTGTACCCCCTCACCCGGATTGCATCTGGCGATGCAATCCGCCGCAAGCGGGGCGAGGTGAAGAGAAAAGTGGATTTCGTATCGCGAAATTCACTTATGTTATTTGCTGCACAGCAGCGCAAATAGCTGAAATCATAGTTTCATCTGACGAAAGTATAAGGTGTCGAGGCGTCGTCATCCCCTTTAGGATGGCGGCCGCGGAGACTTCATCCATCGCGGATGTCGGATTCGGTGGTGGGGCTGAGGGCAGGGCATGAACGCGTCGACGACTGCGACCGCACGGGCGAGCCGGAAGAGGCTGGCGCCGGACCCGGGACAGCCCGACAAGTTCAACGCAATCCAGAAGGTCTGCGCGATCCTGCGCGTGCTGGCGCAGCGCTCGCCGCTGCGGCTGACCGACATCGCCGACGCCACGTCGCTGAACAAGGCGACTGCGCTGCGCATCCTCAACTCGCTGATCCGGGAGGGCTTCGTCACCCGGGTCACCGGGGCCAAGACCTACGAGCTCGGGCAGGAGGCGCGGGTGATGGCGGTCGGCGCGCGCCGCTCGGTCGACATCGCGGAGCTGGCGCAGCCGAGCCTGTTGCGGTTGTGCGAGCGCTCGGCGGATACCGCGCTGCTCTCGGTGCGCTCCGGCGTCGAGGCGCTCTATCTGGCGCGCTCGGTCGGCAGCAATCCGCTGCAGCCGAATTATCTGCAGATCGGCAGCCGCCGTCCGCTCGGCGTCGGTGCCGGCGCACTCGCGCTTTTGGTCTGGCTGCCGGACGCCGAGATCGAGGCCGTGATCGAGGTGATCGTGCCGCGGCTGGAGAAGTCGCCGCGGATCACGCCGAAATTCCTGCGCGAGCGGATCGCAGTCGCGCGCAAGATCGGCCACACCGTGCTGATCGACGCCGCGTTTCCCGGCATGGGCGGCGTCGGCGTGCCGGTTCGCGACGATGCCGGCGAGGTGGTGGCCGCACTCTCGATCGGCGCAGCGTCCGACCGCATCCGACGCCGCGAGGCCGAACTCGCCGAGATGCTGAAGAAGGAAGCCCAGGTGCTGGCCCGCGCGCTGGCGCAGGCGCCGAAGAACGGCCGCGCGGGCAAGATCGGCTGAGCGCCACCAGCGCGGCGACATCGCCGGGTCAAGCGAATTATCTAGCGAACCCAAGAGCATCGGTGCCTTGCGGGAACAGGCGCTTGGCGGCATCATGCGCGCGGTCGCCGCCGGAACCCCGCCTCACCCATGACGCCATCGCCCGCCGCCACCGACGACGCCGTCATGAAAGCGTTTGCCGGCCTTCCCGCATTGCTCGACCGGGCGCCGGCGCTAGTCAGACGCGGCAAGCTGCTCGATTGCGATTGCCTGATCGGCCCGATCGACCGGCCGTTTCATCTCACCATCCGCGCCGGCCGCATCGTCGAGCTCGCGCCGCCGCGCCTGATGCGCTCCTGGCGCTTTGCCTATCGCGCGACGCCGCAGGCCTGGACGGCGTATTGGCAGGCGGAGCCAAAACCTGGCTGGCACGATCTGTTGGCGTTGACCAAGCGCGGCGAAGCCGAGCTGGAAGGCGATCTTTATCCCTTCATGACCCATCTGCAGTATTTCAAGGATCTGCTGGCGTTGCCGCGCCAGCACGTCGCAGCGGCGGCATCATGAACGGCTATATCGAGCCGGTGATCGGCCGTTACGTTCACGTCGAGATCGGCGGCGAATTGCACCGCATCTATTTCGAGGAGAACGGCAAGGGCATTCCGCTGGTCTGCCTGCACACCGCCGGCGCCGACGCGCGGCAATGGCGGCATCTGCTCGCCGACGAACAGTTTGCCGAAAATTTCCGCATCATTGCCTTCGATATGCCCTGGCATGGCAAGTCGAATCCGCCGATGAGCTGGAGCGGCGATGACTATCAACTCACGACGCAGAGATACACCGAGACGATCCGCGCTTTCTGCGGAGCGCTCCAGCTGGAGCAGCCGGTGGTGATGGGCTGCTCGATCGGCGGCCGCATCGTGCTCAACCTCGCGATCGAGCATGCGCGCGAATTCCGTGCGCTGATCGGGCTCGAGGCCGCCGATTTCCAGGCGCCGTGGTACGACACCGACTGGCTCAACCGTCCGGACGTTCACGGCGGCGAGGTCTGCGCTGCGCTGGTCTCCGGGCTGATTGCCCCGCAAAGTCCCGTAGCTTCCCGGATGGAAACGCTGTGGGCTTACAAGCAGGGCGGCCCCGGCGTGTTCAAGGGCGACCTCTATTTCTATCGTGTCGACGGCGACCTGCGCGGTCGGGTCGCGTCAATCGATACTAAAGTATGCAAGCTCTATCTGCTCACGGGCGAGTATGATTTCTCCTGCACGCCCGAGGACACGAGGCGGACCGCAGCTGCAATAGGGGGCGCCAGCGTCACGATCATGGAGAAGCTCGGTCATTTTCCGATGAGCGAGAATCCCGAGCAGTTTCGACGCTACATCGCACCCGTCCTCGCTGACATTCTCAGACACTGATCGATCGTTTCCACGAAGGAGTAGACGTATGACACGCAACTATCTGATCGGCTTCGCGCTCGCCACAGCGCTTTGCGCGGGCCAGGCGCAGGCCGAGGAATTGACCGGCACGCTGAAGAACATCAAGGACACCGGCGCGATCACGCTCGGCTATCGCGATTCCTCGATCCCGTTCTCATATCTCGACGACAACCAGAAGCCCGTCGGCTACGCCATGGACATCTGCTACAAGATCGTCGACGCGGTGAAGAAGGAGCTCAAGCTCGACAAGCTCGAGGTCAAGCTCAACCCGGTGACTTCGGCGACGCGCATTCCGCTGATGGCCAACGGCACCGTCGACCTCGAATGCGGCTCGACCACCAACAATGCCGAGCGCCAGAAGCAGGTCGCCTTCACCAATACCCACTTCCTGACCGCGAGCCGCTACGTGTTCAAGAAGTCGAGCGGCCTGAAGTCGATCGACGACCTCAAGGGCAAGACCGTGGTCTCGACCGCCGGAACCACCAACATCAAGCAGCTCACCGAGGCCAATGTCGCGCGCAACCTCGGCGCCAACATCATCCCGGCCAAGGATCACGCCGAAGCCTTCCTGATGGTCGAGACCGACCGCGCGGTTGCCTTCGTGATGGACGACATCCTGCTCTCGAGCCTGGTCGCCGGCTCGAAGTCGCCGGATGACTACGTCATCTCCAAGGACGCGTTCTCCAAGCCGGAGCCGTACGGCATCATGCTGCGCAAGGACGACGCGCCGTTCAAGAAGGTCGTCGATGCCGCCACCGCCGCGCTCTACACAAGCGGCGAGGGCGAGAAGATCTACAACAAGTGGTTCGAGCAGAAGGTCCCGCCGAAGGGCCTCAACCTCAAGGTCGAGATGGCGCCGGAGCTGAAGCACGAATTCGCGAAGCCGTCGGATTCGCCGGATCCGGACAGCTACAAGTAAATTGCTGCCTTCGTGTGAGCGCTCGTCGCGCTTCCACGAGGGCTCGAACTGAGAATGTCCGGCCATTTTTGGAGGAGAATGGCCGGACATTTGCATGGACGCCGGGCCTGATCTTGGCGTAATGCGTCAGCGCCGCTGCGCGGGGGACCTGTGAACTACAACTGGAACTGGCACATCTTCCTTGAGCCGAATCCGATGGGGACCGGCACCTATCTCGACCTGTTGCTGGCGGGACTGGTGGTCACCCTGAAAACGTCGGTGCTCGCCTGGATCATCGCACTGGTCGCGGGGACGGTGATCGGCGTGCTGCGCACGCTGCCGTCGAAGACGGCGTCGTGGATCGGCTTCTGCTGGGTCGAATTCTTCCGCAACATGCCGCTATTGGTGCAGCTCTTCCTGTGGTTCTTCGTGCTGCCGGAGTTGCTACCGAGATCCGCCGGGCTTTGGCTGAAGCAAATGCCGAACGCACCGTTCTGGACGGCTGCGGTCGGCATCGGCTTCTTCATGTCGGCGCGTGTCGCCGTGCAATTGCAGGCCGGCATTGGCTCGCTGCCGCGCGGCCAGAAGCAGGCTGCGACCGCGCTCGGGCTCACCACCGTGCAGACCTATCGCTACGTGCTGCTGCCGATGGCGTTCCGCATCATCCTGCCGCCGCTGACCTCCGAATTCCTCAACACCATCAAGAACAGCGCGGTCGCCATCACCATCGGCCTGATCGAGCTGACCGGCGAGGCGCGCTCGATGCAGGAATTCTCCTTCCAGGTGTTCGAGGCGTTCACCGCGGCGACCGTGCTCTATCTCCTTCTCAATTTCGTCGTGGTGACCGGCATGCGCTTCCTCGAGCGTTATGTCGCGATCCCCGGCTACATCACGGGCAAATGACGATGCTCGGCAATTTCGATTTCGACGTCATTCGCCGCGCGCTGCCCTATCTGTTCCTCGAGGGCATGCGCTTCACGCTGACCCTGACGGCGCTGGCTGCGTTCGGCGGCCTGGTGTTCGGCACGCTGATCGCGCTGATGCGATTGTCCAGTTACAAGGTGCTCGGGCGCATCGCGGGCCTCTATGTCGACTTCATACGTTCGCTGCCGCTGGTGCTGGTGATCTTCTGGTTCTACTTCCTGGTGCCCTATATCGGGCAGTGGCTGACCGGCGCGTCGCGGCCGATCAGCGTCGGCGCCTTCGCTTCCTCGCTGATCACCTTTATCGCATTCGAGGCGGCGTATTTCTCCGAGATCATGCGCGCCGGCATCCAGTCGATCTCGCGCGGCCAGCCGGCCGCGGCCAACGCGCTCGGCCTGACCTACGCGCAGACCATGCGCTACATCGTGCTGCCGCAGGCGTTCCGCAACATGCTGCCGGTGCTGCTGACGCAGACCATCGTGCTGTTCCAGGACACCTCGCTGGTCTACGTGCTGTCGATCCCGGATTTCCTCGGCGCCGCCAGCAAGGTTGCGCAGCGCGACGGCCGCCTGGTCGAGATGTACCTGTTCGCCGCGCTGGTCTACTTCGTCATTTCCTGTATCGCGTCCTTCGGCGTCCGCCGCCTGCAGGCGCGCATTGCCATTGTCAGATAGCGCCATGGCATCGATGGTTCGAGCGACGGACTTCTTCACCTCTCCCACAGGGAGAGGTCGGCGCGCAGCGCCGGGTGAGGGGTCCTGGTCCATCGATGGAGCAAAACCCCTCACCCGGATCGCTGACGCGATCCGACCTCTCCCGATGGGAGAGGTGACGCACCGTATTAGCTGCAACCGTTGAGCCATCATGATCGAGATCAACCACATCAACAAATGGTACGGGCCGAGCTTCCAGGTGCTGAAGGACTGCACCACCAGCGTCGCCAAGGGCGAGGTGGTGGTGGTCTGCGGTCCGTCAGGTTCGGGCAAGTCGACCCTGATCAAATGCGTCAACGCGCTGGAGCCGATCCAGGGCGGCGACATCACGCTCGACGGCATCAAGGTCAACGATCCCAAGACCAATTTGCCGAAGCTGCGCTCCCGCGTCGGCATGGTGTTTCAGCATTTCGAGCTGTTCCCGCATCTGCGCATCATCGACAATCTCTGCTTGGCGCAGGAAAAAGTGCTGGGCCGCAAGCATGACGACGCGCTCGCCAAGGGCATGAAGCTGCTGGACCGGGTGGGCTTGAACGATCACGCCAAGAAGTTTCCGGCGGAGTTGTCCGGCGGCCAGCAGCAGCGCGTCGCGATCGCGCGGGCGCTCGCCATGGACCCGATCGCGATGCTGTTCGACGAGCCGACCTCGGCGCTCGATCCCGAAATGATCAGCGAGGTGCTCGACGTGATGGTCGACCTCGCCCGCGAGGGCATGACCATGATGGTCGTCACCCACGAAATGGGCTTTGCCAACAAGGTCGCCGACCGCGTCATCTTCATGGACCGCGGCGAGATCGTCGAGGATGCCAAGAAGGCCGACTTCTTCGGCACCCCCCGCAGCGACCGCGCGCAGAAGTTCTTGTCGAAGATCTTGCAGCACTGAGGGGCCACATCGGCCAAATCCGTCATCCTGAGAGGATGTGGATGCACAATTCTCGATGACGCAACGTATGCGATGTCGTCCCGGCCTAGTGCGCAATTGCGCACGGGAGCCGGGACCCATAACCACTGAAGGTCATTGTTGTGCTACGCTGGAGCCGCAGCTTTCTTTAACAACTCAACCCTGTGGTAATGGGTCCCGGCCTTCGCCGGGACGACGAGGGGGATTCGTGCGGCTGGCGTTGCGCCGGAGGGTTTATCCGCATTAACAATTTGCGTATAGGAAAGGGCAGAACCAGCCCTTCGTCCGCAGGAGAACTCGCGTGGAAAAGATCGCTTACGTCAACGGCTCGTTCGTGCCGCACTCCGAGGCCAAGGTCTCGGTGTTCGACCGCGGCTTCCTGTTCGCCGACGGCATCTACGAAGTGGCGGCGGTGCTCGACGGCAAGTTGATCGACAACGCCTCGCATCTGGCACGGCTGAAGCGCTCGGTCGGCGAGATCGAGCTGGCGCTGCCGGAGACGCTGGAGCGGATCGAGGCGATCCAGAAGGAGCTCGTTGCGCGCAACAACCTCGTCAACGGCATGGTCTATCTCGAAGTCACCCGCGGCGCCGACAAGGGCCGCGACTTCCCGTTCCCCAAGGCCGACGTCACGCCGACGCTGGTGATGTTCACTTCCGAAAAGGACATCATCAACGCGCCGTCGGCCAAATCAGGCATCAACGTCATCACCGTGCCGGACATCCGCTGGGAACGTCGCGACATCAAGAGTGTGGCGCTGCTCGCGCAAGTGCTGGCCAAGCAGGCTGCCGCGGCGGCGGGCGCCGGCGAGGCCTGGATGATCGAGGACGGCAAGGTCACCGAAGGCGGGTCGTCGTCGGCCTTCATCGTCACCCAGGACGACGTCATCGTGACCCGACAGAACGGCAACGAGATCCTGCCCGGCTGCACCCGCAAGGCGGTGGTCAAGCTCGCCGAGGAGCGCCAGCTCCGCATCGAGGAACGCGCCTTCACGGTGGAAGAGGCGCTCGCCGCCAAGGAAGCCTTCATCACCAGCGCCTCGGTGTTCGTGCAGGGCGTGGTCAAGGTCGACGGCAAGCCGGTCGGCAACGGCAAGGTCGGCCCGATGACGGAGCGTTTGCGCGAGATCTATGTCGAGTTCGCCAAGGCGACGGCGGTCTAATTGTTCCGCATTCTCCAGTGTCGTCGCCCGGCTTGACCGGGTGACCCAGTATTCCAGAGACAGCAGTGCTTGAGCCGAAAGGCCCCGGCGTACTGGGTGCCCCGCTCAAGGCGGGGCATGACAGCGGAGTGTGGGCCGGGCAGCGATGCCCTCACGCCGCAACCTTCACCTTCACGGGATGCACTGCACGGAAGCCGATCGCGATCCGGTTCCAGGCGTTGATCGCTCCGATCAGCGTGGTGAGGTTGACCAGCTCGGTGTCCGAGAACTGGGCGTGCACCGCATCGTAGTCGGCGTCGGGCGCGTGGGTTTTCGCGACCAGCGTCAGTGCTTCGGTCCAGGCCAGCGCGGCGCGCTCGCGATCCGAATAAAGCGGCGATTCGCGCCAGGCGTTGAGGAGATAGAGCCGCTGTTCGGTCTCGCCGTGCTTGCGGGCGTCGTCGGTGTGCATGTTGATGCAATAGGCACAGCCATTGATCTGCGAGGCGCGGGTCTTGACCAGCTCGATCAGCGACTGCTCGAGGCCGCTGGCGCTGATCTGGTTTTCCACGGCGACCAGCGCCTTGATGGTCTCGGGGGCGGCTTGGTAGAAGTTCATGCGGGGCTTCATGGCGGTTCTCCTTTGCCTGATGACTGAAATTAGTGCGCGCCGCCGCCGGCGAGCGCGCCGGGCTTCTTCAAGAACAGTCCCGCGATCAGCGCCACGATCAGGGCGGCACCGAGCAGGTAGAAGGTGTCGCTGAAGGCGAGGATGAAGGACTGCTTCTGCACGATCTTGCCGATCGCGACGAAGGCGCGGCTGGTGGCATCGAGCTGGTTGGCGACGCCGTGGCTCATGAAATACTGGGTCAGCTGGTCGATCCGGGTGCGGGTCGCCTGATCGAACAGCGAGATCTGCTCGCTCAGCACGTTGGAGTGATACTGTTCGCGCTTGGTCAGCAGCGTTTGCAGGATGGCGATGCCGACGGCGCCGCCGAGATTGCGCATCATGTTGAACAGGCCGGAGGCGGAGCCCGCATTCTCCGGCTCGATGCCCGCCGTCGCGACCGCGGACAGCGGCGCCATCACCAGTGCTTGACCGATGGCGCGGACGATGTTGGGCCAGAACAGCTGGTCGGTGGCGTAGTCGTTGGTCATGAAGATGTTCATGAAGTTGGAGCCGGCGAACAGCGCAAAGCCTGCGCCAATCAGGATCCGGGCATCGAAGCGCTGCATCAGCCGCGGCACCAGCGGGATCAGCAACAGCTGCGGCAATCCGGTCCACGCCAGCACCATGCCGATCTGCTCGGCATTGTAGCCCTGGATGCGCGACAGATACTGCGGCAGGATGAACACCGAGCCGTACAGCGCGACGCCGAGCAGGAAATTCGCCAGCATGCCGAAGCCGAAATTGCGCCGCACCAGCAGGCGCAGATTGAGCAGCGGCTTCTCCGTGGTGAGCTCGATCACCAGGAAGGCGGTCAGCGCCACCGCCGCGATGACGGACAGGCGGACGATGAAGTCCGAGCCGAACCAGTCGTCCTTGTTGCCCTCTTCGAGCACGGTCTGCAGCGCGGCAAGCCCGATCGCCATGGTGACGATGCCGAACCAGTCGCCCTGGCGGAGCAGCGAGAGCTTCATCGGGCTCGACTCCAGCGAGAAGTACAGCATGCCGATCATGATCGCGCCGGGCACCAGGTTGACATAGAAGATGTACTGCCAGCCCCAGTTCTCGGTGAGATAGCCGCCGATGGTCGGGCCGATCGCCGGCGCGAACGTCGCCGAGATCGCAAACAGCGCCAGCCCGATCGGCTGCTTCGCCCGCGGCAGCAGCGTGATGATCAGCGTGAATGCCAGCGGGATCAGCACGCCGCCGCAGAACCCCTGCACGGCGCGCAACACAATCATCTGCGGCAGGTCCTGCGCCAGCGCGCAGGCCGCCGAGAACACCAGGAACAGGACGGCATTGACGAGCAGATATTTGCGCACCGAGAACACCTGGGCGAGCCAGCCGCTCAGTGGGATCACGATGATCTCGGCGATCAGATACGAGGTCGAGATCCAGCCGCCGTCATCGATGCCGGCCCCGATTGCGCCCTGCACGTCGGCAAGCGAGGCGTTGACGATCTGGATGTTGAGCACCGCCATGAACGCCCCGAGATTGGCGCCGATCACCGCGATCCAGGTCTTGGCGGAGACCGTGGGCGCGACTGGCGTTGCGGGCGCATTGAGGGCGGCAGGGTTGGCTGTAGGCTGTAGTGCGGTCATCGGAATTCTCTGCGTTGGTGCAGAGAGGATGCATTACGAAGCCGGCTTCGATAATCGGGGAAAGAGCGGAAGGATTGTTGGGCGATGATTGATAATCGTTGCCCGATGGTGAGGCTCGGGTACCTCGTCCCGCTCAGGCACACCGTATCCAAAGCGTCGTCCCGGCGAAGGCCGGGACCCATAATCACAAATCACGGTTGCTGCGCGCAGCTCGACCGACGAGGCGCGTTTCACAACTTCTGCCGCGGAGTATGGGTCCCGGCCTTCGCCGGGACGACGCTGGTTTAGGGAGCAGGCGCCGCAGCGCTATCCCCCATTCGCCCGCGCCGCCGACGCCACGCGTCGCTTCTCGTCGCCCTCCGCCATCACCGTCGCCTTGGTATTGACGGTCGGCAGCGCCGACATGCCCGGGCGCAGCAAGCCGGCAAGCTTGTGGTCGTCGAGCACGATCTTCACCGGCACGCGCTGCACGATCTTGGTGAAGTTGCCGGTGGCGTTGTCGGGCGGCAGCAGCGCGAATTCGAGGCCGCTGGCCGGTGACAGGCTGTCGACATGGCCTTTCAGCGTGGTGTTGCGGAAACTGTCGACGGTGAGCTCGACCGGCTGGCCGTTGCGTACATGGGTGAGCTGGGTTTCCTTGAAATTGGCGACCACATAGACCGCATCGAGCGGCACCACCGCCATCAGCTGGGTGCCGGCCTGCACATACTGGCCGACCCGCAGCGTGCGGGCGCCCACGGTGCCGTCCACAGGCGCGGTGATCTCGGTGTAGGACAGGTTCAGCTCGGCCTGCTGCGCGACTGCGCGGGCATGATCGAGCTGTGCTGTGGCCTGGGCGCGCTGCGTGCTCAGCACATCGAGCTTGCGTTCGGCCGCTACAGCTGCGGATTTCGCGCCCTCCAGCTGCGCGGTGTTGGCGCGCAACGCCGCATCGGTCTGCTGCGCGCGCTGGATGGTGCCGGAGCCGGACTTCATCAGCCCGTCGTAGCGGGCCTGTTCCTCCTGCGCGAATTTCAGATTGGCCTCGGCGGCGTCGACGTCGGCCTTGCTCTGCGCGATCACCGGCTGCTGCAGTGCGAGCTGCGCATCGAGGTTGCGCACCGAGGCTGTTGCGGCATCGACATCCGCCTTGGCCTGGCTGAGCGCGGTGCGGTAATCGCGGTCGTCGATCTGCGCCAGCACCTGCCCGGCCTTCACCGGCTGGTTGTCGGTCACCAGCACCCGCGCGATATAGCCCGATACTTTCGGGGCGATGATCGTGGAGTCCGCCTTCACATAGGCGTCGTCGGTCGATTCCAGGTAGCGGCCGGTGGTGAAATAGTCGTAGCCGAAGTCGCCGGCGACGGCGATACCGAGCGCCACGGCAAGGGCGAGGGCCGCCCGCTTGATCGCCCTGCGGGATGGGCGCAGGCTGGTTTTGGCAGTTTCCTCAGTGACATAGGTTGCCGTCGACATCGCATCCTCCTGGTCGAGCGCTTCGCGTCCTTCCAGAAAGGGCGCCAGTTACGGCCCCTTTGATGCAATATCCTCCCCGCTGTGATAATCCCGGAAAAACTGGAAGCATTATCAAGCCAGCGCCGATAATCCGGAACTTGCCGACCCAAGACTTGCCGCATGGATCGCCTGACCAGCCTGACCGCCTTTGTCCGCGTCGTGGACGCCGGAGGCTTTTCCGCGGCCGGCCGCAAGCTCAACATGTCGACCACCATGGTCAGCAACCATGTCCAGGCGCTGGAGGATCGGCTTGGCGTGCGGCTGCTCAACCGCACCACGCGCAAGGTCAGCCTGACCGAGGTCGGCCAGGTCTATTACGACCGCTCAGTCCAGATCCTGGCCGATATCGAGCAGGCCGACGACATCGCCGGCGCCCTGCAATCGGTGCCGCGCGGCACGCTGCGGATCTACACCAACACCCATATCGTCCAGTTCCTGTCGCCCGCGGTCGCCGAGTTCCTGGCGACCTATCCCGAGGTCAAGGTCGACCTCACCATCGGCGAGCGTAATGTCGATCTGATCGACGAGAATTACGATCTCGCGGTGCGGATGATCCCGCCGCCCGACTCCAGCCTGATCGTGCGCAACATCGCCACCTGGCGCCACGTGCTGTGCTGCTCGCACGGCTATATCGAACAGCACGGCAAACCCGAGCAACTCGCCGATCTGCAGGCGCGCAATTGCGTTCAGCACGTCAATTATCCCTTCCGCGACGAGTGGCGCTTCACCGACCGCAAGGGCATGCCGGCCTCGGTGCGGGTCTCCGGCAATCTGATCTCCAACAGCGGCGAGACGCTGCGGCTCGCAGCGCTGGCCGGCGTCGGTGTCTGGCTGGCCGCAGGGTTCCTCATCCGCGACGATCTGGAATCCGGCGCGCTGGTTCGCCTGCTGCCGGAATACCGGCCGGTCGAGTTGACGATGAACGCGGTCTATCCGCACCGCCATCATCTGTCGGCCAAGGTGCGCACCTTCATCGACCTCCTGGTGCGCCATGCGACCGAGCAGCAGAAGCTGATCAATCCGTATTCGTGATGATGGTTGAGAGAGCCGCGTGCTCAATCCATCACCGTCATCCTGAGGAGCCGCGCAGCGGCGTCTCGAAGGATCGACGGCCACCGCCCGGGCCGTGCATCCTTCGAGGCTCGCAAGAGCTCGCACCTCAGGATGACGGGATTGGCAGCAGCACTGCGTAGGGTGGGCAAAGCGAAGCGTGCCCACCGTCAAGTGACGTGCTCGGGAGGGTGGGCACGCTGCGCTTTGCCCACCCTACGAAGCTACAACATCACGGCTTCAGCAGCAGCTTCTGCACCCGCCAGTTCAAGAGCTCGGCGACGTACAGCACATTCTCCGACGGGCACGCCATCGCGTGGATCCAGCCGAATTGCTTCAACTGCTTGCCGGATTGCCCGAGCATGCCGAGCACCTTGCCGTCGAGCGACAGCTTGTAGATGCGGCCGGGCCAGGCGTCCGACGAGTATAGCACCTGGTGCGGCGGCGGGGTGATGCAGATCGCCCAGGGCGAGCCCGGATGGAAGGTGCCGCCGGCCATCATCGCCTCGTCGGGAATCTTGCCGATCGCGGGCCGGGCATCTGGCGGCACCGGCACGTCGATCGTGAACTGGCGCAGGAATTTGCCGTCCTTGTCGAACACCTGGATGCGGTGATTGCCACGGTCGGCGACATAGACATTGTCGTCGGCGTCGGTCGCGATCGAATGCGGCGTGTTGAACTGGCCGGGCTCCTTGCCGCGGTCGCCCCACGACTTCAGCCAGTTGCCGTCCTTGTCGACCTTGGCGACGCGCGAATTGATGTAGCCGTCGCTGATGAAGGTGTCGCCGGCCTTGTCGCAGGCGACATCGGTGACCTGGCGGAAGCGGCCGTCCTCGGCCGGCAGCGGCGGCTTCGGATGCTTCAGCGGCGCGGTGTCCTCGTCGGAGGCCTCCTGCTTGCGGCCGAACACCATCACGACGCGGCCCTCGGGATCGAACTTGATCACCATGCCCGAACCCTTGTCGGTGACCCAGATATTGTCCTGCGGATCGATCTTCACGGTGTGCCCGAACGACCAGGCATAGAGGTTCTTGCCGATCTCCCTGACATATTTGCCTTGGGCGTCGAACTCGAGCAGTTGCGTCGCCGCGGCGGCATAGGCCGGGCCATTGGTGTTGCCGCGCGACAGCACGAAGACGTGTCCCTTGGAATTGAGCGAGACGCCCGAGGCCTCGCCGAAATACATGTTGGTCGGCAGCTTGAGCGGATTGGGCACGGACTCGAAGGCGATGGTGGGAACCGCCTGCTGCGCGAACGCTTGTGGTGCGATCAGCAGCATCAATCCGGCGAGCCAGTGCCTCATACCATCCTCCCACATGATTTTCGGCGCGGATGCTAGTCGATGGCATCAGGCGGCACATGTCCGCGCCGCGTCATGCCACTCATCGTCCATTGCATGGCGCAGCCGTGTATGAAGGCTGCATCGCTCGCCGCCGGGGGCCTGCCATGCTGCTTCGTCTCGTCACGATGGTCTTCGCGATTGCAGCAAATGCGCTGCTGCACGCGCCGGCTTTTGCCGCCTATCCCGACCACGTCATCAAGATCGTGGTGCCGTTCGCGCCGGGCGGCGGCACCGACGTCGTCGCGCGCACGCTGGCGCAGGAGATGCAGAAGGACCTCGGCGCCACCGTCATCATCGAGAACAAGCCGGGCGCGGGCACCATCATCGGCACGCAGAGCGCTGCGACCAGCCCCGCGGACGGCTACACGCTGCTGATGGGCACGTTTGCCAACGCAGTGAATCCGAGCCTCTACAGTAAATTGCCCTATGACCCGCACAAGGATTTCGCGCCGGTGGCGCTGGTCGCGCGCTCCTTCAATGTCGTCGTGGTCAATCCGGCCTCGCCGATCAAGTCGATCGCCGACCTGACCGCGGCCGCGAAGGCTGATCCGGAGAAATTCTCCTACGGCACCTATGGCACCGGCACCTCGGCGCATCTGGCCGGCGAGCTCTACAAGCATTTGGCCGGCGTCAATCTGACGACCGTGCCCTACAAGGGCGCCGCGCCGGCGATCACCGATCTGCTCGGCGGCCAGATCCAGGTGATGTTCACGACGGTCGCAAGCTGCGCCTCGCTGGTCGCGAGTGGACAGTTGCGCGCGATCGCGGTGACCTCGGCCGAGCGTTCGGCGGCGTTTCCGCAATTGCCGACGGTGGCGGAGGCTGGCGTGCCGGGCTATCTCGCGGAATCCTGGTACGGCCTGTTCGCGCCTGCGAACACGCCGCCCGATGTCATCGACCGCCTCAACAAATCCGCCGCAAAAGCCGTGCAGTCGGACGCCTTCAGGCAGCTCGCAGTCAATGAGGGTCTCGTGATGGCCGCCGCTCCGCCGGCCGAGCTTGACCGCTACTTTGCCGGCGAGGAGGCGCGCTGGCGAAAGGTGGTCCAGGACGCCGGCATCAAGGCGGAGTAGGCACGATCACGTCTTTGTGCATCGCCCTGCCGTAACCGTGATTCTAGACGCAACCAACAAGTTCCCGGGTCGTTGATCCCTGGACAATGGAGAATGAACCGCCGGCTTGGATTGGGCCGTGGACGAAAGAATGGGTGATGTGGATTCTGTTGTTGCTGCCGTTCGTCGGCTTGCTGTGGGTGCCGTTCTATAATTTCGCCGAGCCGTCGCTGTTCGGCTTTCCCTTCTTCTACTGGTACCAGCTCGCCTGGGTGCCGATCTCCTCGCTGCTGATCTGGCTGGTCTATCGCGGCCGCAAGCCCGACGCCGACGAGACGCGGTGAGGGGCTGACATGACCGATCACGTCGCCTGGGTGGCGCTCTCCGTCTTCATCTTCTTCTTTGCCCTCGTCACCGTGATGGGCTTCTTCGCCGCGCGCTGGAAGTCCGGTCCGGTCGGCGAACATCTCGACGAATGGGGCCTCGGCGGCCGCCAGTTCGGCACCTGGATCACCTGGTTCTTAGTCGGTGGCGATTTCTACACCGCCTACACCGTGATTGCGGTGCCGGCGCTGGTCTATGCGGTTGGCGCCTACGGCTTCTTTGCGCTGCCCTACACCATCATCGTCTATCCCTTCGTGTTCGCGGTCATGCCGGTGCTGTGGAAGAAGGCGCACGCCGCAGGGCACGTCACCGCGGCCGACGTCGTGCACGCCGCCTACGGCTCGCGCGCGCTCGAGCTTGCGGTGGCGCTGACCGGCATCGTCGCCACCATGCCCTACATCGCGCTGCAATTGATCGGCATGGAGGTCGTGATCAAGGCGATGGGCTTGACCGGCGAGCTGCCGATCATCGCCGCCTTCGTGATCCTCGCGCTCTACACCTACAGCTCCGGCCTGCGCGCGCCGGCGCTGATCGCCTTCGTCAAGGACATCATGATCTACATCGTGGTGCTGACGGCGGTGGTCGTGGTGCCCGCCAAGCTCGGCGGCTATGCCGCGGTGTTTTCGGCAGCCGGCGATGCCTTTACCGCGAAGGGCGGTGCGACCGGCTTGACCTTGAAGCCGGCGCAGTACCTGCCCTATGCGACGCTGGCGCTCGGCTCGGCGCTCGCGGCCTTCATGTATCCGCATACGCTGACCGGCATCTTCGCCTCGAAGTCCGCGGATACCATCCGCAAGAACGCGATCCTGCTGCCGGCCTACACGCTGTTGCTCGGCCTGATCGCGCTGCTCGGCTACATGGCCTATGCCGCCGGGGTGAAGGTGACGTCGCCGAACGACGTGGTGCCGATGCTGTTCAAGACGCTGTTCCCGGAATGGTTCGCCGGCTTCGCGTTCTCCGCGATCGCGATCGGCGCGCTGGTGCCGGCGGCGGTGATGAGCATCGGCGCCGCCAATCTGTTCACCCGCAATGTCTGGAAGTCCTACGTCAATCCGGGCATCTCGCATGCCGGTGAAGCGTCGGTGGCCAAGATCACCTCGCTGGTGGTGAAGGTCGGCGCGCTGGCCTTCATCCTGTTCCTGCCGACGCAATATGCACTCGACCTGCAACTGCTCGGCGGCCTCTGGATCGTGCAGACCTTGCCGGCGCTGGTGTTCGGCCTGTTCACCGTCTGGTTCCGTGCCGAGGGCCTGCTGCTCGGCTGGGCCGTCGGCATCGGCTGGGGCACCTATACGGCGTGGAGCAACGGGCTGAAGCCGCTCGCCACCATCTCGTTCGGCGATAGCAGCTACGCCTTCTATGTCGGTCTTGGTGCGCTCCTGCTCAACATCGCGGTCGCCGTGCTCGCGACAACAGTGGTCGGCATGATCTCACCCGCCAAGCGCAGCGCGGCGGCCTGAGCCATCGCCTGTATCCGACGGGGCGGAGGTGAGTTGCGCGGTCAGCCGCGCCACCTCCGCCCTGGTCGTTACGATCGCCGCATCCTTCACCGGCCCGTAGCCGCGGATCTCCATCGGCGCCTTTGCAAGCGCGACGAGATCGGGCAGCCGCGCCGAATCGAGCTTGCCGAGCATGGTGTCGATCAGCGCCTCATACCAGCTGATCAGCTCACGCTCGGCGCGCCGTTCAGCGGTGTAGCCGAACACGTCGAACGCCGTGCCGCGCAGCCGCTTGAGCCGCGCCAGCAGCCGTAGCGGCGTCTGGATCCACTGCCCGAACGCCCGCTTGCGCGGCCGTCCGCGGGCATCCAGCCGCGAGGCGAGGAACGGCGGTGCCAGGTGGTACTGCACCGTGAAGTCGCCATCGAATTCGCGCTTCAGCTGGTCGAGGAATCCCGTCTGCATATGCAGCCGCGCCACCTCGTACTCGTCCTTGTAGGCCATCAGCTTGAACAGTGAGCGCGCGACGGCGTCGGTGAGGCTCTCGCTACCCAGTGCCGCCTCGGCGCGCCGCACGCGATCGACCGTCGCACGATAGCGCGCGGCATAGGCCTCATCCTGATAGTCACGGAGAAAATCGGCGCGCAGCGCAATGACCTGGTCCAGCGTCTCCGATGCCTTGGCATCAGCATCTTCGCCCTTCGGCAAAAACTCCGGATCGGCAAATGCGATCCGGCCCCAGGCCAGCGCCTGCTTGTTGCGCTCCACCGTCACGCCGTTCAGCTCGATCGCGCGCGTCAGCGCCTCGAGCGAGACCGGCACCAGCCCCTGCTGCCAGGCGAAGCCGAGCATCATGATATTGGCGTACACGCTGTCGCCGGTGAGTCGTTCGGCCAGCGCGTTGGCATCGATGGTGACGAGATTATCCGGGCCGATCACCCGTTCGATCGCCCGCAAGCGCACCGGCGAGGCGAGGTCGGCGTCGCGGAAGCGAACCACGTCGCCGGTCGGCATCTCCGCGATGTTGATCGCCGCGCGCATGCCCCGGCGATAGGTGCCGGACGCTTTTGCCGACGAGCTGACCACGAGGTCGCAGCCGATCAGCGCATTCGCCGCGCCCTGGTCGATCCGCACCTGATGCAACGCGTCAGGCGTTGCCGCCAGCCGCAGGAAACTCAGCACGGGTCCGAATTTCTGCGCAAAGCCGGTGAAGTCGAGCACGGAGGCGCCGCGGCCTTCGAGATGCGCGGCCATCGCGATCAGTGCGCCGACCGTGATCACGCCGGTGCCGCCGACGCCGGTGACGAGCAGGTCGTAGGGCCGCTCCAGCGCGAAAAACGCCGGCGCCGGCAGCGTTGCGGCACGCACGATCGGATCGATTGCGCTTGCCGCCTTCGCCCGCCGCTTGCCGCCCTCGATGGTGACAAAGCTCGGGCAGAAGCCGTTGAGGCAGGAAAAGTCCTTGTTGCAGGTCGAGAGGTTGATCTTGCGCTTGCGGCCGAACGGCGTCTCCTTCGGCTCGACGCTGAGGCAATTCGATTCCACCGAGCAGTCGCCGCAGCCTTCGCAGACGAGGTCATTGATCATGGCGAAGCGCGCCGGATCGGCCATCGTGCCGCGCTTGCGCCGCCGCCGCTTTTCGGTGGCGCAGGTCTGCTGATAGATCAGCACGGTGACGCCCTTGACCTCGCGCAGCTCGCGCTGCACGGCGTCCATCTCCTCGCGCGGATGGATAGTGACGCCTGCAGGCAGCTCCGCCGGCGAGACATGCGAAGGCTCATCCGACACCAGCGCGATCCGCGCCACGCCCTCGGCGCGGACGCTGTGCGCGATCGCCTGTACGCTGACGGGCCCATCGACCGGCTGGCCGCCGGTCATCGCCACCGCATCGTTGAACAGGATCTTGTAGGTGATGTTGGCTTGGGCCGCGATCGCCTGCCGGATCGCCATCGAGCCGGAATGATAGTAGGTGCCTTCGCCGAGATTCTGGAACACATGGCTGTTGCCGGTAAATTTCGATGATGCCGCCCAGTTGACGCCTTCGCCGCCCATCTGGATCAGCGACGAGGTCTCGCGGTCCATCCAGCTCGCCATGAAATGGCAGCCGATGCCGGCCAGCGCCTTGGAGCCTTCGGGCACCTTCGTGGATGTGTTGTGCGGGCAGCCCGAGCAGAAATACGGCGTGCGCGTCGCGCCCGGCACCGCGATGGTGCGATCCTGGTCCGGCGCCAGCGCAGCGACGCGTTGCGCCAATCGCAACTCCGGAAACATCGGATCGAGCCGCCGTGCCAGCACGTCGGCAAGCATCCGCGGCGACAATTCGCCGGTCCAGGATATCAGCCGCGCGCCCGTCTCGTCATGCTTGCCGACCATCCGCTCCGGCTTCGATCCGGGATAGTCGTAGAAATATTCCTTGAACTGGCTCTCGATGATGCCGCGCTTCTCCTCGACCACCAGAATCTCGCGCTTGCCCTTCACGAATTCCATCGCATCGTGCAGCGCGAGCGGCCACACCATGCCGACCTTGTAGATGTCGATGCCGTAGCGGCGGCAACTGGCTTCATCGAGCCCGACCAGCCGCAGCGCCTCCATCAGGTCGAGATGCGCCTTGCCCGTGGTGACGATGCCGTAGGTCGCATCCCTGACATCGTAGATGCGGCGGTCGATCGGATTGGCCTTTGCGAAGGCGTAGACCGCGTGCTTCTTCGCCTCCAGCCGCTCCTCGATCTGCGGCCCCGGCAGATCCGGCCAGCGATAGTGCAGGCCGCCCGGCGGCGGCGTGAACTCCGGCGTTGCGAACACGCGCGGCGCGCGGAGCTCCACCGATGCGCCGGATTCCACGATCTCCGAGATCGCCTTGAAGCCGACCCACATGCCGGAGAAGCGGCTCAGCGCGTAGCCGTATTCGCCGAAGGCGAGGTATTCGCCGACATCGGCCGGATGCAGCGTCGGCATGAACCAGCTCATGAAGGCCACGTCGGACTGGTGCGGCATCGACGACGACACGCAGCCATGATCGTCGCCGGCGACGACCAGCACGCCGCCATGCGGCGACGAGCCATAGGCGTTGCCGTGCTTGAGCGCATCGCCGGAGCGATCGACGCCGGGCCCTTTGCCGTACCACAGCCCGAACACGCCCTCGACCTCGCGATCCCGTTGCGTCTCCACCTGCTGCGAGCCGAGCACGGCAGTCGCCGCAAGGTCCTCGTTGACAGCGGGCAGGAATTCGATGCGGCTCTCCTTCAGTTCATCCTTGATCTTCCACAGTTCGAGATCGACGCCGCCGAGCGGCGAGCCGCGGTAGCCCGAGATGAAGCCGGCGGTGGAGAGCCCGGCCGCGCGATCGCGGCGCGCCTGGTCGAGCGCGATGCGGACGATCGCCTGCGTGCCGGTGAGGAAGACGCGGCCGCGCTCGCGGCTGTAGCGGTCGGAGAGTCGGTAAGCGTCGAGCTGCAGCATCTGGCCCATGAGGGACCCCTTGGGAATCGAGGTGATCTCTGGGGACAACGCTACGCCTGGGGATTTGGTAGGTCTTACCTATCTGTCCTAACGGAGGGCTATTTCGGTAGAAAATCGCTATACATAGCTAAATACGGTAGAGTTAACCAAAATGGAGCCTTCCCATGGTTGAAGAGCAGGACGAGAAGATTCTCGCCGAATTGCAGAAAGACGGCCGCGCCACCAACCAGCAGCTCGCGGATACCGTCGGCATGTCGACCTCGGCCTGCTGGCGTCGCGTTCGCGCATTGGAGGAGTCCGGAATCATCTCCGGCTATTCGGCGCTGGTCGCGCGGCAGCCGGCCGGCTTTGCCACTTCGGCGATCCTGCACGTCTCGCTGGAGCGCCACGACACCACCTTCGTCGACGAGTTCGTCGCGCGCGTGACGCAGCGCCGCGAGGTGCTGGAATGCTTCGCGACGACCGGCGATGCCGACTATCACCTCCGCGTCGTCGTGCGCGACATGGACGCCTACAACAAATTCCTCGATGACTTCATGTTCCGCATCCCCGGCATCCGCCACGTCCGCACCAACGTGATCCTGAAGGAAATCAAGACGGGCGTCGCGCTGCCGTTCTAGTCTAGCTCGTCATCCCGAGGCGCGCGAAGCTTCGTAGGATGGGTGGAGCGAAGCGATACCCATCGTTCGAGCCGCGGATATGGATTGATGGGTTTCGCTTCGCTCTACCCATCCTACGCCTCTGCTTGCGCATCCACTGTCGTTCGCCGCGTCAGGAGCATGAACATCAGCACGTGGCTGACCAGCAGCAGCGGCACGTACAGCGCCGGAATATAGATGGCGGCGCCGAACAGGCCGGGCTCTCCAATCTTCACGCCCCTATAGTAGGCATTCAGCAGGTCCAGCGTGCCCCAGACATTGAAGATCCAGACCGTCGGAATCGCGATCGGCCAACGCCAGGACAGCGCTGCCATGGAAACGAGCGCGAGAACGGCGGCGATGAAATCGCCCCAGCCGACCTGGGCGGCGAAATCCGGGCTCAGCTGCGCCGACACGAAGCCTGCGACCATGAAGTTCAACCCCTCGAACCTGAACGCATGGAAGGCCGCGAGCAGCCGCAAGGCGTCATGGCGCGGCATCGTGCGGATCGCCGGCCAGACATAGGTTGCGGCCACCACCGCGCTGGCCACGAAGGCACCGGCGACGCTGAGGACGAATGGAAGATTGAAGCCGGGTGGCATGATCGGATGTCCTTGTCGGTCTAGTGTGACGCCGGCGCGCGTTCAGGGGGGGCGAGAAGCAGGCGGAGCGGCAGCAGCGGGCCGACCGGGATGTAGTCGTGGTCCATCAGGTTCTGCTTGCCGAGCGGCAGGCCCGCCATGATC